>CAVXTU010000008.1:0-79099 GCA_963764785.1 uncultured Chloroflexia bacterium | reverse complement strand
GGTGCCACTGGGCGAAGAGCAAGGGGTCTCGATCGTGACCACGAGGTCGTCCTCGAAGCCGGGAGCGAAGGCACACAGCTCGGCGTCCTGGTCTTCGATCAGGAACCACGACGTCTTCGGCCGGCCCAGCGACTCGAAGTCGAAACGAACGAGCGTCCGTTCCTGAGGCAGGAGCTCATGCTCGAGATAGACGTTGCACCACGTCCAGAGCACGATGCCGGAGTCAGCGTGCTCCGGTCGGACGTCGGTCCACTGGTCGGCCCAGAGGCCGAGCGCGGTCAGCACCGGCTCGAGGGCCTGCCCGACGAGGGTCGGCGTGTAGAGCGAGCCGTGTCCGTCCGGCTTCTCGGATGTCTCGATGAGACCGGCGTGCTCCAGGCCCCGCAACCGCTTGACCAGCAGCGCACGTGAGATCCCCGGCGCACTCGCTGCGATGTCGTTGAACGTCGAGCAGCCCCAGAGGATGTTGCGCATGATGATCGGCGTCCACCGTTCGGCGAAGATCTCCGCACCGCGCGCGACCGGGCAATACTGACCGTAGGTGGGCATGCGGGAGTTCTCCTTAGGACCTCTGCCGCGGCTTGACGGGTATGCGAACCGTCCAAGTCGGGGACAGCCGGTACAGAAATGATACTGGACGCGCCCTGCGCCGAGTCACAGGGTGGCAGGAACCGACGGACCGAATGGTCCGAGCCACACTTCGGAGGTCACCATGTCCACCCATCCGACCACCGACGCTGCATCCGATATGGACTGGCTCCATCCCGACGAGGTCATGCAGGCCCATGCGAGGGTGCTCGCAGGGTCGTCAGCGACGAGCCGATACCTCGAGATGGGCGCGGGACATCGGGTCCATGCCATCGAATCAGGAGAGGGCCCGCCGGTCATCCTAGTGCACGGCAGTGGACCATCGGCACTGCTGTTCCTGCCTCTCATCGAACGCCTCGAGGGTCTCCGGGTCATCGCGGTCGACCGGCCTGGGTTCGGGCTGAGCGACGCGGTCGATGGCCCGAGAGCGTCGTATCGTGATGGCGCCGTAGCGTGGATCGACAGTCTCTTCGACGCGCTGGCCGTCGAGGATGTCGCGCTGGTCGGGAGCTCCATGGGCGGGACGTGGGCCCTCTGGTTCGCACTCGCCCACCCAGACCGACTCCGTCGACTGGTGCTGCTCGGGGCGCCGCCGCTCTCCCCGGGGACGCGCGTCCCACCGCCGTTGCTCAAGCTTGCGTACCCAGACCCTGCTGCCCCTCCACGGCAGATGTCGCCGCCTTCCCGGGAGACGGTCGTGGGCAGCATGGCCATGATGGGCGAGGGGGAGACCATCATCGACTACCCAGAGCAGATCGAGGCCCTTATCGCGGCGGGTCACGATAGGGTCGCTGCGAACGCCAACGTGAGCGAGCTTCGCGCGACGCTCGCACCCTCGGGCTGGTCGCCGGAGCTCGAGATCGGACCGGAAGAACTACGCGGGATCTCTGTGCCGACCATGCTCATCTGGGGCGAGCGTGACCCGCTCGGTGGTCTGGATGTGGCCCGCGGGGTGGCATCCGAGCTCCCTGACGCACGGTTGGAGCTGCTGCCGACCGGCCACGCCCCATGGCTCGGTGACCCAGGCCGAGCAGCCGGGCTGCTGAACGACTTCCTGGGCCGGTAAGGCTGAGTGTCTCCGGGCCCCGACCAGAGCTCGCGCAGAGCACGCTGGGCCGAGCCGGCAGCGGCTCGCTGCCGAGGACCAGCGGACCGGATGGTCGGCGCGAGCTCGCCGGGACCACGGGTGCCCACCCAGGCCCTGGCGGCGCCGACCACCGTGTTACGTTCCCCTGGCGACGGGGGTAGGCGATGGGGTGGGAGACACTGCCATGAACGATGGCGATCCCCTGGAGGCATCAAGGCTCCAGGCGTTCGCGGGGGACTGGGTCGTCTCCGGGTCGCTCCACGCTGAGGGGACGACGTCGGCGGTCTCCGGGCGCTGGCACTTCGAGCCCGCGGCGGATGGATGGGGCGTCCGCGGCCGTATGGAGACCACCATCGAGGCCCTGGGCACCCTGGAGGAGGATGAGCTGATCGGGGTACGACCCCTCGGACGGGGTCGTGCACATGTTCAGCATGAACCGGCTCGCGATCCGCGATCATCGTGGCGGATGGGTCGACGAGGACCAGCTCGACGTCGAGTTCAAGGGCCGACAGGAAGGACGGACGGTCAGCGAGATCTTCACCATCCGGTTCGTGGGACGGACCGCATGGAAGCCTGCATGATCGAGCACGCCGATGGGGAACGGGTGGTGACGACCGACCTCACGATGGCTCGACAGGCGTAGCGCAGCTCCACGCCAGCCCCGGTCGTCAGGCCCGTCCGTGTGCCCACCTCAGCGTCGCTGTTGGCTCAACCCCTTGCGCGTGTTGCAGCCCGCGCAGAGCACGCCAGGCCGCGTAGGCAGCAGCTCGCCACCGAGGATGAGCGGCACCGTGTCCGTGGCCATGAGAAAGTCCCCACTGGTGGCCAACAAGAAGTCCCCACCCCTCGACCCATCCTGACCACCCTGGTGATCCCCCGGGGCAGCACAGTGGCGATGTCAAGCCACCCCAGTGCCACCCCGAGGGACACCCATTGTGAAGACTGCGAGGGACCAGTTGGACATCCTCACCACCTATGCCGGAGCTCGGCAGCTATCGCGCCACCGCGGCGCTCTGCGGCACGACCCACAAGACCGTGCGCCGGGTCGTCGAGCGCCGGGCACGCCAGACAGCCGAGCGACCAGCCCGGCCGCACAACACCGACGCCGTCAGCGCCGTGATCACGGAAGGTCAAGGCCACGAAGGGCCGCATCAGTGCCAAGCGGCTGCTGGCACTCTGTCGGGCCGCGGGCTATACCGGCTCGGCCCGCAACCTGCGCCGCGCCGTGGCGCAGGCCAAGGCCGAGGATCGACGGGATCGCCGCACGTATCGGCCCTGGCAGCCGGTGCCCGGCGAGCACCTCGTCTTCGACTGGGGCCGAGGAGGGCGCTGCAAGGTCTTCTGTGCCGTGCTGGCCTGGAGCCGCTGGCGCTTCGTGCGCTTCGCGCAACGCCAGGACCAGGCCACCACGCTGGCGCTGCTCGCGGAGTGCTTCGAGCTCCTCGGCGGGGTGCCCGCCGTCGCGCTCACCGACCGCATGGGCTGTCTCAAGGGCGGCGTGGTGGCCAACGTCGTGGTGCCGGCGCCGGCCTATGTCACCTTCGCGGCCGGCTACGGCGTCCGGCCCGACTTCTGTGAGGCCGGGGACCCCGAATCGAAGGGGCTCGTGGAGAACCTGGTGGGCTATGCCAAATCCGACCTGCTGGTGGGTCTCGGACCCTGGGCGACGATCGAAGACGCGAACGTGGCTGCGATCGGCCTGGTGTGCCGAGGTCAACGCCCGGCTCCACTGCGAGATCATGGCCGTGCCCGATGAGCGCCTCGCTCGTCGAACGGACGCTGCTGGGCCCGCTGCCGTCGTCGCGCCCGGCCACCGGGTCGGTCGAGGCCCGCACCGTCGACAAGCTGCGCACGGTGCGCTTCCGCTCGGCCCGATACAGCGTGCCGGGGAGCGTCATCGGTCAGCGGGTGGGACTCCACCTCGAGGGACCCGAGCTCGTCATCCGTCACCGGGACACCGAGATCGCCCGTCACCGCCTGGTGGGACCGGGTGAGATGAGCCTCGATGATGCCCACTATGACCGTCCGGCCATGAAGCCTGCCCGGGCCCTGCGACCCCGGACACCCGCCGAGCTGGCCTTCTGTGACCTCGGCCCGGTGGCCGAGGCCTTCCTGCGCGCCGCGGCCGCGGCGGGGACCACGAAGCTCTCGGGTGAGCTCGGGATCATCGTCGAGCTCGAGCGCGCCCATGGCCACGACGCGCTCATCGCGGCGTTGGAACGTGCCCTCGCCCATCGCCGCTTCCGGGCCGCCGACATCCGCGCCATCCTCGCCGCCGGAGCCGGGGTGAGCCGTCCACGGGCCGCCGGCGCGCCACTCACCGGCCTGCCGGCGGTGCCGGTGCGGTCCCTCGCCGCCTATGCCCTCGAGGAAGCCTCGTGAGCCCGCGACGCCAGCGGTCCTCGATGCCGATCTCGAGGCCGGCCTGAAGCGCCTGAAGCTCGCCGCGGTCCGGCGGCTGGCACCCGAGGTGCTCCAGACGGCCAAGGTCCAACGCTGGCCACCCGATGAGCTGCTGCGCACCCTGGTCGAAGCCGAGATCGCGTGCCCGTGATGCCTCCAACGAGGCACCCGGCGCAAGGCCGCGGGGTTCCCCGTGACCCGACGGCTCGAGGACTTCGTGCTCGGCGAGTCCTCGGTGCCCCGCGCCACCTTCGACCATCTCGCGAGCCTCGACTGGATCGCTGCCGCCGAGAACGTCGTGCTGGTGGGACCCGCGGGCACCGGCAAGTCCCACATCCTGCTCGGCATCGGGGAGGCCGCGGTGGTGTCAGGTCGTCGCGTCCGCTACCTGCCGGCGGCCTCGCTCGTCGAGACGCTCTATGGCGGGCTCGCGGACAACTCGGTGGGTCGGGTCATCGAGCGCCTGCTGCGCCACGACCTGGTGATCATCGACGACCTCGGGTTCGCGCCGCTCGATGATGTCGGCAGCCAGCTGCTCTTCCGCTTCGTGGCCGCCGCCTACGAGCACCGCAGCCTCGGGGTGGCGTCCCACTGGCCCTTCGAATCCTGGGGTCGCTTCCTGCCCGAGCACACCACCGCGGTGGCCCTGCTCGATCGCCTGCTCCATCACGCCACTACCGTCGTCACGTCAGGTGACTCCTACCGGATGAAGGAAGCCAGACAACGAGGAGGTGCGCTGCCGACCGACCGCCTGAGACCACCGCTCGGGGTGGGGACTTTTCTTGGCCACCAGTGGGGACTTCGACTTGGCCATTGACACACCGGATGGTGGCCGCGAGCTCGCCCGGTCGCACGGCGTGCGGAGCGACGATGCCAGCCAGGACAGGACCAGCCGTGGCGCGCGACGTGGGCCTCGACCGTCCGCTTCGCCAGCCGTCGCCAGGCCGACGTGCGCCGCACCGGGTGGTCTGGCGTCTTGCGGAAGCGGTTGGCGAAGCCCGGACGACCGCAACGATCGCAGCGCGGCTCGTTCGTCGTCGGCCAGCCGCAGGTGCCGGTGTGGCACTCGCAGCCCCGACAGGCGCCCCGGGCGCCGGCGTCAGCGCCCTGTGGGCGCCGCTGGTCAGCGCTCGCGCTTGCGCGTGTTGCATACGTCAGAGCGTGCTTGCCGACGCCGCGACGGTGATCGCGGCGTCGGCTGACGTACCAAGCGCCCGCTAGGGAGCGACCCGCTGCCAGCGACCGGTGTCGGCGCCGCTGTCGGCAGTCCCGAGCTCTGCAAGCACCTCACCCTGAGGGTCGGTGACGACGAGAGTGCCGGAATCGCACCGCAACGAAGCGCCGCCCATCCGGCGACCATTCGCCTTCATTGATGAACGACCGCACTGGTCCGTCGCCAGGTGTCCAGATGACCGAGCCGGATCCTCGTTGTTCCACGCGATGGCACTGCCATCCGGCGCGTAGGTGGGCCAGAACTGTTGTGTGGAGCCCTCCGAGATCTGTGTCGCGCCGGAGCCATCTCTCTCGACGAGCCAGATCTTCTGTGTGCCGGACTCTAATCGTCGTGGGTGACGATGCGTTGCCCATCGGCCGACCACGACTGCTGTGCGAATGCCGCATACGCCGTCGTCGGGTCGATGGCTTCCAGTATTCGCACGTGGGTGCCATCCCAGTCCATCAGGTAGAGAGCCTTCGACCCGGCCTCGCCACCGCCGAAGGCGACGGTCACGCCATCCGGGGAAAGCGCCGGGCCACGAGCGTCGAGGTCGGAGTCGCCGACCTGGCGAGGCGGAGCAGAGCCATCGACCGAGACCACGTAAAGACGGGACCCACACCGTCCCATGCCATCCGACGGGTACGGGCAACCACCCGATCCGAGGTCGGGACGACTGCGTTGTACATGATCTCAGTGCTGTCCTCGGACCATTCGATCCACGGGTCCATGGCGTAGTCGCCGGTCGCGGTCGTTGCGATCGCGACGGGGTCGTCGCCCCGGGCGTCGGTCACGACGAGGCTGACCTCGTTCCCCGCTTCCGACTCCGACAGGAAGGCGAGTCGCGTGCCATCGCGTGACCAGGACGGACTGCTATCGAAGGCCGGACCTGACGTGAGCTGCCGTCGCTCGACCGTCTCGGGATCGACGACCCAGATGTCCCCGTCAAGCTCGAAGGCGATGAGCCCGTTGCCCGCCGCGCCGAAGGCTGGCGGGAGCTTGGGTGTGGTGCTGGCCCCGATGGCGATGGCACCGGCCGCCAGCGCGGTCAGCAGGGCCAGGGTGGCGAGGAGGAGGACGGTGCGGGGCACGGCCCCGAACTGTGCGCGTGTCTCCATGGAGATCCACCTTTCCGTGGTGGCCCAGGCGGGACGTTGCCGCGTCGCGTTCACGCGCTCGGTGGTGGCCTCGGAGAGGCCTCGGGGTGCGTGCGGAGCGGCGCGTTCGTCGAGCCGGGCGGTCAGGCGGCGATCCAGGCCGTCATGTGACGTCATGGCGCGCCCCCTTCAAGAAGGGGCCGACGCGCGTCCGCCTCGAGCGTGGCGCGCATCTGCTGTTTGGTTCGGTGCAATCGGGACTTCACGGTGCCCACCGGCAGGCCCAGCGCCAGCGCGGTCTCGTGCATCGGAAGCCCGAGGTGGTAGTGCAGGACGACGAGCGCCCGTTGCTCGGGAGCGAGGGACTCGATGGCCCGATCAAGCTCGTCGCGGTCAGCGGTCACCCGAGCGGGGTCGGCGGTCTCCGTCTCGATGGGCCGGACGCGCCCCTCGGCGTTCGCACGGCGCTTCTCCTTGCGTGCCTCGCGATAGCACGCGCTGACGAGGAGCCGTCGAAGCCAGGCGTCGAACTTGTCGGGGTCACGCAGGCCCCTGAGGCCACGCCAGGCGGCGATGAGCGCCTCCTGGGTGGCGTCCTGGGCACGGTCGCCGTCACCGAGGATGAGGCGGGCGATGGCGTAGAGCCTGTCGATCGATCCGCGTTGGAGCTCCGTGAATGCGTCTCGATCACCCCCCACCGCTCGTTCGACGAGATCCCGCTGCATCGGGTCTCCAGTGGTGGCGGCCCGTCTGGCCGCTCTCGAACCATAGCTGCCGCTCCAAGGGAAATGGTTCCCGATTCGCTGGTTATCGGTCGACGGCGACGAGGCATCGCGCCTGGACCTCGGGTGCCGATGACCGCCCTGCGCGCTCCCAGGTTCACCGCGCCGCCGCTGACTCAAGCCCTTGCGCGCGTTGCAGCTCGCGCAGAGGACACCAGGCTGCGCCGGTAGCGGTTCGCCACCGAGGACGAGCGGCACCGGATGGTCGGCCGCGAGCTCGCCGGGTCGCACCGCGTGTGGCTCGCGATGCCAGCCAGGGCAGTTCCAGCCGTGGACCGGCGACGTGGGCCTCGACCGTCCGCTTCGCCAGCTGTCGCCAGGCGCTGACGTCCGCCGGACCGGATGGTCGGGCGTGCTGCCGGAAGCGGTTGGCGAAGCCAGGGCGGCCGCAGCGATCGCAGCGGCGCTCGTTCGTCGTGGGCCAGCCGCAGGAGCCGGTGTGGCGCTCGCAGCCTCGACAGGCGCAGACCCGCGAGCGTGGCATCCACAGCCTCAGCCGACCTCGAGCAGCGGCGCGACGTGGTGGCGCCAGGAGCGCTCGGCACGGAGCCAGGCGGTAGCGCGTGCCACGGGGTCCTGCCGCTCGAGGCGCGGCGAGGAGGATCTCGCTGACGACGTCGGGGTAGAGCTCGTCGCTGAGGTGGGTCCGGCGGTCCTCACGGACGAGGCCAGCGGCGAGGCCCTGCGCCCAAATCAGTAGGGGATGCGGCGCGACCGCGATGGGCTCGGCTTCGACCCGGGCTCGGCAGGTCTTCGGCGAGCGGTAGCCGGTGCGTCGTCGTTCTCGCGCTCGCTCACGTTCCCTCTCACGGTACGCGGGATGGGCCGCCCGCCACTGACGCCAGTAGTCGCGCGCGGCCGGCCTACCCATCGGTCGCCCGCGCCTCGGGCAGCGTGGCCCGGTCCCAGCAGCCGACGCAGATGCGGATCGAGGCGCGGGTACTGTTCCGACCGCCCCGCTTCGAGGTGATGGTCGCGGGGAAGGCGCCGTCGGTGCCACAGGCGAAGCAGCGCGCGAGGCGACGCTGCGCCTTCTCGATGAGCCGCTCGACGTCACGGGCAGGCATCGCGTCGAGCGCGTCGCTGACTTCGGGACCGATGGCCATGGCTTAGCCCGAGCCACCTTCATTGCGCTCGGTCGCATCCTGGACCTGGGCTGCCGTCTGGGCGGCGATGCCCTGGGCCGCGGCGGTGGCGAAGTAGAACACGAACGCCAGTTCGGCGAGGTTCCACTGCTGCTCGCTGGGGTCGGGCAGGACTTCTCGAGCGCCGACCTGGAGGAGGGCGACGCCGATGAAGCCGATGGCGAGGACCGAGCGCACGAGCCCGAAGCGCCAGAGCCAGCGGAACGTCGACTCCTCCCGGGGCGGTGTCTCAGCCTGGGTCATGGCCGCACACCGTCGACCGGCTCGCTCTTGGATGCGCTCGCCGCAGGCAGGTAGGGACGGAGCGCCTCCAGGCTGGCACTGAGTCCGGCGATGTGGTCCTCGAGCTCGCCCGCGGTGTCGGCGATGACCTCGAGCAGCTCCGTGACATCCGGCAGGTCGGGTGTCGCCGCCCTCGGGATCACCGGGATCGACACCGTCGTCGGGCTCGCCGATGGGTTTGGCCTTCGAGATGACGAGACCGATCCAGCGGTCCTCGGCGGGGTACAGGCGCCGACCCTTGCCGTCGCGGACGTTGCCCGTCGCGGCCTTCACGAGCCAGAAGGGCCAGAGCCGCCGGCCGTTCGGGCAGCCCTTGAAGCGCCCATCGGCGAGGGGGTCGTACGTCGGGACCTTGTCGGGCCCCGTCCACGAGCGTCGCGGCACGGAGGTAGACCGCGTGGTTGCCGCGGAAACTGCGGCTGGCCCAGAGTGAGCGCTTCTCCGAAGCCACGGTGCCGTAGCCGATGGCGGCGATGACCCGGCGACGCTGGTCATGGAGGAGGCGCCAGAGCTCGTCGTGGCCCTTGTCGCGCACCACGCTCGTCTTGGGTGGATGCAGGCCCAGGACGGTGAAGCGCTCGGCATAGGAGTCGATGGCGGTCTTCCACTGGTCGGAGTTCGTGGCGTCTCGGTCGTTGCCCATCGCTTTCCGGACGCGCTCGGTCGATGGTCGGATGCGTCCGTAGCTGGCGTCATCGAGGGCGATGACGCAGGCGGCGACGCCACAGTCGAAGCACCCGGCCCAGGTACAGCCACAGGTGACCGTGGCCGCGCGGCCTGGCGCAGGCAGTCGGCCAGCAGCGAGGTCCCTGGCGCGACTCGGCAGAGTCGCTGGATCAGAGAATGGATGAAGTCCTCGCGAGGCTTGCTGCCATCGAGGCTGCGCTCACGGCACTTGATCCAGCTCCTTACGCGACAAATTCGCCGGAGGACCATCCCCAGCGCCGCATCGACTGACGGCCTCGATGGGCCCGTTCGCCTATGGGATGGGCCGACTCACAGCGGGCATCTGGTCGTCGTCGGATCCGAGATCACGCTGGCCCGCCGGCACGTACGATGCCCCGGCGCCGCCGCCGGGGACCATCGATGTCGCGGCGGTCCGGGAGGTCGCCACCGTGGTCCGGGAGGCTCCCTCAGCAAGGTCCAGCCGCGGGTGGCCCGACCGCGGTCGGTCCTGCAAGGCTCGCGAGCGTCACGGTCTGACTGACCCCAGGGAAAGCCGCCATCGGGCGCGCATCAGCAGGTTCACGACTCGCGATGGGACGCCGTGGTCACCAGGTCGCGGCCAGCGCCGCCCGAGAGGCCTGCGCCGCCACGACGAAGTCGCGCAGCCCGCGACGTCCGGTCTCTCCGTGCAGCTCGGCATGGAAGCGCACCCGATCGATGACGATGGTCAAGAAGAACTCATCGTCGCGCCCCGCGGCGGCGCCCATGTCGGCGAACCGGACCGCGTCCCAGGCCGCCCAGCGGGTCATCCAGCCCCTGCTCGGATCCGGCTCGCCGGTCAGGATGGCGACCATCGTCGTGGTCGCCACCAGCAGGCTGTCGCGTGACCCCACCTCGTCGTGCACGGGCAGCACGGTGAGCACCTCCTCGTTGCGGAACCGATCGCGGACCTGATCGATGGGGAGGCTGGTGAGACCCTCGAGATCGCCGAAGCGCACGGACAGCCCTCCGATGGCGGCTCCCACGGCAGGGCCGACGGACCCAGCCTACGCCTCGGGCCCAAGAGGCCACCACCCCCGGCATCGGGTCGGATGGTCCGCTTGGGCCGTGGAGGTGCGGAGGGGTAGGGTGCGTGGCACTACCCGGCCGACAGGACATTCGGGCCCCTTTCCATCTTCGGTCCATGGGCCATGGTCACATCGATGTTGCCCTTCGACGGAGACAGGACGTGAGTCGGTTCGGATACCTCCCGCTGGTGGTCTACGAGGTCACGGCCTCGCCCATGGGCGAGGCGTGCTCGTTCCGCATCTATGAGTGGCGCACCGCGAACCTTCGCGCGGTGTCCCGTCTCCTCGGCTCTGCCGTGGTTGACCTCGACGAGCACCACGAACGTGCCAGCACGGCCGACCGCGCATGCTGCCCGTTCTGCCGGCGGGCCGGGGATGCGGTCCCGGCCAGGGTCGACTCGGTCCGAGGCGCCGTTCGACCAGCCCGACGCGACCCTCACCCCTGGCTATCCGGCCCTCGGGTCGCCACGGTCTCCGGGGTCACCCCACCACCACCTATCCACGTGGGAGCGATCCCGGCGATGGTCGCAGGCGCCGCCGCGCACGCGGCGTGACCAGCTGAGGCCGACGGCCACCTCCAGACTCCCGTTCGGCGACGATGGCCAATCGGTCCTTCGTCCAGAGGGCACCAGGCCACCCTTGTCCGTCCGCCGTGGGACCCCCTCCACGCTCAGCCCACGCTCAGCCCACGCTCACGCCTCGGCATAATTCCGAGAAACTCGGCCGCGCGTGTTAGCGGCCACGTTGTCCCCCCGGGCGCCCATGTCCGCGCCCTGTGGGTAGCCCGGGTCAGCGCCCGCCTCAGCGCCGGGGCTCGCTTCACTGACCAGCCTGCGACGTGGTGGATGGTTTCGCCGTGAATTCGGGGTCTTACTCTCTAGAGGCACCCAGACCAGGTGCTCACAACGGTCCGGGTATGGATATCGAACTGGTCGTTCGCGCGCAGCGGGGAGACGAGGCCGCCTTCGCGGCCCTCAGCGAGGGCGTCTACGTCCGTCTGCGTGCGGTGGCCTATCGGATCCTCCGAGACCCACACCTCGCCGAGGACGCGACACAGGTCGCCCTCCTCGGCATCTGGCGCAAGCTGCCGAGGCTGCGTGATCCGGCCCGCTTTGAGGCCTGGTCGTATCGATTCCTCGTCCGCGCCTGCGCCGACGAAGCCCGACGGACGCGCCGGTCCGTTCCGAGGATGCCGGTCGTCGGCGAGCTCCAGGCGCCTGATCCCTACGGCGCCGTCCACGCTCGCGACCAGCTGGAGCGGGCGTTCGCAGAACTGAACGTCGATCAGCGGACGGTCATCGTCTTGCGCCACTACCTCGACCTGAAGCTTGAGGATGTGGCCGAGGCGCTCGGGGTCCCGGTTGGCACCGTCAACTCCCGGCTCAACCGGGCAGTGGCGAAGCTCCGGGACACGCTTCAGACCGACGATCATTCCGTGCCAGTCTCCTCGCCGGAGGTCGCCCGATGAACCTGCCGCAGGACATCACGCCCCTGTTGCAGGACTGGCTGCACGAGCCCGACGGGCTGCCGCCGCCACGGATGGCGGCGCTGGCTCCGCTCGTCCACCAGGCACCCCAGCAGCGCGGGATCCTGCCGCCGCTCGAAAGGAGCTTCCACTCCATGTTCACTGCCACCAGGATCTTCCTCGCCGTCGCTTTCATGGCGACCGCCAGCGGTGTGCTCACGGGAGCTCTCAACCAGCAGCAGCGTGATGTCTCAGGCCTTGCTGCCCTGTCCACGGCCTCGGCATCGCCCGCTTCCAGTCCGATGGCGAACTCGACCGCCTCGCCGACCGCATCGCCCGAGTTGATGGTCAGGACCGACATCCTGCCCAGTGTCCCACTCACGGTCGAGGAGGTCGAGCCCGGGGTGTACCAGGTGCTGAGCGACGGTATCCGTGACCTGATGGGGGCGACGATCACCGGGGGTTTGGTCGAGCCGGCGACCCGCATCTGGGCAGCCCCAGATGGCTCCATCTGGCTGCCTCGTAGTGACAGCTTCATCCGCATCGGGGACCCAGAGGGATACCCCGGGTTCAAAGAGGCTGGTCGCAAGCCGCAGAAGAACGGGTATGTCGTCGGCCTCGATGGAGCCCTATGGCGCCGACAGGGCAAGGTGCTGCATTCCCTCGACAACGATATCTCCGTCAGCCTGAAGGGCATCGGGGCCGACGACTCGTTCGCGGTCGAGCCGGATGGCACGCTCTGGATCACCAGGAACGGCCCCCACCTCAAGCGCGGTGAGGAGCGGTCGATCACCATCGAACGCATCCAGGACGGCTCACGGACGACCCTCCCACCCCTCCCGCGCCTGCAGGAGCCCGACGCCGTCATCGCCGTGAAGGGTGACATCGTGTGGACGTTGAACCCAGGACGGATCTCGCGCTGGGACGGCAGCCGGTGGCAGTCGTGGGGCCCGAAGGAGGACATCGCTCCGCCGATCGACCAGGGCTGGGGGGAGATCGGGCTCGCCGAAGTCGCAGCGGACGGTGCCCTCTGGGCACAGCGGGGATCCAGGAGTGGCGAGGACCTGGCCTACTTCGACGGCTCGACCTGGTCGGTCTACAAGAACGAAGCTAGGAACAGTGATTCCCCTTACTGCCATGGCACTCGCTACAAGTGCGATGCGGTCGATGTCGACCCGGAGGGGTCCATCTGGGTCAACGCCTCATCGGGGGGCGACCCCCCGAACTGTGGAGGCGTCGGTCGCTTCGATCGTGACGAGTGGCAGTACTTCCTGAGGGGCATCTGCGTCGACGGTATCGCCACCGCACCGGACGGGTCGACCTGGGTCAAAGGCGTGGACTGGACCGAGGGCCCCGAGGACTGGGAGCCTGGCCCATCACACGTGTACGTCATCACGGCCGCGGCAAACGAGAGCGGCACGTAGCCGCCAGCAGCGACCGACCGGTCGCACACCGACGAAGACCGGCCGGCGCCGGTCAGGAAGAGAAGGAGAGGACCATGAATATCCTGAAGATGGCGGGGCTGGCCGCGACTGGCCTGTTGGTCGTGTCGACGGCCGTGATGGCGCAGGACAGCGAGCCGTTCGACGACTACATCCCGGCCGTCGACGTGGCCGGCACCATCGACTGGGATCACGAGGGGGACACGACCCATACCTTCGAGGTCGGCGACGCTGTCCATACCCGCGATTTCGTGTACATCTCCCACCTTCACGTCAACGATGACCGACTGAACGGTGAGACTCGCATGGAGGGATCGTGGGACGACTATCCGACAGCCGGAGCCGGGATCGTGCGCGGCACGTTCAGGATCACCACCGATGAGGGCATGTGGGAGGGTCCGCTGGCTGGCGTCAGCCACAGCTCGTCACATGATGACTGGCAGGCCATCCTGTTGCTGACCGGCAGCGGGGCAGATGACGGCCTCAGCGCCACGCTCTTCTTCGGGTCCGACGCCCAGGTCCAGGGTACCGTCTACGACAGCCGCCTCGAGCCGGAGCTGTAGCGGCTCCCGGTCCACGGGTCTCAAGGCTCACCGCCGCCGCTGGCTCAACCCCTTGCGCGCATTGCAGCTCGCGCATAGCACGCCGGGCTGACGGGGCAGCGGCTCGCCACCGAGGACGAGCGGGACCGGATGGTCGGCCGCGAGTTCGCCGGGTCGCACCGCGTGCGGCTCGCGATGCCAGCCGGGGCAGCTCCAGCCGTGACGCGCCACATGGGTCTCGACGGTCCGCTTCGCCAGGCGTCGCCAAGCAGACGTCCTCCGGACCGGATGGTCGGGTGTGCACCGTGACCCGTGGCCGCCTTGTCTTCGGCGAGCGGTACCCGCCCCGTCTTTGCTGGTAGGCACGGATGACCACGAGGGCCTTCTCCTCGTCCACTCGGAGCACGGAGGGCTTGCCCTCACGGATCAGGCCGTAGGGCATCTTGTTGCCACCGGGGACCCCGAGCCGTCGGCGCTTCGCGGCGTAACCCTCGCTGACGCGCTTCGACAGCTTCCGGCTGTAGGCCTCGGCCTCGTGGACCTCGCGGATTAACTGGTCCCAGGAACTGGGGTCGGAGCTCAAGAGTCGTTCATCGGCGAAGAGGACGACCACCCCGGCGGTATGGAGATGGTCTTCGACCGCGATGAGCGTCTGCTTCAGGTTGCGCAGGAAGCGACTGACGTAGCCGACGACGAGGACGTCGAAGGCACCACCCTGGGCGGTGCTGATCATGGTCTCCCAGGTCGCCGTGCGCCAGGCGCTGGTCCAGCCCGAGGCGGCAACCGACCACTCGAGGCCGGCATCGACCAGGCCATAGCGTTCGATGGCACGGTCCTGCTGCTCGCGTTGGGCGTCGGGACCGAAGTTGTCCCACTGGCCGGCGGTCGACTCGCGGAACCACCGTGCCGCCCGCATGCCACCGAGGTCGTCGAGCTCGCGGGGCAGCGTTCGTTTCATGCAGCGGACCTCCGGGTGTCGGCAGGGTCCGGGACTGTACCTCGACCCCGCCGTCGTTCGACGTCCCGGAGTGCGGCCACCAGCGCGAGGACGACGGGTTTCATCGAAGGTGGTGGCGCGGCGTCGCACCGGTCCTCCACGTTTGGACTTGGCACGAGACGCAGACGGGTGCGCTTCATCGCAGGACCCCTGAGGTCAGGTGGTCCGTCTGGCGTCAGCGGAGCCTCAATTCTGCAGGCTGCGGCCGCTCGGGGTTGACAGCCGCATATCCCAAGTGAGAAGGTTCTCAGTGCAGAAGTGAGAACCTTCTCACTATCGCTTGGTACGAACGGGGTCCGGGCGCTTCAGGTCGCCGGAGCGATCCCGCGCAGGACACGTGGAGGTAGCTCGGGACATGGCGGGACTGTCTGCACTGGTGGAGGACGCCAAACGCAGTGACCTGTTCACAGCGCCCCGACTCGAAGCCGACCTGGCGGCGTTCCTGGATTACCAGAACGAGCGGATCAGGCGGCTCGCAGCGCGGGTCGTGGCTGGCGAGTTCGACCAGGTCTACTTCGTCGGTAGTGGTGGCTCCTGGGCCAACATGTTCAGCGGCCAGTACCTGACCGACCGCTACACGTCCGTGCCCTCGGAGGTGCTCACCAGCTACGAGCTCATCTGGCGCGGTCCAGCGCGGCTTGGGCCGCGAGCACTCGTCTTCCTGGCCTCCTACTCAGGATCCACCGAGGACACACTCGCAGCACTGCGATATGCGAACAAGGCCGGGGCCACGACCATCGCACTGACACGCCGCCGCCAAAGCCCTATGGCCACGGAGGCGGACGAGGTCATCGACTATGAGTCCACCGCTCTCTACGCACTGCCGTTGGCCGCGGTCACCATCTTCGCGCTGGAGCTCGGGCGCTTGTCAGCCGGCGCGAACCGAAGCGACGCCGAGGGGGCCCTAGCACAGATGCCTGATCTTCCGCAGATGCTGGGAAACGCTTATCGCAGCGCCGAGGCCGCCAGCCTGAAGCAGGCGCGCCGGTACCTGAGCGCCACGGCCATGACCGTGCTCGCCAGTGGCCCGCTCGTGGGTCTTGGCTACAAGTTCGCGCTCACGGTGTTCATGGAGAACATCCGCGTCGCAGGCTCGTTCATCGAATCGTCGGAGTTCCGGCACGGGCCCGTGGAGGCGCTGGAGCGCTCTCGCCTTGATGTCGTGGCCCTCCTCGGCACGGACGAGTCGCGCTCCATGACGGAGCGTTCTATCGCGGCGGTCGAGGCAGCCGGCTCACGCGTGCTGCGGTTTGACGTCGCCGACTATGACGGAGTCCATCCCCAGCTCGCGCCGTTCCTACTGCTCGTCCCACTGCAGTGGTTCACGGTGCATTCCGCCCTGTTGCGCGGCATCACCGACCTCGACGATCGGGTGTTCATGGGCCACGGCGCTCTCGCGGCTGGCCCGGACGCGACATGGCCCTAAGCCCACAGCCCACAACCGAACAAGGAGTCAGCCAATGACCATCGATGTCCTGCAGGCAGTGACCGAGCTCAAGCCGCTGCCGACCGAGCCTCGCGCCGGGATGCTGCGAGCCTTGGAGCAACGCGCCGAGATCGATGCGTTCGCCGCGAGCGTCGTGGAACGCGGCCTGCGCAACGTCTTCCTCGTCGGGAGCGGCGGCGGCCTACTGACGCACGAGGGCCTGCAATACCTGTTGGAACGACGCTCGACGCGGTTCTCGGTCTTCGCGCTGTCAGCCAATGAGTTCATCTACCGTGACCCTGCGGGCCTCAGTGAGTCATCGCTCACCGTGCTCGCGTCCAACACCGGCACCACGCCGGAGGTCATCGAGGCGGCCCGCTTCGCCCACGACAAGGGCGCGACGACGGCTGCGGTCGTGCGGCGCGCTGGGACGCCCGTGGCGGAAGCAGCGGACGTGGCCTGGAGCTACGAAGACGAGCATGGCGCCGGGGATTCCAAGGGCGTGCAGCTCGCGCTGTTGGGACTGGCCCTGCTTCGAGCCTCAGGCGACATGGACGACGCCGAGTACCAGTCGCACGTGGCGACGCTCTCAGCACTGCCGGCCGCCCTCGTCGATGCCGTCCGGGAGGCGGAGGACCTCAACGCGACGATCGCGCGCGAACTGCGCGATGCACCGGTCATCTACGTCATCGGGGCAGGCCCAAACCACGGGACCGCTTACTGCCTGAGCATGTGCTACCTGCAGGAGATGCAGTGGATGGACGCGGCGAGTTTCGATTCTGCCGAGTTCCTTCACGGGGCCATGGAGGTCGTGACCGAGGACACGGCCGTCATCCAGTTCCTCGGTGAGGAGGCCACACGGCCGATCGACGAGCGCGCGAAGGCCTTCCTGGAGCGCTACACGAAACGGGCCTTCTTCGTGGACTCCAAGGATCTTAGCCTGCCCGGCGTTGATTCCGCGATGCGACCGTTCGCATCGCATTTCGCTCTCGACGCCGTCATGAGCCGACTCGCCGAGCACTTCGAGGCAGCCACCGGCCACGACCTCAAGAATCGGCGGTACATGTTCAAGGTGCCCTACTAACGATGCAGCTGGCCGGCGTAGGCGACAACGTCGTCGACCGTTATCGCGACCTCGGTCTGATGTTCCCGGGCGGGCAGGCCCTCAACGTGGCCGTGCACGCCCGACGCATCGGGGTGGAGTCAGCATATGTCGGAGTGGTGGGCGACGACCGGGCAGGACTCCACGTGCTCGCCAGCATGCATGAAGAACAGATCGATACCTCGTACGTTCGCGTCATGCACGGTCCGAACGCACATGCGGACGTGGGGCTGGTTGACGGCAACCGCGAGTTCCTCGGTGGCGACCCCGGGGTGTCGGTCTTCGAGCTTTCCGACTCTGACCTCCGGTACTTGGAGTCTGCGGACGTCATACACAGCAGCGAGTCCAGTTACCTCGAGGGTCAGCTGGACCGGCTGGCCCGCGTGGCCCCGCTGTCGTTCGACTTCTCGGTCCGGCGCGACGCGGCCTACCTCGATCCGATCCTGCCATTCGCGACCATCGCAGAGTTCAGCCTCGCCGACATGGATGATGACGAGGCGCTCGCGTGGATCGAGCGGATCCATCGTGCCGGCCCCCGGCTGGTGCTCGCGACTCGTGGCCCATCGGATGCGCTGCTCTCCGATGGCCGCGACATCTGGCGTCAGCCGGCGAACCCCACGCACGTCGTCGACACACTCGGAGCCGGTGACGCGTTCATCGCGCACGTGCTCGTGGCGTTCATCCGCGGCGAGCCGTTCGAGGTCTCGCTCGCAAGTGCCGCGCAAGCCGCGGCCACCACATGCTCCTCGTACGGGGCCTTCGGCCACGGGATCGAGGACGTCCAGCCCGCACCTGGGACGGCCGATGAGCGACCCGTCGGGTCACCGGCCAAGTCCTAGGCCAGAAGGAAGAGGAGGTATCTCGTGAGATCCCACACCAGCGGTAGCCCCCGGCGCCGGACGCTGCGCGGTCTGCTAGCCGTCGCCGCGGTCGTCGTGACCACGCTGACCCTGCCCTTGAACGCGTTCGCGCAGGACGAGCTCGAGGGCAGCATCAGCTTCCTGCACAAGTACGGTGACCCACGCTACACGCCGTACTTCGAGTCCGTGGTCGCCGCCTACGAGGAGGCGAACCCCGGCGTCAGCATCGATATGACCGCCGAGACCGACCAGGGCGTCAAGGACAAGCTGCGCGTGCTCGCGGCTTCGAACTCCCTGCCGGATATCTACTTCTCGTGGGCCGGCGACTTCACCAAGAAGTTCGTACGCGGTGACCTCGCCATGGATCTGTCCGACGCCGTGACTGGCGATTGGCAGGCCAGCTTCACCCCAGCAGCCCTTGACGCCTACACCTACGACGGCAGCCTCTACGGCGTGCCCATCACCCTCGATGCCAAGTACCTCATCTACAACACGCAGATGTTCGAGGACAATGGCCTCGCGATCCCGACGAACCTCGACGAACTGCTGGCAAGCTGTGACGCCTTCAAGGAGGCCGGCGTCGAAAACCCGATCACGTTCGGCAATCAGTTCGGCTGGCCGGCGATCCACTTCATGACGCAGCTGAATGCCTACTTCGTTCCGCCTGACACACTCGCGAGCGACTACGATCCGGCCACCGGTGAGTTCACCGACCCCGGCTACCTCGCAGCGCTGCAGGCATTCTCCGACATCAACGAGCGCTGCCTGACACCGGGCTCGAACGGCATCGCGCACTCCAGCGCGCAGGCCATGTTCCTGACCGGCCAGTCCCCGATGCACTACCTCGAGGCGGTCGAGTTCGAGGTCCTCCAAGAAGAAAATGGGGCACCGGCCGAGATCGCTGCGAACTGGGACTTCACCAAGCTCCCGCCGCCCGCGGACGCCGCCGGCGACATCGGGGCCCTCGAAGGCGCTCCCGATGGCTTCCTCGTCAACCCGAGCTCCGAGCACCCGGAGATCGCCGTCGATTTCCTGAAGTTCCTCACCAGCCTCGAGAACGCGCAGCAGCTCACCGCAGAGCTCGGCTGGCTCAGCCCGATCGTCGGCTCCGCGACCGCCGAGAACACGTTCCCGGCGAACGTGCAGGTGGTCGACGACATCACCTCCGCATCGAGCATGGCCATCTGGCTCGACACGGTGACGCACATCGACGTCGCGAACGCGTATCTCGACGGCGTCCAGGCGATCCTCGACGGATCGAAGACGCCCGAAGACGTGGTGGCAGACGTGCAGGCCGCCGCGGCCTCAGCCAAGGCCGAGACCGCCGGCTAGACCCCGACAGCAGATGGGAGGCGGCAGCAACGCCTCCCATCTGCGACCCCTTGCTGAGAAGACCTCATGATGCCGGGAACGACCAGGTTCGGCCGATGGTCCAAGCTCCTGTGGGTCGCACCTGCGCTGGTGCTGCTCACGGTCTTCGTCTACTACCCGGTCGTCGAGAACATCCGCCTCAGCCTCTTCCGCTGGAGTCCGTTCACGCCGGAGACCTTCGTCGGACTCGACAACTACCGACAGTTCTTCGCAGACCCGGTGGCTTGGGGGGCGCTCTTCAACAACACCGCCTATGCGGTCGTCTCGGTCACCTGCCAGGTCGCCGGGGGGTTGGTCCTCGCGGCAGTCCTGGAGGAGCTCGTCCGCGGCCGGCTCAAGGGCGTTCTCCGCACGATCTACTTCGTCCCAGCGGTCCTCTCGCTCACGGTCGTGGGCCTCCTGTTCGTCTTCGTCTACAACCCGCAGATCGGGCTCGTCAACGGCCTCTTGGACGCCGTCGGCCTGGGTGCGTTCAAGCATTCGTGGCTGGGAGAGTCCGCGACCGCCATCTGGTCGATCATCGCCATGAGTCAGTGGCAGAACGTGGGCTACCTGACGATCCTCTTCATCGTGGCGATGCAACGGATCCCTCGTGACCTGTATGAGTCCGCCGACCTCGACGGCGCCTCCAAGGTCCAAGCTTTTCGCCATATCACCGTACCGCTCGTGCGTCAGATGACCCTGCTGGCGACGATCATCACCATCTCGGGCGCCTTCCTCGTGCTCAACGAGGTGTGGGTGATGACCGCCGGCGGTCCCAACAACTCAAGCCACACTCTGGCCTCCTGGCTCTACAAGTCCGCCTTCTTCAACGACCAGTTCGGGTACGCTTCGACCATCGCGGTCGTGATCTTCGTGATCACGGTCACCGCGGCGGCCGTGCAGCTTGTCCTGACCCGCGGCAGCACGGCCGAGTACTGATGACCACCGACGTCGCGCGCCATCAACCAGAGGGTCGTCGCCGGGGATCGGGCTCCCGCACGGGACTCAGCGTCCGGTCCGCCATCTCGCGCACCATCGCGTGGATCGTGCTGTGCGCCATCGTCGTAGCCATCGTGTACCCGATGATCTGGGCGATCCTCAATGGGTTCAAGTCGAACCTGGAGCTTTTCGGGAACCCCTGGGGATTGCCCACCGAGCTCCGCTGGGAGAACTACCAGCGGGCGTGGGAGCTCGGCGTGGTCCGGTATCTGTTCAACAGCATCGTGGTCACGAGCGCCTCGGTGGTCGCGGTGGTACTCATCAGCTCCATGGCGGCATACGCGCTGACGCGCCATCAGGTCCCCTACGCGAGGGCCATCACCATTTTCATCCTCGGCGGCATGATGCTGGCCCCTGCGGTCGCGCTCATCCCGCTCTTCCGGCTTCTCCAGACCCTGGGCATCTACAACACGTACTGGGCGCTGATCGTCCTGTACACGGCCTTCCGGATCCCCTTCACGACGTTCCTTATCCGCGCCTACATGGTCACCCTTTCGCGCGAGATGGAGTCGGCGGCCATCGTCGATGGGGCGACCAACTGGCAGGTGTTCTGGCTGGTGGTCATGCCCCTGTCGCGCCCGATCATCGTGTCCGCGGCCCTGTTGCAGGCGTTGTTCGCCTGGAACGAGTTCGCATTCGCGCTCGTGTTCATCAATGACAATGATCTCAAGACGCTCCCGGTGGGCCTGCTGCAGATGTACGGACGAGTCCTGAACGACTGGCCGGTGCTATTCGCAGCACTGGTGATGTCCTCCATACCTATCATCATCCTGTTCCTCATCAGTCAGCGCCAGTTCATTCGCGGCTTGTCCGAGGGTTACGGCAAGTAGCCTGGACTCGTGGCCGACCGCGCGCTCCTGGCAATCAGCGTTGGAGCCATCAATGCCAACACGGTCCGCGTCCGGGCTCCCGACGATCAACGACGTCGCACGCGAGGCAGGCGTATCCCGTGCGACCGCCTCGCGTGTCCTCGGTGGCTATGGGCCTGCCAGCGCACGAGCGCGAGCCCAGGTCAGCGCGGCCGCGGCAAAGCTGCGCTACCGACCAAATACGCTCGCCCGCGGCATCCGCTCCGGCCGTACGCGCACCCTCGGCCTGGTGATCTCAGACATCCAGCTGTCGTTCTTCTCGCAGGTGGTACGAGTGATCGCCGACACGGCGCATGAGGCCGGCTTCGAGGTCATCCTCATGAACACCGACGAGGATCCTCACTGCGGAACGCGCGGCTGTGGGGGTGCTCGCCGACAAGCGGGTGGACGGCATCCTCATCGCCCTCGCCGATCCGACTGATACCGCCCACCTCAAGGAAGTCCAGGAGCGTGGGATTCCTGTGGTCTACTTCGACCGCAGCCCGATGGAGCCAGGCCACGACGCGGTCGTGGTCGACAACGTGGGGGCGGCGCGGCGCGGCGGTCGATCACCTAGTAGGGCTCGGGCATACGCGCGTGGCGATCGTTGTGGAAGGACGGACCGCGCCCTCAGCCGCGGAGCTGATCGCGGGGAGCCTTACGCCCGAGAAGGGCATGACTAGCCCGCTGCGTCTCTTCGGGTGGGCCGCCGCTCTTCAATCTTCAGGTCTGCCCGTGCTCGAAGACCTGATCCTGCGGTCGCGTTACGAGCGCGCGGACGCGCGCAGGGTCAGCGCGGAAGCATTACGCTCACCGCCGCCGCCGACCGCAATCGTGACCACGGACGAGACGATGACGTTGGGCGTGCTGGAGGCTGTGCGCGACCTAGGCCTCGAAATCCCTTCGGACGTGTCATTAGTGAGCTTCGACCACCTTCCCTGGACGACCATATTCGAACCGCCGATGACAGTAGTGGCGCAGCCAGTCCAGGAGATCGGCGCGACCGCGGCGAGGCGACTGCTCAGGCGCATCGAGGACGCGAGCCAGCCGCCGGAGACCATCGTACTTCGCACTTCGATCGAGCTTCGAGGGTCGACCGGTCCCGTCCCGCTGAGATCGGTCACGAGCGGATGAACGTCAGCCACCGCGCCGAGCCCGCATGGACGTACCGACGTGGCCAAGGAAGGATGACTCCGGTGGTGAGGTACGAGCCATGTGGGTGCCTCGGGTCGTCCTCGTCGGCCGGGACTGGTTCGACATGGCGGTCGGTAGCGACGGTGTCGTCTGGATCAGCTCGATGAGCGGTCCCGGCTCGGACCCGGCGGTCATCCTGAGCTGGGACGGAGAGTCGTGGGCATCCCACCCGTACGAAAGCCGTAGAAGTGGTTACCCGCCGAGCCCGATCGTGCCGTGGCCGAACGGCATCGTCTGGTTCGGCTACGCTGCCCGCTGGGACGGATCCACGCTGGACGTGGTCGAGCCAACGGTCCGCTGGTTTGCAAGCGACCCCGTCGCTACCTCGCCCGACGGCTCCATCTGGACGGTCATCGACCAGCAGCTCTACGTCATCAGTCCCGAGGCCGTGGCGGCCACCGAGTAGTAAGGGGCGCGGACACGGTCGCGGCCTAGCACGGAGGCCCGTCCCGCGAGGGGCGGGCCTTCTTCGTACCGCGTGGCTCCGTGCTGCTGCCACCCGCCGACTGACCGGAAGTGCGACACGACCGTACCTAGGTCTGGCACTGCCGCTACCTCGTGCCCTGCGGTCGGCACACCGAGTCGGATCGACGGTCGTCACCGTAGTAGTCCACCCGCTCCCAACCAGTACGCCGCCTGCGCCGCGTTCAGGCACCCAGTCCGCCGGTACAGCCCCGAGAGGTGCTGACGCACCGTCGTCTCGCTGATGCTGAGTTCGCACGCCGCCGCTGCGACTGACCCGGCTCGCGATGTAGGCGCGCAAGACCTCGAGCTGCCGCCGGGTGGGCCGCCGCTTCGCCATCAGCCGGCCTTCCGGTACGCGGCGGGCCACGATCTCGCCAGCGGTCCGGTCACGTTCTCGAGCACGAATCGAGGCCGGAACCGAAGGTGGGTCAAGCTGGCGCTACCCCTCTCGCCCCGACCAAACCCACCTGTCTGACCACCGGTCTCGAGCTGCGCCGGTAAGGCTGCGCCGAGACCGAGAGTCAACGGCATCGGGTGTGAGTTCGTATCGCATCTTCGTATAGCCCTCCACTTCGAGCTTGGTGAACAGCGCCGAGGCGAGTGCCTGGCGTCCTTCGGGTCCTGCATCGGCCCACAGTGTCGGTAGGGAGCGCAGGTAGGCGACGACCTCGTCGGGCGCCATGCGCTGGTGCTGGCGTAGCTGTCTGGCGACCTGCTGCTCGGCGTCGAGCCTGGCCATCGTGGCCTGCCAGGCAGCGACATCCCGGGTCTTGGCCAGCCGCTGTGACGCCTCCTCCCGCTCCCGCTCGATCCGCGCCAGGGTCAGCTCATCGGGCTTGGCGAGTCCCTCGCTGTACAGCCGGACGACCTCGGTCATGGCCAAGTCATCGAGATCACCGACCTTGCCGAGGAGCTCTTCCACGGCGTCCTCGTACCACGCCTGCGGATACGCATGGCCCTTGATGCGGGTGTCGATCATGTCCTTGTTGCCACGCCTCTGGCGGCGGACGACCGGCTTCGCCGCCAGGAACCCCTCGCACGTCGGCGGCGGATGCCGGTATCGGCCGACGTCGCCGAAGAGGTACTTGATGTCGTCGAGCTTGAGGGGGTTGGCCCCGCCTGAGGTCGAGCCTGCGTGAACGGTGTCGACAGTCGGCGTGGCGTACGTGCCGCCGAGAGCTAGCCGGCACGCCGGCGATCGGACGCACACCACACTGAGGACCACGCTTCCCGGCACCCACTCGCGGCTCAGGGGGCGGCCTCCGATACGACGCCAGGATTCGGGTCGGCTGCGTGGGTTTTGCTCGGGATCATCGCTTCGAGGGTGATCGTGCTCGTCGCGTTGCCGGCGCCCCTCCCACGAACCGCAGGCGCAGGCAGGCTGTCATCCATCGGCGACCCCAACTAGCCGCGTACTCGTTGGCGCCGCGTATCTCCGATGCCATCGGCAACGGCGGCGATGACCAGCGCTGCCGTAGTCACCACGGCCAGGACGAGGAGCACAGCACCGACGACAGCCAGCGCGTCGAGGCCCCACGCGATGGCCAGAGCCAGGGCTGCGACCCCGCAATTCGCGGTCAGCAGCCGGATCGCTGACGCGCGGCCGAGGAGTCGGCGCTGGCGCGTGTGGGCGACCGGCCCTCCCGGTCCGATCGCCGGTACGAGGTGGGTCGCCGAGGCCAGCACGGCCAGCCCAGCCCAACCAACGACCAGCGGGGCCACCAGCGGGCCGCTGGGCGTCGCTTCCGGGTCGATCCCGACCAGGAGGACGCGCCCGGTGGCGATGAGCAGCCCGAACTCGAACCAGGCGATGGCCGAGATCAGCCCTCCGATGGCGAATCGATGCCAGCCTTCGTCGCCCGTCCAATGGGCGCGCGTCTTCCACACCTCCCGGGCATAGACGGCCAGCGCGACTGCACCGACGAACGTCGCGATAGCACCGAAACGAGCCAGCGTCCCGGACCGAAGCGCGAAGCCCGCTGCAATGGCGGCAGCGCCGACGGCCAGGCCGTAGATGGTCGCGTGCGCGGTCCGCGAGCGCTGCATCCGTGCGCCGATGACCGTGGGGAAGAAGTGCAGCAGCGTGGTGGCGATGACGAGCGACACGAAGCCGATGAGGTTCAGCCAGGCGTGCGCGGGTTTCAAGTAGGCCCAGGCGCTCGTGACCGGTGGCCACCCGGCGACGTACAGGATCGCCAACAGCGCACCCAGGCCGACCATCGCCAGGGCTGCCCCATAGCCCAGGGCGACCACCCCACCGCGGGGCCCGAGACCGCCGGCGAGTGGGGCAAACGTGCTGACGGCGGTCAGGGCGATCCCCACGACGTAGGTGATACCCCCCGACACGGCCAGGACCGGCACGTTGCCGACGAGGCCGATGCTCAACAGCGCAGCGCCGAGCGCCACCGCGACGATGGCGCTCCAGCGAAGCCGAGCATCGACGGGCTGGGCCGTGGCGAAGGCGGCGGTGAAGAAGGGCATCACGCCGGCGATGGCCGTGGACGCGGCACCGGCCATGGCCAGATGGAGCGGCAGCCACATGCCGAGCCGCTGCGCCGAAGGCAGGAACAGGGCCATGGTGGCGGCTCCCAGGTAGCCGAGGGCGACGACGATGGAGGTCGCCGCCACGAGCCGATCGGCGCGGCGGTCGACGGCGCCGCGCCCGCTGCGCGGGCCACCCAGACCGATCACGTCGCACCCAGCCTCTTTGCCGCAGGGACGATGCGACCGGGCATCAGTACGACTGCCGTCGTCCGAACGACGAGACCCCCGCACGCATGACCGAGTCGCCCCGTCCCGTCAGCTGTGCTTCGGCGGTCAGCCCGTAGGCTGGGTCGTCTCGAAGATCTCCGGGATCGGGGTCACCCTCGATGACGACCTGACCGATGGCGCCCTTGTCGAAGGCACGAGCCAGTGCGTGGTCGACCAGGACGATGGTGCTCGGTACCCGCCCGACGAGCTCGACCACCGTCCCGCCGCCGGCCGGCACGAGCGTCGTCTGCGAGCCACGGAGCGGTGGGTTCAGCAGCGCCGCGTCCGGATAGACCACGTCCCAGTGCGAGCCGATGGGATGGAAGTTCGAGTCGAGGTTCAGCCCCGAGTTGATGAAATAGATGCGGGTCCGCTCGCCGACCTGCATGTGCGGGGCGTTCTCGCCGGTGAGGGCCCCCACCGCGCCATTGAAGACGACGTAGTTGGGCTGCTCATCGGTGATGGCCTGGCGATCGGTCCCCACCAGGCCGGCCTCGGTCCCGGTGGTGTAGATCTCGGACTGCACGATGTAGAGCTCGTGGTCGACCGGCGGTAGGGGGTCGGCCGGGTCGACGAGGATGCCGCCGTACATGCCCTGGGCGACATGCAACGGCACGTCGCCGAAGGCGCAGTGGTACATGAACATGCCCGGATAGAGCAGTCGTGCCTCGATGGTCGCCGTCTGGCCCGGCGCGACCGTGGTATCGGCGGCACCACCGCCCTGTCCGGTCACAGCGTGGAAGTCCACGTTGTGCGGCATCGAGTTGGTGGCCGGGTTGGTGATGGTGAAGCGGAGTACGTCACCGACGCGGGCTCGGATCATGGGACCCGGCGTGCCTGAGATGAGCTGGTCGTCTCCCGGCACCCGGTAGCCCCAGGTGCGGTACTGGACGCTGTTGGCCGGATCGATGTTGGCAACACCCTCGACGACCTCGAAGGCGACCTCGACGATAGCCGGCTCGGTGCGTTCGGATGGGGCTGGCACATCCGGTGCGTACGCGACGTTCACCTCCGTGTCCGGCACCAGGGGCAGCTCGGCCTTGGGCACCAGGTCGGGGATGACCTCCTCGATCGGGGCCGCGCCGAGCGCTTGGCCACTTGCCAGGAGCGTCATGGCGAGCAGGGTCGCGAGCCCGACCGCGGCAGGCACGAGGCCTCGGTGGTTCGAGAGGGGATAGGCCCTGAAACGGCGAGGCCTCAGGTTCGTCATGATGACGGGCCGACGCATTCGGTATGTCCTCCGGGATGGCGGGATGGCGGGGAGTCGCCGGACCGTCAAGTACCGTAGTGACGGACCCGAGCATCCGACAGGGCCATTCGGCCCGTTCCCGGCATGCTGAGTCCCCGGTCGGCGCTGTGCCGATGCCCTTGCCGACCGCCGCGGTCGCGACATCACGACGCAAGCTTACGCTGGCACTCACGTCTGACGAGGAGGTCCGCGGGAAGCGTCCCTCGAGGACCTGGGAGCCTTCTGGCTCACTTGACGCTTCCTGAGAACAATCCCCTGACGTAGTAGCGGTTGAGCACGACGAACAGCAGCAGCGGCGGGATGATGGCAAGCAATGCCCCGGCACTGATGACGTCCTGTCTGGCGAGGTGGGCCGATTGCAGGTTGGCGATGCCCACCGTGAGCGGCTGATGTTCCTGGTCGAGCAACGTCAGCCCCAGGAGCAGGTCGTTCCAAACGAAGACGAAATCGATGATGGCGAAGCTCACGACGCCGGGGATGGCGAGCGGGAGCACCACGCGACGGAAGATATCGAGATGGCTGGCGCCGTCGATCTGGGCCGCCTCGGTCATCTCGCGGGGGACGAGGGCCATGAACCCGCCCATCATGAAGATCGCCCAGCCCAACCCGAATGCAGTGTGCACCAGCACGATACCCAGGAACGGCTGCCACGTCCCTTGGTCCAGGCCTAGCGTGCGGAACCACGGCAGCAGCGGTAGCAGGATGATCTGGACCGGCACGATCATGGTCGTGATGAGCAGGAAGAAGAGGAAGCTTCGCAGTCGGAACCGCATGCGCACGAAGGCGTACGCCGCCAGCGCTCCGATGCTCACCGTGGTGGTCACGCTGAACACCGTGATGATCAGGCTGTTGAGCGACTTGCGCGCCAGGTCGGCCTCGTTCCAGGCCGTAGCGATGTTGTCGAGCGTGAAGGACGCGCCCGAGAGGTTCCACCAGCCTGCTCGGATCTCGTCGAAGGGACGCAGGGCCGTCATCAGTACCGTCGCGGTCGGGACCAGCCAGATGATCGACAGGACGACCAATCCCCCGTAGAGCAACAGACCGGATCGACGTGAGGTCATTGGATCAGTCCCGCTGGGCCAGCAGGCTGCGGAGGTAGGGATACGCACCAGCGACCAGGACCGCTGTCAGCAGGAAGGCGATGGCGGTGGCCTGACCGCCGCTGGGGCTATCGAAGAACTCCAGCGCCTTGCGCCACAGCAGCACGGCCACCACCTCGGTGTCCGTTCCGGGGCCACCACGTGTGGTGACCCACACCACGTCGAACGTCCGCAGCGCATAGATGACGAAGACGATGGCCACGATCACGGTCGCGCCACGAAGCGACGGGATGACCACGTGACGCAGCACCTGGAATCCATTGGCGCCTTCCACCTGGGCGGCCTCGATCTGCTGCTGATCGAGTGAGCTCAGACCAGCGGTGAAGCTGATGACGCCGAAGCCCGTGAGCGCCCAGAACGCTGGCGCGATGACCGCCACATTGACCAGCGAGAGCTCGGCGAAGCCTAGCTGCAAGGTGCCCAGGTCGCTGAGCCAATCAGCCAGGCGGAACTCGAGCGGGCCGAGCTGCACTTCGAGTCCATGGACGCCGATCGCCTCCGTGAGTGCGGTGAGCACGCCGAAGTCCGGGTTGTAGACCAGGGCCCACAGCACGCCTGCAGCCGTCAGCGACACCGTGAGTGACATCACGAAGATGCTGCGGAAGATGCGCTGCCCGACTCGAACTTGCCAGATGAGCACCGCCACGAGCAGCGAGAAGAGCGTGGATGCCACGGGGAACACGAGGAGCCACACGACCGTGTTCAGGACCGCGTTCCAGAATCGACCATCGCGCAGGACGATGACGTAGTTGTCGAGCCCGACGAAATCCCAGGTGTCTGGAGCGAACGGCTGCCAGGGCGCCAGCACACCCCAGCTGAACAGGCTGGACAGAAGCGTATTGAGCGCCGGGTACAGGTAGAACAGGACGAAGACGATCAGCGCCGGCAGGACGAAGAGAGCCGCACTCCCTCCGAGCTGCCGGCGCTGCCTGGTCGGCTTGGTCGGATCGCTCAACCCGGTCCCCAGGTAGGGCGCTGGGCGTTCAGCCGCCGCGCACGCGGTCGCTCACTTCCACCATCGCGTCGATGAACGCCTGGACGTCACCGTCACGGATGAGGTTCTTCAACTGCTCTCGTTCCACCGACTGGATCTCACCACCGATGGCATCGTCAAGATCGTAGACGGCTCGCCCCGAGGTGAAGAGCTCCGCGGCCTTGGCGTCATTGGCCGTGGGATAGACGGCCGGGTCGGTCGATGCGTTGGGGGCGATGAAGCCACCTCGCTCGGCCCAGATGGACTGTGCGTCTGCCGAACCGAGCCAGCGGGCGAACGCCTTGGCGGCTTCGGGGTTGGCCGAGTCCTTGGCTACGCTGAAGAGGTCGCCGCTGACGAAGTGGACGTCAGAGAAGTCGGCCACCGGTGCCGGCATCTCGAAGAAGGTGTAGTCCGCCTCGGGATCCAGGTCGGCACCGCAGTTGGCCGGCGTGGTGAGGTTCACGAAGGCGCCCTGGTTCTGGAACACCGCGAGACCCTCGGAAGCCCACTGGCAGTTGGCATCGGTGAAGCCCACATTGAGCGCGTCGGCCGGCCAGTAATCCTGGATGACCCCATTGAACGTCTCATAGGCGGCTACCACATCGGGATCATCCCAGCTGACCGAACCGTCGATCAACCCGTTGAACTTGTCAGGGCCGATGGATTTGGCCAAGATGGCATCGTTCCATTGCGTCGGCACCCAGACATCGGCGGCGCCCACGGCGAAGGGTTCGTACACCCCGCCGGCTTTGATGCTGTCGGCCTCCGCGAGGAACTCGTCCCAGCTGGCCGGCACGGTGAGCCCGAGCTCGTCCATGACGTCGTTGCGATGCCACATCAGCCCGTTGACGTTGCCCTTGAACCAGACGCCGTAGCTGGTACCGTCGGCGCTGGCGATCTGCCGGAGCGAGTCTGTGTATTCGCCATCCGCGACCCACCCGTCCCACACGTCGTCAAGCGGCATGAGCAGGTCCTGCGCCGCGAGTGCGCGCATGAGTCCCGGTAGCGTACTCACCACGTCGGGTGGCGTGCCAGCGGCGAACTGCTGGATCATCTGTGAGTTGAGCTCGTCGAAGGGGACCTGCACCGGTGTGACGGTCACACCGGGCTGCGCGGCGGTGAAGCCATCGATGACGGCCTGGAACGCTTCGCCCTCGGCACCTGCCCAGGCATGCACGACTCGGATCTCGCCGCTCAGGTCAGGCGTCGGTTCGTACTGGCCCAGGGCCACGCTCCCCGAAAGGCCCGCAGCCAACATCGCGGTGACGGCGGCGACACCGCCGATCTTCATGACGCGGCGATCTCCCTGTGGCTGTCCTGCCATGGATTGCCTCCTTCCCATCGGACACCTTGGCGGCGCCGATGCTCCTTGTGCGGCGCAGTATAGGTCAGCCTAGACTGCGATACAACCACATTCGCTCGTGCGCGCCTTGGGGCTCCTGACATGGTGGACGACTCGATCCAGTGCGCTCTATACTGCGGCCGATGCCCATCGAGAGCAATGAAGGGACCCAGGTGCCCAAGGAACGGGAGCGACCCGCTCCGGATACCAGGATGGCCACGCACAGCCGGATCTCAGCGACCCTGCGGGGCGAGATCCGATCCGGTGTCCACGCGGCCGGCTCGCGATTGCCTGCCGAGATCGCGCTGGCGCGGCACTTCGACGTCAGCCGCGGAACGATGCGTCAGGCGCTCCAGACCCTACGGCACGAGGGACTCCTGGAGGCCGTGCCTGGCCGTGGCTACTTCGTGGCCCACGCTAGCCCGGCCGTCGACGCGGATCGCCGCAAGGTCGTGGGTGTGGTGGTGCCATCGGTGGCCCAGCCGTTCGTGCCCGACCTGCTGGGCTGGATCGAGGATGAGCTGCATGCTGGTGGCTACTCGATGATGGTCGGCAGCAGTGGCTGGACTCGAGAGCAGCAAGCCGGTCGCATCCATCGCATCCTTGCTGAGGGTGCTAGCGGCCTCATCGCCTACCCGGTCGACTATGACCCCGACCCGACGCTCTTCAGCCATCTCGTTGAGCGGCACCTGCCGGTCGTCCTCATCGACCGCTACATCGTCGGATTGTCCATCGATGCGGTCGAGCCCGACAACGTGGGCGGTGCCTATGCGGCCGTCTCCCATCTCACCGACCTGGGCCATCGGCGCATCGCCTTCATCTCCACCGACAACCTCTCGACCACCTCGGTCGCGGAGCGCCTCCAGGGCTATGAGCAGGCGCTCCGTGCCGCGGACGTGACGTCGGAAGAGACGCTCGTCTTCGCCGGTATCCCGGTCCACCGTCGCTGGCCGACGGGCGCTGCGCCCGAAGCGACGCCGGACGTCGTGGCCATCGCCAGGTTCCTGGAGCGGACGCAGCCGTCCGCCGCGTTCGCGCTCCATGCGGTCCTCGCTCAGGACACCATCGCCGCGGCCGATCGGCTGGGGCTCTCGGTGCCGCGCGATCTGGCACTCGTCAGCTTCGACGACGAGGCACCCGGCACCTCGTCGTCGGTACCCCTGACCGTTGCAGCGCAGCCGCTCGAATCACTCGGCCGCACTGCCGCTCGCCTGGTCATCGATCGCATCGAGGGCCGGCGGAGTGAGACCGCACGCTTCGTCCTGCCGACGACGCTGGTGGTGCGCCAGTCGAGTGGGACCGCCGTGAGCCCACCGGCCTCGGCAGCGAGTTGACCGCGGACATGCGCCAACGCGGCAGACGTCCCCGCGTCGCGATCGAACAGACGTCACCTGAAGTCGGCGCCGTGGAGCACAATCTCGCCGATGTGGAGGCACGCGTCGCGGCGCTCCGGGGGCGGGCCGATGTGGTGGTCTTTCCGGAGCTCTTCACGACAGGCTATCGACGCGAAGGCATGGAGCACGCCGCCCTTGCCGAGTCCGTCCCCGATGGCCCCACCGTCCAGCGACTGGCCCGTGCCGCCAGGGACGCCGACATCGCCATCGCCGGCAGCATCCTGGAGGCCCATCAGGACATCGTGTACGACACGGCCGTGCTCATCGCTCGGGATGGCGAGCTGCGCGCGACGTACCGAAAGACCCACCTGTATCCCGCGGAACGGGCCTACTTCGGCGCTGGCGATAGGCTCGTGGTCGCTCCATTGGAAGCGGACCTACCGGTCGGGCTGGCCATCTGCTTCGAGCATGCCTTCCCCGAGATCTTCACCTCCCTGGCGTTGGGTGGAGCGCGTCTCATCCTGATCTCGTCGGCCGTGCCGGTGGGCTTCGAGTACCTGCTCGAGCTGCGGACCCGAGCCCGAGCGCAGGACAACCAGCTGTACGTGGCCTCGGCCAACTTGGTCGGCTTCGATGGCGAGACCCGCTGGTGTGGTCGCAGCGCAATCGTGGATCCCCGCGGCACGATGGTGGCGGAGGCCAGCGGCACCGATGCGATGGGCATCATCGCCGAGTTGGATTTCGCGCTCATCGACCACGAGCGCCAACAGGAGGAGTCGCTCGTCCACCGTCGCGCCGACCTCTATCGACGGTGACGAGCTCGGACGTCCTCAGGGTCGGTGTCGTCGGAGCCGGCAATATCGCGACGCTCGCCCACCTCCCCGGTCTGCAGCGAGCGCCCGGCGCCAGGGTCGTGGCCATCTGCGATCGCGACATCGGGCGCGCAGAGGTCGCGGCTTCCCGGTTCGGCATCGAGGGCGTCTACGACGATCATCGACAGATGCTCGAGCGGTCTGCGCTCGATGCCCTGACCATCGCCACGCCTCCAGCCGAGCACACGCCGTTGGCGCTGGCCGCGATCGAGCAGGGGCTCCATGTCTTGTGCGAGAAGCCCTTGTCCACCAACGTGGGAGACGCGGAGGCGATGGTGCAGGGGGCGGACCGAGCCGGTGTCGTACTGGCCATGAACCTGCATTTCCGCGTGATGCGCGAGAGTCTCGCGCTCAAGGCCGCCATCGACGCCGGGCATCTGGGTTCCGTCCGATACATCCACATCCGCTACCTGCGTCACGGCTTCTTCCCGCCGACCGGCAGCTGGGTCAAGGACCCCGCGATCTCGGGTGGTGGCGCGCTCGCCGACATGGGCTCACACCTCATCGACCTCGCGATGTGGCTGACTGGATCCAGGCAGGCGACGAAGGTCGCGTCCCATCTCCATTCGATCGAGCGGGGACACCGTGACACGGCTGCGCGAGGCATCGAAGAGGGCGAGGACTTCGCGTCGCTCCGATGGTTGACCGATCGCGGCGTCGTCGTGACCGTCGAGTGCAGTTGGGGCTACTTCGGCCCCGACGAGAGTCGGATCCAGGTCATCGGTGCGCATGGCGGCGCGGATGTGTTCGTGAAGGCAGGACGGTCAGGATCGTTTCGCTTCTACTCGCTGTCGGACGATGGCCGGGTGACCGAGGCGCCGTTCCCCCATGGATCCTTGCAGGATCGCGGTTCGGCCAGCCTCGCAGTCATGACCAGGGGATCATCAGCACGGGGTCCCCGGACCGGGCCGAACCCGCGCTCGCGCCTATGGTTCCGAACCGTGGCGAGCTTCGTGACAGCCGCCCGTGGAGAGGGAGTCCCCGTCGCAAGCGGTCGAGATGGGCTCGTGGTGCAGCGCATCATCGAGGCCGCGTATGCGTCAGCGGGTCGATGACCGCGCTCGCGATGGTCGGCTGCGCCCATATCCACACACCACGGTTCGTGGAGATGATGCGCGAGCGGAGCGACATCGATGTGATGGCCGTGTGGGACCACGATGCGCAGCGATCGGCGCGAACGGCGGCGAAGCTGGGGGCGGCCAGTGTTTCGGATCTGGTGTCGGTCTGGTCCGATGACCGCATCGAAGCTGTCGTGATCTGCGCCGAGAGCGTCAGGCACCCCGAGCTGGTGCGTGCCGCGGTCGGCGCCCGCAAGCACCTCTTCGTGGAGAAGCCTCTGGCCATCACAGGCACCGACGCTCGGGAGTTGGCCGCCATGATCGACGCTTCGGGCCTCATCTATTCGACGGGTTTCTTCAAGCGCGGGCAGGGCATGTATCGATACCTCCGCGACCGGATCGCCGAGGGAGCATTCGGGCAACTCACCCGCATCGATCTCTCGATCGCACATGCCGGCGTCCAGGCGGGCTGGTTCGATACAGAGTGGCGTTGGCTGGCGGACCCGAGCCAGGCCGGCTACGGGGGCTTCGGGGACCTCGGCATCCATGCGGTCGACCTCATCCTCTGGCTGCTCGGCTACAGCGCACGCCCCCGCGGAGTGATGGCCTGGACCGGGACGGCGATCGGCCGATACGGGACCATCGACGAGTTCGGGAGAGGGCAACTGGCCTTCTCCGACGGGCTGGTGGCCAGCGTTTGGGCCAGCTGGGCAGACTTGGCCAACCCCGTCGAGCTCGTCATCTCGGGCACCACGGCGCATGCCTCGATCATCGACGGACACCTGACGCTTCGGCACCGGGATACGAGCGCGGCTGACGAGGTCGACGGATCGGACATACCTTCGGACCTGCCGCATGCGTTCGATCTGTTCCTCGACGCGATCGCCGGTGACAGTGCGGCAGCCCTCGTGGCCCCAGCTGAGGCGGCGATCTGCAGCGCCATCATCGAAGCACTCTATCGAGCGGCCCACGAGGACGGTTGGGTGGGCATCGATCAGGACTGAGGTGGTGGGGCCAAACGCCTCCCTGGTGCCACGCGTCTTCCGGTGATGTCGAGTGAACAACGCCGCGTGCCTGTGGCGCCCTGAACGCACGCCCGAAGTCAGTGGATCAGAGCATCAGACGAACAGCGTCTGTCCGACGTGTCAACGAGCAAGGCGCAGGCCGGCGGAGAGACCCGGTCAAAAACTGATCCAGAGCGAGGCTCACCGTCACCGGGGAGGTACGTCCGCACCATGCCCGGACGGCGTCGAGCCTCGGAGCATCACGAGAGGCCCCCGGATCGCTCGGAACCGGGGGCCGCCATGCTGCCCCTCTATGGCCGGCTCGTCACCGGAGCTGGGTCGATACCGATCTCATGGGCTCGGAGAGACCTCGAGCACAGGCCCCACCGCGTCGACCGAGACCTCGGCCGGCATGGCGACGAAGGCCCCGAGCCCCAGGAAAAGAGCCAGCAGCAGCGCCAAGAAGCCACAGCCAACGTTCATTCGGATTGCACCTCCGCGGGCATTGTCCCTCATCCCCGACCGTTGCCACCAGGACGAGCCGCCCGCCCGTCGGGCTTTCGAACACTTCCGAACACATGGCCTCATCTCGGTGTCATCGCGCACACAGGCCTTGATGTCATGCGCCTTCCATGCCGTCATGGACCCATATAAACCACCACCACGAAGGAGACCCCGATGACCGACCAGACCACCCTCGACGCGATGATCACCGACGCTGAGGCCGACCTCGAGGCTGTGAAGGGAAGCCCCAGGACGACCGCCTGGCCTTGACCATCGCGACCGACCGGACGCAGGTCTACGAGTTCGAGGCCATCGCGATCACCACGACGCTCCACTACATCGGGCCGGTCAAGGGCGAGCGAGCGACCCTCTACGGTCCGACTGGCAGCCTCGTCGCTTTCAGGGTGGAGCAGCTCGACGGACCGATCGACACCGGCCCGGGCTGGGGCCCACAGTGCTGGTACTACCGGTTCAGGCCCGATGAGGTCAAGGACATCCCGTTCGAGAAGTCGGGCGGCTACGACCCTTCCGACCCGATGGCCACCGTCTGGAAGGTCTGGTTCGCCGATCCGAACCTGCGCTTCACGGGGGGCCAGTACGCGATCACCGCATACGCCCACCACGGTGGCCGCAACGGGCGATGCATCGCACCATGGAACACGCTCACCGCCTCGGTCGCGATCGAGGTCGTACCGCGGTCGATCTCGTCACCCCGAGCCGACGGTCGAGCCTTCAGGGGCTCCAGCAGCGTCCGCGTCGCCGGCGCCCACCGGTCTTGTATCCGGTTCGGAGCCAGCCGGGTCGAGCACCAAGGACGCTGCCGACGCATAGCGGGGGCATAGCGCCTCGCTCCGGGCGGATGTCCGGACCGGTCCTCGGGAGTCGAGCACGGATGCCACCACGGCAGCCACCGTGGCACGTCGGCGCCTCGTCGCGCCCGTGGGCGAACGCAGGCTCGGCTCGAGACTGGCGGCGTCCGACCTACCCCGGCGGGCCGTCGTCCCCCTCGGGGGCCATGGGCTCCTGGCGCATCGCCGAGATCTCGTTGACCCCCCAGCGACCAGGACCACTACCCCGGACGACGGGTCGCCCCGCTTCGTCCTCCAAGATGACGTTCGCGGTCATCAGCGCCGAGGGCTCGTCCCCTGCGAACGTCAGCTCCGCTGTGACCTCGCTAAGGGCGGCCGCCGCGTCGCGGATGCCCACGATCTCGAACCCTGCCATCTCCCGGAAGCCGAACATCGCCTCGAGCGCGGATGCGAGCCCCGTTCGGCGCTCCTGTCGTCGGACCTGCGTCCAGCTCGCCATCGCGGCGAAGTCCCGCTCCTGCCACTCGCGGAGCCAGGCCATCGCGGCCGCCTCGGGCGTGTCGGCCGCAGGCTCCGCTCCCGGCGGGGGGAGGGCGATGTCCGAGCGCGGCTCCCAGGCCTCGATCTGCCGACGCTGGCGCTCGACGTCGGCTAGCCGTTCGAGCGTGTCACGCAGGTTCGGCGCGGGCTCGACCGGGGGCGGCGAGGTCTCGCCCTGCTCGAACTTGATGGCCCAGTCGCGAAGCGAGAAGAGCGCCGCCCAGGCCTCGACCGCCACGATCTTGGTGGCGTAGCCAAGGTCGCGCCCGTGGAGGATGCCGTGCCGATAGGGCACCTCGATGGGCCCCGCGGTCGTCTTGAAGCGTGGCGAGGCCATCAGCTCGACGAGGTCGGGCAGGCCGCCCTCCTGGGCGCTGATGGAGTCCCACGCGACGAGCTTCGGCAGGATGTGCTCCGTCTTGTTGAAGAGGTTCCTGCCCGCGACGTCCGCGACGATACCGTCGATCTGGGCGAGCACGATGGGCACGACCGCGTGGTAGCGACCGGCGGCGAAGTCCTCGGAGGCGAACCTGAGCAGGTCCGCCCGCGGCCGGTACGCCTCGACCGCGACCATGCTGTCGAGCTGGAAGCGCAGGGACTCCTCGTCTAGCTGTACCCGGTCACGACGTTGGTGCCAGCCGGCTGACCGGAGATCGGCCCCCGATGGCTGAGTGGTGTCGTCCGAGTGTTGTAGTGCTCGAGCCAGGGGTCAAGTGCCGCGGTGCGGGCGTCATTGCTGATGAAGACCTGCCGATAGGCCCACTCGGTCTGCAGCGTGCGGTTGAAGCGCTCGACCTTGCCGTTCTGCCAGGGGCAGTGCGGCTTGATGAACCGCTGGCTGATGCCGTGTGCGGCGCAGACCGATCGGAGCGAGTAGCGGTAGGCCCAGGCATTGTCCGTGAGCAGCCGCTCGATGCGCTCGATGCCGTGACCGGCGAAGTAGCCGATGGCCCGTTCGAGGAACGCCGCACAGGTCGCACCCCGCTCATCGGGCAGCACCTCGGAGTAGGCCAGCCGGGAATGGTCGTCGACGAGGGAGTGGACGTAGTCGAAGCCGACCCGCGCGGTCCGGTCGCGCCGGATCGAGTCACTGGCTCGCCCGTGGGCCCGCCAGCCGCCGCCATCGGGGATGCGCCCGAGCTTCTTGACGTCCATGTGCACCAGCTCGCCGGGTCGTGCCCGCTCGTAGCGGATCGCGGTCGCCTTCGAGGCCCGGAGCAGCTGCCCGGTGATGGGGTCGAGCCGGGACAGGTGCGGGACCCCGTGGCGGGCGAGGATGCGCGACACCGTGCGTGGGGCCACGCCCAGTCTGTGGGCGATCACATCCCGGCCCAGGCGTTCGTGCCCGCGCAGCGCGAGCACCGCGTCCTCGACCGCTGGTGCCACACGCCGTGGCGAGCCGTGTGGTCGCGAGGAGCGGTCGTGCAGGCCGGCCTCGCCCGCCGCGGCGTAGCGCTCGAGCCAGCGGCGCACGCAGCGGCGGGAGATGCCCATCGCGGCGGCGATGTGGGCCTGGGTCCAGCCGGCCCGGGCACGTTCGACGATCAGCTGTCTGCCACGGACGGTCAGGCGGGCGTTAGGGTGGGACACGAGAACCTCCTGGTCGTGAAGACGTCAGACATCTCCACTGAGCCTGGGGGTTCTCGCTATCTCCTGTCCCGGTGTGGTCACCAACCTCATGGCCGGGTACAGCTAGCGCGTCGACCAGGAGCGCCTCAGCCGCCTCGAACTCGCCGGCTTCGGCGAGCTCGGTCGCTTGGCGCAGTAGCTCGTGGTTCATGCGCTCGTAGGCGATCCACCCACGTGGTCCGAGTGCCACGTTGAACCGCCCCGGCAGGGACTTCAGCTCACGCGCTTGGCCTGCGAGGCCCCGTGCCTCGGAGAGGGCACCGGCGGCCTCGCGGCCCCGACTCCCGAAGAGGCGCAGGATCGGTGCGATCAGCGCGAGCGCCTCGAGGCCATCCGCCTGCTCGACGAGCTTCTCAGCGCTCGTCTTCGGCGTCTCCTGGGTGGCACGGGTCGGGGACCCGCCGTCCGGCTTCGCTCGCTTCGGTCGCTTCTTCTTGCGTCCGGCCATGCCCGCCAAGAGTGGCACCTTCGAGCCCTTCGTGGGCCCTGCGTGACCAGAATCGCGAAACTCGGCCACGCGTGTTAGCGGCCACATGGTCCTTGGGCGCCCATGTCCGCGCCCTGTGGGTAGCCCGGGTCAGTAGCGCATCCATGGCCCCGGATGCCAGCTTCCGCTGCCGCCGCGCCAGGACGTGCCGGTCGGGTGTTCGAGACCGGCGGGACGCTCGGGCGCCCGCAATGCGCAGGAGCAGGGATGCTCCCGACCTCATGGGAGCGGCACGAACCTGGTGGGGTCCTCGTGGAGCAGCAGCGGGCCAGCCACCCAGGTATCGGCGCCGCAGACCCGACACCGGTCATCGGCCTGGCCGCCTGGCCGGTTGTATGGACGCCGTACGGCCACCAGGCCCAGGGCATCCGCCGCCGGTCGTACCGCTGCCACAGCCTGCCGGACCCCAGCGTCATGATCAGGGTCCAGGGCGGCGGTGACGAGGTCGGGCGACATGTCTTCCTCGATCATCGGCGGGGCGATGCTCAATGACCAGCGGCGGGCGGCGGCCTCCGACACCGCCGTGTCGAGCAGGTAGCGGGAACCGCAGGTGGTACAGCTGACCGAATAGACGATCACGCGGGACCGATCCGCGGCCCCGGGACCTGTGCCCGTGTGCCACGGGTACCGTCGCGCGGCGATCGTGGATGACACCGACGATGTCGCCGGGCCCTGGCCAGCGATCACCTCCGTCGCCGCGACCGCCACCGCCTGGAATGTGGTGAGCAACTGGTTGACCCACGGCTCCTGGACCTCGGTCACGGCGTGCCCATTGGAGCGGCTGATGATCAGGTCGTAGAACGTGCCCGGTGCACTTCCCTCGCTCATCAGCCCATAGCCGCTGGCCATCGCCGCCGGGGTAGGCAGGTCGAGGACCTTGCGCGTGTTGACTAGCTACCAGACGAGGTCGAGCCGATCGAACAGTACCTCCATGCCGATGAGACTAGACCGCAGGAGATCGGCAGCCAGCATGGACGTCATCTGGACACGAGCGCGACGGCGACGGATTGAGGGGAAGGGAAGGCGCGAGGACGGCCTCGAGCGGCGGTCATGGTCGCACCCTACCGTGCGGACGGATCGCCGCACAGCATGACCTGTCGGAAGGGCGAGGACGCTGAACGTCACCCCATGGCGGCTGGCGGACGGCGTCGGTCACGCGCGCCCCGACGCACGGCCCAAGTGTCAACGCCGGTCCATACCTGAACAGGAAACGCCGGCTGAAACCTGAGCAGTCTCAGCGCTTGCTCGTGCCGGTGAGCACCTCCTCTCCCTTGCCACGCAGGCGATAGCTGTCGCCCTTGAGCACGATGACCTCGGCGTGGTGGACGAGGCGGTCGACCATGGCCGCCACGGCCACCGGGTCACCGAAGATCTCGGCCCAGGCACTGAAGGTCTTGTTGGAGCTGACGATCATCGAACGTCGCTCGTAACGCGAGCTGATGAGGGCGAAGAACAGGGCCGCCGCCTCGGGATCGAAGGGGATGTAGCCAACCTCGTCGACCACCAGGAGCGGGATATGCGACAGGCGCTCGAGCTCCTCGTCGAGCCGCCCCGCCCCCTTTGGCCTCACCGAGGCGGTTGACCCACTGATGGGCGGTGGCGAAGGCGACCCGATGACCACGGCGGGCAGCCTGCACGGCCAAGGCGATACTGAGATGCGTCTTGCCCGTGCCGGGCGGTCCGAGGAAGACGACGTTGGTCGCCTCCGCGAGGAAGTCCAGCTGGGCCAGATGGGCGATGACCTGCCGCTTCACGCTGGGCTGGATCTTGAAGTCGAAGTCGTCGACCGTCTTGACCGCCGGGAAGCGGGCGGCCTTGACCCGGGCCTCGCCCCCATGGCCCTCGCGCGCGCTGACCTCCTCGGCGAGCACCGCGGCCAGATACGTCTCGTGGTCCCAGCCCTCGTTGCGGGCGGTCTCGGCCAGTCGGGATGACACCGCCCGGATGCGGGGAGCCTTCAGGGCTCGCGACAGGTACGCGAGCTCCGCGGCGGTGCTCGTACTCATGCGGGCACCTCGAAGAGGGCGTCATAGCGGGCGAGATCGACGACCGGGGCCTCGGGCTCCTGCTCGGCCAGGCGCTGCCGGGCCTCGCGCGCCTGGCGGATAGCCCGGCCGTGCGCGGGGTCGAGCACGACATCGGCCCGCACGAAGCTGCGCCGGTGCTCGGCGATGACGTGGCCCTCACAGCTGAGTCGGACCTCGGTCGGGCTGACCCGCACCCCGATGCGTCGACCCACGAAGCCCGGCGGCACCGAGTAGTCGGCGCTGAGCACGCGCACGAAGGCGTCCTTGCCGGCCCGCACCTCCAGCCGCAGGTCGGTGTCGGGGAGCGGCTGGGGCAGCCGATGGAGAAAGCCCCGCTCGACCATCCAGCGGTCACGCACCCGGGCCCCGGTGCGGCGCAGCGTCCGGCCAGCGGCGACCTCGTCGACCCAGGCGTCGTGCTGGGCCTGCAGGTCAGACAGCGAGGTGAAGGTGCGCAGGGGCAGGAAGCTCGTCTCGAGGTAGCCGATGGTGTGTTCGACCTGGCCCTTCGAGGTCGGGGTCCGGGGTGGGAGAGGCACGGCCTTCGTGCGCAGCTGCCCGAGCAGGGCGAGCACCTCCGGATGGAGTCGGGCCCGCCTGCCAGCACCCTCGGCCACGATGGAGGCGTCGTTGTCGTGCACGATCCGCTCGGGCACCCCGCCGAGGCGCTCGAGACAGCCGACGAGCGCGGTGCACAGGTCCGCGACCGTGCGCCCCAGGGTGAAGACCGTGGCATGGGTGCCCGAGTGGGGCAGCGTCAACACCAGGCCGAAGACCTCTCGGGTCGTGTCCTTGCCGACCGGCACCCGCACCCCGGTATGCCACCAGTCGAGCTGGCCGATCTCGCCGGGCAGGTATGACGTGCGCTGGAAGGCCCGCGCGGCGAGAAAGGCCGGACGAACCCGTGCGAGGTGCTCCTTGAGGATGCTGATGCCGCCCCGATAGCCCGACCGGCGGATCCGCTCGAGGATGACCGTGGCGGGGGCATCGGCCTCGGTCTCGAGCATCGACGCGATCTCCTCGATGAAGGGGTCGACGAGCGAGCCCTTCGGTGGTCTCACGTACCTCGGTGGCTCACGCAGCACCAGCAATCGGATGACCGTGGTGCGGCTCATGCCGAGCCGTCGGGCGATGGCGCGTTTGGTCAGGCCCTCGCGATGGAACAGTCGCTGGACCTCGGCCCAGTCCTCCACTCGATACACTCCTCTCTCCCTCGGTGCCGTCGTTGCCTTGTCGGCCCGAGGGTGCCTTACGAAACCCGGTGGGGTGTCCAGGTTTCAGCCGGCGGGGAGTGTTCAGTATTCACCCGGCGTCGACACCGAGTCTCCCCGAACACGGTGGGTCATCACCCGACGCCTGATCCAACCCGATCCACCCGTCCCCCGAACGTGATGACGCGGCTGAGGCCGCTGAGGACTGACGTGGCGGCGCTCGGATCGGGCGCCCGAGCGCGCGACCCGAGCGCTATTGCGTCGAGCCTCTCACGACGGCCGATCCCGAAGCCGCCTGAGGACGCCCGAGGTCCGCCGACAGGACGCTATTCGGCATCGCCTGTGTCGCGCAGCCGTTGCTCGTCGACCATGCGTTCTGACAGTGGCGCAGCATCGAGCCGAGCTTCGGGGAAGGCGAGGCCGCTGTCGCGGTGAGGAGCAAGGGGACGAGCACGGGCGGGTTCACCTCGTAGCCCTCGACGATGACGTCCGGGACCACGATCAGCACCACCACTGCGATGAGCAGGACCGCCGAGACCTGTCGGGCCCAGCGGTACTCGGAAGAGGTCGGCTGGTCATCGGTTATGCCGACGGACCCGGGAACAGTCCACGGTCCACGAGCCAGGGGATGAGGACGGCCCTCGAGATTAGACCGAAGCAGTAGCAGGCAGCCCCGAAGAGGACGAGCTCGAGGGGGGTTCATCGGAGGAGGCGCGTCGGCCGGGCCGATGGTTGCGACCCGGCCCGACGCGACTGGAAGAGGGGAGGACGTCCGTGACACTCGGAAGCTCCTATGTCAAGCGGCCATCGCCACGGGCTCCTGGCGACCCACGTTGGACGCCGCGAGGTCCGCCCGCCGGAGGACGGCCTGCGCCTGCAGGTTCATGAGGTATCCCCGTCGACGTTGGGCACCGCCGAAGGATCGCGGAACGCATACCACACCCGTGCGCCATCGAGGGCGGCGAGCTCGAGGCGCGGGGAGATCACGGCCAGCGGGTAGGTCTCCCGCAGGAGCGCCTGGACGGCGGCGGCGAACGGCCACTCGGAACGTGAACCATGGAAGATGGTCTGGACACGCGTGGCGAACTCACCGTCGTCGCGCGGGATGCACACGGCCGGAGGCAACTCGTTCATCTCGCTCCTTGCCACGCGCCCGAAGGCGCCCGCATCAGTCCCGGGAGGGCTTGGCCGCTCGACCCTCCGGGCGGTGAGCACGATCGGTGGAGGCGGCATAGGGATGCTCCGTGACGGATCTCGATGCGGAGATGCGTCCGCTAGCCCTGAATGCGGCTCTGCGGCGCGCCCGAGGACGCGTCGCCGGGCCGTCACCCGATGAACGGGGTCAGGTGGCTACTTCTTGTCGCCTCGAACTTCGTCCTGGACGTCGCCCAGGGTCTTCTGGGCCTCGCCCTGGACCTGCTTGGCCTGGCCGTGGAGCTCCTGCTCCTTGTTGCCGGTCACCTTGCCGGCGGTCTCCTCGACCTTGCCCTTGACGTCGGTGACGGTTCCCTTGACGTGCTCGTCAGTCATGGCTGGACTCCTTCGATCGCTATCTGGACGTCGTCGTGGACGGGTGAAGGGTCACAGGCGCGTCAGGCCGTGCCGTGGCTGCGCCTGCTGCCCAGCAGCAGGTTGGCGGCGAAGATGACGATGATCGCGCCGATGACCGACACGACGATGGTCTCGACGTTGATGCCGGTGGGCTCCTTGAGGTTCAGGACGGCCCCGGCGAGGAAGCCGCCGACGAGCGCCCCGACGATGCCCAGGACGATGGTCATCAGGATGCCGTCCCGGGTGCCCATGATGAAGGTGGCGATGAAGCCAGCGATGGCGCCGACCACGATCCAGGCGATGATCCCCATTGGATGCGTTCCTTTCGCGGTGGTGCGTGGGCTGCGGTGCCCGACGCTGATGGCACCCGGCCCGGGCCTTCCGGGACCGTGATGCGGTCAAGGTCTCCTCTGTGCGCCCGGGGGGTCATCAGACCCAGCGGGCTGGGGGAACCATGTGGACGTGAGGACACTGTGTGGTGCCGTCGCGGCCACGTCATGACGGGCGGTCATGACGGGCCGGGAAGCTCGGTGGGTCGGTGGTTCGCACTCGTCCTGAGCGCCGTCCCATCAGCGCCAGTCAGTGACGGGCCTGCGGTGGCCTGAACCGAGACCGCGCTCGTCTACCTCGTCGTCATCATGGTCCTGCGCGTGTTCGGCAAGCGGGAGCTCGGCCAGTCCACCATCTTCGACCTCGACCTACTGCTGCTGGTCGCCAATGCCATGCAGCCCGCGATGACCAGGCCCGACACAGCGGTCGCCGGCGGCCTGGTGATCCTGGCCACGGTCTTCGCCCTGAACTGGCTCACCGCGCGGGCGCGGGCACGTCTGCCATGGCTGCGACGTCTCCTGGAGCCGGAGCCGACCGTCCTCGCCCGCGATGGGGCCTGGCTGGACGTCGCCGTGCGCGCCGGGGACCTCGACGAGGTCGACCTCGCGGCAGCGCTGCGACAGCACGGCCTGGAGCGGGTCGAGGACGCCCGGCTGGTGGTGCTGGAGCAGGATGGGTCCGTCAGCGTCGTGCCGAAGGAGACGGACGGTGAGGCACTCCGTCGTCGCCGGCGTCCTGCCCGTCGCTTGGAGCTTGCCGCTCTCTGGCGCGACGACGAGGACACCCACCATCGATCCGTGCCCGTCATGCCATTCAGTGGGTCGGCGGCTCACCCTCGACCGGCCCCACGTCCCAGCCCAGGTTGGAGAAGGTGGGGATGAAGCGGTAGCCGCGGCCCGGGACCGTGGCGATGAAGCGCGGATGGCGATAGTCGTTCTGGAGCTTGATGCGCAGGCTGCGGACGTGGCGATCGACGATGTTGCTCTCGGCCACGAAATCGGTGCCCCAGATGACATCGAGGATCTCATCGCGCGTCACGACCTGCCCGCTGCGACTGGCCAGCAGGTAGAGCAGGCTCTGCTCGATGCCGCTGAGATGGATGATCGAGTCACCGGCACGCACCTCGCGGCTGAGGAAGTCGATCTCGATCTCGCCGAGCCGGATGGTCGGCACGATGGGTCGATCGGTCCCGGTGGCCCGACGCGTGATGACGATGGAGCGTGCAAGCAGTTCCTCGGGCGAGAAGGGCACCGCCAGGATGTCGTCGACCCCGAGGTCGAACGCTCGCAGCTTCGTCTTGAGGTCGCCGCGCCGGGTGAGGCCCAGGACCGGGGTGATGCTCCGGGTCAGCGTGTTCGAGGCGCCCACGCGCCCAAGCAGGGCGGTGCTGTCGTCATGGTCCATGTCGACCACGGCCAGGTGCGGCTGCCACTCGGACAGGATCGCGTTCGCCTCCGCCAGGCTGCGCGCGGCCCGCACGACGAAGAGGCCGTGATTGAGCGTCAGCTCGATGAGGTCGACCACGAGCGGTCGATCGTGGAGCACGAGCGCCCGGCGTGCCTCATCCGGTCGTGCTGACACGTCACTGGCGGTCATGACCATCCCTCTGACCGCGGCTGGGAACGGCCCGCAGGGCACCGCCGCAACGCACCGGTGCGGGGAGGCCGACGATACGCCTCACCGTTGAGTCTACCCGTGACGGGCGTGCATGGGGCGGGTTCGATGGCGAGCCTCGCGGCGCTCGGCCCACTCTCCACCTGCCGTTCAGCACCAGCCCGTCCGCCGGTACGGATCCCCGAGACGTGCTGCCGCACCGTCGACTCGCTGATGCCGAGCTTTTGGGCTGCGCCCACGGTTGAGCCGGCGGAGATGGAGACGCGAGGACATCGAGTTCGCGCCACGTCGGGCGCTGCTGTGCCGTCATGACGCCTCCCGGAAGTCGGGCTACGCCTTCGGTGGTCCGGTCACGTTCTCGATCGCGGATCGTGGTCGGGCGGAGACGTGGGTCAAGCCGACGCGCGTCAGGCGGTCATGACGGACCGTCATGACATCGCGCGGTCGCAGCGACACAGTGGTCTGACAGTCGGCGAAGTGGGCCATTCCCCTTGGGACCGTCAACGAGATCGAGGAGAACACATGACACGCTCGAACAAGCGTCGCCAGCCGATGGTGGTCGGCCTCACCGCAGCGATGCTCATCGCGTTCGCGGCACCGGTGCTCGGCGAGAACGTCAACATCCCCGAAGGTGGTGCCGTCACGCCCGGCAGCGTCTTCCTCATCAATTTCCAGGTCCAGGGGGGCTGCGATGGGCTGCCCATGGATACGCTCGAAGTGACGATCCCCGAGGGGGTGGACAATGCCCTGCCGGAGGGCGTGCCCGGTTGGACGGTGGAGTCCGAGACCGCGCCGGCCTCGGATGGGACGTCGCGGGTCACACTCGTGCGTTGGTCGGGTGGACCGCTCCAGGATGGTGCGTTCTACGAGTTCGGCTTGCGCGCCGCGTTCCCCGACGAGCCCGATCTTACGATCGAGTTCCCCGTCGTCCAGCGCTGCGGCGACGAGACGAGCACATCAGCGCCGACGGTGGTGCTCGCCCCTCGCTTCGGCCCGCAGGATCTGATCGGGTTGAGTGACTCGGTGGCCGCCATCCGCGCCGAGGTCGACGATCTGGGCTCGCGGCTTGCTGGGGTCGATCCAGAGAATTCTACGAAGTCGCGTGAGCGATGACGAGTCGGCCATCGAGAAGATCATAGGACGCCTCGATTCGCTGACCGAGCGCCTCGATGCGCTGGAGTCGGCTGATCAGGGATGATGTGATGGTGGTCGACGACAGCCGACCATCATCACGCGACCGGATGCGGCCAAGTTCGAAGTAGTCATCGACCAGGCTCCATACAGCCTATCCAGGCTTGCTGCGTTCGTGCCCGGGTCTCGGCCCGGCTAGGCAGGAGATGATCGCCACGCCAGGCAGCCCCTGTTGTCGTCCGTCTGGAGTGGGTCGACCTTGGCAGGGTCCGGGCACCGACCACGATGGAGGAGCGATCGCTGTCGCTTGCGCGCTACCCGGGATGGTCGGGGCGCGAGCCCGTCACCGTGCCAGTCTGCCCATACCGAGCCGGTACGCCGCTTGCGCCGCGTTCAGGCAGCCCGTCCGCCGACACAACCCCGACAGATGCTGTCGCACCGTCGTCTCGCTGATGCCGAGCTCGTACGCCGCGGCCGCGACGGAGCCGGCGCCGATGTAGGCCCGCAGCACCTCGAGCTGGCGCCGGGTCGGCCGTCGCTTCGCCATCAGCCGGCCTTCCGCTCGACGAGCGGCCACACTGCCGGCGGTCCGGTCACGTTCTCGAGCACGAATTGAGGTCGGAAACGAAGGTGGGTCAAGCTGGCGCTACCCCTCTCGCCCCGACCAAACCTACCTCATCCTCGGCCGTGGATCCGCCCCCGGAGATCGATCCCCGCCTCACACCACCACGTCGAGTACGACGCAAGAGGCTAAGCTACGGCGTGTGTTGCGCTGAGCGGTGTCGGGATGGTCAAGTCTTTGCCTAGGACCCCGGCCACCAGCCGAGGTCCCGTCGTTGGTTGCGCCAGATCGGCGCTGTTTACGCCGATGTTCCCTACCACTCCGCGCCGAGAAAAAGCGAGCGCGCACTCGCCTCATACATGGACCACCAAGGACGGCCTGGGCACGATGTGCACCGAGTACTGCCGGGCCTGCGTGATGGGCCTCCGCGAGGCGCGAAAGGGCGGCGCTGGCGGCGGGGGAGGGTACGACTGCCAGCGGGATTGAGCACGCTGAGAAACTAGGCCCTGCCCGCTCTGACGCGGAATAGCCATCTCGATCCGCCCGGGCGGGCCTCCCTATGTGCCTGTCACACTTGCCGCTCCAGCCGATATCTAACCTACATGCAGTCGGTGACACGCATGGCGGGACAGACACGGGGGGAAACGCTCTCGTCCGCTGTCGCCGGTGACGAAACGGCCTTCGCCCGAATCGTCGCCGACTACGACGACGAGATGTACCGTGTCTGCGTGGCTGTCTGCCGCGACCATGCGGTCGCCGCCGATGCGGTCCAGTCGGCCTGGGCCATCGCCTGGAAGAAACTCGCCTCGGTACGCGATCCGGCGAGCGTCCGCACGTGGCTCGTCACGGTGGCCGTGAACGAAGCCAAGAAGCTGCTCAAGAAGCGAGGTCGGCGGTCCGAGGTGGAGCATCTCGGTGACGCCCCGGATCAGTACGCCACCGCCGATCCGGCCACAGGTGTAGCGATGATCGACCTGATCGCTGCGCTGGAGCGCCTGGAGCCTGACGACCGGGCGCTGCTGACCCTCCGCTACATGGCGGGCTTCAACGCGACCGAGATCGCAACAGCCCTTGACGCAAGACCTGATGCGGTTCGACAGCGCCTGAAGCGGCTCGTGGACCGACTGCGAGAGGAGCTGCGCTGATGGACGAGATGGACGCCTTCGAGCGCCAGATGGCCGGGGGCCTGCATCACATGGGCGGGGCGGGCCGCCGTATTGAGCCCCTGGCGATGACCCGAAACGCTGCCACCCAGTCCCCCAAGTGGAGGTTCCAGTCCATGTTCAGTGCGGCCAAGTTCGTCGTCGCCGGTGCCATCGTGGCGTTGTTCGGCGGCTTCCTGCTCGGTGGGGTTCTGACGCAGCAGCCGACCGTGCCAGCAGATGAGTCGGCCACGGCCACGGCCACGGCCACGGCCGTACCGTCACCCCTGACCGTGCCGAACGAGGTCCTGGGCCCGGTGCAGGAGGTTGACTGGCAGCCCGTCGAGGACGCCTCGGTCTTCGAGCAGGGCGACCTGCTGGATGTGGCGATCGGCCCGAGCGGTGTCACGGTCATCGTCGGTGAGCGTCTCGACCCCAATGGGAGCGGCGCCTACGATGCACAGATCTGGTCCAGCGTGGATGGCGTGGAGTGGCAGACGAACGCCTTGCCGGAGGCCATCGATGCGTCGGTCGTGCGCGTGGTCTCGACCAGCGACGGCTTCGTGGCCATCGGCACCGCCCATCGGGCGAGGGGCGAGAAGCCCCCCAGGTACGACGGGCTGATCTGGACCTCGGAGGACGGCGTCGACTGGTCGGAGCCCGTGGTGATCAGGGGCGCGGAGCTGAATGACATCGACAGCGCCGGGGATGTGCTGGTCATCGCTGGCGGCCTCGTCTCCAACCGAGGTACTCCGACGTCCTACGAGATTCGTCACACACCAACGGTCTGGACCTCGCGGGCCGGTGGCCCATGGCAGGCAGCAGCGGTCGGAGGGAAGAGCCTCGGGCAGTCATCGGTCGCGATCTCCGCCGACGGCGCCTACCTGGTCCACGACTACGCAGGATGGCTACGCCGATCGCCGGACGGCAAACGCTTCGTGGCCGCGGCGATTCCCGAAGGTCGCAACGGGTGGGGGTCCGGGCTCATGGAAGGAGGCCCCGATGGTTTCACCTTGGTGGACGACTGGACTCGCAAGGGCAAGATCGTCCTTCGGACCTCGCGGGACGGGCGGGCGTGGCGACGAAGCGGGACACTGCCTGGTTCTGACCTCCGGCCGGACAGTACGTTCCTCGCCCAGAGCGGCGTGGTGCCGACAGAGCTGGTCCCCCAAGACGGCGGGCCAGCCCTCCCGGTCCTGGAGATCCTGCGGGCCGATGGGTCATGGTGCGCCGTGTCGGCGACGACTCCTTTCGCCGCAGTCGCTGATCTCGATCCGATGCTTCGCGCACACCTCGTAGCGATGGCTTCGAATGAGGACGGCAGGCTGGTCCTCGTCGGCTCCCGGCTCAGCGCTACTTCCGAGTCTGTCCCGCTCGTCTGGCAAGCCACAGGCTCCACCTGTGCCCAGTGAACGACGAGGCCTGGTTCGGCCCCCCAGTACGGACCCGGGGTCGAACGGCCGAAGGCCTCAAGGTCGCGACCGTGACCTGTAGTTCCAGATGCGATGGCCGTGATAGCGCGACGGTCAGGAGAGGGACGGAGTCCGTGGGCCTGCCTGGCCCCGCCGCCCAGCCCGACATGCGAGAGGCCCCGATGAACGAATGACCATCGCGTCCGCACCCACGATCACGCCGAGCAGAGGAAGGACCACACCGATGCCGAGACGCTCACCCCTCCTGACCACCGCCACCGTGCTCTTCGTGGCCGCGCTCGGTGCCGTGCCGGCACCTGCCGTTGCCGTCTCTCCGACACCCTCGGAGACGGTCGCTCCGTCGACGGCTCCTCCCTCTGCCTCGGTCATGCCGACCATCTTCGATGAGCGTTCGGTCGTCGTGATCGGTCACTCGGGCGCGACCGGCTACGATTCGGATCCGACCCGACCTGGCGTCGACGTCACCGCGAACTCTTGGGCGACCGGGACCAATCCGAGCGTCGACAGCATCCTTCTTCACCTCACCCAGACGGACCCCCGACTGCGGGGAAACGGCATCAACCTCGCGATCGATGGGTCGGGTGTCGACAGCCTCATCGACCAGGCGACCCGCGCGACGGGTATCAAGCCGACCCCGGAACTTGTGCTCGTCCAGTCGATCGACAACGACATCCGCTGCGACGGCACCGACGCCGAAAACTATGAGCCGTACCGCAACAAACTGAATCAGGTCCTCGACATCCTGACGGAGGGACTGCCGGAGGCGAGCATCTACTTCGTCAGCCAGTGGGCCGATGTTCGAACCTACGATAGGGTGGTGCAGAAGGTCGATCCGAGTCACCTTACCGGTACCGGACCGTGTGACCCCATCGCGCCTGGGTCGACCAAGCTCGACAAGGCCAAGGAGACCTACCTTCAGGGCGTGGTCGATAGCTACTTCCGGATCATCACCGAGACGTGCGCCCTCTATCCCGCCTGTCGCACCGACGAAGGCGCGATGCAGACGATGGCGTTGACGACTGGAGATCTCGCCTCCGACATGAACCACCTGTCCGTCGCCGGCCACGCCAAGATGGCCGCTATCGTCTTCGCGGCCCTGAGCGGCGACTGACCAGGACCAGGGGTTCACCATCCGGAACGATGAGGGCGCCTGGCGGGGCATCCCCGCGGTAACCATCGGGGACAGCGATACTAATGTGCTCGTGGGTGATCGCGCCTACGAGGGTCTCACGGCGGTGGCCGTGGTCACGCTGACCGGTTCGACCTGGGGCTGGCAGGGCTGGATCATCGAGGGTGACGTGCCACCGCCCCCGCCGGAACCCGCCGAGGCCGCGTAGCCCCGATGTGCCTCACCCCCAGGACCCACAAGACTGCGCCGACCATGCGCCCATCGACATGAGGCCGCGAGACCCCCATGGGCTTGCGATCCGTTGCCTCTGAGCAGACGAAAAGCTGGACGCGATCGGGTCGAGCACTCAACACGGTGCCACAGTCCCCGGGCGCCATGTCCCACACATGTGGGGTACCGGGTGGTCAACGCCCGGCTCAGCGCCGCCGCTGGCCGATGGCCAGGGTCCGGGTCAGGCCTCGCCGAGTGCTGCGTTAAGCGCAGGGATGATGGTGGAGCCGTAGGCTTCCAGCTGCAGCTCCTCATCCCCGCTCATGAGGTACAGGTTGAACTGGTCGACGCCGGCCTCACTGAGTTCCTCGAGCCGCCGGACATGTTCCTCGGGCGGGCCGACGATGGCGAAGCGGTCGACGATGTCGTCCGCGACGAAGTCCGCATTGGAGGAGCCGACCACGGCATGCTGGCCGTAGTCGTAGCCCTCGCGATCGCGGATGTAGCCGGTCAATGTGTCAGGCAACTCCTCGCGCGGGTACCTGTTCACCAGATCGACGACATGGTTGGCGACCATCGCAGGGAACCAGCGCACCCGTTCACGACACGCCTCGACAGGCCCCACGTGCGCGGGTGCTGCGGCCTGGACCTTGATCGAGGCTGGATCACGGCCGGCCTTCTCGGCTGCCTCATGCATCGTGCCGACCATCCAGCGGATGAGATCGGCATCGGCCAGTTGCAGGATCAGCCCGTCGGCGATGCGGCCGGTCATCGCAAGCGCCATCGGGCCGTAGCCCGCGATCCACACCGGCAACTTCCACTTGCCGGTCCAGGGCAGCCCCAGGTCGGCCCCTTCGTACTCCGTCGTCCTGCCCTCGACGAGGTCGCGGATGACCGTGACCGCTTCCTCGAGCGTCTTCATCGTCGTGGGCGGCTTGCCCAGCACACGGACGGCATTGTCGCCACGGCCGATTCCCAGGTCCATGCGGCCGCCCGAGATCTCGTCCAAGGTCGCGAGTGCGCTCGCGGTCACGCTCGGTTCCCGCGTGGCCGGGTTCGTGACGCACGTGCCCAGACGCATGTCCGCGGTGTTGAGCGCCATGACCGTGAGCAGGGGATAGACCTCCTTCCACAGCACATGGCCATCGAAGAGCCAGCCATAGCTGAATCCGGCGGCCTCTGCCTGCTTCGTGAGCGCGACCGTGCGCTCGATGCTGAACAATGGCTTGAGGGAGAATCCGAAGTCCATCGTCGGACAGCCTACACCCCGCGGACCCGGGTCTGTCTCGGCGATCCCGCGCCAGAAGCCTGCCGAAAGCGCCCGCGAACGCGCAGTATCGCGAGCCTGTCCGAGCGATCTGTAGTCCGACCCCGAGCGGGGCGGAGCGTGTCGATCTCGCCGCGAGTGGTCGCCGGGCTCACCGTCGCCGCTGGCCCACCACCACCGATCCAATCGAGCTTGCCCGCGGTCGTGTCGATCAGGATCCAGCCAGCGACGATGGTCGGCGCGCTGGGATCGCCCTTGGTCGGGAAGGTCCAGATGGTCGTGCCCGTGGCCAGGTCCACCGCCATCAGCCCGTTCCCGCCGACGGCCACGTAGAGCACCGTCCCGACCACGCCGCCGTTGGGGGAGAGGGCCGCGCCGACGTCGTCGCGGATCCAGCGCACCTGACCCGTGGCAGCATCGAGGGCCACCAGCTTCCCGTCGCTGGAGCCCACGACCACCAGTCCGTCCGCCACCGCGTCGATGTACAGGTTCTGGCCGGTGTCGGAGACCCACGGCGCGGGCCAGGCCGGTGTGCTCGTGCCCGCATCGAAGGCGTACAGGGCGTGTGCGTCGTCCGTCTGCGCATCCAGACCGCCGGAGACGTAGACGCGGCCACCCGCGACCGTGGGCGTCGAGGTGTTGCCCGGCTGGAGCGGCCGGGACCACCGCTGCGCGCCCGTCGCGAGGTCGTAGGCGATCAGCTGCCCATCGTCGGCCGGGCCGCCCACACCGGCGTAGACCAGACCGTCGGCGGCGGCCACGGCGCGGCTGACCTGCCAGGGGGTCGTCACCTTCCAGCGGGGTGCCCTGCCGATCCGCTCACCGAGAGCCGCGGATTGGCATTCGCCTCCGCTACACCCCCACTGCTCGCTCCTGAAGTGAACCAGAGCCGCTGAACGCCGCGACTCGCGAGCGAAGTTGCGTCCGCCTGAGACAGTAGGCCGACGCCGTGCAGTCATGAGGTATGGAGGCGGTGACGAGGATGGCGACCCGACAGCAGGCCGACACGCTCGCGTCGGCTGCTGCCGGTGATGAGATCGCCTTCCAGCACATCATCGCGGCGCACCACGAGGACACGCGCCGCGTCTGTCAGGCCATCAGCGGTGACCACGCTGTCGCGGACGAGGCCGTCCAGGCGGCATGGCTCGTGGCCTGGAAGAAGCTCGACAAGCTCCACGGTCCCGACCAACTCCGACCCTGGCTGGTATCGATCGCGGTCAACGCGGCCAAGCAGCTCCTGCGCAAGCGCCGGCGCCGGGCTGAGATCGAGATCGCTGCCGATGCTTCCGACGGGCCCGGCGGTATCGACCCCGCGACGGGCGTCGCGGCGGTGGACCTGAGAACCGCCCTCTCGCGGCTCGAACCCGACGATGCGGCGCTGCTTGCTTCATGCCGCGAGATGAGATCGTCGCGTTCCTCGAGCGATACGCCGCCCGGTCGGGCACCCGGATCCGGGACGGGGTGACGGTCCGGTCGCTGCGGCCAGCGGCTGGGAAAGGGTTCATCGCCGAGACATCATCGGCCGGTGATCTCCGAGCTCGCGAGGTCGTGGTGGCGACGGGCGCGTTCCAAAGGGCACACCGTCCATCCGGTTCCGAGTCGCCGCCCAGGGGCCTCCTGCAGATCGATCTCGAGGGCTATCGGGATGCAGCCGCACTTCCGGACGGTCGTGTCCTGATCGTCGGCAGCGGCCAGTCCGGCTGTCAACTCGCCGAGGATCTGCAGGAGGCCGGGCGCGATGTCGTGCTCGCCTGCGGCAAGGCCCCTTGGGTTCAGCGCCGTATCGGGGTCGGGACGTCTTCTGGTGGCTCGCACAGTCAGGGTTCCTCGATGGCACGGTCGCATCGCTTCGCACGGCGCGGGTCGTCGGACGGTCTCCCCGTGCGGGTTCGTCCCAGCCCATGGCAGAGGGCCGGTACCACGTCGCCCACACGACCACCGTCATTCGTATCATCGAGTCGATCGCGACGTCGCCGCTGACCCGACCCGCGACACTCGGGCAGCTGTCGGCCTCGCTGGATGGTGACTTGCGTGGTGGCCTACGCTGGCCGCGATGACCACGACCCGCGATCCCGAGCGTCACGACGACGAGTTCTGGCACGACTATCTCACCCGTGGAGATGGCCGGGAACACAGGATGCGCCAGATCTTCAGGCGCATCCCCCAGGGGCCTCGATGCATGATGTGCGCAGCGCCCTTCGCGGGGGCCGGTGCGCCGCTGATGCGCCTGATCGGCAAGCGACCCTCCGACAAGAACCCGACGATGTGCGGTACGTGCTTCGGGTTCATGGCGCAGCACCATGGCGGAGCGGAGATCGAGTGCAGCTTCCTGTTCGCCGATGTGCGCGGATCCACGAGCCATCGCCGAAGGCATGTCGGCCACCGATTTCCGACATCTGCTGGACCGCTTCTATTCGACGGCGTCCGCGGTCGTCTTCGATCACGACGGCAGCGTCGACAAGTTCGTCGGCGACGAATTGGTGGCCATCTTCTTTCCGCTCCTGAGTGGTGAGCGCCACGCGGCGCACGCCGTCGAGGCCGCCCAGGCCCTGATGCGAGCCACGGGACATGCCGAGGCCGCGGCGCCGTGGGTCCCGCTCGGCGCAGGGGTCCATACGGGCCTGGCGTGGGTGGGAGCTGTGGGCGAGGGGGCGCATGTGGAGCTGACCGCGTTGGGCGATACCGTGAACACCACGGCTCGGCTAGCATCGGTCGCCAAGTCCGGCGAGATCCTGGTCACCACCACCACCGCCGCCGCTGCTGGCCTCGATCAGGCACTCGAACGGCGGTCGCTCGACCTGAAAGGCAAGGAGATCCCGACCGAGGTCCTCGTCCTGCGTATCTGAACGACCATCCGGGCATCGCGATCCATCAGAGCGCCACCGAGCGCCTTGCGGGCGGCCATGACGAGCAGCAGGACCGCGATGACGAGCAGGAGCAGCGGGGCCCCGTGCCCGGACCACCGTCGTCACCGCCGACGCTGAGGACGAGAGCGAGACCGCCGAACACATCAGCCACTTCAAGGTGCTCAGCACTGCGCAGCCCTTTGTCGGGCAGGAGCCCGCCGTCCCAGTCACGTACCTGAAATCGCTATCCGACGGCTACGGCGCCAGCGAGACCGTCACCCCCAAGTACGACGAGCAGATCGTCGGCCTCCTCGAGGCCTACGTCGAAAGATTCGCCCCGGGGACCCTGATCCAAGTCGACTCGCCCCACTTCATGGAGGCCGCCACCCCCGACCAGATCGTCGAGGCGCCGAGGCACGTCATCGAGGCAGCTGGGTACTAGCTGCGCCTTCGTCTGCCACCGGGTCCGCGATCGCGAACCACCATGCAAGCGATCGGCCTCGCACGATGTGCACCGAGCACTGGCGGGCCTAACGTGAGGGCCTCCGCGAGGCGCGGGTGGTTGCGAAGACGGATGACGATTCTGCGGCCGTCGGCGATGGCGAGGCGGCCGACACCGCGTGGCGTCACCTTCCGCCGCTCATCTGGCCCCGGGCGCCAGTCCGGGGCCCTACCTCGTCTCGTCACGAGGTCGCGTGGCATGCTCAGCGCATGGACCTGACCCTGCTCGTGGGTGTCCTCGTCGGCCTCATCGCCGCGTGGTCGCTGTTCGTCGCGCTGCTGTGGGTGCTCCGCCCGCGGGACGCTCGACTTCGCGACCTGGTGCGCATCGTCCCCGACATCGTGCGGCTCTGTCGGAACGTGCTCGCTGACGGCCGGGCACCTCGGGGCGCACGACTCGCCATCGCCGGACTCCTCGTCTGGCTGGTCAGTCCCATCGACCTCATCCCGGAGTTCATCCCGATCCTGGGCCCGCTCGACGACGTGATCGTGGCCGTGCTCGTCCTCCGCTACGTGCGGCGACGGCTTGGCACCGAGGACTTGCGGGCCCGCTGGCGCGGGACCCCCGAGGGCTTCGCCCTGCTGCAGACGGTCATGGGTTGACGCCCTCCGGCCGCTCGATCCGAGTCCCGAGCTGGTCCGAGGGCATACTGCGGACCGTTGGACACGCGGCCGAAGCGATCGGACCAGGACGAGGGTCGAGCGGCAGGCCGCAGCCCTTGGACGTGAATGGTCTCGCGGGGACGCGCGCCGACCTACTCCGCCATGGCCTGCGCCTCGAGTGCATCATCGTCAGCTGGAACATCACCGAAGGCCTCATCGCGGTCGGTGCCGGGCTCGCCGCCGGCAGCATCGCGCTCATCGGCTTCGGCGCCGACGGCTTCGTCGAGACGATCTCGGGCCTCGTCCTCATCTGGCGCCTCTTGGCCGAGGTTCGTGGTCGCCTCGACAAGGAGGCCGTGGAGCGGGTCGAGCGTCGCGCGGAGCCTCTCGTCGGCGTGGCCTTCCGGCTGCTGGCCGCCTACGTCAGGCTCGAGGCCGTCCGCTCGTTCGTGGGGCAGGAGCGCCCGAGGCGAGCCCGGTCGGCATCGCCCTGACGGCCGTGTCGATCGCGGTGATGCTCTGGCTCGCTCGCGCCAAGCGACGCACCGGCGAGGCGCTCGGAAGCCGCGCCCTCATCGCCGACGCCCAGCAGAGCGAAGCCTGCGGGTACCTCTAGGTCGTGACCCTAACCGGGCTCGGGCTCAACGCCGCATTCGGGTGGTCGTGGGCCGATCCGGTCGCCGCCCTCGGCGTCGTCGTGCTCCTCATGGCGAGGGCATCGAGGCGCTCCGGGGCGAGGACGACGACTGACACATCGGGCACCGGTCGGGCGTCTGCGGCCCTTCCCACCATGGCGGACACGGATGCCGCCCGATCCGTCACGGCGCCGCGTGGGCGCCCCGTCGCGCCCGTGGGCGAACATGGCGCCCATCCGTTCACGCCCGGTGCGTCTGGCGCCTGATGCGCGAGCGGCAACGCTCGCCGCAGACGTTGGTCTGGCGGCCCTCACAGGCGCCGAGCGAGGCGGCCGCGTCGGCGCCGATGGCGGTGCGGTGCCTCGCACCAGACCAGGGGACGGCCACGGCCGGGTCGGGCCTCCAGCTCGACGCCGCACCGGCGGCACTGGCGGCGTGGGGTGACCAGCGCCTCCAGCTGCGCGGTGCCCATCCACGCCACGGCCTCGAGGTCAGCCATCACGACCAGCATCCCATCGGGCCACCGGGTTTCCGCATCAATACGGCGTAATCTGGCGAAACTCGGCCGCGCGCGTAAGTCGCTCCGGCGTCCCCGGGCGCCCATGTCCTGCATCTGGGGGTACCCCGGGACGAGCGCCAGGCACAGCGCCGCCGCTGTTTCCGGCTCCATCCGAGCTGCGCGGCCAGCCTCAGCGAGCGGCGGGGCCCAACTGCGGTGTGTCCGGCTCGCCGCCCAGCCGAGGCTCCTTGAGCTCGATGAAGAGCACGGCGGTGTCCGTCTCACCGATGTTCTCGCCAGCGTGCTCCTGGGCCGCCAGCCAGCGCGTCGTCCCCGCGTCCAGCTCGACGTCCATCGCCTCTTCGGGGCCATGGAGTCGCCGTCGGAATGACGAGAGCGTGACCATGACGCTGTCAGGATGACGGTGCGGTCTCGTCCGATCCCCAGGGCGGTCCCGATATTCGAGGACGCGGACCCGCTCGTTCTCCATGACGAGTCGGTAGAGATCGGGATCCGTTACGAGAGGGTCGTGGTTCATCGGCGGAGCCTAGCACCGATGAACGTCGACACTCACGTCACCGCCGCCGCTGACTCAAGCCCGTGCGGGCGTTGCAGCTCGGGCAAAAGAAGCCGGGGCGAGCGGGCAACGGCTCGCCACCGAGGACGAGCGGCACCGGATGGTCGGCCGCGAGCTCGCCGGGCTGCACCGGGTGCGGCGGACGGTGCCAACCAGGGCAGCTCCAGCCATGGATCGCGACATGGGCCTCGACCGTCCGCTTCGTCAGCCGTCGCCAGGCCGACGCCCGCCGCACCGGATGGTCGGGCGTACGTCGGAATCGGTTGGCGAAGCCCGGCCTACCGCAGCGATCGCAGCGCCGCTTGTCGTCGTGGGCCAGCCGCAGGACCCAGTGTGGCTCTCGCAGCCCCGACAGGCGCAGAGGCGCGAGCGGGCCATCCAGGAATCAACCGATCTCCAGGAGCGGTGCGAGGTGATGGCGCCAGGAGCGTTCCGACCGCAGCCAGGCCGTCGCTCGTGCCACGGGGTCTTGCCGCTCCAGGTGGGCGAGGAGGAACTCGCCGACGACGTCGGGGTAGAGCTCGTCGGACAGGCGGGCCCGGCCATCCTCGCGGACGACGACACGGCGAGCTCTTGCGCCCACGTCAGCAGCGGATGTTTGGGAATTCGTACGGAACGAGGATGGCGTGACGCCCGGAGAAGGTCCCTGCCGAAGGCGACTACCATCCGAGCATGCCAGCCATCCGGACGAGCTGACCGACCCGTGCGCATCCTGTGCGTCGAAGACGAGGCCGATGTCGCGGATGCCGTGCGGGTCGCGCTGATCGCGGATGGCCATGCGGTCGATGTGGTCGACGACGGGATCGACGCCCTCGAATGGGCTGCCACCTACCCCTACGACCTCGTTATCCTCGACCTGGTCCTGCCGGGCCTCGACGGTATCGAGGTCTGCCGGCGGCTCCGAGCATCGGGCGGTGGCATGCCCATCCTGATGTTCACGGCACTCGACCAGGTCGAGGACCGCGGGCGAGGCCTGGATAGCGGTGCCGACGACCCGGGGTTGGCGCCCAGAAGGTCGCCCGTGAGCCGTGACCGCCACGTGTCTGCGACTGGCGCAGTGCTCGGACGTCCGCGCTTGACCGGTCCTGAGATAGTTGCCGCCTCCTGGGACAGATGCCCGCGCCCGTGCATGTATGAGGTATGGAGGCACAGACCAGCGTGGTCGATCAGAGGCAGGTCGCGATGCTTGCGTCTGCTGCCGCCGGCGACGAGATCGCCTTCCGCCGCATCGTCGCCGAGCACCATGACGACATGCGCAAGGTCTGCCTAGCCATCGCCGACGATCGGTCCATCGCGGACGAGGCGACGCAAGCGGCCTGGGTCATCGCCTGGAAGCGGCTCGGGGACGTCCGCGAGATCGGGCACCTCCGTCCCTGGCTCGTGACCGTTGCGGCTAACGAGGCCAAGCAGCTGCTACGCAAGCGCCGCCGCCGGGCCCAGGTCGAAGCCCTCGCTGACACGCCAGACGCACGGGCCGGCAGCGATCCGGCGATGGGTGTCGCTGACATCGACCTTCGCGATGCCATGGCCGCGCTCGAGCCCGACGACCGCGCGCTCCTCGCCTTGCGCTACGTCGCGGGCTTCGATTCGAACGAGCTCGCCGGCGCGATGGGCATCAGCCCCTCCGGCGTGCGCAATCGCCTCGAACGACTCCTGAAGCGACTCCATGAGGAACTCGACCATGGATGACATGCAGACCTTCGAGCACCGGGTCGCCGCCGAGATGCTGCGCCGCGCTGGGCCGAGCCTCCCCGTCGATGACTTTGCCATCTACACGGCCGTCACGAGTAGGACCGCAGGTCCGTCGCGACTCCCCTCCCTGTTCAGCGCGACCAGGTTCGTCGTCGCCGGTGCCGTCGTCGCGCTTCTCGGCGGCTTCCTGCTGGCCGGGGTGACAACGACGCCGAGAGGCGGGGCGCTACCTGGAGCCGGGGCGTCTGCCTCGGCCTCGCCCGCGGCATTGGCGGCAGCCCCGCAGGTGGCGACGGACGACGCGTTGTGGGATGCGCGCTACCGCACCCTTGGCACCGCACGCATCGACGCGGCGACCGGAGAGGTGACCATCATCCCGACCCCCTCGGAGACGGCGTTGCTGCTGCCCACCGACGACGCCATCTGGGCCTTTGGCAGCGATGGCGTGCACCGGGTCGATCGTGCCAGCCTCGCGGTCACCGACTCGATCGACGTCGCAGGCGGTCCCGCCGTCATCGCCGACGGCTCGCTCTGGCTCTGGTCCCTGGGGTCCGACGACTCGTCCCTGGTCGAGATCGACCTCGAGACTCGGGCGATCGGCGGCGAGTACCCCATGGACGGCGACTCGCCGATCGGCAGGTCATATGAAGACTGGTCGCAGAGGGCCGATTCAAGCTGGATCTCCGTGGTCGATGGCGCCATCTGGATGCACGGTTTCGCCAGCGAAGGCCATGTGCTTAGGGGCTTCGATCCCGCAACGCGCGAGTTCACCGATCGGATCAGCCTCGACGAGCCGGCCGAGGACGACGGCTGGCCCTGCTGCATGGCCGTCGATGATGCGATCTGGCTCCGTGGACCGGGAGACGAGGGCACCCTGACGCGTTTCGACGTGGCCACGCTCGAGGTCACCGACACGCTCGAGTTCGGCCCTGGGCTCGGAGGTGGGATCGCAGCCGCCGGAGCCATCTGGATGAACGGTGGAGGCAGCATCCATCGCATCGACCCGGTGACGAGGGAGATCAAGGACATCGCCGTGACCAACTACCGAAATCGGCCACCCGCCTACGGGGACGGAGCCGTATGGGTCGGTACGCCGGGGGGTCTGTCGCGCATCGACGTCGACTCGCTCGAGGTCACCACGATTTGCCACTCAGACTGCGAAATGGAATCGCCGCCGATCGTGTCGAACGGAGTCGCGTGGACCTTCAGAGATGGCGGCCCGATCATTCGCGTCGATGCGGTCACGGGCGCTCGGAGGTGGCAGCGATAGCACCGGCGGCGACGTGCTCATCCACCGCGCAAGGCTCATCGCTCACACACCACCTGATCCTGCCAGCCAGATCGAAGGAGGAAGACATGAAGAAGCTCTCGGCCCTCATCGCCACCATCGCCATCGGCCTGCTGGCGGGCTCGGCGGTCGGTGTCGCAGCGCAGGACGATGCGGCCGCAGCGCCGGTCGAGTTCACGGCGAAGTTGGCCTTCGGCCCGAGTGTCCGGAGCGAGACGACGACCATCGGCGACGGCGTCACGATGTACAGCGGGGGCGCGTGGCGAGCCGGCGTGATCACCGCAGGCGAGTGACCCGCGTCTGCAGGGCACGACTTACATGGCGGCGAACTCCAACGACTACTCGGCCGCTGGCGGCCCGATCGTGTGGAACTACGCCTTCCGCATCGTGAACGACGGAGGCGCCTGGCAGCAAAGCCCGACCCTCGACCTCGACTTCTCCGATGGTTCGGAAGATCTCACGCTGGGGGTCTTGGTAGGCGAGGGCGGGTACGAAGGACTCACGGCGGTATTCCAGAACGTGACCTCGGATGGCACCTGGGACCTGCATGGCTACATCATCGACGGCGAGCTGACGCCAGCACCGGAGCCCTACGTGACCGAGTAAGGAACGTCAAGCGTCAGAGCCATCGGTCGGCAGGGATCTTTCGCACCAACCTGAGACACTTAGCCACCCGCCAAGCATCGCCTTCGGTCGCATCGTGGCGGCCTACGAGGCGGAGATGCATCGCGTCTGCGTCGCGATGGGCCGTGACCACGCCATCGCGGCCGACGCCGTCCAAGCCGCCTCTGGCGGGGCGCCGTCTGGGTCTCGCACACGCAACCTGATGGAGTGTCGCGGATCGATATCGAGACACGCCAGGTCATCGACATCGCGGGCGAGCCGCAGACCCCGGTGCCAGACGGCGACGTTCTCTGGGTCCCAACGGATATGGCTGGATGGAGCCGGATCGAGGCGGTGACCACCACTGAATGAATGGCCCAAGCCGGCCGGACGGCAATTCCAGTCACCCCGAAACATCCCGTCCCCAAGGAGGACACCGTGAAGAACATGAGGATCCGGCTCACCACGGCCATCACCATCGGTCTGCTCGCGGGCTCGGCGGTCGGCGTCGCAGCGCAGGACGAGACAGCCGACGATGAGTCGATGCGACCGGCACTCGTGACCGGCTTCCTTTCGTGGCCGGAGGACTCCGTGCCGGTCGATCAACTGGAAGGCTACGAGGAGACGACGCAGGACGGTATCCGCCGGGAGCAGTGGGTCGATACTCCAACACCGCCGAGATGAGCGACCCTCGGCTCAGCGGCGCGCTCACCATCGACATGACGGGGAACGCTTCGACGATCTCGGCACGGACCTCGGGTGGGCCACGGTCCGCATCGAGCAACGATGCCGGGTTCTGGGAGGGGACGAGTGTCAAGACCTCGGACCGAAATGCGGAAACCCGTGAAGTCGGCTACTACGAGCTGGTCGGGGCGGGCATACGAGGGGCTCTCGGCGGTCGTGTTCCAGACCGAGGCCCCTGACGATGAGTGGCTGTGGAGCGGCATCATCTTCCCGGGGGACATGTCACCCGACAGGTGATCGTCACGCTCACCGGCGGCCCGGTCCGTTTCGATGGACAGGTTTGGGGTGTAGGAGGGGCTCTTACCTTATAGAGGCGTCTACCTTACGGATGCCCACAGCGGATCGGGGCTCATGGACACGGAGCTGGTCACCCGGGCACAGCAGGGGGACGAGACACCCTTCGCTGAGTTGATGGAGGCCGTCGGTGGGCGCCTACACCGCATCGCCTACTCGATCTTGCGTGACCGGGCCCTGGCTGAGGACGCCACGCAGCAGGGCCTTCTCCAGATGTGGCGGAAGCTGCCTGGCCTGCGCGAGCCGGCCCGCTTCGAGGCCTGGAGCTACCGCTTCGGGGTCCATGCCTGCCATGCCGAGGCCCGCAAGGCCAAGCGGACGCTCCCGCAGCTGGCCGTGGGTGAGGAGACCATGACGGGCGATGATATCGCCCTCGTCCACGACCGTGACCAGCTCGAGCGCGGTTTCCGGCGGCTGTCGGTCGATCACCGTGCGGTCGTCGTGCTCCACCACTATGTCGGCCTGCCGCTGCCAGAGGTAGCCGCCACGCTGGGCATCCCGCTCGGCACCGCCCACTCCCGACTCGACCGGGCCATGAGCAACCTGCGGGTGGCCCTGCGGGCTGATGGACGAAGCCTGGACGTGGTCCCAGTGGAGGTCGCGCCATGACACGGGGATCTCGACCGCATCGTCGAGTCGTGGCTGACAGAGACCGCCTCGCCGATCCCCGACCCGGTCCATATCTACCCGGGAGTCTCGGCGCGCATCCGCCAGGTCCACGAGAGACGTCGTCGATGGCTGCCATGGATCGGGCCCGGGCGATCCAGGCCCCTGCCGAGCGCGACCACGTTCGTGGTCGCCGCTGTCATCGTGGCACTGTTCTCCGGCTTACTGCTCGTCGCCCTGCCCTTCCAGCACGAGGGAGCACCGGTTCCAGGTGCAGCAACGCCTGGGGCCGGCACGTTCAGCCCAGCTGCGTCACCAACGGTGCCACGCTCCCAACACACAGCGACGCTCCTGCCGGACGGCCGCGTCTTCGTCGTCGGGGGCATCCATAGAGTCGATCCGGACGGTGTGTCGGTCGTCACCGCCGAATCAGGAGGCCTGGGGCCCCTCGAACGATTTCTTTCGGTCCAGCTGCTTCCCTGGCAGAGCCACGTTTCCAGCACACGGCCACGCTCCTGCCCGACGGCCGTGTCCTCATCGTCGGTGGCTCTGTCGGACCGGATGGCGCCCTCGACACCGCGGAGGTGTGGGACCCGGCGACCGACTCCTTCAGCTCGGCAGGCTCGCTCGAGGAGCCACGTTCCGGGCCATACGGCCACGCTGGTGCCCGACGGCCGTGTCCTCATCGTGGGGGTACGTACTACGACGAGGACGAGGAGGACGACATCGTCGCTCCAGCCGTGGTCGGAGATTCTGGGGCCCGGCGACCGAGTCCTTCAGCCCGGCGGGCGCTCGCCGAATGAACCGCGGGAGCGCCACACCGCCACGTTGCTTCCCAACGGCGGCGTCCTGGTCATCGGTGGCAGCGGCCCCCCCCCGCACCATCATCGCCGCAGCGGAGCTGTGGGACCCCGCCACAGGCTCCTTCGGCCCAGCGGGCACCCTCGCGCAGGCACGACGCAGCCACTCCGCCACGCTCCTGCCCGATGGCCGCGTCCTCGTCGTCGGCGGCGCACTGCGAGCAGGACTACCAGCCCGGCATGGACTCGGCAGAGGTCTGGGACCCTGCCACGGCATCCTTCAGCTCGGCAGGCTCGCTCCGCGAATCGCGCCAGAACCACACCGCCACTTTGCTCCCAGGCGACCGCGTGCTGATCATCGGTGGCTCGAGCGACCCCGGCGGCACGAACCTGTACGAAGATCCCGTGTTCGCGGAACTATGGGATCCCGCTACGGCTTCGTTCAGCCAGGCAGCGCCACCCGCGAACGGGACATGCCGGGCACTCCGCCACGCTCCTGCCCGACGGCCGTGTCCTCGTCATCGGCGGGTTGATCCGACGGCGTCTTGGCCTCCGCGGAGATTTGGAACCCCGACGGCGGGTAGCCCACAGCCACGAGAGCGAACTCACCCATCCATCCAGCCCGGGTCGGACGACCCTGCCTCAGTCCCCAAGGAGGACACCGTGAAGGACATCCGAAACGCGCTCATCGCTGCCATCGTCATCGGCCTGCTCTCCGGCTCGGTAGCTCGGCGTCGCCGCGCAGTCCGACGATCCCCCATGGCCCCCTCGTTCTTCACCGGCGATGCCGGTGAGGGCTACCGCGCCGAGCGATTTAGCGAGTGGGATGAGTCGAGCGAGACACGCGCCGATGGCGTCGTCCTCGGCACGGGGTCATCGAGCGTCCTGTGGCAGACGAACGACCCACGCATCGACGGTCGGGCGACGTATGTCGGCTCGGAAGTGGACTACCGGGAGGGCGCCCTCGGTGACTTGCCCACGGGTCTGGACGGCGTCGTCCGTGCCTATCTGACGCGTGTGGTCAACGACGAGGGTGCCTGGGAGGGCACGCTCGGTCGTTCCAGATGGACGACGTGGCACTCGACGTGACCTCGGGCTGGCTCGTGGGTGAGGACGCTTACGAGGGCTTGGTGGCCTATGTGTCCATCGACTTCACGACCGGGGACTGTTGCGTCATCAACGGCTCACATTACCCCTGAAGGCCGACCTCCGGTGCCTGAGACCTTCCCCGAGGGGTAGCCGCGACCTGCGTCTCGTCGCTCCCGAGCTGTCGCACCCCAACCAGTAGCCGCCTGCGCCGCGTTCAGGTAGCCCGCCGCCGATACAGCCCCGAGAGGTGCTGCCTCACCGTCGTCTCGCTGATGCCCAACTCGTACGCCGCGGCCGCCACGGAGCCCGGCCGGATTACGCCCGCAGGACCTCGAGCTGGCGCCGGGTCGGCCGCTGCCTCGGCATCAGCCGGCCTTCCGGTGCATTTCGCGCCGCGATCCGCGGCGCCGGTGTCCCGTTCTGGAGCACGAATCGAGGCCGGAACCGAAGGTGGGCCAAGCTGGCGCTACCCCTCTCGCCCCGACCAAACCCGCCGGCGCGACATGGTCCAGGTACTGGGGCGCGGACGCGAGGAGGTCGACGCGGGCGCGCGTGGTCGTCTGGGACGACGGGCACCACGTCAGGCATCCGGTGCGGTGACCCGGATCGGGGAGCCTTTACAGGGCGTACACTCCGCGCCCATCCACCCCCCGAGGAGAGACCCCCATGGACCATGCCGCCACGCTGCGTCGGTTGTAGGACGCGATCAACGCCCACGACGTCGACGCGATCGCCGCCGTGATGGCCGACGACTTCGTCGAGCACGAGGAGATGCCCGGACTCACGCCGACGAAGGAGGGCGCCCTGGACTTCTTCGAGCTGAGCTTCGCGGCCTTCCCCGACCTGCGCTTCGAGGCCGAGGACGTGCTCGTGGATGGTGACAAGGTCGTCGCGCGGGTGCGCTTCACCGGGACCCACGAGGGTGACTTCATGGGCGTGCCCGCGAGCGGGAAGCGCGTCGACGTGCAGCTCATCGACATCACCAGCTTCGGCGACGACGGGCTGGCACACGAGCACTGGGGTGTGATGGACTCGCTCTCGATGATGCAGCAGGTCGGCGCGATCCCCGACGGTCCGCCCGCGTAGACCCGGACCAGGCCCGGGTCTACGCGATAGCGTCGCCCCAGCCAGGCGGCGGGCTCACGAGGCCTCTTCCAGGAGTGCGCAGCTTCTGGCGCAGGCGCCGACGCGACCAGAAGCCGGTGACGAAGCGGCCATCTCGCCATCTCGACAGGAGCCTCGGAGCGCGAGTCCGGGGCCTTCCTCGTTGAGGCCTCTCCGCGGGGCTACGATCGACCGATGGGATCGGACACGGATGCGGTCACGCGAGCCTGGCACGAGGCCCAGGAGCGCCTGCCGAAGGGCTGGCAGCTCGAGGGACTGCGCTGTGCCTCGACGGGTCTCGAAGAGGAGGACCGTTCCGACGACTGGATCGCCGTGGCGGTCGGACCCGCTGGAGAAGAACGGGACTATCGCGCGCACGGCCCCGTCGCCGCACTCATCGGTATCGCGGCGGCGATCGCGGGATCCACGGACGGCCGCTGACCGGCGGGCCAGCGCGGGAAGCGGCGATGTCCCGGTGACGCGCTACCCGGACGAGACTCCGACCGTCATCGCGAGACATGGGTGCCCTGGGGTCGTACTAGTCGACTACTTGTCGGCCTGCGCGGCCAGGTACTGCAGGTCTGGGTCAAGCACGGCCAGCGCGGCCGCCCGAGTACGAGACGAAGCGGATCAAGTCCCCCTTCAAGGGCGTTCCGCGAATCGTCATCACGATGGAGCTGATCGCGCGCGGCTCGGATCGGACCGACCTCGTCTACCGGGTAGCCCGGCCGCGCTCGCTCAAGGACCGTCTCATCCTGCAGGCGATGGAGGGCCAGTTTCGGAAGACCGTGGTGCGCGACAGCGCGACGCTCATCGAACTCGCCGCAGCCGATGCCAGGGAGCGTGCCGCGGGCCGTGGGGAGGAACCAGCGGTCTTGGCGGGCACCGGCCGCCACCTGTCGGAGCCGCTCCTCCGTGTCGGAGGACCCATAGCCCACCCGCTCGACGACGCGGGCGCGGGGCAACGCGCCTTCGCTCCCAGTCCGACAGGGCCGCACCTGGGTTTGGCGTCCACTTGGTCGCATCTACGTGGCCTTGAGCCGGCTCAGCACCGGGTGCTGCGGACGCCGAGCACGAGGCTTTCGATGGTGCCCCGGGTCCGCGCATAATAGAGCCACGGGGGTCTCGACTTAGACAGAGGTGGTCCGATGGTCAGAGCCGAAGTCAGCACCACGATCAAGCGGCCGGTGGAGGAGGTCTTCGCCGTCATCAGCGACGCCTCGCAGGATGCGAAGTGGATCTCATCGGTGAACGAGACCACCAAGACCTCGGACGGGCCCATCGGTGTCGGCACGACCTGGCACAGCGTCGGCAAGTTCCTCGGCCGGCGCATCGAGATGGACATCACCTACACCGAGTTCGAGCCGAACCGCAACCTCACGTTCGATATGACGGGGCCGTTCGCGGCGACGATGACCTTCACGTTCGAGTCTGGGGCGGGCGGCACGCGGGTCGTCCAGGTCGTCGACGGGGAGCCCGGCGGGTTCTTCAAGCTCGTCGGGCCGCTCTTCACCTCCGCCGCCAAGCGCCAGTTCCAGAACGACCTCGACAACCTCAGGGACCTGATGGAGGGTGACGCGCTCGCCGACTGAGGGCGAGTACCACGAAGTCGCACCTGGGTTTCGCGTCCACTTGGCCGTACATCCTTGTGCCTTGCGGATTGCTCCTGGCCCCGCCTGAGATGCGATCCGGGCCTCGGTTCCGAACGTGCATACTTGCGCGCGCTGGGCCGGTGGGCATCCTAGCCACGAGCCGTCTCCCAGCGTCCCGGAAGGAGATCCGTGATGCCACAGATCATCGTCACCGCAGCGGTCAACGATGTCGAGGAGTGGTTGAAGTTCAAGGCGGAGATGGTCCCCGCACTGTCGGCGGTCGCATCGGACGGGTCCAGCTACGTTGCCATGGATGGGAGCAACCGGGTGGCCAGCACCTGGGATGTACCCGACATGGAGGCCTTCCAGGCAGCCCAGAACTCCTTCTCTGCCGACCTGACTGCGGCGGCACAGCGAGCCGGGATGATCCCGTCGACGGTGGAGGTGTATATCAAGAAGTAGTCCAGTCCCGTCGGCAGCATCGTAGGCCCGTCCCGCGAGGGGCGGGCCTTCTTCGTGCCCGCCTGGCTCTTCACTCACGAGGTCGTCGATATCGACCGTTGGCTCGCGGGCTGCGCCGGTCGGCCTCCCACGGACGCGAGGGTGGTGGGACACTTCGCCTCCGTCGCGCATCTAACGAGCATGGAGGTCATGACCACGGCTGTGGACCGGGATCTCGCTGGGACCGTCGAGTCGGCGGCTAGCGGTGACGAAGTCGCGTTCGCGCGGATCGTTGCTGCGTACCACGGTGAGATGACACGTGTCTGCGTCGTCGTCGCTCGCGACCGCACGATCGCCGAGGAGGCCGTCCAAGCGGCCTGGCTGATCGCGTGGCGCAAGCTGGGCAAGGTTCGTGATCCTGCTCGGGTGCGACCGTGGCTCGTGTCGATCGCCGTGAACGAGGTCAAGCAGTCGCTGCGCAAGCAGCGCCGTCGTTCACAGGTCGAGATCGGCATGGATGCCGCGGGCTTGCTCGGTGGGTACGATCCAGGAACCGCGAGTGGTTCGCTGGATCTGCGGAGGGCGCTCCAAGGCCTCGATCCGGATGACCGGGCGCTGCTCGCGATGCGCTATGTCGCCGGCTTCAATTCGACCGAGCTCTCGGCGGCCATCGGGTTGACCCCTTCGGGTACCCGCAACCGCCTGGAGCGGCTGCTCAAGCGTCTACGTCAGGAGCTCACTGATGGATGACAAGAGGTCATTCGAAGACCGCCTCGCCGACGAACTCGAAGGCATGGCTGGTCCCGCGCCCCTCGTCGATGCTCTGGCAGTCGCTCGCTCAGTCGCTGCCCAAGCGCCGAAGCGGAGATTCCACATCATGTTCAGTGCAACCAAGCTGCTCCTTGCCGGTGCCATCGTGGCGCTCTTCGGGGGATTTCTCATGACCAGCGTCCTGCCTGCCCAACAGGATGCGCCGTCGCTGCCGGGGGCAGAAGCCTCGGATACGCCGAGCGCGCTCATCACGGGCGTCGTTCGCACCGATGCTTTGGAGCGGCCGGTCGTGGACGTTCGGCTCACGGTATCCCTTGTGGACGGCAACGCTGATGCGCAGAGCGCCCCGCTCGGACAATGGGTGCTCGAGGGCGCGAACCGCGTCGGTGGCCAGCAGGGCATCTACCCCTTCACGATCGACTACGCGCCGGACGCGATCGACGCCGACGGCGTCTACGTCCTCGAGACACACCTGGTGGAGTCGGACACCGACCGCCTCATGGCCACGGGCGGCGTCCCCATCCCGGTCATCACGGACGCGGACGATCGCACCGATGGGATCGACATCCAGCTGGTCCCAGCTGCCGACGCGGACGCATCGCCACGGCTGACCGGGGTGCTGGTCCCCGACCCGGATCTGCCCGATCCTGCGACCCCCGCCAGGTTGGTGATGACCATCAGGGATGCCTCGAGCCAGGAGCCCGGGGCCGCCCCGCTCGCGGAATTCACCCGCGATGGGGTCACGCGGCTCCGGCCGCCATCCCGGTTCAGCTTCGACTACTCGGCCGACGTGATCGACGACGCCGGCGACTACGTGCTGGAGGCGCGCCTCGAGGACGCCGCGTCCGGTGAGCTGCTCGCGGCCAGCGATGGTGTCATCGCGGTCATCACCAAGGACAACCCGGTGAGCGATATCACCGTCACGCTGGTCGCGCCGGACGGCGCCACCGGATAGCTCAGGCCAGAAGCTGAGGCATCCGGTCGAGATTCAGCTGGTTCGGATGCACCGCCGGGTCGAGCAGCTGCTTTACCATCAGCCGGTCCTCCGCACGCGGACCGGCCTCGGCGGCCTGGTGACGTTCTCGAGCACGAATCGGGGCTGGAGGCGAAGGTGGGTCAAGCTGGCCCTACGCCTCTCGCCCCGACGATGCATGGCGAACCATCCGCGATCGTGGTCTGGTGACGGCACCTGCCGCCATGGGGGCTACACGGCAGGATCGAGTGGGTGGGACCAGCGAAGGCTCCGGAACCGGGCGAAGCCACGGTCGGCGCTGTACCAGGTCGCGCCGTGCTCCACTGCGATGGCCGCATGATAGGCGTCGGGTACGTCATTGCCGTGGGCGTCGATCTCGTCGCACAGCCCCATGAAGATGTCCCAGTGGCGCTCACCCGGGCCGACCGAGACGGCATTCGGCGATGTCCGCAGCGCTCGGACGAAGCCGACCGCCGTGGCCAGGGGTGTCGGCTCCCGGAAGATCCGGTGGTGGGTCACGACCCTCAGGAAGCCGGACAGGACGAGACCGGAGAGCGCAAGCGGCTCGTCGTCGAGTCGGGCTTGCTCCAACCAGTCCCGATAGCGCTCGTGGTCCGGGCTCTCACGCCGGTGGGCGTACACGAGGACGTTGACGTCAACGCATCGCATCGAGCGAGATGTCCTCGTCCATTGCCTGTGCGACCGATCGGTTCGATGTCAGGTCCACCCCGGGCATGACCCCGCTACCCCCGAACACCGGGAGCGCGGACATCGATCCGACGCTCCGCGTGGGCCGCAACGCGATCTGGATGGCATCTTCGATGACTTGGCCGATCGTCCGGTCCGACTGATCGGCGACCTGCTTCACTCGGCGGTAGACCTCATCATCGATGCGGATCGTGGTTCTCATCGGAGCATCATAGCATCAGTGGCGAGCATCTTGATGCTCACGCGGCACCCAGCGCTGCGCGGATCGGCGCCGCCGTGCGCGGCTGACCTCCGCGGCTCCACCTCCGTTCGTGTCGTGGCTGGCGTGCCACTGACTATCACCTTCGAGCGAGTCACACGAAGATGGACAGTTCTGGGCCTGGGACCAGTCGTACCAAGTAGAGGACCAAGATAGGCATGGTCTTCGCGGCGGTCAGACGGCTGACGACACACGAGAGAGGAGACATGGATCAAGGCCTCGTGGTACGTGCGCAACAGGGTGACCAGCAGGCGTTCGAGGTGCTGGTAGCCAGCCACCACGCACGCTTGTTCCGAGTGGCCCAGGGCATCCTCCGCGACCCGCATCGAGCCGAGGACGCCACGCAGCAGGGGTTCCTCGACATCTGGCGTCATATCCGGCGCCTCCGCGACCCAGCGAAATTCGAGGGCTGGTCCTATCGACTCGTCGTCAACGCCTGCTACGACGAAGCGAAGCGCCATCCCAAGTGGGAGCCCGACTCTGGGATGAAGTCCACTGATGAACCGGTCGCGGGCGACGCGTTCGGAGCGGTCGCCGACCGTGACGAGTTGAGCCGAGGGTTCGAGCACCTGTCCCTGGACCACCGAGCCATCCTCGTCCTGCGCTACCTCCTTGACCTGACGCTCGAACAGGTCGCCGAGGTGCTGGACATCCCAGAAGGCACCGCGCATTCGCGCATCAAGCGGGCGATGGAGGCGTTGCGGGCCGCATTGGAGGCCGACGCCCGCCCCAGGACGATGGGGCCGGCACGACAGGGGGTTGTCCGATGAATGACGACCGGCTGGGGCTCGACCTCAGGGAGTGGATGAAGGACACCGAGTACGCGCCGCCCGACGCACGGCAGAGCGCCCGTCAAGTGGCGACACGTCTGCCGCGCACCAGACAGGTCGGACGCTGGTGGCCGTTCCCCATCTCCTACCGAAGGACGCATACGCCCCCGACCACCGACACGATCGAGTACGAGCCCATTCCCATCCCGGCCACGAACGGCCATACCCCCACCGTCATCGGGAGGACCCAGTCCATGTTCAGCCCAGCCAAGGCCATCACCGCAGGTGCCCTCATCTTCGCGATCGGGGGCGTGTTCCTCATCGCCCAGCCCTTCGGGCAGCAGGTCGGCGTACCCGGAGCCGCGACGATCGACCTGGGTCCCGCCGCCTACGTCCACGGCACCATGGTCGAGCTGGAGTGCTGCGGCGACGAGGTCGAGACGTTCGACGATGCGGGCAACCGACTGACGCTCCGAGGCTCGGCTTCGTCGGGCACGATGCGGATGGACGACCCGCGGCTCAGTGGCGACTGGGAAGGGACGGTCAACGTCGACGAGTTCCCCCAGCTCGACACGGGCGAGCGGGTCGAGGTCCAGTGGGGCGGGCTGACCATCACGAACGATGACGGAACGTGGGCCGGGACATGGACATCAACGTATGACTCGGCGGCAGTCACGGAGACTGAGTTGATCCAGTACGAGTTGACGGGCGACGGCGCGTACGCGGGCCTCTCAGCCGTCTTGTCGATCACGGGCGGCGAATGGCCCGCCCCCAGCACCATCGCGGGCGCGGTATTCCCGGGGCCGCTGCCGCCCGATAGCCCGTACGGCGAGTGACCCGTGCCTGGGCGCTATGAGTCGGCCAAGAGACTAGCGGTGCGTTCGTCGGTCTTCAGGCTGAGGACCGCATTCTGCCCCTGAGCGGCGCCGCTGGCTGCCGCGGTCCCCCAAGTGGAGGTTCGGTTCCATGTTCAGCGCGACCAAGTTCGTCGTCGCCGGTGCCATCGTGGCCCTGGTCGGGGGCTTCTCACTCATCGAAGGGTTGACGCAGCAGCCGAGCGATGAGCAAATTTCAGCGATCGGAGCGCCAGCATCGGTGGCAGCTGAGCCACTGCGATCCGATGCTCTGACTAGTAGCCCGGAGCCCGCGGTTGAGGCCGACAGCACATCTACCACCTCGGACCTCCTGCCCGGCGTGGACCTCGAATTCGAGGAGGTCGAGCCGGGGGTGTACCGAGTGCTGGGCGATGGATTCCGCAACCTTCAGGACCGCGTTCACGACGTGACGGTGAGCGCTGAGGGTGACGTATGGCTCGAGCTGGGGAGGTCGAGGAACTGGTCTGTCGTCAAGCTCGGGCAGCCTGGCGCGTCGCCGCCTCTCGGCCGCAGGCACCCATGGCGGCTGGGCCTGACACCGGATGGCCTACCTGTGGTCGCGAGTGCGGGCGGCATCCGGGTGCTCGACGGTGAGACCTGGGTCAAGGCTAAGGCGACCGGCTACGACCAGTGCCTGCGGCGCGGCCCCTTTGGCGCGGTCGGTGCCGATGGGAGCTGCTGGATGCAGGGCGATGATGATTCGGTGCTCGTGCGTATCGAACCCGACGACACGCGCACCGAGGTAACAAGCGCCGAGGTCGGCCTCGCGCCGGACCAGGGGTTCGGTCCTGGCGTCGTCGCCCCGGATGGCACGCTCTGGTTCCCGGTCACTAATCCCGACGACAACGGGAGCAATTTCCACGGTCTGGCGGCATACGACGGCTCGACCTGGTCAGTCATCCCCTTTGGCAGCGACGCTGCCGTCGTTTCCTTCTGGCCGGTCGGGGTCGATGCCGACGGCGTCGTCTGGGTCCCGAACCTTTCCGAGGACGTGAAGAATGGCGGCTATGAGATCTGGAGCTGGGACGGGTCGTCCTGGGCATCGCATCGGATAGATGCAGCAGCGAAGGTACCGCCGCTCCCCGTCCAGGTCTGGCCCAACGGCACCATCTGGTTCGGCCCGGTCGCGACCCGCTGGGACGGATCCACGCTCAGCGTGGTGGAAGCAGCGGTCCCGGTGGGTTTCTACCCACCCTTGGCCACCGCACCCGATGGCCTCGCGTGGACGGTCCTCGATCAGCAGCTCTACATCATCACCCTTGAGGCCGGGGCGGTCAGCGAGTCGGCATGACCACAGAGGACTCGATGGATGCGCGTCGGGTCGCGACCACCCGCGCCATCGACCCGTGTCTCCAGGCTCGACTCAGAAACGCGGCGAACTCCGACGAGGACCCCGGCGGAGCTGCGGCGTACGACTAGGCGTTCCACATCGAGAACGACGAGGCAGTAGGGCAGCGGATCGCGACCATCAAGCTCGAGACCGGTGACGCCGGGTCAAGCGTGCTGGACGCCGTCGAAGCGCCGGCCCTCAAGCTCGGTCACTTCCCGCAGGGATCGCTGGTGGAACTTGACGAGATGTCCGGCACCGAGCGAGATGAACAGCGGCTGGTTGAATGGGCCTTGATCCTGCTGGCCGGAGATCACGTGCGCGTGTCGCTGTCGAAACGCCTCCAGACCCGGGCCAACGACGAACCCGAAGTGCTCGAGGCCCAAGGCGTAGCGAGGGTCATGGGGCGGTGGGATGAGCTCGATCAGGGTGAGGCCGTGCCGTTCCCCGAGGGGGAACACCGACGAGAGCAGCAGCTTCGAGATCGGTCGTCCGTGCCACTCGTTCTCGACGTTCCCGGCGCAGACGGTCTCGAGTGCATCCCGCCTGGAGCGGTACGCATCGAGTGACGGGCAGCGGTAGGCGACGTGACTCAGTGGCAACTCCGAGACATCGACCCCGAGTTGTCCGAGACGTGCGACGACGTCGGTGTAGAACGCCTCGACGTCTCCGATCCCGTCCTTCACGACCGCGCGTACGGCCTGGGCGGAGCGTTCGTCGCTCATGGGCACGCCTCGCTGATGCTTCCGAGCTCCGGGATCCAGGTGATCCACATTTCGCCGACCTCCACGTGGAACGGCGTCCCGCTGTCAGCGTCCGTCAGGATCACGATGGCGAAGTCTTGGCCGGGCGCGGCCCGCATCCTGGCACGCCATCCGCCGCACCCAGGAAGCTCCACTTCGTCATCGTGGGAAGGTCTCCGAGGTAGCCTCGATCGCCGGGACAGCGTGGAACATCGGATCGATGGGAGCAGTGATCGCTCGGCTCAACGTCTCGCCTGCCATGGGCCAAGCATACGGCGAGGGACGCGCCGTCAGTGCCACCGTCACTTCAGAGCTTCTGCCCATCGATGCCCTGCAGCAGATCGTGGTGATGATCCGAGGGCTGGCGCAGCCAGCCAACAGGCGTTGCCGATACCGGGACCACCGCGACGGCTGACGGTGTAGCTCGCCGAAGCTACTGGTGGGTGCCAGCCCTGACACTGGATCCGGTTGCACGAAGCCGGTCATGGAGTGGGAGTCACTCAGCAAATCGGCTCGCTGCGTTGACCTCCAGACGAAATGGGAAAGAAGTCGCTTGCCCTCCGCCCTTACCTTCATGAGGCCGAGTGTGACTCGGTCCATACGGAAGTGAGGGAATGGACCAAGACCTCGTGGTACGGGCGACGAATGGCGACCAACATGCGTTGGAGTCGCTCATGGTCACGAGCCATCCACGCTTGTACCGCGTAGCCTACGGCGTCCTTCGCGACCGCCACATCGCCGAGGATGCGACGCAACGGGCGCTGCTGGCTATCTGGCGGGACATCCGTCGCCTTCGGGACCCATCGAAGTTCGAGAGCTGGTCGAATCGTCTGCTCGTTCGTATCTGCTACGACGAGGGGAAGCGTCAGCGAGGTTGGGTCCCCGACCTGGAGTCCCCGGCATCCGGCTCGCTTCGTGCCCCGGACCAGTACGGCGCGGTCCTCGATCGCGACCAGCTGGAACGCGGTTTCCGGCATCTGTCGGTGGAGCATCGGGTGGTCCTCGTCCTGCGTTGCATGCTCGACATGCCCATGGAGCAAGTCGCCGAGACGCTCGGCGTCGCGCCCGGGACGGTCGGTTCTCGACTGAGCCGGGCGATCAGCGCCCTTCGGGCAGCATTGGAGGCCGACTCACGGACTCCGACAGCAGCACCCACGCAGCAGGAGATCGCCCGATGAATGACGATCAGATGCTGCGTGAGGTCGGTTCGTGGCTCCGGGATGCTGATCCCGCGCCACCCGACGCATCCCAAAGTGTCCGTCAGGCCATGGCTCGCACGTCACAAGCTCGCCAGCGAGGTCGTTGGTGGCCGCTACCCGTGCGCACTCGCACGGCTGGCACGCACACCACCGACCAGACCTTCGCCTACCAGCCCACTTCCCATCCCGGCCACGAATGGCCACACCCCCACCGTCATCGGGAGGACCCAGTCCATGTTCAGCCCAGCCAAGGCCATCACCGCCGGTGCTCTCGTCTTCGCCATCGGCGGCGTGATGCTCATCGCCCAGCCGTTCAGTCAGCAAGGGAGTGTGCCAGGGGCACAGGCGCCAGCGACACCACCTGTCGCGATTCGCGGAACCGTATCTGGGGGCGAGTGCCCGGCGGACGACACCGTTCAGTCGCTGAAGGCCTCACCACCTACCGGGATAGCTACTGCAACCCGTCGTGGTCCCTGGACGACCCACGGTTCGATGGCACCGTCACGTGGGCGATGAACAGCGACGACTACCACAGCGGCGTCACGGTCGGGAACCTGGCGGTCAGCGTGGTGAATGACGAGGGAGCCTGGCGGATGGTGCCCGAGGTGTTCTTCGAGACGCTCACAGCGGGGTGGCCCTCCGGTCCCCTCCCGACGCAGTTCGTCATGATCGGCGATGGTGCGTATGAGGGTTACTACGCCGTGTTCACGTTCCACCACCAGGACGGCTCGGACGGGACGCTTGAAGGCTTCGTCATCCAGGGCGAACTGCCGCCTGTGTCCGGAACGACGCGCGCGCCCTGAGAGCGTTGGACGTGGCGCCCCCTGGAAAGGTCCGGGGCGCCACGGGCCGCCCGCCGGACGAGAGCGGCCCTCTCGCGTCTTTCCCGGAGGCGCAGGGACAGAAATCGGGTTGCATCGTTCTCATACCGTATGGAGGGCTGGAGCAGATACGGTCCTCCCGCCGGTCGCAAGGTCGGTGCCGCATCAGGAAGTGGGCATGGATGAGCACGTCGTCGCAGATGCACGACGGGGGGACACCAGCGCCTTCGAGGCGCTCGTGGTCGATCACCATCAACGCCTCTTTCGAGTCGCCTCCGGCATCCTGCGGGACCCGCATCTCGCCGAGGACGCGACGCAGCAGGCATTCCTCGACATCTGGCGGAACCTCCCCCGCCTCCGCGACCCGGCCAAGTTCGAGGCATGGTCCTACCGGGTGCTCGTCCGGGCCTGCCACGCCGAGGTGAAGCGGAGGCCGGGCTGGGTGCCAGATAGCGACGTACGGCTCACGGCCGTGCCCGTGGCAGCGGATGAATTCAGAGCCGTCATGCAGCGTGATCAGTTGGAACGGGGGTTCCGCCATCTCTCGGTGGACCACCGCACCGTCATCGTCTTGCATCACCTGCTTGACATGACGATGGAGACGGTGGCCGAGACCCTCGACATCCCCGTTGGGACCGCTCACTCCCGACTTGACCGAGCGATGCGGGCGCTACGGGCAGCGATGCAGCAACCCATTGCCAGGACCTCACCCGAAGCACGTCGGGAGGTGGCCCCATGAGCGACCAGATGACCCCGGAGGTGCGCGAGTGGATGAAGCGGACCGAGGTTCCGCCACCGGATTCCCGTCAGAGCGCTCGTGAAGTCATGGACAGACTGCCAACGGTCCGCCGTCGCAAGCGCTGGTGGCCCTTTCCGGTCTTCTACCAGAAGCCTCAGCCGCCCCCGAGCCCGTCTGGGACATCGGAGTTCGAGCCGGGCCCCATGCTGGCCACAGATGGCCAAACCCCAACCGTCACCTGGAGGACCCAGACCATGTTCAGCCCAGCCAAGGCCATCATCGCCGGAGCTCTCGTCTTCGCCGTCGGAGGTGCCTTCCTCGTCGCCCAGCGCTTCGATCAGCAAGGCCCCGACCTAGCCGGTGCGGAAGCCTTCGAGGACTACGCCCCGGCGGTCGCCATCGATGGCCAGATCCTCTGGATCGATGGGTGCCCCACGACGCCGCAGACGTTCGATGTCGGCGACGCTATCCATACCCGCGACTTCGTCTACTGCGCTCAGACGCTGGTCAATGACGAGCGCCTCAACGGCGAGACCCGCATGGATGGGGCCTGGGATGACTGGCCCGACGGTGCCGGGGTCGTGCGCGGCACCTTCACCATCACCAACGACGAGGGCACCTGGGAGGGTCCGCTGGCCGGTGTCAGCCGCAACTCGACCCAGGACGACTGGGATGCCATCCTGCTGCTCACCGGCACGGGAGCCTACGACGGCCTCAGCGCGACGCTCTTCTTCGGTTCGAGTGCCACCGTCCAGGGCACCCTCTACGACAGCCGTCTCGAACCGGATCGGTAGGCCGGGCATCGGGACGCATCGCTGCACCTCGAAGCCTCCCGCCCTGCCGAGGTAGCGGCTGGCGCTTGATGTTGCGACGGATTTGGACGTAGCCGCCCCCTGCAGTCGGTTTCGTCCAAGATGGCCAGACCGCCGGTTCCTATGCTGGGTATGCGAGCGGGCAACCTGCTGTCGATCACACTTCTGAGGAGGACTCCCATGGCACGCGAACTGGTCTACACCGGATTCATCTCCCTTGATGGCGTCGTGGACTCACCCGGCAGTACGGCGGAGGGACACCGCAGCGGCGGTTGGGTCCCACGGACCGAGTTCGTTCCCGAGGCGTTTTCGCTCAAGGCTGAAGAACTCGACGAGGCGACGGCACTCATGTTCGGGCGGCGCAGCTACGACGCGTTCGCGCCGATCTGGCGTGACTCCGAGGATCATGCTGCCTACAAGGACCTGCCCAAGTACGTCGTGTCCACGACCCTCGGCGAGGACGACCTTGTCGAGGGCTGGGGCCCCACCACCATCCTGCGGTCCAGCGATGACGTCGCCGACCTGAAGCATGGGGACGGTGGTTCCGTCTTCATCCACGGTAGCGCGGAACTCGCACGCAGGCTCGCCGACGACGATCTCATCGACCGGTACAACCTGCTGCTGTTCCCGGTGCTCCTCGGAGCGGGCAAGACCCTGTTCAGCCGCGGGGATCGGGACATGCGGCAAATGCGACTCCGAGAGTCCGAGTCCTACTCCAACGGGGTCATCAAGCTCCTCTACGACGTCCAACAGTGAGTGGCGTCGAGCGCGATCACGCAGCTGGCTCCGGTTCGGGCGAGCTGCACCATCGACTGAACAAGAGGACGCTGGCACTCGCTATCGGCTGATCTCGATAACCTGCAGCCCAGCATCGGCTGTGTGGGTGAACATCTGACCTGCGGT
>CAVXTU010000007.1:0-100595 GCA_963764785.1 uncultured Chloroflexia bacterium | reverse complement strand
CAGGGCTGACTTGGATAGGTCGATATGACCATCTTCTTTCTCGATGCGCTCGTCGTAAGTAGCATCAGCGTGGCTCTGGGGCGCCGCGACACAGTCACCGCTGAGTATATCTGGCAGGACGGCACGCAGTGTCTCCGCACTAACGTCAAGCAGATGATCGGCCAGTTCCTGCTTGGACTCGTGGCCTGATAGCTCAACGGGTGATTGTGCGTAGACCGGGCCGGCGTCCATCTCACGAGCGAGCGCCATGACGGATACTGCCGTCTCGGTACTACCCTCAAGCATGACGGACTCAATCGGCGTTGGTCCTCGATGTTTGGGGAGAGCTGAGGGGTGAATGTTGACAATGCCATGCGGGAATAGCTCGATGATTGACTCGGGTACAATCTTGCCAAACGCTACCAAGACACCTGCGACTGCATCGTAGCTACGTAGTGTATCGGCAAAACCGGTGAGCGTATCCGGGTACTCGACTGGTATGTTGTGCTCCTCAGCTACCGCCAGCACCTCAAGCTCTCGCTGGTTACGTGAGGGTCCAAACGTGTGATGCAGCACGATGGCTGCGATGTCATAGCCTTCCTCAATCAGCATACGAAGGACAGGGTTGGTGGTCGTCGTACCCGTCGCGATGCGTTCGTTGCCAAAAAAGACGAGCCGTGGTTTAGCCCCAGAGTTCGGCATTGTTTCTGATGTCCTCTTCATAATCTTTCGGCTCCAGCTTACCCTCGCTCGTTAGCTCAAAGAATGCCTCGGGGTTGTCTTTGATGTGATCTATAAAGACGATGCCATTCGTGTGGTCTATCTCATGCTGGAAAACACGGGCAAGAAATCCTGTCGCGGTGATACGGAATTCTTTGCCGTTTTCGTCGAGCGCCTTGACGCGTACTTTGCTGTGGCGCGACACTTTGCCATAAATATCTTTGATACTCAGACAGCCCTCGAAATCTTCGACAATGTCACCTTCATATTTCGTTATCTCTGGATTGATAAATACACGAAACGTCTTGTCTGCTTTGTCATCGAAGTTGTTGCGGATTACTACAACGCGCAGAAGTGCGTCGATTTGCACTGCAGCGAGTGCGACGCCAACTTCATGGTCGCGTGAGGCCTCCCATTCCAGAGTTGTTTCTTCCATGTTGGTGATGAGAGTTTTGATGTCATCGCCGATGAAACCAACTTTTTTGGAGCGCTCTCTGAGATGAGGGTTTGGTACGGTGATAAGTGGTTTGCTCATTGCTGGTAGTATAACAGATTGAGCAGGCCGGAAAACTAGTTTTCTATGAGTACTACAACAGGTTAGTCGGGTCGAGGTCATGTTGCCAGCCTGACGGCAACTCTTGCACGATACGTACTAGTGCTGAACGCGAGCTACTCTTGACGATAAGCTGCCATTTGTATTTGCCGCCTTCTCTAGGGTGAAAAGCGGGAGAGGGCCCCTCGATGGTGAGGCGCGGAGAGGCTTCCTCGAGGCTACGTTTAAATGTCTGGGCAGCCTTTTCTGCAGATGTTGAGCTGGCACGAGTGCAGGTGAGGCGTAGGAGAAACTGAAAGGGCGGGAACCGAAACGCTTTGCGCTCTGCGATCTGAGTTGCATAGAACCCTGCCCAATCCTGGGCCACGGCGGCTTGGAGAACAGCAGTATCCGGGTTATAAGACTGGACGATGATGGTGCCGCCCCGGTGGCCACGACCAGCACGACCGATAACCTGACTGAGTAGTTGGAAGGTGCGTTCCGCGGCAGTGTAGTCAGGAATGAGTAAGCTGCTGTCAGCGTTCAGTATGCCGACAACCGATAACTTTGGGAGGTCCAGGCCCTTAGTTATCATCTGTGTGCCAACGATGATATCTGCATCGCCAGCTCGCAGGCTAGCCACGGCGGTCTCGAGTTGCTCGGATTTGTCTACATCACTATCGAAGCGACGTATTCGTACATCCGGGAAGAGGCGACGCACTTCTTCGACCAGTGCTTTGGTGCCGATACTCTTGAATAGCAAGTCAGTGTGCCCACAGTCAGGGCAACTGGTTGGCATAGGCCAGGTCCGACCACAGGTGTGGCAACGCATGTGGTGGGCGTCGCCGTGATAGGTCAACGGCAAATCACAGTGGTCACACAGTGCTTGCCAACCGCAGTTGTTGCACAGCACTGCCCCGGCAGTACCGCGTCTGTTGAGGAACAACAACCCTTGTTCCCCTCGTTGTACGGCAGCGCCGAGGGCAGTAATCAACTGGTTCGCTATGATTGGGCTGCGCGTTAGTTGTGACCGATCACGAAGATCGACGGTCATCGTCGATACCTCATGGTCGCCGTCTGTTGCAAGCGCGTCCAGCCGCAGAACAGGGCGCTGCTTAGCCTCAGCTAAGAAGTATTCCTCGACGTTTGGCGTTGCTGAACCGCTGATAAGTGTAGCGTTGTGAAGACGAGCGAGTGTTGCCGCTACGCGCTCGGTTCTGTAATGCGGCGAGTTTTCGTTCTTATACGCCTGATCGTGTGATTCGTCCATGACAATGAGCCCTAGATTGCGAACAGGTGCAAACAACGCAGAGCGCGGGCCGATGACGATTTGTGGCTCAGCCCTGCACAGTACACGGTACCAAGCATCTCGTCGTTGGGCGGCAGTTTGCCTCGAGTGCAGGACAACTACCTTTCCAGGGAATACCGCCGTGAATTGATCGATGAGCTGTGCGGTTAAGCCAATCTCGGGCGTTAGGATAATTGCAGACCGACCAGCATCGAGTGCACGAATCGTCAGCTCCAGGTAGACTCTGGTCTTGCCACTGCCGGTGATGCCATGCAAGAGGTGGTAGCCACTCGGCGAGACACCCGCCAGCACACGTACTTGTGCCGGGGTTAGTGCCGGTGGAGTCTTGGGCGCTTCGGTAACTTCATCGTGCCCTACGGTTTGTTTTGGAAATGCACTTGTCGGGGGTAGAAACTGCCGAATAACCGCCCCAAATGGCGCGGGGTAATACTCGTAGAGCCAGTCTAGCAGCTGAAGAGACTGTGCAGGCAAGGGAGGTGATGGTGCGACAGCCGCAATAGTCTTGGTCGCAAAGGATGGCTCTGGTACTTGCTGCAATACGATGCCGAGCGCTGAACGTGCTCGCAGGGCAATGCGCACGACCGCCCCTGGTGAGAGCGATTCCTCAGACGCATAGGTCAACGCAGTTTTACCATGGTAGTGCATATCACCCACCAAGACCTCGTAGTAGTTCATAGGTAGTAGTATAGATGATATATATCTTGCGGGCTTGATGTTGTGATGAGAACGCGTAAAATGGTGTTGAAAAGTCTGCGGGCGGTTGCTATAGTAGAGAGAGTACGTTGTCGTAACGACAATAACAAGCTTATGTAAGGTAAGGGTAAAGAATAAGGTACGAACTACATGCTAGATGTATTTATCACTTCGAGAGTCCGCCGCAAGATAATTGTTATCTATGCGAAGTATCCTGATTTCAAGACGCACGTTCGTGGGCTAGCAAAGCTTATCAAAGAAGATGCTGGTAACATTCAGCGCGAGCTGAAGCGACTCGAAAAAGCAGGCTTCCTCATCTCAGAAAAACAAGGCAACACGAAAATATACCACACCAATAAACAATTCGTTATCTTCAAAGAGCTGCAGAGTATCGTGCTGAAGAGCCAACGCACACAGCAGAAGCGTCACGTTTCGTAAAATCTACCTGATTTTTGTCTGATTACCCTTGCGTCAGCGCCTCTGTTACGGTATACTCATCGGAGTATGATAGAGGTTACACGAAAAGATTCTAAGGAATCAGTCGACAATTTGGTGCGTCGGTTCAACCGCCGTGTCCAGCAATCTGGTCTCGTTGTCAAAGTCAAGCAAGGTCAGTATTTCGAGAAGCCACTCAGCAAGCGCGACCGTCGCTCCAAGGCGATTATTCGCAATCAGCGCAAGGCTGTGAAGCTCAAAAAGACCAAACTTGGACAACGCTAAAAAGAGACTACCCCACTAATTCGATGATAAAGCAGCAACTCAACGACGACGTCAAAGCCGCTATGCTTGCTGGCGATAAAGCACGCCTGGAGACCCTGCGTGGGCTAAAGAGCGTCATTTTGTACGCCGAAGTTGCCGCTGGTAAGCGCGAAGAAGGTCTGAGCGACGATGAGGTACAGGCTCTCTTTGCGAAAGAAGCCAAAAAGCGCCAGGAAAGCGCTGATTTATACGAACAGGGAGGCTCGCCTGAACGCGCTGAAAAGGAACGTACCGAAAAAACCATAATAGAGGGGTATCTTCCCGAGCAGTTAAGCGAAGCTGATGTTTCCAGCATTATTGATGAAATTATCGCTGAGCAACATGCGACCGACCTGCAGGCGATGGGCCAGGTGATAGGTGCGGTAAAACAACGCGTTGGCAACACTGCAGATGGTGCGCTTATCGCACGTCTTGTGAAGGAGAAATTAGCATGATTCTGCTCATCGGTCCGGCTGGAGCAGGCAAGAGCATGCAAGGGCATAAGCTTGCAGATGAATATGGCTACGCCTACATCTCAACTGGTGAGATATTCCGGTTGCTCATAACCGGTCGACGTCGCGCTGAGATGCTCGAAGGCAAGTTACTGAGTGACGCCGAGACAATCCATGTTCTCGATAAAGTGCTCGATATTATCGATACGAAAGAGCAGTTTATCCTGGACGGCTTCCCGCGCACTGCAAACCAAGTGACCTGGATGCTTGGAGAAATCGCTGCCGGCCGGTTCGATAAACCAGTCGTTGTGCATTTGGAGATCGATGAAGTAGAGATTCGCAGGCGTTTGAGTAAGCGTGGTCGAATCGATGACACCGAAGAGGCAATAACGAAGCGGTATGACGTATATCAGGAACAGACCAAGCCGCTGATGAAGCAGATGGAAGAAGCTGGCATCACCATCAAAAACGTTGACGCAATCGGCTCGCCACTCGAGATTCATAATAAAATCATCGCCGCACTGGGGATCTAGCAGTGACGCCACGCACACCAGCCGAAATCGCTGCTATGCGCGAGAGCGGTCGTATGCTCGCTGCCGTGCTCGAAACAATACGTCGAGAAGTTAAGGTGGGGATGACCCCAAGAGATGTATCCGCCCTCGCTAGCAAAGAGCTGGAGAAGTTGGGTGGCGAGCCCGCTTTCAAGGGGTTTGAAGGTTTCCCAGATATCATATGCATCTCGAACAATAACGAGGTCCAGCACAGTATCCCGAATGACACACCGTTTAAAAACGGGGACATCGTGAACTTTGACTTCGGCGTACGCTATGATGGCATGATTACTGATGCCGGTATCTCCGTCTGTATCGGTGGCCAGCCAGATAAGGCTGGTGCGCGCTTGCTCAAAGGTACTGAAGAAGCACTCTACGCCGGGCTTGAGCAAGTTCGTTCCGGCGCTCGAGTGGGAGATATCTCAGCGGCAATCGAAAAGGTACTCAAGGCGTACGATCTTGGCATTGTTCGTGAGCTGGTTGGCCACGGAGTGGGGAAGGCGCTGCATGAGTCTCCCGAGATCCCAAATTATGGCCGTGCTGGGACTGGCCCAACACTCCAGGCTGGCATGACGATTGCGATTGAACCTATTACGACCCTGGGCTCGCCGCGCATATTTAGTGCACACGATGGCTGGACTCTTCTGACCGTGGATGGCAGTCGATCAGCACAATTCGAACACACCGTACTCGTGACCGAAGATGGCTACGAAATCCTCACCCAAGTCTAGCGAGCTCGTTTATCATTACAAAATAAAGCGGCGAAAGTTGCACCAGAGAAAGCTATAGCGGTATACTGAATACAATATGCGCGAAACTTCCGCCCCACATCACGTCGGACTTGATATTGGCACGTCAACAATCAGGTGCGTTATCGGCAACCGCGACCCAGAAACGGGCCAGGTATCTGTTATAGGGCATGGCAGCGCTCCAAACCAGGGCATGCGTAAAGGCGTGGTCATGCACATCGATGAAACGGCAGAGGCCGTCGTACAAGCATTGACTGATGCCGAGCGTATCTCTGGTGTTCGTGTCGACCATGCTACCGTAAATATCAATGGCGCTCATGTCACTGGTATGAACTCGCGCGGTACAATCGCTATCGCAAACGCCAACCGTGAAATAACAGTTGAGGACCGTGACCGTGTCGAAGAATCAGCCGCAATAGTCAAGCTGCCCGCCAACCGTGAGATCCTACAGGTCTTTGCTAAGAATTATCGCCTCGATGGCCAGGACAATTTAAAGGACCCCGTGGGCATGCAGGGTGTGCGACTCGAAGTCGACTGTCATATCGTGACAGCAGCTACGCCCAACGTGCGTAATCTCGAACTCGTCCTCGAGAAAGCTCAGGTACACGTCAAAAACCGAACGGTCTCCGGTCTAGCTGCGGCAGAGGCAACACTTGACCGCAAGCAGAAGGAAGCCGGTGCTGCCGTATTAGACATTGGCGCAGGCACGACCAACATCGCTGTTATCGAAGACGGCGAAATACAGCATGTCGCCGTCATCCCGATGGGCGGCACGCACATAACGAACGATTTAGCCATCGGCCTCAAGACTGACCTCGATGTCGCAGAGCAGGTCAAACTCAAGCATGCTCGACTAGGTGATGACACTGATAAGACCTTCCGAATCATCGTCGAGGGCACTGGCCACACCTTCGAGCAGGCAGAGACAAACATGATAGTTGAGGCCCGAGTTGAGGAGCTGCTCGAATATATCGACAAGGAGCTTCAGCGAATCCATCGTTCACGGAAACTCCCAGGCGGGGTTATCATCGTTGGTGGTACAGCAGCACTGCCAGGTCTCGCCGACTTCGCCAAGGAGAAGCTCCAGCTACCAGTTCGCATCGGTAAAATGCGCGGGCTAGAGGGCTTAGTTGATACGGTCGATGACCCAGCGTTTGCCACTGCAACAGGCCTCATGCTACTCGACGTGCTCCTGCCTGGCACATCGCCGGAGCATTTGCAATCATCGCAACTCTTCGGTAACGCGGTACAGTCGACTATGGGTAAGATACTGAAGCGCTTCGGCGGTCAGTAACTCGCCGCTAGACAGTATTTGTACTCATCCAAATTATCAGACTAACCGACATGTAAATCATATTGCTCAGCGATAAATATATCCGCTTACTTTTGTGTCCAGTCTGTCTTGCACTCTAGAGGAGCCCCGTATATACTACATATTGAATCTAAGTGACGAGGGAGCAAGAGGACATGGCACAAGCAGTCGACCCAGCAATTGAGACGTTCGCGCGCATCAAAGTTATTGGTGTGGGTGGCGCTGGGGGTGCGGCAATCAATCGCATGGTTGAAGCTGGCGTAGAGGGCGTCGAATTCGTCGCCATTAACACTGATGCGCAAGCCTTACACAACTCCAAAGCTAGTACCAAAATCCACATCGGTCGTGACACGACACGTGGGCTTGGTGCAGGTGCCGATCCTTCTGTTGGTGAGAAGGCAGCCCATGAATCGGGCGAGGACATAAAGAAAGCTATCGAAGGCGCAGACATGGTGTTCATCACTATCGGAGCCGGTGGTGGTACCGGGAGTGGCGCAGGCCATGTTGTCGCTAAGCTTGCGAAAGAAATGAACATTCTCGTTGTTGGTTTTGCTACAAAGCCATTTGCGTTTGAGGGTGACAAGCGTCGTAAGAATGCTGATGTCGCAATCGACAAACTTCGCACAGAAGTCGACACACTTATTATTATCCCGAACGATCGTCTGCTGCAGACCATCGACCGAGCAACACCACTCCTCGAAGCCTTCAAGGTCGCTGACGACGTCTTACGCCAGGGTGTGCAGGGTATTTCCGATCTTATCACCGTCCACGGGCTTATTAACCTAGACTTTGCGGACGTAAAGACCGTTATGAGCAATGCAGGCTCCGCTCTCATGGGCATTGGCCGGGCAAGCGGTGAGAACCGCGCTATTCAGGCTGCCCAACAAGCAATCGAATCACCGCTACTCGAAGTATCTATCGATGGTGCCAGGGGGATTCTCTTCAATGTTATCGGCGGCAACGACCTGTCTATGCACGAGATTAATACCGCAGCAGAAGCTATCACCGCTGCAGCTGACCCAGATGCGAACATCATCTTTGGTGCAACCATCAGTCCTGAAGTAGAAGGTGAGATAATCATCACGGTCGTTGCAACCGGTTTCGATGCCTCGTATTTCGCCAATCGAGCCAAAGTGAGTAGCGATGTACCAGCAGCTGACGCACCAAAGCCGGTATTCGATAATCCCACCGACCCAGCGGTTACGACCAGCGAGAAGGATATGGCAAACATCGACATGGATATCAAAGACGAAGAATCAACCGATGCCGAGACCGACTTCTCCAAAGACGTACCGGTACCCAACATCTGGACCGATCAGCCTGACGATAAGGACGCTCACGACAGCGCCAAGAGCAGCAACGATGACACGAAAGACGGCGACAAGCCAGGCGCCACTGTCATTTCTCACCTGGACGAAGACGAACTAGAAAAACCATCATTTCTCCGCCGACTCGCACGTCGTCAGAAAAAAGAAGACGAGCAATCAGACAAAACTGACAAAAAACAGGGGTAGTTATCCTAAGCTGTATTAAATAATACAGCGAAAATTAGCTTTACCAACACCACGTGTGGGGGTATGATGGTTATGTAGTACGCTATATGTAGTATAAAACACAAATATCACTACATCCGCGGTCAACGGAGGCGTTGTACATTTAACGAAAGGGGAAGGTATGAAATGTGGCCAATGTGGCGACGACGACACGAAAGTGATCGAGAGTCGCGATGTGGCCGAAGGTCAAGCCGTCCGTCGTCGCCGAGCATGTACCGCGTGTGGGTATCGTTTTACGACCTACGAGCGAGTCGAGCGCCCACAACTTATCGTCGTCAAGAATGATGGTACGCGGCAGCTCTTCAACCGGCAAAAGCTTCTTGCAGGGCTCTACCGAGCTTGTGAGAAGACACCGGTATCAAGCATGCAACTCGAAGATCTCGTGAGTAGCATCGAGCAAGAGCTCTATGCGTGCGCTGATAGTGAAGTGCAGTCACGCAAGATTGGTGAGATGGCGATGAAGCGTCTCGCAGCGCTGAACGAAGTTGCCTATGTGCGCTTCGCCAGTGTGTACCGGCGGTTTACGGATATTGCAAGCTTCGAAAAGGCGCTCACGCAAATTCGCGAACAAAAGACGACTGAATCTTCGGTAGCATAACTTCCTCACATCTGTATGGCTAGCGACGGCTCTCCTGAGGGCTCAACGATCCGTCGTCTGCACCAACCTGCAGCATGGACAGGCCATCATCGATGCGCAGGGCTGGCGAGATGCCGGCATGGCGGCGGGGTGCCTTCGCCGCCTGGCCGAGTCGGTTCATGCCAAGCGCCTCACGGGCGTAGGCTCAGGAACGTTCGAGGACGGCAGCGATGACATCAGGATCGCCTGCGTGGCCGGCCATCAGGCCCGCCTCGAGCAGCGACTCGATGGTGCCCGCGTCGTGCCATTGGCCCTCGTAGTGGGGGCTGAAGAGCCCACCGTCGGCGATGTAGTGGTTGAGCACATCGGTGATCTCGAACTCGCCGCGGCCGGAGGGCGCCAGTTGCTCGATGACGTCGAAGCGCTCGGGCCGCAGGAAGTAGACGCCGATGGGGATGGAGTCGCTCTTGGGCTGCTCCGGCTTCTCCTCGAAGCCGACGACCGTTGCCGTCGGCGTCGAACTCGGCCACACCGAAGCGCTTGGCGTCGTCGACGTGATAGAGCAGGGTGCCCGCGCCCCAGGGTCCGTCTTCGAACTCGGCCGCCGTCCGCGCCAGCGGCTCGCCATGCAGGATGTTGTCACCCAGGACCACGCAGAAGGGATCATCGCCCACGAACCCGCGACACAGGCCGATGGCGTGGGCGATGCCCAGCGAGCCACGCTGGTAGCGGTAGCGTCAGGTCAAGGCCGTGCTCCTCGCCGTCGGAGAGCAGCTCCACGATGTCACCGATGCTGCGACCGCCGAGGATGACCATGACCTCCGTGATGCCCATGTCCGCCAGCGTCTGCAGCGGGAGTAGATCATGGGCCGGTCGTACACCGGCAGCAGGTGTTTGTTGGTGACCAGCGTCAGCGGGTGCAGGCGTGAGCCGGTGCCTCCGGCGAGGACCACTCCCTTCATGCGTCTCTCCATGCGTGTCTGGCTCGGGCGGGCAGGCCCACGCCGGGGCATCGTACCGTGCCGGTGGCGTCCCACGCATCATCCATCGGTCCGGCGCATCGTATAGTGCCGCGGTCGTCTCCACGCACCGTCCGTGGCTCTGGTCCCACACCGGCACTACGCCGGGGGATGATCATCTCCTGCATCCGAGTGAGACCGTTGCTCAGCGCGATCGTCATCAACTTCCGCAGCCACGAACTGGTCAATGCCTGCCTGCGTTCGCTGCTCGCGGGATCCATGCCGCCTGATGACATCGTGGTCGTCGACAATGAGGCTGCTGACGGCGGCCTGGCCCCTGAGCTGGCGGCTGATCCACGCGTGCGCCTCCACCTCAACCAGGACAATCGGGGCTACGCAGCCTCCTGCAACACCGGCGCCGCACTTGCCGCTGGAGACCTGCTGCTCTTCCTCAACGCCGACGTCACCGTGGACGGCGACACCGTGGCGCGCTGCGCCGAGGCGCTCCTGGGCGATGTGGGCATCGGCGTGGTGACGCCGCGTCTGGTGCGACCGGATGGCCAGGCTGGACCACGCCTGCCATCGCGGCCTGCCGACCGCGGGTGCGTCACTCGCCTACAAGCTGCGTCTCCACCGCATCTTCCCGCGCTCCCGGCGCCTGGGTCGATACACCATGAGCTGGCTGGATCCCGCGACCGACCACGACGTCGAGGCCTGTTCAGGTGCGTTCCTGCTCATCTCCCGGGCCGACCTTGATGCGGCCGGCCGCTGGGATGAGCGCTACCGCTTCTACGCCGAGGACCTGGACCTGTGCCTCAGGGTCGGAGCGGCGGGTCACCGAGTACGCTACCTGGGCACGGTGGAGGCGACCCACCTCAAGGGTGCTTTCAGCCACACCAGCACGCCCGACCGTCAGCTGGCGCCCTCCCAGCGCCAAGTCAAGCGATGGGTCCAGCGACAGGTCATCGCCTCGCATCGGCTGTTCTTCGAGGAGCACATCCGGCAGCGCTCGATGGCGCCGACCAGGCTGGCCATCGAGCTCATGTTCGACTTGCAAACGCTCCGACTGGATGCGACCGAGCGCCTCGCGCGCGTATGACCACTCACGACGTCGATGCCAGCGCCGAAGGGACCGCCGCGCCGCTGGTGACGGTCTCCCTGGTCACCTACCAGGGTGAACGCTGGCTGCCGGGCTGCCTCGCCAGCCTCGCCGCACAGGACCTCACCGACTACGAGCTGGTCATCCGCGACAACGCCTCCGAGGACGCGAGCTCTTCGCTTGCGCGCGCCTGGGCCGCCGCTGACAGACGAACCCGTGTGTATGCGGCTCAAGGCAATCTCGGCTACGCCACGGCCCACGATCTCACCATCGGCGGTTCCCGGGGCGAATTCGTGCTGCTGCTGAACCAGGATGTCGAGCTGGACCGGGGATTCTGGGCAGCGGTGGCAGCATTCAGGGCGCATCCTGAGATCGGCGCCGTCCAGGGGCGACTGCGGCAGCTGGACGGGCCAGGGGCGCGCCTCGATCGCCTGGATACGACCGGGCTGGAGATGGGTCGCGATCGGCGCGCCATCAGCCGCCACCAGGGCCAGATCGACGGACCCGCTCACGGCCTCGCCGGTCCCGTGTGGGGAGCGGACGGCCCGGCTCCGATGTACCGTTCGGCGGCTCTCCGGGATGCCAGGGTGCCAAAGGCCGGCGGTGGCTGGGAGGTCCTTGACGGATCGTTCTTCCTGTACAAGGAGGACGTCGACCTGGCGTGGCGCCTCAGGCTGCTGGGCTGGGATACGTGGTACGAACCGGCAGCGCTGGCCTGGCATGCACGTGGCACCGGCGGCACCGGTGCGACCTCGATGCTGGACATCGCGCGTACCAATCGCACCATCCGCTACGAGGCCAAGGCCCTTTCCTGGCGCAACCAGCGGCTCATGCAGATCAAGAATGAGACCATCGGCGGGTACCTGCGCGATGCCCCCTGGATCCTCCGCCGAGAGCTGCTCTCCCTCGTCTTCATCGCCGTCTTCGAGCCACGCCGTCTGAGCGCCATCGTGGCGCTCCTGCGCGCGGCACCCGAGGCGATGCGCAAGCGTCGCTACCTGCAGTCGCGTCTTCATCGACGATCCGCCCATGTCCGGCGAAGCGAAACGAGACGCGCTAGCTCATGGCGGCGACGAGCGTACGATCGGCTGCCGGACCGGTTGCGGGGACCGACGTCCGCGGCCTTCGGGCAGGCCGCCGGCCTGCGCCGCGCACTGCGCCCACGTTCGGCCAGGCGTTCCGTACTGCCGCCGTTCCAGCCTGGGGCGTCCGGCACCATCCTCGTGATCGACGACCACATCCCCGAGTTCGACGTACATGCCGGCGCCTTGACCGTGTGGCACTACCTCGAGATCCTGTGCGGGGAAGGTCTGGGCGTCTACTTTCGGCCCGACGATGGACTGCGCGCCGAGCCCTACGCTACTGCCCTGGAGGACCTGGGCGTGCAGTTGCTTCTCGACGATGTCGACGCGCACGACTGGATCGGCGCCTATGGCCGCGACCTGGACTGGGTCCTGCTGTCGCGGCCCCACGTGGCACGGCAGTGGCTGCGCGTGGTTCGCGCTTCGTCATCCGCCCGGGTGCTGTACCTGGCCCACGATCTCCACTACCTCCGAGAGCGACGACGCCATGAGGCCACGGGGGACCCACATGCGTTGAGCGAAAGTCGACGTCTGCTGGAGATCGAGCGCGCGTTGTTCCGCGACGTGGACACGGTCGTCACCTTCAGCCCTGACGAAGAGCCGCTCATCAGGGCGTTGGCTCCCAAGGTGGATGTCCGCGTCGTGACCCCGGCCTTCTATTCGCAGCGGCCGCGACCGGCAGGCATCCGGGGTGGTCGTACCCCGCTCGCACAGCGCCATGACGTCGTCTTCGTGGGCGCCTTCGACCACCTGCCCAACGTCGATGCAGCGGAGGTCCTGGTGAACGAGGTCATGCCACTGGTGTGGACGTCGTTCCCCGATACCCGGGTCGTGCTCATCGGGGGTCATGTGCCCGAGGAGATCGAGTCGTCTGGTGTCGGGCCGGGTCGAGGTCACCGGGTACGTGGCCAGCCTGGACTCCTATTGGGAACGCGCACGCCTGTCGGTGGCTCCACTGCAATTCGGCAGCGGCACCAAGGGCAAGATCATCAGCAGTCTTGAGGCCGGCGTGCCGGTGGTGACGACGCCCATCGGCAATGAAGGCATCGGCCTTCTCGATGGTGGAGAGGTGCTGCTGGGCGATACGGCCGCCGAGCTCGCGAGTCACGTCATGGCGCTGCTGGACGATGACGAGCTGGCCCGGTCCATCGCGGCCGCGGGTACGGCGGTGCTGAACGAACGCTTCAGCCAGGAACGCGTCCGGCGCGACCTGATGGCCGCGCTGGGGAGCGCCTAGCGGGGACGAGGCAACGGCTGGCGGGGAGCCTCGCCGGCATGTCGTTTGCTGAGGTCAAGGTAGTAGTCGATCGACTCGCCGACCGGTCCCTGGAAGGCCAGCTGGCCCTGGTCGAGCACCATCGCGCTGTCACAGAGTTCGCGCATCGTGTCGAGGCTGTGGCTCACATAGACCACCGTTCGACCCGACAGCACCATGGAGCGGATCTGGGTACGACACTTCTCCTGGAAGGCGGCGTCACCCACCGCGAGGGCCTCATCCACGAGCATGATCTCAGCCTCGAGATGTGCTGAGACGGAGAACGCCAGGCGCTGGTACATACCGCTCGAGTAGTGCTTGACCGGCGCGTCAAGGAAGTCGCCGATCTCCGCGAACGCGATGATCTTGTCGTAGGCCGCCCTGGTCTGCGCTTCGGTCATGCCCAGCACGGCCCCGCTGAGGCCGATGTTCTCGCGCCCTGTGAGCTCTGGGTGGAATCCGGCGCCGGCCTGGAAGAGTGCACCCACGCGCCCGTTGACCCGTGCCGTTCCCTCGGTTGGGGACGTCACCCGCGACAGGATCTGCACCAGCGTGGTCTTGCCGCTGCCGTTGCGTCCCATGAGGCCCAGTACGTGGCCCGTCGGCACATCGAAGCTGACATCCTTCAGTGCCCAGATGTACGAATCGCCGAAGGGGTTCCGGTCGCCACCGCCCAGGAGGCGGCCCATGCGGTCGACGATGCTTGAACCCTGCCGACCGGTGCCGACGGTGTAGCGTTTGCCGATGCCCCGGACCTGGATGGCGATCTCGCTGGTCGTGGTCACAGCACATCCGCGAACGACGCTTCGCGCTTCCGGAAGACGACCATGCCGACCACCAGGATGAGGATGGCCGTGACGGTCCCTTCCACGTAGGCATAGGCGGGTGGTGGCGCCGCTCCGAGCATGACCCACTGGAAGCCGGTCAGCACCAGGGCCATGGGGTTGAGGTAATACAGCGGCTGCAGGCCCTCCGGGACCAGCGACGCCGGGTACAGCAGTGGCGACATGAAGAAGAGCAGTCGCTCGATGAAGGGGACGGCGACCTGGACATCGCGATAGGCCACGTTGATGGCGCCCAGGAACAGGGCGGCGCCGGTCATCATGGCGTAGGCGACCGCGATGTAGAACGGCAGCAGCAGGTACAGGGGCGAGGGCCGGAAGCCGAACAGGAAGATCGACCACGAACGCCGCGACCATCGTAAAGGCCAGGTCGACGAGGGTCGTCGAGGGCGACGCTGATGGGGATCAACGGTCGTGGGAGGTAGACGCGAGTCACCAGGTTCTGGTTGGCGACGAGGCTGACGGCGCCCTCGTTCATGATCTTGGTGACCGGTCCCCAGATGGCCAGGCCGGTGATGAACCAGGCCGGGAACGGGATGTCGTAGTAGCCCTGGCGCGAGATGAGATTGAAGAAGAAGGCCATGATCAGCCCCAGCGCCAGGGGCTGGATGAGGACCCACACGACGCCGAGCACCGTCTGCCGATAGCGTGCCTTGAGGTTGCGCCGTGCCAGCGCGGTACCCACCGAGCGGTAGCGCCACAGCTCGCCCAGAGCCATGACAGGCCGGCGCCCGGGGCGGTGATGTACGTGGACTCCTGGGCCGGACCCGGGAGCGAGCGATCTCTTGGTTCACATGCTCGGTCGTGCGGTATGGACATCGCCCGCGTCGGGGCTGGTGACAGGATGCACCATCGCGAGCTCGTCAGTGGCTGGCCCGATGGGGTCTCAGCTCCCGCTGAAGGTCAGGGCAGCAGCGAACCCTGGAACTTGTACTTCCGGGAGACCCAGGTGTACGCATCCTGAGCCGAACCGTCGTTGGGCTTCTTCAAGCGCCAGTCGGGATGACCCCAGTCCTTGTGGGGCTGCTCGGTGTTGAGGTACATGACCGCCTTGATGCGACTCCAGCGGCTGTACGTCTTGAGGTAGCCGTTCCTGATCCAGCCCGCCTTGGACTTCGACGATGGCAGGTAGTGCGAGGCCAGCTCGGCGACGATGACGGGCTTGTTGGTCACCTGCGACAGCTGCTTCATGGGGCGCTCCAGGATCTTCACCATCGGCTTCCACTTGCGCTGTTTGCCCCAGTTGAAGGCGGTAAGACCCGCATAGTCGATGAAGTCCTTGCCAGGGAAGATCTTGGAATACGGGTTGCAGCCCCGGCAGCTCTTGTTGGTCACGCTCCACAGGAAGTCGACGTATGGCAGCGCGCCCTCCGCCTTGAACTTCCGGTAGACATATCGCCAGAACTTCTTGAACGTGGTCGGCGTGTTGTCCTTGAGTCCGACCGTCCAGGGGAACCAGGTGCCGTTGGCCTCGTGCGCCAGGCGCAGGATGATCGTGGTGTCATTGGCCTGGCCGAACGCCTTCGCCTCCTGGGCCCACTTCCTGATGTAGGCATCGTTGTTGTGGAACTTGTAGGTCTGCTTGTGCCGCGCGTATCGCCAGGAGCTGTCCGGCTTGCTGGGGTCGATGGGCTCCCACCAGACCATGCCCTGGATCCCGCTGATCATCCAGCATCTGGAGGGTGTCGACGGGGAAGTAGCAGCTGCCCGTCCCCTGGGTGCACGTCTTCTGCCCGCCGCGGCTGCCCCACTGGCTCCAGACCGAGTAGATCGCCGGCTTGACGCCGTCGTTGGCGGCCACGAACGCATCGAGCGCGTTCTCGACCTGGTTGGTGTTCGGCGTCCCGTCCGGGATGGAGATACCCATCGCCAGCTGGTCTCGGGCGGCCGCAGGCAAGGCCATGGTCAGCAGGAGCAAGAGGGCGAGAGCAGGGATGACGACGTGACGACGGATGACGGGGCCTCCTTCAGGCAGTTCGTCGGTTCGGCCGCGACGCTGGGGAGAAGCCGGCCGTCGCCGACAGTAACGCACCCGGGACAGATGTGCCCCGGGTGCGATCCTGGCCATGCTGGCTCTTGGAGCGAATGCTAGAAGTGACCCTTGAAGCGCGGGTCGTTGACGATCTCCGAGTAGGCGTCCATGGCCTCCGGCGCGGGGCTGTCCAGACTCCAGTCGGGATGGCCGACGCTTCGGAGGTCCTCGTTGAGGTAGACGATGGCCTTGATCTGCGGGAACTTCTTGTAGGTGGCCTTGTAGCCGTCGATGATCCACTTGGGCTTGTCGACGTCGGGATCCCCGGTCGGGCCGCCGTCCTTGTTGGTGGCGAGCTCGGCGATGATGACCGGCTTCTTGGTGAACGCCTTGAGCCACTTCATCACGTTGCCGACACTGTTGGCCATGGTCGACCACTGGCCCAGGGCGCCCCAGTTGAAGCTGCTGAACCCGACGTACTGGACGTAGCTGTTGCCCGGGTAGAACTTCTTGTAGGGGTTGCTGCCGCTGGCCTTCTTCTTGGCCACGGTCCAGAGGAACTTGACGTTCTTGGCTCCGACCTTGTTGCGAACAAGATTGTGGACTCGCTTCCATGCGGCCTTGTAGTCCTTGACGGTGTTGCCACACGATCCGATGGTCCATGGGAAGTAGCGACCGTTGATCTCGTGCGCGAAGCGGAGCAGGATGGTGGTCTTGGACTTCTTGGCCGCGCGGGCCCAGTTCTTGATGTACTTGTCGTACTTGCCGCTCTTGATCTTCTTGAAGCGGGAGTAGTCCGTACAGACACCCTGCGTCTTGACTGGCTCCCAGAAGACCAACGGGACCGCGTTGCGCTGTTTGATGGCCTTGACCATCGCGGCCGGGAACGCCTTGGTGTCCGGATTGCCCCAGGCAGACCAGACCGTCCAGATGGCCGGGTAGCGTCCGGTGTCGGCCTTGAACTGGTCCATGGGGGCGATATTCCGGCTGCCCTCGGTCATCGAGATGCCGAGCTTGACCTTGCGGGTGGCTGCGTCGACGGGAGAGGAAGCGATAAGAACGGCCGCGCTCATGAATACGGCCAGGAGCGGGAACAGGATCCTTCGGAATGGAGGGCCTCCCTGCGGATTCGGAGGCAGACTAGGAGTGGGCATGGTTGCACCTCATCGAGCGATTGCCTGGGGGAGTGGCATGTGTTTCGGGGCGTCGCGTCATCGGTTGAAGGTGTCCAGGACCTCGATGGGTTCGGACTTCTTCCCTTGTTTTCGGGTGACCCTGGCCTTGCTCCCGCGAGCAGCCTGGTCCTTCGACTTGGTATCCACGACCGCGCCCTTCTGGACCTTGGGCGACTTCCGGACGACCGGTTCCTTGCGAGCTCGTCGGCGTCTTCCTGGCTGCGTGCTTCCGCACGTCGCGGGTCCGGCCGACCTTCGCCTTCGCAACGGAATGGGCCCGGAACGGGCTACGCGTCTCGAACCTGGCCAGGCCGGCGATCTCGGCATAGGCGGTCAAGGCACCTGCCGGGCTGGTCAGGCGCCAGTCAGGATGACCGACATCGCGCAGGTCCGCATTCAGATAGACGATGGCCTCGATCGCCGGCAGCTGGTCATAGACCTCGCGATAGCCGTCGCGGATCCAGTCCGGCTTGTTGCCACCCTCGCTGTTCGAGGCTGTCTCCGCGACCATGATGGGCTTGTTCGAGATCTCTCCAAGCTTGTTGGTCACCTTGCGGAAACTGTCGTACATGGACGTCCAGTTCTTGCCGTCGTGGGTGCCCCAGTTGTAGGCGCTGAAGGCCATGATGTCCACGTAGGCGTTGCCCGGATAGAACTCGGCGTATGGATTGCAGCCGCCGGCGCAGCTCTTCTTGGCCACCGACCAGACCCACTTCACGTTGTCGGCCCCCTCCTCTCGGAAGATATCCACGACGTGCCGCCAGGCATCCTTGAAGGTTGTCGGGGAATTGTCGAAGGCATTGACCGACCAGGGAAAGTAGTTGTTGTTGCTCTCTTGTGCGAAGCGCAGGAGGATATTGCCGCCGAACGCCTTGGCATCGCGAGCCCACTGACGGATGTACGCGTCGTGATCTCCAGCGGTGATGTTCTTGTTGCGCGAGTAGGTGGGATCATCCGGGTCACCCGGAGACACCGGTTCCCACCAGATCATGGGCTGGATGTTGCGCGAAGCCAGTTGGTTGGCCTGTGACATCGGGAAGTCCCTGGTCGCGCCCTGGCCCCATTGGCTCCACAGGACCCAGATGGCCGGCTTCTTGCCGACGGCCGTGCTGAGATCGTCGAGCTCGGCGATGCTCGCGTCTGGCGTAGCGACGCCCAGCGCGACCTTGCGCGAGCTGCCCCCGCCCGGACCGCCTCCGCCCGGATCACCCCCGCCGGGATCACCCCCGCCGGGACCGCCGCCATCGGGGCTGCTGCCACCCTTGCCGGTGCTGCTGCTGGGCCGTTCGGGATCATACTGGGCTAGCGTTGGCAGCGTCGTCACGACCATGACTGCGCACAGGGATATGGCGACCAGCAGAAGCGTGCCGGCACGCGCGGGCGCGGGCATCGGAAGGTGGCGTCGGTTCACTAGACGACTGTCACATCGCAGTACGCTATACCCAAGGGCGATATGGTGGCATCACCGGTGGACCCTGGTACCAGGTCCGGGTGTGGTCTGCTGGAGCGGACGGTGGTGAGAAGGGGAAGCCACACGTTGGTCCCGTTCCGGTGTGGTGCCCCGCGGTCGTGATGGGTTTGGCACGGTTGCTGTCGGCTGCGGCGTGGTGTGCCCCGGCTGGCCCGGAAGCGGCGTCGGGCGGTGCGGACCGGAGTCTTCGGGTGCTCGGGAGTTGTTAGGCTTTGGCGGTCAGCAAGCGTGCGCGAGGACGTTGGAGACGGCAGGAGGGACGACGTGGACCTGGGGCTCAACGGAAGACGGGTCTTGGTCGGTGGTGGTGGCTCGGGAATCGGTGCCGGCATCGCGACGGCACTCGCGAGTGAGGGCGCACGAGTCCTGATCGCTGGTCGCACTGCCGCACGGCTGGATGGCATGGCGGATGCCATCGGCGCGGCGAGTGTGGTCGCCGACCTGAGCACGCCCCAAGGCCCGGCTATCGCCATCGAGCGGGCCGTCGAGGTGTTGGGCGGGCTCGACCTCCTCGTGGTCAATTCGGGAGGGCCGCCGGCCGGCCGGTTCGAACAGCTCGACGAGGACCAATGGCAAGCTGCCATCGACGGCACGCTGCGCTCGTCGCTGCGCCTCATCCGAGCGGCGATCCCGCACCTGCGCGACGGTACGGACCCGGCCATCCTGGTCAACCTTTCGTCGTCGGTCCGCGAGCCCATCCCCGGCCTCACTACCAGCAATGTGCTGCGGCCAGGCCTGGTCGGCCTGATCAAGAGTCTCACCGGGGAGATCGCGCCCATCCGTATCAACGGCGTGGCACCGGGGCGGCTTGACACCGACCGTGTGCGGTCCCTGGACACCGCTCGTGCACAGGACGAGGGCCTGAGCGTGGCGGAGGTGCAACGCCAGGCCGAAGCGCGGATCCCGTTGGGTCGCTATGGCACGACCGCTGAGATGGGCCGCGTGGCTGCCTTCCTGTTGTCCCCGGCAGCCTCCTACGTCACCGGCGCGATCGTGCCGGTGGATGGCGGCATGGTGCGGGCACTGCCGTGACCGACGGAGCTGCCGTCGATGGGACGTTCCTGCGTGGTGTCTACAACATCGTCCCGACGCCATTCGCTGACTCGGGCGAGCTCGATGAACCCAGCCTCGCGCGTCTCATCGAGTTCGTGATCAGGACCGGCGTCAGCGGGGTCACCATCCTGGGCGTGCTTGGTGAGGCGGCCAAGCTGTCCGAGTCCGAGCGGACTCGCGTCATCGACATCAGCGTCCAGACAGCGGCCGGCCGGGTTCCCGTGGTGGTCGGGACGACCCACGCGGCAACGGACGGCTGTATCGCGTTCTCAAGGGAAGCGCAGGCGCATGGGGCGGCTGCGCTGATGGTGGCGCCGCCCCGCCTGGCTCGTCCCAACGATGCTGCCGTGCGCCGTCACTTCGCCTCGGTCGCGACAGCTGTCGATGTCCCCATCGTGGTCCAGGATTTTCCGCCTCAGTCGGGCGTCTACCTGTCGCCGGAACTCATCGGCTCCATCGCGTCCGACGTCCCGGCGTGCCGCTGGCTCAAGCTCGAGGATGACCCCACCGCTCCCAAGGTGACCGCGGTCCTGGCCGTCAACCCGGAGATCGGCATCTTCGGCGGGCTCGGCGGCGCCTTCATGCTCGAGGAGATCCAGCGTGGTGCGATCGGCATGATGACCGGCTTCGGGTTTCCGGAGATCCTCGTCGCGGTCCACGAGCGGTTCGTGGCAGGTGCCATGGATCAGGCAAGGGACATCTTCTTTCGGTATCTGCCGCTCATCCGCTTCGAGAACCAGGCCGGCATCAACCTTTCGCTGCGCAAGTACATCTACCAACAGCGAGGTGCCATCGCAGACGCCAGCCCGCGTCGACCTTTCCCGGCCCTGGATGCCACCACCAAGGCGGAGCTGGGTTCCATCCTTGACTACCTGGGATTGCCCATGCCGGGCCCGCTGACCATCACAGCGCATGGTGGATGACGTGCCAGCCGGAGCTTCCCGCGCGGCTTCGCCCCAACGCGTCGCGGTCATCGGTGCCGGCATCCAGGGCATCGGTGTGGCGCTCGAGCTGGCCACAAGGAACGTCTCGGTCGACCTGTACGAGAAGACCCAACGGGTCCATGGTCAGGCATCGCTGGCCAACGAGGGCAAGATCCACGTCGGCTACATCTACTCCAACGACCCGTCCCTGAGGACCGCTCGCCAGATGGTGGAAGGGGCGTGGACCTTCTCGCCGATCCTGCGTGACTGGCTGGAGCGCGATCTCGACGATACCGTCCGCTCCGGGCCGACCGACTACCTTGTCCATCGTGAGAGCCTGCTGAGTCCTGGCGAGCTTGGCGACCGCTATGCGCAGATCGCCGCGCTGAACCAGCATATGGCAGGGCAGCCTGGCTCCTCCTACTTCGGTCTCGATGGCGCTCGTGCGCCGCAGACCATCCCCACCACGGAACGCGAGCAGCACTACGGGCCTGATGTGGTGGGCGCCTTCAGGACGCCTGAGATCGCGGTCGACACGAGGGTCGTCGGGGAGGCATTGGAGCGACGCCTCCTGGACGATCCCCGCATCGACCTTCAGCTCGGATCCGAGGTCCTCTCGGTGTCGCCCACGGCCGATACGGTCGGCCTGGAGGTCCGCCGGGACGGGACGACCGAGGCGCGTCGCTATGACCACGCCATCAACGCCAGCTGGGAGGATCTGCAGCGCCTCGACGCCACGGCCGGCCTCCCGGTACCCAGGGGTTCGAGCTTCCGCCTTCGGGCCTTCGTCCGGCTCGATGATCACGCCGGGATGCAGGACTTGCGCTCCTGCTCGATCGTGCTGGGTCCCTTCGGTGACGTGGTCCGCTACGCCTCGGGCGCGATGTTCCTCTCGTGGTATCCGGTCGGCAGGCGATCGATGACCACATCGATACGTCCGCCCAGCGAGTGGTCACGTGGAGTGGCCGCCGACGAGGCCTCGGACGTGGGCACCGGGACCGTCGCCGGGCTACGCGACCTTGTGCCGGCCCTCCGCCGCATCGATGACCGGGTGCTGGCTGACGCCACGGTGCACTCTGGCGTCGTCTACGCTCGTGGCACCGTCGACATCCATGACCGCCGCAGTGGCTTTCACGAGCGCCATGCCATCGGATCACGGTCATTCGGTCGCTACCACTCCGTCGATACCGGGAAGTACACCACCGCACCCCTGTTCGCGCGGCGCCTGGCCGAGCGGATCGCGGACGCTCGCGCCTGAGCCATGGGCTCGATGCGTGGCTCGACGATCTTCGTCGCCGTCCCCGTCTATCGCGGAACGGCGTTCGTGGCCGAGACCCTGCGGTCGATCCTGGGGCAGAGCCATCGCGACCTTCGCGTGCAGATCTCGGTCGATGGCCATGACAGCGACTCGGCCGAGGCATGCCTGCCCTTCCTCGTTGATGAGCGTGTGCGCATGGAGGTGCAGGCGCGACAGCTTGGATGGGTCGACAACATGAACTGGCTGATCGATGCCTGTGATGGTGACTATTTCTGCTACTGGCAGCAGGACGACCACTGCGCGCCCCAGTATTTCGAGTTGCTGATGGAGGCCTTCAGCCAACATCCCGACGCGGCCTGTGCCTATTCGGACCTGCGCTGGTTCGGACGCAGCACCCACGACGTCGCGATGCCAGCGTTGGCGGGCTTCACCCAACAGCGAATCCTTGGCCAGATCGAGTCGTTCCACTGGATCCCGCTGCGTGGCCTCGTGCCGATCGACGTCCTCCGACGTGTGGGCCACATCCGCGGCCTCCACGACAGCATCACCTTCTCCGACTACCTGTGGGTCCTGCGCCTCGCTGCGGCCGGTGACCTGGTCCGGGTGCCCGAGGTGCTCTACTTCAAACGCGACCATGCCGACAGCGCGTCCAAGACCGCGGCGTCCAGCTATCACGTGCCGCCGCGGGAGGCCTGGATCGAACTTGGCCTCGCCATCTTCTCGGAGGTCGCGCCCCACTTCTCACCAGGGGACCGCTCCAGGCTCGCCCTGGTCATCGCCGATCGACTGGTGTCACCCCGCCCGGGCCGCTGGTTCCACTATGACGCCGGCGTAGTGTCGTCCTCCGAGCCGGCCACGCTGGCCATGGACTTCTTCCGCGAGCTCGAAGCACGATCGGGCGTCTGGCCACTGGCGGCCGATGCGCCCGGCATGACCGATGGCCACCTCCGCGCGCTCGTGCATGACCTTGTGCCCCTCACTGCGGGTAGCACGTTGCCGGTGGACGCGGCATCGGCGGTGGCAGATCGCCGGTCGCTGGTGGCTCTTGCGCGCCGTCGCGGCGAGATCAGCCTGGACTGCTCGTCCCAGGGTGACGTTGCGTCGGTGCTGTTGGCGGGCTGGTCGGAGCCTGAGGACTGGGGCACCTGGAACGACGGCCACGAGGCATCGCTGTGGTTGCCCCTGCCCGGCGATGGCGGGACGTGGCGGATACGGCTGGTCGGTCGTCCATTCGCGGCCGCCACCGACCCGTCTCGCTCGCGACGCCTGATCATCTCCCGCGACGAGGCGTCCCTGTTGGACACGCGGATCGCGGCGGCTGGCGAGCTGCCCGCGTTCGAGACGAGCAGTGAACCTGGCCACGGCCTGGGCGTGACCGTCCGGATCGACTTGCCCGATGCTGTCTCTCCGGCCGCCCTGGGGACGGGTGATGATCAGCGCCGGCTGGCCTTCGGACTGCAGCGGATCGACATCAGCAGAGCACGGTGACGAACCGAAGCGGTCTCAGCCTTTTAGCGAGCCGGCTAGCAGCCCACGCACGAAGTAGCGCCCGAGCAGGATGTACACGAGCAGAGTCGGGACCGCCGCGATCAGGGCACCAGCCAGCTGTACGTTGTACTGCGCCGCGAAGCTCCCAGCGAGGTTCTGGAGCGATACCGTGACCGGTTGTGTATCAGGCGAGTTGGTCAGTGAGACGGCGAACAGGAACTCATTCCAGATGCTGGTGAATTGCCAGATCCCTACGACCACGAAGGCGGGGACTGAGAGCGGGAGCACGATGCGCCGATAGACCTGCCAGAAGCCGGCGCCATCCACCCGCGCGGCATCCATGAGCTCGCCGGGGATGGCGGCATAGAAGTTGCGGAAGATCAGCGTGGTGATGGGCAGGCCGAAGATGACGTGTGTCAGGGCCAGTCCTGTCAGCGAGTCGAACAGTCCGAACAACTGCAAGGTGGTCAGCAAGTGGGATGAGGATGGCCTGATAAGGGATGAAGAGGCCGAACAGGATGAGCGCGAAGAGCAGTTCCGAGCCGCGGAAGCGCCACATGCTCAAGGCGTACCCGGTCAGGGAGCCCCAGATCGCTGACAGGACCACCGCGGGGATGGTCATGGTCAGGCTGTTGGCCAGGCCTGAAGCGATGCCCCCGGAGTTGACCAGGGGAGGCTGGAGCGAGTCGGAGAAAGCCTCCAGGCTGGGCTGGGTCGGCAGGGCCCAGATGCTCGAGGTGCTCACCTCCTCGAACGACTTCAGGCTGCCCGACACGACCACGTAAAGCGGTACCAGGAACAGCATGGCGAGGATGGCCAGGAGCCCATAGAGCCCGGCCCGGCGCAGCCGCGGACGCGCGCGCCCCGTCGACGCGCTGAAGGCGCTCACGCCGGACGCTGCCGCAGCTGGGCCCAGAGGTACGGCACCACGAAGATGGCCGAGACGATGAACATGATGGTGGCCACTGCTGCGCCTTGCGAGAAGAGCTGGCTGCGGAAGGTGGTGTCGAACATGAAGATCGAGGGCAGGTCGCTGGTCAGCGCCGGTCCGCCCCGGGTCAGGACGAATACCAGGTCGAACATCTTCAGCGACACGTACCCCAGTAACACGATGGCGCTCACGCTGATCGGTCGCAGGAGGGGGATCACGATATGGCGATAGATACGCGCTTCAGACGCCCCGTCGACTCGCGCCGCCTCGCGAAGCTCGTCGTTGATCGAGCGCAAGCCGGCCAGGTAGAGCGCCATCACGAAGCCGGACATCTGCCACACCGCGGCGATGCCGATCGCGCCGATGACCGCGCGGGGGTCGGCCGTCAGACCGGGGCGCAGGACGTTGATGCGCAGCTCGTCGAGCAGGCCCCAGACCGGCTGCAGGAACGGCACACCGAGCAGACCCATGCGCAGGTCGTCCAGGACCGTGCCATCGATGAGCACGTTGATGCCGTTGGTGGGATTCAGGATCCAGGCCCAGATGGTGCCGGTAACCACGAACGAGAGCGCCATCGGCAGGAGGAAGATGCTCCGAAAGATGGCCTCGCCCCGGATGCGCTGATCGATGAGGATGGCCAGCAGGAGTCCGGTGACCACGCAGCCGCCCACGAAGACGACCGTGAAGACCACGTTGTTGAAGACGTCGTTGGTCCAGAACCTGGGTGTCGAGAAGATGGCCTGGTAGTTGTCGAGTCCGGTGAGTTGCCCGGGCGGCAGGAACCCGGTGACTCGCCGCATCTGGTTCCAGTCGGTCAGCGAGGTCCAGCCGGTCCAGGCCAGGAACCCGTAGACGAACAGGGCCGTGGAGACAAGGGCTGGGACCAGGACGATGATGGCCCACGCCTTCTGTCGCCGATCCATCTCGGCTAGGCGCGGTCGCGGGCCGAAAGCACCTCGGCCACCACCGCATCCAGGGACGCGAAGGAGTCACGCTCCTGCATGGCCCGATCGGCGAGCACGTTCACGTCGCGTTCGAAGTCGTCACCGTAGAGCTCGCTGGCTACGCCAAGGTGCGCCTCGATGGCAGCCCTGGCCGCCGCAGGATCCCGGTCCCTGATGGCATCCAGCGCGATCCGGTGATACGGCTGGCTGCGGTCCATGACCCTGGGGTCGCTTACGCTTCGGGTCATGAGCGCCACCGTCAGGGGTGCGATCGATTCGAGCATCATCTCGATGACGGTATTGTGTGCCGCCGCCACGATACCGAGATGGAAGGCCAGATCGAGCTTGACGTGGGCGATCCCTTCACTGGGGTCGAGTCGCGCAAGCGCACGTTCCAGCCGCTCGATGTCAGCGTCGGTCGCTCGTTGTGCGGCCAGGCTCGCCGCCTCTCCTTCCAGCGTGATCCGCGCCTCTGACAGCTCGGCCGCAGTGACACCCCGTCGACGGATGGCGAGTCCGATCTGACGATGTACCCCAGCCGTCCTGCCGGAGCGGACGTAGGTGCCGCGTCCGGGTCGAGTCTCGATGAGCCCCAGCTCGTCGACCGACCGCAACGCCTCCCTGATGAGCGGTCGACTCACGCCGTACTGCACCGCCAGGGCCCGCTCCGGAGGCAACTTCTGCCCAGACTCCAATCGGCCCCCCACGATCTCATCGGCGATCGACTGGGCGATCCGTCGTGCGTTGGGGGCGTCCATCGCGCTCCGATCCCTGGTGAAACGGCTTGACAACTGCGCCACTGTACTACAAGGTCAGACCGGTAAGACCGGTCATACCAGACTGGTGTACGGGAGAGGACAGAAGGAGGAGTGTCGATGAGGCACGCTACAAAGACCGGTCGCTGGGGTGCGTTCATCGCAGCCGCGGCCATCGGCACGGCGTCGTTCAGTGGCGCCGTGGTCAGCGCGCAAGACGCTGGACAGTTGGAGATCTTCTCCTACTGGACCGCGGGCGGTGAGGCTGACGGCCTCAATGCCATCGAGGAGGTCTTCAGCGCGGCGCACCCGGATATCGAGATCATCAACGCCGTCATCGCCGGTGGAGCTGGCACCAATGCCAACGCCGTGCTGGCCACGCGGATGCAGGGTGGCGACCCACCAGACACATTCCAGATCCACGGTGGCGCAGAGCTCATCGACAACTGGGTCAAGACCGACTTCATGCAGCCCATCGGCGGACTCTACGACGACCTTGGCCTGTCCGAGCTTTTCCCGGCCGGCATCATCGATCTGGTGAGCTACGAGGGTGAGCCATATGCCGTCCCGGTGAACGTCCATCGCAATGGCGTGCTCTGGTACAACCAGGACATCTTCGATCAGTACGGCCTCACGGCACCCACCACCTGGGATGAGTTCTTCGCCGCCGCTGACACGCTTCAGGCCGCCGACGTCGCTCCATTGGCGCTTGGTGACAAGGATGGCTGGACCGCCCTGAATCTGTTCGAGCAGATCCTGCTGAGCCAACTGGGCGCCGAGGACTATCGCGGCCTCTGGGCGGGTGAGATCCCCTGGACCGACGAGCGGGTCACGGCTGCGCTCGACACGATGTCCCGGGTGCTCGACTACGTGAACGAGGATCATTCCACGCTCACCTGGGATCAGGCCGCCGGCAAGCTGGTGGATGGTTCCGCGGCCATGAACGTCATGGGCGACTGGGCCAAGGGTTACTTCACGGCGAACGGCTGGGTTCCCGGAGAGGACTTCGGCTGGGCTCCTGTGCCCGGCGCAGAGGGGACCTTCACCGTTGTGACCGACACATTCGCACTGCCACAGGGCGTAAAGGACCAGGACAACGCGATGCTCTGGCTGGAGACGCTCGCCTCGGTCGAAGGCCAGGACGCCTTCAACCCTCTGAAGGGTTCCATCCCGGCACGTGTCGACGCCGATCGCTCGAAGTACGACGCCTACTCGACCGCGGCCATGGACTCGTTCGCGAGCGATGAGCTGGTTCCGAGCCAGGCCAACGGTCCGGCGACCATCCCGGCATTCCTGCAACCCATCACCGACGCTATCAGCGTCTTCGTCTCGAGTCGGGACGTGGCGGCAACGCAGGCCGCCATCAACGACGCCTGCATCAGCACCGGTGCCTGCCCGGGCTGAAAAGACAGAGACCGGAGTAGGTGGAGGGCCGCGTGACGGGTAGGTTGCGCGGCTCTCTCACGACATGAAGCGCATCGTGCTCATCGGCATGATGGGCTCCGGGAAGACCACGGTCGGCCGTTTCCTTGCCGAGCGAACCGGCTGGCGCTACATCGACAACGACGACGCCGTTCGAACCCTGACCGACCGCGAGCCCCCGGACATCATCGCTGCTGGTGGCGAACGGTCGCTCCATGACGCGGAGGCGGCAGCGCTCCTTCGGGCACTCAGCATGGATGAGCCCGCGGTCATCGGGGCAGCGGCGTGGGTCGTGCTCGATCCGGCCTGCCAGGAGGCCCTGCGACATGAGCCCAACGTGGTGTATCTGCGGGCCCGACCCGAAACCCTGCGTGGACGCATCGGTGGTGGCGCCGGACGTCGGACCGATGCCACCGACCTCGAGTGGCTGGAGCAGCGGAACCGTGAACGGGACGATCTGTACCAGGCAGTGGCGACCTTCAGCGTCGATGTCGACGAGCGGTCCCCCGATGAGGTCGCGACTCTCGTCCTGTCGGGTATCGCGGACCCGCTGTGATCGAAACAGCCCGGATCAAGTTGGCCACGTGCCCTCAGCGCCCGGGCTGAGAGCGCGACCTGCATCACCTGGCAGTCTGCCCGGTTCGCAGCCACGCGCTCGGTCGGAAGCGGAAAGGCCCGCCGTTTGGCCCTGCGGGAATGCGGCAGATCCCAGACCCAACCCCGGATGAGGTTGTGCCCGAAGGCTGCCAGTGGGGAGAGGTAGGCTTCGTAGTCGAGATGGGCATCGCCCTGGTCGGTGGCGAAGTTGGCCCAGGTATGTGAATGCACAGATAGACGGGGCGTCCGCTCGCGTCCGCGAAGTAGCGCGGGTTGGTGGGGTGCGGACGCAGCGGTCCCATCGCGGACATGTCCGACACTGGGGCACGTTCGGACGTGCTCGGCCGCCGTGAGCCTGGGATCCGCGCGGCGGGAAGGATCGTCCCCGCCAGGGCTGCCCCTGCCTGGCTCGCCACATCGCACTTGCCGCGGGCTGCGCTACGCCTGAAACTGCGCCCATGCCGGATTTCGATATCCACTATGCGCGGAGCGGCGACGTCAACCTCGCCCACACCACCGTCGGTGAGGGACCTGTCGACGTGGTCTTCGTCAGCGGCTGGATCCTGTCGAACCTCGAGGTGGCTCGGGAAGGCACTCCTGCGCAGTTCTATGAAGGCATGGCGGCGTCCAGTCGCCTCATCCTGTTCGACAAGCGTGGCACGGGGCTTTCGGACCGCGTCACCGGCGTGCCCGACCTGCAGACGCGGATCGATGACGTCCGCGCGGTGATGGACGCGGTGGGCACGCCACGAGCTGCGATCCTTGGCTTCTCCGAGGGCGGCCTGAGACATTGGAGGGCCTTGCCCCGTCCACGGCCCACGATGAGGACGTCAGACGGTGATGGCGGCGATGGGTTCGTGTCAGCGCCAGTCCCGGAACGATCTCGAAGTTCAGCCGCATGAACGCGCAGATCGATGTCCGCCATGTCCTTCCAGCCATCCGTGTCCCGACCATCGTGGATTCGACAGCCAAACTCGCCGAGGTCGGAGACCGCCGTTGGCGTGAGCTCATCGATGAACACCACCGCCTGGTGCGCGGTCAGCTGGCACGCTTCAACGGTCGCGAGGTCGACACTACTGGTGACGGCTTCTTCGCGACCTTCGACGGCCCTGCTGGAGCCATCCGGTGCGCCTGGTCGAGGTCGATGGCCCGCCCGGTAGGCTGTATGGGCAGGACCAGCCACACAAGTACCACCAGGAGGAGTAGCGATGCCGACCATCGGACTGGGGATCCAGCTGTGGGCCCAGAATACGGACTGGCCATCCTTCCTGGCGGCCGCGCGACGTGTCGACGATCTCGGCTACGACGACCTCTGGACGTGGGACCATCTTGTATCGGCCGTGGGTGACCCTGATCGTCCTGTCTTCGAGGGCTATACGAGCCTGGCCGCCTGGGCTGCGGTCACCACGCGAGCCCGTCTCGGCCTCCTCGTCGGCGCCAACACCTTCCGCAACCCTGCGCTGGTGGCCAAGTCGGTCGCCACCATCGACCACATCAGTGGTGGCCGCGCCATCCTCGGGCTCGGCGGTGGCTGGCATGAGCGCGAGCACGCTGCGTTCGGGGTCGAGTTCGGGCGCGGCTTCGGCGACCGCCTGGACTGGCTCGAGGAGGCCCTCCAGGTGGTGCGTCCGCTGATGGCGGGAGAGGAGGTGACGCACCAGGGCCCGCGCTACCGGACCGAGCGTCTGCGCCTCGCTCCGCCTCCGGTCCAGGCACGCGTGCCGATCATGGTCGGCGGTGTCGGCGAGAAGAAGACCCTCCGGAGCGTCGCCCGCCACGCCGACATGTGGAATGCCCAGCTCGAGCTTGCCCAGGCGCCGCACAAGATCGAGGTGCTGCGCGCCCACTGTGCGGATGTGGGACGAGATCCCGCCGAGATCGAGTTGACCTACAACTGCAAGATCGTCATCCGTGATCGGGAGGCCGATGCGCGCGCCGTGCTCGACCGCCAGCTCGCGGCCAACACCCTTGGGCCTGACAGCGCCGATGCCGGGTTCTGGGCCGGCACCGTCGAGACCATCGCCGAGCGGATGGCTGCATTCGTCGACGCCGGGTTCCGGGGCTTCACCATCGAAGAGATGGCACCTTTCGACGAGGAGACGCTCTCGCGCCTGATCGGCGAGGTGAAGCCTCTCGTCGAGCGAGGTTGACCGAGCCGCTTGCCGCCCGCCAGGCGATGGCCGGGGAAGCCGTGCCCGGCGCACATCCCGGTGGGGCGGGTGTCCGCCTGGAGTTCGGTGGCTTCACGCTCCGCCCGTGGCGCGCATCGGATGCGCCCGCTCTTCGTGTGGCCTGCCAGGATGCCGACATCGCGCGCTGGGTCTCCATCCCACAGCCCTACCTCGAGCGGCATGCGCGGGCCTTCATCGAGGAATGCATCGCGATGTGGCGTGACGGCACGGGTGCGGCCTTCGCGATCGTGGACCCCGCCACCGATGATCTGCTGGGGGCCATCTCTCGCCTGGGCCCGGACGACCGACACGCCACGCTGGGCTGCTGGGTCGTCCCAAAAGCGCGCGGTCGTGGCATCGGGACGGGCGCACTCCGTGCAGTCGCGGACTGGACACTGGCAACCACGGACACCGTCCGTCTCGACGCCTACATCATGGTCGGCAACCATGCCTCCGAACGCATGACCGTTCGGGCGGGCTTTCGACGTGAGGGCGTGATGCGGGCTGGCGAGCGACTTCGGGGTGAGCCGGTGGACTGCGTCGTCTACGCGAGGATCCGCGGCGACGACGTCGACCAGCAGCGGTAGGCGAGCGGGCACTTTCTGACGGGCTGAGCGGTGAAAGCACCGATTATTGTGCGGTTCGCGAGCACGAAATCGTCCGACGCAGGCCTTGCCCAGCTGGCGCCCATCGTGCAGCGCAGCCTGCCATTTTGTACCCGATCGCTGGGGTCCGGTGTATCAGTCCCGTGTCGCCTTCTCGAAGGCCGTCAGGAAGACCTCCCAGCCGGCATCGCTCAGGGACGTGTGCGTGAGCATCGGGTGCGTATGGCTTGTGATGCTGCTAATTGGTGCTAGCATATTGCGATGGCATCGACAAGAAGCACGTTCACCATCGACCGAGCACTGGCCCAGCGTGCGCGCCACCTCGGGGTCAATGTCTCCGCGGCTGCTCGTGACGGCGTGGAGGCGGCAGTGCGAACGGCGATGGCGCGAGCAGACCGGGATGCCTACCGCAAACGTCCCGAGCAACCGGATCCGTTCTGGTCCGATGTCGAAGCCTGGAGCGAGGAGTGATACGGGGCGAGATTTGGTTCGCGGAGGTCGGACGCAAGCGGCGGCCCGTGCTGATCTTGACTCGGACGGAGGTCATCGACGTCCGTGCATTGGTGACCGTGGCGGAGGTGACCACGTCCATCCGCGGCATCGCCGCAGAAGTCGAGTTCGACTACGAGGAGGCCGGCCTCGACCGATCATCGGTCGTCAACTGCGATGGACTGCACACGATCACCAGGACGTCGCTGACGACGTACGTCGGCTCGGCCAGCGAAGCGACGATGGAGCGCGTCTGTTCGGCGATCGGCTACGCCCTGGGTTGTTGAGGGGCCAGCAGCACCGGCGGCGGACCTGGAGCATTGGTCCGTGGCAGATGGCATCTGCGACGGGTCGTACCTCGGGTGTCCATCGAGCGTGCCGGCTGTGATACGAGCGCTGTAGGCCCATCGGTGTCGCTATCGAGGCGCGCTGTGTACCCTAGTCACGCACGAACCTCGTCGGGGTGTAGCGCAGCGGTAGCGCACATGCTTTGGGAGCATGAGGTCGCGGGTTCGATCCCCGCCACCCCGACCACCACCTTCTGGTGACCATGCGGCCGCTCCGCGTCGGTAACATCGGATGCGTGGAAGATGACTTCGTCTCTGGCCCGGTGATGGCGCAGGCCGAGATCACGATCGCCGCCAGCGAACGCGAGGTCTGGGTAGTGCTGGCTGATATCGACGGCTGGCCGACCTGGAATCCCGCCGTTCGCGAAGCCACCCTTAGGTGATGACCTGGAGGTCGGCCGACGGTTCCGCTATGCGACGACCGTCGGAGCCTTTCGCTGTCGGCTGCGCGAGGTGGATGGACCCCATCGGCTGGCGTGGTCAGGTCGCATGCTCACGATGACGAGCAGACAGCGATGGTCGATCCAGGCCGCACCCGAAGGTTGCCGCGTCAGCACCGAGTCCTCCCTGTCAGGGATCGGCGCCAGGCTGTTCAGGTCACGGAATGCCGAGCGCCTGCAAGCGGACCTGGCAGCCATCGTCTCACTGCTGAAGCTGGAGGCAGAGGCCCGCATCGCAGAATCGTCCCGCAGCACACAAGTCGGGGTGGCAGACGATGAGTGAACGGACGATGCGGAACCTGAACCTGGTGTTCCGCTTCATCCTCGAGCTGACCGTGCTGGCCGCCCTGTTCCTGCTGGGAACCTCCATCACCGACGAGTTCATCGCCCAGGTCGTCCTGGGGATCGGGTTGCCGCTACTGGTGATCATCGTGTGGGGTCTGTTCGTGGCGCCCAGGTCGGTGCGACGACTGCCGGACCCGGCCCGACTCGGTCTTGAGCTGGTGGTCTTTGGGTCAGGCGTGTTGGCGTTCCTGCTCATCGGCCAACTGCTCCTGGGAGCGTTGCTCGGCGCGGCCGCGTTGATCAACCTCGCTCTGTTGTTCCTGTGGGACCAGCGCGCCTACTAGCGACGGCCGGGCGTCACCCCGAGAGTGACGCGGTGCGCAGGAACAGCACGCCGTCGAGGGCAAGTCCACGCTTACCGCCGCGGATGTCGAGTTCGTGGCGGCCGTCGTCGAGAGCATCGCCGACGAGGATCGCTCCGACTGATCGTTGGCGCGGCGCTCCATCCTTCCGGACCCACGGGCCGGAATCGATACTGATCTCCATCGCTCGACGAGCGGGTCCGGCCGGAGCCACGACGGCGACGTGGCGCCCACTGAACGTGGTGGACACGCCAAGGCCCGGTCCGGTACCGACCAGGCGGCGCCCGAGTGGGCCACCCCCCACGACCCATCCCTGCCCGTGACGCGTCAATCGGCTGGAGCGCGGGCCGCGGACGACCAGCTCGACCTGGGCCTCAGGTGAGAGTGCCGGCAGGCCGTCGACTCCAAACGATCGGAGCCTGAACGAGTACCGCTTGCCGGGCTTGATCCGGGTGCGGATCGGGTCGGCGTCATCGGTGCGTGCGATGGTGGTCCACGGTCCACTGCCCACATGGCGCTCCAGACGGGTCCGCACGACCGTCCCGATATCGCTTGGCCGTGGCCAGTCCAGCCGGATCCATGCCGCCACATCACCCTTGCCCCGTGCCCGCGCACTCCGCATGCTCACGTCGAGCCCGCCAGGCTGAGTCCGCTGCAGAACTGGCTCGATCGTCTCCCGGGGCTCGCCCGGGTCCACCGGCAACGGTGTTCGTTGCGACCCCTCAGCCTGCGCCCCAGTGGTCTCGTGCTCCGTCCCACCGCCGATCAGCCCAGCCACCCGGGCACCGACGTCGCCACTGCCGGCCGGTCCCGACGCCACAGCGGCGAGTGAGAAGGCCACCAGCGCGCTCCCGACGAACAGGGCGGTCGTCCGCGGCGACGACCAGCCACCGCGCCGGGGTGTCTCTTGGGGAACCGTGGCGGTAAGATCGGCTCGCGGCCCCGTCTGGCCTGGTGCGTCCACCCCTTCGCCACCGGGGAGACCGCTGGGACCCGACCCCGCACCCTGCGGGACCGGGTAGCTCACTGCCTCCCGGGCGAGGCTGTCACAGACGATCATGGCGACGTCTGGCGTCCAGGGCATCTCCGAGAGCACGACGGCCATCGTCAACGACCCGAGTGCGTCGTCAGCCAGCGTCAAGATGCGATGTGCGGTCGGGGCTCCGGGTCCGGCGGCCGGTGGAACGGCCGGTCCGGCCACGGGCGGCTCCGAGAGTGACTCGACGACATGACTGCGAAGGCGTCGAACGCTATCTCCGAGCTCGCGCTCGACCTGATCGGGCGAGACACCAAGTCGTACTGCGGCACTCGCGCGGTCGAGCTGAAAGGCGTAGCGCGATGAGATGGTGAGCCGGTCGTGGTCGCTTGACCGCTCAAAGGCGCTGGACAACGCCTCACGCTCGAACCTGGTCGGAACCGGCAGACCTGCGTCGAGCCGGATCGGTGTCGCCGGTCGCCGAGGGAACGCGGTCGTCTCGACGCTCCGGGCGTCGCGTCGTTGAGCCAGCTCCCGCAGATAGGCGCGAGCGACGGCCGTTGAGATGCCCATCAGCCACGGCAGCATGGCCGCGCCATCGTCCAGCGATCCGAGGGAGCGATAGGCTCGGCTGAAGGTGCGTCTCGTTACCTCTCCCGCCACATCGGCGTCCCGGGCAGCGATGTAGGCGCTGCGGAAGATGGCCTCCTGGTGTCGGCGCGTGATCTCCAGCCACGCCCGCAGGTCGCCAGCACGGGCAGCGGCCATGAGTGCTGTCCCGGCGGGACGGGTACCTTGCTGTGCCGGTCGCGGTGCTTGTCCGCGTGGCCGGCGCCTGCCCAGCCCAAAATACGATCTCGCAGCCACGTGGGCGCCTCCCTCTCATTCGGCGTCGTGTGGTGAGCCGCTCGAAAGCTCTCCGATTCCCCTCGTGACCCAACCTAGCGGTACTGGCACGCAGGCGGAATGCACGTAACCACACGTATCTGCCCCTTCCCGCCCAAGTGGTGCCGGCAGGCACCATTCGCAAGCGTGGATCAGCTGGTGTCGTGGTACGTCAGTACTACGGCCGTGGTACTCGCGCCAGACCCAGCGGATGGGCCATGCGTCGGGCACAGAGTCGGCCAGCCAACGGCCAGCCAGGCCTGCTCGGATCGGGAAGCGTCGCCTCAGTCAGCGTCGTCGACGGCGAAGTCTTCTTCGGAAAACTCGGGCTCTGCGACGTCAGCCTCGTCCACCACGGGGTCGGGTTGTCCGCGGTCGAACGCGGCCTTGTCCGGCCAGTGTGTTCCACAGGTGAGACAGATGATGCCCATGGCTCCCTCGGGCTTGAGGTCGCCCATGCCCACGATATCCGAGTACGACTGCACGCCCATGACGTCGATCTGCGGTGGCTGGTCGAGGGCCAGCGTGTGCTGTGAGCAGACCGGACAGGCCTGCTCCGATCGCGACTGTTCGCTCATGCCTTCCTCGTCACCTCACGTTGCCTGCGGTCCACACTAGCAGTCACGGCGGGGGCCGTTCGAGCAGGGTAGGGCATTACCATTTGACCAGCGTCAAGGGAGTACTTGTGGTGACAGGGCCTGTCTCATCACGGCCGCGCCCGCGCGTCCAGAGGTAGAGCGTGTCCACAGACCAGATCGTCTTCCTCGCTGTCGGGCTCATCGTCATCGCCGCAGTGGCCGTGACGGTGGCCTATGCGACCGCGCACGTCGCCCGGTCCGGAGTGCTCTCGGGAGGAGCCGATCCCTCGAGCGGTGGCTTGCGGGATCACGACGACGATGGGCGCGGAGCGGCCTTGCCACCTGGCACCAACGCGGCCCGCAGCAGCCGCTCGTGGGTATCGCCTGCCAGCACGAGACAGGTGGCGCGGGTGGTGGCGTTCCTGTTCCTGGCCTCGGTCGCCGTGGTGGTCGCCCTGACCGGTTCCTGGTCCGACGACCAGGCCGCCATCTTCACGCTGCTTGCGGCAGGCACGCTGCTGGTGGTGCTCTTCCTTGACATGGTTCCGCCGGCTGCCATGGGTCGCTGGCGGCGACCGGCCGAGAGTATCGGGGCCATCGTCTTCCTGGGCCTGCTGATGACGCTGACCGGCGGGGCCGGGAGCCCCTTTCTGGTCGGCTTCTTCCTCGTCGTCGCTGGCACCGCACTCTCGACCGAGGGACGTGCGCCCCTGGCCGTAGCGATCGTAGGGGCCAGCACCATCGGCGTGGTGGCGCTGCTCGACCTCATCGATGGGCCCATCGGGCCCGAGGGCCTCGCGTGGGTCGGCATCAGCGCCGTCAGTTTGATCCTGCTGGCCGATATCGCGACGGCCGCGGCACGGTCGCAGCGCCACGCTCGTGATGAAGCCCTGCGGGCATCGCGCTTCGATGCGCTGACCGGCCTGTACAACCGTTCGTTCTTTTTCACCACGATGGAGCAGGAGCTTCGCCGTTCCGACCGCATGGGACGCGGTTTCACGATGCTGATGCTCGACCTCGATGACCTGAAGCCAGTCAACGACACATTCGGTCACCAGTGGGGTGACCGCCTGCTCAAGGCCGTGGCCGACACCGTCCGCGAGACCATCCGGTTCACCGACTCGGCGGCCCGCTACGGAGGTGACGAATTCGTCGTCCTGCTGCCCGAGACCGACGCGAGCGGTGGCTATGTCGTCGGGGAGAAGCTCCGTCGCGATATCGCGGCGCTGTCGTTGCACGCGGCCAACCGCAACGTACGATCCGTCGGTCTCGGTCGGCCTGGTCACCTATCCCGACGACGGATCGACGGTCGAGCAGTTGGTCTCGGCTGCGGATGTGGCCATGTACGAATCCAAGCGCCGTGGCAAGAACCGCATCGTGGGCTACCAGACACGGACCGAACGGGTGGCCACGGCGATCAACGACGCTCTGGCAGCCGAGCTGGTCCAGCTGACCCCCGCCAGCGAGGTTCGAACCGGCGGCGATCCTGCACCATGGGGTGCGACACCCGGTGAGTCGGGCATGCCCGGCGTGCCTCAGGAGTCCGGGTCGGCGCCATCCACTCGCTCGCCCGGACGCCAGTACGACCGTTCGGCGATACCGGTCGAGCCGGACGACCCGGGCCCGGCTCCTTGGTCGGAGACTTCAGCTCCTACCTCCCCGTCCGGACCCGAGCAGCCCTCGCCCGATCGCGACAGGGGTTCCGAGGACGCCTCACCACCGCGAGCGCTCGATCAGCGTGAGTCGCCGCCCGAGCCAGCGCGCGGAACCACCACGGAGGTCGGTATCGCCGACCATCATCCGTGGCTTACCCGTACCGATGACGCCGACTCCGGCTCAGCCGCACCCCCGAGGGGAGGGCCCGGGAGTCCGTCCCCGGCCACGCCTTCCGAAGATCCCGATCGGAGCCAGCGCCCGAATCGTCGAACGCGGGAGATCCACTCCGCCGACGACCGGCCATGGATCGCGCTGCCGATCGAACCGGACGATCCGCCCGACCGACTGCCGCGGTCCGATCTGTAGCTGCCCCTCGATCAGGGGTCAGGCCCAAAGCCCAGGACAGCCAGCTCATCAAGATCATGCACCTGGGCCAGGAACGGAGGCGACTTGGGGTTCCAGCTGCAGCGGATGAGCGTCCAGGCCATGGCCATGCGAGCGAAACCCGGCTCGCCCCAGCCGGGCCATCGCGCGGCGTCGAGGAAGGCGTCGAGATAGCTGCGATCCTGGTTGAGCCAGGTCCACCAGGCTGGTCCGAGCTCGTAGTACGGATGTCCGACGAGCGAGTCACCGAAGTCGATGACCGCGATGGGTCGGATGTCGTCGAGGTCCTCGACTCTCGACATCATCACGTGGTCATCCTCAAGGTCGCCATGCGCCAGGACGATGCCTCCGGGCGCATCGAGCATCTCGGCCGGCGTTGGCAGCCAATCCTTCACTTGGGCGAGTAGATGATCCGGCAGTGCGCCGCGGTCGCGCAGGCGTTCTGTCGCCCCAGAGTGGAGATGTCGGATCAACGCGCTGAAGGACGCTATCCCACTAGGACCGCCACCGTCATCGAGCACCGTGGCATGGAGTCGGCGGGCGAAATCACCCAGCCAGGCGGCGACGTCGCGGACCATGTCGCGATCGAGCGAACCGAGCAGAAACGTGAGGGTCTGACCCGGGATCATCGTCATCACGAGGTAGGCCCACCCCGAGTCCAGGTTGCCGGCCGAGATGAACCCAGGGACCGGAAGCCCCCGTGCCTTGGCGGCACGCCTGAGACCGTTCGACTCGCGCTCCAGGGTCTGATGACCCATTTCGTCCCCGGGGAAGAGTTTGATGACGTGATGGGGGGGCACCAGCACAGTGGGATAGGAACTGGGGAACGTCGGCCTCAGACCCTGCCGGATCGGGATCCCTTCGACGGCGCAAACGCGACCTGCCATGGACAACCAGGGCTGGGCGCGACTCATGGCTTCGGTTCGCGCCACCGCCTGGAGGTCGCCAGCGGGGTCGCGAAGGACGTCCGCCGCCGGTCGAACGATCTGGGTCCGTCGAAGGCCACGGAGGCCCTCGAGATCGATGGCTTGCGAGTCAGGCGTGCCGACGGGCACTCGCGCGATGAGCATGTCGGTGGCCGTCCGCTGCCGCCATCCGTTGGCGCCGTCGACGTCAGGGTCATGGTCCCCGGTTCGCAGGCGCCCGAGTGCCTCGGGTCTCATCATCAGCCTGGGTGGCACGAGACGCTCGACCCCAGGTCGCTCCGGTTCGACGCCCAGGTGGGCGAAGGAGGCTTCAGGTCGGGCATACACCAACACCTGGTCGTAGCCATCCACCACAAGTGGCCACGGCATCAGCGCTCCCACGGGCCCCAGCACGACGTTGTAGCTGAAGATGCTCAGCACATCGGCACTGTCGAGTTCCGGGAGCCGCTGCAGCGTCCCGGTGACGGGCAGCAGGAATTCGTTCACATCTACCTGCACCAACCACGTAGCGCCACTTTCGCGCACCACCGCGGACTTGATGTCCCTGAGGCGATCGACCGGGCCTTCCGCTGCCACGCCCACGCACCAGACGTCGCCGGCCCGTTCCTCCTCCGCAAGGATCTCCAGGCTGCCATCGGTGGAACCGGCGTCAAGGGCGACGATGCGCTCGACTCCGATGCGCCGCAGGTGTTCGATCGATCGCGGCAGGAGCGTCGCTTGGTCGAGGACATCGAGGATCGCCAGGATAGTCATATGCAGACGATGTCCGCGGGGTCAAGCGTCAGCAACGCGTGCAACAGGTATCGGTGGGGTCCACCATAGGGGGGCAGGAATTGCAGATCGATGCCGGTCTCACGGAAGCGTTCGGGATCGTATAGGTGCCGCCCGCCCGGAGCATTGAGGTAATCCGTGGCGCCAAGCGCCGCGGCGATGGCGAGGATCCGTTCCTGGCCGTGCAGCGAGGGATCGATAGCCAGCCCCGAGCTGCGGCTGATCCGGGCATCGATCCCCAGCAACCTCGAGCACAGCGCAAGACCGGCCTCAAGGTAGTCCACGACGTTGTCGAGATCGCGCCGGAGATGCTCGCGGATGGCGTCGGCAGCAGGCCCGGAGGCTGCCTCGATCCAGGTGTGCCGTCGCAGCCGTCGATCGAACGTGTCGCGTGCATCGACGGCGAATTCCAGGTCCGCGATCAAGGTGTCCCTGGGCTGGGAAGCCAGCGGCAAGGTGAGCCAGGTGGGGTCGCCCGATGGGCCGGGAACCTCCGTTCGATGCACTCGGCCACGACGCGGGTGTTGGACACAGTCATAGATGACGAACTCGTCGACGTGGGAGAGCAGTCGGAAATAGCCCGCGTAGGGAAAGAAGTACGGTTGCATCACCGCGATGGTCTTGCCGTGACCGTGGTCGACCCGCGGCGTCACGCTCATCGCCGCGGTCGGGCCATCGCCATGCGGGGCGCTCGATACGGTGGGAAGTAGCCATCGTCGAGCCGGGAGCCGGCGGCTGCGCAGAGTCGCCGGTATCGCTCCTCGTCGTAGACCTGGCGCAGGGCCACGAGCGGAATGCTTCGCCCTCCCAATCGTCGCTTGAACTCTGCGAGCGAGTCGTGCGCAACGATGCCGCCCCCGAGGTTCAGCCAGCGCATGCCCTGTGTTGCCGAGTCACGGGCAGCACGCCATAACAGCGTCGCGATGTGACTTCTGGCCGCCGGCTCGGCAACGCCGTAGATGTATTCGACTCCACCAGTCGCGGAGCCCACCATCACCACGGCCCGGGGGGCATCTGACGGGATCCCGTACAGCGAGATGCCAGGCGCATCACACAGTCGGCCCAGGGTGTCCTCACGCAGGTCGTACGCAGGACCAGCCTCCCGCGATCGCATGAATGGAGGGAACAGGCGGATGAAGGCATCCTTGAGGATGTCGTGATCGGTCGTGATCACGGCATCGGTCTCTGACCAACCGCGCAGATGGCGACGAGTCGACTCGGACATCCTCGAGAGCAGTTCATCCGGATCGTCGAGGAGATCCAGCAGGAATACGCTGTTGACCGACTGAGCTCCGGGTTCTGACGTCAGGATGCCGGGGGTCAGCACCGGGTGGAGCGCCAGGTAGCCGGTGATGTAGCCGCGCCGGGTGACGAAGTCCCGCCAGCTGACGCGGAGCTCATGCGGATCGCCCTGTCCGACGAAACCGCCGAACCCGAGGGGCGTGTAGATGTCGAGGTCAGCGCCGCTCCCTCGTTCCGCCAGGGGGCAGACGAGGGTACCGGTGCTCGTCTCCCCGACGTACAGCAGCGTCCGGTGCCCAGTGGACGCCTGCATCGCCGCGTTGTAGCTCCAGGTGTGGCCCAGACCATGGGCGATGTCCTTTAGCGCGGCTGCCCAACCCAGTTCGTCACCAAGGGCCACGACGTGCCACCTCGCCCCGGCCATCAGGTCGGTCATGGAGTGCTTGCCGCGATGCTATCGGGCCGCGATGCCGACATACAACCCGCGGCCGAAGGCTTCGGGGTCGAACGAGACGCGCAGCCCCACGGACTCCATGGCCGTCGTGTATTCCTGATGGGAGAACAGGCCAAGCTCATGGCGTTCGGTGAAGTGTTCGACGCCGCCATCGGCTGTGCCCAGCAGGTAGTGGATCGGCAGGACCGAGATCCGGCCGATCCGCTCCTGTCGGTACATCCAGGCCACCTTGAGGTCGGACTCATCGATCTGGTTCAACACGACATGCCCATCCCAGAAGGTTTCCGGCGTGAACCAGGGTTCGATGATGACGATGCCACCGGGCTCAAGATGTGCCGCCATCCGACGCACTGCAGCCCGCATCCGTTCCATGGTGACGACATAGGCGATGGACGAGAACAGGCAGGTGATCACGTCGAACCGCGGGGCCAGGTCGAAATCCGTCATGTCCGCCACGTCGAATGTGGCGTCAGGGTTGCGCTCACGGGCGATGGCGATGAGGTCCGCGTTCAGGTCGATGCCTCGGATAGTGAACTCCGATAGGTACGGCAGGTACCGACCCGTGCCACAGCCGACATCAAGGAGCGTCCGTGCAGCTGGATTCGCCTCCAGTACCTCCTGCACAACCCGTGCGGCTTCCAGGCGTGCATTCCGGAGCGCCCGTTCCCCAGGGCCTCCATAGATGCGGTCGTAGATGCGCGCTGATCGTCCGTACATCGCTAACCTGTGGCCGGCTCTTCGAGCGCATCGACGAACGAACGTACGTCGTCGAGATCGACCCGGTAGTCCGAGAAGGTTCGATACGACGGGTCCTCTCGCGTGATCTGCCCGACCAGCACGGTCAGGTCGTGGCCCAACGCCTCACCAGCCTGCACGTACCACTCGAATTCCTCCAGGTAGGGATGGCTGAGCACGCCTAACCGGATTCCTGGCCGCCCGAAGAGGGCCATCATGAGAGCCGAACCGTCTGGCCCGATGATCCGTTCGGCGCCACGGATGAGCCTGATCTGCTGGCTGAACTCCAGCGTCTCTAGATGGACGGGCCGATAGGCGTGCCGCGCCAGCATCGCCTGGACCTGGTCGCCCCCGTGGAGCTGGCGCCGTCCGCCTGGCGGACGAGGCACATACAGGTGGGTCGCCTGACTGGCACCCTCGGCTGCCTCCAGCCTGGCCTGGAACGGTTGCATCAGTCGTTGCAGACCCGCAGCGTCGATGACCGCATCACCGGGCTGAGCGATGACACCCGCGAGCGGCCCGACCGGCATGTAGACCAGCTGTGACGCGACCCACAACCGGTCCACCCGCAGCTGTTCGCCCGGCTCGATGATGAGCGGCCGCACGGGGCCGGCGAAGAACCGCAGCGCCTCCATGTGTTGACGCGGCATCTGGCGATCGATGATGATCGGCATCTCGATCCGCTCGGACCCGGCGAGAAGCGCCCAGGCCTTGGGCAGGAACTCGATGATCCAGTGTCCGAAGGCGCTCGAGTGAACGCCGCCCAGCCAGATGGCCTCGGGGATCCGTCGGAGCGTGTTGCGATCAGCTGGTGCACTGACGATCACGCTGTCATCGTCGCGAGCGCTCACCAACGGATCCACCCGCAGGTCCACCGGGATGCGCTCGAGTTCGTCAGCCTGGACATCGTGGAGGGCGACGTCAGCGGTCAACAACATGTTGGACTTGCCGCTGACCACGATGTCCTCGAGCATCGCGCTGAAGAGCGTGCGTGACCGAGCCGTGTAGGGCGGCCGTCGTTCCTCGCCGAAGACGTGCGGCCAGTGCGCGGTGACGGTGGCCGCGGGGATCGGCTCCGAGTACGCCTTGCCATGCTCGCGGGCGAAGTCGATCAGCGGTCGCAGGGGCATCGCGACGGCCTGTCGCTGCTGTCGCGGTGCGTGGATGCTGGCGAGGATCACCGCGGCACCTTCGGGGCTGTGTCGTTCGCTCAGCGCAGCCTTGAGCTCGGCAAGTCCATACAGATCCGGCTCCAAGGCGCTCATGGACATCCTCACCGCCCATGGCACATAGCGCCACTCCTGGCCATCGGGCAGCTCATACATGGAGGCCTCCATGGCCACTGGGTCGTGGAGGTTCAGCATCAGGAACGCATGGTGGGCCAACAGGTCGCGTCCGGTCCGATCGAAGAACCGGTGCAACGTGGTGAGGAGACCTGGGAGCGCGACACCCATCGCCAGAGCTTGCTCCATGATCACTCCGGCGTCGTCGATACGACCGTCGGCTTCGAGTCGCAGTCCTTCCGCGGCGAGGCGGATCGCTTCCGCGACGTCGCCACCTGGCGAGCCCCATCCAGCCGCATGCCCAAGGGCCTCGACATAACGACCGGAAGCCAGGTCGCGGTCGGCGGCCCGAAGCTCGTCGAGCCTGTTGCGAACGGTGGTTTGAGTCACGTCCAGATCCTTGCTCCGAGCCGGGCGCCGGTGCGAGTGGGCGTTGCCCATGATGACGCCTATCTTCGGTCGACGCGGCCGATGGCGATATGGAGGCGGTCCCGTGGTCATCGCGTACGCCGGCGTCTCTCGAGGCCCTGCGGCGGCCCCGATGTAGAGTCTGCAGATGTCTCAGCATGACCGAGCCCATGGCTTCGGCACGCGCGCCATCAAGGCCGCTACCCGGGTGCCCCAGGTGGACCAGGGAGCTTCTGCGGTGCCCATCTACCAGTCGGCCACGTTCCATGCCCAGGATGTCGACGACTATGCCGGGCTCATCGGCTTCGAGCGTCCAGGCTATGTGTACTCGCGGATCGACAACCCCACGTCGTCTGCCCTGGCCGACGCCTTCGCCGAGCTGCACGGTGCGGAAGCCGGGTTCGCATTCGGCTCGGGGATGGCCGCCATCCACGCGGCACTCCTGTCATTGCTCGGCGCGGGTGATCGGATCGTCTGCACCCAGGCCGTCTACGGCAGCACGCGTGCCCTCATGGAGAGCGTGCTGCGACGTCTTGGCGTCGGTGTCGTCTTCGTCGATCCGACCGATCCGGATGCAGTCGAGCGGGAGCTTGCGGCCGCGCCCACCAGAGCTCCTGTACCTCGAGACTATCTCGAACCCCACCATCGTGGTCGCCGACCTGGCCCGATTGGCCACGCTCGGGCATGCGCACGGTGCCGCGGTCGTGGTCGACAACACCTTTGCCTCGCCGTACCTGTGCCAGCCGCTGGGATTCGGCGCCGACCTGGTGGTCGAGTCGGCGACCAAGTGGTTGAGCGGCCACTCCGACGTCGTCGCCGGCGTCGTGGCTGGTGCTGCGGAGCGGATCTCGGCAGTCCAGCAGGTCGCCATCGACACTGGCGGGATCGTGGCACCGATGAGCGCGTTCCTGGTGCTCCGCGGCATGCAGACGCTGCATGTGCGCATGGACCGACACAGCGAGACAGCCCTGCGACTGGGTCGTCGGCTCGAGGCGGCCGGAGCCGTCAGGCGTGTCAGCTACCCAGGGTTGCCCAGCCACCCGCAGGCGGTCCTGGTGGCGCGCCAGCTTCGGACCGGCGGCGGGATGCTGGCCTTCGAACTGTCCGATCGTCGCGCTGCTGCCGCGTTCATCGACGCCCTGCACATCCCACCGGTCACGGCCACCCTCGGCGGGGTCGTCACCTACGCGGTGCATCCGCCGAGCGCGACACATCGGCAGCTGGACAGCGAGCAGCTGCAGGCGGCTGGCATCCCGCCGGGCCTCGTCCGCGTCTCGGTGGGGCTTGAGGACGCCGCCGACCTGGTGGCTGACTTCGACGCTGCCCTGGCGGTCGTGGAGGCTGGCGTCAGCGCCTGATTCAGATGGTCTTCGCGCGGATCGGTGCGGCTGCCTGGCGGCTGTTGACCGATGTCCGGTTCGCCGTTCTGCTGATCACCCTGCTGGCGGTGTCCGGACTGGTCGGCACACTGGTGCGGCAGTTCCCCGTGACTGCCGGTGACGACCCATCGCGCTACGCAGCGGAAGTTGCCACCATGCACCGAGCCTGGGCCGGGCTGCCCGCCGGCTCGTTCCTGGTCGATGCCTTCAACGCGCTGGGCCTGTTCAGCATCTTCTCCACGCCATGGTTCCTGATGCTCATGACCGTCCTGGTGATCAGCATCATCTGCTGCACGCTCGACCGCACACCACGACTGTGGCGCGGAGTCAGTCACATCCGCGTGGAGCAGCCGGCCGTCTTCTTCGATGCCCGACGCGATCACCGTGCCCACCTCGACGGCATCGCAGCCGCTGACGCGGTTTCCGGGGTCCAGCGCGCCTTTCGCAGCCGCCATTTCCGTCGGCAGCAGACCCGTCAGGTTGACGATGTGACCTACGTGTATGGAGATCGCAACCAGTACATGAAGCTGGCCACGTTGCTGACCCATACCGGCCTGGTGCTGTTCCTCGCAGCCGGAGCCGTCACCGTAGCCGCCGGGTTCGAAACGGTCGTCTTCGTGGGCGAGGGCCAGACAGCGCCGGTCCGTTCGGTCGGCACGCCCGGCAACCTCCTGGTCAAGAACAACGCCTTCGATGCGCCGCGCCGGGCGAACGGCACCTTCGCGGACTTCAGCACCGACCTCTCGGTCTATCGCGATGGACGGGAGATCGCCCGCAAGACCATCCGCGTCAATGACCCGTTGACGGTGGATGGTTTCGTCTTCCACCAGAACACGTTCGGGCCAGCGGCCGACCTGACCATCCAGGATGCCTCGGGTCAGCTGGTCTGGGACGGCCCGCTATTGCTGGACGACGAGGTGCTGGGTCAGCCCCAGGGCTTCATGACCATCCCGGGGGCCGATGTGGGATTGGTCGCCGTCCTGAGCGAAGGCGTCGATGGCGCCTCGCAGCTCGTGTTGCAGGGTGTAGGCCCCGCAGATGCTGCGACGGGCGAGAACCCCACCTTGTTCCTGGCCACCATCCCGGTGGGGGTCAGTACGGATCCCGAGGTGACCGCGGGGCACAGCATCCGCTGGGATGGCATCGGCGCCTGGACCGGCATGGTCATCAAGAACGACCCTGGCCAGCCGCTCATCTGGGTCGCCTTCGCCTCACTCATCGCAGGCCTCGTACTGACCTTCTACTTCCCCCGCCGAAGAGCCTGGGCCCGCGTCACTCCGGGACGCGTCGAACTGGCCTTCATCGCCGACCGCTACGTCGACGCCGACCGCGAGTTCGGGAGGCTCAAGGAGGCCGTCGCGGCAGGCGCGAGCGGTCACTCGATGCACCAGGCAGAGGGTCCGGAAGCGAAACGTCCGGCGACCGGCTCCGGGGCGTAACCGTCGAGCAACCTATCTTCGGCGCGCTCCGCCTATCCTTGGATCCGGCCGTGCTGCCTCACTGTGCGCCCGCACGTTGGAAGTCCCCAGGGCCCGAACGCCCGGCCGGCCAGAGGAGATCCATCTTGGTCATCGAAGTCGCCTCCAACGATCCGCTCGACAAGATCCAGGCTGCAAGGGAGCGGGACATCCGCTTCGTGGAGCTGCAGTTCACCGACCTGCTCGGCATCGTCAAGGGCATCACCATCCCACTCTACCGGCTCGAGGAGTCCCTCAAGCACGGCACCTGGTTCGATGGCTCGTCCATCGAGGGCTTCACCCGCATCGCCGAGAGCGACCAGTGGCTTGCCCCCGACATGAACACCTTCGCCGAGATCCCGTGGCAGCCAGGCCAGGGCGATCTCAGCGTCGGGCCCATGGGCAGCCGAGGGACCGCGCGCGTCATCTGCGACGTCATGACCCCCGATGGCAAGCCTTTCGTGGGCGATCCCCGTGGCGTGCTCAAGAAGCAGCTCAAGCGCGCCGAGGACATGGGCTACATCTGGAATGCCGGGCCTGAACTGGAGTTCTTCCTCTTCCGCAAGGACGCCGACGGCAACATCAGGCCCCTGCCACACGACCAGGGTGGCTATTTCGACTTCAGCACCGACCTGGCCCAGTCGGTCCGGCGTGACATGGTCAACGCCCTCGAAGCCTTCGGCATCCGCGTCGAGGCCGCGCACCATGAGGTCGCCTACGGCCAGCATGAGATCGACTTCCAGTACAGCGATGGCCTGACCACCGCGGACAATGCGGTGACCTTCAAGTTCACCCTGAAGGCCATCGCCAACCTCCACGGCCTGTACGCCACCTTCATGCCCAAGCCGATCGTCGGCATCAATGGCTCGGGCATGCACACGCACCAAAGCCTGTTCTCCATCGAGGAGCAGAGGAACTCGTTCGCCGAGCCGCGCAGCAAGTACGGCCTGTCCAAGCTGGCGCAGGCCTATATGGCCGGCGTCCTCGCCCATGCTCGAGGCATGAGCGCGCTGCTGGCCCCGATCGTGAATTCGTACAAGCGGCTGGTGCCTGGCTATGAGGCGCCGACCTATCTGACCTGGGGTCGCACCAACCGCTCGGCCCTCATCCGCGTGCCCAAGGTCTCGCCGGGGCGCTCCATCGAGGCCACACGCGTCGAGGTCCGCTGCCCCGATCCGACCGCCAACCCGTACCTCGCGTTCGCGGCCATGCTGGCATCCGGCCTCGATGGTATCGAGAAGGGCATGAAGCTGGCTGATCCGGTCGAGGAGAGCCTGTTCGAGATGAGTGCCGAGCGCGTCAAGGAGAAGGGCATCATCGAGATGCCTGGCTCGCTTGGCGAAGCTGTCGAAGAGCTGGCCCGCGACGAGGTCATCGCTGAGGCGCTTGGCGACCACGTGTTCACGCACTACGTCGACGCCAAGCGGGACGAGTGGGCCGAGTACAACAACCAGATCACGCAATGGGAGCTCGATCGCTACCTCGAGGCCTACTAGCGCATCAGTACCTTTCAAGTGGAGGTCGCACTTTCGGGGCTGTGAGGCGCCCCGGAAGCCAAAGGAACGGGCGGTGGGTGGTCCACCGCTCGTTCCGATTCCCGGAGGTCCTGCGCCTGGATGCAGACCCGCGCCTCGGAAGGCTCGCCAGGCCTTCATTGGGTCCCGGTTCGACCAAGCAGGTCGGGCAGTCGCCGCCTCGGCGTCGGCGTCGGTCATGTGCGCGGTTACACTCGGGCGCACGTGCCTGGTCCCCGCACCCGGCCGGCCAGGGAGGAAGAGGGTGACGACGCGACCAGCCACCTTGTCGAGCCAAAGCGACCCTGTCGCTCCGGACCTGGCTGGTCCCGATCTTGCGTCGCTGCCGGGCTGGGCCCTCCCTGAGAGCCTCCGAGGCATGGCCGCAGGAGAGACCCTGCCGGTCGACCGAGCCGCCTTGCGGGGATTTGCCGCCGCGGCGATACGGGACGTCGGCGCTCGCCGCAGCGATGCGCGCCTGACTGCCGACACGTTGGTGCTGGCAGACGGCCGAGGGCATCCATCGCACGGCGTCTCTCGACTCCGCCAGTACCTGCGGCTGTGTGACGTCGGCTCTGCCGATCCAGGGGCTCGCTACGAGGTGCTGGTTCGCCGCGCCGCCATGGAGTCGTGGCATGGGCATCGGGCCCTGGGACCCGCGGTCGGCCATCGTGCCATGGACCGTGCTATCGCTCGCGCACGTCAGACCGGCCTGGCTGCCGTGGTCGTCCGTGACACCGGGCACTACGGTCTTGCCGGGGCCTATGCGCTGCGCGCCATGGAGGCCGGACTTATCGGTATCTCCAGCTGCAACGCGGATCCCCGGGTGCCACCCACTGGCGCAGCGGCACCTGGGATCGGCACCAACCCCATCGCCATCGGCGCGCCGGACGGTGAGGGCCATGGCTTCCTGATCGACATGGCGACCAGCGTGGTCGCGATGGGCAAGGTGGAGATCCAGAAGCGAGCCGGGCGTGAGATCCCCGATGGCTGGGCACTGGATCGAGAAGGTCGGCCCACACGCGACCCCGACCTGGCGCTCGAAGGCATGATGTTGCCACTGGGTGGCTTTGCCGAGACTTCGGGCTACAAGGGCTATGGACTTGGTGCGGCCGTCGAGATGCTTACCGGCGTGCTCGGCGGTGGTGAGTTCGGACTCGGCACCCCTGGGATCTGGGACACCGACCGACTGGTGGGCATCAACCAGTTTCATCTGGCGATCGACCCTGCCACGTTCGGCGCCGACGCATTCGCGCAGCGACTCCGTGCGTGGCATGACGACCTGGTCTCATTGCGTCGCCAGCCCGGAGTAGACGAGATCCTGGTCGCTGGCGACCTGGAGTGGCGGGCCGATGAACGCCAGGCCCAGACCATCCAGATGCTGGCGTCGACCGTGCATGATCTGGCTGCCATCGCGGTGGAACGCGGACTTCGGCGTGCCTGGACACCCGTGCTGGCGGCCTATCGCCAGGGATCGTAGGGAGACGCCATCGCGTGCAGCCCGTCCGACCAGGACTGGCGGCATCGAAAAACGGGCTCGATCGGCACTGCATAGGCGTCGCCTGCGCGAACCGTGTCGGCAGTCGTACAGTGGTGGGACTACATGACGACGACGCCCCCGACTCCAGCCGAACCGGCGCTCACGGACGCGACCGAACGGGGTGCGGCGGCACCGGCCCAGCCCTCGATGTCCGATCGCGCCGACGCCGGGCGCTTGCGTGGCTTCCGGGCGCTCCGGTCCAAGGGCTTCCGCATCTATTTCGTAGGCATGATCTTCCGCGGGCTGTCCATGTGGATGCCACTGGTGGCCGTGCCCTGGCTGGCCGTGGAGCTCGGCGCCACACCCGCTGAGATCGGCATCATCACGGGCTTCTTCTTCCTGCCCACGCTGTTCGTCGGGCCCATGGGCGGCGTGCTCGCCGATCGCGTCGAACGGCGGACCGTGCTCGTCGCTGCCCAGCTGTTCGCGGCGCTCGTGTCGGGTGGGGTGTTCCTCCTCGTGGTAGCCGGTCTTCAGTCGCTGCCCCTCCTGGCACTGGCGTCGTTCGGCTTCGGGTTACTCATCGCCTTCGAGGTTCCGGTGCGGCAGGCGTTCATGACCGAGCTTGTCCCACGTGGTGACATCAGCAGCGCGGCATCGCTACATGCCACCGCCTGGAACACGACCCGCTTGCTGGGCCCGGTGCTGGCGGGGATGATGATCGCCACGCTGGGATCTGCCTCTCCCTTCCTGTTCGCCGCCATGGCTTCGTTCCTGGTGTCCCTGTCGTTCATCTGGATGAGCCGCTACCGTGAACAGGGACGCCAGCGCGCCGACCGTTCTCATTCGGTGCTGGCCGACCTTCGCGGAGGCATCTCGTTCGCGCTCGGCGATCCTGTGGTGCGACTGTCGATCGTCCTCATCTGGGCTGCGGCCACGTTCGGGATCGCTACCTTCACCACGTTGGCGCCCATCTACGCGACCGCGGAGTTGGGGCTGGGCGCGGACGGCTACGGGATGTTCCTTGGCGCGTCGGGTGCCGGAGCCTTGACGGCGGCCTTGATGGTGACCACGTTCGCCCACGGAGACCGGCGGCGCTGGCTCATCACCGGTGTGACCGCCATGGCTGCCCTGATGGCGGGACTCGCGCTGGCCAGGTCAGCGAACGTCGTGTTCATCCTCGCGTTCCTGCTGGGTGCAGCGCAGATCACGCTGGCGCAGAACGCCCTGGTGTCGGTGCACTCAGCGACGCCGGACGCGCTGCGGGGTCGCGTGATGGGCATCTGGGTGATGACCTTCCAGGGCTCCAGCCTGCTGGGGGCGATCCTTGCGGGTGTCATGGCCGACGTGTTCGGTGTCCGGACTACCTTGTTGGTGGCAGCCCTCGTTCTGGGGATGATCGGCACGGCCGCCAGCCTCGCCCTTCGTCGTGCCGATTGGCGGGTCGCAGCCGTCCAGCCACCGACCGCGGCCGCCGGAGAGTCGTCCGCCTAGCACGGCGCCATCGGTGGTTGCCCCTTCGTCGGCCAGAACGTCGTTCGCGTGGGCAGCCGGTACGCTAGAATCGCGCCGAAATAGAAATCAAACGAAAGAGTCCGAAATCCAAGACAAGTCCAAGGGTTGACTTGGTATCGTTGACTGATCGGGGAGTCAGTCTGGTGCCTTCGGAGCGCTGTCGGAGCGTCGCTGGCACGGATGAGGAGTGGGGATCGAGGCCGCATGACAGCCTTGCTCGAACTGGAAAACATCTCGAAGTCGTTCCCGGGTGTCAAGGCGCTTGAGGACGTCCATTTCGCCACCGAGGCCGGCCAGGTGCACGCGCTCGTGGGCGAGAACGGGGCCGGCAAGTCCACGCTCATCAAGGTCATCTCCGGGGTCCACTTGCCGGATTCAGGTCGGATCCGCATGGATGGCCAGGACGTTCGCTTCCGCAGTCCCCACGAGGCGCAGGCGGCCGGTATCGCCACGATGTACCAGGAGCTCAGTCTGTATCCGGAACTCTCCGTGGCCGAGAACATCTTCATGGGCCACGCGCCGATCCGGAAGCTGGGTCCGACCCAGATCGTGGACTGGAAAGCCATGAACGATCAGGCGGTGGAGATCCTGGCCTCGATGAACATCCACGACATGGATGTGCGGCGCAAGGTCGGCACGCATGAACGTTGGCAATCGCCAGCGCGTGGAGATCGCCAAGGCCCTATCGATCAACGCCAAGGTCCTCATCATGGACGAGCCGACCGCGGCCCTGACCGAATCCGACGTCGAACAACTCTTCGAGATCGTGCGGCTGCTGCGCGAACGTGGCGTCGCCATCATCTACATCAGCCACCGACTGGTCGAGGTCTTCCAGCTGGCTGACCGGGTGACGGTCCTGCGGGATGGCAAGTATGTCGATTCCAAGCTCGTCTCGGATACCGACGAGGGCGACCTCATCCACATGATGGTCGGTCGCACCATCACCGAGCTCTTTCCCAAGCTTCCGAGCGAGATCGGCGACGACATCCTTGAGGTTCGAAATCTGACCCGCACGCCACAGACGGTCGATGTCAGCTTCAGCGTCCGAAGCGGTGAGATCGTGGGCATGGCTGGTCTTGTCGGGTCGGGCCGGAGCGAAACGGCTCAGGTGATCTTCGGGATCCTCCATGCCGACTCAGGCGAGGTGCTCATCGACGGTCACAAGGCCGACATCAAGTCGCCGGCGGCGGCCATGAAGTTGGGCGTCGCCTACGTGCCGGAGGATCGCGGCACGCAGGGCCTGGTCCGCGAGATGCGCATCCGCGAGAACATCTCCATGTCCGTCCTTGGATCACTCACCAACTACGGTGTCGTCAACAAGGGCGCGGAGCGGAAGCTCGGTCAACAGATGATCGAGCAGCTCAACATCATCGCCACCGGTGGCGAGCAGGTCGTCAACAAGCTTTCCGGCGGCAACCAGCAGAAGGTCGTGGTCGGCAAGTGGCTGGCCAGCAAGCCCAAGATGCTCATCGTCGATGAACCGACGCGCGGCGTGGACGTGGGCGCCAAGACGGAGATCCACCGGCTGTTGAGTGAGCTCGCCCAGCAGGGCCTGGGCATCCTGATGATCTCAAGTGAGCTGCCCGAGGTGCTGGGCATGAGCGATCGGGTGCTGGTCATGCGCGGTGGGCGCCTGGTGGGCGAGTTCAGTCGGGCCGAGGCGACGCAGCACAACGTCGGCGCGGCCATGATGAGCGACCAGAATGGCGCGGCGGCCGTGCCGCCGGCCGAGCCCACCCTTGGGCCACGCGCTTGAGCGCCGCCGCCTCGACCCAGGGCCAGCGGGGTCACACGCTGGCCAATGTACGGCGCCTCATCGGGACACAGGAAGGCATCCTGCTGCTGCTCCTGGTGGTGCTCTTCGTGGGTGTCGGTCTCTACAACGACCGCTTCTTCTCGCCCAACAACGTCACCGACCTCTTCAACGGCAATGCCTATATCGCGGTCGCCGCCATCGGCATGACCATGATCATCATCACCGGCAACATCGACATCTCGGTCGGTGCCGCCATCGGCGTGCTGGTGACCCTCTCGGGCAACCTGGCCGTGAGCCTGGCCGAGACGGGCCTTCCACTGCCGCTCGTCAACGTCATCGCCTGGACGGCGCCGGTGCTCGGGGGCATGCTCATCTCCGGTATCAACGGCTTCTTCGTGGCATATCTCAAGATCCCCGCCATCGTGGTTACGCTGGGCATGTTCAGCATCCTCAAGGGTGGGCTCATCCTGGTCGCCGGTGGCGTGACCATCTACAACCTGCCCGAGGGTTACGGGATCGCGCAGCAGAGCTGGCTCAGCATCCCCGTGCCGGTCTACGTCATGATCGTGCTGACGCTGGTCGCGTTCGCCTGGATGCGCTGGAGCCGCACGGGGCGCTCGCAGTATGCCGTCGGGGGCAATATCGAGGCGGCACGACTGTCCGGACTGGACACACGGCGCACGGTGATGACCACGTTCCTCATCGCCGGCGTGTTCTATGGCATCGCCAGTGCGCTGTTCGCGACGCAGTTCACGACCATCCAGGCAGTGGCCACCCCAGGGCTGGAGCTGCAGGTCATCACCGCCTCGGTCGTGGGTGGCGTGTCCATCCTCGGCGGCGTTGGGACCGTGATCGGCTCCACCCTTGCCGCCATCCTCATCCGTTTCATCGGCGCGGCCCTCATCTTCGTCGACATCTCACCGTTCTGGGTGCGGGCCATCCTCGGCGTGCTCATCCTGGTCACGGTGCTGGCCGACGTGGTGCGCCGCCGTCGGCAGGAACGGCGGTAGGGACGGTGGCATGACGACGACCGCGACGGCTCAGACACAGGCGCCCAGCCGACTCCGGTCCATCCTGCTACGCCAGGAGACCATCCTCTTCTTCATCCTCATCGCCGGTGTCATCCTGATGTCGTCGCTGTCCGATGCGTTCCTGACACCGGCCAACCTGCTCAACCAGGGGCGACTGGCCACCGAGATCGCGCTCATCGCGCTGCCGATGACGCTGATCATCATCACGGGCGGTATCGATCTCTCGGTCGGTTCGATCCTGGGCCTGTCCGCGATCATGCTCGGCGTGGCGTGGCAGAACTGGGGCCTGCCACTCGAGGTGGCGATCGTGGTGGCACTCCTGGTGGGCACGCTGTGCGGCTTCTTCAACGGCCTCTTCATCACTCGAGTCGGATTGCCGCCGCTCATCACCACCCTTGCCACCCTGGCCCTCTTTCGTGGGCTGGCCGAGGGCATCGCCCAGGCGCGTTCCGTTCGCGGCTATCCCGACTGGTTCTACATCCTCGGCCAGGACGACCTCGTGGTGGGCGCCACGGCCATTCCCAATCAGCTGCTGCTGGTGGTCGTCTCCATCATCGGCATCGGCGCGGCGCTGGCCTGGACGCCCTTCGGCCGATCCCTCTACGCCATCGGCAACAACGAGACCGGAGCCCGCTTCAGCGGATTGCCGGTGCTGCGCAACAAGATGATCATCTACACCCTGTCGGGCTTCATGTCGGGCCTGGCCGCATGGGTCTTCGTGTCCCGCGTTTCCACCACGCGCTCCGACATGGGCGACTGGCTTCGAGCTCACCGCGATCACCGCGGTCGTCGTCGGTGGCACCAGCATCTTCGGTGGCAGCGGCACCATCATCGGGACCGTGCTCGGTCTTGCCCTCATCCAACTCATGAAGGACGGCTTGGCCCTGTCGGGCGCCAAGGGTGATTCCACCACCATCGTGGTCGGCGTCGTCCTGATCGCCGCCGTGCTGCTCAATACGCTTATCGCCGATCCGCCGGACCGGCTCAAGTCGCTGATGTCCAGACGACGCTAGAGCTACGATGCTCACGAGAGGAGGTGACGCGGACCAGAGAGTCCGGAGCGGTCGACGACGACCGTAACCGGCACCCCAAGCCAAGACACCGGAGGAGAAGAAAAGAAACATGCGCAAGACGTTCGTATCAATCGCAACGATGGCGTTGCTCGCGGGTTCCGTTGGCGCAGTCAGCGCCCAGGATGCTCGCTGGGACGGTGGCGACGACCTGCCGACCAACCCGCTCGCCTGCGGCGCGGAAGAAGCCGCTCCAGCGACCGGCGAGATGCCGGCCTATGACGGCGGCCAGCCCACCAACGCGCCTGACCTTGCCGGCCAGGACATCACCGTGGTGGACATCCCCAAGCTCATCGGCATCGGCTATTTCAATGCCACCGCCCAGGGCATGCAGGAAGCTGCTGCCGAGCTGGGCAACGTGGAAGTCATCAACGATGGCCCCACCAACGCCAACATCGACGAGCAGATCACCTTCATCGACAACTACATCACCCAGGGCGTGGATGGCGTGCTCTTCGCCGCCAACGACCCGGTGGCCATCGCGCCGGTGCTGGAGTCAGCCCTTGAGGCCGGCATCCACGTCGTCGGCTATGACGCCAACTCCGTGCCCGAGGCACGCGAATGGTTCGTCAACCAGGCCGAGTTCAACGGCATCGCCAAGGCCATGATCGACAGCCTTGTCGCCGAGCAGGGTGAGGATGCCTCCTTCGGTATCGTCACCTCGACCTTCACCACGCCCAACCAGGCGCGATGGATCTCGGAGATGAACGACTACGCCGCGGCTTGCTACCCGAACCTGACCTGGCTCGAGACGCTCGAGGCACAGGAGGACGCTCCGCTGTCCTTCAGCCAGTCGCAGACCCTCCTCAACAAGTACGGTGACGAGATCCAGGGCATCCTGGGCATGACCTCAGTCGCCACCCCGGCCGCCGCTGACGCGGTCACCCAGGCCGGCGCCTGTGGCAAGGTCGCCGTCGTCGGTCTGGCCACCCCCAACCCCATGAAGCCATTCGTGGACGCCGGGTGCGTCCAGTCGGTGGTGCTGTGGAACCCGATCGACCTCGGTTATGCCGCGACGTACGTCATGCGTGCGATCGTGGATGGCGAGTTCGCACCCGGCGACACCTCGGTGTCCGCCGGACGCCTTGGTGACCTCCAGGTCGTCAACGGTTCCGAAGTCCTGCTTGGCCCAGCGTTCGTGTTCAACGCTGACAACATCAACGACTTCGACTTCTAGGTCCGTTGGCGGGAGTGATTCCCGCTTCCGTTCTGACAGACGGCGGGGTGCCCCACGAGGCACCTCGCCGTTCGACATGTGTGCCCTGAATTCACGGCTCCGTCCCTTCCCTACGAAGCCGGCCCCACTGGCTGGATGGTCACATCGTCAAGTCGGTCGTCGACCTCGCGAAGCCGAGCCTCCAGCTCATCGATGGCCTTGACCACCTTCGCGGCGTCCGTATCGACGAAGCGGACGCGCATCGTCACCAGCACGTGTGACGGACCCATGTGCATGGTCCGCACCTGGACGACCTGATCCACGCGGGCATCCGCCTCAGCGACGCGATGCAGCTGCTCGATGACGGCATCGCCGGCTCGCTCGCCGATGAGCAGGCCTCGAGCCTCTGCGGCGAGGAACACCGCGACCAGGCCGAGGATGACCCCGATGACGAGTGACGCAACGCCATCGAGCCACGGTTGATCGAGCTGGTGGCTCAGGAAGATGCCGACGGCGGCAACCACAAGGCCGGCCAGTGCCGCTGAGTCCTCGAGCAACACGGTGATGACCGACGGGTCCTTGCTGGAACGGATGGCCGCGATGACGCCGTCCTCGCCAACGCCGACGGCAACGGCGCGAGCGGCGATGACCCACGAAGTGCCCTCAAGCACCAAGGCGATCGCCAACACCACGTAGGCGATGAACGCGTCCTCGAGTGGGCTGGGATCAAGGATGTGCGAGATGCCTTCGTAGATCGACATGCCGCCACCCACCCCGAACAGCAGGACGGCCACGATGAGGCTCCAGAAGTAGAGCTCCTGGCCGTGGCCGAAGGGATGATCCTTGTCAGCGGGTGTCCGGGAACGACGCAGCCCGAACAGCAGCAGCAGCTCGTTGCCGGTATCGACCAGGGAGTGGATGCCTTCGGAGATCATGGCCGAGCTGCCGGTCATCGCGGCAGCTACGAACTTGGCGATGGCGATGCCCAGGTTGGCCAGCAGGGCCCCATAGATGACGATGGGGCTCTCGTGCCGAGGATGGTCCGCTGTCATCGCGGCCCCATGCGGCCGGCCGCCGTGACTGGTCGCCGGCTGAGATCCGCTCGAGTGCGGCGCGGTTCCGATCGGCGTTCCAGCGTCTCCGCCCCCTGTCACGGTGTCACTCGGTGGCGCCTGCCAGTGCCATCGTCTTCACAGCGGCCCGCGCGTGCGCTCGATCCCGATGATAGGCGCAGCTGCGGCACCGCTGCCCGACGTGACGGTGCGGAGACCAGCTCAGCCAGCCTGTCCGATCGCGGTCCACGAAGGGTATGGCCGTTCGAGGTTCCTGACGTCCAGGCCCCGCAGCAGGTGCGCCTGGATGACGCGGAAGCCCGGTGAAGCGCGGTCGCTGAGGTAGCGTTCGACGTCCTCGGTGTCGAGGCGCTTGAGCAGCGTCCATGCGGTATCGGCAAGATAGAAGGATGGACGGCCGATCTGATCAACCCATGACGATGTCTAGCCGATCGCCCAGGCATGCGCTCGTCGTTCGGGGTGGCTGGGATGGCCACTCCCCGGTGCAGGCGACGGACATGTTCATCCCGCACCTCGAAGCCAACGGCTTCTCGGTTCGCATCGAGCCGTCTGCAGCAGCGTATGCCGACGCCGGGTACATGGCGGGTGTGGACCTGATCATGCAGTGCAACACCATGGCCACCATCGAGGAGGACCAGCTTGCCGGCCTCCGATCGGCCATCGCTGCCGGTACCGGGATGGCCGGCTGGCACGGGGGCATCGCCGACTCCTACCGAAATTCGTCCGACTACCTACAGCTCATCGGCGGTCAGTTCGCATGCCACCCCGGCAAGGATCCGGCCACCATCACGCACCAGGGACCTGAGAACAACTACGTTCCCTACACGGTCAACATGCTTCCCGAGGCGGCCGAGCATCCGATCACCCGGGGTTTGGCTGACTTCGATCTCGTGACCGAGCAGTATTGGGTGCTCCACGACCAGTACATCGACATCCTCGCGACCACGACCCAGAAGATCCGGCCGTGGGACCAATGGCACCGTGAGATCACCTCACCGGTCGTGTGGACGCGGCGCTGGGGCAAGGGCCGGATCTTCGTGACCACCACGGGCCACAGCCTCGATGTGCTCGAGAATCCCAGCGTTCGAACCATCATCGAGCGGGGGTTGCTGTGGGCCAGCCGCTGAGGGTGGGCATGATCGGCTGCGGTGCCATCTCCCCGCAGTATCTCGACACGGCTGCCCGTCTGGATGCCATCGAGATCAGCGTCGTTGCCGACGCTCGCGGTGATCGTGCTGCCGCGGCTGCAGCCCGGAGCGGTGCACGCGCCCTGAGCGTAGAGGCACTCCTGGCCGACGACGATGTAGACGTCGTGCTCAACCTCACCACGCCAGGCGCGCATCGGGATGTGGCTCTGGCAGCCATCGCTGCGGGGAAGGCTGTCTATGGAGAGAAGCCGTTGGCTGCCAGCACCGTCGAGGCTCGGCAGATCCTGGAGGCCGCCGCCGCGGCAGGTGTCCGCGTCGGATGTGCCCCCGACACCGTCCTGGGGACGGGCATCCAGACGGCCCGCAAGGTCGTTGACGACGGACGCATCGGTCAGCCCATCGCTGCCAGCGCCACCATGGTCACACCGGGGCACGAACGTTGGCATCCAGACCCGGATTTCTACTACCAGCCAGGTGGTGGCCCGCTGCTGGACATGGGCCCGTACTACGTCACCGCGCTCGTGACCATCCTGGGCCCGGTCGTCTCCGTGGTCGGCGCGGCAAGCCATACTCGCTCGATCCGCCGTATCTACAGCGGCCCGCGAGCGGGTGAGACCGTACCGGTCAACGTCGATTCCCATGTCAGTGGCGTGCTCGTCCATGCCTCAGGTGTGTTGTCCACCTTGTTCATGAGCTTCGACGCAGTCGCCAGCCAGGCGGCGCGGATCGAGATCCATGGGGATGCGGCCACGCTCGTCGCACCCGACCCCAACCTGTTCGACGGTGACGTCGAAGTCCATGACCTCGACGGCGACGGCTGGCTGACGCTCCCTCCCGCCGCCGGGTACGAGGACTGCTCGCGCGGCTATGGCATCGCCGACATGGGTCTGACCCCACCGGAGGAAGAGCCCCGAGCCAACAGCGGCATCGCGTTCCACGTCCTCGATGTCCTCGAGTCGATGCTCGAGGCAGCCCACCATGGTCGCGCCGTCCTGGTCGAAAGTCGCTGTGATCGCCCTCGTTCGGTACCCCTGGGCCCGATGCAGTTCGCTTGAGTCATGCTCTGTGGGCGCCGGCACGCGGGAGGAATTCCATGTGCCTTGGACGCTCGTCATCGAGCCGCGTCTCAGGCTGAGGTCGACGCCGGGGCTTCGGTAGGCCCGCGACCAGGAACTCCCGACGATCCTCAGGGTGGCAGGCGTCGGCGGGCTCTTCGAGCTGGAGGCTGTCGGAGATACACCTGGCCCTATGGTCGAGGTCACCGAACGGTGGCGCCGCATCCATGTCGTCGTCAACGAGGCTGCGATGATCGTCTACCACGCCGATCGATCGGGCCGGCCGCGGCCTTACCACCACTGACAGGAGGACACTCATGCACAAGCGATTCGTCGACAAGGTCGCCCTGGTCACCGGAGCCACGAATGGCATCGGGCAGGCCACGGCGGTGCGGCTCGCGTCCGAAGGGCGCCGTGGTGGGTGTGAACCAGCGCCCCACCGGGGATTCCTCTGAAACGCTCAGACGTATCAAGGAGGTGGGCGGCCAGGGGTTCGCCGTGAAGGCCGATATGCGTGACCCGGAGGCGGTCACCGCCATGGTCCATGAGGTGGCGGATCCATCCGAGCTGGCCGGAGCCATCACCTTCCTGCTGTCCGACGACGCCAGCTATGTCACCTCGGCCACGCTGCTGGTCGATGCCGGTTTCATCGTCAACGCCGAGCTGTAGGCGCTGGTCGCCGCTGCTCGGCGGAGTCTGCCGATGGCTGACGCGGCCAGCGAAATCGCCGGTGTCTGCGCGAACGGCAACGTGCGCCCCAGCCGCATCGCGTCCGCAGGGCGCCTGGTGAGGCCAGGACCAGGCTGGCTCAGTCCTTCGCGGCGGCTGCGGCTTCGATCTGCGCACCCATGTACTGACGCGCCTGCTTTGCCAGGTCCATGCTGTCCGACCACATGTTGCGCCAGATCCGCAGGATGTGAGACAGATCCTCGTCGACCACCTTCGATGAGAAAGACTCGAAGGTGATGACGCCGTCGTAGCCGTGCTCCGCGAGTGCACTGAACAGCTCGGCGAAGTCGATATGGCCCTCGCCAAGGTAGCCCCGATGGTTCTCACCGATATGGACGTAGCCCAACAACTCCCCAGCATCGAAGACCGGGTCCCGGAAGTTGTTCTCCTCGATGTTCATGTGATACGAGTCGAGGTGGACGACGACGTTGTCCGCCCCCAGCTCCCGGATGTACTCGACGGTCTGCGCTGAGGTGTTGAGCAGATTCGACTCATAGCGGTTGACGAACTCGAGCCCCAGCGTGATGCCGGAGGCCTTCGCTTTCTCCGCCAATCGTCCGATGACCGCCTGTGAGTTCTCACGGCTCTTTTTGGTGGGCATCTCGAGGTAGGGCGCGAGGGCACTGAAGATGACGCCACCGAGATACTTCGAGCCCACGTCGCGGCACATCGACAGTGCCTCTTCGAGCGTCTGCTCGCCGCGTGCCACGCACTCGGGGTCTTCGCTGTTGATGTCGTTGTGGAAGCCCAGCCCCAGCGAGCAGGTGACCTCCAGGTCGTGGGCTTCCAGCGACCGGACGATGGCGTCGAGGTCCATCGATGCGGGGCTGAAGGCGGGCAGCTCGATGAGGTCGTAGCCAGCCTCCCTGGTGCTGGCGATGGCGAATTCGCTCTCCTTCGCGCCCCATGTGCCCGACCACACCATGGCGTGGATGCCGATCTTGTTCATCGTCGTTTCCTCCCTGTGTCCCAGATCCCGTGGTCAGTGTAGAGCCGGATCCCGTGCCGCTAGGCGCGTGATGCCAGGAGCGCTCTGAAGCGCTCAGCCGAACCGACCCAGTCGCCCGTTGGCTCGAAGGTCTCCATCGGGAATGAACGCGCGATGAGCTGGCGTGCCTGCGCCAGATCGGAAAGCTCGCCTCCCGTGATGGCCTGGATGGCGATGTTGCCGATGGCCGTGGCCTCCACGGGGCCTGCGACCACCTCGCGCTGGCTGGCATCGGCGGTCATCTGGCAGAGCAGTCGGTTCTGGGAACCACCGCCGACCACATGGATGCGGTCGATGGTCCTTCCCGTGACCCCGCTGAGCCTGTCCACCACCCAGGCGTATTTCAGCGCCAGCGACTCGAAGATGACCCGCCACAGGGTGGCCGACTCGTAGGGAACTACCTGTCCGGTCTCGAGGCAGAACTCACGGATGCGCGTCGGCATGTCTCCGGGCCACAGGAAGCGCGGATCGTCCGGGTCGATGAACGCACTTCCGCGAGCCCCCGATTCGGCGAGATCGCAGATCTGCTCATATGAGGGCGCACGGTCGCCTGGCCACAGCGCCGATCGGCATTGCTGGACGAGCCAAAGGCCCATGACGTTGCGGAGCAGGGTGATGGTGCCGCCGTAGCCGCCTTCGTTGGTGAGGTTGGCCGCCAGCGAAGCTTCGTTCACGACGGGCTCGTCTACCTCCAGGCCGACCAGCGACCAGGTGCCGGACGAGATGTAGGCCGTCGCGGTGTCGCGAAGCGGGATCGCCGCCACCGCCGACGGCGTGTCGTGCGAAGCGCCTGCGATCACCGCGGTGCTCCTGCATCCGGTGCTGTCGGCGACCTCATTGAGGAGCTGTCCAAGCACGGTCCCTGGTGGCACGATCTCGGGCAGGAAGTGGCTCGGGATCCCCAACCGTTCCAGCAGCGGCCGGGCCCAATCGCGCGTCCAGGGATCCAGCATCTGTCCCGTGCTGGCGTCGGTGTACTCCGCCACGCTGGCGCCACAGAGGAAGTGGTTGAAGATGTCGGGCATCATCAGGAGGGTGTCGGCGCACTTGAGGATGGGATCCTCGTCGTGAACCTCGCTCAGCAGCTGGTACAGCGTGTTGATGGACATGAACTGGATCCCGGTGGCCATGTAGATCTCATCTCGCGGCACGATCTTGAAGGCCGCCTCCAGCATGCCCTCATGGCGCGTGTCGCGGTAGTGCACGGGATTGGCCATGAGTCGCCCGCGAACATCGATGAAGCCGTAGTCCACGCCCCAGGTATCGACCGAGACCGAAGCCACCGGTCCATCCGCAGCGGCACGACGCATGCCATCGAAGATGTCATTGAGCTGTCGAGGAAAGTCCCAATACAGCGTTCCGGCCAGCCTGACTGGCGTGTTGGCATACCGGTGCACCGGCTGGATGGCAAGCTGGTCGCCGTCGAAGCTCCCCACGATGGTTCGCCCGCTCTCGGCCCCGAAGTCGAGCGCGACGTAGCGCAGGCCCCCGTCAGCCATGCTGCGTGACCTTGATACCCATGCCCTTGAGCGCATCGACCATGCCGTCGGGCGCGTTCGTGTCGGTGAAGACGTGCCGCACCGAGGCGAGTTCGCAGAAGGTGGCTGACGCCACCCGCCCCCACTTGGTGTGATCGATCATGGCGTAGACCTCGTGGGCGGCGCCGATCATGGCCCGCTTGATCTGGGCCTCTTCCTCGCGTGCCTCGGTCAGGCCCTCGTCGAGGCTGAAGCCGGTGGCGCTGACAAAGGCCTTGTTCACGTTGATCCGATCGAACACCGCGTCGCCGAGCTGGCCTACGACCGAGAGGGACCCGCTGCGCACCCGCCCGCCCATGAGCAGGACGGTGATACCGTCGCGGCCAGCCAGCTCCGTCGCGGCACGGATGCCGTTGGTGACGACGGTCAGACCGTGCCAGCCCTCTCGCCGCAGCAGCTCGCGGGCCAGGTGAAGCCCGGTGGTGCTGGCATCGAGCACGATGGATTCGCCGTTGTCGACATGGTCGGCCGCGGAGGCGCCGATGGCGGCCTTCTCCTCGCGCTGCAGCCGATCACGAGCATCGAAGGACAGGTCGGCACGACGGACTCGCGCGGCGATCGCGCCGCCGTGGGTGCGGATGACCCGATCAGACTCTGCGAGCGTATCCAGATCTTTGCGGATGGTGACGGCCGATACCCCGAACTGGTCGGCCAGGTCGTTGACACGCGCGCGACCCCGCTCGTCCACGATGCGAGCGATCTCCATCTGTCGCTCGTCGGCGAAGGCGCCTCCCGTCGCCGCGGCGCGGGCCTGGGTCATGCCACCGCGCTCCCCAGCAGGGCATCTTCAGCGGCACGCGTCCAGAGGCCTCCGTTCAGCTTGTCGGCGACGTCAGGGTAGCGCCCGGGCAACTCGGCCAGGGGGACCAGGCCCAGGTCAGTCAGTCTGCGGGTAGATGACGATCTTGCCGCCGGATGTGCGCGCCCGGACCGACTCCAGTGCGTCTGCGACACCGGCCATACCGGACACCGCGTAGACACTGATGTTGGTATCGACGACGCCGTCCTCCAACCGGCCCAGCACCGCCTTCATGTCGCTGATCATGGACCCGCTGGTGCCCAGGATATAGACACGCTTGCGCAGCATCTCATCGACATCGAGCGGCGCGGTCGTGCCGATGGCGAAGCCGGCGAAGAAGTCGACGATGGCGCCATCCGCGGCCAGCTCGATGGCCGAGGCAGCCAGCGCCGGCGAAGGGACCATGACGCCGATCCGAGTGAATCCGCCCCTGGACTCCGACTGGGTGCTGTCGACCGATTCGAACGTCAGGCCCCTGGACTCGGCCAGTGGTCCCGCGACACTAGCCAGGTGCGCCAGCCGCGCCTGGTCGATATCGATCGCGGTGACCGCGACATCCGCCCCGCCGGAGGTCAGCGCGCGGATGACATGCATGAGTCCCATCGGCCCGGCCGCTCCGATGACGCCGACGTTTTCGCCTTCACGCAGCTCGCCCGTGCTGGGCACCCACGCGTAGCCATCGGCGGCGGAGTCGGTATGCGTTCCCACCCAGCGCGTCAGGTCGTAGTGCACCCGCCCGACGTCGACCTCGACGGGACGACCCAACAGCTCCCCACCGAGCACGATGTCGATGACGCCCTGGAGTCCCAGCAGGCCCTGCAGTCGCTCCACTCGAGCGGCCTCCGAACCGAAGTAGATGACATCGTCGAACGAGCCCGCCTCCAGGTCGGCTAGCCCGTCGGCGAACGACGGGGTCACACTGGTCGTCCCGCTCAGGGTCTCCAGTACCACTCGCTGCATGGGTTCGGCGACGACCGCCACGAACTCGGCCGGGATGGCCGTCTCGAGCAGTGCCTCGATGCCGTCGATGGTGCGTCCGGCATCGGCGACCACCAGCAGGCGGCCACCCGGCTTGAGGGTGCCGCGCTCCTCGGTGGCGTAGGCGCGTTCCACGCAGGCCCATGGCTCCAGCAGCGCCACGGCCGAGGCGCTGGGCTCCTCGGCGACCGGGATGAGGAAGCGCTCCCCGGTGCCGGGTTCGATGATGACGCGCTCGTCCATGAGCACGTATTCCTGGAGGCCGCCCTCGAAGTTGTACCCGAACGAGGCGTTGGAAGACGCGGTGAGCAGGTGTCGATAGTCGGTCTGCACCAGGGCGCGATCACCGACCTGGTGATGCCTGACGTCCGATCCGACCGCGACCACGCGGCCACAGCATTCGTGGCCGGGCACGGTGGGCTGATCGCCGGGCACATAGCTGGGGATCTCGGCCAGCTCGGCCGAGGTCATGCCGGACTTGATCTCGCCCTTGCGCGGATGCGTGCTGAAGGCGTGCAGCAACTTGGTATCGCTGAAGCAGATGCCCACGGCCTCCACCTTGACGAGGACCTGTGTGGGGCCCGGCTGGAGGACCGGCTTGGCCGCGTTCAGCACGGTCTCGTCGGGGGCGACGATCTGTACGGCATGTTGGGTCGTCGGGATCGAGCTCATGACAGCATCACCTGGCCTCCGGTCACCGGCACGGCCTGGCCGGTCTCGTATTGCTGGGCGACGAGGTAGAGGATGGCCTCCACCACGTCAGCGGGAGTGCAGCCGCGGCCCATGGGTACCTTGGCTTCGTACGCGGCCCGCACCTCCTGGGGGGTGGTGGCGCCGGGGACCTTGCCGGCACGCAGGTACTGCGCGAAGAGCCCGGTCTCGGGATCGGACCACAGCGGGCCTTCGTAGTAGTTGCCCGGGCACACCGCGTTGACCTTGATGCCATCGTCGATGAGTTCCAGCGCGAAGGACTGGGTCAGGCCGACACCGCCGAACTTGGAGCCGGCATAGGCGAAGTTGCGCTTCGAACCGATCAGGCCGGACTTGGAGTTGATCTCCACGATGTCGCCACGATAGTCCGGGCGGGCCCGATGCTGCGCGGCGAGGACCGGCGCAACGGCGCGGACGCCCAGGAAGTAGCCCCGGTAGTTGACCTGCGTGACCAGGTCGAAGTCGGCGACCGGCTGCTCGGTCAGGCCACCGGCGCGCAGGATGCCGGCGTTGGAGACGAACAGGTCGAGACCACCGAAACGCTCCACGACCGCATCGACGGCGGTCTGGACCGAGGCCTCATCGGTGATGTCGAGCGCGACCGACCAGGCACGACCGGTCCCATGCTCGGCCTCGATGGCGGTGGCCTCCGACTCGGCCAGACCTGCCTGCAGGTCGGCCAGGACGACGTGCCCCCCTTCCGCCGCAAGACCCCGAGCGATGCCAAGACCGAAACCCTGCGCCGCCCCGGTGACCAGGGCGACCTTGCCGGCGAACCGGCCCGGAGCACGACCGAAGGCTGCCGCGCCACGCCGGTAGGCCTCGACCTCCCAGGTCTCGATGAAGCCGCGCTCGTCGTCGCTCAGCGCGCGGATGCCTCCGAGTGCGTCAGCGGCTTCGTAGACACGCAGGCAGTCGAGATAGATGTGCCTCGCGGTATCGACCTCCTTCCACGTCTCGCCGGCCGCGAAGATACCCAGGCCGGGCACCACCGTGATGATCGGCGCCACGCCGTGTGCATCGGTATCGGCGTCAAGGGCTGCCTTGAGGAGGGTCGGGATATCTTCGAGCGGCGCGTCCGTGGGCGGATCGAAAAGCAACGGGAATGAGCCCGAGTAGACGATCTGGTCGGGTGTGATCGGGCCCGCCCGACACGGCCGCCTGGCCGGCCTGGCCTTCGAGGTAGTCGGCTGCGCCCGGGGCTGCGTCGTAGGTGACGACCTTCAGGGGTCCTTCCCCGGAGAGCAGTGCACGCAAGGTCGGCGCGATGATCCTGACGAGGTCGGCGGCGCGAGCAGCATCGTCGCTGATGCGGCTGGCAGCTCGACCACTGCTCCCGACGGTCAAACCGGTCCTCTCGATGGCGGCACGCACGGTCCCCATGACGTGGTCGCACCGTTCGGCCACCTCGGCGGTCGAGTCGGCCGAGACGATGATGCCGTGGTCGCCCATGAAGGTGATGCGTGGGGCGGGCCCACCCGTCCGGGCCTGGTGCGCCTCGCGGAGCGCATGGATGGTGCGCGCTAGTGGCAGGCCCGGATCGGTGTACGGCACCCACAGCGCTTCGTCGCCGAAGAGATCAGCCATGATGGCCTCGCCGTCGCGATTGCAGGTGACCGCGTTGGGCACGATGGGGTGCGTGTGCAGCACGAATCGCTCGGGCAGGAGTGAGTGGAACATCAGCTCGACCGAAGGGCGCCGACCCATGGCCTCGGCCAGGCGGACCCTGGCAGCCGCGCGCATGACGGGATCGGGAGCGCCCGGGATGCGTGCTTCGTCCTCGTCGTTGCCGCCGTGGAGGAGCAGATCGAGAAGCGGTCCCATGGCCAGGGGCACCAGGTCACCGGCCTCCAGGGTGGCCAATGGCACGCCGCTGGGCTTGATGTACACGACACCGTCGATCTTGAGCGAGGAGTTGCCGCCGCCGCCCCGCGAATATTCAGGGTCACGCCCGAACCGTTGCGACATCGCGATGACGGACCGGATGTGCTCGTCGGCAGGATCGAGCAGTCGCAGTCCCTGGGTCTGGTCGGTCATCGATCGGTCCCCGTTGTAACGGCGTGGAGGAGGATCCTCGCCGAGCTCCGCGAAGTAGCGGATGCGTGTCTCCGCGTCGGGAAAGGTCGGGTTGAGCGTGCCGTCGGGCTCGACGTAGCCGGCCTTGCCCTCGGCGCGCAGGTGCTGGTGGGCGGCGACCACACAGGTTCCCTCCCAGGTGACCTCGCGGACTGCGTCCGAAAGAGGCACACCGCCGACGCACGTCGGAGCGACCGGGATGCGTTCCTGGGTGTTGTGCTCGGTGCCCACCATGACGAAGATGCCGGCGTCGCGCCAGGCTCGGACATATCGGTCCACGACCGCCGGGGTGTTCCGCACCGGGATGAGCTCGGCCCCGTAGATGTGCTGGCTGGTCATGCGCTCGATGAGGTCCTCCACCGGGTCTTCGTAGCCGCAGATGGGATCCACGCCGTCAGCGAGCGTGGGGTACACCACGATCGCGCCCAGACCGCGGATGAAGGCCAGCGCGTCAGCGAACGGGACCGGCGTCTCCTCGACGAATGCCGGGCAACCAGCTTTCATCAGCCGGGATCGGAGCTCTCCCTGGGTGCCGACAGCATCATCGGAAGCGGCTGTGGGTGCCGCATCGTAGACCCGCTCCAACAGTGCCGCGCGAGTGTCCGCGCCGACCGTCTCGAACAGTGCCTGCTGGAAACCGAGGGCGACATGTCGCTCCTGGAGGACGACCCAGTCGGGCGGGACGCCGGCCCGGGTTGCGACGTCGGCCACGATCGATCCGTAGGTGACCTCGAACTCCACTCCTGCCATCGCGAAGATGGCCCGGATGCGCTCGACCATCTCCGTCGTCCTGGCCTCGTTCGACGCCTTGGCGGCATCCATGAACGCGGTCGATGCGAGACCCAGGTCGGTCGGCGCCGGGATGCCCTTGCCGCAGATGTAGGCGCGTCCGGGGTTGGCTGGGTCGTTGATCTTGACGCCGTTGCGCTGCTCGTCCTCGAGCACAGAGATGAACTCCAGGCCGAAGAGTGGCGCGAGGCCATGCTGCGCTGCCGCCGATGCGAACCGGTCATAGACCCCGAAGTCGTGGAAGTTGGACGTGCCGATGACCTTGACGCCCTCGCTGGCGGCCGTCTCGACGGCGTCTTCGACGGTGCTGAATGCCGAGAAATTGGGCGGCACATGCAGGTGCGTGTTGAAGGCGGGGTGGGTCCACCCATTGCCGGCCCGATAAGGTGAGGCCATGCTCCTGCGCTCCTGTCCGAGGTGCCGTCGGCGCTCGCGCCGGTACTTGCGAGTACTTTCGATTGCTTTCTGTTGTGCATATGATAGCAACGGAACGATGGCCGATACCGGCGCAACCGGTCTCGCTCTTGCGCTTGAGATCGTGCCGGCCGCAGCCCATCGTCGCAGGAGTCCATCCCGGTCCAGGGACACCTGGGTTTGTCCACGGTGACGGCACAGTTCACCCCTATGCACCGTGCAGCGCAAGTCTGATAATCGGCGCCACGGTCGCATCCTGCGGTCAGTGCCGCAGCCTGCCGATGACGGCCGGTCCCTGGGGGGAGAAGGAGAGCGCAGCATGCGCCGCTACTCCGGTGTCGCCATCGTGGCGATCGGCCTGATGCTCGTAGCCATCCTGGCGACAGGAGTGTCGGCGAAGGAGCCCTTCCGTCGAGGCCAGGGCTCCTCGTCCTCGCTCGTGGGCACGTGGATCATCGACACCAACATCGACGACCCGTCGAATCAGCCTGACCTGTTGGTCATCTCGGCAGACGGTACCGTCCAGGAGACGAGCTGCTGCAACGCGCCCGGAGCCGGCACCTGGCGTCCGACCAGCCGGCGGACCGCCGACGCTACCATCCTCTTCCCCGCCGGCGATGACGATGGCTTCATCGGCTACAACACCGTCCGCGCGGACGTGGTGCTCGCAGCCGATGGCCAGTCCTTCACGGCGACATACACCATCGACTTCCCGAGCCGCGATGGCACCTCGTCCGGCCAGCTGGGCCCTCAGACCGCCAGCGCAACACGGGTCGCCGTAGAAGCCATGGGCGAGCCGCTGGGGCCCGTTCCGCAGCAACCCGTGGCCGAGGCGTCGGGCGTCCCGGAGATGTCGGCTGCCCCGGAGGCGAGTCCGGCCGCCTGATGCGAACGGGGGCCGTCCCGCTCGGGCCGGCCCCCGAAGCCTGGCGCCTATCCTCTCGAATCGCGCCGGTCGCTGATGGTCACGCCGAGCGCTGCGGCGGTAACGCAGGCGACGGCGAGTAGTCCCGTCAGGCCCATCGCCTGGCCAAGCAGGATCGCACCCACAAGCGCAGCCACCGCGGGCTCCAGCGTCACGAGGATCCCGTAGGTCCGCGCCGTCATCCGCTTCAGCGCCTCGAACTCGAGCGACAGCGGCACTGCTGTCGACAGGATGGCGACGGCCAGTGCCCCCACCAGCAGCCCCACATCAAGGTTGCCCAGCCCGCCTGCGACCAGCTCCATGGGCAGGACCACGAACGCCGCCACGGCCATGCCGATGGCCAGGCCTGAGGTGCCTGGCAGCGCGCGGCCGATGCGCCCGCTCATCACGATGAAGCCGGCCCAGCCCAGGCCGGCAGCGCCGGCCAGCGCAACCCCCAGCGGGTCGAGCGCGCCCCCGATCTGTGGCGTGAGCAGGGCGATGCCCAGGACACCGAGCCCGATCCAGCCAAAGTCGCGGCCGCGGCGCGAGGTGGCGACGGCCAGCCCCAGCGGCCCGATGAACTCGATGGCCACCGCGATGCCGAGCGGGATCCGCGCGATGGCCCCGTAGAAGGTCAGGTTCGTGACGCCGAGGATCGCTCCGTAGAGCAGCAGCGCTCCAGCGTGGCGGCGCGCGCTCCAGGCGATCGTATGCCGTGAAGCGGCGATGAGCAGCACCGCGGAGAAGGCCACGCGCAGGAAGGCCGTCCCCACGGGGCCGAGCACCGGAAAGAGGTCGATGGCGACGACGGCGCCAAGCTGGATCGACACGATCGAGATGAGCAACAGCCCCGGCGGCGGCACCGCAGAGGCGACACGAGCAAGAGCGCCTTCGGTAGGCTTCGGGCGGGGCGCACCGGGGGACGCAGTCGGAGAGACGATCATGAGATCCAGCCGGGAGTGGACTACGACGCTTGCTTCAGCTTCTCGACGATCGCCTGGTGCGAATCGGCGGGGCGGAGTCGATGCGCTGCTGCAAGCCGCGCAAGGCGAGGCGCCGCTCGTTCAGCGTGATGCCCCGGGACGAGGCATCCGTCTCGCCCCGGGCATGGGGACGGCTACTTCTCGATGTAGGTCGTGATCGGCGGGAGCACGCCGTGGCTCTCCATCTGGGCGGCCACATCGGCTGGTGGCGACTCCAACATGGCCTGGATCCCTTCCATGTCATGGATGTCCGCGGTGAGGGCGATGTTGTTGCTGCCATCCGCGGCGACGTGATCGGTGATGTCCGTCGCGTATGGCGCGATGGCAGCGGCGCGCTCTTCCTTGCCCCTCAGCCATCGCTCGATCTCGATGACCTTGTGGGTCATGACTACCTTTGGCATTCCGACTCCTTGGAGGGGAAGCGTGACCTGACCGCCTGATGGCAGGGACACCGACCCCACTGCATGGACGCTGAGTATGCGCGGTTTGAGACGCCGTTCCTCAACGACGCTGACCTGACGCACGGCCGATCGCCGCCACATTCCTGGCTGGCAGCTATCGCGTCATGGGTTGCCCATATCCGCCTCGCCATCCGTGCATCTGAGCGACGGCTTCGAGGGCGATGACCCCGCTTCGCGGCACTGTTCCTGACGACACCAACGGCCGGACCGGAGACCGTGACTCGGGCACACTCAGGACCGGGTCGCTGTCGGGAAAGGATCGGTCACAAGGATGTCGGGGTATGTCCCTCGCTTCCAGTCCACAGTGTATGCGTCTACCGCATATTTCGTATACACGATGGGCCAGATTGGGTTACACTCCGCGCCAAGAAGCGGGGCCGTATCCTCCCACTCGCGACTGTTCACGATGGATTGGCGGAGGGATCGATGCCAAAGACGAACGACGCTACAAGCAACGCCGCGAGCGAACTCGAGACACTCATCGAGCGGTCGCGCGGTCGGCACTCGACGGCCCAGGAGCTCGTCCTCGAGACCCTGCGTGAGGCCATCCTCGACGGGGTCCTGCCGCCCGGCTCTCGCCTCCGCCAGGAGGACCTGGCGACCGCGTTCCGCACCAGTCGTATCCCGGTACGTGAGGCGCTGCGCGTCCTGGAGTATGAGGGCCTGGCCACCTCTGAGCCCCATCGCGGCTTCACCGTCACGGCGCTCGACGCCGACCAGATCGAGGAGATCTACGAGCTGCGCACCGTGCTCGAGTCACATGCCGTTCGGGTGGCCATCCCATTGCTGACGGAACCGGACCTCGAAGAGCTCCAGCGGCTCTACGACCACATGGAAGCACTTGAGATCGCGGACGAGAAGCTGGTCGCGCGTGAGCAGTTCTATCTCAAGCTCTATGGCGTCACCGCTCGCCCCCGTCTGGTCGGGCTGATCGCTCGGCTGCGCCAGGAGGTGGCTCGGTCCCTGCGCTGGAAGCTGGTGCAGCACTCGCCCTCCCATCACCAGATCTTCTTCGACGCGGTCAAGAGCGGCGATGCCGACCTGGCTGCAGCTGAGCTGGCATCGCACTACCGCAAGGTCGTGGCCCTGTTGCGCCGATTCCTTCGCGAGTCCAAGGGCCTGGGACTCTAGCCGCTCGCGGCCCTGATGCACAGCGAACAAGTCTGGTTTCACAACCGCGGTAGCCGCCTCGCCGGAACACTCCTCCTCCCCGACGAGGCGGCATCGCCGCTCGCGGGCATCGTGCAGGGACCAGGCTGGATGGGACTTCGCGATGCCAGGCTCTATGAGCCGTATCACCAGGCACTCATCGAAGCCGGCTTCGCGCTCCTGACGCTTGACTACCGTGGCTTCGGCGACTCTGAAGGCGACGCCACGTACCTCGACCCAATGGACCAGGTCGACGATATCCGCGCAGGACTGACCTACCTGTCGTCCCGACCGGAGGTCGACGCGCGACGCCTGGGCCTGTTCGGCTCCGGCGGCACCGGTGGAGGTAACGCGGTCGTGGCCGCTGCGCTCGATGAGCGCGTCAAGGCCACGGTCAGCCAGGTGCCCGTCGCGGACGGCGAGGACTGGTTGCGGCGGATGCGCCGGGAGTACGAGTGGATCGAATTCCGCGAGCGCGTTCGGACAACCAGCCAGGCATACGCGGCGGGAGGGGAGCCGGAGCTGGTATCGCCTCGCGAAGACATCATGGTGCCCTCTCCGGAACGCCGGCAGACGACCGTCAAGAAGGACGTCGATGGTCGCGTGCCCAGCCAGGTCGCGCTCCATGCCGCCTGAGAACGTCTTTCGCTACCGGCCCATCGACTACGCCGCGGCCATCGCTCCGCGCGCCCTGATGCTCATCAGCGTGAGAACGACGCGGTCTCAGCGCAGGTTGTGGCCGCCGTCGAGTAGGGTGTCGGGATGACCGCCATCGCGCGCCTGCGCGCTCGAGGACCTGCCCATCGAATCCGGGGAGATGGATGTGGCCCCTTCAAGCGGCTCGAACCGTGCCGATCCCGAGAGCTCGTGGGCATGAGTGACGGCTACTTCATGGAGTCGGGACACGTCTGACCCGCCGGTGGCTGACGGCCCCGCGCCCGCCGCACGGTCCGCGGACGGTCATGCTCACGGCATCGAGAGTGCCGCGCACAAGGATCGCAAGCGGCTGGCCATCGTCCTGGTGGTGGGCCTGGTCATCCTCGCCGTCGAGCTCATCGGTGCACTGCTGACCGACAGCCTGGCGCTCCTCGCCGACGCTGGTCACATGGCCAGCGACGTGGCCGGGGTCGGCCTGGCACTCGGTGCCATCTGGCTGGCTTCGCGTCCGCCGTCCGACAATCGGACCTACGGTTGGTACCGTGCTGAGATCCTGGCGGCGACCATCAACGCCGTCGTCCTGTTGCTGCTCTCCGCCTTCATCCTGTGGAGCGCGTGGGGTCGGCTCTTCTCGGCACCGGACATCGCCAGCGGGCCGATGCTGATCATCGCGCTGATCGGCGGCGCCGCCAACCTCGTGTCCCTGTGGCTACTGCACGACGCCCAGTCGCGCAGCCTCAACATGCGTGGTGCCTACCTGGAGGTGCTCGGGGACCTCTTTGGTTCGGTGGCGGTGGTGCTGGCCGCGATCATCATCCTCGCGACCGGCCTGGTTGCCGCGGATGCCATCGCTTCGGCCATCATCGCGGTGCTCATCATCCCGCGCGCCTGGCACTTGCTGCGAGAGGCCGCCGATGTCCTGCTGCAGGCAGCCCCTCGCGGCATGGACATGGACGAGGTGCGACGCCACCTGATGGAGACCCCCGGGGTCCAGGACGTGCACGATCTGCATGCCTGGACGCTGACCTCCGGCCTCCCCGTCCTGTCGGCGCACGTCGTGGTGGATGAGAGCGTCTCGTCCGTCGAAGTGCTCGATGAGATGTGCGCCTGTCTGGCCGGCGACTTCGACGTGACACACTCGACCATCCAACTGGAGCCCCGGGACCGGCGCGCGGCAGAGCACCTGGCGCACCGTTGAAGTCGGTCGTCGAGCACCCCGAGCTTGGCGGCGATGTTGCACTCGTCGGCGTGATCGTGGCTGCGTCCTTCCCCCTGGCCCCAGACGAACGGCGACATTCTTTGTCATCTTGTATCCAAAGACTGGGGTAGGATGACCCAAAGCAATCAGAGCGAGTGAGAACGCCCACGTGTGTTCACGCCCAGCCATGAGCGAGGTTGCATGTATCGCATCACCATCGATGTCGGCGGTACCTTCACCGACTGTCTGGTCATGGACGGAGACGGCGGACTCCGCCAGTTCAAGGCGTACACGACGCCGAGCGAACCCTCCGAAGGCTTCCTCGATGCCATCACCAAGGCATCCCAGGGCTACGGACACCCCGACCTGGCTGACTTCCTCGGCCAGGTGGAGCTGATCATCCATGGCACTACCCTGGCCACCAACACGCTGATCAATCGCAACGGCGCCAGGACCGGGATGATCACCACGCGCGGTTTCCGGGACATCACCGAGGTTCGTCGCGGCTACAAGAACATCCGCACCTCGATGTACAACGTGTTCGTGCCCCCATACGACCCGCTGGTCCCCCGACACCTGCGACTGGAGGCCACCGAGCGCTCCACCTACGAGGGCGAGATCGTGACCGAGCTTGATGAAGGCGAGGTCCGGGTGGCTGCCGAACGGCTGCGTGACCAGGGCGTCGAGGCGGTCGTCATCGGCTTTCTCCACAGCTACGCCAATCCCGCCAACGAGCAGCGTGCGACCGAGATCACCCGCGAGGTCCTGCCCCACGCCTATGTCACGGCATCGCATGAGATCCTGCCGGTCTGGCGCGAGTTCGAGCGTTTCTCCACGACCGTGGTTTCCGCCTATTGCGGCCCGGTCGTGGAGCGCTACCTGCGCACGCTGGGCGATCGGCTCAAGGGCCAGGGTTTCACCGGCAACCTGCTGATGATGCTGTCAGACGGCTTGGTCGAGACGCCCGAGTACTGCATCCCGCGAGTCGTCTACCTCATCGGCTCCGGCCCGGCGGCGGCCCCATCGGGAGCGCTCTACATCGGCACCGAGACCGGCGCTCGCGACATCCTCTCGGTGGACATGGGTGGCACCTCGTTCGACATCTGCATGGTGCGCGACGGTGAGATCCCCACGACGACCGAGGCATGGGTCCAGGACGAACGAGTGGCCATCAGGATGGTGGATATCCAATCTGGTGGCGCGGGGGGAGGCTCGATCGCCTGGATCGACCAGCTGGGCCTGTTGCGTGTCGGCCCCAAGTCGGCCGGTGGGGACCCCGGTCCAGCCTGCTACGGCAAGGGCGGCACGGAGCCGACCGTCACCGATGCCGATGTGATCCTGGGCTACGTCCCCGCCGACCACTTCCTGGGCGGGGAGATCCCACTCGACGCTGAGGCCGCCCGCGCGGCCATGCAGAACGTCGCCGATCACCTCGGTCTTTCGATCGAGGAGACCGCGGCGGCGGTGTTCACGACCATCAACAGCTGCATGGCCGACCAGATCACCGAGGTCGCTACCCGCAGCGGCCACGACGTTCGCGATTTCGCGCTGGTCGCCGGCGGTGGCGCCGGACCGGTGCACTCGGCCTTCATCGCCGACCTGCTGCACATGCCCCAGGTGGTCATCCCGCCCATCGCCGCGACCTACTCGGCCTTCGGGATGTTCGCCATGGATGTCGGCCGCAACTACGCGCGCTCATACATCACGCGCGCCGGGGACGTGGACGCCGGCCGCGTCGATCACCTGTACGCGGAGATGGAGCAGGAGGCACTCGAGGGCTTCGGCGCCCTCGGTATCGATGCGACCGACGTGACCTTCGTGCGCACGGCTGATGTTCGCTACGTGGGCCGGTTCCACGAGGTCGAGGTGGCCGCGCCTGATGGCGAGATCGACGCCCCGGCCATCGAGCAGGCCATCGAGGGCTTCCACGATAAGCACAAGCAGCTGTACACCTTCAACATGCCCTGGCAACAGGTCGAGCTGCTGACCTTCCGGCTGCGTGCGACCACCCCCAAGGCGCCATTCGAGATGCGTCGCATCGAGTCAGGCGGCGTCGACGCCGCAGGCGCCATCAAGCGCACCCGTCGGGCCTGGTTCGACGGCGAGGAGGTGGCCACGACGGTGTATGACGGGGCGCTGCTTGGTGCCGGCAACGAGTTCCACGGACCGGCCATGATCGAGGAGGCGTACCACCACGGTCGTCGTGCCCAGCCGGTACGCGGTCCGCGTCGATGCATTGAGGAACTACGTCATGACCCGTGATGATGCCTCGGGGGCGGCCGCGGTCCGCGAGGCCGCCACGGTAGGAGGTACGGCATGAGCCCGTCCGCGACCAGCAACACGGCCGGCACCGGACGGGACATCGATCCCATCACGCTGTCCACCGTGTGGCACGGCTTCCAGTCCATCGGACGGGAGATGCGCCACGTCATCGACCGGACCGCGCAGAACTACCTCATCGCCCAGCTGCATGACATGGCAGCCGGCATCTGGGACGCGCAGGGCCGCACCATCGCCGTGCCCGAGGGTCCCACCTCGATGTTCCTCTCCCAGGGCTTCACGGTGCAGTACATCATGGAGCAGATGGGGAAGGACCTGAAGCCCGGCGACGTCATCCTCTGCAACGACCCCTACAAGGGCTACTGCAACCACCTGCCCGACTGGGGCTTCTTCCGACCGGTCTTCTACAGGGATGAGCTGCTTTTCGTGGTGCTGACCCGCGGCCATCAGTTGGACACCGGCGGTGCCTTCCCCGGCGGCTACTTCCCCAACGGCTACGACATCCACGCCGAGGGGATCATGATCCCGCCCACCAAGATCTACGACCAGGGTGTCGAGCGCACCGATGTGCTGGAGCTCATCTGGAACAACGTGCGCTGGCCCGAAGGCGTCAAGATCGACAATTACGCGCTCATGGCCGCACTCCAGGTGGCTGAGAACCGCATCATCGCGCTCCTCGACAAGTACGGCCGTGACTCGGTCATGGATTGCGTCGAGGAGATGCTCGACCGCATGGAGAGCAGCGTTCGCGGGCAGCTGATGACCGTGCCGGACGGCACCTTCAGTGGTGAATCCTCGACCGACGACGACGGCACCGTGCTCGACGAGATCGTCACCGTCCGCTGTGATGCCACCATCAACGGCGATGAGCTGATCCTCGACTTCAGCCGCAGCGATGGCCTCCGCAAGGGCTTCGTCAACTGCACCTACTCCTCGACCTACAGCCGTGCGGAGGCTGGGTCCTTCCTGTACTTCGACTCCGAGTTGGCCGAGTTCCACAACGAGGGCTCCATGCGAGCGGTGAAGGTCATCGCGCCCGAGGGCACCGTGGTCAATGCCACCTATCCGGCCACGGTCGGTGGCTCGCCCGTGAATGTCGGGACCCAGGTACTTGAAGCCACCGTGAACGCCCTGTCCAAGGCCATGCCCGACAAGGCCATCGCCGGCTGGGGCCGACGACGCGGCCACTACATCGCCGGCGAAGATCCCCGCAGCGGTGAGCGGTATGTCCAGACCACGACCGATGCCGATGGTGGTGCCGGTGCCGTCAGTGGCTTCGACGGCTTCGAGGGCGCGATGGGCATGTCCGGACTGGGCTCCATCAATCGTGGCTCGGTCGAGGAGATTGGTCATCTCATCGCGCGCGGCGTGAACCCCGCTGCCATGGCCGCCGAGATCCTGGGCAAGGCCACCGGCACCAACAAGGGCAAGGGCGGCACGTTGCACCTGGCTGCGGCTGCTCGTGGCTTCCCCAACCACCTCCTCTGCGGTCGGCGGCCCCCTGCCCATCGCGGTCGGCTCTGCCTTCGCCTTCAAGGAGCTTGGGGTGGACCGGGTCTGCGTTTCGATCTTCGGGGACGGTGCGCTGGAGGAAGGCGCCTGGCATGAGTCGATCAACATCGCCGCGATGCGCCAGGTGCCCATCATCTTCCTGTGCGAGAACAACAGCCTTGAGGCGCTGGGCCAGAAGGCCAATGAGTACCCCTCGTCGACACTCGCCGCGACCGAGCTCACCGACCTGGTGCGCCCCTTCGGGGTGCCGGCCGTGGTGGTCGACGGGACCGATACCGGTGCCGTCCACGAGGCCATGCGTGACGCGGTGACGCGCGCGCACGGCGGCGGCGGGCCCAGTTTCATCGAGGCCCGGACCGTCCGCTGGCCCGGGAATCGACCGCTCTGGCCGCAGCTGCTGACCGGGGAAACCAGGCTGGAGTACGCCTGGGATCCATCGTCGATCGAAGGCGAGTACGCCAGGTGGTGGCGCGAGCAGGACGGAGTACTGCTCTACCTGCGCCAGCTCCTTGAGATCGGTGCCGTGACCCAGGCGGACGCCATGGGGATGGACGCTGAAGCTCGTGACGAGATGCGAGCGCGCCATCGACTTCGCGCTCGAGAGTCCCTATCCGGATCCCGCTGAAGCGTACGAGGACGTGTATGGCTGAGACAGGCAGCATGACGCGCATCAGCTACGCCGAAGGCATGGCTCGGGGTTTGCGGGAGGTCCTGGCAGCCGACGAGCGGGTGTTCCTCATAGGCCAGTATTTCTTCGGCCTGACCGAGCACCGACGCCTGACGGTGGGCATCCGTGAGGAGTTTCCCCGCCGCGTGTGGGATCCGCCTATCGCCGAGATCGGCTACGGCGGCACCGGCATCGGCGCGGCCATCAGCGGCCTGCGTCCCATCGTGGACATGGCCACCGCGAGCTTCTCGTTCCAGGCCTGGAGCCAGATCGTCAACGAGGCCGCCAACATCCACTATATGACTGGCGGACAGACTCGCGTCCCGGTCGTCTTCCACGTCAACCATGGCGTCCGCGGCGGCGGCGCTGCCCAGCACTCCCACAGCCCCCAGGGGATGCTGCTGCAGGTGCCGGGCATCAAGATCATGACGCCCTCGTCCGCGCGTGACGTCCGCGGGCTCATCCATACCGCCGTGGCCGACGACAACCCGGTGTTCTGGGCCGACCACGTTCGCCTCTTCGACTACGAAGATGACGTGCCGGACGAGCCTGAGGCCATCCCCTTCGGCCAGGCTGACGTCAAGCGTGCCGGCAGGGACGTGACCATGGTGGCGACCTCCTATGTCGTGCGCCGCAGCCTTGAAGCCGCCGAGTCGCTGGCGGCTGATGGCATCAGCGCCGAGGTCATCGACCCACGCACGGTCGTGCCGCTCGATCGAGATACCATCCTGGCTTCGGCCGGACGGACCGGACGAGTCGTGGTCGTCGACGAGGGGCACCGTTCGGGTGGCGTGGGTGCGGAGATCGCTGCCACCATCGCCGAGGGTGTCGGCGACAGTCTCCATAGACCTGTGGTCCGCGTGGCGACCGCCGACGTGCCCATCCCGTTCTCGCCGCCGCTTGAGCAGGAAGTCGAGCCGTCGGTGGCTCGGATCGTGGCAGCCGCTCGATCGTTGATGGGTTAGCCATGGCCCAGGAGCCGCGCGTGGGCCTGCCCGTAAGGCGCGTTTCCGGTGTGGTGTCACCCAGGAGGCCGTAGCCGATGTCGAAGGTCGTCAGCATCCCCACGCCGGGACTCGGCAACACTGCCTACCTGGTCGGCTTCGGCGAGCGCGCGGTCGTCATCGATCCGCCGCGGGATGCCTGGCGGCTTACCCAGATCGCTGAAGAACACGGCTGGCTGATCAGTCACGCCCTCGAGACGCATGTTCACAACGACTACCTCTCGGGTGCGCTGCAGCTCCGCCAGGCCGGGGCAGCGTGCATCGTCGCGCCGGCCCAGGGTGGCTATCACTTCTCACATACGGCCGCAGTGGAGGGGTTCGAGCTCGACCTCGATGGCGGCGGGCTCATCGCCGTGGCCACACCGGGTCATACGCCCGAGCACCTCAGCTGGGAGCTGCGGGACGGCAACGGACGTCCCATGGCGGTGTTCTCGGGTGGCTCGTTGCTGATCGGCGGCGTCGGCCGAACGGACCTGCTGGGGCGAGCCAGGACCGCGGAGATGACCGCGGCGCAGTTCGCGTCGGTGCGTCGCCTCGCGGAGCTGCCCGACGAGGTGATGGTCTATCCGACCCACGGCGCCGGCTCCTTCTGCGTGGCCGGCGACGCCGACGGCCCCGGTACCGCCACCATCGGCGCGCTGAAGCGCTGGAACCCGGCAGTCGCCGCCCCGGACCTTGAGGCCTTCGACCGCGAGCTGGTGGCAGGCCGGACGCTCTATCCGGCCTACTACCGACGGATGGCGCCACTCAATCGCCGCGGGCCGCGTCTGCTCGACGGGCCGCCTGCCTCCATCCCGCTGACGGTCCGGGAGGTCGTGGCTGCGCGCGAGGCCGGCGTGTGGCTCATCGACGTGCGGGATCGCTGGGCCTTCGCCGCCCGGCACGTCGCCGGCTCATGGAACATCGAGCTGGGCGACTCCCTTTCGGCGTACCTTGGCTGGCTGCTCCCGTTCGATGCGCCTATCTGCCTCGTCGTCGACGACCCCTGGCAGGAGGTGGACGCGGCTGAGGAGCTGCTGCGCATCGGTTTCGACCATGTCATCGGTCACCTGCACGGCGGCATGGACGCGTGGGCCGCTTCCGGTGGCTCGACCAGCAGCTACCCGACAGCGAGTTGGGAGGAGTTGCGCACGTTCGCGGCAGGCGAGGGCGGGGATGCGGCCCATATCCTGGACGTCCGCCAGCCCTACGAATGGCGTGGCGGCGTCATCCCCGGCTCCCGCCAGACCTTTCTGACCGATCTGCCCGACCGGCTCCAGGAACTCGATCGCGAGTCGCCCTGGCTGATCGCCTGCCGGACCGGTACCCGCGCCACGATCGCCGCCAGTCTGCTCGACGCTGCCGGCGTACCCGTGCGACCGGTGGTGGACGGCGGTGTGCCGGCGCTCCCGCCGGCTGAACTCGTGTCTGCTGCCTGATGGCCGGAGATTCAAGTCATCCACCGCCCGGCAGATCGCGCGGTAGCTCCCTCCGCTGGCGACGACGACTAAGTCACTTGACTAAGTCCTGGCGTTCCCCTACGGTCCGAGCATGACCGAGGTCGGTGTCCACGAAGCCAAGACACACCTCTCGAGGCTGCTCCGTCGCGTCGCTGAAGGCGAGGAGATCGTCGTCACCAGCGGTGGTCGTCCGGTAGCTCGCCTCGTGCCGATGGGACCCGCGGTACTGCGGGAGGTCGGCTTCGACCGGGCCAGGCTCGATGTGCCCGACGACTTCGACGAACCACTGGAGCCTGCGCTGATCGATGCGTTCGAGCAGTGACGTTCCTGCTCGATACGCACGTCTTCCTGTGGCTCCTGGGCCGTCCGGAACGCATCCGCCCAGATGTTCTCGAACGACTGCGTGATGGCGACACGACGCTCATGCTCTCGGCGGCGAGCTCCTGGGAGATGGCCATCAAGTGCGCGCACGGTCGGCTCTCCCTGCCCCTGCCGCCCGTGGAATACGTACCCGATCGCATGAGAAGGTTGAGTGTGGTCGGGCTCGCCGTCTCGCATGCGCACGCCCTGCACTCGTCGACCCTGCCACCGCACCACCGCGATCCCTTCGACCGTCTGCTCGTGGCGCAGGCCCAGCTCGACGAGCTCACCATCGTCACGGCCGACAGGGCATTCGACGCATATGAGGTCTCCACCATCCTCGCGGACTAGCTCGATTCGCCGGAGGCGTGCCGCTACCCGGTGTTCTGGAGACCGGCGGCCACGCCGCTGACGGTGAGCTGCACCAGGCGGCGCAGTTCGTCCCGTCGTGGGTCGTCGTCGGGCAGTGCTCGCAGCCGGCCCAGCAGCATGACCTGGAGCTCCGAGAGCGAGTCCACGTACGGATTGCGGAGCAGGATGGAGCGCTGCAGTGAGGGCGCCGCGTCGAGCAGGTGGTCACGTCCGTTGATGCGCAGCACGGCCGCCAGGGTGCGTTCGTACTCGGATCTGATCTGCGCCCAGAGCCGGTCCGCTTCGGGCTTGGGAGCAAGGCCCGCGTAGTGCTCGGCGACCGCCAGGTCCACCTTGGCGAGGGCCATCTCGATGACGTCGATCGCCCCGCCGAGGAACGGCGAGTCGCGGTACAGCTCCGCGAGCTGCTCGGTCGCCTCGGCACCGTGGACGCGCTCGTATTCCTCTACCGCGCTGCCCAGTCCGTACCAGCCCGGCAGGAATGCCCTGGCCTGAGCCCACGAGAACACCCAGGGGATGGCCCGCAGGTTCTCCAATGACACCGCGCCTCCGCCGCGTGCCGCAGGTCGCGAGCCCATGGCCAGACCGGACAGCTCCGCGATGGGCGTGGCAGCGACATAGAACGCCTCGAACGCGGGGTCATCCCAGACGAGCGCCCGGTAGGCACGCGCCGACCGCTCTGCCAGCTCTTCGAGGATGTCAGAACCACGGCGCTGAGCCTGGCGGGCATGTTTCTGGTGCGCCTCGGACGAAGCCACCAGCACCGCGTTGGTCAGCTGAGCCAGGTGGCGCATGGCGATGTCGAAATTGCCATAGCGGTCGGCCACGATCTCGCCCTGCTCGGTCAGCTTCAGCTTCCCCGCCAGTGAATGCGGGGCACTCGCCAGGATCGCCCGACCCATGGGACCACCACCGCGCCCGATGGCGCCACCACGCCCGTGGAACAGGGTCAGTCGTACCCCATGGCGCACGGCTGATGCGGCCAACTTGGACTCGGCCCCGTGCAGGAGCCAGGCGGCTGCCAGGGCGCCCGACTCCTTGGTCGAATCGGAATAACCCAGCATCACCTCCTGGTGATCGCCGCGGTCACGCACGTGCTGGCGGTAGCCGGGGTCGCTGAGGATCTCATCGAGGAGCGTGTCGGCACCCTCCAGGGCCGCAGCCGTCTCGAGCAGCGGCACCACATCGATGTCCTCGCGCGGCAGGCCGCCCTCATCGGCCAGCTCGAGTACGTCGTAGACATCCTGGGCGAGCTCGGTGAAGCTGATGACGTAGCGATGGCAGGCCTCGGGTCCGTACTGGCGCTGGATCTCGGCGATGGTCCCGATGGTCCTGAGCACCTCCGCTGCGCTGACGCCATGGGCCACCTCGCTCTCGTCCAGGGGGGTCCCTTCGCGGATGGCTGCCAGCGTGGAACGATGGACCTGGCTGTGCTGGCGTACCTCCAGGGAAAAGGCGTGGAAGCCGAACGTCTCGACCTGCCAGCGCAGGCTTTGCACCTCGCCCCACGCGACGCGTCCCATGCCCTCGGCTGCGAGGGACTCCTGGACCTCCGTGATCTCGACCAACAGCTCGGCCGGCGACGCGTACCCGACGCCGTCCGCAAGGCCTTCGACCAATCGACGTCGCGTCTGGCGCAATCGTTCGGCCATGCAGCCGAAGCGCTGCCGATATGGCTCGTTGGGGAAATGGTGGGCCAGGTCGTCGAACAACTCTCGCAGCTCGCGGCGATCGAGCTCCAGGCGAGCGGCCAGCGCCGGGAAGACCTGCTCGGCAAATTCGCTGGGCGTGACCGTGTTCATCAACCGAGTGGTCACGTGCTCCAGGCCGCGCAGGACATGGTCAGCGCCGATGGCTGCGGCCTCCCGAGTCGTGTCAGCCGTGACATGGGGGTGGCCATCACGATCGGCGCCTACCCACGAGCCCCAGTGCAGATACGGATGGACGGCCGGCGGTCGGGTACCCGTGTGCCCGCTGTCGCTGGCTGGGCCATTTCGTCCACCGGGGGCGTCGGGGTCATTGACCCAGGGTGCGATGTCGAGGACGCGATCCAGGGTCCGATACAGGTACGGCGTGACCCGGAAGAGCGTCTCGTCGAAGAACAGCAGCGCGCGCCTGACCTCATCGAGGGGAGAGGGTCGTTCACTCCGCAGAGCTGACGTTCGCCACAGCAGCGAGATCTCTTCGCGCAGCTGGCGTCGGATCTCCTTGTCCTCGTTGGGTGTCAGCCTGGGGTCATCGAGCCGATCGATGAGTGCAGAGGTACGGCGCAGCGCCACCAGCATCGTGCGCCGCCGGGCCTCGGTGGGATGGGCGGTCAGCACCAGGCCGATGGACAGGTCGTCGATCAGGTGCCTCGCCTGGTCCGGGTGATCATCGCGCAGCAGCTTGCGCAGTGCGGCTTCCAGGGAGCCCTCCTGGCCACCCTTGGTGTGGGCCCTGGCGCGGACTCGCCGGACACGGTGTTTCTCTTCGGCCAGGTTGGTCAGATGGAAGTACAGGCTGAAGGCCTTGATGAGGGCTTCGATCTGTTCGCCGCTCAACTCCTCGAGGATGGCGCGGAGGCCGCGATGGCGGGTCTCACTGCCGGTCTTGCGGATGTCGATGGTGAGCTTGCGCACCCGCTCGACGAGTTCCAGGAGTTCCTCGCCGGCCTGCTCCGCGATGACCTGGCCCAGCAGCGAGCCGAGCAGCTTGATCTCACGGGACAGCTCGTCGCGCGCCCGCGATGACCCCACGCCGCTTGGCTCAGCCTCCACGGCCGGGTTGGGGCGTTCGCTACGGGCGGGGACCGGGGAGGCTGTCTCGTCGGGCACGGTGGTCAGTCTGGCATCGATCGGATGGGCGAGCTCGGCCATCGAGACCCGCTAGGCGAGCTCGGCCGACTCCCTGGTGCCCATCATCTCGCCACCGTCGACACCGATGACATTGCCGGTCATCCAATGTGTCTGCGGTGTGGCCAGGACCGCAAGCGCCTCGGCCACGTCCTCGGGAGTGGTCATGCGACCCATGGGATTGCGCGCCTCGGCGGCCGCCACCAGGTGTCGCCAGCCGGGGATGCGGCGAAGGGCTGGTGTGTCGGTGACTCCAGCTCGAATGGCATTGACGGTGATGCCGGCGGGGGCCAGCTCCAGCGCCAACTGGCGCACGTGGGCTTCCAGGGCCGCCTTGGCGGCGCTCACTGCGCCGTAGGTGGGCACGGCCAGGCTGGCGCCCTCGCTGGTCATCGCGTAGACCCGGCTGCCGCGCTGCAGGAGGTCCGCGTGTCGGAGGTCCCGCGTCCAGTACAGCAGGGAATGTGCCATCACGTCGGCGGTCATCTCCAGCTGCTTGCGGGACAGCTCCTTCTGTCCCTCCAGATCGGCGATGTAGGGCAGCGTCGCGCCGAAGGCGAGTGAGTGGAGCATGGCCCCCAGCATCGGCTGTTCCCCGGCTGCTCGCCGCTGCTCGAACCGTTCGCTGATGGCGGCGATGACGTTCTCGCGCTTGGCGTCGTCGGCAGCATTGACGTTGTGGAATTCGACTGGAACGCCGAGAGACTCGATCTCCTCGCGGACCGCCTCGGCTGCTGGTTTGGTCGCGCGCATGTCGAGATGGACACCGACGATGCCGAAGCCGGCTCGTGCCCAGGCCCTGGCAGCTGCGGCGCCGAATCCGCTGCTCGCCCCGAGCACCAGCGCCCAGCACTCTCGTCCGTCCCATTTCAACGACATGGTCACCTCCTGCCCGCAGTGTAGCCGCGCGCGAGGGGTAACCCGGGTGGCAGGGGTCCGACGACGACGGCCGGATGTGGCCGGGTGTGGCATCGAACCGCTGACGGAGGTGCCTCGTCGCGAGGGCATCGCGCTGGCCCTGGTGGTCAGGCGATGCCCCCGCGATCAAAGGCTAGGAAGCGATCTCAGTCCCCGCGCCATTCGAACGTGGGTGTCGTTGTCGCGCGGCGCCGATCGCGGCGCTCCCGCATGCCTCCGATGTACAGCTCCCCGGCCAGCATGGTCATCGCGATGACCAGGAGTGCTACGAGTCCGATCACGGTCATGTCGGCTCCCTCTGGTAGGTCCGCAACCCGAATGGTGCGGTCCGGTACATCGTGGCCAGGTCCCATGTGATGCCCACGACCCATCAGTAACCCGGTCATGACCCGACTGGTGCGGACTACCTCAGACAGCACCCGTGCACACACAGTCGAGGTGAGCGTCCCTGGCCAGACAGGTCCACGGTCTCAACCGTCGTGCCCGTAGGCTGATCGAGCGGCGCTAGCCCTCAGCCTCGGTCTCAGCCTGGGCTCCGAGAGCCACACCGAGCGCGACCAGGTCCTGTGCGCCGATCCACTGATTCGCCATCAGCACACCGCCGGCATCCACCACGGCTTCACGCAGTGGCACCGCCCAGGTATGCTCGATGATCAACAGCATCGCGGCGCTCCCATCAGGCAGCTCGTCGATGAGATCCTCGGTGATGTCCTCGATGATGCCCAGTCCGCCCTCTTCCATGACCTCCGCGCCGATCTCAGCACCCTCGACGAACCCTTCGATGCCGCCCGCCCCGAGGCCGATGAGTGCACCGATCTCGGCACCCAGCTCCTCGCGCTGCTCATCGTCGAGGTCGGAGACGCGGATGACATCGACCTCGTCATCCTCGGCGATGACGGCCAGGGCATCGATGATGCGGACGATACCGGCGTCGCTGAGCTTGATGAGCTCTTCCGCGATGCGTCCCTCGAATCCCGCGGTGGAAGGGAAACCGAAGGCAAAGATCTGGATCGGGCCGATAGCCATGGTGGTTCCCTCCTCAGGGATGTGGTCAGACCTCGCTGGTGTGGGTGCTGCATCCGGAGCAGGCGCTCCTCGCCTCGCGCGGACGTTCATAGTAGTGCAGTGACAGGCCAGGAGCGAGGCTGAGGAGGACGCCATGGACGAGAACTTTCCGGGCGAAGGCATGGAGTTGACGAACATCCTGGTCATCGGCGACCTGGCGCGTTCGGTCGCGTTCTATCGGGACGTGTTGGGGGCTGAGCTGGTGCGTGAGTACGGCGGCTCGTCGGCGGTCTTCTCGTTCCAGGGCGCCTGGTTGCTTATCGTGACCGGCGGCGGGCCGACCGAAGACAAGCCCGGCGTCACCTTCGCGATCCCGGACGAGCCCGACCGCGTCAGCCATGCCATGACCATCCGGGTGCCCGACTGCATGGCGGCATACGAGACGTTGACATCGCGAGGCGCCCGATTCCTCACACCGCCGGTGACCTCGGAATGGGAAGTCCGAGGGTTCTTCCGCCGATCCCGATGGCCACCTCATCGAGATCAGCGAGTTTCGCGGCACCGCATAGGCCTCCGCCCCGCCGCCGATGCCCGAGCCGTGTACGCTCAGGGCATGTTCGAACCCGTCAAGGATGTCGTCACCTGGGAGGACCTTGAGCGTCTCGTGGCCGAGATGGCGAAACGCCTCGCGGCCGATCCGCCGCCGGATGTGGTCCTGCCGATCTCTCGCGGCGGGCTCGTGCCAGCGGGCATGCTCGGCTACCACCTTGGCTGGCGCGACATGCTGGTGGCATCGGTGGTGGTGTACGACGATGACTCCGGGTTTCGGGGACACGCCGAGTTCCTGCAGTTCCCTTCGGACGAGCATCTGCGCGGCAAGCGGGTCGTCATCATCGACGAGGTCTGGGACTCCGGCACCACCATCGCGGCGGTGACCGAGCGCGTGAAAGCCGCAGGTGGAACGCCTGTGACCGCGGTGCTGCACTACAAGCCGGCAAAGTCGCGCGTGGACATCGTGCCCGACCATTTCATCGTGGAGACCGACGCCTGGGTGGTCTACCCATTCAAGGCTGGCAAGTGACCCACCGTCGGGTCATCCTCGACCGCTCCTGACATCCTGCCGACCGCGCGAATGACACCACGCGTCGCGACCTTCCTCATGTTCGTCGTGAACGGCGCGATGGTCGGGACCTGGATCGCGCTCATCCCGGGCATCCAGGAGCGATTGGGCATCCCCGCGCAGCAGCTCGGGATCGTCCTCTTCTTCCTGGCTCTCGGCGCCCTCGTGGCACAGCAGATCACAGGCCAGTTGCTGGTCCACGTCTCGAGTCGGCGTCATGCTCACGGTCGCGGCACTGATCTTCCCCTTCCTGGTGGTGCCGCCGGTCCTGGCACCTGGAGCTGAGATCCTCGCGATCGTCCTGTTCGTCTTCGGCTACTTCAACACCACCATGGACGTCTCGATGAACGCGCATGGGGTGGCGCTCGAGAACGTGGGCGGCAAGTCGATCCTGTCCGGGTTGCACGCGGGCTGGTCCGTCGGTGGCTTCATGGGCGCGGTCGGCGTTGCGGCTGCGGTGGCGGTCGGCGTGGATCCCCTCGTCGAGGCATCGGTCGCGGCGCTCGTGCTGTTTGCCGTGGTGGTCGTAGCCAGCCGCAACCTGGGCACAGGCTCGGTGCGCACCGAAGGCGCCACGGGCATCCACCTGCCGGGCCGTGCGGTCCTGCCGATCGCGCTGCTGGTCGTGCTGGTGGCCTTCGTCGAGGGAGGTCTGAGCGATTGGGGCGGTGTGTATCTGCGGCAGGGTGTGGCAGCTCAGGCTCAGATCGCTGCGCTCGCCTATGCAGCCCTGTCACTGGGCTTGCTCCTGGGGCGCTTCGGTGGCGACTGGGCCAAGGATCGCATGGGCTCCATCCGCCTCATCCAATTGGGGATGCTCCTCTCGGCTGCTGCTGTCACCGCCTTCGTAGTGATCGGCAACGACATCGTGGCCCTGATCGGAATGGTCGTCGCAGGCATCGGTATCGGCAACGCTGTCCCACAATTGTTCGGCGCTGCCGGCCGCGTCCCACCGCATGGCCCATCACTGTCCGCGGCGTTCACGTTCCTGACCATCGCGTTCATGGTCGGGCCGCCGCTCATCGGTACGACCGCATCGTTCTTCGGCATCGCGTCTGCGTTGATCCTGGTCGTGCTGGCATCGGTGGTGGCGGCGCTGGTCGTCGGGCGGGTGCCCCTGGCTGAGACCAATCCACGCTTCCGCCGGCATCGGTAGCGAGGTCGCCGCAGCAGCCACCCTCATCCCCGGATCGGCGATCCTGCCCGCCCCGACTTGGGTGGGGCCAGTGCTATCACCACCCGTGGTACCATATGTGGCATGGAGAAGACGACCTTGTACCTGCCTGCGGAGCTCAAGGCGGCCGTGGCGCGCCAGGCTCGAACGCTCGGCATCGCTGAGGCCCAAGTCATCCGCGAAGCCATCGCCGCCGCGGTGATTCCGGCCGGCACCCCGGGCCGGGCTGATCGAGTCGAACGAGCCGATCGCCGCGCGTGTGGATGAGCTCATGGGCGGCTTCGGCGAACGTTGATCATCGCCGATACGAGTGGACTGCTGGCTCTGTTCAATCGACGTGAACCCGAGCATGCCCAGGTGCGCCGGCTCGTGGCTGGGCTCGATGCGCCGATGGTGGTATCGCCCTATGTGCTCGCTGAGCTCGACTACCTCGTGGCGACACATGTGGGTGTCAGCGCAGAGCTGGACGTGCTCAGGGAGATCAGTGGGGGCGCCTATGTGCTTCCGCATCTTGACGGGAACGACCTGACACGGGCGGCGGACGTCGTGGAGAAGTACAACGACCAGGACATCGGTGTCGCCGATGCGTCGATCGTTGTGCTCGCCGAGCGCTATTCGTCCCGTACGTTGTTGACGCTGGACCGCCGGCATTTCACTGTGGTGCGACCGCTCGGGGGTGGCCGGTTCACCCTGCTGCCGTAGCAATTCGAGGGCGTGATTCGCCACGCGTCCCGGCTTGCCTCGCAGACGGCCAGCGTCGAAGATGCGGGGCTCTGCTGGCGTGCACTTCTGGGCGCCCCTATACTTCACGACCCGCCGGTGTGCGGATCTCCTTGTCGGGGCGTGGCGCAGTTTGGCAGCGCGCAGCGTTCGGGACGCTGAGGTCGGAGGTTCAAATCCTCTCGCCCCGACCATTCCCAACAATTTCCAGTGTCACTCTCGCGGGGAGGACTGCCGCGAAGCCGTGCGCGATGGCGGTGTCGGTCAGATGCAGCGTGGCCTCCCGGAACCCAAGTGCATCCACCCGCTCGAAGAGCGCCTCCGCGAGCATCCGCCTGCCCGACCCTCGGTCAGCATGGCGCCACGTCTCGGCGAGGTCACGCAGGTACGTCACCGCCACGTCCGCGGGCACGCCCTCTTCGCCTCTCGGACGGCTCGCCTCGGTCTGCTCGTCATCCAGTCTCTTCATCGTGTGCTCCAATGATTGCGTGCCGCGATCCTGTCGATACTTGCGCAGGGCCTGATCCCGCTCACGCTCGATGCGTGCCAGGGCGAGCTGGTCAGGCCCTGTTGGTCCAGATGTGACGGACCCGACCACCTTCGAAAGGGTGGCTAGCCCAGCGAGACCTTCTCAAGGACGCGACCGATGGCGTCCTCGTAGAGCTCCCGCCGATAACCCTTGCCATCGATGCGTCCACGCTGCCCGGCCGGCCGAGATGGCTTCGCTGCCATGAACGCATCGCAGGGATAGCGATGCCGGTAGTAGCCCGTGTCGCCGATGAGGCGCCGCCGCACGAGTGCGCAGCGCAGCATCGAGAGGGCATACGGTCGTGTGGCGAAGCTGGCCGCCCGGTGTTCGTCGCCCGTGTCGCCCGGACCGCTTGGGCCCGGTTCCAGAGCCGAGGTCGACGAGCGGAGGCCATTGGCGGGTCGGCCATCACGGAGGCGCCCGATCGGCAGAGGCGAGGTCAGCATGCCCCTCACGATGTACGAGGCCGAGCCCGACCTCAGCGGCGATAGCCCTGTCCGCCCATCCCTGCGCCGACAGATCGACGATGCGCTTCACCGTCGGTACCCGCTCCGGGTCCGGCTCGACGAGCTTCGCCTCGTTGCGTCGGAAGCCGAAGGGCGCATGACCGCCCGGATCGTTGTCGCGCTCCCGTTTCGCGGCATAGCCGGAGCGGACGTTCTTCGACTGGTCGCGGCTGAAGATCTCGGCCGCCTTCCCTTTGTCCACGAGACGCTCGAAGTCCTCGGGGTTCGACGTGAGCAGGTGGTCATCGCAGAAATAGATGACGACGCCGTGACCCTGGAACACACGCCGGTAGTGGAGCGCCAGGGTGACGTCGCGGATGAAGCGCGATGTGTATCCGACGAGCAACACTTCGTAGAGATATCGCTCGGCAGCCTCGACCATGGCCCGGAACTCGGGCGTCAGCGTGGCTGGCGGCTCATGCATCCATTCGCGTCCCGACCAGCCGGACTTCGCCACGGTCCAGGAGAGGCCCGTATCGATGAGGCCGAGCTCCTCGATGGCGCGGTCCTGCATGGCCCGCTGGGCTGTCGGCCCGTACTTGTCGAGCTGCCGACCCGACGACTCGCGGACCCACCGGGCAGCTCCGAGCCCTCTGAGGTCTGCCGGGCGCTCCGGGAGCGTCACGCGGTTCGCTCCTGCACTGGATCATGCCGCTGTTCCACCGTCCGCATGTTGCTCGGACGGGGGCGAAAGGCAAGTGGGCTCTCGCTCTCCGTCCGTGCCTGCTCGATGTCCCAGCGGTCCCGGACGAGCTGGGCGAGAGCCAAGACGAGGGATTCGACCAGCTCGGAGCCCCGATCCGCCGAGGCGGGGCACTCCATGGTCACGGCGTCCTCCGGATAGCTCATGACCGGCTTCCGGTGAACACGTCCGTCCGACCATGCTGGCGGGCCCGATAGCCGCGCAGATCGTGGTACCAGCCAACGGCGCGATCGAAGGCTCCCCCGGGCGGGTCCGGACCGACGACCTCGACGACGTCATAGCCATGGGCGGCGGCGGAGATGGCCGCGACCCGGGGTGAGGCGGTCACCAGGTGCCAGGAGGTCCACAGGCGTCGCTGCCACGCCTGCACCGCGTGTCCCCAATGACGGGACCAACGGACCCGCCGGAAGAAGGCCGGTGGTGCGACGCCCGGATCGGACAGCTCCTCGGTCAGTGCCTTGGTGATGTACGTGGCCGTGGCGCGACCGGCCAGGCGGATGTCGGCGATCCTGCCGAAGCCCGATGCCTGGGCTGCCCGGGAGAGCCACTGCTGGGGGATGTACCCGCCGCGGAAGATGACGTGGACGTGGGCTGCGCCGCGGCGCTGTGGTTCGACGACGGCGACGTACTCGATCGTGCCGAAGCGGCGGCGGATGCGCTCATGGAGACGGCGCCAGCGCCCGGAGAACTCGGCGTAGCTCGTGGCTTGCTCTTCGCCCGGTGGCGAGGTGACCGTGAACATGCGGCTGTCCCCCAGGCTCAACCCATGCCTGATCCTCGCCGCGGTCGCGTCCTTCTTCCTTGGTCCGCAGTGCCGACAGCGCCAGGAGCGGCAGCGGAGCGGGTAGACACCGGCCTGCTGACCATCCGTGCCCACGAGCGAGAAGGCGGCGCAGCCGCTCATCGGCATGGCCCCATCGATGTGCCGCGTGCAGAACGTCTATAGGCCGGCTCCCCCGTACGGGACCGGCCGTCGAGTGAAGAGGGTGGCCGGGCCCGAGCAGAGACCCGCATCGTTCGACCTCGCGGCCTGGGCGACAAGGGGTGACAGAAATCATCCGCTGGGTCCATATCGCGTCTCGGCGTCGTCATGAGACCAGCGGACCATGTCTGGGCGCCACGAAGAACCGGGGGCTGGCTTATTCGTGCGCGGATTCGCTCCCGGCACGCGCTCGTAGCCGTCGCCACCGTTCGGACCGTGCGTGTTGCGCCTTGGGGTCGGTATCGGCTCGACGGTCGTGCTCCCAGGCACCCGCATCGACCATATGGCGCCATCCGCGGATCGGGCTCATCCCGGCGATTGGGTCCGCCAGGCCGGTGAGGGCGACGTGCTCCTTGGCGGTCAGGCGCGCTCCTCTCGGTCGGCCACTTCGTGGCCGCCCGACATAGGTGTCTCGTAGGGCATTCGCATATGAGAGGACCGTCTCCCGTTGCTCAGGGGAGACCGCGTCCCAACGAATTCCAGATCTGACCAGGGCCACCGCTATCACGCCAGGCCGCGAGGTTCTCCTGGGTAAGTTCATAGACCAGACCATGCGGTAGCCTCAGGAGCCCTTTCTCCCACAGGGTGGCTGCGCGCATCAGGCCGTCGAGTTCGGCCAGCTCCTCATCAGTGGCTCCCGACTCGTCTGCGCGCAACACGAGCACAGCGAGATCACGCTCGGCATCCTGGCGAGCACGAAGAGGTTGAGGCAATCGCTCCGGGTCAGAGTCCACCTCGTGGACGAAGTCCTCGAGCGTGCGCCGTTGTTCGCTGGAAAGACGAGCCCGCATCCAGGCATCAGGATACCGGCCATGATCGCGCTCGGTCGTTTCATTCGGCCCTTAGAGACCTATCGCGTCTGCCACCCGCTCCCATGAGTGGTCCTCGACCCCCTCGAGCCGCCGCAGGTAACGGTGGTCGTACCGCCAGCGAGCTGTGGTCGAGGAACGCGCTCACCGTCTCGACCGACTCCCCGGCATCGCGCCGCAGCTTCGCAGCGCTGATGGCGCAGGATGTGCAGCCCGGTCGGCTGCAGTCCGGCAGCCACGAGGTACCGACGGAAGCGGGCGTAGAACGTGGTCCCCGAGAGTCCCTTCGGGCCAGCGCCTGCCTGCCAGAGCGACTCGCCCTGGTCCATCGTCGCGATCTCCTTGCCGCAGTCCGTCGAGCGTCCGTCCTGATGGCCTCCCAAGCCGGTCGTGGCAGCTCTCGTCGTCCTCGCTTGCCGCCCTTGCCTCGGTAGGAGTAGAAGACGGTGCTGTCCTCGATGCTGATGTCGCTGGCCTTGAGGTCCATGACTTCGGACCGTCGTCTGCCGGTGAGGATGAAGACGAGGAGGATGGCCCGGTCGCGTCGTCCCTGGATCGTGTCGGGTACGACCTCGAGGATGCGTCGGACCTCGTCGGCGGAGTAGCCCCGCGCAGGTGCTGGGCTCTGTCGTGGGCGCTCGACGAGGTCGCAGGGGTTCGAGCTCACCAGCCCCATCCGGATGAGGAAGCGGAAGTAGCTGCGACAGGCAGGCGATGCGAGCCCCGATCGTCACCGGGGAGGGTGGCTTGCCCGACAGCCCGATGCCGTGGGCGTAGGCGAGGACGACTGGCGGCGTCACCTGGTCGGGCGTCGTGTCGCGTCGAAGAAGCGCCACAGCATCCGGCTGTACGACTCGACGGTGCGCCTGGAGCCCGAGCGGTTGCCCTTCTCGACGAGGAAGGCGTACAGGGCCTGGTCCCAGGGCGAGGACTCGATGGGGATGGTCGGGAGTGGATCATGCGAGGACTCCGATGCGGATGTGGTCCTCGCTATGACTCACTCAGGTCGCGCCAGAAAGCAACACGATAGTAGAATTGGAGCGCGGTTGGTGCGGGCTGCTCATGCCCCAGCTACCGATGGCCCCTTCGGGCCTCCTGGAATAATGACGTGGGGCTGGATTCGCGCCCCCGGTGTCGTCGAATTAAGAATGAATTAGCATGGGGCCCAGGGGCGCCGTACAGCGGCGCCCCTGACCAGATCAGCAGGACCGGGATACACTGCATAGACTCATGGGTCGAGCATTTGCGCCGCCCAAGGACAGCGCTGGACCGGTGCTCACCGCTGTACTGCGTACTCGCGAGTCCGGATGACTATCAAGAAGCCTGCCCGCATCCTCCTTGCCTCACCCTCCACGTCTTCGGCGAGGTCGGTCACTCGCTCGACCTGTTCCCCATAGAGAGAGTGGAGGACCAAGACGGCTGAGTGCCTTGGGTCGAACCGCCGCGGACGGACGAACCTCCAGTCGCCTGTCACGTAGACGGCCCCTTCCTTCGCGGCGAACGCCGTATTCTCCTTGTCGGTCGTCCGCCCGCCGAAGTGCACACGCGCCTCGATCGCCTCATGGTCGCGGGAGCGCAGCAGCTTCACATAGGAATGGGCAGTCCGAATAGGTAGCCGAACGCCACCGTCCGGGATTGCGCCGACACGATTAGTTCGCCACCGTACGAGTAGAGTTGCCACGTGGAAACCGAGGAGCTCGAGAAGGCGATACGGCACAAGCGCCGGGTCGAAGGCCTAACGCACGGACTGTACCGGTATCCGGCTCGCTTTTCACCGCATTTCGCGCGCGCCGCCATCGACACCTTTTCCGACCCTGGTGACTGGGTTCTCGACCCGTTTGTCGGTGGTGGGACGACTGTTGTCGAAGCCCTCGCCCTTGGGAGACGGGTCGCTGGCATCGACCTCAACCCTCTGGCTATCCTTCTGACTAGAGCCAAGTCGACGCCCCTGTATCAGCGCGATGTCAATGAGCTTCGCAGGTGGCTCGGCTCGGGATCGGCGGTCAATGAGTCCAGCGAGGATCAACGACTCAAGAACGCCCCAGCTGCCTATGTGTCCACTCTGGCGCCGCTCGTCGCGACGACGACTCAACTTCCTAGACTGCGGCAGCGCGACATGGCGCGTGCGTTGCTCCTTCATGTGGGTCAATGGGCGCTTGATGGGAAGGAACGCCCCGCGCCTGCGAGCGCACTGAGAGCTGAGATTGATTTACTTCTGACGAGGCACCTAGACGGACTATCTGACTTCGTGGACCAAGCCACGTCGACAGGCCTTCAGCCGAGCGACTTGCCGGTCCGCCGCGTCCTTCGAGAGGGAAGCGCCGCGGTCACAGCCTCTGGACGGCCTTGGAACCGGTTGACTCGGCGTTTCCGGCTGGTCCTAACGTCTCCGCCTTACCCCCAAGTGCACGTCCTGTACCACCGCTGGCAGATCTACGGGCGACTTGAGACCCCGTTCGCTTACTGGCTGGCCGGTTCCAACGACGGGCTAGGCGCAAGCCACTACACGATGGGTGGCCGGTCCGATCTTGGGGAGAACGTCTACTTCGACGGAATCGCCGAGACATTCTCTTCGATTAGGCGACTGCTCTTGCCGAAGGCGTTCGTAGTTCAGCTCGTCTCATTCCACGACCCTATTCGGCAGAAACATAGGTACCTCGAGGCGATGGAGACGGCCGGATACGAGCAGGTCAGTGGAGACGGTCCATCGCTGCGCGAAGTGCCGAACCGGCGCTGGTACTACCGTGTGCGACCGGACCGCGGACGTGCACATGAGTACCTGCTCGTCCACCGCTTGAAGCCCTAGCTCAGGTCGTCATCTTCGCCGTCCACGCCATCACTGGTAATAGCTTGCAGCTCAGCCTCGTCAAGACTCGCAAGCACATCAATCATGGGTAGCAGCGCGGGCGCTCAGGGCGTCGGTGGTCGCCTCCACCAATTCCTCGACGCTGAGCTCGTGCCCTTCTCCGTCCTCATCGTCGCGCTTGCTCTTCGGCATCAGGCCGGCGTATCGGATTGCGGCAACGGCAGCAAGAGTCATGCCGAACTTGTAGCGATGACCGATCAACTCGGCTTCTCGAGCGTGTGACTTCTGCTCAGCGCGAACGAAGTCATTGTCCATGTTCACGTAGAGGTCGTAGGCGCCGATCGACGGTGCTTCACCGTTTCCTTCGGTCGCCTGAGCCTGCACCACTCGCATCGCCGATGCTCCGTCCATCTTGAACGTCTCATAGGCGTCCCACTTGTCGTGATAGACCTCTTGAGGTTCTGGGATTGAGATGCCGGCCGGCTGCTTCTCAACCTCTCCCTCGTCGTCCTTCGGAGGCTTCTTCTTGCGACCGTTGCTCTTCCCACCTGCAGATGGCGACATGGCGGGTGCGACCTTCAGGACGGCCTCGTTTACGAAAGGTTGCACGAGGGTCTCGTCATTCACCGAGATCCATACGCGCAGGCTGTCATCGGCCTTTGTATCCTCGGGAAGGCCGATGTTCACGTGTGCCAACCCGTCGTAGAGATTGGTGTTTTGGTCGAGAACAGCAGGATCTTCGTCGTTCAACTTCCCCACGACGCGGATGCGACCAGGCTTGGCCGACCGGCGGAAGTAGTCGTTCACAACATCCGTCTCGAGCGTTAGCCTGACGCGCTGCTTCAAATGCGCATCGCGTTCCAGCACGAATCCGGCTTCCTTTTCGCGGAATTTGAAGAAGGTCGGGTGAGGTTTGCCTACGTACTTCTTGGCAACCGGTAATTCAACGGTTGCGAATGGGTTGGATAGCCGGCTGCCGGGCAAGAAGAGCCGAGCGAGAGCCGGGGACCTGCGAAGCATGCTCTTCAGGACTTCTTCGACAGGCTTCGAGTCGCCACACGGTTCGCCAAGTCCTCTTGTCTGCGCCGGTTCCGCAGCTCCTCAAGCCCGGGATGCTTTCGAAGCACATCCGCAAGCTCATTCTCGATGCGCCTGGCCAGCGTCGCGTTCGCAAGGCGGTCACGGCTGTTCATGAACAGGTCTTCTTTGGTGCGCTCGGTCATCTCACTACAGTCGAGCACCACGAGGAGAGACTTCGCCAGGTAGCCGAGCCCGACGGTAGATCGCGTGAAGAATGAGTCGCCAAGAACCGCGTGCGTCTGCCCATTGACGATATACAAGACACCTTGGCTCGTCTTGTAGCTCTCGTGCTTGTCTCGGCGGAACGCGTAGACGGTGTACCGGATACTCTCGCCGGCGACTGTGATGGTGCCCGAGTCAGGGAATCCCGCTTCGAGGTTTCGGTTCTTGTCGTCAGTTGTCTCTTGCGCTCGCAGCCGAACCTCGAGGCCGGTCAGTGTCGTCTCGAAGCTCCGGGAGTCGCCCTTGAACGGCCTGCATTCGTGGAGACGGATGGGCAAGATCAGCCCCGGCATCATCATGTCGAGCCGGTGGAGCAGCCCTCCCTTGCGGAAAAACATCTCGTTGTACCGCGTGTCGTACTCGAACAGCTTAATGAGCGTGCCCCAGCCGGCTGACCTGGCGTACGGCTCCTGGCCGACCGGGAAGATGGGCATTTCGTCGGCTTCGAACCTCAATACCCCGCCCTGGCCGTTGGCGTCGATGGCACCTAAAGGTGCCAAATAGCGATATGTGGATACCCGAGTAGTGCTCGTCGGGTTATCACGTCGCACAACACTGAATCCCCAAGCCCTCGATGAACCCTCTGCGCCGAGATGTCGGGGTGTCGCTTGCTCAGGACCAGCTGTAGATTGTGGTACCCACAGAACCGCAAGGCCCCGGTGCCGCCCATATTGAACTTGCCTTGCACAAAGGGGATGGCCTTCTTGTTGCTCCGCATCAAGGAGAGCAGGGTATCCGGGTGATGTCGGCGCCTGGCCTTCGCCAGCATCGGCGACGGAGACGTTCGGCTTCGCACTGGTCCGCGAGCCAGAGCGATGGTGATGTCGCGTGCGATCTCGGTCCGTTGCATCGGGGTCCAGTTGGCCATGTTGCCCATCGACTCCGGGACCGACTTCGAATTGGCGCCTTCATAGAGCACAGCCACGCCCTCGCGGGGCGACTGGGGTGCCTCCGGCGAACGAGGGTCGATGCCATTGGCGAGCGCACGGCCCATGAGGGCTGCGTCGACAGAGTTGACGGCCTTCTCAACGAGTGCCGCCTCCGCGTTGCTTTGCTGAGCGCCCGCTGGGCTGAAGTTGTCCTCCGAGTCACCGTACAGGCGCCAGACGCGGGGGTCATCCCATAGACCAGCATCCGTAGAATTGCCACGACCTCCGATTCGGACTCGGCCATCATCAACCGTTCGAGAAGCTTCCGGGCCTGGGCCTGATCCGACGTGTCCCACCAGTTGCTCACTGCTCGTCCTGCGAATGAGGCAGGAGAAACTTCTTCTTGCCGGGGTTGCGGAACCTGGATCGTGTCGCCTTCAGCTCGCGTTCGATTGCGCTAAACATCAGTCGCACATCGTCATCTGTGTACGAGTATGTGTGTGGATTGCTCAGGTTGCCCAGGAGTCGCATGTTATCCAGGAGCTTGTTCGTGCGTCGTTCAGCGAGCCGCGTGAATGCCGCCCGCTTGGGGTCCACTGCCATATCTATCTCTCCAAAGTGATGCAGACGAGACAATGATGATGTACGCAGAAGATGGCCCTGTCAATCACAGCGAACATATTTTCCACATATGTGGTGTATGTGCGCCACAATGATCATTCTAGATAGGCCAGGAAGCTAAGCCAGCTAGCTACCTGCACACGCGCGAGTACGACCAACTGAACGTCAAACCCACTTCACGCTCGCCGACATCACTGACACCCTCCGTTCCGGAACCTCGGTGCGTCCCTCGCCACAGACCCACACGGCGAACTCGCCCGAACCCTTCTGAGCGCCCGGATCATCGTCGGCCGGACGGCGTCAAACGGACGGAACTCTTGACGACGGGCGCGGCTGACCGAGTATGGTCGACCCCGACGCTCATCACGCTCGAGGACTTGCGGCTGCAGCTCGCGGAGATGGTGCTGGCCTCACCGGCGGTGCCGGCACGGAAGACCAGCGCGCCGCGGTTGGCCACTGATGGACGCATTCTTCATGGGTCTTGGGGACAAGGCCGAAGAGATTTTCTCCGCAAACCTCGGCCGCGCGGCGCGCGGCTCGTGGCTCTGGTGGCCCAGGAACAGCGGCGCTCGATGGCCAAACCGACCTACCACGAGGTCGTCGAGCTCAAAAGCTCGCGCCATGCGCACGACGGACCGTACAGTGTCGGGAGACCGTTTCGGCGCATTTGGTGAGTCGGTTGCCTTCGAGGGCTGGATGCGCTCGCTCTTCGAGTCGAATGGTTCGATTCGAGACCTGAGCGATCGGTCGCGAATATGGTGGATGACGATGCTGGGGTCATCTGCGGGTTCCGACTCCAAACCGGCGAATCCCGATCCTGTGGAACTCGGGGGGCCAGGATACAACCCTGACCTGATCGTTATCGAAGCTGACGACACGCATCGCGTGGTCGAGGTGGAGATGGACAAGGAGATGGAGTCCGAGGACGTCAAGGGGAAGCGCAATGCCGCCGAGCGCTGGGCCAACTACGTCAACGCCGATGATGGCGTCGACGTCACCCTGGCGCTACCTGCTGGTGTCCGAAACGGACATCGAACGGCCAAGGGATCTTGGCAAGCGCTCAGGCAGCTGGGTGACAAGTAGCCGAAAACACCATGGACGCATCGTGACGATCGATGTCGAATGCTCCAGCGTCATGAATCCAACGGCACGTCCGGCAACTACGGCTGCCCTTTGTCCGCGAGTTCGCGTAACAGGGCATGGAGCAGATCGACAAGGTCGACCTGGCCGCTCAGAACGCCGTGGATGTGCATTCCGTCGAGCATCAGGAAGTTCGGTTGTCGCCCAGTTGCGCCGCCCGCCTGCGCTCCGGATGTGTAGCCGCTCACCGACACCAAGAGTCCCCGTTACTGTGCTCTTCGGCTCCGACCTTGTCTCGGAACTGAGTCAGCGGCGCTAGCCCGACCGGCCCCGGCCTTCACTTCGCCTCAACGATGTACGAGGACCCATCCAAGACGAGGGAGCCATCCGTCTGCTCGCCCGAGACGGCGAAGGACCCCCGAGGTCGCAAGTCGAACTCGGCGAATACTGCTTTCAGCAACCGCTCGAACTCCAATCCCGCTGCTTGGCGGTCCGTCCAGTCGTGGAGCTCCAGAAACCGGCTCAGGAGACCTTCTAGGTTGCTGCGGCGCTCTGCCAATCTGCCCGCCAGAGCATCCCCCCGCTAGCGCCGTCCTGGGCGGTGCTAGCGCTAGGAGGGGAGCGGGAGATTGGGGCAGGGAGTCCCTGAAGCCCGGGTCCCAGAGCGCCGGGATCTTGTATCCGACCGCAGCCACGAGCGAGTTGAGCTGATTTAAGTCGGCCTTGGTTATTGGGATGCCTTCTTCGCGCGGTACTTGAGGCCTTTTCGCACGATCGTCTCGACGAGCGGACAGAATGACGAGCTCCGTGCTTCAAGCGTCTGTTCGAGCAACCCGGTCAGGGCCGGTAGCTTGCTCCCGCCATGCCAGAACTCGCCGACCCCGTGCTCCTGTGCGGCACTCGCGAACGTGTACGTCCCGGGCCAGGGCGACGACCCAGGCAGGTAGTCATACAGATGATCCGCAAGGGCAGCGACAGCTTGTGTTTGAGCGAGCGACAGGGACAAGCAGGGGCCTCCCCGGTTCTCTGAGCCGGAGAGTCGAATTTATGGCCTGGGCTGTCGCAGGTTCGAGTGCTGCCCATAAGACCTCCGCACTCGATTGGAGCATCGTAGGGAACCCGGAAGGGCAAGCTACGCTTTCCGGCCAAGGGCGAGCAACGACGCCTCCCTATTCGAGGTTGGACTACGTGACATACCGCATCCGCATCGACTTCCGGTTCGTGGAGGTGGAGTACGAACTGTGGGCTGTAGAGCACGCTCTCAACGAGCTCGAGCCGGCTATCGCGCACCTCTCCGAGGTTGCCGAGAGCGAGACGCTCGCGGAATTGCGGCGCTCTGGGTGGAAGCATGACCCTGCAGAGGTGGACTTGGCCCTCCAGGACATTCGTGAGTTGCGAGACTAGTACTGCCGAGGCTGTTTCGCGGGCCTTGGGTGGTCGCGCTCTGGGCGAGCTACGAAGCCGGCGTACGACGGTCGCGCATTCATGGCCAAGCGCGTGAATGCCAAGGACCCGGTTCTCCGCGGAGGCTCGCTCAAGCAGACCCGGTCCTACTTCACCGACCAATTAGCAATACGTAATGTC
>CAVXTU010000006.1:0-142699 GCA_963764785.1 uncultured Chloroflexia bacterium | reverse complement strand
GACTGGAACCTCCACTTGGGGGACTGGGTGGCGGTGATGGCGGTGAAGATCGCAGCGTCATCGACGGGCTGCGACGGCCCAACGCGCCGGAGGACCACGCTTGCGAGCTGCCTGTCGAAGGCGTTCATGTCGTCTATCACGAGAGTTCCTCTCTCAGTCGCTTGCGTAGCCGCTCGAGCCGGTTCCTGGTGCCCGACGGGCTGATGCCCAGGGCGAGTGCGAGTTCGTTCGAGTCGAAGCCCGCGATGTAACGCATCGCCAGCAGCGCCCGGTCGTCGGGGTCGAGGCGGTCGAGAGCGGCGTTGAGGTCCATCGCGGAGATGCCCGTGGCGGGGTCCACCCACCCGGCTCGCCGGTCATGTCGATGGCGACCTCGACCTCACCTCGTCGTCTGCGCTTGCGCAGGACCCGCTTGGCCTCGTTGGCCGCGACCGACACGAGCCACGGCTGGAGGTGGGCCTCGTCGCGGACGTTGCCGAGCTTCTTCCAGGCGATGAGCCACGCCGCCTGTGTGGCCTCTTCGGCGAGTGCCCGGTCACCCGTGACATGTGCCGCGACCCGCCGCATGCTGTCGTGGTTCTCGGCGATGATGCGACGGAAGGCGACCTCGTCGCCGGCAGCCGCCGACGCGAGCAAGCTTGCTCGCTGTCGGTCGGCCATCCGTGTCACTGCCTCCATACCTCGTATAGCCTTGGGGTCGGCCATCTGTCCCTAGAGGCGGCAACTATCTCAGGGTGGGCTCGGCGGTGGTGCCCTCGTTCACCGAAATCGTCGAGGCCGGGTTGGCTGGTCCCTGTGGCCGGCGTGTGTGGCCGTGACCGAACGAAAGCCCGATGGTGCCGCGACTCGTCTCACGCTTTGCGCGCGGTGCGCCAGGGGCCATCGAAAGGCGCTGCTGACGCGATCGTGGCGTCCGTTGGCCATACCAACGAGGAAGGCCCCGGACGCATGCCCAGGGCCTGAATGATGCACGGCCTGCCTACGCGGCGTCGGCTTCCTCGGTCGCGGTCCCTGTGGTCGTGCTCGCAGCCTCCATCTTGGCTTCAGACAGCCCGTCGAGCGTCGGGTGCTCCAGCCGCATCCAGGCCTCGACGTGGCGGGGGTCGAGGTCGCGCGTCTGGTCGGCGATGAGCCGCTGGTAGAAGGTCGCTTCCATCGCACTACGCCTCGGCGTACTCGCCCTCGGCGAAGAGCCAGTCGCTGAGCGCCTGCAGGTCGTGGCGCGTCTTCTCCATCGAGCCGACGCTGCCCCAGTCGATGGCCTCGGTGACGGGCGCGAGGTCGTGGTTGGCGATGGCGACCTGGATGCGGTTGATCAGTGCCACCGCTGCGGCCTGGTGCTCCATATAGGCGGCGAGCGCGCGCTCGTGGTTCTCGATGCGACGCTGCTCGCGGGTCGTGCTGATGGCCATCGGGGTCTCCTTCGTGGTGATGGTGTGAGTGGGTCCATGACGGCATGACTCGGCCATGACATCAAGGCGTCAGGACGCGATGACGCCCACTTCGACACCATGTGTTCGGAAGCGTTCGGAATGGCGATAGGTCGGCGCCACCCGGCGGCTCGGGCCGACCGGATGTCTAGGTCACGTCTGGAGCAGCCCCCGGACCTCGACCTGCACTCGTCATGCGGGCATCCCGGGCTGGCGCGCAGCGAAGGAGAAGGGCGTGAGAAACGGCCGACACCGGCAGCGTGCCGGCCGCTCCAGCGTCGAGGTTCGCCTGGTCAGGGCACGCGCGTGAAGGGCGGCGTCTCCAACAGGCCCGTCAGCACCACGTCAGCGCCGGTCCGCGATCGACAGCCCCAGATCCTCCAATGGCCCACCGTCCAGCGCCCATACAGGTCCAGCTTGTCACCGTCGAACTGGACGGCCGATCGGGCCGTCTCGAATCCTTCCGAGTCATCCAGATAGCGCTCGTCCGCATCGTCGAGCGCGAGGCCGGCGGCCTCGATCGTGGCGAACTGCCGCTCGACCGGGTACCAGTCGTTCTCGTAGGTGCCCTGCAAGCGCTGGTCGAGCTCCACGAGGTCGACGGTCGCGTCTCCCGCTGCGCTGCCGTCACCGACGAAGGCGAAGCTCTCACGCATGGCCTCCAGCAGGGCCGCCGCTTCCGGCTCCGCCTCGAGCGGCGCGGTGACCTCGAGGCGCAATCGCATCCCCTGTCAGGCGGATACCGAGCGTCTCGGCGATTTGTTCGGGCGACATGTCGACCAGGTAGCGCAGGACGATGACGGCGCGGTGGTCCACCGACAGGTATCGGAAGCCACGTTCCAACTCGTCGCGGTCGGTGACCAACGCAGACGCGTCGCCCGTAGGAACGGCGGCAGGCAGCGCCTCGTAGTCGGGCACTTGAGTTCGCTGTCGCTTCGACTCCGCATAACATACGCGGACCAGGAGTCGATAGGACCAGGCATCGAAATCAGACGGGTCTCGAAGACGGCGTATGTCCTGCCAGATTTCGAAGAATGCCTGCTGGGTCGCATCCTCCGCGAGATGTGCGTCGCGCAGAATGCCATTGGCGAGCCTGAACAAGCGGTGATGGTTCTCGACAGTCAGCGACTCGAACGCCAGCTCATCGCCATTCTGCGCTCGTACCACGAGGTCTTGGTGCATACCCTCACCTGTCGGAGGAGCCGGTCCCGGCCCTCTACCAGGTATGGGGGACCATACGCCCGCGTTTAGCCCGTTTCGAATTCACTAGCCTGATTCAGTGCGGCGCCACGGAGGGGGCGGCAACTTCACCACCGTGTAACTACTACCCAGTCGTCGTTGCGGAGGGCCTCCTCGTACTGGGTCACCTCGAGCGCCAGGTCGGCTCCGCGGGCGTCACCACCGACCGCCTTGACCTCGATGAGGCGTGGCGGGCTCGAGACGTCGCCCGGGTAGGCAGGATCATCGCGCAGGCGTCGAACCCCTGCGCCTGGTCAGCGAGGGCGCGACGCCCATCCTCGACTGGGACGGCCCGCCATACGCGCCCGATGGGATCGGTATCTACGAGCAGGAAGCCGATGGCCGCTGGTGGCCGACCGAGGCCGCACTCGCCGCAGGGTTCGAGCCCTGCCGAGCCTGCCGACGCAAGAGGCCGGCCGAAGGGTGATGGCCCGGTACCCCGCCTGGCGTGCTACCAGCCAGGGGCCTACGGTCCATGTGGGCTCCACCCGACGAGGAACGGCTTGAGGTCGTCCGACTTCGGTTCGGGAACGCCGGGCAGCACCAACGCCGGGTGCTTGACCGGATCGGTCTCGTCGAGCCTGCGCTCCGCGAAGTCGAGGTGGGCGATTACCTCGTCCCGCTCCGGACCATGGTACTCAACCACGGCAGCCTGCATGGCGGCAAGGAACGCGCGATGCTGAGTGATGGCCCGCCATTCGCGTGATCGCCGCTCGAAGCCGTCCCACCGGGCCTGTTCGTCGTAGCGGAGTCGGGCGTCGGCCATCGCGGCCTCCCATCGACGCTGGCGATCGGCGGCCTCTCGCTGGCGCGCCTCCTCGCGCCATTCGGCGTACAGCCGCTGGACCTCGATGGCGCGGAAGAGGCGGGCAGCTTCACTTCCAGCGTGATGGTCTTCGCGTCGCGATAGCGAGTGCCGCTTTGTGCCATGCACGGCCCCTCGACGACGAGCTCGAGGATGCAGGTGCTGACGAACTCGGTCGTGCGTGCGTCGAGCCACGCTGGCCGACTCCGACGGCCGCTCCAGCCGCGCGGCGGCACCCGCTTGTCGCTCGGGGCCGAGACCTCCGTGATCCGAAGCGAGTAGGGCGTGGCCGGCGAGCCCAGGATGAGGTGTCCACGGTCGATCTCGCGGGACAGGTACCGGTCGGCTCCCACCCTCGCCCGTGCCCTACCCAGGTCCTCCAGACCGCGGCGCGGCGCACCGTCGGCGATGGCCTGGAGGACGCGAGCGGCGCGACCCAAGTGGCCGGGTCTGGGTACAAGCTGCCGATGCGCATGTGGAGCCGGGTGAAGAGCTCAGCGCTGGCATGCAGCCCGGTCCCGTCGAGACCTACGTCATCACCCCCGAGGCCGCGGCGGACGGCGAGTAGGGTCGCGGCCCGAGCGCGAGCGACAGTCGGTTCGTTGTTTCGGTCCACCATCGAGACTCGACCGAGTCTCCCGAGTCATACACCTGGACATCAGGGAGAGCTGGGGAACATCTCTGCGAGCTCGGCTCGTAGCCCTCGGCGAACCGTTTCGTAGGAGAAGTGCTTCAGCCCCAGCTGGAAGTTCGCATCCGTCCATTCGTGGACCCGGGCTGCATCGTCGAGCAGCTGCCGGGTCTCGACCACGCTCGTCTCGGTCAGGAAGCCGTTCATCTCGATGTTGCGGAAGCCAAGTGGTCGGATATCGAGGTCGTAGACGGGATAGCGGTTCACGAAGACGGGCCGGCGATGGTAGACCGCCTCCAGGTAGGCATTGCCGAAGCCTTCGATGAGCGACGGGTAGGTGACCAGGTCGGCAGCCTCGTACATGTCGCCGAGTGTGTAGGTTCGCCGCCCGTCGGCCAGCTGGCCGCGCTTGTCGCGCCACGCGGTCGGCGGCCCACACGATCTTCACGCCGAGGAGACGGGCGAACTCGCAGATCCTGTGCTCGTACTCCATGCCCTCGTCACCACTTTCGTGTGTGATGACCAGCTGGGCTGGTCGGGCCAGCCTCCCGAGGAGCTCCACCGCGTGTTCGATGCCCTTGCGTGGGATGACTCGAACCGGCTGGAGCACGAAGAGCTCGTCCGCTGCAAATCCAAGGTCGGAGCGCAGTTGGACTGCTCTGCCAGCGTGGCTCGGAGGGTGGCCGCTGGAAGTCCATGACGTTGGGGATGACTCGCGCGGTGCGACCGAGACGGCGAGCGATCTGCTCCCGCTGGCCCGAGTTGATGCAGACGTGACGCACGTTGGGAAGGGATGGTGGGAAGGCGGAAGCAACGATGTCGGCGGCAGAGCTCACCAGGAAGCGTTGGCGTTCCCAGGGCAGGTCGTGATGGTGCGCCAGGATGGGCATGTCGGTTTCGGCAGCCAGCCGGGTGATGGCCAAGCCGAGGGGCAGGTGGATGGGGATGGCGAGTGCGTTCTCAGGCACCAGCATGTCCAGCTCGTACTCCCGAACGAAGGCGTGCAGCTGCTCCAGCAGGTGGACGGTGATCTCGTCGATCCGGCGGCTTACGGCGCGGGGCCGGCCGGACGGCGCGGCATCGTCGAACACGGCCGCATTGATGGAGGCGATGTCGGGGTGCCCGAAGAACGCTTCCGGCACCGTGCGACTGCGGTCCGGCGGGCGGTCCACGATGCCGCCGAGGTAATAGACGTCGTGGCCCATCTCGCGCAGCACTTCGGCCCACTTCTCAGCCTCCAGCGACACGCCGTCGGTGCCCGCGAAACGAGTGGCTACGAACCCGATGCGCAGGACGCGAGTCTCGATCATCCACCCAAGGTACACGCCGCCGACCCGCGTGGCCGACATCGTGGCCTCGAGGGGTGGCTCTGGGCTGGTGCCTCGTCGTACGATTGGGGGGAGCCATAGCGCCTCGCGTTCGCGGGGCCGAGTCCTGAGGAGGAGCGGGCGGCAGCAGTGCTCGCTGTGTGCGTTCTCCTTCGCAACGAAAGGAGCAACCGTATGAGGATGGGCAAGCGCGCGATCGGCGCAGGGATGGCCGTCGCACTCAGCGCATCGCTTCTCGGCGGCGTGGTCGCAGCTCAGGAACCAGTCGTGATCCTCTCGACGCAGATGGTGCCTGAGGAAGAAGCCGCCAAGATGCGTGACAACATCATGGCTAACTACGGGGGCGACTTCGAATTCATCGGCAGCGAAGGTGGTCCCTTCGTCGACACCATCCGCGCAGAGGCTCAGGCTGGCTCCGGTGACACCGGCGTTGCGCTCGCGCTTCACGGCGAGCTCTCGACGCTCGGTGCCGAAGACCTGCTCATGGACCTCTCCGACGTGGCTGCCGAAGTCGATGTCGCGCCAGCATTCATGGAGCTTGGCAAGCTGGGCACGGACCAGCAGCTGTATATCCCGATGATGCAGGCGACCTACATCATGGCCGCCCGCACCGAGGCGCTCGAGTACCTGCCCGAAGGTGCGGACATCAACGCGCTCACCTGGGAGCAGGTGGCGCAGTGGGGCGCCAACATGTACGAGGCGACCGGAGAGCGACTGCTCGGCTTTCCCTTTGGCGAGGATGGCCTGCGGCATCGTCTCTTCCAGGGCTACCTGTACCCGTCCTTCACCGGGCGCGTGAACAACGAGTTCGCGACTCAGCCCGGCGTGGCCATGTGGAATTGGCTGCTCGACACCTGGCAGTACGTCAACCCGCAGTCCACCACCTACGGCTTCATGCAGGAGCCTCTCCAGAGTGGCGAGGTCTGGGTGGCCTGGGACCACACGGCACGTCTGATCGACGCGCTCAACGCCGACCCCGAGGGCTTCGTGGCCTTCCCCAGCCCGGCTGGCCCCGCCGGACGTGCGTTCATGCCGGTCATCGTGGGCCTCGCGGTCCCGAAGACCGCTCCGGACCCCGAAGCCGCCAAGGAAGCCATCAAGTACCTGCTACAGCCTGAGACCCAGGGGGTCACGCTCGCCGAGGTCAGTTTCTTCCCGGTCGCGACCGGTGAGGTCCCGGCGGACGTTGGCCCCGGCGTTCAGGCGGAGGCTGCGGCCATCAGTGGGCAGTCCTCGGCCGCCGACGCCCTGCCGGCGCTGCTGCCCATCGGCCTGGGTGACCAGGGTGGTGCCTACAGCGACGTCTTCAAGGACGCGCTGTCGGCCATCGTCGTGGACGGTGGCGACCCTGCCGATGTGCTGGCCGGTCTGGCGCCCACACTCCAGGGCATCTTCGACTCGACCGGCGCTCCATGCTGGACGCCCGATGAGGTCGTGGAGGGTCAGCCCTGCGTGGTCGGCGTCCCGTAGTCGTTCGAACCTAGTGCGTGCGGCATTCGTCGCGCGCGTCTCCCCGGGCGAGCCGGTACGGCTTGCCCGGGGTCTTGCCTCTGGGTCATGGGAGCGGGAGGGACGCCACTGACATGACTGCCGAGACCGTGGAGTTCACCGGCAAGCGGAAGCGCAACTGGGCGCCCTACATCCTGCTCGTGCCTTCGCTCCTGTTCCTCGTGTTCTTCTTCGCGACACCGATGTTCTCCTCGTTCGTGCTCGCTTTCCAGACCTCAGACGGCTTGTGGTCGCTCGAGTCCATCCAGACGATGGTCAACGACGCCAACTTCACGCGGGCCATCGCCAGCACGCTCACGCTCGTCATCATCGTCATCCCTTTCCAGCTGGCGCTGGCCATGGCCATGGCCCTCGTCGTCAACAAGCGCCTTAAGGGGACCAGCCTGTGGCTCTACGTCTACGTCCTGCCCCTCGCCATCAGCGAGCTCGCGGCCGGCATCGTGTGGGTCTCGATCTTCACCCAGAAGGGCTGGCTTAACAGCATCCTCGAGACGCTCGGCATCGTCGAGCGGGGGATGATCTGGCAGTCGGCCGAGTCATACTGGACGCTCATCGGCATCGTCGTCGTGGCCGAGATGTGGCGCGCCACCTCGATCATGATGATCATCCTCGTGGCCGGGCTGCAGTCGATCCCCGATGAGTACATCGAAGCGGCGGAGGTCTACGGCGCCACGCTCTGGCAGCGGGTGCGACGGGTCATCATGCCCATGCTTCGCCCCAGCCTCCAGGTGGCCCTCATCCTGCGCATCATCCTGGCCATCCAGGTGTTTGCCACCGCCATCGCGCTGGCCGGCACGGGCCTGACGGTGATGTCGCAGCAGACCCTGGAGTGGGCCAATGACATCGACAACGACAACGTGGCCGCCGCCTGGGCCGGCTTGATGCTGCTGATGAGCATCGTCGCCACCGTCGGCGTGCTGTGGTTGCTGCCGGTGAGAGATGAGCAGCAGGTATGACCGCGCCCGCCATGCCCGCTGAGGGCACCCAGACTCAGCCGCCGTCGCGGCGCAAGTGGACCCCTCGCAAGGTCATCAACCTCATCCTGTGGTACGCCGCCGCGGTTGTGATGGCGCTCTTCATCCTCATGCCCATCTACCTCATCTTCGTCAGCGCCACCACGCCGGACGCGAACACCTACGACTATCCCAAGTCAGTCATCCCGGCCGGCTTCGCGTTCGACAACATCGAGTCATTCGTCACTGCCGCCGGCGTCATCGATGCCTTCTGGCGCAGCGTCGTTGCCGGCGTCATCACGGTCGTCCTGGCGTTGGGCATCGGTGCTCCCGCCGGCTATGCGCTGGCGCGCTACGTCTTCACCGGCCGCAACGGCTACCGGCTCATCGTGCTCTCTACCCGCGCCTTTCCCATCGTCATCCTCTCGATCCCCCTCGCGGTCATGTATCGCAACATCGGCATCTACGACTCGGTCTGGGGCGTGGCCCTGATGCACACCGCGCTGGCCTTGCCCTTCGCGCTGCTCATCACCAGCTCGGTATTCGTGTCCATCCCGAGGGAACTGGAGGAGGCGGCCCAGACGCTGGGCTGCTCGCCGGCGCGCGCATTCATGAAGGTGTCGCTCCCACTGGCCCTGCCGGGACTGACCGCGGCGGCCATATTCACCTGGGTGCTGTCCTGGAACGACGTCTTCGCCGCCGCCGTGCTGACGCTACGCAACCCCACGCTGCCGGCTCGCATCCTGACCTCGCTGACACAAGCCTCGCTGCCGTGGCAGTTCGCGGCCGCGTTCGTGATGCTGGTACCGAGCCTAATCGTCATCTTCGTCATCCGTCGATACCTGCTCGGCCTGTGGGGCCGGGTCGTCAAGTAGGGGACCTCGTGTCTGAGATCCGTCTGGAGCGAATCCACAAGATCTACAAGGAGACCCGCGCGGTCGACGACGTTTCCCTGACCATCAGCCAGGGCGAGTTCATGGTCCTGTTGGGCCCGTCCGGTTGTGGCAAGACGACGCTGCTCCGTTCCATCGCCGGCCTCGAGGAGATCGACGCGGGATCGGTCATCATCGGCGACCGCGACGTCACCGAGATGCCGCCCCGTAACCGCAAGATCGCCATGGTCTTCCAGTCCTACGCGGTCTTCCCGCACATGTCGGTGTACGAGAACATCGCCTTCGGGTTGCGCATGCAGAAGCTGGACAAGGCCGTCATCGACAAGCGCGTCAAGTCATCGGCTGATCTGCTGCACATCGAGAACCTGCTCGATCGCTACCCCTCGCAGATCTCTGGCGGCCAGCGCCAGCGCATCGCGGTGGCCCGTGCCATCGCCATGGAGTCCGAGGTCCTGCTCATGGATGAGCCGCTCTCGAACCTCGATGCCTTGCTCCGCCTAGAGATGCGTGCCGAGCTGAAACGCCTGCTTGGTGAGATCGGCTCTACCACCGTGTATGTGACCCACGACCAGGTCGAGGCCATGTCCATGGGCGACCGCATCGCGGTCATGCGCACCGGCAAGATCTTGCAGCTGGGGGCGCCCCTGGACATCTACCAGACCCCGGTCGACCGCTTCGTGGGTGGCTTCATCGGCAATCCACCGATGAACTTCGTCACGGCCGACATCGCCGGTAGCGGTGACGTGCTCACGGCCGGCGTCGAGGGCGCCGGGTCGGTCAAGGTCGATGCGGCTCACGCCGGCCTACTCAAGGACTTCGTCGGCAAGCCGGTGCTCCTGGGCATCCGGGCTGAGAACATCGAGGTCGTCGAAGCGACCGTCGAGGGCGACACGCTCAAGGCCCGCGTGCTGGTGGTGGAACCGCTCGGGTCGCACGACCTGCTGACCTGCCAGCTCGGCAGCGGCCTTATCAAGGTCGCCACACGACCAGACCTACAGGTCAAGGCCAACGAGGACATCTACCTTCAACTCGAGCACGCGCGCACGATCTGGTTGGACCCGGAGACGGACCGAACCATCGGGATGTGACGGCACCGCACAGGCCGCCTGACGTCGGCAACGGGCTCGGGTGAGGAACGAGAACCAGATCGACGGACTGTTTGTCCGATACTGTGCTCTTGTGGAGCGACACCACACCAGTTTCAGGGGCCGGTAGCTCAGCGGTTAGAGCAGGGGACGGTCGTCGCCGAGACCGGTCTGAGCCGCGAGCCGAGCGCTCCCCAGCAGCCCAGTTCCGCTGCCAGTAGCGTAGATCCGCTGCTACTATCGCGCGCAACGACGGCCCTCGTCGTGGCCGTCGTGCAGTACGGAAGAGCTCAGAAGATGGCGGCGTCGACACGGTCGTGGGGCATTCTCACCGTCATCGCGTTGGTGGCGCTGGGGGGATCAGCGACGCCGGCGTCCGCACAGTCGCCATCCGACTACTTCCTGCCGGCACCCAAGGGCACGCCACTCATGGTGACGCAGGGTAATGACACCGGCCCGCTCGGTGGTGACCACACGGGCGTCAGCCAGTTCGCCTATGACTTCGAATCGGTCGATGGATCAGGATTCCCGGTCGCCGCCAGCCGAGCCGGAGTGGTGAAGTCGGTGCGCAGCGATGTGGCCGACGGAAATTGCCCCGAGACGGGCGAGGCTGAGCCGCCGGCTTGCTGGACCGAGGTCAATCATGTCGTCATCGATCAGCTCGACGGGACCGCGGCGCTGTATCTGAACCTGGCCGAGGGATCCTCGGCTGGACTCCAGGTGGGAGAGGGTGTGCTCCGCGGTCAGCCCCTCGGTGTGGCGGGCAGCAGCGGCTGGACCGATGGCGTCAAGCTCCATTTCATGGTCATGGGCGACGAACCTGCCGCTGGCGATCCTCCGCCATGGTGGCGGCAGAGCCTTGGGCCCGTCGCTTTCGTCGACGACTCGGTCCTCGCGACTCATCCTGAGGGGATCCCTGGCCAGGGCATGACCACGGACGGTCCCTTCGACTCTGGCAATCCGGGGCACCGTGGTGAGGCCGGTGTGCCACGACCACTGGCACGACCGTCCGGACTTCCGGGGCGCTTGCCCTGGCCCGCTGGCGACTCGCTGATGGTCGATGTTCGCGGCGTTGGAGCACCCGACGGATTCGGGTTCGACGTGACATCACAGAAGGGCGGACGACCCCTCGACGCCGGCCTCACGGTCTACCCGCTGTTCGGCGGCACCGTCCGGTATGCCGGCTGTGCAACCGGAGACAGTGCCCGGCTGGGGCGGATCGTGGTCGTCGAACGGACCGTCGATGAGCATGCCTATCAGGCCATCTATTCGCACCTGGACGATGTGGCTCGCGAGGTCGTGGTGGGCGCTTCGCTGGGGGCCAATGATGGTGTTGGCACCTACGGCGATACCGTCACGAGCCTCGACGGGACCTGCAACCGTGGGGTCGAAGGGCCGATCAGGCTTCACGTCGCGGTGCTGCGAGATGCGCTGGTGACACCGTCGGGCGAGATCCTTGGCGGTCGAGCGGTGGAGCCCTGGCCACTCCTGGGCGCTGGCTGGTACGAGCCGCTGCGCTGGTGGAAGGGCCCGATGACCGCGGTCGACCTCGATGAGGATGCACAGGCGCCATCAGGCTCATGGGCTGCGGCGACATCTCGCCGAGCCTCGCATATCGGATTCGGCCAGCGGGTCGACATCGCCGTGCAGGCGCGAGATGACAGTCGCCTGCGCGAGGTCCGGCTCCTCGCCAGATACGATGACTGGCCGGCGCGCAAGGGCGGCAAGTTCCGCGGCCTCGACCCCAGGAAGACGTGGCGACTGCTGGCAGTCTGTCGACCACCCGCGGACAGCGGTGTGCCGGGTACGACCAAGGGCTGCACTTGGAACGGCGATGGCCGCGCTGCCACGGTCTCCTATCGTTGGCGACCAGACGTGGCGGACAAACGTGGCGCTGCCCCGTGGTTGCCTCCAGCCAGGGCCGCCATCAGCCTGGGGGCGGCTCGGTGCGTGCCGGTGACGCTGGCTTTCCAGGTGATCGATGCGTCGGGACGATTCCACGCCCCCAGGGGCAAGGTGGCCAAGCGCTGTGATGCCAAGGCATCAGGCCTGGGCCGGACCGTCTATCTCGACCCCGTGACCAAGCCTGCGGCACCCACTGCAGCCAAACTCGTGTGTACCGTTGACGCCGAGCTCGGCTGTGTGAAATATCGCCTCGACTGGAAGCATCCCTCCGCCGACGAAACCGGCCTCCGCATCTACATGGAGAACTTCGACTACGTACCCAACGAGGGCGCGTGCAAGGTCACGACCCGTACCGGACCGTGGTTGTTGGCGACCGTGCCGGCTGGCAGCAGCACCTGGGCCGTCGCCTACCCCAAGCTGTATGCGGCCGTCGACAAGGCACTCGGCAAGGACGAGACCGTGGTCGACGCGCGCCTAAGCGTGTCCGCCACCAATGCGGCCGGGGAGTCACCACGTGCCAAAGCCAGCACCAGTGTCAACCTGATCGGCGACGTGCTGCCCTGCTGACGCGTGATCGCGGCCGCCCGAATCTCGTGGATAACTTCGCAACCGCCCCTAGAGAACATCGGTTCTATATGCGATGCTCGGGCCCTTCGGGGGCACACCACACCACACCCGCTCCTGGCGTGGGCGCAGGAGCTGGCCGCGGACCTCGTACGTGAGGACCACCGCGCTCGCCTCAGCGACGAGCTGTATCCCGACGTGGTCTCCGAAATCCTCCTGGCAAAGCTGGAGCGACAGGACCCCATCGCCCGACCGACCGTCTGGCTGCGGACCGAACGCTCCTGGCGCCACCACCTCGAGCCGCTGCTCGAAGCCGCCTGATGATCGATGGCTCGTTCACGCGTCTGCGCCTGTCGGGGCTGCGAGGGCCACGATGGCGCCTGCGGCTGGCCCACGACGAACGAGCGGCGCTGCGACCGCTGCGGGCGCCTGGGCTTCGCCAACCGCTTCCGCCGCACGCCCGACCACCCCGTCCGGCGGACGTCGGCTTGGCGGCGGCTGGCGAAGCGGACGGTCGATGCCCATGTCGCGCGCCACGGCTGGAGCTGTCCTGGGTGGCATCGTCCGGCGCACTCGGTCCGACCCGGCGAGCTCGCGGCCGATCATCCCGTGCCGCTCGTCCTCGGTGGCGAGCCACTGCCCGCGCGACCGGGCGTGCTGTGCTCGAGCTGCAACGCGCGCAAGGGGTTGAGTCAGCGGCGACGGTGAGCACATTGCTGAGCACGGCGTGGACGAGTGGTCGCGACCGGGCGGGACACGGCTCGAAGGGGCCATGCAACGCTGGCGGCATCGGCGGAGTCCGCTGATGCTCTCGCCACCTGCCAGGCGGCAACCGAGCATAGACTTCGGGCGTGCAGATGCCCGACGTCCGTTATGCGCGCAGCGGTGATGTCGCCATCGCCTACCAATCGGTGGGCTCTGGGCCGCCCGACATCGTCTTCGTCCGCGGCATCACCGGTGACCTGCTATCGACATGGGAGCAGCCACTGCTCGTACGCCTCATCGAAGACCTCGCGACGACCGGTCGGTTACTCATGCTCGACAAGCGCGGCTCAGGTCTGTCTGACCGGCTACGGGACGTGCCGACCGTAGAGACATCCATGGACGACATCCGCGCCGTCATGGACGACGCCGGGTCGGAGAGCGCCGTCGTGTTCACCGGCTCATCATCCACAGGGGTTGGCGTCCTTTTCGCCGCGACGTACCCAGAGCGTTGTGCCGCCCTCGTCCTGGTGGACCCACAGGCGCGGGGAAGTCACGCGCCGGATTACCCATGGGCGCCGCGGATCGATGAGCAGCAGGAGCAGCTGAGACAGATGCGCTCCCAGTGGGGGGAGCGCGGCTACTTGGAGGACATGGTCAGGGAGTGGGCACCGGAGGTCGCCGACGACCCCCACTTCCGCGACTGGTTCGTCTGGCACATGCGCCGCAGCCTCAGCCCGGGCGCCGCACTCACGCACCACCGCTCCGCGATGGCCCTGGACATCACTGACGTACTCACAGCCGTGCGCTGCCCGACGCTCGTCTTTCCGCGGGCCGTGATGCCGGGCCCAGGGCACTATGTCGCGGCCCGCATCACCGACGCCGAGATCGTCGAGCTTCCCACGTTCAGGGGCGTTTACACCTGGGTCGATGATGAAAGCCACGCTGGCTTCATGGATGCGCTCTGTGCATTCGTCGGTCGGCTCAAGCGATCGCGCGAGTCGAAGCGCGTACTGGCCACGCTTCTCTTCACGGACATCGTCGGGTCCACGGAGCTGGCATCGCGACTGGGGGACGAAGCCTGGCGCGAGCTGCTCCAGCGCCACCACGGCGTGGTGCGTCGCGAACTCGCCCGGTTCCAGGGCCGGGAGCTCGACACCGCGGGCGATGGCTTCTTCGCGTCGTTCGACGGTCCCGCTCGAGCCGTTCGGGCGGCCTTGGCCATCCGCGACACGCTCGCTGACTTGGACGTCCATGTCCGTGCTGGCCTCCACACCGGTGAGTGTGAGACCCACGAGGGCAAGATGACCGGCATCGCCGTCAATATCGGCGCGCGCATCGTGGGGCTAGCTGACCCTGGGGAGGTGCTTGTCTCCAGCACGGTGAAGGACCTAGTCGCCGGCTCCGGTGTCGAGTTCGAAGACAGAGGGCAGCGGATGCTGAAGGGCGTTCCTGATCCTTGGCGACTCTACGCTGCCATGGGTCCATCATGAGTGATCATCAGGACAGGTCCAGCAGCGGCCATGCGGGCGGGCCCTGGTTGCCAAGCCGATCGCCCTGGACGGACTCCCCGAGCGGCGGCACTGAGCCCAGAGTCGAGCCCGGCGCTGACCACCGGTACCCACATGGAGTTGACATGGGCGCCCGGGGACCCACGCCGCACGTTACGCGCGCGGCCGAGTTTCGCCTGATTACGCCGAATTGATACCGAAACCCGGTCGCTCGATGGGATGCTGGTCGTGATGGATGACCTCGAGACTCGTGGCGCGGATGGGCACGGCGCAGCTGCGGGCGCTCGTTACCCCACCCCGCCATTGCCGCCGGTGCGGCGCGAGCTGGTGGCCCGATCCGGCCGTGGCCGTCCAAAGGTCTGGTGCGAGGCCCACCGCACCGCCATCGGCCGCCGGCCCACCGGACGCGTCTGCGGGGCTGCGGCATCTCGCTCGACGGCCGACGCCGGCAGACCATCGTCTGCGGCGAGCGCTGCCGCTCGCGCATCAGGCGCCAGGCGCACCGGGCGTGAGCGGATGGGCGCCCCGTTCGCCCACGGCTGCGACGGGGCGCCGACGTGCCGCAATCAGAGTCGGGGTGGCGTCGGTTGGCCGCTGCCAGCGGTAGCGTCCCGGAGCGGACAGCGGCACGTCGACGGCGACGACGAGGCCCGCCCCAGAGCGGGACGGGCCCCCTGATGCTGGTCCCACTCGATGGGCTACTCGGCCATGACCGGCTCGGGTGCATCCGGCAGCTCGCCCGCGATGATGAGGCCCCGGACCTCCCAGGAGCAGGCGCTCGCGTCGTGTCGCGACTCCCAGATGGCGGTGAGCCCGTCGTAGGCACCCTCGCCCACGAGCGGGGTCGTGACCGTGGTCGTGTGATCGGCGAACTGGATGACCGGGAAGGAGCCCTGCCAGGCCCCTTCGTCGTTCTCGATGCGCCAGGTCCCCGAGCCCACGCTCGGGCCGCTCGTGCCCGCCGGGCTGACCGTGTCGGAGTCGAAGCTGAGCTGGTACGCGCCCTCGAGGCGCGGGTCGCTCATCGTCGTCACCGACGGCTGCCAGGCCCAGCCACGGCTGGTGACGCGGATGACCTGCTCGTCACCGACCCCGAGGGTCTGCCGTTCGTCCGTGCCGGAGCTGAGCTCGGGGCCGCACTCGATGTGCCCGCTGAACTCGGTGGGCGGCTGCGGTATCACATCCTCCTGTGCCGTGGCCCCGACCGCCGAGCCCCCCAGCACCCCGATGACGATGGCCAGGATGGTGATGGACCTGCTGTGTGTCCTCACCGGGCTCTCCCTTCTCCCCCCAGTGTCTGCTGGACCGGTCGGTCAGCGTGGACCGACGAGCCTAGTGCTGTATTGAGTCAGGTCCGTATCCACGATCCATGCTCTGATCGTGTCGCGGACCTCCGCTTCCGCGCCACGCGGAGGCTCTTCATGTAGGCCCGCCAGTGCTCGGTGCGCATATCGTGCCCAGGCCATCCTCGCGGGACGGTTGCTTCGGAAACTCGCTGAGGCGATCACACGGCCACGACTACTCTTCGACGAATGGCTCCGGTGACCCAGGTGGCGGCGGCAACTCGCCATCGATGATGAAGCCATGGGGAGTGGCGGGATCCTCGACTCGAAGGACCGCCACGAGGCCCTCGTAGTCACCCTCCCCGTCAAAGACCCATGTCGTGTCGCCGCTGAGGACGTCAGGCATGCCGCCTTCCGGACCCGGCCCGCTCGGGGCCGGGTCCAAGACATAGACGAGCGGTCGCATCCGCCACGCGCCCCCGGCGTTCTCGATGGTGAGGACCCGAGTGGCGACCATGGGACCGCTCCCTTCGATGTACTTGTCCGAGTTCACTGCGTCTGTGATCGAGCCGTTGAGCCGCGGGTCGCTCCACGTATGGCTGTGGCTCCAGCAGAACCCACCGCGACGCTGCTCGACGCCAGCGACCACCTCGAGCCCAGAGTCCTTGCCCCTGCCGGACCCGCATGGGAGCGTCATCTCACCGCTGACCTCGACCGGCGCTCCCCGTCCGGTGTCGGTCGCCGCCCCTGGCACGGTGCTGCCCTGCTGGTCGAAAGGCTGAGTGCTGAGCAGGAACCCGCCGAACAGCGCCACGATGGCGCCGGCGGCGGCGAACTTGGCGACACTGAACATGGTCTTGAACCTCCACTTGGGGGACTGGGTGGCGGTGACGGAGCGGACGATCGACATCGCATCGAAGCCCGGCAGTGGGCCGATCTCACGCCGCAGCTCGTCAGAGATCTCGCGTTCAAGGGCCGTCAGGTCATCCATCAGTCGAGTTCCTTTCTGAGCCGGTCGAGAAGGCGCTTCAGGCGGGTACGAGTGCCCGCCGGGCTGATCCCGAGGGCGGTCGAGAGTTCGGTCGCATCGAAGCCGAACACGTAGCGCATCGTGAGGAGCGCACGGTCGTCCGGATCGAGGTGCTGCATGGCGGCCCGAAGGTCCAGACGCGAGATGCTCGCCGCCGGATCCGCGCCGCCCGGCTTCTCGAATGCACCACCGGCGACCTCGACCTCCGAGCGTCTCCGTCGCTTCCGGAGGATTTGCTTGGCTTCATTCACCGCCACCGAGACGAGCCAGGGGCGGAGGCGCTCGGGCTCGCGTACCGAGCCGAGCTTCCTCCACGCGATCGACCATGCAGCCTGTACGGCTTCTTCGGCCAGGGAGCGGTCGCGACAGATCACGACGCAGATGCCGTACATCTCGTTGTGGTAGGCAGCCACGATGCGTCCGAAGGCGAGGTCGTCGCCGGCAGCCGCAGGTGCGATCGCTGCCGAGATATCGGGGTCGAGCGCCTTCGTCATCGCCTCCATGCCCGGTTAGATGCTCGGGGAGGCCCAAGTGTGTCTCGTACAGGTCGTCGTGTTCGCCCGTGGGCGCCACAGGGCTACGTACTGGCGCGTGGGCGCAGGAGTCCAGCATCCGCACGCCTGCAGGGGAGGTTACGGCCCCGGAGTTGCGCCCGAGGCATCGCTCAGTAGGCGGACTGCCTACGCCGCGTCCGCCGCCTCACCGCCGCCGACGCTCGCATTCTCGCCAGCCGCATGCGCCGCCACCCAAGCCTCGCGCAGGCCCTGTCATCAGGGCGCTGACGGCACAGTCGGGCTGGAAGCGCGACGAAGCGGCTGCTGCAGGCTCGGACATCCACGACATGGCCGAGCGCATCGCGCGTGGTGAGCCCCTACCGGATGTCTCTCCGACGATTCGCGCCCGGGTCGAGGCGTACGCTGCCTGGTGGGCGTCGTCGGGCTGGCGCATCCGCCTCGCTGAAGCCTTCGTCGTCGAACCCGCCCTGGGCTACGGCGGCACCCTCGACCTGCTCGCCTACGACGAGACCGGGGGGCCGTCCTCGCCGATGTCAAATCGGGCCTGGACGTCTTCTCTGAGACTCGGCTGCAGCTCCTGGCCTACGGCGAGGCCGCCCTTATCGCGCCGCAGGGCAGTCCCCTCGCCTATCCCATGCCGACGATCGAGCGCTACGCCGTCCTCCACGTCACCGACGGCGGGGTCCGGGTCATCGACGTCGAGGTTGATGACGACGACCCGGCGGCGTTCCGAGCCTGCCTGCCCTTGTCGCGCTGGCATACGGCACGGAAGGGGCAGCGGCTGTGAGGGCACGATGATCGACCCTGTCCGCTCCCGCCGTGGCCGCTCCAACCGCGGCGTGGGAATGACTTCGAACGCAGCCTCGCCTCGGAGCTCGGCGGCCGCCGCGTCGGCCAATACGGCGAGCCGACCGACGTGCTGACGCCGCTGCTGGCCGTCCAGGCGAAGGTGGGCGCGGGCTTCAGCGAGAGAAACTGGCGGTGGCTCCAGGCCATCCCCCGCACCGGCGATCGCATCCCGGCTGCGCACGGGGCTCACGCCCCAGCAGGTCGCAGCCCTGCCACGGCATCGGTTCACGGCGCTCCTGCGACGCGGCCACCCAGGCCGCTTCCTGCGCTGGATGGCGGGACGCCTGCACGCGGCGTCCCGTGACACCCCGGCCCTGCCCGAGACCCCCGCGGCCGCCCTGCGCTGGCGCCTGGCGGCAGAAGGCCACGAAGTGCGACCCGGTCGATCTGAGGTCGATACTCCTCGGTTCGAGTCCGTCCGGGATATCCACGCGTTCCCATACCAACGTCGACGTCTCAGCGGGAGTGGACACCTCGACCGATGGCGACGCCCCCACGGCGGGCCGCGACTCGTCACGTGGTCGCGTCACCACCCCCGCCAGCAGGAAGCCGCCGAAGAGCGCCACGATGGCACCGGCGACGACGAACCTGGTCGCGCTGAACACGGACGGGAACCTCGCGGTGAAGATCGTCGGAAGCCAGCCGCGTTGGTGGGGCGTCTGGGCCGGCACTGCCCGGGCGCGGCGATGGAGCGATGGCGGAGCGGGAAGACTCATCCTGTCTTCGTGGATGGCGCTCAGGGCTGCGGACAGGTCGCGGTCATTCACCGTTCGGTCTCCCTGGGCTCTGCCTTCTCGAGGAGGGCGCGGAGCCGCTCATGGGCAGCCCGGAGGCGTGAGTAGAAGGTGGCGGTCGGCACACCGAGGAGCTGGGCGGCATCGCTGATCCGGCCCGTGGGGGGCCTGCGTCTAACCGTCGGCGACAGCGAAGAGGCGCCACCGTCCCGGAACGCCCTTCAGCACTCGGCTGCTTCGATCCTCGAACTCGATGCCCGAGCCGATGACAAGCTCCTTCACCGTGCTCGTGACCAGGATCTCGTTGGGCGAGGCAAGATCGGCGACCCGTGCGCCGATGTGCACCGCGAGCCCCGCCACATCGTCTTCGAGGATCTCGATCTCGCCCGCGTGAAGGCCGGCGCGAACCGGAGTGTCGAGCTCACGGGCACCGATCGATAGCTCGCGTGCGGCACGGACCGCTCGAGCCGGGCCGTCGAACGTGGCGAGGATCCCGTCGCCCGTCGACTTGATCACCCGGCCCGACTCTGCGTTGACGGCCCGGCGGGCCAGCCGGTCGTGCTTCCCGAGGAGCTCGCGCCAGGCGTGGTCCCCCAGTCGGGCAGCCCGCCCTGTCGAGTCGACGATGTCGCTGAAGAGGACTGTCGCCAGCACCCGGTCGGCCGGCTGCATCGGCCGCGCGCCGGTAATGAACCCCTGGATCTCCGCCACCGTGCGGGCCTGGTCGCCGGCCCAGATGAGTTGATCCGGTCCGGGCAGCTCGACGTATTTCGCGTCCGGGATGTGCTCGGCGACGTACCGACCGAGCGCGGGCGGGAAGGTCCTCCCTTCGGGGTGCTGGAGGACGAGCGTCGGGACGCTGATCGTGGGCAGGAAGGCGCGGGCGTCACTCTGGAAGATCCAATCCACGATCGCCCGCGCGCTGCCGGGGCTCGTCGCCATGCGCTCGAAGCGTGCCCAGGTCTCGCGCAGCCCCGGCGAGCCGCGCATGGTCGGCGCGAAGGCGTCGAGCATCAGCCCTCTACCCCAGTTCGGCTCGATCCGCCCGAGCAAGCGCTCCACCTCCTCGGCCGACATACCGATCGGGTAGTCGGGCGTAGACCCGACCCGGGCGAAGCCGTCAACGATGATCAGGGAGCTGAGCCGGTCCGGATGTGAGGCGGCGAACACGAGACTGGTGATGGCCCCGCCGATGTTCGCGATCAGAGCCGCGCGATCGCTGCTCGACGCGTCCATGACCGCCCCCAGGTCGTCCATCCAAGCGTCGAGGGAGGGCAGCGCCTGGATGGAGACCGGATCGGACAGCCCCATGCCGCGCCGGTCGAACATGATCAAGCGGCTGAACGAGGCCAGCCTCCGCCGGAATTCGGCCAATGGCGGCACATCCCACTGACCATCCATGTTGCTGAACCACTGGTCCGCCAGGACGACGTCGACCGGTCCCTCGCCGAGCAGCTGATACGCGACGTGGACGTCGCCAGCACGCGCGTAGCGTGTCTCCGGGTTCACGGATGCAGGATACGCGGACGCTCCGGCTGTTGGTGGATGCCTTGGGTCCGGTCACCGCGCCCAGGCGACGGCTCGTGCGGCACCCAGTCGGCGACACGTGAGGGAACGCGTCGCTCGCGAGGAACGCGGTGGGTGCCGGCGCCGCCTACGCCGCTGGCGTCACAACGGGTCTGCTGATCGCTTCGCGAGCTACTCTGGCACGGCGCCCATCGAGGTCTCGAGCGGCGGCACGCGTCGCCGGGTCGCTGTCGGCCCGTGCGGAGGTGCCCGATCTCGCGGACGTCCCCGAGCCGCTTCCAGGCGATGACCCAGGCCGCTTGCGTCGCCTCGTCCGCGATGGACCGATCGTCGGCGATGGCAAGGCAGACCTTGCGCATGTCGTCATGGTGCTCGGCGACGATGCGGCGGAAAGCGATCTCGTCGCCGGCGGCAGCAGACGCAAGCATCGCGACCTGCCTCTGATCGACCACGCTGGTCTGTGCCTCCATACCTCATACCTGCACGGGCGCGGGCATCTGTCCCAGGAGGCGGCAACTATCTCAGGACCGGTCAAGCGCGGAGGCCAAGTTCATGGGGTCGCCTGCCCGGCCCCATGCGCTCATATCTCGGCTGCGTGCTCGCGCCCGAGGCAGAGCGTCAGCCTCCCAGAAATAAGGCGACTCCTAAGGCGTTGCTCGATGTGTCGACCTCCCGCTACCGCGATGGTCTCGTCATCAACGACAGCGAGGGAGGTCAAGTAGAGATGGAACAGCGTACCGACCAGCACTTCGTCGAGGGTTCGCCGGATCAAGGGCGGCTCGACAACCTCGTCCGGGCGGTGGCTCTTGCCCTCCCCGTGGGCGCTTTCTGGTATCTGATATCAGCAATCGACGCCCAGGGGTTCTTGCCGCTCGTCCTTATCATCGTGACACTCGGGCTGGCGTTCGGCTTCGGGGTGTCGATGGAACGAACGCGGGGGTTCGTGATGAGCGTGTCCGTCGCCACTGCCGCCATGGTCGGCGTGTTCCTCGCGGACGGTAGTCTTAGCGAGAACCGCGAGGACGGCTACTTCTACTTCGTGCTCGCTGCGGTCGTGGTGACCATCCTTGTGCTGGCCTCCTGGCTCATCGGTGTGGTCATCGGACGGGTGCGGCATCGTGTGGCCGGTCGGTGACGGCTACGGGCACGACGGCTTTACCGCGACTCGACCGCGTGGGCCGTGCCCTCGTGCGCCTCGGGAGTCTTGTCACGGCGGTGTTCGTCGCTCTGCCCGCGTTCCTGTTCGCGCTGCTCACCCTCGGCTTTGCCGACTCGGGGACCACCATCGAAGGCCTGATGTTCATGGCCGCACTGATGGCCTTTGCGGTGACCGTGATGATGATGCTGAGGGGCGGCACCCGCTCGCTGGCTCTCGGCGGCATCGGCGCCTTCATCATCGGCTCGGTGGCGCTGCTGTTCACGACTCGGCAGGACATCGAGTGGTTCGTGTTCCTCGGGCAGGTAGCCTTGGTCGCTGCCAGCGCCTTTGCCCTGGCGCTCGGCGCGGCATTCCGGCTCATCGCGAGGGATCAGATGCGGCATCGCGCACGGCCAGACGGAGTGGGGCCGTCCGGCTCTTGACCTCCCGACCGGGGTGCGGATGATCGAGTCATCGACTAGCAGGGGCAGCGATAGCCGACGTCATGAACTACGGACCGAACTCGGAGCAGGTCGAGGTGTTCCTGCAACAGGTTGCCGAACTCGACGTCGATGACTGGGCATCGCTGGCACTCGTGTTGAGAGACTCGACCGGGCCACCGGTCGCTGCTGTGGAGGCCATCGAGAAAGCGCGATCCCGAGCGAAGAGGCACGGACTACTGAGCGAGGTCGACACCGCTGCCCGGAGGGCTCACGAGACGCTGGACGACATCCTCGACGCCAGCACCGGATTACGGGAGGTCATCGACCGCGCTCTCATCGGCGTCGGCTCGGACGACGCCGGCCGCTCCGCAGCGCTCAGGGGCGCTGGCGTCACCGCGCTTAGGACGGCCGCCACATCGGGTGCCTTGCTGCTGGTGCTGCGGCCCCTCCTCGATCATGGCGCGCTCATCGAGGCGTGCACGACGCACATCATCGACCCACAGAGCCTGCCGCACCGCCTGTACGTCCAATCTATCGGGGCGACCGGGGCGTGATCGCCCGTGGAAGCTACCTCACGTGCCCGACCCAGCCGACGGGCGGGCGTGCTGCTCGAGCTACAACGCGGAAGGGCCTGAGCCAGCGGCAGCGGTGAGCTTCAGGCCGGCTCGCGCTCCTGACGACGGGCGGCGGTCAGGCCGCAGCTGCGCTCGCCGGCGTCGAGGCCTGGACCTTACTGACGACGTGAGCCGCGTCAGCACCGGCACCGAGGACGAGCATCGACGCGAAGCTGTGCAGGAAGGGGACACCCAGCACGTAGAGGCCCGGTGAGGATGTGACGACGCCGCGCTCTTGCGCTGGCCAGCCTCCGTCCTGGACGACCGGCGGCTCGATCCACGAGAAGTCAGGCCGGAACCCGGTGCACCAGACGATGCTCGAGACATCGAGCACCCTTCCGTCGGCGAGCAGGGGCTTGCCGCCCGAGACGCCGGCGGCGCGCTGCTCGACCCACTCCACGCCGGCACGTTCCAGGTCGGCTTTGCGATGGCGCAACAGCGGACCGCCGCCGTTGCGAACCTGCGGCGCCATCTTCCGTCCGATCGGTGTGCTGAGCGACAACAGGTTCGTCGCGATCGTCCGCCAGAGCGGCCAGGCGTACTGCGCCACACGTCCATCGATGGAGAAGGGCAGCTGCCCATGGCTGCGGCCGACCAGGATCGTCGGCCGCGTGGCCGCCAGCTCGAAGGCGATGTCCGCGCCGGAGTGACTGGCGCCGACCACCAGCGCCGGTCCGTCAGGGAGCTGGTCGGGGTTGCGATAGTCGGCCGAATGCAGCTGCTCGATGTCGTCGTCCAGTTCGCCGGCGAACTCGGGCACGTACGGATGCTGGAAGGGGCCGGTGGCGAGGATCACCTGCGGTGCGCGGTACGCGCCGGCGTCCGTGGAGAGCTCGAAGCCGTCTGGGTCGCGGCTCAGACCGCGCACCGGGACGCCGCGTGCACCGGCAGCCCGAAGTGGCTCACGTAGTCCTTCGAGGTAGTCGCCCATCTGGCGCCCGCTCGGGAATGTCAGCGGGTCGATCGGGAAGGGCAAGCCGGGGAGCGCGTCGTAGCGCGCAGGGGAGTAGAGCCGCAGCGAGTCGTAGCGAGCGCGCCACACGTCCCCGACCCGCTCACCCCGCTCCAGGAGCACGTGGTCGATCCCGGCCATGGCCAGGTGGTAGCTGGCGGCGAGCCCACTCTGGCCCGCACCGATGACGATGACCTCGTGCTGCTCGGGTCCAGCGTCTCCTGCCATCACGGCGTCCTCCATCCTGCTCGGTTCGCTAGTGTCCCGATTCGCTATTGGCTGGCCGCTTGCGCACGGCCTTGGCGAGGATGGCATCAGCGGTCTTGACCCAGACGAAGGGGCTGGCACCTCGTTCCAGCTGCGGGTGAAGGCATCGATCATGGCGATGAGCTCCTTGACGCTGCCGAAGCTGCCCCGCCGGATAGCGCGGCGGGTGAGGATGCCGAACCACGTCTCGACCTGGTTCATCCAGGAGGCGCTGGTGGGCGTGAAGTGGAAGGTGATGCGCGGGTTCCGCTCGAGCCAGGCCCGACCGCGGGGGTCGTGTGGGTGGAGACGTTGTCGAGCACGACGTGCAGCTCGCCCTCGGGTACGCTCGGGCCACCCGCTTCATGAAGGCCAGGAAGTCGGCCCCGGTGTGACGGGCGCGGTGGTCGGTCGTGACCGCGCCGCTGCCGACCTCGAGGGCCGCGAACAGGCAGGTCGTGCCGTGGCGCTTGTAGTCGTGGGTGTGCCGCTCGGCCTGGCCCGGGCGCATCGGCAGCATGGGCTGCGTGCGGTCGAGCGCCTGGATCTGGGTCTTCTCGTCGACCGAGAGGACGACCGCGCCGTCGGGTGGGTCGAGGTAGAGCCCGACGATGTCGCGGACCTTGGCCTCGAGCGCCGGATCGGTGGAGAACTTGAAGGTCTCGGTGCGGTGTGGCTTCAGGCCCAGCTCGGACCACAGGCGGTGCACCGTGGAAGGGCTCATGCCGCTGGCCGCCGCCATGCTGCGCACGCTCCAGTGGGTCGTGCCCTCGGGCGGTGGGCCCAGCGTGAGGGCCAGGAGCCGGTCGCGGTCCTCGCGGCCGTACGTCGGCGGATGGCCCGGTCGGGGTCGGTCGGCGAGCCCCGCGAGGCCCGCCTCCGCATACCGGCGGCGCCACAGCTTCACGGTCATGAAGGCCACGCCCAGCTCGCGCGCGACGTGCTCCATCGCGATGCCCTCGGCCGAGCGCAGCACGATGCGGGCGCGGGTCACGAGCCGTTGCTCGCTCGTGGGTGCCCGGATCACGGCCTCGAGGACGGCCTTGTCGGCCCCGGGGACGGACAGTGGTGGGGCGGGTGCTTGAGCCATGCCCCGATCGTAGCCGAGTCCGACACCATGCTGCTAGCCATTAGCGGCACGAGACACTAGATGTAGTTCCCGGGGTTTATGAGACATCGGATCAGGCGGCCATCAGCTCACTGAGCCAGGCCTGCAGATGCTCGAGCGCCGGCACGTGCTCGAAGCCCCGGTCGGTGAAGGGCGTGCCCTCGTAGCGCTCGGCAGGGGTCTGCCAGTCGAGCTCCCCATGGAGGCGGTGGTAGTCGTAGTACAGCGCGAAGCGCATGAGCGCCTCGTCCGCCGCCTCGGGCGTGGGGAACAGCTCACGGTCGAGGAGCTCCGACTGGAGCACACCCCAGAAGCGCTCGATCTTACCGTTCGTCCAGGGTGAGTTGACCTGCGTGCGGACGTGCTTGATGTGCAACTGCTCGAGCGTCTTGCCGAAGAGCGTGAGGACCCCGGGCATCCAGACCGCGAAGGGTGCGCCGTTGTCACTCATGACCTCGAGCGGGATGCCCACCAGCTCGAGGCAGTCACCCAGCCACTCGAGGATGGGCTCGGCCCGTGGCCGGGGCAGCACGCGCAGGCCGATGAGGAAGCGGCTGTGGTCATCCACCAGCCCGACGATCCAGACCTTCGTGTGCTCGTCCGCTGTCCGCCGCAGCCAGAAGGGCCCCTTGATGTCGATGTGCCAGAGCTCGTCGGGTCGGCTCCGCTCGTAGGCCGGCCCCCGAGGGCGATGGACCCCCGGTCGGGCGGCACCGAGGTCCCCGAGCAGCGCATCGACCGCGTGGTGGCCGAGCGGATAGATGTCCCGGCGCGTGAACTCCGCGGCGAGGCGCTTGCTGTTCCAGTACGTCAGCAGGCGCACGACGATGACGGCCCGCTCGACCCAGGCGGGCAGCCGCTCGGGCAGGGACCGCGTCGACGGTCCCGCAGAGCCTCGAGGCCGTCGGTCGCGTACCACCGTCGCCAGCGATGCAGGCTGGCTCGGCTGACCCCGAGGGCGAGGGCCGCACCGATGCCCTCCTCGTCGGCCGTCCGCACGCAGCGGATGCGGAAGCGCAGGCCAGCCAGGTCCTCGCCGTGCTGACGGGCCGGTGGCCGCCCACCACTCGTGGCGAGGAAGAGGAACCCGGGCCCCTCCTGGTATCGATGGCGGAGTGGACGACGATGAGGGTCGGAGCGGATGCCAGGCATGCAGCCACGCTAGTACCCGCTCGACGCCGATGTCTCATAAACCCCGGGAACTACAACTAGAGACTCGAAGCTATGGCGCGCGCGGGACCGCTGGCTAGTCTGGAATCAGAACTGATTGCCCGTCGGCCCTGCGGCCGGCGTTGACCACCGGTACCCACAGGGCGCTGACATGGGCGCCCGGGGGGACCCCGTAGCGTGTTGCACGCGCGGCCGAGTTTCACCGATTTCGGCCGTATTGATGCGGAAACTCGGTCGCCCGATGGGATGATGGTCGTGATGGACGACCTCGAGGCCGTGGCCTGGATGGCTACGGCGCAACTGCGGGCGATGGTCATTTCGCCCCGACATTGCCGGCTGTGTGGCGTCGAGCTGGAGGACCGCCCCGGCCCTGGCCGCCCCCCGATCTGGTGCGAGACTCACCGCACCGCGGTCGGTCGCCGGCCCACCAGACGCGTCTGCGCTGGCTGTGGCGTCCCGCTCGACGGCCGGCGCCGTCAGACCATCGTCTGCGGCGAGCGATGTCGCTCACGCCTCAGGAGCCAGGCGCGGCGGGCGACCTTCACTCCCTCCCTTTGGCGACCGGCAACGGCCGGTCCTCAGACAAGCGTGACCGGCTGGTCGCGGTGACCGCTACCCGCCGTCCGCCACGGCCTCGGGCGTGATGACGTAGATCCCGGCGCCGCCGGGGTCATCATCATCGCCTTCATCGGTGACAGCCCACACCGAACCATCGGGTGCGAACGCAACGTCCAGAACGCATCGCCCGGCGTGCTGTGCTGGCGGCCGCCTGGCCGGGAGCGGGCGAGGTCTTCGCCGACGTGAGCAGCGATATCGCGCTTGCCTTCCTCGAGCGCTACCCGAGCGCGGCCACGGCGGCCCGCCTGGGCGATGCCCGCATGGCGTCGTTCCTCCACTGGAAGGCGTTCACCGGGCAGGAGGCCCGGCGTGGGTAGGCCGCTATGGCACCGGCGAGACCTCGGGCGGGAACTCGTCCCCGAACCCGAAGTGCCCGATCTCGCAGCCGGCCTCGAAGAACCCCTGCCAGCAGGCCTCGTGGCCATCGGGGCGGACGATGATCCAGCGGAGCTGTTCCCCGCTGTCGAGGTCGTCCGCGATGTGGTCGGCCTCGCGCGTGCAGTCGTCGATGGCGACGCCCCGGCACGCGAGGATGTACCCGTCGTGCTCGATCCCTTGGGGTTCCGGCGGCATCTCGCCCAGGAGCCCACAGCCCGCGAGCAGGAAGGGAAGGAACAGCACCGACAACCAGCGCATCGCCGTCGATGATAGGCCCGCTCCCGACGCGCGAGTAGGTGGATCCGTTGGGTAGAGGAGAGGCGGCTCGGACGCCCCCTGCGCGGGGCTCCCGAAGGGCGAGACGCGCCCATCGCGGCTCAACGGCCTCCTTCGGCCCGCCACCGACGGCGAGCACGTCCTGGCTGGGCGTTACGACTCCGGCCGACCGCGGGCGCATCAGCTGCCTGACTGATGGTCTCCAATCACCCAGCGACGGGTCGAAGCTGTGCCGACCGCGCACCTTGCTCGACGGGACGCAAGTCTGCGTGGACGGAACGTCTTCGAGGAGAAAGAGCTGATGGAGGACGCAACCGTGAAGGAGTCCTTAACGGTTCGGACCAAAGGTCAGCGACCCGTCCGCAGCCGCATCCGACGATGCGACCCGCGGTCACGATCGCGGGTCGCATCGTCGTCAGGTCGCAGCGCGGCGCACAGTTGCTCGTCTCCGTTCAGCCCCAGAGCACCGAGATCGGTGCCGCGAGGAGCCGGTCGCCAAGTCGGTACACACGCGGGCCAGTGTGGAGGACGAGACCCGCGACGAACACATCCGGGTACCGGTCCCGCAGGGTCGCCAGATGCCGGGCCGCGTCGCTAGTGGGGGCGGCGTCGGCCTTGACCTCGATCGCGATGAGGCGGCCGCCGGCGAGCTCCGCCAGCAGGTCGACCTCGAGCCGGCCCTGCTGCTGGCGCACGTGGTACAGCCGCGGCCGGCCGGCCGTCACCGCGAGCTCCGCTCGGAGCTGGGCGACCACGAGGCTCTCGAGCAGACGCCCGAGGAAATCGCCGTTCCTGAGCACGAGATCGGAGTCGAATCCCAGGACGGCACCCGCAACCGCCGGATCGACGACGTGGCGCTTGGGCATCAAGACGAGGCGCTTGAGTCGGTTGGACGTCCATGCCGGCAAGGCCTCGACCACCACCAGGTTCGTGAGCAGGCGCTCGTACGCCTGCGCCGTCTTGCGGTTGATGCCAGCCGCCTCGAAGAGCGTCCGCTCATGCACGATCCCGGCCGTGTTGAGCGCGTAGGCCTCGAGGTAGCGGCGCAGGCGGGCCGGATCTCGGCCGCCGTCCATCTGCTCTGCGTCACGGGTGATGACGTGGTCAACGTAGCTGTCGAGCCAGGCCCGACGCGCTCGCTCGCCCAGGCGCAGGGCAGGCTCGGGAAAGCCGCCGCGCAGGGCGAGCTCCACGTAGCCGCGCAGGTCGGGGGTGTCCGGTCCCGGGGCGAGGTCGTGACCGGCCGTCACCCGGTCGAGGAAAGGCGACCCGAGACCGGCCTTGGCCTGCTCCCGGACCGTCATCCCGTACAACTGGACCCGGGTCAGCCGGCCGGTACCCGGCCAGGTCTCGCCATCGAGGTCCCCGCGGACCGAGCCCGTGATCAGGAACCGTCCGGGCCGGGGATCGGCGTCGACCGCGCGCTTGACCGCTCCCAGCACGCCCGGGATGACCTGCCACTCGTCGACGAGGATGGGCTCGCTGAGACCGCGCAGGGCGGCGTCGGGATCGGCCCGGAACGCGACCGCCTCAGCCTCGCGATCGAGACGGACGATGGTCTCAGCGCGGCGACTTGCCGTGGTCGTCTTGCCGGACGCTCGAGGTCCGGTGAGGAAAAGGGCAGACAGCTCGGCCGACAGCACATCGAGGAGCGGATCAATGAGCCTGGGAACGTAGTCCACGGACCCGATGCTACCACTTTCGCACGTATTCTGATACCACTCCTACACACGCTTCACTGCCACTCCGCCGCGACCGAGCCCGCGACCCGCTACGACGCCCGCGCCACCGGTCGCCATGAACCCCGTGGTCCTCGCCCTGGTGGCCGCGCTCCGGGACGTCGAACGTCGGCGGGGTCGAGGTACAGTCCCCTGCCCCGCCGACAGGAGGACGGCCGCATGAAGAGGGTCCTGCCCCGAGAGCTCGACGATCTGCAGGGCATGCGGGCGGCACGGTGGTTCCGCGAGTCCACCGCCGGCCAGTGGGACAACTTCGGCCCCGACGCCCAGCGCGAGCAGCAGGACCGGGCCATCGAGCGCTACGGCCTCCACGATGCCGGACTCGAGTGGTCGGTCGCGTCGTCGGGCCGGACCTCGGCCTGGCGCACCGCCACGTGGGAGACGATGATTAGCACCGCACAGGGTGGCGGTTTCGACGTCCTCGTCGTCGGCTACGTCTCCCGCTTCCTCCGGAACCTCAAGCAGACGCTCATCGCGGTCGAGGACCACCTGCATACCGCCGGTGTCGTCGTCCTCTTTCGCGGATGAACGACTGCTGTCATCCGACCCGGGCTCCTGGGACCAGTTCATCCGCGAGGCCCACGAGGCCGAGGCCTATAGCCGGAAGCTGTCGAAGCGCGTGAGCGAGGGGTATGCCGCGAAGCGGAGACGCCTCGGAGTCCCCGGCGGCAACAAGATGCCCTACGGCATCATCCGGGAGGGCAAGCCCTCGGTCCTGCGGGTCGACGAGGACAAGGTGCCCACCGTCATCCGCGCTTACCGACTCGCTGCCACCGGCCGACTGGGAGGTGGCCGCCCAGACCGGGCTCGCCAAGACCCACGTGTCGGAGGTCCTCACCAACCCCATCTACGCCGGGAGGCTCCGGACCGGCGAGGTGGCCGCCATCGCCCCGATCGTCGACCCGTCGCTGTGGTCGACCGTGCAGACGCGGCGGGAACGACGGAGGACCCGGACCCCAGGTCGCATCGTGAAGGGCCGGTACGCCCTGCGCCTCTGCTGTGCCGGCTGCGGGAAGTACCTCTTCGGCGACGTCGGCAGGTATCGGCACCCACCGCCGACCTGTGAGGGCTTCCTGGCAGCCAAGCCGGTCGTCCGCTGTCGGCGTTCCCGGAACCGCGACCGGATCGACACCCGCATCAAGGGCCATGCCTACCCGTAGGACTGGTACGAGGACGCCGTCGGGCAGCTCCTCGGCAAGGTCGGTGATCTCGATGACCAGGCCATGACCGAGGTCGTGCGCCTGTACAGCGAGGGACTCGCCAAGCCCGACGAGCTGACGCTGGCGCGGATCGAGCGGGAGCGCGACGAAGCCTCACAACGGCTCGCCAGGACCCGCGATATCGCTGCCTGGCAGGCGACGATGGCCAGGCTCGATGCCGAGCAACAGGTAGCTCGCCAGCCACGACAGCACCAGCGCATGGCACCCGACGAGGTCGTCGCGTACCTGCGCTCGCTACCCAGCCTGTGGACCGATGCAGGACCCGAAGGACGCCAGGCGCTCGCCTCGGCGCTGTTCACCAAGCTCGAAGTGGAGGGGTACCAGAGGATGCGATACCAGCTCACACCCGATGCCGTTAGTCTCGGTCTCGGCGCAGCCTTACCGGCGCAGCTGGAGACCGGTGGTCACACAGGTGGGTTTGGTCGGGGCGAGAGGGGTAGCGCCAGCTTGACCCACCTTCGGTTCCGGCCTCAATTCGTGCTCGAGAACGGGACGCCGGCGTGGCGGGAGTGGCCAGTTCATGAGCGGAAGGCCGGCTGATGGCTCGTCAGCCCCCGACCCGGCGTCAGCTCGAAGTCCTGCGGGCGTACATCCGGGCCCTCTCGGTCGCTGCGGCCGCCTACGAGCTCGGCATCAGCGAGACGACGGTGCGCCAGCATCTCTCGGGGCTGTATCGGCGGACGGGCTGCGTCAACGCGGCACAGGCGGCGTACCAGCTGGGCGCGGGGGTGTGCCAGTCACCACGTTGATAACACAAGAAGCGGCCGGCGTCATGGATGGCCTTGCGCGGATTGCGGTCACTCGGGCTCTGGAAGTGGGTGGTAGAGCGCGTGAAAGCCGCCGACACGCAGTCGGTTGGCTATGGCTTCCCGCACCCGCCCGCACGACCTACCGCAGGCGTGGAACTCAGATCCGGCGCACCCGGAGGAACGGAAGCGCCAACATCAGGACCGTGGCCAGCACATAGAGACCGACCGCCAGCGACGGGGCGACCAAGGCAATGACCACGGCGATGAGCCAGACCCCGTTGGAGACCCATCGCTGCCGGGTCTGCGCGGCCAGTGTCTCATCGGCGATGTCGTCGAGCAGGAGCGTCCGCTGGCGTACGAGATAAGCCATCAGCGAGGTCAGCATCACCGACCCCAGGAGCACGTTGAGGCCGTATACGACGACCGCCACCCCAGCATCGGGGCCGGTGAGGTTGCTCACCATCAGGTTGGTCGAGAACGGGATGATGGCGATGAACAGCAGGGCCAGGAGGTTGAGCCCGGCGGCAATGGTGTCGCCGCCCTGCATCAGCCTCGTCGTGCGGGTGTGTGTCATCCAGCTGGCACCGATGAAGGCGAAGCTGATGAGATAGCCCAAGAACTCCGGCCATTCCTTGACCAGGCTCTTGAGCAGGCCGGGCCCGGTCGGGACCGTCAACTCGATGACGAGCAGGGTGATGGCGATGGCGAAGACGCCATCGGAAAAGGCGCTGAAGCGGTCGAGCGGCAGGTCCCCAGGGAGGCGCGCCTGGCGATCGCCGTCGACGTTGCCGTCTGACATCGGTGTGCTCATCCTCGATCTGAACCAGAGGATCGCGAACGAAGTCCGGATCTCTGGACGATTCCGCAACTCACGTAGTGCAATAGCGCCCTCAACGAGCGGGCCAACACGCGGCGTCCACTCAGGTGGTGGCCCAAGCGCGATGCGCCGAATGCCTAACGAGCCCGGGAAGGTCCACCAGGGCCGTCCCGGGCTCGTGCCGGTTCCTGTCCGAGGGTCAGGCGGAGGCCTTGACCGCCGCGTCCTTGATGGACTGGGCCGTGGCGTCGTCGACTCCGGCGCTGCGGACGCTGGTGGCGGCTGGCATCTTGGCCGTGACGGCCGCCACGTCGTTGGCCCTGACGAGCGCGAGGATGCCCGACTGATTGGGCCCGAGCCGACCTGTCAGGGCGTCGCCAGCTTCAGCCTTGTGCCATTCCTGGCGGATCTTGCCGAGCACACCACCGATGACTCCGGCACCGACCGCGCCGGCGATGAGCGTGGGCGGGAAGAAGATGGCCAACACGACGCCGCCGACCGCGCCCCACTTGACGCCGGTCTTGGTGCTGTGGTCGGTCATCTTCTGGATCTTGACCTTGCCCTGGTCATCGGTCTTGATGACGAGCACGCCCTCGATGCCGAGGTCGCCGGTCGCTTCGGCATCCAGCAGGTTGCCGTATGCGGCGACGGCCGAGTCCTCGTCGTTGAAGGCGGCCACGATGGCCGCATAGTCGTAGTCGGTCACCACCGCGCCGACAGCCTGCACGCCGCTCTCGTCGCTCACGGCGGCCACCACGGTGGCGCCGGTGTCGTCCGCCTCGGCGGCCACGACGGCGTCGACGTCCTTGGTCTGTTCGTCTGTCATCTCGTACTCCTTGTCACTGCTGGGGACATTCGGCTCTGGGTGATGTCATGGACAGCCACGTCCGGAAACGCTGATGGTCTCCCACCCGCACGGTAGAGCCAAGCGGTCACGGCCTCATCGCCCAAATCGGACGATGAAGTGCGGCGGAGCCGTGCATCGCACAGGTTGGTCAGCCCGGGCCATGCCATGGAGATCGTTCGGTAGTCTGCCCATCGACTATGCGGGCTGCCCGAGCCCAGTCCCGGAGTGGGCTCCCGATGGCTGAGACGAGTTTGCTCGTCTCGCTGGCCTGGCCAACCACCGCACGATCGAACGGGCTCCCGGACTGGCGACAGCCCAGGTCATGTCTCACCAACCCCGAGCATGGCATGGCTTACCCCGTAGTAGGCGGCTGCATCGCGCGCGAGAGCATGCCTCCAGAGAGCACCCGTGCGTCGAAGCCGTTCTGGACAAGGCAGCGCGTGGCCGTATACGCACGCTGACCCGACCGGCAGACGACGAGGAACTCGCGGTCGCGCGGCAGCTCATCCATGCGGGAGCGCAGTTCCTCCAGGGGGATGTGCAACGAACTCGGGACCTGTTCCACGGCCAATTCGGGATCGTGACGCACGTCCAGGACGAGCTGCCCGTTCAGTGATTCCCAGTGCGTGATGGGCATGTCGCCACGCAGCACGTCGGCCGCGACCATGCCGGCGAAGTTGATGGGGTCCTTGGCACTGCCGTAGGGCGGTGCATAGCAGAGCTCCAATTCTTCGAGGTCGTAGACCGTCGCGCCCAGCTGGATGGCCAGGGCAAGGTGGCTGATGCGCTTGTCAACGCCGTCCTCACCGACCGCCTGTGCACCCAGCAGCCTCCCGTCCGACTTCCGGAAGAGGACCTTCAGAGCGATGGGCTTCGCGCCGGGGTAGTAGCCGGCGTGCGAGTTGGGGTAGAGATAGACCTTCTGGAAGTCATCGTCTCCGAGCCGCTCCAGCGTCTTCTCGTTGACGCCCGTCCAAGCCGCCGTCGCCCCAAAGAGCTTGAGGATGGCGGTGCCCTGGGTGCCCCGGAACGCGGAGTCACGCCCGGCGATGTTGTCGGCCGCGATACGGGCCTGGCGGTTGGCCGGCCCGGCAAGAGCGACGAGGGTCTGCTCACCAGTGTTGAAATCCTTCACCTCGACCGCATCACCGACCGCGTAGATGTCCGGGTCGCTGGTGCGCATGTGGTCATCCGTGACGATCCCGCCGCGCTCACCGATGGTCAGGCCGGCTGCTGCAGCCAGCTTGGTATTCGGCCGGACGCCCAGGGCGACGATCACGATATCCGCGACGAGCTCCGCGCCTGACTCGGTGCGAACAACGAGATGCTTTCCATCCGTGGTGCGCTGGAACCCGGCCGCACCATCACCCAACACGACGTTCACACCGTGACGCCCCAGGTGATCGGCGACCAGTTGGCCATACTCGGGATCAAGGGGCGTAAGGAGCTGCCATCCGCGCTGGACAAGCGTGACCTCGAAGCCGCGATCGGTGAGGTTCTCCGCGGTCTCGAGCCCGATGAAGCCACCGCCAACGACGACGGCGCGAGTCTTGGGCCGTACCGTCTGGAAGCCCGAGTATCGCTCCATCCCAGCGAGGAAGGACGTTCCCTGATCGAGCCACTCACGGATGGCGCGGGCGTCCGGTACCGTGCGCAGCTCGAAGATCCCCGGCAGGTCGAGCCCCGGCAGCGGCGGGCGGAACGTGTCGGCACCAGGGGCCAGCACGAGCTTGTCATATGTCTCGGTGGTGACTGAGCCGCTCCGCAGGTCCTTGATCTCGATGGTCCTGTCCGACGGCGAGATGGAGATGACCTCGGTTCCGGTCCGACAATCGACGTTGAAGTGCTCGCGAAAGACGCGCTCGTTGGCGACGAGGAGGCTGGCCTCGTCAGCGATCACGCCCCCCACGTAGTACGGCAGCCCGCAGTTCGCGAACGAGACATACGGCCCCCGCTCGAGCATGATGATCTCAGCCTGCTCGTCGAGACGCCGCAGTCTCGCAGCGCACGATGCTCCGCCGGCCACTCCGCCGACGATGATGGTCTTCATCTCTGACCTCCTGGTCTGATCTCAAGGCGCGAGCCCGCAGACATCTGCTCTCGTCGAACCGGTCGTGTCATGGGTTCAAGCGGGCACGCACGACATCGTTGATCGGTGGATCCCAGCGCCTCCGTGCCCTCAACATCATCAGAAGGGCGTCGGGATGTGCTTCAGCGGCAGCCCTGGATGCTCGCCGCGCTTGGCGACCCTCCGCCTGGGCAGCGCGATCTCTTTCGACTTGGGCGGGGTGTAGGGCACCTGGCCCAGCAAGTGGCTGATGAGGTTCAGCCGGCCGCGTTCCTTGTCGTCTGTGCCCACCACGAACCAAGGGGCCCATGGGGTGTCGGTCGCCGCGAACATGGCGTCGCGAGCCTTCGTGTAGTCGTCCCAGCGGGTATACGACTTGAGGTCCATGTCGGTCAGCTTCCAGACCTTGCGGGGGTCGTTGATGCGACCCTCGAGGCGGCGCGTCTGCTCGTCGGGGCTGACCTCCAGCCAGTACTTGACGAGGATGATCCCGGACTCGACCATGGCCCTCTCCACGGCCGGTGCCTGCTCGAGGAACCGCTCGGTCTGCTCGGGCGTGCAGAAGTCCATGACCCGCTCCACGCCGGCGCGGTTGTACCAGCTGCGATCGAAGATGACGACCTCTCCGGCCGCCGGGAAGTGCTCGATATAGCGCTGGATGTACATCTGCGACTTCTCGCGCGCTGTCGGCGCCGACAGGGCCACGACCTTGAAGACGCGCGGGCTGACCCGCTCGGTGATGCGCTTGATGGTGCCGCCCTTGCCGGCGGTGTCACGGCCCTCGAAGACGATGCAGACCTTGGCGCCAGTCGCTTTGACCCATTCCTGCATGGCCACGAGCTCGCCGTGGAGGTGGCGCATCTCGCGCTCGTAGTCCTTACGGCCAAGTTTCGCGTCGGCCTCGCCCAGGACCGCTGTGGACGGTGCTTCCTGGAGGTCCTGATCTCGGTGGCCCTTGCCGCCCTTTTCCTTCTTCCTCGCCGTCTTCTTCGCCATGGTCATTCCCCTTTCTGGTTCTTGGTCCCGCCGTGCCGGCAGGTCGTCAGGCGGCCGCACGGGCCGGGACCGTCAACGGCTCAGCGCGGCCACGCGTCCTCAGTAGCTTGCGCACCTCCTCGACCACGACGAGCGACAGCGGCACCGCGACGCAGATGACCCACTGGTCGACCGTGAGGCTCGTCGTGCCCAGCAGCCGCTGGAGGACGCCGAACTCCACCGCCAGCACGATCGTCAGCACCGACAGGCCAGTCGCCAGTAGCAGCGGGCGGTTGCCGAGGATGGAACCACTGAACAGCGACTCGTCCTCGTCCGCGGTCTCCAGGGAGGAGAACAGGCGGAAGAACGCGAAGGTGGTCATGCCCATCGTGCGGGCGACCACATCGCCGTACTGGTTGCTCCCCCACGCGAGCACCCCGAGCGTGCCAGCAGCCATCACCAGGCCGACGAATACCAGCCAGCCCATCAAACGTCGTGGGATGATCGGTTGCTCCTTGGGCCGGGGCGGGACCTCCATGAGGCCCTCCCGCGGTTTGCCGTAGCCGAGACCGATGGCCTGGAACACGTTGACCGTGAAGTTGAGCCACATCGTCTGGAGCGGCAGGAAGGGGATGCCACCAAGGATGTTGAGCAGCGACGAGCCCAGGAACGTCGCGATGAACCCGAACAGGCCCGCCATCTGGAAGCGGATGAAGCGCAGCAGGTTGTCGTAGACGTTGCGGCCCAGCCCGACCGCCTTCACGATCGTGCCGAAGTCGTCGTCGGTGAGGATCATGACCGCGGCCTGCTTCGAGACCTCGGTGCCGGTGATGCCCATGGCGATGCCGATGTCGGCCTGCTTAAGGGCCGGCGCGTCATTCACCCCGTCACCCGTCATCGCCACGACATGACCCTTCTTGCGCAGGATGTCGACGAGGTGGACCTTGTCCTCGGGCGAGACGCGGGCGAGGACGCCGATACCGTCGATCTCGCGCATGGCCTCGTCGTCGCTCATGGCCCTGAAGTCGGCGCCCGTCATGGTCCGTCCCTCGATGCCCAAATGGCGTGCGATGGCCTCGGCGGTCACGGCGTGATCACCGGTGATCATGCGGACCTGGATGCCGGCCGCGTGAGCGGTCGCGATGGCCGCCTTGGCGGCGGGTCTGGGGGGGTCCACGATGCCCACCATCGCGAGCAGCGTCATCCCATCGAGGAGCGGCAGTAGGTCGGCGTCCGGGTCGAACGAGGCTGGGTCGAAGTCGTTCTGGCCGGTCGCCATGACCCGCAGGCCCTGCGTGCCGAGGCGGTCGTTCTCCGCGAGATAGCCGTCCCGGATCTGGTCGATCGGCACGATCGCACCATCGGGACCGTGCGCATCCATGGCGCGTGCGAGGAGCTGATCAGGCGCCCCCTTGATGTAGCAGCGGATCAGCTCCGTGCCAGAGGCATCTTGCATCCGATGGAACGTGGCCATCATCTTGTAGGCCGCGTCGAAGGGCAGGGTCGCGACGCGGGGATAGCGCTCGCGGGTGAGCGCCGGGTCCACGCCGCCCTTGGCGGCGAGCACGACGAGCGCGCCCTCGGTCGGGTCTCCGACCAGCGAGTCATCGCGCACCTCGGCATCTGCGCAGAGGGCCATCGGCAGCAGGTACTGCTCGAGTGGGACGTCGGGTTGGCCGCCGGCGTGGCTGATCTGCCCGGTGGTGGAGTACCCGTCACCCGAGATCGAGTAGCGCCGGCCCACCACGGCCATCTGGACGGCGGTCATCTGGTTGAGCGTCAGCGTGCCGGTCTTGTCCGAGTTGAGCGCGGAGGTGGAGCCAAGCGTCTCCACGGAGCGCAGGCGCTTCATGATGGCCCCGGAATCCGCGAGCAGCTGGGACCCCTTCGACAGGATCGCAGTGGTGACGGCAGGCAGAGCCGTAGGGATGGCCGCCACCGCGAACGCGACCGCGCTCAGGAAAAGCTCCTGGAGGTGGACGTCGCGATAGAGACCGAGCAGCGTGCTGACCACGAGCGCGATCCCGGCGATGACAAGGATCTGGTTCGTCAGCTTGTCGAGCTGCTGGGTCAACGGGGTCTTCTCGTCCTTCGCGACCTGCAGCATGCCGCTGATGTGGCCGACCTCCGTCGCCATCCCCGTCGTGGTGACGAGGATCGTGCCGGCGCCACGGGTCACCTGGCAGTTCATGAACGCCATGTCCACACGGTCACCGAGGGCGGCGTCCACGGCGACGGCGTCCACTTGCTTGGGCGTGGGCACGCTTTCGCCAGTGAGCGCGGACTCGTCGATCTCCAGGGTGGCCGCGGTCAGGATGCGTGCATCCGCGGGCACGAGGTCACCGGCCGCGATGTTCACGACATCGCCCGGCACGAGCTCCTCCATCGGGATCTCGGCGAGCTCGCCATCCCGACGGACCTTCGCGTCGACCACCATCATGCTCTGGAGCGCAGACGCACTCGCCTCCGCCTTGCCTTCCTGGTTCATGGCCATCCAGGCGTTGAACAGCGTCAGCAGGATCAGGAAGACACCCGTGAAGAACTGTCCTGGCAGGAACAGGCAGACGACGCCCGCGATGAGCAGGACGATCTGCATCGGGTCCGCATACTGGCGGGAGAACATCTGCCAGCGGGAGGCCTTCCTGGCCTCGGCGAAGGCGTTCTTGCCGAAGGTGGAGCGACGTGCGTCAGCCTCGGCCGACGTCAGGCCGACCGATGGGTCGACCTTCTGGCCACTGGCCGCCTCGTCGGGCGTCAGCGCATGCCACAAGACCTCCGACGTGGCCCCCGTGGCTGCGGCCGGCGTGCTCATGATCGGTTCTCAGTACCGGTGTGCCGGTCGAAGGCCTCGCTCTTCTGCGTCCGTCTCGGATCAGCCATCGTGGTCGCCCTCATCTCGTGCCCTGGAGTCGTAGACACCAATGGAACCTGACACCGGGTGGCCGCGCATCGTCCACATGGGACGATGTCGGAGGACCCGGTCGGAGCGTTGAATCAGGAGCCGGTCCATCCCACGCGATCGCACGATCCAGAATCACCGCAGGGGTCCACTCGATGCTCTCCACTGACGAGATGTTCCGCCGCCTGACCATCGGGGATCCCGCACTCCTCGCGGCCGTTGCCGACCTCGACGTCGCGGATCTCGCCGTGGCTCGGCTCGAGGAGCGCACCGAAGCACTGATCCGGGTCGGGGCCCTCGTAGCGCTCGACGCTCCGCAGTCGTCGTATCACGCGGTGGTACAAGCCGCGCAGCTGGCCGGCGCATCGCTCGACGACCTGTTGGCCGCGCTTCTCGCCGTCGCCGGAACGGTCGGCTCGGCGCGTGTCGTATCGGCAGCCCCTCGAATCGCGCTCGCCGCGGGATATGATATCGACCTTGCCCTGGAGGGGACCGAGCGTCCCAGCCGATAGCCAGGGGCTTCCTCTCGGTCCACCAGCCCGGCTGACCGGCTTCCACCGTCGCGCGGATGGTAGGTTCTAGCACTACCGACACGGATGAGGAGGGTATGTGTCGCGGACCAGCGCGAAGCAACGAGCGCCACGCGCGTCGGACAGGCAGCTCGACGGTCCTGTCCAGGTGCGCTTCGAGCCGTCGTTCCCACTCGTGGACGCGAAGCTCCAGCGGCCGGTGCCCGGGCCCGGTACCGTCCCGCGCTCGCGACTCATCGGACTATTGGCCAGCGAGCCTCGGCGGTCGATCGTCTCCATCGTCGCCCCGGCCGGCTTCGGCAAGACCCTTCTCCTCGCCGAGTGGGCGGCATCTCAGCAGCAGAGCGTCGCGTGGCTGACGCTCGATGACTTCGACAACGACCCGGGTGTCTTTCTCACCTACGTCGCGGCGGCGCTCGATCGAGTCGCGCCGATCGATGGTGCCATCGCTTCCGCTCTGTCGGCACGCCCGACGCGGATGCTCGGCGCCGCGGTGCCCCGCCTCGTGGCCGAGCTGGATCGATGGCACCGCCCCGGTCTGCTCATCCTCGATGACGTCCACCGACTGGTGGATCGGACATGTCTGGACGCCCTGGAGTCGTTGCTCACCCACTTGCCTCCCGGCTTCCGGGTCGCACTCGCGGCGCGGACGAGGCCGGATCTGCCCCTCGCGCGGTACCGCGCGGCTCGATCGCTCCTCGAGGTCGACCGCAGCCAGCTGGCGCTGGATGTGGCTGAGACGGAGGCGCTGACCCACGCTGCCGGACAGCCATTGAGTCGGGAGCAAGCGGAATCGCTCACCGCCCGGACGGAGGGTTGGGCCGTGGCGATCTACCTGGCCACGCTCGCCCAAGAGAACGGTGGCCCAGTTGCGGTCGTGACCGACGAAGTATCCGGTCGGGACGGCTATATCGCCGACTACCTGCGTTCGGAGCTCCGGCCCCACCTCGACGAGGACGACGTCACGCTCCTCACACGGACGTCGATCCTCGAGGTCATCGAGCCGGATCTGGCAGCCGCCGTCTCGGGGCTGCCTGTGGCTCCGGAACGGCTGCGGTCGCTGGCGCGCGAGAACCAGCTCATCGTGGAGGTCGCGGGTGCAGAGACCGCATTCCGCTATCACCACCTGCTGCGTGACTATCTGCAGGGCGAACTCGAGCAGCGCGAACGGGGGGCGGCATCCCTGCTTCACCGTCGCGCGGCAGAGTGGTACGCAGCACAGGGGCGATCGGAGCAAGCGATCGAGCATTCCATCGCCGGCGGCGACGTCGACGTGGCCGCCCGACTCGTCGCGGCCGCGACCGTGCGGACGCACTATGGTGGTCACGGGGACCGAGTGGTGCGCTGGTTGCAGGACTTCGACGTCCCGGTCTTCGTGCGGCACCCATCGCTCGCAGTCGTCGCCGCGTGGGTCCATGCCCTCAACGGGAGTGCGGAGGCCGCGGACCGCATGGCGGACATCGCCGAGCGCTCCACCGGTAACCGAGAGGCGCTGGATGGATCGGCCTCGTTCGAGTCATCGAGAGCGGCGTTACGAGCAGCGATGGTCCGCCATGGACCGGACGAGATGCTCGCGGACGCTACCCTTGCCTCAGGCACTGAGGCGCCGGGCAGCCCGTGGCGTCCCGCCGCCTACCTCGTGCTCGGGTCCGCCCACTCGCTGCGCGGCGACCCGGCTCTCGCCGAGGTCGCGTTCGCCGAGTCCGTCGAGGCTGCGGGTATGGCCGGCGTATCCGCATACGTGGCACTTGCGAGTCTCGCTGTCCTCGCCATGGAGCGAGGGAAATGGAACGAAGCCGAGAGGTTCGCCCGCGAGAGCCATGGCGCCCTCGATCAGGCACACCTCGGCGACATCGTCACGACGCTTCTCGTGCATGCGGTGAGGGCCCGCGTGGCCATCCATCGTGGTGACATGGACCGCGGTCGCGAAGAGCTCGTCCACGCGCTATTGGTCCGCCCTCAGGTGTCCCATGCCCTGCCCTGGGTCGCGGTCGCGGCATTGCTCGAGCTCGGACGGAGTTACCTGGCGATCGGGGATCCGGCCGGCGCCCGCAGTGTGGTCTCCGAAGCCGAGCGGGTCGTCCGACGGCGGCCTAGCCTTGGCGTCCTCCCGGGGCGCCTCGCGGAGCTGCGCGGGCGACTCGACGATTCCGCTCGCACGCTGGGCGGCCCGTCGACGCTCACGCCGGCTGAGCTGCGGGTGCTCCCGATGCTCTCGACACACCTCACGTTCGAGGAGATCGGTGAGCGGTTGGGTGTCTCCCGCCACACAGTGAAGAGCCAGGCGATCGCCATCTACGGGAAGCTCACGGTGTCCAGCCGCAGCCAGGCCATCGACCGGGCGATCGAGATCGGCCTGCTCGAACCGTTCCCTGGCCTTCGACTGAACCGGAGCGCGACGGCGGACTGACGGCCCTCTGGTATCCGGTGCCTCGCTCCGCATCTGCGTCGGCTGCTGGGACCGGGCGACACTACCTGAGGCGAGAGCTTCCGATGGGTCGGCCGACATCGCCCGACTACCCGCTCGGCCTAGCGTGCTCTGCGCGAGCTGCAACGCTCGCAAGGGGTTGAGCCAGCGGCGACGCTGAGCCGGGGGAATCCCAGGACGTTGAGATGGGCGCCATGGACCACTTTGGAGGATGACCAGCAGCTTCGGGCCCGCACGGGGTCGTCGACGCTTCCAGCTCGTCGCGCAAGCGCGTGGACAGGCTGTGTCACACCAGCCTACTAGCCAGCCGCTCCGGAAGCCAAGCACGCAGGAACGAGGTCGTCACCGGGATGCCGCCGCAAGCCTCGGCGGGGAACAACCACTTCCTGCGGCGGCCTGGAAGTCCAATAGAAGAAGCGGTGTCACGGGCCGTCAGGTTCCCTCCGACCGGCGACACCGCCCTCGTCAGCCCTGGTCGATCTTCAGCAGCCCGAACATGGCGCCCTGCGGATCGTTCACGATCGCGAAGCGCCCACCTGGCATGGGTGATGGAGCCACCATTTCAGTGGCGCCCAACTCGATGGCCTTCGTGAACGCGGCGTCAACGTCGGGGACGTTGAAGTACACCATCCAGTAGCTCGGTACCTCGGCGGGCACCATCGGCATCATCTCCAGGCCTCCCACGATGCCCTCGTCACCCACCTTGAAGGTGGTGTAGTCGGGCTGTCCCTCACCCATCGGGGAGGTCTCCGCGGTCCAGCCGAAGACCTGGCCGTAGAAATCCGTCGCCTTGTCGATGTCGCGCGAATTGAGTTCGGCCCAGCCCATGGCGCCGACATCGCCGGTGCGGAAGCGGCGCGGCCCAACTGCCTGCCAGGCCGAGATCACCGCGCCGGTCGGATCCGCAAAGACCGCCATCCGACCCATGTCGCCCACATCGAAGGCCGGCGCCATCACCGTGCCACCGGCAGCCTGTACTGCGTCGCCCAATGCCGAGGCGTCATCGGTGTCGATATAGAGGCTCCAGGCAGTCGGCGCCTCCGGCATCATCTTGGCGGTGATACCGGCTACATCGCCTTCGTCGTCGGACAGGCGCGCCATGGCGTAGCCGCCGTACTGCGGATCGTCCGAGACCACAACGTCCCAGCCGAGCAGCTTGCTGTAGAACTCGTGCGCTGCCGCCGGGTCGTCGGTCGCCAGCTCGACCCACGCCGGCTTTGACTTGGTATCTGTCGCCATTTCGAGCCTCCTCCGAATGGGGCGGTGCCAGGCCCTCACCCGCCCGTGGTGGACCATTGTTCCACGTGGCAGTCGAGGTGTCGTGATGACAGCCGAACACGGGGCGGGCCCTGGTCGTCGCGACCTCTTGTCGAAGCCAGCGGGTAACGCCCTTGATGGCCATGGCGCCCTCGCGATCAGCCAAGAGGCAGCGTTGATGGGCTCGCATCAGGTCGGCTCGGTCGCGCGCCCTCCCCTGATCGATGGCCGGACGACCGGCGACGCCTCGACTTCGCGTACGCTGTCACCCACTGCTTGGTGCTGTACCAGCCCGCGGAGCGTCGGACCGCCTTCAGGCGGCCTTTCTCGGCAGCACGCCGCAGTGCCAGCGGTGTCAGGTTCGGGCGTGCCAAGGCGGAGAGCGGCAGGACCTGTAGCGATCGGTCAAGGCTGTCCTTGACAGCCCGGGCGACCAGCTCCACGAGCAGGCCGTCCTCGCCCCGGTCGCTGCGCTCCAACGCTTTGAGGTACATGGGCCAGTCGCGCTTGTAGATGATGGCCAGCGCGTAGCCTCGCCGGACGAGCGCGAGATTGAATCAGGCGCCCGGTGCGCCCGTTTCCGTCGCGGAGGGATGGATGCGCTCGAACCCCGCGTGGAGGTGGGCAAGGTGTTCCATGAGGTGAGCGCCTTCGGCCGGCGCGTCGTTGGTCAGGCGAAGCCAGTCGGTCACCCATCGGGTACGTCTCTCGGGAACATGTGGACCGTACCCGAGGAGAAGGCCGCGGTCGTCATCCGGGCCTACCAGCTTGCCGCCACAGGCTCCACTGACTGGGAGGTGGCGGCGCAGACCGGGCTGGCCAAGACCCACGTGTCGGAAGTCCTCACCAACCCCATCTATGCCGGACGCCTGCGCACCGGCGAGGTGGCGGCCATCGCGCCCATCGTGGACCCGTCACTCTGGTCGACCGTCCAAACACGGCGGGAGCGACGGCGGACGCGGACACCTGGCCGGATCGTGAAGGGCAAGTACGCCCTCAGGCTCTGCTGCGCCGGCTGCGGCAAGTACCTCTTCGGCGACGTCGGCCGGTATCGGCATCCGCCGCCCACGTGTGAGGGCTTGTCGGGATCGGCCTCGGCGTCCGGCGCCGTCCGATTCTGGTGAAGGCGCAGGCCATCCCAGGCGACGGCTAGATCCCATAGGGTCTTGTCAAGCCCCATTCCTCCATTCGGGGTCGAAATCGGTGCCGTTGCGCCATACGCCCCAGACCAGGGATAGGGCCTTGCCCATGCAATGGCCCAGGGCGTTCATCTTGCTCTTGCCGGCGGCCCGCTTGCGTTCGTAGTGGGCCCGGATGATGGGGTTGTGGGTGACGCCCACGACCGCCAGCCGATAGGCGGCCGCCCGAAGGTGGGCGTTGCCGGCCTTGGACATGTGCCAGGACGTCTCGGGGTTCGCGCCCTTCCGGCCCGAGCTGCGCTCGGCAGGGTGGACCCCAGCATAGGCGAGCAGCTGGTCGACGTCATCGAAGCGCCGGATGTCCCCGATCTCGGCGATGAGCGTCGCGGTGATGGCGGGCCCGACCCCCGGGATGGTCTGCAGGCGCCGGGCCAGCTCGGAGTCGAGCAGGACGGCGACGTGGGCGTCGGCCTCGGTGATCTGTCGTTCGAGCAGGTCGTACTGGTCGAGCAGGAGGTCGATCTCGAAGGCGACCTCGGCGTCGAGTTCGGGCACCGCGATGCTGGTGGCCGCTGCAGCCTTGAGTCGCTCGGCCTTCGCCTCGCCGAGGCGTCGGTGGCCCCTTCCGGCGTTGGCGTCGGCGAGGGTGCTCGTCCGTCGCTTCCTCGCTGCCGCCGCGGTGGGGGCGATCCGCAGGACCTCGCGCGCGGTGCGACAGGCCGGGTCATCGAAGAGCTCGCCCAGCTCGGGGAAGCCCAGCTCCACCAAACGGATGAGCCGCTGGCACACTCGCGCCTGTTCGGTCACGAGGGTCATCGCGAACCTCGCCGCCTGGCGCAGCTCCACGCCGGCCAGCGGGACGCGGGCGGCGGGTCGTTCACGCATGGCCATCAGGGCGAGGCTCCTCGCATCGGCTGGGTCGGACTTGGTCCGTGACAGCCGGCTCTTGGCAAAGTACTTCGCCTGTAGCGGGTTGACCATCGCGACTGGGAGGCCCCGACGCGTGAGATGCGAGGCCAGCGGCATCCAGTAGTGGCCCGAGGACTCCATCGTCACCAGGCCCACCGGCCCATCCTGTCGGGCCAGCCAGGCATCGAGCGCATCGAAACCGGCACGATCCTGGCGCATGCGCAGGACCTGCCGTTCGGCCTTGTCTTGTCCTTCGCGGCAGCGGGCCACCACATGCTGCTTGCCCCCGATGTCGATCCCGATCGTGATCACCCGAGACCTCCTTCCGACCACCAGGGGTCCCTGTCCGTCCTGGTCGACGTCAGCTGATAGGTCCGATCACCGGTCATGTCCCTGCCGCAGGATCCCGATCACCGTTCATGGCCAGACGGCGGGGCCGGCATCTAGCCCGAACGGTCACCTGCCGCATAGCCTGTCACCGGTCTCCCCGTGGGGTCGGTGCCATCATCGACCCTTGTCCAAGGAGGTTCTCTCCCGTACAAGGAGGTATATCAGACTCGGGGACATGACGATCCAAAGGATGGATAACGTCGGCATCGTCGTCGACGACCTCGAGGCCGCGATCGCGTTCTTCATCGAGCTCGGTCTGGAGCTCGAGGGCGAGACGACCATCGAGGGGCGATGGGTGGACCGCACCGTCGGGCTCGACGGCGTCAAGTGCGATATCGCCATGTTGCGGATCCCGGACGGCCACGGCCGGCTGGAGCTGAGCCGGTTCCGCGCGCCACCGCTGATCCGCAGGACGCCCGAACCCGCCCCGGTGAATGCGCTCGGCTACCTTCGCGTGATGTTCGCCGTCGACGACATCCGAGACGTGCTCAGCCGCTTGGAAGCGCGCAGCGCGACGCTCGTCGGCGAGGTGGTCCAGTACGAGGACGCGTACCTGCTCTGCTATGTCCGCGGCCCAGAGGGCATCATCGTCGGACTGGCCGAGTCGCTCGGATCTTAGGCCTATCGGCCCTCGTGGGACCACCGGTACCCCACATGCTTCGGACACTGGCGCCCGGGGACCACGTGGGCGGTTACGCGCGCGGCCGAGTTCCCGAATCACGCCGAATCGTGAGCGTGCGCTGAGCGTGGCGGGCCTCCGCTCCTCGCCCAGGGGAGCCACAGGGCGCCCAACCCCCCCGTCGCGAGTCCCTACCAAGATGAAGCAACCCTCGCGGGCCTTGACCCGTGCTCTCGTCGTCGCTGACCCGGACGCGGTAGCGGTCGCCCAGGGGCCGTGGAGACCACGACGAGCCGCAGACCCTCCACGTCGGAGGCCAGCTCGACGGTGAAGCGGAGGGTGGCGCGGCGGTGCGTGCGGGGCTCCAAGTGCGGGTCATCGTGCCGGATGCGCAGCCGACGGCCCGCCAGGTGACGATGGGGGCGCGGGCTGCGTGGACAGCGAGACCGGCCGCTCGGTGTAACAGCTGGTTTGCCCTTGACCTCTCGCATGCGCGCAAGCAGGGGTGGTGCGATTTGGGAACTCGCTTTGACGCTCGGTGCACTCACGAGCGTGGCTCCGCCGGACGCAGTTACATCTGGGCCGATCGTGCGCTTTGCTACTGCTGCGATCGAGACGAGCGGACACCCCGACGCACCGAAAAGATTGCTTGCGAGAGTGTCGCCGCTGGCGCGGATCGCGTTGATCGCATGGGATGCGCCGGTGTCGCTCCCTCCGCTCGTCTCGATGGGAGTGGAGATCCATGCCTGCTGGCACTGGAACCATCTCCGTCATGCTGGTGCCATGTGGCAGGTCGTCCGCGATTCGGCAACGAAGCTCGATCGCCTGATCACCCACGAGTTCACCATGGATCAGGTCGCGGAGGCCATGGACGTCCAGGTATCAGCCAAGTGCGGCAAGGTCCTGCTCTACACCGAACGCGGCGAGATGTACCGATGAGCGTGATCGCGGTCCTAGCGGGTGAGGGTGAGTACCGGTCGATCGAGACGATGCGCCAGTATTCCGACGATCAGGTGCGTGCAGGCCATCGAGTCGAGTACAGGACTCCCGACGTGCTCGATGACCTCCCGGAATTCCCGGAGTCCTCGTTCGGCGACCTGGGCATCCTCGAGTACGACGTGAGCCCTCCCGTCCTGGTGCCACTACTCCTCATGACGGTGGTCGGCACTCCCGGGCGAAGTGTGACGTCGATGCCTTGACGTGACCTGACAGCTGTGGTTGACTGCGTAGTCATGACTACGCAGTCAGACGACCGGAGCGACCGGTTGAGGAGGCGCGCTGGCGCCGCGAGACGCCGTGTCGCGGCGACCGATGTGGCGCGCCTCGCGGGCGTGTCCCAGAAGACGGTCTCCCGGGTGATGAACCAGGAGCCTCTTGTCAGTGATGACGTCCGCCGTCGCGTCCTGGCGGCGGGCGCAGAACTCGGGTACCGGCCCAGTGCGGCGGCGCGTGCGCTGAACTCGGGGAGGACTCGGCACATCGGCTTCGTGTCGTTTGGCAGTGCACTTCACGGGCCTGTCACCACGCTCGTCGCGACCGAGCGAGCGGCACGGGGCCTCGGCTATTCGCTTGGCATCACGACCACAGCAGAAGGGGCCGACGGCATTACCGAGGCCGTCGACGACGTCCTGCAGGGCGGCGCCGAGGGGATCGTCATGTCCGGGGCGATCGATATCGGTGCCGTGGAGATCACCGTCGAAGTCCCCGTCCTGGTCTTTGGACACATGCCTGGGCTGGACGCGCCTTGCGTTATCTCCGTGCTGACATCCGGGGATCGGGACGCCGCGACCGCTACTGACTACCTGCTTTCCCTCGGACACGAAACCGTCCACCACGTAGCAGGCCCGTCGACCTGGTTCGCCAGCCGCGAACGTATTGCGGGGTGGAGTCAGACCCTCCGTGCTCGAGGAACGCGCGAGGTCGCGCCATTGCACGGCGATTGGACAGCGGCATCAGGCTACGACGCGGGCCGGCGCTTGGCACTGGATCCGCGCCTGACCGCGGTCTTCGCCGCGAACGACGACATGGCGATCGGAGTCATCCGTGCACTCGTGGAGGCGGGACGATCGGTGCCTGGCGATGTGAGCGTTGTGGGCTTCGATGACATCCCTGCAGCCGCCTACGTGTGGCCATCGCTGACGACATTCCGCAACCCCTTCGGGGCCGACGCTGCCCAAGGCGTCGCAGCCCTGGTGGGCGCGATCGAGCACCCCGACGTGCCCCTGCAAGAGGTCGAGGGTCCGGTCGGCGAACTTGTCATCCGCGAATCCACCGCACCTCCCGGCAGAGGTGGGAAGTCAACACGCATCGCGGGAGGTAGGGCCACGGAGGAGTGATCGAAACAGGCCGTCCACTGCCGAAGTAGTGGCGATTGGAGTGCATTGGGGGCCAGTTCGCGAAGCCCGATCATGGGCGTTGAAGGAGGATGGAATGTCATTACGCAATCTTGGTGGACAGTCCACCCGGCCGCGCAGGGGCACGATCGTGACGATCGCTGCCGCTCTGGCGCTGGTCGTGAGCGGTACCGCGACGGCTCAGTCGGCCGTCGAGGAAGTCAGCCAGGCCGACATCGATGCGGCGATGACGACCCCCACGACACTGACCTTCTGGACATGGGTCCCCAACATCGAGAAGGAGGTGGCCCTCTTCGAGGCGGCGTACCCGGCCATCGATGTCAAGGTCGTGAACGTCGGTCAGGGCCTGCCTCACTACACCCAGCTGCGAACGGCCCTGCAGGCGGGCACGGGCGCCCCTGACGTGGCACAGATGGAGTTCCAGTACATCCCGACGTTCACCATCACCAACAGCCTGGTCGACCTGCGGCCCTACGGTGCCGAGGCCCTGAAGGATAAGTTCGTGGACTGGACATGGAGCCAGGCCAGCGGCCCCAACGGCGAGGTCTGGGCCTACGGGCAGGACACCGGCCCGATGGGCATGCTCTATCGGGACGACATCTTCCAGGAGAATGGCATCAGTCCGCCCGCGACCTGGGATGAGTTCGCCGAAGCGGCGCGAGCCTTTCACCAAGCGAACCCGGATTCAGTCATCGTCAACATCGCGCCGAATGATGCCTCGGCGTGGATGGGGCTGCTCTGGCAGGCGGGCGCCAAGCCATTCGAGGTGATCTCGCCGACGGAGATCAAGATCAGCGTGAACGACGAGACGTCGAAGCAGGTCGCCGCGTTATGGGAGTCGCTCATCAAGGAGGGCGCCGTCTCCGCAGATCCGGACTTCACCGACGAGTGGTTCCGGCGACTGGCGGACGGCACGTACGCCTCCTGGCAAGTGGGCGCCTGGGGTCCCGTCTTCCTGCAGGGGATCGCTGCGGACACCTCGGGTTCGTGGCGAGCCGCAGACTTGCCGCAGTGGACAGCCGGTGCCAACGCGGCTGGCAACTGGGGAGGCTCGACGTCGGCAGTCATCACAGGCACACAGAATCCCATCGCCGCCGCCAAGTTCGCCGAATTCATCAACACCGATCCGGCATCCGCGAAGATGTTCGCGACCGAGCAGTTCTTCTTCCCGGCGACGACGGCTCTCCTCGCGGATCCCGAGTTCGTCGGCCAGGCGCCTGAGTTCTACGGCGGCCAGCAGGTGAACCAGCTGTTCGCCGAAATCAATGACAACGTGGACCGGACCTTCACGTGGCCACCCTTCCAGGACCAGGTCGAGGTGGACTGGCGCGAGACCGTGGGAGCTGCCATGACCGAGAAGGGCGACCTCAGTGCGGCGCTGGACACCTGGCAGCAGCGCCTCGTGGATTTCGCCAAGACACAGGGATTCACCGTCTCCGAGTAACGTACCAAGGGGATCCGATCGGGGGGCCCGCGACCACGCGGGCCCCCGCCACCTGCGTCTGCCCTGAGATGGTGAAGGACTCGCTGTGACCGGTGAAGCTCGACGGGTCTCGTCGCGGCGCCGTGCGCCAGCCCGGCGTTTGGGAGTGAGAGGCGGTTACGCGGGCTACCTGTTCGTGGCGCCGTTCCTTCTGGCGTTCCTGCTGTTCTTCGTCGCGCCGCTCCTCTTTGCCGCGTACCTCAGTCTGTTCCGTCAGCAGCTGGTCGGCGGGACGGTCTTCGTGGGACTGGATAACTTCGCGCGCGCGCTGCAAGACGAGAACCTCTTGTCAGGCGTGCTGCGTATGGCGCAGTTCTTCTTCATCCAGGTACCGATCATGCTGGGTCTCGCACTGTTCGCGGCCCTCGCCTTCGACAGCGGCCTGTTGCGCTTCGCACGCGCCTTCCGGATCGGGATCTTCATCCCCTACGCGGTCCCCGGTGTCGTCGCGGTCCTGATGTGGGGATATCTGTACGGCGACTTCGGCCCGTTCTCGCAGCTCGCGCGAGGGCTCCATCTACCGGTACCGGACTTCCTCAGTCCCGACCTCGCCCTCGCCTCCCTCGCCAATGTCGTGACGTGGGAGTACACGGGCTACAACATGATCATCCTGTTCACGGCCCTCCAGGCCATCGACCGCACGCTGTACGAAGCGGCGGCGGTCGACGGTGCCAGCTCCTCGCGGATCGCGTGGAGCATCAAGATCCCGCTCCTTCGGCCAGCGATCATGCTCACGGTGCTGTTCTCGGTCATCGGGAGCTTCCAACTCTTCACCGAGGCAGAGCTGCTGCAGCGCATCGCGCCGACCGTCATCGACAGCTCCTACACGCCCAACCTGTATACCTACACCCTCTCATTCATCGGCCAACAGGTGAACTACGCGGCGGCAGTCTCATTCCTGCTCGGCATCGTCATCGTCCTGGTCTCTTACGGGGTCTTGATCGTCGCTAACCGGACGGGCAGGCGCTGATGAGCGGACCGAGCGATGCCGGAACGAGGCGCGCCCGATCAGCCCAGCGTGACCAGCATGGTCGACGAAGCCCCATCCTACTGGTGGCGATGCTCGCGATCCTGGCGTATTTCATGCTGCCGCTGTTCTGGCTCGTCATCGCGTCGACGAAGACGACGAGCGATCTCTTCTCGACGTTCGGGCTGTGGCTCGCCGACGAGGTCTCATTGCTCGGAAACGTCGGCGAGACGCTCACCCATGACGATGGCATCTACCTTGTCTGGATCCGCAACACCCTCGTGTACGCCCTCGTGGCAGCCGGGGGCGCCACAGCACTTGCAACGCTGGGAGGCTATGGATTCGCCAAGTTCCGCTTCGCCGGGAACCGAGCTCTCACCTTCATCGTGCTCGGGGCCATCGCGGTGCCGACCACGGCACTGGCCATCCCGACCTACCTGCTGTTCGCCCGGGCCGGTCTCGTCGACACCCCGTGGGCTGTGATCCTGCCCGGCCTGGTGAGCCCGTTCGGTCTCTTCCTCATGCGGGTCTATACCCAGACGTCCGTGTCGGATGAGCTCATCGAAGCCGGCCGCATCGACGGAGCCGGGGAAGGGCGCATCTTCGCGCAGATCGCGCTGCGGACCCTTGCGCCGGGCATGATCACGGTCCTGCTATTCACGCTGGTTGCGACCTGGAACAACTACTTCCTGCCGCTCATCATGCTGCACGAGTCTGACATCTACCCGATCACGGTCGGGCTAGCGCAATGGTCCGCGCAAGCGAGGGGTGGCTCCGGCTCGAACCCGAACCTGCTGGCCCTGGTGACGACGGGATCGCTGTTGTCGATCATCCCGCTCGTCGCCGCCTTCGTCATCCTGCAGCGCTACTGGCAGTCCGGCCTCTCGGCTGGGAGCGTCAAGGGATGACATCGCACCGCCCCCACCTCTCTCGAATCAGAAAGAAGGTTGTCGAGATGCCTGGATTGCCCGATCGCGTCCTCTTCGGGGCCGCCTACTACTTCGAGTACGGGGCGCCCGACCGCCTCGACATCGACCTCGACCTCATGCGGGATGCGCACGTCTCCGTCATCCGCGTCGGCGAGTCGGTGTGGTCGACCTGGGAACCGGACGATGGCATCTTGGACCTCGACTGGCTCCAGCCGGTCCTCGACGGGGCACACGCACGGGGCATCTCGGTCATCCTCGGCACGCCCACGTACGCCATCCCGATGTGGCTCGCACGCCGCTACCCGGAGGTCGCCGCTGAGCGGGCCACGGGCGAGCGGCTCGGATGGGGCGCTCGCCAGGAAGTCGACTTCACCCATGCCGCGTTCCGCTTCCACGCCGAGCGCGTCGTCCGCGCGATCATGGGTCGATATGCCGCGCACCCCGCGGTCATCGGCTACCAGGTCGACAACGAGCCCGGGCTCGTCCTGTTCCATAACCATGGCGTGTTCCAACGCTTCGTCGATGGGCTGCGCCGCCGCTACGGGGATGTCGAAACCCTCAACGAGCGATGGGGGCTCGTGTATTGGTCGCACCGCCTGACGAGGTGGGCCGACCTGTGGTTGCCGGATGGCAACGCGCTAGCCGCAGTACGACCTCGCGTGGCGCCGATTCCAGTCGGACGAGACCACCGCGTTCATCGAGTGGCAGGCTGCCATCGTCCGCGAGTACGCAAGGCCCGACCAGTTCGTGACGACCTGCCTGGCATACGATCGGCCGGCGGTCGATGACGAAGCCCTGGGCCGTTGCCTGGAGATCGTCAGCGGCAACCCCTATTACGTCATGCAGGATGCGCTCACCGTCCCGGTCCGCGAGGTGAGCGATCAGGGCTGGAAGATCCGTGGGGTCTGGGCGTTGTACGAGGCCGCGGATCGCATGTACGCATCCCGCCAGTCGCCCTTCCTCGTGGCCGAGACCAACGCGACGAGCATCGGTGGGCCCTGGGATAACCGCCCCGCGTTCGATGGCCAGTGGCGCCAGGCCGCCTGGGCCCTCATCTCCCGTGGTGCGCGGATGATCGAGTACTGGCAGTGGAACACGCTGCGGTTCGGGCCGGAGACGTATTGGGGCGGCGTCCTGCCGCACAGCGGCCGACCTGGCCGGACGTATCGAGAGTTCGCGGCGCTCGGCGCTGAGCTGGAAGCGCGCGGGCGGTCTCGTCGCCGACCTGAGACCGGAGTCCGACGTGACCATGCTGCTGTCGCTGCCCAGCCAGTGGCTGATGCAGGAGCACCCGCCTCTCGCCACCAGCACCTGGGCGCCTGATCCCGGCTCGTACAAGGGGCTGTTCGACCCTTTCTACCGTGGCGCTTTCGAGGCAGGGTGCCAAGTCCGCATCATGCATGTCGGCCAGCTGGTGCATCCGCATACCGAGGCAGGACAGGGCGTCGCCGACATCGTGCGCGAGCATCCGTTGCTGGTCGTACCGGGTCTGTACGTGGCCGACGATGAGACGCTGCAGTGGCTTGCCGAGTACGCCGCGGCTGGGGGCCATCTCGTCCTCGGACCCCGCACGGCCTACGGCGACGAGGAAGCTCGGGCGCGTTCGGAGATCGCGCCCGCGTACCTCCGGGTCGCCGCCGGCGCCTGGTACGACGAGTTCAGCAATCTCGCTGACGAGATCCAGGTGGTTGCTGCAGACGCTTCGCTCGACCTCCCTGCGAGCGCGTCCGCCACGAGGTGGATCGACGGACTGACCTTGGACGGCGCGAAGGTGCTCGCGACGTACGAGCATCCCCATTTCAGCCGCTGGCCTGTGATCACGACCAACGCCCACGGAGCGGGTCGCGTCACCATGATCGGCACGGTACCGAACCCAGACCTCGCTCGCGCCCTGTTCACCAGCCTCGTGCCGCGGCCAGTGAGCGGATGGCATTCGCTGCCGCCGAGCGTCACCGTGGCGACCGCACGGACCCGTGACGGCCGGCGACTGCATGTCCTCCACAACTGGAGTTGGGCCCCGGCAGAGGTGACAGCGCCCGCAGGTCTCCAAGAACTCCAGACGAGGAGGACTTACCGCGCCGGACGTCGTGTCCAGCTTGGCAGATGGGAGGTGAAGGTCTTCCTCGACGATGTTACGGAGCGTTCGGCAGGCGAGACTCCCCAGAAGGACATCGGTGCGGAGTTCGGGGCTCAGGCCTGAATCGAAGTGCCGGCCCCAGGACGTCCACCCTGATGATCGAGCGGCGCTGCCGGTCGATGACCGGCCCACGAACCGAGGGTGCACGCAGAAGTCCGCGCGTGTCGAGGATCCCGACGCGCATCGATCGCGAGGTGTCGTCAGTCGGCAGCACGGCCGATAGGCTCGGGCGATGCGGCGGGAACACGCGACGCTGGCCACCCGGTGGCGGGCTCACCCGCCGTCACGGTGGTCGGCATCGGCCGCGAGGGCGGGAACGTCGACTTCGCGGACGCCGGAATTGACCGATCGCCGGTAGTGGGAACCGAGCGTCGCCGCGGACGGCCGGTCGACGGTGTGTGCGGTGAGCCGCTCCTCGTCGAACGTGATCCCGATGCCGGGGCGATCACCGAGCACGATCGTGCCGTTCTCGAGGCGGTGATCGGACGTGAAGACCGCGTCACTCCCTGCGCCGACGACCTCCATCATCAGATGGTTCGGCAGGACAGCGGCGATGTTCGCGGCGAACCGGCCGGGGCAATTCACGAGTGCCGTTGCCAGGCCGAAGGCGTCTGCCATCTCGGCGACCCGGAGCGAGGTCGTGATACCCGCATTCTGGACCGCGACCTGGATCACATCGGCGGATTCGTGGATGAACAGCGGCACGAACTGACCCGTTGCCGAAAGGTTCTCGCCTGTCGCGACCGACGCGCGGATACCCCTTGAAACGCGGGCCAGACCCCGATGATCGTCGCGCCGAACGGGCTCCTCGACCCAGACCAGGTCGAACTCGCGCTCGATCTCGGCGACTCGCCGGATCGCCTGCTTGGCGGTCCAGAATTCGTTGGCATCGATCATCAGGCTCGGTCGAGTGACACCCGAACCTTCGATCAGCGCGTCTCGCATGAGCGCCATGCGTTCCAGGTCACGTTCGGGATCCCGACCCACCTTCAGCTTGCCGGCCCGTATCCCATGGGACTTCGCCGCGTCACGGTAGTAGGTGGACAGTTCATCGTCAGACAACGGCATGTCGAGGCCGCTGGCGTACGCAGCGACGCGATTCGTCGTGGCGCCCAACTCGCGCCAGAGCGGTACTCCGTTGTGTTTGGCGCGGAGGTCCCAGAGTGCGCAGTCGAGCGCTGCGATCGCGTTGCCGATCACGCCGGTGGGGCCAACCTTGAACGTCTTCCGGAGCATCAGCTCGTGAAGCCCGCGCACCTCTCGGGGGTCGTGGCCCACCAGCTCCTCCGCGATGGAATGGACGAGGTGCCGGGCCGCGGGGCTCGCCAGCCCCACTCCGACCGGTTCCTCGTCCGTGGTGAGGAAGACGGCGACTTCCGCCACGCGGCGAGCCCCTTGGGGCAACTGCACATCCCCGATCGGGCGCACAGCCGCGTACTCATAGACAACGGTGCGGACACCTCGGATGCGCACGTCACCGACCTCCCGGCCGCGGTCGGACGGAGTCCCGGCTCGGACGGAGGTGGACCGCTACCAGCCGTCGTGATGTGTCCAACGTTTCCTCTCCCTCCCGACCGGTAACAATGCCGGCAAGACTATCAAAGGGATTCGGTTGCGCGAACCGGTTTCGTCCGGGAGGCGCGGCCGGGGTGCGTCCTGGACTACGGCGAAGCGGCGGCGGCTTTAGCCGGCGCCGGGGCCGCGGTACTCCCCCGAGCGATGAGGGTCGGCTTGAGGAAGACCTGCTGCACGTCGGTCTGCTTCTGGCTGAGCCGGTCGACGAGGTTCCGCGCAGCGGTGCGGCCCATCTCGTCGGCGGGGAAGTCCAGGGTCGTGAGCGCGGGCGTGGCAAGTTCGGCCATCGACCTGCTCAGCATCGCGATGACCGACAGACCTTCGGGAATACGCCGGCCAAGGGCTGTCGCAGCTCTGACAACGCCGATGGCGGACTGCTCCTGCGGCGCGATCACCGCAGTCATCTCCGGATGCTCGGTCAGCAGTCGCTGAGCAGCGACGGTCATCGCGTCGATGGCCGGCGCGTCGGTCCGGGAGAGGATGGGTAGTCCGTGCCGCGCGCAGGCGCGCTCGTACGCCTGGAGTGACCAGGTGACGAATCCGTACACCTTGTCCTGCACGACCGGGTCGATGGTGAGGAAACCGATCATACGATGCCCGAGCTCGACCAGATGATCGACCGCGATCCCGATGCCATGGTCGACGTCGATCTCCACGAGGCTCATCTCGGTGTTCTCGGCACGGCGGCCGACCATCACGAACGGAAAGCCGTGATCCCGCAACAGGGCGGCACGACGGTCGTCGACCAGTACCTCGAGCAGGATGATGCCGTCGATCTTGCGGCTGCGGAAGAGCGCCAGGAGCTCGTTGTCGCTCAGCGGGCTGGTGATGATGGTGATCGAGTATCCGGCCTCCTCGACTCCCAGGGCGGCGGCCATGATCACCCGGTATGACGGCGGGTTGAAGTCGGCCGGGACGTGCAGGGCGATGAGCCCGCTTCGTCCCGACCGGATCTGGCGCCACGCGCTCTGAGGTACGAAGCCGGTCTCTTCCATCAGGCGCATCACCAGTTCGCGCGTCTCATCGGCGACGTCCGGTTTGTCGTTGAGGACCCGTGAGACCGTGGTGACAGAGACCCCGGCGGCCGCCGCGATATCGACGATCGTCGTCTCCGGAGACTTGGGTCGGGCGGGCATGTGTGCTCCCTGTCAGCCGCTCATCAGCCATCGGCGAGGCCGAACGACGGTCACATCTCGGCAGGATCTGCCGTCGATCGCCGGGCCAGCGTAACAAAGCGCGCGAGCACGGTTCGTCATGTCGCGTGCCTCAGGAACAGCTCGACGACGGGCACCACTACAACGGGCCGACGCACCGGCAGCTTGAGGGTAAGCGTGCCGGGTGCCCGCCCTGGAACACTCCCAACAGCTCGTCTGTCGCGGGTAATCGCAGGAACTGTACCTACGAGGGCATCGTACAGCAGTTGCGCGTAGTCGATCGCGTCGCCCAGTCCGAGAAGGTGCACGTACTCGAACGGCCATGCGAAGAGATGCAGGTAGTCCCGGTCACCGCAGTGCGTATACCTCGTACCCGCGCGGGCCGGATACACCGACGGACCGGCGCGGTAGATCGACCTGTCATGGAGCCTCATCCATCGGCCGATCGCCTCGAGCGTCACCACGCCGTCGATGAGCATCCGGATCAGCAGGTCAGGCGACTTGAACAGGGTGATGTCGCGGTCGTAGCCCCACGAGCCGTTGAGCATCTGGTTGGCCGCCCAGACGACCGGCCCCTTGGCACCCCACACCCCCGGGTCATGCCGAACGGTGTCGTCGTACGAGAAGTCGAAGAAGAGGTAGTCGATCGTGCCGTAGTTGCTGAGAAGCTCGCGGACCTGCCCGCGGAGATGGGCACGGTAGGCATCGTCTCGGCGACCCTGGAAGGCGACGTCGTGACGCCGGCTGCGCTCGGGGGTGGTACGTGTCCAGCGCGAACTCCGGGTGGTGCCAATCGAGGAGCGAGTAGTAGAAGCCCACCCTCAGGCCCACCTCGCGGGCCGCCTCCGCGAACTCGCCGACCGCGTCACGACCGAACGGCGTGTGCACGACCGTGTAGTCCGTGAGCGCGGAGTACAAGAGGCAGACCCGTCGTGGTGCTTGGCGGTCAGCACCATGTACCGCATCCCGACGTCACGAGCCGCAGCGGCCCACCCCCGTGCATCGAACCGACCGGCATCGAAGACGCGCGCAACCTCTCATAGGCCGCGGGGGATCTCCTCTCTGGACATCACCCACTCGCCTCGCGCCAGGAGGGAGCAGAGGCCCCAGTGGATGAACATCCCGAACCGGTCTTCGATGAAGCCAATCGACGTTCCCAGGCGTTCGCTTCTCGCCGGGGCGGTCTTGACGAACGCCCGTCGGGCGGTACACTTCGTTCTGCTCCGGAAATGATATCGGAGAATGTTTCCTGACGGACCCGTCCGCATGGAGGGAGGAGACCCAGACCAAGCTCGTGGTCGTCAGGTCGTACACGTCGAGGAGGAGATCGAATGCTCAGACTTCCGTCAACGCGGAGATTGGCGATGTTCGCGGCCGTCGTGCTGGTGGTGACAGCGTCTGCAACTCCGGTAGCCGCGGCTGCCGAATCTGCCAGTCCGGCTGCCACCGGCTACGGTTTCCAAACCGTAGCGCAGGACCCCACCGCCCCGATCACCGTCTGGGTCGACGCCGACCGCTCGGCCATCGCCGCGGCGTTCCAGCAGGACCACCCCGAATGCCCGCTCAACCTCGAGACCTATGACGCGAGTGCCGGGGGTAGCGACACGTTCCACACCAAGATCTCGCTCCTCGACCAGGCGGGCGAAGGCTGGCCCGACGTCGCGTGGTCCGGGCAGGTGAACGACGCCAGCTGGGCGGCGCATGAGCAGAACGGCGTCCAGGCTTTCGCCGCGCCGCTCGACCAGGGCGTCGTCCCCCAGACTTGGCTCGACGGCTACACGCCGGGCGCGCTCGACCCGGTCACGGTCGACGGCCACATCTACGGCGCCCGCGACAACCTGGCGCCCGTGGTGCTCTGGTACAGCAAGACCCTGTTCGACCAGTTCGGGTACACCGTCCCGACCACCTGGGAAGAGTACCAGGCGCTCGGCGACAAGCTCGCGGCTGAGCACCCCGGATACACCCTCGGCTCGATCGGCGATCCTTTCACCGCGGTCCTCAGCAACATGTGGGCCGCTCAGGCGCCGATCTACACCGTCGATGGCGACACCTTCACCACCGACTTTTCGGACAGCCACACGACCCGCATGATCGCCCTGATGGACCACATGTTCGCGAACGGCACACTGACGATCGACGGATTGTTCACGCCCGACTGGGTCAAGAACTGGAAGGGCAAGGTGCTGGCTATCCCTGGCCCGACGTGGTTCACGGGAGCCCTCTTCCAGAACCCTGATAACCTCGCTGGCGCGCCGGGCGAGTGGGGTGTCGGCCACGCCCTGCACTGGGCCGACGAGCCCATCGCCACGGGCAACGTCGGTGGCGGCTTCTGGTACGGGTCGAGTCACTCGGCGAACCTCGAATGCGTGGGTGCCTTCCTGCAGTACGCGACGAGCGGACCCCAGTCCGTCAAGCTGATCACCGGCCTCCCGGCCTACGCCTCGACCGCGAGCGCGTGGTTGGACGCGCAGACCAATAGCGGTTTCTGGGCCAACTCGGACACGTTCAAGGACGTCGTCAGCGAGGCAGCCAACAACATCTGGAGCGGCTGGGGTGCCACGCTCCCCTTCAGTTCTGAGCCTCCGTGGGCGGAGATCGTGGCTCCGGCTCTTGCTGGCGGCCAGACCATCGCCTCGCAGGTCGCTGCCTGGCAGCAGAGATATGCGGATGACGCCCAAGTCAACGGATTCACGGTCGTGACAAAGTAAGAGTAGGACCACCATCTCACGGTCCGACGACTTGGAGCCCACTGCCGCCCCTGCAACGGGGCGGCAGTGGGTCGTTTGGAGACGGCGAAAGCCGCAAACCCGAGCCGGCGCGCAGTCGTTCGCCGGCTACGTGTTATGCAGTGGCTACGTGGTACTGCTTCTGGCCTTCGGGCTTCTGCCCATGGCCTATGCCCTGTACCTCTCATTTACCAAGCGTGGGCAATTCGTCGGCCTCGACAACTACGTGAGGGTTTTCGGGGACTTCCGGTTCTTCCCGGCCGTGCAGCACGTCGCGGTCTTCCTGGCGATCTGGGTCGTGACCCTGACAGTGCTCGTCCTCCTGCTGGCGCTCATCGTCCACGCCGTGCGCGTCAGGTGGCTTTCCTCTACCGCGCGCTTCCTGTTCTACATCCCCGGGGCGTTCGCGGGTGCGGCGAGCGTCATGCTCTGGCTCTTCTTGATCGACCCCTCCGTCAGCCCGGTGTCCGTCGTCCTGAGCTGGTTCGGGTACACGAGTTTCACTCAAACCATCGCCGTGGATAACCTGCCGTTGATCTTCACGGTAATCGCGTTCTGGACCGGCGCCGGTGGATGGATCATCATCATGCACGGCGCGTTGAACACCATCTCCGACGAGATCATGGAGGCGGCCCGCATGGACGGCGCCGGCGGCATCAAGAGCGCGTGGTACATCCAGATCCCGCTGATGCGGAAGTGGATCGCGTACATGGTCGTCATCTCGGTCGCCGTCGGGACCCAGTTGTTCGCGGAACCCAGGATCCTCGCCCAGGCGAGCAGGAACCAGATCCCGAAGCACTATTCCCTCAATCAACTCGCGTACGTCACCGCGTTCGGCCCGCAAGCGGACTTCAACGGCTCTGCCGCGATCTCGATTCTCTTGCTGGTCGTGGCGGCGGGGCTTGCCGCGGTTTTCGTCTTCCGAGGAGGACTCTTTGACCGCGACTAGACCCATCCGTCGTGCGGTCTGACTTCGCGCCGGGCCGCTGGCTCGGTCGCGTGACCGCTTTCCTGATCGCCGGATTCTTTGCGGTGTTCTTCGTCATCCCCTTGGTGTGGCTCCTGTTCGCGCCGTCGAAGGACAACTCCCAACTCAATGGCTTTCACGGCGAGCTGCCCATGAGTTTCGGCTCCTTCGGACAACTCCAAGCAAACTGGAACGAGCTGGTCGCGTTCCAGGATGGCCGCATCTGGACGTGGCTCGGGAATTCGTTGTTCTACGCGGGGGTCGCGTTGGTGATGACGATCATCGTGTCGATTCCCGCCGGCTACGCGCTCGCCAAGACCAACTTCAGGTTTCGCCGCGCCATCCTCGTGTCGACCCTCTTGGTGATGCTCATCCCGAACACGGCGCTCGTGCTGCCGATCTTCCTCGAAGTCAGCGCGGTGCACCTCGTCGGGTCGCCGTGGGCGGTCATCCTCCCATACGCGTTCTTCCCATTCGGCGTCTTTCTCGCGTATGTCTTCTTCTCCACGAGCGTTTCGCGCGTGCTCCTGGACGCCGCCCGCATCGATGGCGCGGGCGAGTTCATGGTCTTCTGGCGAATCGCGCTGCCGCTCGCGATCCCCGTCGTCGCGCTCGTGGGCTTCTTCAACTTCGTCACCAACTGGAACAACTACTTCCTCCCCTTCGTCATGTTTCCGGGGTCGAAGACGATGCCCATTCAAGTGGGTCTGGTGGAATTGCTCGCGAACGTCCAGCAGTTCAATCCGACCACCGTCGCCGCCAGCACGATCACGCTTCCCCAGCTGGCGCTCGCGACACTCATCTCCGTTGCACCGGTGCTGATCATCTTCTTGTTCTCGCAGCGCTTCCTGGTGAGCGGCTTGACGGCGGGCGCCACCAAGGAGTGAGTGGCCGGTCACCGTTCAGCAGGCCCCCGCCATCGTGACGGGCCGCCGATGTCCGACGTGCACAGGCCGTCCAGAAGCCGGCCAGCTATGCTGCCTTGGCGGTCGAGACGTCGCGGCCGCTGGCGTTAGCGAGGCCGAACCACTGGACGTCGACCGAGTTGAGGTCGGCGGGCGCACCGCCTCGACGGCGGCGTCCACCTGCTGCTCGCTGTGGACGTCCTGGTAACAGGAGTTCGGGCCGCTGCTGGTCATCGAGGCCTGGTACACCAAGCGCGTGTTGCCATAAGGCGCGCATGGCCACCGCGTCCTGCTGGGCGAGGTTGAGACGAGGACGTCGATGGCGGTCACTGGACTACCCTCCTGCTGACGGGCGCACCTGAGCGTGACACGTCCCAGCCGACTCAACGGCCTCGAGCCACTACCCCGGCACGCGCTGCCCCGGATGCCGAAGGGCATGGACGAGGCCGCGCAGCGGGTGTGGCGACGGATCGTGCGAGAGATGGCTGGCAGCGGCGTCATCGAGGCCGCCGACACCGACATCCTGCGCTGCTACTGCGAAGCGGTCGCGGCGTACGAGCGCGACGTGCCCCTGCTCATGCGGGGTGGACCGGTCATCACCGGCAGTCGTGGCCGCGAGCTCGTGCGCAACCCGATGCACCAGATCGTCCGCGACGACCGCGACGCCATCCGCCTGCTCGCGCGGGAGCTTGGCCTCTCGCCCGCGGCCCGTGCGAGCCTGCGCGTCTCACCCGGCGCCGAGGCGCCCGACATCGACGCGGTCCTCGGACCCCCGCCGCGCCTCCGGGTGGTGGGTGACGACGATGGCTGAGCCGCGTCATCGGCACGCGCGGCTCGACAGCTCCGTCACGAAGAAGGGGGCAGCGCGCCGAGCTGACGCATCATGCCGAGCTGGTCGAACTGGTGCCAGTGCTCCGCGATCTGGCCGTCACGCACCCGGAAGATGTGGATCTCGGGGATGGTGTAGCGCTTGCCGCTCGGCGGCAGCCCCATGAATTCGCCGGTCTGGGTGGCACTCGCGGTCAGGCGGACGGCGACCCTGTCACCCTCCACGATGGTGTCATCGATCGTGAACACCACATCCGTAAGCGCCTTGGACACCCGCTCCATGGCCCGCTTCAAGTCACCTCGACCGTCACCCGTCGATGGCCAGGTATGTGGCATGAAGTCCTCGCTGACCAGCGTGTCGACCGCCGAGAGGTCCCCGTCCTGGAAGACCGCCTCGATGAACCGGTGCACCAGCGCCTTGTTCGCATCGACTCCCATCAGGTCGCTCCTTCCGTCGGTCATGTGTCGTCGATAGAAGCCCCGTCCGATGCCCGGGAAGCCATCGGAGTGGATCGGATCCATCGAAGACCGGCGACCGATGCCTGACCGATGGTCCCCGATGAGCGCACCCCGGGGTCCCCGCTTCGCGGCCTTCTGCGAGCGCTTCGTGCGCCATACGAAAGGAAGGTGGTCGGGGCAGCCCTTCGTGCTCGAGCCCTGGCAGCGCGAGTTCTGGTGGGAGGCGCTCGAGGTCGACCCCGCCGCCGACCTGCGGATGTACAGCGAGGCCGGGCTCGGCTTGCCGCGATGGGGACACCCGACCGTGCTGACCACCGCCGCGATGACCGACCATGCCTTCAGCGATCCCCACGTCGGACCGACTGTGCGGAGGCTCACAGCGGCCCGCGCGCACCTCCGTTTGACTGCCTTCATGGACATCCTCGAGTCTCTCTTCCGCAGCGACGCAGGTGCGGCCTACGAGCACGCGCCTGGATCCTTGGCTGTGCCTACCTCCGCGCCATGCCAGGAGTGCGGCAGTGGCTTCAACCTGCGCATGTGTGCCAGCTGCGGCCATGTCGGCTGCTGCGAATCGCAGGCTGGCCACGCTCGGGCACATGCCCGATCCGAGAGCCATCCCGTCATCCTGTCGCTGCCCGTCGGGCGGGGCTTCACGTGGTGTTACGAGGAGAACGCCTACGCGGACTGAAGTGCACATAGACGGCTGGTCGCGGCGTGAATCATCAAGCTGGTAGGTCGCTGAGTGGGCTGGTCTCCGACGCCCGAGTGCGGCGTCGGAGAGGCATGGGCCGGGTACCCAGCGTGGTCGCCGGGATGGGATTCGAGGCAGCGACCGCGTGAGCGGAGGCCGTTGGGCTGACAGCTCAACGGCCTCGGGAGTCGGCGATCGAGCCGCTGCTCGATGCCAGGCGGATACTCTCGACGACGGCTACTTGACGATGAGATCCACCTGCGCGATGACCTCGGGCATCAGGGGGGCATGCTGGTTGTCCACGACGATGGCGAAGAACGTATGTGGGCCCGGCGGCAGACCCTCCGTCGTCGCCTCGAACGTGTCGGAGCCGCTCATGCCGAGCATGGTCATCATGCCCATCATCGGCCCCGTGGTGGAGTCCACGTTGGCGTGCCAGTGGCCGTAACCAGCCAGATTGGCCTTGCCGAAGAGATTCTCCGAGACGGTGAAGTCGGTGACCGCGACGGTCAGAGTGAAGTCACCCGAGACCTCGGTGCCGGGCGCCGGTGAGACGATGCTGATGGTCGGGAGTCCCAGTGGTCTCGGCCGCCGTGATCTCCGGCAGCGGGTCCGTGGGGGCGTAGGTGAAGTCGACCATCGCGGCGCCGGCCTGGACCTCCTCGTGATCGTCGAGCGCGGGCACGACGATCAGGGTGTGCGGCCCCGGGGCCACGTTCTGCAGGCTGATAGTGGTGGTCGAGGTGCATTCCATGTCGATGAGCGCACCGTCCAGGATGGTGTGGTAATGGCCGATGCCCTCAGCGTTGGCCTTGCCGGCGAGGGCACAGTTGAAGTCGTAGCCGACGGGCTCCACGCCGACAGTGACCTCGTTGTCCGTGACGGTGGTGCCCGACTCGAACCCTGAGAGCGTCAACGAGTACGCGGGCAGTTCACCCATCGGCTCCATGCTCTCATCCGCGGACTGCGCAGCGACCGTCGTGGACATCATGAAGACGATGGGGATCGCTGCGAGACCGCCCAGCCGTCGGCTCAGTGACTTGTAGCCCTGCATGTGGGTCCTCCTAGTGGACGGGCGGCCTCCGGCGGCGGCGCAAGCCCAGGGGAGTGTCCGGCCGCGCCCGCGATCGGCGATGTGATGTGCGACACAGGACCGAGGATGTTCGGACTGGCCACATCGCGGATGGTGTGCGCTGCCTCGACCGCATGACCGTGTTGTGGCGCACGTCACAGCCGACGCCCCGACATCGGCCCAGCATCCTCGCTCGACGAGGCGCGGTACATGGTCGTCGCCGCGTCTGCTCCGATGGTCCGGCCGAACCAGGTCGGCGCGACTGGCGACCCTGAGACAGAAGGAGTCATGCCATGGTCGGTCCCCGACGCGTGGCGACGGTGTCGGCCGGGCTGGGCGCGATCGGAGCCGTCGCTATCCTGACCATCGTCGCAAGCGCGGCCGACCTCTCGAGTGCGGCGCGACCTGTCCCAAGCGATGTCCCCTCCCCGAGCCCGGTTCCCGGAGACCTTCCTGTGGGCATGGAAGCCAGCGCCAGCCCTGCGGCATCAGCCGGCCCCTCGACCGCGCCCGCCCCATCTGCCTCGGTGGCCGAGCTCACGATCAAAGGGTTCGCCTTCGCGCCTCCGACGCTGACCGTCACGGCTGACACGACGCTGATCTGGACCAACCTGGACCTGGTCGGACACACCGTGACATCAGTGCACGGCCTCTTCGCGAGCAGCCTGCTCCAGAACGGCGAGACCTTCGAGCTGACGCTCGATGAACCCGGGACGTATGCCTACTTCTGCGCGGTGCACCCGACGATGACGGGGACCATCGAGGTCGTCGGCTGAACGAGTCAGGACTGCGTTCAAGGCGGGAGAGCTCACCGACTAGCGATACAGCTCGCGCGCGGGCGAGACTGCCACAGGGTCTGCGCGCCGAGCGTGAGCTGCGCTCACAGAACCGCCGTTCCATGCGCGGTACGGTCCCGGATCACGACACATGCAGCGGGGGGCCTCCCCCCGTCGATGCTGCGCCTCTCGACTACCGTAGTCGATCACCGCATCTGAAGGGGACCACGAGCCCACATGGAAACCACCTACGATTTCGCCATCGTCGGAGCGGGGCCGGCCGGCGAAGCCGCCGCCTACCTCGCGCGCAAGCGCGGCGCCACGGTGGCCATCATCGACCGCGAACTCTTCGGCGGCTCCTGCCCGTTCTGGGCCTGCATGCCCTCGAAGACGCTGCTCCATGCCGCGACCGTCCACGCCCGTGGTGGCGAGTACGACTGGGCTCGCGCCTCGGACCGCCGCGACTACATGATCAGCCGCGAGGGCACGCGAGTACCCCAGCGATGCCGGTCACGTCAGTGGCCTGGAGGGCGCCGGAGCGGTGTCTTCCGGGGCACCGGCCGGATCGCCGGGCCCGGGCGCGTCAGGGTCTCCCACGAGGGCGCCGAGCACACGCTGCGGGCCACGCACATCATCATCGCCGTGGGCTCGTCCTCGACCGTCCCGCACATCGACGGACTCGAGACCATCACGCCCTGGACGAATCGCGAGGCGACCTGCACGCGGGAGCTCCCCGAGAGCCTCGTCGTCCTGGGCGCCGGCCCCACCGGCGTGGAGATGGCCCAGGTCTTCGCCCGCTACGGCGTACGCACGATGCTGATCGCGTCCCAGCCACGCGTGAACCCGAAGGACCATCCGCGCAACTCGGCCTTCCTCGAGGAGGCCCTCCGTGGCGATGGCGTGGAGGTGCGGACCGGCGTCCGCGCCGTCCGGGTCGTGGCCGCGACATCAGCGGCCGGTCCCCACATCGGTCGAGCTGTCGGACGGATCGAGGGTCGAGGGCCACGAGATCCTGCTGGCAGTCGGCCGCACCTATCCGCTCGCAGGCCTGGGGCTCGAGTCGCTCGGCCTCGATTCGAAGCGCGAGCCTGTCGGGTCGGCCCCGACCTGCGCATCGCCGATGGGGTCTTCGTGGCCGGCGACCCGGCCGGCCCCGAGATGCACACGCACGTCGCCCACTACCAGGGCGAGCTGGCCGTCCGCATCGCCCTCGGGGATGACGTCCGGCCCGACTACCGCGCCATCCCACGCGCGGTCTACACCGACCCCGAGGTGGCCGGCGTCGGGCTGACCCTCGAGCAGGCCCTCGAAGCCGGCCACGACGCCTTCGAGGAGGTCGCCGACCTGGCCACCACGGCCAAGGGCTACGTGGCGGAGGCGTCCGGGCCACGTGACCATCGTCGTCGATCGCGCCGACCCGCACGCTCGCTAGGGGCCTTCATCGCCGGCCCGGCCGCCTCCGAGGTCATCCACGAGGCCGTGCTGGCGATCAAGACGGGCACGACCGATCGACGTGCTGGCCGACACGATCCATGCATTCCCGACGACGGCACGTGTGCTCGGCACTCTGTTCGGCCAGGCGCTTGACCGGCTGGCGTCTCCGGGCTAGATCATCCTCGCGACCGAGGAGGAGCCTGTGGCGGCGGTGGCCCGATGACGCTGCGTGCCCGACCCTCGCCCGGATGGTCGGCGCGTCGACCATCCCACAGCTGACGCGCCGCGCAGATGGCCGAGGTCGATCGCCTTGCCGTCGACGAGTTCGGCATCGGCATCCTGCAGATGATGGAGCAGGCCGGCTCACACCTCGCTGAGGTCGTCCGGCTCGAGCTCGGCGGCGACCTCCGCGGGCGCCGCATCGTGGTGGCGACGGGGCCTGGCAACAACGGTGGTGGCGGGTTGACGGCCGCTCGCCACCTGTCCAACCGGGGAGCGGACGTCCGTGTCGTCCTGGCCCGACCGGCGATGCGCTCGAGCGAGGCCTCGCGCCACCAGCTGGCCACCCTCCTGGCGATGGAGATCGACTGCTGCGTGGCGATGTATGACCTGGCGGACGACGAGCTCGCAGCTGTCTTGGCCAGCGCCGACGCGATCGTGGACGCTATCGTCGGCTACAACCTCTCGGGTCCCCCGCGCGACGACGTCGAGCGCCTCATCGGCTTCGTCATCGGGGCGCAGCGCCCGGTCATCAGCCTCGACCTGCCGTCAGGCCTCGATCCCGACACCGGCCTGACCCCCGGCATCGCGGTCACGGCTGCCGCGACGATGACGCTGGCCCTTCCCAAGCCAGGTCTGTCGAAGGCGGACGGGCCTGGGCACACCGGCCGGCTCTCCTCGCAGACATCGGTCTGCCGTCCGGCCTGTACCATCGGCTTGGCCTGGACGGCGGGACCCTCTTCGCGGCCAGCCGCATCGTACGGGTGCATCAGGATCGATGACCAGCACGCTCAGCCGCTCGTCGCTCTCGGAGAAGCTCGGGCTGCTGGGTGAGGTGGCCCTCTTCGCGGGGCTCTCGGAGGGGACATCACGGCCATCGGTCACGCCACCACCATGACGCATTGCACGCGCGGTCAACGGATCCTCGCCCCGGACGATCCCCCCGACCGCATCCACATCGTCAAGAAGGGTCGCGTCCGGGTCTACCGCATCACACCCGACGGCAAGCAGCTCACGCTCGACATCTACGAGAAGGGCACCATCCTGGGCGATATGGAGCTCCTGGGCCAGGACCGCCTGCCGGAGGCCTACGCCGAGACCATCGAGGACGCGGTCATCTGCACCATCACACCCGACGAGCTGCGTCGCCTCATCGAGCGCTACCCCACCATCGGCGTCAACATCATCCAGCACCTCTCCAGGCGGCTGGATGCGGCAGAGCGAGAGCTGGAGGCGATGGCCTACCAGCGCGTCGACCAGCGCCTCGCCCGTAAGCTGCTCGACCTCGGGCAGCGCTTCGGTATCAAGACCGAGCGTGGGACGCTCATCCAGGCACGGCTCACGCAGCAGGAACTCGCCGAGATGATCGGCACCACCCGCGAGACACTGGCCCATACGCTCGGTGACTTCCGTCGCAACGATCTCATCGACACGGAGCATCACCAGGTGGTCATCCGGGACGCGGAGCGGCTGGCCGGCATCGCCGAGGGCGACGAGGACTGACGGGGCGCAGCCGCTCGGATCGCGCGTCGCGCCCGATCCAGTACCGCTACGTCGACCTGGCACGCGAGCCAGAGGTCGCACGCGGGCTGGCCGACGCTGGGTACCGAGCGATCCCGGTCGTGGTGACACCGGACGGCACCGTCCGACCTCGACGCTGCAGCAGCCCGACCTTGGGGGCGGTGGCGCTCGTCGTCGGTGTGCTCATGGTCTCGCTGGAAACCGTCGAGCAGAGAGCCCTTGGCCGTGGCGTTTCCTCACGCTGGCGCCATCCTTCCGAACCCTGCGAGTCGCAGTCGTTCACCGTCGACGTGGCGCGGGGGACGTACGAACTCTTCTGCCCAGTCCCCGGCCACAAGCAGGCCGGCATGGTCGTCACCATCACGATCAGTGGCTGACGACGGTCAACGACCGTGTCCTCGACGCCTGGCGGGCGGCAGAACGCCACCTGCCAGGCGACTGGGCGCTCCAGGGGCTCCGCTGCGCTTCTGCTGGCCTCTACGAAGACCTGCGCTCGGACGAATGGATCGCCGTGGCGATCGGTCCAGATGGAGTCGAGCGGATATATCAGGCGTCTGACCCCGTCGACGCACTCGAGGGCCTGACGCGCGGCTTGAGCACCTGACCGCCTGGCTGCGACAGGGCGGTCACGCGGGGGGATCCGGATCCTCGGCGGCGGCCGCTCGCTCAGCTTGGGCGATGGCCCAAGCGGCGTTCACCAGCCCGATGTGGCTAAAGGCCTGCGGGAAGTTGCCGATGAGTTCCCCACTGGCGGTATCGACCTCCTCGCTCAACAGCCCGAGGTCGTTGGTATAGCCGGCGGCCCGCTCGAAGACGGTGCGGGCACGGACCAGCTCGCCCGCCTGCGCCAGCGCCTCGGCCAGCCAGAAGGTACAGATGAGGAAGGAGCCCTCCGTGCCCCGGAGGCCGTCGTCGGTCCGGTAGCGCAGCAGCAGGCCTCGCTCGTCGGACAGTTCCGTCTCGATCACGTCGATCGTCGAGCGCACCCGCAGATCGTCGGCCGGCAGGAAGCCGACGACGGGAATCAACAGACAGGCCGCATCCAGCTCGGACGAGCCGAACGACTGGGTGAACGCCTTTCGCTCGCTCGTCCCAGCCCTCCTTCTCGATGGCGTCGCGGATGGCGTCACGTTCTTCGATCCAGCGCGGCACCTGGCCCGTCGCGCCGAGATCCGCCGCGAGGTCGATGGCGCGGTCCAGTGCCACCCAGCAGAAGCAGCTTGGAGTGGAGGTAATGGAGCGGCTCGTCACGGACCTCCCAGATACCGTTGTCCGGCTCTCGCCAGCTCGCGGCGGCCCGGTCTGCTAGGGCCACGAGGAAGCGACGCTGCTGGTCGGGCAGCTGGTGCAGGACATCACGCAGCAGGTGGACGGCATCGAGCAGCTCGCCGTAGACGTCGATCTGCGGCTGGGTCCAGGCGCCGTTCCCGACCCGGACCGGCCTGCTATCCCTCCAGCCCGGCAGCCAGGGTAGCTCGCGCTCGCTCAGGTCACGTTCGCCGCGGATGCCGAACATGATCTGGATGTGGCGACGCCCATAGACCGAGCTGGCCGCGGTGGTCAGGTAATGGAGGAAGTCGTTCGCCTCGTCCGGACAGGCCGAGACCCACAGCGCCCGCAGGGTCAGGCTGGCATCACGCAGCCAGGCGTAGCGGTAGTCCCAGTTGCGGTCCCCGCCGATGGCCTCCGGTAGCGACGTCGTGGGGGCCGCGACCATTGCCCCGGTCTCGGCGAATGAGAGCCCGAACAGGACGCGCCCGCTGAGCGACACGAGCTCGGCGTACGGCCCTTCGTAGCGCTGATGCTGGCGTGCCCAGGAGCGCCACGCCTCGGCCGTGTCCATCAGACGACGGCTCACCGTGTCAGCCGCCCAAGCCGGTGGGAGGTCATGCCAGGTGGAGCCGCCTTGGACCGCGAAGGCCACCTCGTCGCCGGGGGACAGCATGACCCGGCCATGGGCGTGCGGACCATCGGCCGTGAGCTCCATCGAGCTCGAGAGCCGCAGGGTCGTCGGGCCGCCCGATGCCGCCAGCCCGCCCTCGATGGGGCGCACGAGAGGCGTCGTGAGCCCGTACTCGAAGCGCGGCGAGAAGTCCACCTCCACCGCGACCTTGCCATCGGTGCAACGGGCCCGGCGCAGCAGGGCGTGGGGGGAGCCGTCGCCCAGTAGATGCCCGCGCACGCCCTCGGCCATAGCCAATGCGTCGGTGAGCTCCACGGTCCCGGTCGGCGTCTCGAAGGTCGTGCGCAGCACGAGCGAATCGTGGAGGTAGTGGCGCTCCACCAGGGTCGCGTCGGGCGGCCCGACCCGGAAGTGGCCGGCGTCCGTACCCAGGAGCCGACCGAAGACCGACGGGCTCGAGAAACGCGGCAGGCACCACCATTCGACCGACCCGCTCCGGTCCACGAGCGCGGCCGAGTGGCGATCCGAGAGCAGCGCCAGCTCGGCGATGGGGTGATGGCTCACGATCGATCCTTTTCGCATGGGACGTGCAGAGGATGTCGGCGCCCTTTCGGAGCGTTCGCCAATCCAAACACATCCACGCCCTCGCGTCCGCCATTTCCGCTCCGTGGCGTTCGCCGGCCAGAACGGGCCGCTCCTTGGCGCCAATGCGAACGGCCCGCCGGGTCGAGGACAGGGAGGATCCAGAGAAACCTTGGGAAGGAGTGAACGCTGGGAGAGTGTCGCCCCGGTGGGCCGCTGCTATTCGATTGACGTCAGTGTCGCCATGGGCCGCCAGGCGGTCTGTGAGCAAGCGCACACGCACGTGCGGCTTGTGACGCATACGCCGAGATGCCGCATCTAGTCCCCTCCAGGCTCGATCTACGGCGAACAGGTGATCAATCGGCTAACAGAGGACCGTACAGCTGAGCTCCATGAAGGTCGACGCCCGGGCCGCGGCTTCGGTGGCCACCCACTCGGGGCTCGCCGACCGCATCCGGGCTACGTCCAGGAGAGCGCCACCCCGGGCGGCAAGCTCGGCGGCACGTACGCCGCACCATCCGTCGACACGGTGCACGCGGGCTCGAGCCATGCCGGTATCCAGGCGGCCGCTGAGGCCACCTCGGCAGCCGCGCTGGCGTCCCATGCCGGCGATCCCGACGCGCACCACGACGAGGACCACGCGTCCCGGCACGCGGAGGGCGGGGCCGACCCGGTCAAGCTCGACGACCTGGCGGCGCCAGACGACACGACCGACCTCGACGCTTCGACCGGGGCGCACGGCCTCTTGCCCAAGCTCTCGGGTAGCACGGCTGAGTTCCTACGCGGAGATGGTGCTTCGCCACCCCGGCCGGCGGCTTGAGTGACCATGGGGCCCTCTCCGGCCTGACCGACGACGACCACCCGCAGTACCTGCTCGCCGATGGCTCTCGCGGCCTGTCGGGCACGTGGACGCCAGGAGACGAGATCGACATGCAGGGCGGCAGCTTCCGCGTCCCGGGTGGCGAGATCCTGTCCGCCAACCTCCCGGCCCGCACGCTCGCTGCCGAGGTAGACGGCGGGGGCTCCCTCGTCGCGCTGTACGTCGGCGTGGATGGGGCCAACCCAGCAAGCGTGTGCTGATGCTGGGCGACACCCCCGACGAGCCGGTCGTCCACGTCTACACCGCGTCGACCACCTGGACCAAGCCGGCCGATGCCACGTTCAGCCACATCGTCGTGGAGGTCCAGGGCGGCGGGGGCGGCGGCGGCGTGGCGGGCACCAGCGCCAATGAGGCGTCGGTTTCGGGCGGTGGCGGTGGCGGCGGGTATGCGCGCAAGCTCATCGCCGCCAGCGCCCTCGCTGGCTCGTACACCGTCACGGTCGGGGTCGGCGGCTCGAAGGGTGCTGCCGGCAACAACAACGGCAGCAACGGCGGGGCCTCGAGCTTCGCTGGCTCGGGCGTCACGACCGTGCAGGGCAACGGTGGATCGGGCGGCGAGGGTGACGGGGGTGGATCGGGCAACAACGTCCACGATGGCGGGGATGGAGGCACCGCCTCGGGTGGTGATGTCAAACCGCGCTGGCGACGGGGCGGCAACGCGGTCCGCACCTCGTTCGCCGGTGTCACCAGTTCCCGTCCCTCGTATCACGCCCACGGCGGCGGCTCGTTCCTCGGCGGGATGCGGCGCCAGCCGGATGTCGATGCCGCGGGCGCCGACGGGCGGTCCTATGGTGGAGGCGGGACCGGCTGCTCCCTCAATGCCAACACGTCGGCCAAGGCCGGCGGCGACGGCGCCGCTGGCGTCGTCATCGTCACGGAGTACTACATGGGCGTGGCGGCGTAGGTTCCCTTCAGGAGGTGCCGCCGTCGACGAGCTCGTCGACCCACGCTCCGACGATCCGTCGGACCAGGTCGCCAGCCTCGGTGAGGGTCATCGGGGTCGTTGGCGGATCGCGGTCCGGCTCGACGTGCCGCGCCTCGGTGCCGATGGCCAGCACGTTGTTCGCGGTGTGATTGAACCGGCGCACCTCGGCGCGAGTCGCGCCGCGGCGGACGACGCCAGTGATTCCACCACCGGTACGGTCCCCCAGGACCGCGTCGAGCCCAGCGTACAGACGGTGCCAGGTGGGCGGCAGGGCCACGAACGCGAGCGCGAGCCGGACGCGGGCGTCGCGGTCGGCCAAGTCGATGATGGGCTCCCACGAAAGGATACGAGGTGGCTCCGGCACCGTGCCGTCAGGGTACGTGACGACACCGGCGGCATAGACGCGCACCCGTGCCGTCGCTATCTCTGCCCTCGCGAACACGTGCGGGCGCCGTGATCCGTCAGGCAGCAGCTCCATCACAGGGCCGATCTCCAGCCGCGGGTCACTGGCGAGCTTGGCGACCATGAGGCCACGCAGCCGATCCACTAGCTCGACTGCGGACTCCTGGACGACAATCCGGTCTTCAGTCTCCTCGAACCGGTCCGCGCTCAACTCCCAGCCATCAGGGCCACGGGCGACGCGGATGCCATCAGTGAAGTGCTCGGCGAGCCGCTCGAGGTCGTGGTCGTCACCGCGGAGAGCGACTGACCAGCGACGACGAGACGTCTCTTCAGCGTCGGACATCGGCCCATCGTACCGGGCGTCTCCCGCGCCCAATGTGGACCACTCGGGCAGCGCCGTTGTCGAGGACCCATACGCAGACTGGCGCAGTTGATGCGATCGGCAGCTTGAGGTCATGGCGACGCAATGATCGCTTCTCGTAATCCGCTCGGCACGTGTGGATTAGCCTGGCCCCGGGACGCTTCGGGATTGACGCTCGAATTCGTGGTCGCGGTACGGTCTCACGCGGATGACACCGAGAACCGCCTACACAATCGGATATCAGGGGACACCGCGGGACGACTTCATCGCCACGCTCGTGGCCAGTGGTGTGGACTTCGTCGTCGACACACGGATGACGCCGACGTCACGACGTGTGGATTACCGCAAGAACGTCCTTGCCACCGCGCTCGCTGAAGCGGACATCGCGTACGTGTCGGTGCCCACGCTAGGTGTCCCCAAGGAAGACCGAGCGCTCGCTTCCGCTGACTGGAATCGCTTCGCGTCGAAGTACGTCGGCCGGCTCGCTGACAGCGACCTAGTCGAGGTCCTCGGGCTCGCCGGGTCCCGGACGGTCGCGCTCCTCTGCTTCGAGGCCGAAGAGGGGCAGTGTCATCGGCTCCCCCTGTCGCGGGTCCTCGAGGGCAGAAGCATGCTGCGCTTCGAGCATCTCCATCCGGGGCGGGTAGATTAGCCCGACGATCATCCAACTCTGATACACGCGGTGCGTGCCCAAGACGAAGTGCAGGTCCTTCGCGGGCAGCTCCTCGAGGTACTTCTGCCGCATCGCGCTGCGCCATCCCGGATCACCGTAGCGGCGCCTCCATGACCGGTAGGACTGCCCGACCTCCCAATCGATCGCCGCGATGTGGTGGCCATTGCACGCGTCGTCCTCGCAGTGGAAGCGGTAGCGGAAGCGGAACGGGATCGTCTCGAGGTCGCCCGACGGGGTCGGCTTATCATCCCATTCGAGCGACAGCTGGTCGAGATCCCGCAAGCTGTCGGGATCCCACTCGATCGGCTCGACGGTGAAGTCCTCCACCGATCTTGGCCGGATGATCCCGAGCGACTTCCCAGTGGCGTGCCGTTCCACCTCGAGCGCTTCGATCGACCGGTCCATTAGCCCGTCTATCCATTCGCGCCGCTCACGCCATCGGTCGCTCGTCGGGATCTGCTCGCCCTGGCTCGATCGTGTCCTGGAGGATCCTGATGGACTCGGGTCGATAGTCCCGCGAGGGCACCCATGCCGCACGGATGATCTGCCACTTCTTGAACTTGGCCTCTCGCCCGAGCGAGCGGAAGTTGACCGGGAAGATCCGCTTCCAGTCCCGCGTCCCTACGTCGATGCCCGCGCAGCAGACGGTCTCTCCATACGTCTTGCTGGGCGTGGGGTAGGTCTTCACCAGCATCAGGAACTCGCCGCGCTGGCCCATGGCTGGTCGCTCACTCACACCGGCCACCTCGGCTGCTCCCGTCCTTCCTCCAAACGCGCGTGGCAACCAGAGGCGCCCGACCGACCGGCACACACTCTACGAATCCCCGAGCTCGACGTCTCGAGCGCCAGCGACCGACCGCGAGCCAGCGTGCCCAGGATGCCCGGGGTGACCAGGAGAACCTGGGTGCCCCGGGTGTCCGGGATTGCCTCGGTTGAGGTGACTCATTAGATGGACCAATCGGTCGCCGACGATGGTGCCGAGGTACCTGCCGGTCAGTGTGATGACGTCGTCGTCCTCGAAGGCGTGCCATCCGACGCACCTCAGAGCGCGACGTGCCCCTGCTGATGCGGGGTGGACCGGTCATCACCGGCAGTCGAGGTCGCGAGCTCGTGCGCAACCCGATGCACCAGATCGTGCGTGACGACCGCGACGCCATCCGCCTGCTCGCGCGTGAGCTCGGTCTCTCCCCCGCGGCCCGCGCGAGCCTGCGCGTCTCACCCGGCGCCGAGGCGCCCGACATCGACGCGGTCCTCGGACCCCCGCCGCGCCTCCGGGTGGTGGGTGACGACGATGGGTAGCGGGCGGGCCCGATCGAGCCATGCCGCCGCATCACACCTCGATCTCGACCTCGATGGGCACCGCTCGCTGCACCGCGTCGGTGACCGGGCAGTGGGCGACACCCCACCCCGCGATCTCCCGGAGCTGCTCCGTGTCGCTGCCGGAGGCCCGGACCGAGACCGCCACGCGCACGCTGAGCGGTCCGGCCGGAACCGACGGGTCGATGCCGAGGATGCCAAGGTCATCGGACTCGCTGTCGACGCTCACCTCGAGCGCCTCGAGGGTGACGTCGAGCATGGCGGCTCGCATGGCGATGAGGGTGGCCACGCAGCTCGCGGCCGCGGCCCGCAAGAGCCAGCCCGGCGATGGCGCGCTGCCGGTCCCGCCCACCGAGGCGACCATGTCGGTGGTGGCCGCCTCACCGCCCTGGCCCGTCACGTCCACGACGAGCCCGCTCCGAAGCGTCGCGGTGGCGGCGTCGTCGCGGGAGCGAGCCTCGGCCGGGTTCGCGCTGAGGTACTCGACCGCCCCCTTAGGGCCTCCTTGATCTCTTCGCTGCCCATGCCGTCCTCCTCCTGCTTGCTGCCGGCCCCGCCACCCTCGACGGGCGGTCCATTCTGCCGGCTACGTCGATGCAGGGACATACCCATCCCGGCGCGGTGGGCAGCGATGCCTGACCGATGGTCCCCGATGACCGCACCGGTGGTCCGCGCTTCGCGGCCTTCTGCGAGCGCTTCGTGCGCCATACGAAGGGACGCTGGTCGGGGCAACCCTTCGTGCTCGAGCCCTGGCAGCGCGAGTTCTGGTGGGAGGCGCTCGAGGTCGACCCTGCCACCGGCCTGCGGGTGTACGAGCCGGCACTGGCTCCCGACGACATGCTCCAGACGACCGATGTGCTAGTCGAGCTCGATCGTGATCCCGTCCTGCGCCGTGCCATAGACGGGCACGTAGTCGAACAAGCCCATCCACGTCGGGTCGTCCCACCAGCCGTTGAATGTACTGGGGACATTGAACGCGAGATTCGTCGGTCGAGAGAGACCGCCGACCAGGATGCGGGCGATCGCAGTTGGATCGGGGTGTCGGAACCGGCTCCCATCTGAGGAGAAGATCCACCGGTCGCAATCGACCGCGGCAACGAGCGCGGCGGTCACGTTGTTCTGGCTGCCGTGGTGGGGCACCTTGAATGCATCGAGGTGGAGCGGCTTATCCGGACTGAGCGCGGTGACCCCGGCCTCTACGTCCGGGGCGAACGCGTCACCCGCGAGGAGGACACTCCGGCCCTGATAGCGAAGCAGCAGCACGATGCTGGCCCCGTTGGCCTCGCTGTGGTCGGGGACGGTCAAACGATCGGCGAGCTCCCGGAGGTCGTGCGAGTCGTCGAGCTCCGGTCGCGTCTTGGGGCCCATCGGCTCCAGGCCCGGCGAGACCGCCGTGAGCGTCCCCTTTGCGAGCGCCAATGCGACCTCGTCCTTCCACACCGGCTCGAGTTCCGCGAGGCGCTGTGGCGTCGGACCGAGCACGGTCAACGTCAGGCCGTCGTGCAGGTTCACCGAAATAGGCGCCTGCCCTGGAATGCGCTGCACGGGCCCTCCGTTGAATGCGGCGTTCCAGGCCTGACCCTTGAGCCACTCGGCGACTCGTTCGCCTTGGGCCGGCCCCATCGGCTCGAGCCCCGGCCCTGCCGCGGTACCCGGAACCACGTTGCCATGGAGGTGGGGGAACCCGTTGAACCACACGTCGCCGATGGCGAGGCCGGGTATGGGCACCGCGTCGTCGTCCGCGAGGCAGGTCAGGATGCCCCCGATGTGGTCGGCGTCAACGTGCGTCACAACCAGGAGGTCGAATACACGCTCCGACTCCGCGAGGGCGAGGATTCGCCTCGAGACGTCCTGCCCGACACCCTCCGTCCCCATGTCGATCAGCAACTGATGCGGGGCTGCCGGATCGCCCCAGCGGATCCATATCGAGTCGCCCTGGCGCGCGGGGAGCGCTGTGATGGAGAGCATCGTGGGCCTCACGCCTCGCCGGACGGAAGCGTGATCGTCAGGCAGATCGAATCCCGATCGATGTCGGGAGCGTCCTTCGTGAGGCGCTCGACCGCGGCCTGATGCTCGGGCCTAGACCGTATCCCGGGCCAGCGGCGGAGCAGGTCGATGAGGATCGAACAGGTCTCGGCGAACAGCACGCGCTGCGCGCTGGCGTCGATGAGCAGCTGCAGGTCGGTATCCGTCTGCTCACCTCGGCCGACGCGCAACTGGACCAGCAGCACCTTGCCGTCGGGGAGCCACGGGAAATCCTCGGCCAGGTTGTTCACCCAGCTCTCCCATCGCGCTAGCAACCCGGCCCTGTGGAGCAACAGCGCACCGAGGGCGGCGCCGGCCGGGTCCTGATACTTACCGCCGAGCAGTTCCACCGCTTCGCGGGCGATCTGCGCCGCTTCTAGTACATACCCTGCACTGAGCATGTTCTGTAGCCCATTGGCCACGGTCCGTTCCGGGCTGATCCACGCTTGCGCGTGGTGCCCTCCGGAGGTCCACTCGGTCTTCACCACGCAGCCGCCCGAGGGCGTCGAGATCTCCGGACTGATCGGCAGGCTGACGCGCTGTCGGAGTTCCCCGATACGGACGACCGCGGTCGGTACCGCGGCGATCGACGGATCGCATCTGAACGATATCCGCGTGCGCCGGCGTTCGACGACCGACGCGCCCACGACCTCGAGCAGCTCCAAGTCTGGCCTGTCCGAGCCCGTCGTCGGCTCTTCTCGGGTCTGCGCCATTGCCTCGGTGTATCTCGCGCGCGTGTAAGGCGCCATCGTCTCGACGCTGACAGCGTCCGCCTCGGTCGGCGACCGAGCTACGTCGTCTCCGGACGACGACATCGCCGGCGACCCCGGTCCGAGCTGCACGGGCGTCGGGGACCCCTCCTTCACGTGCGCGAACGCATTGTGCCGCTGGCCGTCGCCGAGGACCGCACTCACCTCGTACAAGCCGACGGGCAGATCGATAGTCCCGGTGCCCGTGGCCCTCGCGACCAGGCGAAGGCGGCTGTCACGCACCTCGATCGGGAGCGAGGAACTGAGAAACAGGGACTCCGACGCGAGGTCGATATCGACCTGTCCCATGGGCAGGCCGGGCTCATCCAATGGGCGCTCGGTCATTGCTGCACCTCCACCCTCTTCGCGCTCGCAGGTGGCCGGACTTCGATAAACTTCTCGAGATCGATGAACGGCGCCTGGGCCTGGATGCTCAACATGTAGACGCCGGCATCGACGGGTCGCTCGAACGGCCAGTCGGAGTAGCCCGTGACGACCGCCGGCGCGTCTTCGAGGCGTAGGGTGCCCCGGCTGGTCGGACGCGCGACCTCGGGATCCAGGTCGATCCGGAGGTTCACCAGCGGCGTCTCCGCGAGCTCCTGGAGCGTCGCATCGTGGACCTTGCCCGCGATGTCGACCGACTGGACCACGCCCTCGGTAGCGGCGAGTTCCTGGACGCGATCCGGAAGCCGCCGGATGAGCTCCCGAACGGGTACGTGCCAGGCGTCGATACCGTCCTCCGGGGCCGCCACGGCGCCGAGGTGAAGTGCCCAGAGCAGTGCCTCGGCGAACAGGGTCAGCCCTCCCGGCCTGGCGAACGCAGACGTCCCGGTCGTGGCGGCGAGGAACAACGGCGACGTCTCTGTGGTGCCGTTCGGGACATCGAGTCTCAGTGCGCCCTCGAGGACCTCGAACTTCTTCGCAATAGCGGGACTCTGACGGCACGCGTCGACGAACCAGAACTGTGTGCGAGCGGTGCCTGGGTGGTTCATTCCCTCGTGGATCGCCGCCATGTCCAAGGCGCCCTCCAGCCGAGCGACCTGGCCGTCTGCGCCGAAGTCGGTCAGGAGCAAGATCGCGCCGGTCTTTGTGAGCTGGACACCGTGGCCGGCGACGTAGACGATGCCCACGTTGTCGGCGTGCGAGTCGCATGCCTTCCGGAACTCTACGACGGCGGCACGGGCATTCTCGATCGTCGCTTCCGGAAGTGGGATGGCGAGGTCCGTGACCGGGCTCGCGAGCTGCTCGCCCGGCGACGGCGACACCAAGACTCGCAGGCTCTTTAGCGGGGCTGCTGGGCACCGGTACTCGGTGAGGAGCCAGGCGGCGATCTCCGACGCGGACCGGGCCGCGGCTGAGAGCTGCTCCAGGTCGAACGACGAGCCGATCTGCGTGGGAGCCACGCCGTCCGCGAGGTGGCGGTAGCCGCTGCAGCCGATAACCAGGGCATGGGTCCCCGGCGCGCCCAGATCCTCCGGGATCAACGAAACCATGTGACCCCCGGCATCGACGAGGTGCGGCTCAAGGGGAGACGCGGGTGGGTCATCTCGCTCGCCCTGGAGGACACGGCGGGTGTCACCGTGGTGATGGATCCGGTCAGTCGCGCCTGCTCATCCACGACGATCGCCAGACGCGCGTCGTGCGCGTTCATCGCACGGTAGGCCTCCGACACGGTCCGCTCCCGCTAGACGCTCACGCGAGCCACCTATGGGCCGGCTCGGCGACGTGGAAGGCCACGAGGCCGCTGATGGCGGAACGATCACACTCGCCGATGCCTTCGAGTTTGGGCGCCCCTGCTGCGCGCCAGTGAGGCGCCCGAGATCCTCCTCGTTGAGCACGTTTGTCATCCGTGCTGTGTCCTCTATGACGATCATGACCCATCCCTCTCGGAACGTTCAGGTGATCGACGCGGCACTGATGGCCCCGCTGCATTTCACGTTCCAAGAGAACTGCCTGCGGTTGAGATCCGCCACGGTCTTGCTGCGCAGTCGCTCCTGCGGGGACGAATGGCGCATCGCCACGATGCCCTTGGAGGCGACGTGCAAGTTTTCCCGAGCACCATCCTCGGTTCCCCCGATGGCCGCAATAGTCAGTTCTAACTACCGATGGGAGCTGTGCGACCTCCGTCGCGCTGTGGGCGGCAGGCATGGTGCGCGGGGAAGATATCCAGTGGTCATGGCAACGAGTTCGTCGCCCCACGCCGAGACCCAACCGGAGCGTCCGCGGACGGTTCACTACGTACAATTCCGTATTGCCCTGGGCTCCCTGAGCGACAAGGGTCCCTACGACTGGGTCAGGCGGCAGAGCGACTAGATTTCGGCGCGATCGTGGGGGAGCGACATCGGATCTGCTCCCGCTTGGCGATCGGAGTACCCAGGAGCAGTCGAGCATGGCCTCCACACGAGAGAGGTTCAGGAGCCTGAGCGCCCGGCAGTACGTGGCCGCCGCAGTCGCCATCGTCATCGTCATCTACTTCCTCAACAGCTGGGCGAAGTGGTGGACCGGCGTGATCACGCCGGGACCCGTGCTCGACGGCGTCCTCTTCGTGCTCTTCGTCTACGCGGTGTATATCGTCGCCACGGACGACGAGAAGATCTGGAACACAGCCGTCGGCGCCGACGGTCGCGCGAGCACCTCGAAGTTCCAGCCGTTCCTCTGGACGATCGTCGTTCTCTTCGCGTATGTCGTGGTCACTTCGATCCGCTTCGCGTCCGACCCGAGCACGGCGCTACCTGAGATCCCGACGAACGTCCTGATCGTGCTCGGGCTCGCGTTCGGGACGGGCATCGGCGCGAAGCTCATCACGTCGAATCGGCTCGACTCCGGGGCGGAGGTACGCGACACGGTCGACCACAAGGGCGCCGCACCGCTCTTCCAGTCCGACGACGGCTACCCCGACCTATACAAGATCCAGACGCTGGCATTCACGTTCATCGGCGTGGGCACGTACCTCGCGCAGGTGTTCGCGGCGGTCGAGGCGAACACGGCCGCCGACACGCTGCCCGACATCCCCGAGGGGCTCCTCTTCCTCATGGGCATCGGCAACGCGGCATACCTCGCGAAGAAACTTGCGGGCGGCAAGGTGACCCACCTCGCAACGATCGATCCGCCGTCGGTGAGCCGCGGAGGTGCGGATGCCGCGCGCACCGTCACGGTCTCAGGATCCAACCTCGGCGCGAGCCAGGGTGCGAGCCAGATCGCCATCGACGGGACCGTCCTCCAAACCGTCGCCACGAGCTGGAGCGACTCCTCGATCACGTTCGTCGTCCCTAAGACCCGACCCGACGGCTCGGCGTGGACGCTCGATGAGCCGCTCGAGGTCCGCGTTGTCGCCGGCGCGCCGAGTATCACGGCGGTCCACTTGACGATTACCGCATGACGCCCTTCGTGATGGGTCGGGAACGGTAGGGGCGGACGCGGAGAGGGAGCGGGTGATGCTCTACGGGATCGATATCTCCCAGCACCAGAGCAAGCGGACGAGGTTCCCGCTGACTACGCAGCTCGTCCGAGACGAGCGCCTCTCGTTCGCGATCATCAAGGCGACCCAGGGCTACTGCGCGCCGGGCACGTGGCGACGACCCTGGAACTTCCGCGACAGCTGGTTCGTGCGCCATCTCCGGCTGTGCCGGGATGCCGGCGTGCCGGTCGTGGGCGCCTACCACTACCTCCTAGCGAACACCGAGTTCACCGGCGACGGTCGACGCCAGGCCGAGTTCTTCGTACGCGCCATCGAGCGGAACGCGGCAGGTGGGGACGGGTTGCTCCTCGCGGTGGACTTCGAGGGCAGTAACTGGGTCACGAGCCTCGGCGCGCCGGTCGACTATTCACCGCGCTGGCGCGACCTGCGCTCGTTCATCGAGCGGTTCCGCGTACTGCTGCCCGAGCATCCGCTGCTCCTCTACACCTCGCCAAGTTACGCCTCACGGCTCGATGGCCACGACCTGCGCGGGCTCGACGACCGCACGCATGCCTGGAACGCGGCGTGGGCCGACGCGCGCCCCGCGACGCCGGGCTTCCAGTCGTACCGCCGACACCTCGGCAGGGTCCGCGACTCGCGTGTCAAGGACTTGACCGGTTGGCGCCCCGGATGGGGTGGCATGGCGCGGACGACGATCCTCCAGTTCACCGACGGAGCGCTCGCGGGCGACCGTCACGTCGATGCCGATGCGTTTGACGGGAGCCTCACCGATCTCGAGGTACTCGCCGCGGCGAGCGCGCCTGCCGATGGCGATGCGAGCGGACGGCCGGCCTACCGGCGGGGCTACAACCGGCTCATCGATGCCGTCGTCGCCGCGACTGACACTGTCGCGGTGGGCGATGGCGACGCGACGTTCCAGGAAGGCGTCGCGGCCGCCGGGTCCGAGATCGCCACGCCGCTCGCGGACTGGAAGCTCAAGGCGCCCGGATAGAGGGCAGGAGGGAGCGACCCGATGATGGACCCCACGATCGACGCGCTCGCGGCGGGCGAGGCCGCCGGCCGACCGGCGCCTCCCGAGCGGGAGCTCGAGGCCGGGCTCGCGCTCAGCCTCTCGGGTGGCGGCTCGCGCGCGCTCCTCTTCCACACCGGTGCGATCTGGCGCATGGGCGAACTCGGCCTGCTGCCGGCGCTCGAGCGCATCTCGGGTGTCTCGGGCGGCTCGATCGCGGCGGGCATCCTCGCGAAGCACTGGCCCGACCTCGGGTTCGACGCGGACGGGGTCAGTGCGTCGCTCGAGGGCACGTTCGTCGCGGAGGTCCGCCACTTCGCGACCAAGACGATCGACCGACGCGTCATCGCCGAGGGCCTGCTGCTGCCGGGCTCGGCCGCAGCAGCGCTCGCTCGGGCGTATGCGCGCGAGCTCTTCGCGGGACGCACGCTCGGGGACCTGCCCGATCGCCCGCGCTTCGTCTTCAACGCGTCGAACATGCAGTCGAAGGTGAACTTCCGCTTCTCGAAGCCCTACGCCGGCGATTACCGCATCGGGCGGATCCTCGAGCCGCGGCTGCGGCTCGCCGACGCGGTCGCGGCCTCATCGGCCTTCCCGCCGTTCGTCGCGCCGCTCGAGCTCGATCTGTCGCGCGAGACCTGGACGCACGACGAGGGCAACGACCTCGACCATCCGCCGTACACGACGAAGGTCCGGCTCGCCGACGGCGGCGTGTACGACAACCTCGGGCTCGAGACGACGTTCAAGCGCTACAAGACGCTGCTCGTGAGCGACGGCGGGGGCATGACGAAGGTCGAGCCGCGGCCGCACCGCGACTGGCCGCGCCAGACGATCCGCGTCATGCAGCTCATCGATTCGCAGGTCCGCGCGCTGCGCTCGCGGATGCTCATCGGCGCGTACAAGAGCGGTGCGCGCGACGGCGCGTACTGGGGCATCCGAAGTGACATCGCCGACTTCGTTGCACCGGGTACCTTGCCCTGCCCGCTCGAGGTGACCGAGGCGCTCGCGGCGGTGCCGACGCGCCTCGCGGCGGTGCCCGCGCGACTCCAGGAACGGCTCATCTGCTGGGGCTACGCGGTCGCCGATGCCGCGATCCGCGCGTACCACCTGCCCGATGCCCCGCCACCGGAGGGCTTCCCGTACCCGGGAGGCGTGACGTGACGCGGGCATGCCCGGCGGCTCGGGCCGCCCACGCGGGAGGAAGCGCCTGATGGAGCGGTCCGGACCCCTCCTCGGGCCGAACGCGCGCAAGCTCGAGCCGGCGCTCCGGATGGCGGTCGACGGTTCGCTCGAGGTGAACGTCGCGCGCGCCGAGCAGGCGCCAGCGATGGCGGTCGAGGAGACGCCGGCGACGCGCGAAGCGCTCGCGGCCCAGCTGCCGCTCGAGCAGCGCGTCGTGCTCGCCGACGCCGACGAGCTGCCCGCGCCACCGTTGCCGGCGGTGCCCGCGGGTGTGCGCACGAGCGTCTTCATCCAGACGATCTCGCCTGACGTCGAGGCGCGCTTCCCGGGCCGTGGACGGGGCCCGCAAGGTGCCGACGTATGACCCGCTCGCCGATGGCCGCTTCAAGGGCTGTCCGAACGGCCGCCATCTCTGGCCCTTCTGGGTCGTGAAGGCCGCGACCGGGAACATCCGCGACGAGAAGGGTCGACGCCTCTACCCCGGGGAGGACCGCTGGATCGGTCTCGTGGTCGCGAAGGCCCGGCCCATCAGCGAACCCGACGATGGTGTCGATCCCGGTGACCCTGATGGTGGCACACCCGACCTCCCGGATGTCACGGAGCTGCTCGAGGTCATCGCCGAGACCGCGGGTGAGCTCGAGGACCACATCGCCGGTCTCGGTGCCAGCCTCGAGGCGCTTCGCCCGTATCTGCCGGCAGCAAAGCAGTCCAACAGCGAGCCTGTTGACGGTGTGCGGCCGTGACCCAGGGCTGAGACGCCTCCACGGGAGGAGTCGACGTTCCGCTGGCTCTGGCGCTTGGGTCTGGTGCGCTCGGTCCTCGCCATCGGCTTCATCGGGGTCACGCTCCTCCAGGCGGCGTTCGAGCAGTTGCCCGACCCCAGCGAGCAGCAGTGGAATCTCGCCGAGCTGGCGTTCGTGTTCTACTTCGCCACCGCCGCGGCCCAGGGCATCGCCGCCCAGACGGCAGCCCAGGTCACGAGTGCGACCGAGCGCAAGGAAGGCAGCTCGGGCTGAACCATGGCCATCGGTCGCGAGGTCAGTGACGCCCTGGACGCCATGCCTGCCCGTGACGTCGAGCGGCTCATCGAGAAGGCCCAGCGTCGCCTCGCGCGCTGCTTCGCCTGCGGCACCGACGGCGCCTTCCCCGCGACCATCAGCTCGCGACTGAACGGTCGGGCCGGCAGCACCCGTGCCTCGATCCGCATCTGCGCGGGCTGCTGGGACCGGGCCACTCTGCCCGAGGCGAGGGCAAGCGATGGGTAGGCCGGCCTCGCCCGACTACTGGCGCCAGTGGCGGGCAGCGCATCCGGCGTACCGGGAGCGGGAGCGCGAGCGTGCTCGGGAACGACACCTTGGCGGGTACCGCTCACCGAAGAGCCATCGAACCCGAGTGATGGCCGAGCCCAATGTGGTCGCACCGCATCCACTTCTGACGTGGGCGCAGGAGCTCGCCGCCGGGCTCGTCCACGAGGACGGCCGTGCCCGCCTCTCCGACGAGCTCTATCCCGACGTCGTCGGCGGGATCCTCCTGGCACGGCTGGAGCGACAGGACCCCGTCGCGCGGGCGACCACCTGGCTGCGGAGCGAGCGTTCCTGACGCCACCACCTCGCGCCCTTGCTGGAGGTCGCCTGAACGGTGGATGGCACGCACACGCGTCTGCGCCTGTCGGGGCTGCGAGGCCCACACCGGTGCCTGCGGCTGGCCCACGACGAACGAGCGACGTTGCGACCGCTGCGGGCGGCCTGGCTTCGCGAACCGCTTCCGGCGCGCGCACGACTATCCGGTCCGACGCACCAGTGCCTGGCGACGCCTTGCGAAGCGGACTGTCGAGGCGCACGTCGCGGTCCACGGCTGGATCTGCCCCGGCTGGCATCGCGAGCCGCACTCGGTGCGGCCTGGCGAGCTCCCTGCCGACCATCCGGTGCCGCTCGTCCTCGGTGGCGAGCCGCTGCCGGCTCAGCCTGGCGTCCTGTGCTCGAGCCGTAACGCGCGCAAGGGGTTGAGTCAGCGGCGGCGTTGAGGCGGGGTTTGCTACGTCGGCTCGGATCGCCCCGGTGCCCGCGCTGCCGCCCGTGACGATCCGTCCGCCTACTCGAAGCGGATCGAGTCGATGATGTCCTCGATCTCCTGTTCGACCGCCGGGCCTACGTCAGCATGCGTTTCGGCCTCGATGAACAGGAGCGTGCCATCGACGTCGACGATCCAGACCCCGATGGTGTCGCCGGGTACCGTCTCCTGCCAGAAGGCACCGGTATCATCGGCTTCCCAGCCGAAGAAGTAGCCAGGGCCACAACCCAGGGTCCGTGTGCGACGGCCCCCCGATACCCCCTCAAGGAAGGCGTCCGGGGTCACCATGACCACGACATGCTTGGCGGCTTGCCCGCCGACGGTCACGTCCGCCGGGCCACTCACGAGGTCCGTCCCTGGTGACGTTGCTACCGACGCGGCCAGCTCTCCAGCGGATGAAACGGCGGACGGATCGAGGAGGCAGGCGCGGGCATGCTGGCCGTCAGGGAACGTCGTCCACAGGATCATGCCCTCGGCAGCCTGCGACCCGGCGGTGTCCCGGGAGATGTAGAGGCCGTCCTTCAGGTCGTCGGGGCCTTCCCACCACGGCGGGTACACGAATTCGAACGGCCCTACGAGCGGATAGTCCCCCCGCTGCAGGATGGGTATGTCCTCAGATCGGGGCCCGGTGCGCGCCTCGATGGATAACGTGATGCCGTCGATGACCAGGGTGTGCCTGACCTCCACCGACCCGTCCGTCGGCGTCGGCGAGACGCTGGCTGCGGAAGCGGCGCCGGGGCCCTGTCCATCATCGGGTCCCTGGTGCAGGGTGCTCGTGAGCAGGAAGCCACCGAAGAGCGCCACGATGGCACCGGCGGCGACGTACTTGGTTGCGCTGAACATGGACTGGAACCTCCACTTGGGGGACTGGGTGGCGGCGGTGCGGGCGATCTCAAGAGCATCGAAGTGCGGCGCTGGCCCTGCCATGCGGACGACCCTGTCGGCGAGCTGGTGTTCGAACGCATTCATGTCATCCATCACGTGAGCTCCTGCCTGAGGTCAGTCACCAACTTCTCCAGCCGACTTCGGGTGCCAGACGGACTGATCCCGAGGGCGACAGATAGCTCGGTCGCGTTGAAGCCTGCGACGTAGCGCATCGCCAGCAGAGCTCGCTCATCTGGCGCGAGGCGCTCCAGTGCCGCCTCCAGGTCCATGGAGTCGATGCCCGTTGCAGGGTCGCGCCCAACGATCTCGCCCGAGGCGTCCGCGACGACCTCGATCTCGGCACGTCGGCGACGCTTGCGCAGCAGATCCCTGGCTTGGTTCACGGCGATGGAGACAAGCCACGGACGTAGTCGCGACGGGTCCCGGACCGAGCGCAGCTTCCCCCAAGCGATGACCCATGCCGCTTGGACGGCCTCTTCTGCGATCGCGGCATCACGGCACACGAACACACAGATGCGGTACATCTCGCTGTGGTAGGCGCTGACGATCCGTGCGAACGCCAGCTCGTCACCCGCCACCGCGGACGCGACCGTCCGATCCATGTCCTGCTCGGCCGTGCCGATCATCACCTCCATATCTGATAGACGAGCAGGAGGCTCCAAGTGTCTATCCTTATCTCTCACATCGCGGAGAAGCCACCCGCCCGGCCGGTAGCTGCGGATCGTTCGGTGCGAAGGTACTCATCCTTGCGACCATCGACATGCTATGGGTGCGCACGTCGACTTCGGCGGGCTCCTGCCATCATCGTCGTGGTCGTGGCGTTGCTGACTGCTGAGATCGTCCTCGAGCGTGTCCATATCCCACTGCGATGACTCGGAGAGCTCGTCTGTCTGGTTTCACAGCTGGCTCGGCCAGCGGCGGCGCTGAGCCCTGCGCTGACCCGGGGTACCCACATGGCGTTGAGGTGGGCGCCCGGGGACCACGCCGCTCGTTACGCGCGCGGCCGAGTTTCGCGATTCTGGTCGTTCTCGCGGAAATCGTCACGCCCGAGGCATGGCTAGCGCGGCCGAGCTCTGGGCGTCGCCCTGGCGAACGCTGCGCATGGCGTGTCCGAGCCACTTGGCTCAGCGCCGGCAGGGAAGGCATCGCCGTAGGCCTCGGCCTGCCGGCGATGCTGCCGAAAGGCCAAGGATCCGGACATCCCCCGACCCTGACCAGCAGTAGCACGTGCGTCGACATTGGCGCCCCAGAAGACCACGTGGCCAGTCACGCGCGCGGCCGAGTCTCGCGGAATTGCGCCAAGCGCTGAGCGTGGGCTGAGCGTGGAGTGCCACCCACGTTCGCCCACGTTCGCCCACCGCCGCGACAGGGCCGGCCCCCGCATACGCGATGAGCGTTGGCGTGGCTGGCGAGATCGTCTCCCTAACCGACGGCGCGCGTCGAAGGCGGCAGCGATCGGAGGATGCCCGGACGGAGCGGCTCACGTTTGCCCTTGACCGAGACGTCACCCAGCCAGTCGACGTCCGCCGAATCTCCGAGTGCCGCCGCAGTGACCGAGCCCACCACGACCTGGCCGGGCTCAGCGATGACCTGGAGGCGCTGCGCCGTGTTGACCGTATCGCCGATGACCGTGAAGTTCCGGAATTCGTCGCTCCCGATGTTGCCGACGAGGGCCTCACCTGTGTTGACGCCGATGCGGAACCGTGGCCAGTCGGGATGTCCGACGCTCGACACCCGGGATGCTGCCTGGATCCTGAGTGCGGCACGGGCCGCATCGAGGGCGTGGTTCGGGGCCATCCGAGGAGCCCCGAAGACCGCCATCACCGCGTCGCCCGGGAGTTGGATCATGGTACCCCTCTCGGCGAGTACCGCAGGCACGGCTGCCGCGAACAGGGTGTTCAGGAGAGCCACGACCTCGCTCGGCGAGCGGGCCTCGGAGAAGGACGTATAGCCCCCGAGGTCAGCGAAAAGGACCGTCACCTCGGTAAGCTCACCACCGAGCTGCTGGCGCTCTGGGTCGGCCAGGACGGCATGCGCCACGTCCGGCGAGAGGTAGCGGTGCACGATCCGGCGCATCGATTCGAGCGAGTCCTCACGGCCGCCCGATGCGGCGTCCATGAGAACGAGGGTGATGCTCATGACCGTCGCGACGTTGAGAAGCAGAAACGCAACGACGATCGGCTCTGGCAGTGTGTCCGAGGGCTGGAGGGTGGGTTGCAGCAGCGCACTCACCAGGAAGCCTCCGGCCACCGCCGTGGCCAGCAGCGCGGCCCCACGTCGGTGGCCCATCGCCGCCGCCAATGTCGGGCCGATCCATGCCCAGAGCACGATGGCGCTGCTCGCCACGAAGCCGCCCAGCGACCAGGTGAGCAAGAAGGGCAGGACGAGGAAGATCGCGAACTGCAGGATGGCGAACGAGCGGTAGTCGCGTGTCAGCGCCGAGCAGCGCGATGACGCCGATGCCGTACGCGACGGCGCCCCAGAGCAGGGCCGCGGTCAACGATGCGTCAAACCACCAGTAGACGGCTCCCCAGATGACGCCGGCGGGCAATACCATGAGTGCGCCCGTCAGGAGGAGCACCTTGCGCAGGCGTAGATCCTCGTCATCGCGCGCGTCGGCTCCGATACTCAACAGCCGCATCGATATCCGCCTCATCACCCACGGACTTTACCTGCGCCGCGGGCCGCGGCGCGAGTTCGGCTCGTTCCTCGTCCCGGGGCTCTTCCTTCTCCTCGTGAGCGGGGTCGGTCAGCTCGTGGCCGCAGCCCTGGCCGTGGTCCGCCACACGCTCGCACCCTGGCTGATGGGAGCGCTCGGGGTCGGGCTACTGATCTGGAACGCGGTCCAGGTCCCCATCATCCCGCTGTCGTTCCTCCAGCCAGTCCTCTTCATCATCGGCCTCGTGGAAGGCCTCGCCGCGTTCTTCTAGCTTCGGCGGCTTGGCTTTCTGCGGTCCGGGAACCGAGCCGACCAAGTCGTGGGGCCTGACGTTCTGGCATGAGAGGGGAATGGCGCAAGCCGCCGTCGTCGGCCCCGAGAGCCGCACCAGTGCCGCGCCCGTGCAGCCGGAGACAAGCTTCGTCGGGATCCAGCTCGCCGAGGGCACCTCACTTCGCATGACCGAAAGCGCGTCGCTTGTCGATCGAGACATCCACCTGCCCGACACGACGCCGCGGAGCTTCTGGCTCAACGGACGACGCTGGCAGACGCCCGATGCGGACGATGCCGAGAGCATGCTGCGCCGATACGTGGGTCGTTCGGCTGGGCAGCTCCGCGCAGCCGACGGCGGCGCGATCGCGCTCGATGTCGCTCAGTACACGACGTCGTAGAGGAGCTTGATCACCCCGTTGGGGTACGCCTCTGACTCCCGGAGTCGCAGTCGCCGTGTGTCATGGTCCTCTTGGCCGAACAGGGCCTTGCCGGCTCCGAGGAGCACCGGGAACAGCAGCAGGTTGTAGCGGTCGATGAGACCGGCGTCGGCGAGCCGACGTGCGAGTTCGGCGCTGCCGTGGATGAAGATGGCACCACCGTCGCCGTGCTTCAGTTCGGCGATGTCATCGCTGGATCGCAGGATGGTGGTCGGGCCCCAGCCCTCGACAAGGTCGGCCTCCCTGAGGGTCGTGGACACGACGTACTTGGGCAGGTCCTTGTATGAGGCGTGATCCTCGGAGTCGCGCCAGACCGGCGCGAACGCGTCGTAGCTGCGCCGTCCGAACATGAGTGCGGTCGTCTCCTTCAGCTCCTCATCCTTGAGGGCGAACGCCTCGGGAACGAACTCGGTCTGTGGGACCCAACCGCCGTTGCGGTGTCCCTCCGCTGTGCTGCCGGGTGAGTCCACGACTCCATCGAGGGAGATGAATCCGGTGTAGACCAGTTCGCGTGCCAATGGGAGTCCTCCTGAGAACTGTGGTCGACGCCAGGTCGCCCGTTCGCATCCCAGCATAGGAAGCGACGGTCTCGCCGTCTTGGACGAAACCGACAGCGGAGGACGGCTACGGTCGAGACTCCCGAGAGGCTGGGCCATCCGGTCGTCAGTCGGCAGGCAAGGCGCGCCGCCCTGCAGGCGGCGGCGGGCCGCCGTCATCGTCGCCTCGCCGGCCAAGAGACCCGGCAGCCACCCGCGCGCGGCCGATACTGCGCGATCCCGGTCACGCGGTGCGTCAGCCCGCCCAGCTTCACCCACGAGCGTGACAGGGCGCCCACGTGGCGCGCTGTCCCTCGTGGTGGCGTCCGTTGCGGAGCCACAAGGAAGGCCCCGGACGTTCGCCCGGGGCCGTTGGGAGCGGCGCGCTGAGCTCGCTACGCGGGCGTCGGCCTCCGGTCCGTCAGTCGCCGTGGCGTTTTTCGCGCCGCCCACAGGCCCTTCACGTAGGCCCGCCAGTGCTCGGTGTACATCGTGCCCAAGCCATCCTTGCGGCTGGGCTGCTTGGGGAACTCGCTGATCGGCGCCTCGTGCGGTTCGATGCCAAAGCGGGCGGAACCTATGCAGTGGCGGAGCTCGGTCGTGGTGGTCGTCTCCGTGGTCAATCGGGATGCTCCTGGTCTCGTCCCCTGCCTCATCAGCGCCGGGTGGGGTCCCCGGCGGACCGGGCGGGATCGACCCGGTTTCGGCATCAGTGGTCCTCGAGGTGCCGACCGCACTTCGTGCAGTCGCCCCAGGCGTTCTCGCCATGGAAGCCCGCGCAGTCGACAAGTGCAGCGCCCCGCGGCGGCATCCGAGGAGCTGTACACGCGACTCGCGGAGCGGCTCTCCGAGGCACTCGCGATCGCCCGCTCCCACCGGGCCCCGGTGCTCACCGACCCCGTCGCTCGTGACCTGCTCGAGCGGCTCGACGCCTGGCGCCAGACCTCGCGTCGGCGGCCCGGGCTCATCGGGCGCATGCTCGAGCGCGTGGCCCAGAACGTCGGCCGCCTCGCGCTCGCCTTCGCGCTCTCCCGGGCTCGAGCCGGGCGTCCTCACGCCGGAGGTCGAGGCCGCTGACGTCACCGCCGCGCTCGCGCTCTGGGGCGGCACCGCACCCGACGCCGAGAGCGCTCGCGTGCTCGCGCGCGTGCGCGCCGCAGGTGACGCGGGCATCTCGCCGCGCGACCTGTTGAAGGCGCTCTACTCGAACACGAACCGCTGGCGTGGCCGCGGGCTGCTCGCGCGCATGCTCGAGTCGGGCCTGCTGCGCAAGGTGCCCTCGGGTCGCGGCTGGCGCCTCCTCGCGGGCGCGCAGGCCGGCGAGGCCACGCTGTGGGAGGCCATCTTCGGGTCCGAAGCTTCCCCCAACGTGCTCGGAGCGGTCCCCCATTTCCACCATGACGAGGCCGCTGTCCCCCATGGCGTCCCCCATGTCTCCCATACTGAGGCCGGACCCGCTGGTGCCGTGGGCGGGTCGCGATGATCACCGCCGGACCCGCCGTCACCCGGCTCGAGGCCGAGGTCGCGCTCGTTATCCTCGAGCCGCTCGACACCCACCCCTGGCTCCGCGAACACGGCTGGACCGCGGACGGTCCGAGCGGCGCTCCGGCCCGCATCCCCGGCTACCACGTCGTCGCCTTCACGACCGTCGCTCGTCGCCGCGACGGCGGTCCCTATGTCCGTCGCGTCTGGTTCGTCAAGTCCGACGATCGCGCCGTCTACGGCGACCACGACTGGCCGCTCGAGGCGGTCGATCCGTCGAGCATCGCGCCCGCCGGGCCTCGCGCCCGATGGGCATCCCGCCATGGCGGTCGGAGCGAGACGACGCAGGACGAGCGGCGGGAAGGCCGTGACGAGGCCATCCGTCGACGGTCACGCCGAGCTGTGGTCATCGACGAGGTCGCGTATCTCCTGCCGGCCATCCGGCCCGACATGCCACCACGGCTGCGGCGGCTGCTCGAGCTCCGCCGCGCCGCCACGATCGCGGGGTGCTGCCCACGCTGCTCGGCGAGTGCGACCGGCGGTGCCCCGCTGGCGCCACGACTCGGCGAGCTCGTCATGGAGCATGAGGTCTGGTGTCCGGTCGCCGATGACACCGTCGGGCCGCTGCTCGCCCGCTACTGGCAGACCCCGCAACCGCCGACCAGCTACCGATGGCGGTGGAACGATCCGCCAGTGAGCCATGCCCCATCGCAGTCCTGCTGCCCGTCTGAAGCTCATCGCCACCTCAGCCCGCCGACCGTTGCGACCCCGCGCCACCGACCGCCATGAACCCCGTCGTCCTCGCCCTCGTGGCCGCACTCCGGGACGTCGAGCGACGGCGGGGTCGAGGTACAGTCCCCTGCCCCTCGGACAGGAGGACCGCCGCATGAAGCGAATGCTGCCCCGCGAGCTCGACGACCTCTCCGGCATGCGGGCGGCCAGATGGTTCCGCGAGTCGACCGCCGGCCAGTGGGACAACTTCGGTCCCGACGCCCAACGGGAGCAGCAGGACCGGGCCATCGAACGCTATGGCCTCGTCGATGCCGGCCTCGAGTGGTCGGTGGCCTCCTCGGGCTGGACCTCGGCCTGGCGGACCGCCACCTGGGAGACGATGATCGGCACGGCCCAGGGTGGCGCCTTCGACGTCCTCGTCGTGGGCTACGTGTCCCGCTTCCTGCGGAACCTCAAGCAGACGCTCATCGCGGTCGAGGACCATCTCCATACCGCCGGTGTCGTCGTCCTCTTCGCCGATGAACGGCTGCTCTCCTCGGACCCTGGCTCCTGGGACCAGTTCATCCGCGAGGCCCACGAGGCCGAGGCCTACAGCCGCAAGCTGTCGCAAGCGCGTCAGCGAGGGCTATGCCGCGAAGCGAGGACGGCTCGGCGTCCCCGGCGGCAACAAGATGCCCTACGGCCTCATCCGGGAGGGCAAGCCCTCGGTGCTGCGGGTCGACGAGGAGCAGGCCGCGGTCGTCATCCGCGCGTACCAGCTCGCAGCGTCAGGCTCGACCGACTGGGAGGTGGCGGCCCAGACCGGCCTCGCCAAGACCCACGTGTCGCGAGGTCCTCACCAACCCCATCTACGCCGGCAGACTGCGGACCGGGGAGCCCGCCGCCATCGCGCCCGATCGTCGACCCCTCGCTGTGGTCGACCGTGCAGACGCGGCGGGAGCGCCGGCGGACCCGGACACCGGGCCGCATCGTCAAGGGCCGGTACGCCCTGCGGCTCTGCTGCGCCGGCTGCGGCAAGTACCTCTTCGGCGATGTCGGGCGGTACCGCCATCCACCGCCGACCTGCGAGGGCTTCCTGGCGGCGAAGCCGGTCGTGCGCTGTCGGCGTGCCCGCAACCGCGAGGGCATCGACACCCGCATCAAGGGCCACAGCTACCCGCAGGACGTGGTACGAGGACGCCGTGGGTGAGCTGCTCGGCAAGGTCGGCGAGCTCGACGACGCGGCCATGACCGAGGTCGTCCGGCTGTACGGCGAGGGGCTCGCGAAGCCCGACGAGCTGACGCTGGCCCGCATCGAGCGGGAGCGGGAGGAGGCGTCACAGCGGCTGGCCAAGACCCGTGATGTCGCCGCCTGGCAGGCGACGATGGCGCGGCTCGATGCGGAGCAGCAGGTGGCCAGGCAGCCACGGCAGCAGCAGCGCATGGCACCCGACGAGGTCGTCGCCTACCTGCGCTCGCTACCCAGCCTGTGGAACGACGCAGGACCCGAAGGACGCCAGGCCCTGGCCTCGGCGCTGTTCACCAAGCTCGAAGTGGAGGGCTATACGAAGATGCGATATGCACTCACACCCGATGCCGTTACCCTCGGTCTCGGCGCAGCCCTACCGGCGCAGACGGAGACCGGTGGTCACACAGGTGGGTTTGGTCGGGGCGAGAGGGGTAGCGCCAGCTTGGCCCACCTGCGGTTCCGGCCTCGATTCGTGCTCGAGAACGGGACTCCGGATGGTCGGTCCATGGCCCCGCTGGCCATGCCGGAAGGCCGGCTGATGGCGTCACCCGACAGCGGCCCACCCGGCGCCAGCTCGAGGTCCTGCGGGCGTACATCGCAGCCGGCTCCGTCGCAGCCGCCGCCTACGAGTTCGGCATCAGCGAGACGACGGCCCGCCAGCACCTCTCGGGGCTGTACCGGCGGACCGGCTGCCTGAACGCGGCGCAGGCGGCGTACTGGCTCGGGCTCGGCGAGCTGGTAGCAGCCTGGCACCCAGGCCGGTCGCTCGCCAGTTCGTCGCCGCAAGCTACCGTTCATGAAGCAGGATGACCCCGTTGGCAGCAGGGCTGAGGGTCCCCTATCACTGGTCATCTTGGTACGGCCCCCAACCCACACCATGATCAGTCGCTGGAGAATGCCGTGTCGGGGTCGGGCTGCATCAGGAGGAGCCAGTGAAGTTCGGGGTCATCATCAACGCCGGGGGCCCGCGAGCTATTGCGCAGCTCGCGGCTGAGGCGGAGTCGGCCAGCTGGGACGGTGTCTTCACCTACGACGCGATCGATGTCGGTGTCGCGGATACGTACGACCCGTGGGTGATTCTGGCAGGTATGGCGATGCGGACCGAGCGGGTGCGGCTGGGGGCCATGGTCTTCGCGCCGACCAGGCGGCGCCCCTGGAAGCTGGCCCGCGAGGCCCTCACCCTGGATCACCTCTCGGCCGGGAGGCTTGTCCTGCCGGTGGGTCTCGGAGCCCTTGATGATCGAGGCTTCGGTGGGGTCGGAGAGGTCACTGATACCCGGGCGCGAGCGGCCATACTCGACGAGACGCTGGCCATCCTCGATGGCCTGGCGTCAGGCGAGCCCTCCTCGTTCGATGGCACGCACTATCAGATGGACTCGATGACCCTGACGCCTGGTTTCGTGCAGCAGCCGCGCATGCCGATCTGGGTCGTCGGCGCTTGGCCACATCCGCGCTCGGTCCAGCGTGCACTTCGGTGGGACGGCATCATCCCTCAAGTGGAAAGTCCCTCGGAATACGGCGACGTGGCTCGCTACGTGGCTGAACATCGTCCGGCGCCAGGGGGGCTCAGTCCCTTCGAGATCGATCGCCGACGGGTCGACGCCTCCCGATCGAGCCCGCGCGGGAGAGATCGTCCAGCCGTACGCCGATGCGGGTGCGACGTGGTGGATCGAGGCCGACTGGAGGAGCGCCAACGTCGATTCCATCCATCGCCGCATCGTTTCGGGTCCTCCCGAGGTGCGATAGGCGCGGCACTCGAGCCGGCTGACGGAGGTCAGGCTGCCAGCCAGCCTGGGAAGGGTCCGAGTTCTTCGAGGGGAACTGGATCCGAAATCGTCCCTCGAAAGTGGCCGTCGGGACCGTCGCCGACGAAGCCCATCATCGCCCAACTCCCGTCGCGCCGCTGTACGACGCGGCCAGCGAACAGCTCGGATACCTGGCGGCTGTCGATCACGCGATAGGGACCCAGCAGCTCATCGATGGCGCAGGCATATGTGCCCGCGGGGAGAATCCCGACCCTCGTCCGTCGGGCCTCGCTTACGCGATCGGGATTGGCGCAGAAGATAAGCACCCGCTGCCCGTTGATCGAGGCAGTCTGGGTCACTTCGAGGTGCCCGAACTCCCCGGGCTCGCTAAGCGGCGGCCTGACCTCCCAAGTCCTCAGATCAGCCGACCAGGCATGGCCCACAACCCCGCGCCCGTCGTGCGGCCCGCGGCTGGCGTCAGCGGTGATGAGGGCATGCCAGCCGTGGCCGGCCGGGTCGCGAGTGATCCATGGGTCGCGCCAGGCGGTCTCTTCACCCGCTGCCGTGTCGCCAAGCCCGTACCAGCGGGAATCAGCCTCGATCGCCGGGCCGTCGCTCGCGCGCTCCCAGGTGAGCAGGTCGGTCGAGGTGGCCAGCCCGATCCGCTGCACCAGGCCACGTTCGGCACGACTGGTTCCGGTATACGCAAGTACCCACCTCCCGTCGTGGAAGGCGATCGAGCCGGTCCAGATCGCACGGTCGTCCCAGCGACCCCGGGGCCCCGGATGCAACGCATCGGGCAGGATGGTCCAGTCGATCAGATCCGACGAGACAGCGTGGCCCACGGTCGCATTGGCATGCCGGAGGTCAGGTTCGCCGAGGGAACGCGGCGCTTGCAGATAGAAGATGTGGTAATCGGAGCCCGTATCGACGAGCCAGTGATCCCAAACCCAGTTGTCGACTAGTTGCAGCATGACCTCGGTCCTCATTGAAAGACGTGCCCATGTCGGTTGTCGCAGCAGGGACTGATCTCGTCAGCGACGTCCCGATGCTTCGCTCGGAACCGTTATGGCGGATCCGCCCCGCGAGCGCTCGTCAGCAAGGCGTACCAATCAGCACGGCTCATGCGGTCGGCCTGACGAATGGAATCCGCGCATGCCCTGGATCCTCGCCGGGTCCGCGGTCCCGATTACCGGCTGTATGTCCGCCGGATGCCTCATCAGCCATGCGAGCACAATGGCCTCCCGAGATGTCGCCCGCGCCTCGGCCATCGCGGAGACAAGGTCGGCGGTTCGTGCTTGCGCCTCGGTCGGTGCGTCGAGCCTGGCCCCTGAGTACAACCCTCGAGCCAGTGGCGCCCAAGCCTGAAGCTGGACATCGTGTTCCCGGCAGTACTGCAGCGTCCCCTCAGGGAAGGACGACTGCGGACCGTGGTCGTTGACGGCTAGCTCTTGCTCGACCCAGTCCCGCCGTCCAAGGCTCATCTCCAGTTGACTGACGACGAGCGGCTCGGAGAGATGACGTTGGAGTTCACGCATCTGGACACTCGACATGTTCGAGACGCCGAAGTACCGCACCTTGCCGGAGCCCTTCAGTGTCATGATCGCTTCGGCCACTTCCTCCGCTCGCATCAAGGGGTCCGGGCGATGCAGGAGCAGAACGTCCAGGTAGTCGGTGCCGAGTCGCTTGAGGCTCTCCTCGACTGCGCGGAGTACCCACGCCTTCGAAAGGTCGTACTGGACCGCAACGCCGCCCTCATCAAGGCGGACACCACACTTGCTCTGGATCGTGAGCTGCTCTCGGAGGCCTGAACGGGCCCGCAGGATCCGGCCGAACACCTCCTCGGCCCTGCCGCGTCGATAGACGTCGGCGTGGTCGAACATGGTGATCCCGATCGACAGGGCCGCATCGACGGCAGCCTCGGCATCGCGTACGTCGCTCCGCTTAATGGGCCCACGGTTCGCATCGCCACCGAGGGACATGCAACCGTAGACCAGTCTGCTGCTGGTGATGCCGCGATGCTGCAGCGGCATGGTGCCCAAGCCCGAACCTCCTTCGTCAGATGTCATCCCTTTACACCCGACGACGCGATCAATTCGACGAAGGCGCGTTGGAGCGCGAGATACAGGATGAGAACGGGCAGCGTAACCAGCGACAGATACGCCATGATCTCTCCCCAGCGTACGCCGCCGCCGCCGCCTCCTCCGCCAGCAATCTTGAAGAAATACTGCAGCCCGACCATCACGGGCCGCACGCCCTCGCTCTGGACGACCATCAGCGGCCAGAGGTAGGCATTCCAGATCGGGAGGAATGTGAGGATGGCGACCGCGGCGATGACCGGCCCGGAGAGCGGCATGATGATGCGCCGATAGATCTGGAGTCCGCTCGCGCCGTCGACCCGTGCGGCTTCGTCCAGCTCCATCGGCAGGGTCTTGAAGAACTGGGCGAACAGGAAGATCGAGAACGCATTGGCGGCGAACGGCAGGATCTGGACCTGGTACGAGTTCAGCCAGCCCTGCTCGATGGTCAAGCCTCCCTCGCCCAAGCCGAGCCAAGGGAGCTTGCTGACCACAAGGAGCAGGGGGATCGCGACCGTCTCGAACGGGACGATGAGCGTGGCGATGATGATGGTGAGGATGAGGTTCCGGCCACGCCATCGGAGTCGAGACAGCGCGAAGCCGGCCATGCTATTCACGATCAGCCCAAGTACGACCGTGGTGCAGGTGATGACTAGCGAGTTGAAGATGAAGAGTCCCGCGGGCACATCCTGGAAGACATCGCTGTAGTTCTGAAGCGAGATGTCGCCGACCGGCAGGAACGCCCGGAACGAGGTGGTGTCACGCAACACGTCCTCGTTCGCCTTGAAGGAGGACACGAACATGAAGACGATCGGGAACAGGAAGAACGCGGCGAGTGCGACCATGACCGCGAACCGGCCCGTCGCGAACGCGCGCTCATGCGGCTGGCGAACCCTGGTCGTCGCCATCAGGCTTGCTCACGGGTGAGCCGCCGCTGGATGAGCGCGACGAGGAGGACCAGGATGAAGAAGACGACCGAGATCGCCGAGCCGTAGGCGAGGTCCTGCTTCCTGAACCCTTGCTCGACGGCCTGGAAGATGACCGTCGATGTCGCGTCGAGTGGTCCTCCCCTGGTCATCACATCGATCTGCGTGAACAAGCCGAACGCCGCGATGGTGATCGTGATGAAGATGAAGATCGCCGTGTTTCGCAGCCCTGGCCACGTCACGTGCTTGAACTGCGCCACCCGGCCTGCACCGTCAAGCGCGGCCGCCTCGTAGAGACTTGGCGGATCAACTGGAGCCCCGCCAACCAGATGACCATCTGGAACCCGACAGCCTGCCACATCGACATCAGCATGACCGCTGGCAACGCAAGTGCCGTGTCGCCCAGCCAGTCGACGGGCTTGACGGCGCCGAACGTGATCGTTCCGATGATCCCATTCAGCAAGCCACCCTGCGGACTGTAGATGAATCGCCAGAGCAGTGAGACCACGACCATCGACATGACGACGGGGACGAAGTAGATCGTCCGAAAGATGTTGACGCCACGCATCCGGCTATTGACCAGCAGCGCCAGCAGGAGCGCCAGGCCCCCCTGGACGGGAACGATCACGAGGGTAAACACGATGGTGTTGATGAGCGACCGCAAGAAGACCGCGTCCCCGACCAGGACCATGACCTTGGAGTCCCCCATCCGGATATCCATGTACTCCTGCAGCCCGTTGAGTTCGGGGTGGTCGGGATTTCGCCGCGTGAAGTCGCGGACGCGAGGATAGATGAGGTTGCCGGCATCATCGCGTTCAGCTTCACCCGTCGCTGGGTCGATCTCGGGCTCGAGCGTCAGGAACTGGACGGTCAGCAGCCGCGCGAAATTCTGCGTGCCGACGAACTCGGTGGGGTTGGGCGACAGCAAGCGCTGATTGGTGAAGGACAGGACGAATGCCAGCACGAACGGCAATGCCAGGAACGTGATGAGCAGGAGGATGGCTGGCCCTGCCATGACCCACACCAGCCCACGGTCCGATCGACTGGAGGCTCTGCCGCGTCGGTTCATCTGTCACGTACGTCCGTGCCTCGCCCGAGGTTCGACGCTCGCAAGAGATGGGGGCAGGATGGCTCAAGCCTTCCTGCCCCGAGCCTGTCGCGCCTAGCGGGGCGCGCTCAGCACCTACTCGAACCCATATCCGTCGTTCGCCTCGATGTCCGCGTCGATTTCATCGACCGCGCTGTCGAGGGCGGTCTGGACGTCGGCACCGTTAGCGATGTCCGACGCAGCCTTCTCGAAGATCTTCGCCAGCTTCGGATACTGCGGGGTCGGAGGCCGGATCACCCCTTCGGCCGCCGTGTAGTCACGGAAGACCGCCAGCGGCGACCCTTCGGCCCACTTCGTGGTCAGAGGAGCGGCGTCGCTCCTGGCCGGGATACTTGTCCGCGACTCGGCGAATTCAGCGATCTGCTGCGGCTGCGAAACGAAGTCGATGAAGGCGTTCGCTCCTTCGGGCTGGTCGCAGGTGCTCGAGATGGACCATTGCCATGACCCAGCGCCGATCTTCGGGCCATTCCCGAAATCCGGAGCCGGCAGGAAGAGGACGTCTTCCCCGAGGGCATCCATGGCCGCGGCAGCCGCCCAGTCTCCATTCCACTGCATGCCATAGCGACCGTCGATGAAGCCGTTGTCGCGGTCGCCCGCGGTCTGCGAGGTGCCGGGAGCGTAGCCCTCGGCAAAGAGCTTCTGCCACCAATCGCCCCATGCGACAGCGGCGTCTCCGTTCAGGGTCCCCTCGGCGGTAAGGAAGGTAGACCGGTCGATGAGGTCGCCACCGAAGCTCTGAAGGAACGGCGAGAAGGCGTAGGGATACCACTCGCCGGTCCAGGCCATGCCCGGATCGAACGCGAACTCGAAGTTGCCGCTGTTCTTGTACGTGTCCAGAATCTGCTGGAACTCTTCGCCTGTCCATGGTTCATCGAGCGTCGGGACGCGGATGCCGAACGAGTCGAGGTCGGACTGGCGAGCAAAGAGCCCGATCGCGTCTTCGCCACGGCCGATACCGTACAGGTCGCCCTGCCACATGCCGTACATCGCTGGCAGGAAGTCCGCGTTCACGGTCGATTCCGGGAGTGCCAGCGGCTGCAGGTACCCGGCGTAGGCCCAGCTTGGGATGTTCGGGCCATCCACGTCGAGAATGCAGGGCAGGCTGTCGGACAACGCTGCCGCCACGATGGTGTCCGTATACGCGTAGTTGGCGTCCGGGAACGCCGTCAGCTCCACCCGGTAGTCCGACTGAGCCTGGTTGAAGTCCTCGATCCACTTCTTGATGGGTGCCACCACGTCCGGCGCACCGGCCGATGCGGTCCACAGGGAAACGTCGATGGGCTCGGATTGCGCCGTCGCTGCCGGCGCCGCGAGGCTGCCGACACATGCGACGGCGACGATCGCGCGCACCATGGTCGGCGGCGTAGCTCTAGTCCGTTCATCCAGGTCTTGATCCTCCTCCGCTGGAATCACCAGGTCCACCTCGACCTGGTACACGGCTAACCTTGGTCATCCGCTGGATGCCGAGCGGTTCGCACCGACTTCGTTTCTCTCAGCCACGGCCCTCCTTTCGCTTGCGCTGTGGTCGCGCGCACCACGAGTTCTGGCGGGAGTTGTATGGCAGGGGCCTCATCCGAGGAGCGCTCGATCTCGGCCAGCAGCAATTCGCCGCCAGTCGACCTGACTCGAAAGGTGCTGCCGGATCGTCGAGAGTCCGACATTGTCGGCAGCCTCGATGTCGTCGTAGCCGATGACTGAAAGTTCCTCCGGCACGCGCAGGCCGGTCTCGTGGGCCGCCGCTACAACGCCGATCGCTTGGGTGTCGCTGGCCGCAAAGATGGCCGTGGGCGGATCATCGCCGGTCAGCATCCGGAGAGCTAGCTCGCGCGCCTCGTAGCGACCGTGCGCCGCCAGTCCGACTCGAGCTGGCGGCAGGACCACTCCGCTGCGTGCCATTTCGCCGATGAAGCCCGCATGCCGGTCTCGACTCGACGTGAACCCGTAGGGGTCCTCGATAGCGTCACCGATGAAGGCAAGTTCCCGATGCCCCAGGTCGAGGAGATGACGAGCAGCCAGCGCTCCGCCGGAGACGTCGTCGCCGACGACCCGTGGCATCGCCGAGATTGATGGCGTATGGACGTCGATGAACACGATCGGGACGGGGGACGAGCGCGACAACGTGACCGACTCCGGCGGTGGCAGCGACATTACCAGCAGTCCATCGGTCCGATGTGACCGAGCGAGGTCGCCTAGATAGCGGTCGCGTTGCTGGACCGATTCGACGTTGTAGATGACTAGGTCGAATTCGCTATCGGTCAACCTTGCGTCAACGCCACGTAGGCGTTCGACGGACTGCGGCCGAGTCAGGAACATCACTACGACGCCGATCGTGAGAGTCCGCCCGAGACTGAGGCGGCGCGCCAGGGGACTCGGCGTGAAGTCTAGTTCCTCGGAAATCATGAGGATTCGGTCTCGGGTCTCGGCGTTGACGAGCCGGCTCCCGTTTAGCGCCCGCGAGGCAGTCGCGACGCTCACGCCGGCGCGAAGCGCGACATCACGGATCGTCACTGTCTTGCGCGGCATAGCACTCCCTCGGTAACCGGTTTCATGTAACCGGTCCCAAAGAGATAACAGTCGAGTCAAGCCGTCCAGCAACCGATCCACCGATAGGAGGTTGACGAGCTCACGGATCCTGGTCGTGGCTGACGGAGCCGCGGAACGATCCTCTTCCGATTCGGCTTCCCGAACATCCGTGCGGCGCCCCGCTTGACGCCCGCCTTCCCGACCCATAGACCGGGAGGGTGCACGGACGTCCTCCCCTCCTCCACTCGCGTCGGGCCGGGCGGGTCCCCCACGCCCGGCGGACGCGCCCACTCCCATGAGCCCGCTCGAGCTCGTCGTATTCGCGTTCGTCTGCTATCTCTTCGGCCTGGTCTCGGGTGCCGTGCTCATCTCCTGGCTGGTGGACCGGGGAGTGTTTCCGGTCTGCCGGCATGACCGATGAGCTGCCCACGACATCGGAGTACCGCTGGGCGAGGCAGGTCTCGGCAATCCTGCTGATCGCGGTCGTGGTCGTCATCGTCGTCCTCGACGTCATCGCTGAGGGCTACGACGTGAGCCCGCCCGTCCTCGTGCCGCTGCTCCTTACAGCAGCGGGTCTCTTGTCGGTCGATCTGCCCAGGGTGCGCGGCTGATGGCAGCGTTCGAGCGCAAGGGACCCCTCAAGCTCGAGGCCCAGCTCGATGGCTCCGCCTCTGAAGCATTCGACTGCGGGGTAGCGGCCTGCGTCGTGGCCCTCGATGACGCCAGCTACGGGCTCATCCGTCCCTCCACCGAGGCCGTGCGCAAGCGCATGGGCAACGACCGCGACGCCACCAACCCTGACCAGTGGAAGGCGGCCATCGACTCGTACGCCGATCACTTCCTCTCGATCGGTCTGCAGCCACCCAGGACGAGCGTCGTCCGCGGCAAGGGCCACGACGAGCTGTGGCGCCTGCTCCATGACCAGCGTCGTCGGGTCATCGGCGCCATCGGCTACGGCACCGTGGCCAGCGAGAAGCGCTCGCTCTGGGCGAGCCGCAGCTTCCGCGGCAACCACGCCGTCTACCTCCGCGGTGCCACGCTGGTGGACGGAGCCCGCAAGGTGCCTACGTATGACCCGCTCGCGGACGGGCGCTTCAAGGGCTGTCCGAACGGACGTCGGCTGTGGCCCTTCTGGCTCATCCGTGCCGCGAGCGGCGATGTCCGCGACGGTGGAGGTCGGCGTCTGGGGCCTCGAGCACCTCGGGTTCGTCATCGGTCCGGATTCTCGAGTCGTTTGGAAGCCGACACACGGACGTCGATCAGCGGCCTGCAGGATCAGGGTGCTCTTCAGCCAGCCGCTGTTAATCTCGCTCGGCGCCGGACGACTGGTCAAGTTCCACCAGCGATCCCTGCGCGAGGTGGCGGAGCTGGAGTGTCACCGTTTCGACGGAATCCATCACGCCTGACCCGGATCTGCGCGGGGCCGTGTGCAGAGCCAGTTGCGGCGCTGGGCCCGGCGCTGACCCGGGGTACCCACAGGGCGCTGACGTGGGCGCCCGGGGACCCCGTAGCGTGTTGCACGCGCGGCCGAGTTTCCCGATCCTGGTCGATATCGGCGAAAGCCGGTCACCTGAGCCGCGCACGCCTCGCTGCCGAAGAGCGCGCAGCGGTTCCGTTCCCTCGCCTAGTCCTTGCGGCCCACGTTCCGACCGGACAGGTCAGGCTGCCTGGTGGTCATCGGTCCATCCTCCCATCTGCTCGATGATCTCGGGTCGTTCCCGGAAGAAGATACTCGCGGGGGTGCGGCCCCGGGTCCGGTAGCCACGATGCGGGCGCTCGAAGTCGTAGAAGCGGAGCCAGGCCTGCAGGTCGGCGTCGATGTCCTCGACGCGGGTGTACCAGCGGTAGCGGAAGGCGACCCGGTAATGGAGGTGCAGGACGGTGCCCTGGAAGCGCTCGACGAAGGCGTTGAGGTTGGGACTGCGGGGCGGGATGCGGTGATGGCGCACCCCCGCCACCCGGCAGGCCTCGGTGAAGGAACGACCGAACTCGGGCCCGTTGTCGGTGGTCGCGGTCACCAGCTCGAGCCCGGCCCGCTCGCAGGTCGGCAGGACGTCCTCGACGGGGAAGCGGGCCATGGCCTGGGCACTCTTCGGCCCGGCCACCACCCGGGCCATCCCGAAGGAGCTGGCGCCGTCGACCGCGCTGAGCTGCCAGACCTTGCCCACGCCCTTGAGGTGACCCACGTAGAAGGTGTCGAAGAAGAGCTCCTCGCCGGGCACGTCCGAGCCGATGTGCACGGTCGTGGCCCGCTCGACCGCGCGGACCTCCCGGAGCACTCGCTCGGTCAGTGGACCGCCCTCGGAGGCGGCGAGGCTCTCGGCCGCCGCCAGTCGCGCCAGGCGCCGGCCGAGGCCGGCCCGGCGGAGCACGTTGCGCACGCCACCATGACTGACCGTCCAGGCACCGAACCTGGGCGTGGCCAGGACGAGCGCGATCGTGCGCTGGCCATGGGTGGGGTGCTCCACGGCATAGGCCACGATGGCGTCGACGAGCGGCTCGGACAGCTGCCGGTCGGGCCGCTCCGCTCGGTCGGGGCTTGGGTCGCAGGCCGGCCTCACCGTACCGGTGGTAGCGATGTCGCAGCTCGTAGAAGCGGCTGCGGCTGATGCCCGCCTCGCGGCAGAGCTGCGTCACCGGAGCCTCTCCGCGTTCGGCGCGGTCGATGAGCGACTTCCGCAGGCGTGCCAGACTGTCGGCCGGGGCCATGGGCGTTCCTCCGCTGTCGACTTCGACATCAACAGCGTCAGGGTAGCCAGTGGCCCCTTTCCGTGCTCGCGGTGTCCGGCTTCACCGTGGGCCGCAAGGCCTAGGCCGGCTCGCCAGCGCCCTCGCGCTCGACCCACGCGCGATGAGGAGTCTGCTTGGCGGATACCACGACCATGAAGAGGGCCCGCCCCTCGCGGGACGGGCCATCCTGGCCGTGGCGTGTCCGAGCCACGTGGCTCAGGGAGTGCCCGCCGCCTCGGGCGCCGGCGGGATCTCACCCGCGACGATGACGCCTTCGAGCGTCCCGGTCGTGCCGCCCAGCTGCTGGAACGTGAACACGGCGTAGTGGCCCTCATAGGCTCCCTCGCCGATCATGACGAACTGCGTCGGGAGAGGGCCGGAGGGCCAGTCCACTCCAGGCGTCTCGAAGAACACCTCGGGCACCATCCGCCAGGCACCCTCCGTCGTCCACGACGCTCACGCCCAGGGTCGCCGACCGTGACGCCGCTGTCGTCGGGGTGCGCATCGCGGTTCGTGGCCCAGGTGACGGTGCCCTCGAACCGTGGGTCGTCCAGCGACCACACCGGGTTGCAGTAGCCATCTCGGTACGTGGTGACGCCGTCACCGACGATCGATGGTGTCGGGCACCGGGCAGTCACCTCCGCTCGCGGATCCACTGACCGCCACGGGGGCAGCGTCCGCTTGGGCCGACACCCCGTTCCCAGAGAGCAGCAGCAGGCCCGTGGCAACGAGGCCCGCCGTCCTGAACGTGTTCCGCATGACCTTCACTCCTTCCCTTTCGTGACCGGCTTCTGCCGGTCCTCAGACATGCGCGACCAGCTGGTCGCGGTGACCGCTACCCGCCGTCCGCCACGGCCTCGGGGGTGATGACGTAGAGACCAGCACCAGCGCCATCGAGTTCTCCACCTTGGTCCGTGACCCACACCGAACCGTCCGCAGCCACGGCCACGTCCGAGACACAGTGACCGGCGAGGTACTGGTGCCACTGCGTGCCGTCGAACGCGAGGACGCCGGGGTCGTCGCCGGGTTGGTGGTTCGCAGGCCACGGCCCGTCAGGACCGGGACTGGGCTCGCCGATGATGCCTCGGTCGACGAGGTCCTCGGTGGCGCGACCGACGTGGCCCCCGAACCTGAGCCACAACGTGCCGTCCTGGCCGGGCGTCATGGTGGCCCCGTAGGCTGCCAGGCCGTCCCAGTTCATGAGGTCCTCCCAGACCTCCCACCCATCCGCGTCGTGTCGGACGAGTGACGTGCCGCCCTTCACCCAGAACGTGTCATCGGGGCTCACGGCGAGTTCACCGACCCAGCCGGTGCGTCGTTCGGGGGCGACCTTCGGCTTGATGAGCCGCCACTGACCGTCGCCGTAGCGCAGCAGGCTGTGGTCGTCCGCGAGCCAGACCGTGCCGTCGGACTCGACGGCGAGCCGGCAGCAGTCGTGACCGCCGTCCGAGCTCCGTCGCCACCTGTCGCCGACCGCGTTCTCCTTCCAGACCTTCTCGAACGATGGCAGTGTCGTCCACTCGCCATCTTCGAGGACCGCGACGATGGGCGGTCCAGGATCACGACTCAGCGCCAGCCATACCCGTCCGTCGGGCGTGACGTCGAACGCCGTCTCTCCGGCCTCACGCAAGACCCCGTCGGGATCGTATCTGGTCCGGCAGCGGCTGTTCGATCCAGGTGGTGCCGTCGAAGCGATAGAGCGTGACGCGAGCAGAGTCGTCCCAGTCGCGCAGGGCCCACACCGTGCCATCGGCGGCGACCTTGTTGAAGCGCTCGATCGCGGAAGATGCTCTCGCGCAGGGTGGACGCCCCCCAGGAGGCCGACCCGGACTCGCCGAGCCGGAACATCGAGCTCCTCGGGTCCGGGACGATCCACACTTCCCCCGATCGTCGATGGGCAGTACCGCGCTCAGCGGTGTCATCAGGTCGTGCCCGGCTCCGTCATCGAGGACGCGATAGACGCCGGGTGTGATCTCTTCGACGGTGAGGGCCACGCCGGGCACGAGGTCCGTCCTGACCATCGCCTCTAAGGCGTTGGTCGGCTCCATGGATGGTGTCGCGGTCGGGCTGGCCTCGGGCGATGCCGAGGCCGATGCGACCGCTGCGGGCTGCAAGACATCGCTGGGTCTGGTCAGCACCCCCGCCAACAGAAAGCCACCGAACAGCGCCACGATGGCGCCGGCGACGACGAACTTGGCCGCTGCGCTGAACATGGTCCGGAACCCCCACGTCGGGGACGCGGTGGTCGTCGCGCGCACGACCGTCGCCACATCGGTCGGCCGCGAAGGCCCGGCGGCCTCCTGGAGCACTCGACCCAGCTGCGCCTCGAAGGCACGCATGTCATCCATGGCTGAGTTCCCCCTTGAGCCGGTCGATGAGGCGCTTCAGTCGTGTTCGGACACCGGCAGGGCTGATACCCAAGGCGAGCGACAGCTCGGCAGAGTCGAAGCCAGCGACGTAGCGCATCGCGAGCAGCGCCCGGTCCCGTGGGTCGAGCCGCTCGATCGCGGCCAACATGTCGAGTGAGTCGATGCCGGTCGCTGGGTCGACGCCACCAGCCACGCTCGGGGCATGGCTTCGCACCTCGACCTCGGACCGTCGCCGTCGCTTCCGGAGCAGGTCGCGGGCGTTGTTCGCCGCGATGGCGATCAGCCAGGGTTTGACTCGCGCAGGCTCGCGGACCGACGCCAACTTCTGCCAGGCGGTGGCCCAGGCAGCCTGGACCGCGTCCTCGGCGAGTGCCTCGTCCCGGCAGACCACGATGCAGACCCGCCGCATGTCGTCGTCGTAGGCGGCGACCAGGCGCCCGAACGCGACGTCGTCGCCGGATGCGGCCGACTCGACGACTCCGGCCCATTCATGGTCCGCTGCTCTGGTCATCACCTCCATATCCAGTAGACGGATGGGAGGGCGCAAGTGTGTCAGACCATAAGCGGGCGCAGACGATCAGGTGGACCGCGGCTCGCTCAGCAGCGAGGTGAGGTCCTCACCAGACCACGCCCGCACAGCGTTCAGGTTGGCCCACGGGGGCGACTGTGGGTGGGCACGAAAGATGCCGAGAGTTCGCCGCGAAAAGTGCAGAGGCGAATGTGGTCAGCCGAGCATAGCGGAGCCCTCCTTCGCTGCGGGGACGTGAGCCCGCATGCGATAGCTCTGGCCCTTGATGTCGACGACGGTGGCGTGGTGTAGGAGCCGGTCGAGGATGGCCGTGGCCACGACCTGGTCGGCGAAGACCCCATCCCAGTCCCCGAAGCCGCGGTTGATGTCAGCACGATGGAGCCACGCTCGTAGCGACGTGAGACGACCTGGAAGATCCAGTGCGCCGAGGCGGCATCCATGGGCAGGTAGCCGAGTTCGTCGATGACCAGGACCGAGGGACCGGTGTAGGTGCGCATCTTCGCGCTCCAGCTGCCCTCCTGATGGGCACTGGTCAGGGCCGCCACGAGATCGGCCGCGGTCGTGAAGTAGGTCCGGTAGCCCGCCTCGGTGGCGGCGATGCCGAGCGCGATCGCGAGATGGGATTTGCCGACACCCGGCGGTCCGATGCGCCCACAGGCCTTGATGTCTCCACGGAGTACTTGCGGATCGACACGTTAGTGACTAACATATAGCCGGTGGACACTCGCACGGCTGCCACCCATGCTCGGCTGAAGCTGGCCGCGCTCGATCTCTTCGAGCAACGTGGATATCACGCGGTCACGGTCGAGGACATCGCGGCTGCCGCCGGCGTGTCGCACATGACGTTCTTCCGCCACTTCACGGCCAAGGACGGCGTGCTGCTCGACGATCCATTCGACCCGGTCATCGCCGACGCGGTCGCGGTCCAGTCATCCGATCTGCCCGCGATCGAGCGTGTCGGACGAGGCCTGCTCGCGGCCGGCAAATCGCTGGGCGCGGAGATCACGGAGACCTCGCGGCGTGGTATCGCCATCGCCGCTGACGTGCCCGAGCTGCGGGCGGGCATGGCCGCCAACACCGCTGCGACGGAGCAGGCAATCGTGGATCGCGCGGCTCGACCAGGTCGGGAAGTGGAGACCCGCGTCGCGGCGGCAGCGTGCCTCGCCGCGATCACGGCCAGGCTGCTCGAGTGGGCCGCCAGCGGAACGAGTGAGTCACTCGGCGAGCTCGTGGCTGACGCGATCCATACGGTGGTCCCTTCCCTCGCCGGCACCCACGCTCTTCTTCCCGACGACGCCGCCCCTGGCGCGGCTCGAGCATGAGCGTCCTCGAGCTCCAGCGATGTGAGCAAGCGCTTCGGCGAGCTATCGGCGCTTGATGGGCTGTCACTCGACGTCAAGGCCGGTGAGATCCATGCCATCGTCGGCCTCAACGGCGCGGGCAAGACCACCGCGATGCGGTCGATCGTAGGTCACTCCCGGCCTGATCAGGGGTCTGTAGCGCTCTTCGGCGTCGACATCGCGAAAGCAGGCCAACGCGAGTACGCCAGGCTCGGCTTCGTCATCGACCAGCTCTTCGCCTACCCGGAGCTGACCGTCCGATCGAACATCAGTTTCGCAGCGCGGTTGCACGGCCTGACGCGCAGGGACGGCGCAGCGGCAGCGGACGCCTGGATCGACCGTCTCGACCTGGGACGATGGGCAGACCGTCCAGCCGGAGGCCTCTCACTCGGCAACCGGCAACGGTCGGGCCTGGCATGCGTCCTGGCCCACGCGCCCGACCTGCTCATCCTCGACGAGCCCACCAACGCTCTGGATCCCGCGGGTGTGCTGCTCCTGCGCGACGTGCTGCTTGAAGGGGCGAGCAGAGGGACGGGCGTGCTGGTTTCGAGTCACCACCTCGACGAGGTGTCGCGCATCGCCCACCGCATCACGGTCATCCACGCCGGCCAGGTGGTCGGCAGCCTCGCGCCCGGCCAGGTGGACCTGGAGCGCCGCTTCTTCGAAGTGGTCCGCGCCTGGGACGCTGGGCATCCAGGACTGGAGCAACGGGCCGCCTGATGGGGACCGCGCTCGCATTGCAGGTCGCCATGTTCGCTCGTTCGCTCACCGCGAGGATCGCGACGCTGCTGATCGTGTTGACCCCGGCGCTCGTCGGGCTGGGCATGGTCGCGCTCGTGCGGTCCGACATCCCCCTGGGCCCCTCGGCCGCCAAGTTCGCGGCATACCGGGCAGGCCCATACGGCGAGGCTGTGGCCGGCCTGGCCGGACAGATCATCTCGGTCGTCGTGCTCATCGCTGGAGGCTTCGCCGTGGCCTGGCTGTTCGGACGTGAGTGGGCAGATCGGACCTTCGGCTCGCTGTTCTCGTTGCCGGTCAGCCGCCGCGCGATCGCTGGTGCCAAGATGGCCGTGATCAGCGCCTGGCTACTGGCGTGCGTGAGCGCGGCGATACTGGTGGCGGCCGTCGGGACCGCCATCGTCGCACCCGAGGGTCTCACCGGCGCCGCAGCCGACCTCTTCCTGCACGACTGGATCGCAGGGCTGTTCATGGGCGGCATGGCCCTGCCCTTCGCGTGGGTGGCCGTCCGCTTCCGCGGGTACCTCGGTGCCACTGCCGGGATCATCGCCGTGACGGCGGTCAGCCAGGTGCTCGCCAGCCTCGGCGTGGGCGGCTGGGTGCCTTATATCGCTCCGGTGCTGTGGTCGGGGGCGGGAGGTGCTGAGGCGGCAGTTGGAGTCGGTCTCGTGCAGCTCGGGTGGGCGGCGGCCTTCATCGTTGCCGGAACGTGGCTCTCGATCCGGGCGTTCGCCACGACGCGGATCGATTGACGGCCGAATCAACCTGGCCTTTGCCATCCAGATAGCATCTTTGGAAACCGATCCCATGGCGGCTCGCGGAATGCCCAAGAGTCGTGCGCGGGCCTCGACAAGGGCAACTCCTACCCGCAGGACTGGTACGAGGATGCAGTGGGAGAACTCCTCGGCAGGGTCGGCGATCCGGATGACTTGGCCATGACCGAGGTGGTGCGCCTGTACGGCGAAGGCCTCGCCAAGCCGGACGAGCTCACGCTGGCACGCATCGAGCGCGAACGCGAGGAAGCGTCACAGCGCCTGGCCACGACCCGCGACATCGCGGCCTGGCAGGCCACGATGGCCAGGCTCGATGCGGAGCAGCAGGTCGCCCGTCAACCTCGCCAGCAGCAGCGCATGGCACCCGATGAGGTCGTCGCCTATCTGCGTGCCCTGCCATCGCTGTGGAACGACGCAGGACCCGAAGGACGCCAGGCCTTGGCCTCGGCGCTGTTCACCAAATTCGAAGTGGAGGGCTATACGAAGAGGAGGGGAACCTCCTCGGCGATCCTGATGCATGCGGTAAGGCTGCGCCGAGACCGAGACTAACGGCTCGGGACCAGGAGATCGAGCGCCTCGCGCAGCGTGTGGACCTGCCGGTAGACGCGGGGAGCGGTCCGACGTGGCTGTTCGGGGAACGGGGCAAGACGGACGCGGCCGTCGCCGAGGAGCTCGTAGGCGACAGTGTCGAAGGCGTCACCACCGCCCGCGAACTGGCTGCTGACGAGGTAGCGCGTGCCCTCACGGTACCCGGTGGCATGACAGCCGTAGCCGATGCCCCAGCCGTCGAGCGGTCCCGGGTGCAGCGGACCGGCATAGGCGCGCTCGACGGTCCAATGGGAGGTCATGCTGCCCCCCTCCTTCGGCGTCGCACCTTCGTACACGCCGATGAACGTGGTCCCGCGTGCCCGGTCCAGCGACGGCACCGCGTCCTGCGACTGGCTCGCGTCGCCGAGGATGGCGGTGGCGAGGCGGTAGCTCGCGTCCAGCCGCTGGTCGGCCAGCTGCCGGAATGCCGCCGTCCGCTGCTGCTCGGTCACACCCATGCGCCTCCCTGCCGGCATCGTGCGGGCTCCCGTCAAGGGGCGGTGCTCTACTTCCACGTCTATCAGACGGTCCAGGGCGGCGGGATTATTGGATTGGATCCGGGTTCCGCTCGAGGTCGTGCGGGGGCTGTACCGGCGGACGGGCTGAGTGAACGCGGCGCAGGCGGCGTACTGGCTGGGGACGAGGCAGCTCGACAGCGACGCGACGCCAGTGTAGATGGGCCTGCCCTAACGCTATTTGGTGGCCACCGCGGTCTCGAGGGTGATGACGTAGAAGTGCGTCCCGAGCCGAGGACGGTATGGGGCCCAGTGTCCCGAAGGACGGAACTGCCCTGTAGGTCTACTCGGCAGCAGGCAGCTCGGGAGGCGGCGGCGCATCGCCGGGGAAGATGAGGCCGACGATCGAGTTGAAGCCATCAGGTCCGTCGATGACGAGGATGGCCGAGAGGCCGTCGTACCCGCCGTCTCCGATGCACATGGCCGTCTCGCCGACAAAGGAGCTGGGGAAGTCACCGGCATCACGGTCGAGGATGGTGGAGCGACAAGCCCACCCGCCAGCCTCGTTCCGGACGTCGTAGCCATAAGTGGCCACCGAGGCGGAACCGCTGTCCACATCGAAGATGTCGACGTTCCACAGCGCGGCCGTCTCGCCATCGAGGCGTGCATCGCTCGTTTCCCATATCTGCGGCGAGCAAGAGGCGCCCCGCCCCCGACGCACAGTGCCATCGGCCTCGAACGTCGCGTCAGCGCATGTGGGAGAGGGAATGATTTCACCTGTGACCCATGTCGCAGGCACGGGTTCGGTATCGGTCGCTGCCTCGTCCTGTGCTGCGACGCCGACCGCCGAGCCGGCGAGCAGGCCGATGGCCATGGTGGCGATGAGGGCCAAGAGCTTCTTCATGTCTTCCTCCTTCGATCTGGTCGTCAGGATCGGGTGATTTGCCGTCGCCTAGCCATAGGCTGCAGATAGGGGCACCGCGGACCGGCTCGATCGCGGCGCCAGCTGCGAGTTCGCCCCGCGGCCAGACCGCTCGCTGGGTCATCGGATGCGTGTGATCTCGCCCGTGACCAGATCGACACGGCAATAGACGCCGTTCCCGGCGGCGATGTAGACGACCCCGTCCGCGACGAGTGGTGTGTAGCCGGCGAAGCAGTCGGGCGTGGTCGTGACGTTCATCTTCGAGACCTCGAGCGTGTCGACATCGATGCGCGACAGCGTGCTCCCGCCGGCGACCCAGATCGCTCCGTCCGCGTAGGCTGGAGCCCGACCTCGGTGCGTGACCACGTCGATGTCCGTGACCTCCTTCGTCACCGGGTCGATGCGATGGACGGCGCCGGGAAAGGTGCCGGTGCCGCTCGTGATCCAGATGGCGCCGGCGGCTGCGATCCCATCCCCGAGGTCAGGGCCAAGATCGAGCGTGTCGGTGACCTCGAGCGTGGCCACATCGAAGCGCAACAGCGTGCCTGTGTCTCTCGGGCCGGGGAGCCAGATCGCATCGTCGACCGCCATGCAGCAGGACCCGCGATCGCTCTCGCCCGGCTCGTCGATGCTGATGCGGTCGGTGATCTCACGCGTCTCGAGATCGAACCTCATCAGTATCCCGCCTGCCTCGGCGCGCGAGCCGCCGGAGCCTCCGTCTGGCCCCTCGTGCAGCCAGATGGCCTCATCGGTCGCACCGATCCAGCGTTCGTAGGACGCACCCAGCCAAGCGTCATTCGTCCCGCCGGTCCAGGAGTCGTCGTCCATGGGGTACTCGCTGCGCACCGTCCGCGTCTCGAGGTCGATCTCGACCAGGGACGAATGTCGGACCCCAGCGACCAGAGCCAGAGCGAATCGTCCACGATGATCGCTGGACCGCCGGCGATGTCGATCGAGTCGGTGACCGACAGGCTGGCGCGATCGATGCGGTGCACGCCATCGCTGCCCAGGGCCCAGATGGCATCGTCGGTCGGAACCAACAGTGAATGCTCACCGGGGACCGGGATGATGGTCTGCTCGCCGGTCGCCGCGTCGATGCGTGCGATGTCCGCCCCGCGAGAGTCGAACCAGAACGCATCGTCCGTGGCCACCTCCTGGGCTGCGCTCGTGACGAGCGTCCAGACTGGCGATGGCGCCGGCGAGGCCGAGGCGGACGCGCCCGCCGCCGGTACCGACTCGCCGCTCGGCTGCGTCAGGACCCCGCCAGCAGGAAGCCGCCGAACAGCGCCACGATGGCACCGGCGACGACGAACCTGGTCGCACTGAACAGGGACGGGAGTCGCCACGACGGGGAGCCTGCGGTCCTACTCGTGACGGCCGCGTAGATGCGCGAGGTCGTCCACGGGGAGGCTCGGGCCCGCGCGGCGAAGCATCTCGGCGGCGACTCGCTGCTCGAAGGTCTGCATGTCAGCCATGGTCGAGTTCCTCATGGAGTCGCTTCAGGAGTCGTTCGAGGCGGTTGCGGACGCCGGAGGGACTGATGCCGATCGCGCTGGCGAGCTCGCTTGAATCGAAGCCCGCGACGTAGCGCAGGGCGAGGAGCGCGCGGTCGTCGGGGTCCAGCCGGGCCATGGCGTCGCGGAGGTCGATCTCTGCGACACCCATGGCCGGATCGCTGCCGGCTCGTGCGTCGGGCGTGTCAGCGAGAGCTTCGACCTGGGCCCGACGTCGGCGTTTGCGGAGCAGCTGCTTGGCCTCGTTGGCCGCAACGGTCACGAGCCAGGGACGGAGGTGCCCGATCTCGCGGACGTCTCCGAGCCGCTTCCAGGCGATGACCCAGGCTGCTTGCGTCGCCTCGTCCGCGATGGACCGATCATCGGCGATGGCCAGGCAGACCTTGCGCATGTCGTCATGGTGCTCGGCGACGATGCGGCGGAAGGCGACCTCGTCGCCAGCGGCAGCAGACGCAAGCATCGCCACCTGCCTCGATCGACCACGCTCGTCTGGGCCTCCATACCTCATACATGCATGGGCTCGGTCATCTGTCCCAGGAGGCCGCAACTATCTCAGTCCCGGTCAAGCACGCACGCCAGGGCACTGCGCCGACGCAGTCACCTCGTGTTCGCGTTTCACGGTCGAGGAGTCGGAGTCGTAGTGCTTCTGTTCGGCTTCCCGAACATCCGTACGGTCCCGCGCTTGACGCCACCCTGACCGCCCCGTAGACCTGAGGACGTGCACGGACGTCCTTCCCTCCTCCACTCGCGTCGGGCCGGGCGAGTCCCCCACGCCCGGCCGACGCGCCTCGCTCGATGACCCCGCTCGAGCTCGTCCTCTTCGGCGCCGCCTGCTACCTGCTTCGGCCTCGTCAGTGGCGCCGTCCTCATCCCCTGGCTCGTGGACCGGGGACTGTTCCCGGTCCGCCGGCATGAGCGATGAGCAGCGTCCACCGTCCGAGTACCGCTGGGCGAGACAGGTCTCGGCGGTCCTGCTCATCGCGGTGGTGGTCGCTCGATCGTGGTGCTCGACGTCATCGTCGAGGGCTACGAGGTGAGCCCTCCGGTGCTCGTGCCGCTGCTGCTGACTGCTGCGGACTCCTCTCGGTCGACCTGCCCAGGGTGCGCGGCTGATGGCCAGCTTCGAGCGGAGTGCCCGCTCGAGCTGGAGCCGCAGCTCGATGGCTCCGCCTCTGAGGCCTTGACTGCGGCGTGGCCGCCTGCGTCATCGCCCTCGACGACGTGAGCTACGGGCTCATCCGTCCCTCCACCGAGCAGGTCCGCAAGCGCATGGGCAACGACCGTGACGCCACGAACCCCGACCAGTGGAAGGCGCGCCATCGACTCGTACGCCGACCGCTTCACTGCACTCGGCCTCCAGCCACCGCGGACGAGCGTCGTCCGGGGCAAGGGCCACGACGAGCTCTGGCGGCTCCTCCACGACCAGCGTCGCCGGGTCATCGCCGCCATCGGCTACGGCGCCGTGGCACAGGAGAAGCGGTCACTCTGGGCGAGCCGCAGCTTCCGCGGCAACCACGCCGTCTACCTGCGTGCCGCCACGCTGGTGGAATTGACGGTGGCGCTCCTTCAGTAGGCCTCGATCCACCACGTCGCACCCGCAAGAGGTGCGATAGGCTCGGCACTCGAGCCGGCTGACGGAGGTCAGGCTGCCAGCCAGCCTGGGAAGGGTCCGAGTTCTTCGATGGGCACTGGATCCGAAATCGTCCCTCGAAAGTGGCCGTCGGGACCGTCGCCGACGAAGCCCATCATCGCCCAACTCCCGTCGCGCCGCTGTACGACGCGGCCAGCGAACAGCTCGGATACCTGGCGGCTGTCGATCACGCGATAGGGACCCAGCAGCTCATCGATGGCGCAGGCATATGTGCCCGCGGGGAGAATCCCGACCCTCGTCCGTCGGGCCTCGCTTACGCGATCGGGATTGGCGCAGAAGATAAGCACCCGCTGCCCGTTGATCGAGGCAGTCTGGGTCACTTCGAGGTGCCCGAACTCCCCGGGCTCGCTCAGCGGCGGCCTGACCTCCCAAGTCCTCAGATCAGCCGACCAGGCATGGCCCACAACCCCGCGCCCGTCGTGCGGCCCGTGGCTGGCGTCAGCGGTGATGAGGGCATGCCAGCCGTGGCCGGCGGGGTCGCGAGTGATCCATGGGTCGCGCCAGGCGGTCTCTTCACCCGCTGCCGTATCGCCAAGCCCGTACCAGCGGGAATCAGCCTCGATCGCCGGGCCGTCGCTCGCGCGCTCCCAGGTGAGCAGGTCGGTCGAGGTGGCCAACCCGATCCGCTGTACCAGGCCACGTTCGGCACGACTGGTTCCGGTATACGCAAGTACCCACCTCCCGTCGTGGAAGGCGATCGAGCCGGTCCAGATCGCACGGTCGTCCCAGCGACCCCGGGGCCCCGGATGCAACGCATCGGGCAGGATGGTCCAGTCGATCAGATCCGACGAGACAGCGTGGCCCGCGGTCGCATTGGCATGCCGGAGGTCAGGTTCGCCGAGGGAACGCGGCGCTTGCAGATAGAAGATGTGGTACTCGGAGCCCGTATCGACGAGCCAGTTGATCCCAAACCCAGTGGTCGACTAGTTGCAGCATGACCTCGGTCCTCATTGACAGACGTGCCCATGTCGGTTGTCGCAGCAGGGACTCAATCTCGTCAGCGACGTCCCGATGCTTCGCTCGGAACCGTTAGGGCGGATCCGCCCCGCGAGCGCTCGTCAGCAAGGCGTACCAATCAGCACGGCTCATGCGGTCGGCCTGACGAATGGAATCCGCGCATGCCCGGATCCTCGCCGGGTCCGCGGTCCCGATTACCGGCTGTATGTCCGCCGGATGCCTCATCAGCCATGCGAGCACAATGGCCTCCCGAGATGTCGCCCGCGCCTCGGCCATCGCGGAGACAAGGTCGGCGGTTCGTGCTTGCGCCTCGGTCGGTGCGTCGAGCCTGGCCCCTGAGTACAACCCTCGAGCCAGTGGCGCCCAAGCCTGAAGCTGGACATCGTGTTTCCGGCAGTACTGCAGCGTCCCCTCAGGGAAGGACGACTGCGGGCCGTGGTCGTTGACGGCTAGCTCTTGCTCGACCCAGTCCCGCCGTCCAAGGCTCATCTCCAGTTGACTGACGACGAGCGGCTCGGAGAGATGATGCTGGAGTTCACGCATCTGGACACTCGACATGTTCGAGACGCCGAAGTACCGCACCTTGCCGGAGCCCTTCAGCGTCATGATCGCTTCGGCCACTTCCTCCGCTCGCATCAAGGGGTCCGGGCGATGCAGGAGCAGAACGTCCAGGTAGTCGGTGCCGAGTCGCTTGAGGCTCTCCTCGACCGCGCGGAGTACCCACGCATTCGAAAGGTCGTACTGGACCGCAACGCCGCCCTCATCAAGGCGGACACCACACTTGCTCTGGATCGTGAGCTGCTCTCGGAGGCCTGAACGGGCCCGCAGGATCCGGCCGAACACCTCCTCGGCCCTGCCGCGTCGATAGACGTCGGCGTGGTCGAACATGGTGATCCCGATCGACAGGGCCGCATCGACGGCAGCCTCGGCATCGCGTACGTCGCTCCGCTTAATGGGCCCACGGTTCGCATCGCCACCGAGGGACATGCAACCGTAGACCAGTCTGCTGCTGGTGATGCCGCGATGCTGCAGCGGCATGGTTCCCAAGCCCGAACCTCCTTCGTCAGATGTCATCCCTTTACACCCGACGACGCGATCCATTCGACGAAGGCGCGTTGGAGCGCGAGATACAGGATGAGAACGGGCAGCGTAACCAGCGACAGATACGCCATGATCTCTCCCCAGCGTACGCCGCCACCGCCGCCTCCTCCGCCAGCAATCTTGAAGAAATACTGCAGCCCGACCATCACGGGCCGCACGCCCTCGCTCTGGACGACCATCAGCGGCCAGAGGTAGGCATTCCAGATCGGGAGGAATGTGAGGATGGCGACCGCGGCGATGACCGGCCGGGAGAGCGGCATGATGATGCGCCAGATACATCTGGAGTCCGCTTGCGCCGTCGACCCGTGCGGCTTCGTCCAGCTCCATCGGCAGGGTCTTGAAGAACTGGGCGAACAGGAAAATCGAGAACGCATTGGCGGCGAACGGCAGGATCTGCACCTTGTACCAGTTCAGCCAGCCCTGCTCGATGGTCAAGCCTCCCTCGCCCAAGCCGAGCCAAGGGAGCTTGCTGACCACAAGGAGCAGGGGGATCGCGACCGTCTCGAACGGGACGATGAGCGTGGCGATGATGATGGTGAGGATGAGGTTCCGGCCACGCCATCGGAGTCGGGACAGCGCGAAGCCGGCCATGCTATTCACGATCAACCCGAGTACGACCGTGGTGCAGGTGATGACCAGCGAGTTGAAGATGAAGAGTCCCGCGGGCACATCCTGGAAGACATCGCTGTAGTTCTGAAGCGAGATGTCGCCGACTGGCAGGAACGCCCGGAACGAGGTGGTGTCACGCAACACGTCCTCGTTCGCCTTGAAGGAGGACACGAACATGAAGACGATCGGGAACAGGAAGAACGCGGCGAGTGCGACCATGAGCGCGAACCGGCCCGCCGCGAACGCGCGCTCATGCGGCTGGCGAACCCTGGTCGTCGCCATCAGGCTTGCTCACGGGTGAGCCGCCGCTGGATGAGCGCGACGAGGAGGACCAGGATGAAGAAGACGACCGAGATCGCCGAGCCGTAGGCGAGGTCCTGCTTCCTGAACCCTTGCTCGACGGCCTGGAAGATGACCGTCGATGTCGCATCGAGGGGTCCTCCCCGGGTCATGACGTCGATCTGCGTGAACAAGCCGAACGCCGCGATGGTGATCGTGATGAAGATGAAGATCGCCGTGTTGCGCAACCCTGGCCACGTCACGTGCTTGAACTGCGCCACCCGGCCGGCACCGTCAAGCGCGGCCGCCTCGTAGAGACTTGGCGGATCAACTGGAGCCCCGCCAACCAGATGACCATCTGGAACCCGACAGCCTGCCACATCGACATCAGCATGACCGCCGGCAACGCAAGCGCCGTGTCGCCCAGCCAGTCGACGGGTTTGACGGCGCCGAACGTGATCGTTCCGATGATCCCGTTCAGCAGCCCACCCTGCGGACTGTAGATGAATTGCCAGAGCAGCGAGACCACGACCATCGACATGACGACGGGGACGAAGTAGATCGTCCGAAAGATGTTGACGCTTCGCATCCGGCTATTGACCAGCAGCGCCAGCAGGAGCGCGAGGCCCCCCTGGACCGGGACGATCACGAGGGTAAACACGATGGTGTTGATGAGCGACCGCAAGAAGACCGCGTCCCCGACGAGGACCATGACCTTGGAGTCCCCGATCCTGATGTCCATGTACTCCTGCAGCCCGTCGAGTTCGGGGTGGTCGGGATTTCGCCGCGTGAAGTCGCGGACGCGAGGATAGGTAAGGTTGCCCTCCTCGTCGCGCTCGGGTTCACCCGTCACCGTGTCGATCACAGGCTCGAGCGTCAGGAACTGCACGGTCAGCAGGCGAGCGAAATTCTGGGTGCCGACGAAGTCGGTGGGATTGGGCGATAGCAGGCGCTGGTTGGTGAACGATAGGACGAATGCCAGCACGAACGGTACAGCCAAGAACGTGATGAGGAGCAGGACGGCTGGCCCCGCCATGACCCACACCAGCCCGCGATCCGATCGAGTCGAGGCCCTGCCTCGTCGGCTGATCATGTCATGTACGGTCCGTGCCTCGCCCAAGGTTCGCACATTCGGCGGAGCATGGGGGCAGGACGGCTCAAGCCTCCTGCCCCTAGTCTGTCGGCGCCGTCAGCGGGACGCGCTTAGCGCTCTATTCGAAGCCGTATCCGTCGCTTGCCTCGATATCCGCCTCGATCTCATCGACCGCGCTGTCGAGGGCAGTCTGGACGTCGGCACCGTTGGCGATGTCCGAAGCTGCTTTCTCGAAGATCTTGGCCAGCTTCGGATACTGCGGGGTGGGAGGTCGGATCACCCCTTCGACCGCAGTGTAGTCACGGAACACAGCGAGGGGCGATCCCTCCGCCCACTTGTTCGTTAGCGGAGCAGCGTCACTCCTGGCCGGGATACTCGTCCGTGACTCTGCGAATTCCGCGATCTGCGGGGGCTGCGAGACGAAGTCGATGAAGGCGTTTGCTCCCTCGGGCTGATCGCATGAGCTGGACATGGACCACTGCCACGACCCTGCGCCGATCTTGGGGCCACTCCCGAAGTCGGGGGCCGGCAGGAAGAGGACGTCTTCTCCGAGAGCATCCATGGCCGCGGCGGCCGCCCAGTCACCGTTCCATTGCATGCCATAGCGACCGTCGATGAAGCCAGTGTCGCGGTCCCCGGCGGTCTGCGAGGTCCCTGGAGAGTACCCCTCCGCAAAAAGCTTCTGCCACCAGTCGCCCCATGCGACTGCGGCGTCGCCGTTCAGCGTCCCTTCGGCGGACAGGAACGTGGACCGGTCGATGAGGTCGCCACCGAAGCTCTGCAGGAACGGGGAGAAGGCATACGGATACCACTCGCCGGTCCAGGCCATGCCGGGGTCGAACGCGAACTCGAACTGGCCACTGTCCTTGTACGTATCGAGGACCTGTTGGAACTCCTCGCCCGTCCAGGGCTCGTCGAGCGTCGGAACGCGGATGCCGAACGAGTCGAGGTCCGACTTGCGCGCGAAGAGCCCGATGGCGTCCTCGCCACGGCCGATGCCGTACAGCGAGTCCTGCCACGTGCCGTACATCGAAGGCAGGAAGTCGGCGTTCAACGTCGATTCCGGCAGAGCCAGGGGCTGCAGATAACCCGCGTACGCCCAGCTGGGGATGTTCGGACCGTCAACGTCAAGGATGCAGGGCAGGCTGTCGGACAGCGCTGCCGCCACGATCGTATCGGTGTATGCGTAGTTGGCGTCCGGGAACGCGGTCAGCTCCACGCGATAATCCGACTGCGCCTGGTTGAAGTCCTCGATCCACTTCTTGATGGGTGCCACCACGTCCGGCGCGCCGGCGGAGGCTGTCCACAAGGAAACGTCGATTGGATCGGATTGTGCGGTCGCCGATGGTGCCGCGAGGCTGCCGACACATGCTACGGCGACGATCGCACGCATCATGGTCCGGCGGCGTAGCTCTAGGCCATTCATTCTGGTCTCCGTCCTCCTCAGGCTGGTATCACCAGGGTCCTTCTCGACCCGGTACACGGATGACACCCAGGTCGTACGCTGGATGCCGAGCGGCTTGCGTCGACTTCGTCTCTATCAGCTACGGCCCTCCTTTCGCTGGCGCAGTGGTCGCGCGCGATACGAGTTCGGGTGGCAACTGGATGACGGCAGCCTCTTCCGAGGGGTGTTCGATCTCGGCGAGGAGCAATTCGGCTCCTCGTCGTCCCGACTCGAACAGTTGCTGCCGGATGGTCGAAAGCCCGACGTAGTCGGCCGCTTCGATGTCGTCGTAGCCGATGACTGAGACGTCGTCCGGCACGCGCAGGCCGGCCTCGTGCGCCGCCGCTACAACGCCGATGGCTTGAGTGTCGCTGGCCGCAAAGATGGCCGTGGGCGGGTCATCTCCGGTCAGCATCCGGAGGGCTAGCTCGCGCGCTTCGTAGCGCCCATGCGCCGCCATTCCGACTCGAGCGGACGGCAGGTCCACACCGTTGCGTGCCATTTCGCCGATGAAACCCGCATGCCGGTCTCGGCTCGACGTGAACCCGTAGGGGTCCTCGATAGCGTCACCGATGAAGGCGATTTCCCGATGCCCCAAATCGAACAGATGACGGGCGGCCAGTGCTCCGCCAGAGACGTCATCGCCGACGACTCGTGGCATCGCCGAGATCGATGGCGTATGGACGTCGATGAACACGATTGGGACGGGGGCCGAGCGCGATACCGGTACCGACTCGGGCGGTGGTAGCGACATTACCAGCAGTCCATCGGTCCGTTGTGACCGAGCGAGGTCGTCTAAATAGCGGTCGCGTTGCTGGACCGATTCGACGTTGTAGATGACGAGGTCGAATTCGCTGTCGGTCAACACCGCATCAACACCGCGTAGGCGCTCGACGGACTGCGGCCGAGTCAGGAACATCACTACGACGCCGATCGTGAGAGTCCGCCCGAGACTGAGGCGGCGCGCCAGATGACTCGGCGTGAAGCCTAGCTCTTCGGTGATCGTGAGGACCCGGTCCCGTGTCTCGACGTTGACGAGCCGCTTCCCGTTCAACGCCCGCGACGCAGTGGCGACGCTGACGCCGGCACGAAGCGCGACATCTCTGATGGTCACTGTCTTGCGCGGCACTATCACCCCTCGGTAACCGGTTTCATGTAACCGGTTCCAGAGAGAATATCACGCAAGTCAAGCCGTGCCAGCAACCTGATCCACCGATAGGGAGGTTGACGAGCTCACGAATCCTGTGCGTGGCTGACTGAGCCGCGGAACGATCCTCTTTCTATTCGGCTTCCCGAACATCCGTGCGGTGCCCCGCTTGACGCCCGCCTTCCCGACCCATAGACCGGGAGGGTGCACGGACGTCCTCCCCTCCTCCACTCGCGTCGGGCCGGGCGGGTCCCCCACGCCCGGCGGACGCGCCCACTCCCATGAGCCCGCTCGAGCTCGTCGTATTCGCGTTCGTCTGCTATCTCTTCGGCCTGGTCTCGGGTGGCGTGCTCATCCCTTGGCTCGTGGATCGGGGAGTGTTTCCGGTCTGCCGGCATGACCGATGAGCTGCCCACGACATCGGAGTACCGCTGGGCGAGGCAGGTCTCGGCGATCCTGCTGATCGCGGTCGTGGTCGTCATCGTCGTCCTCGACGTCATCGCCGAGGGCTACGACGTGAGCCCGCCCGTCCTCGTGCCGCTGCTCCTTACAGCAGCGGGTCTCTTGTCGGTCGATCTGCCCAGGGTGCGCGGCTGATGGCAGCGTTCGAGCGCAAGGGACCCCTCAAGCTCGAGGCCCAGCTCGATGGCTCCGCCTCTGAAGCATTCGACTGCGGGGTAGCGGCCTGCGTCGTGGCCCTCGATGACGCCAGCTACGGGCTCATCCGTCCCTCCACCGAGGCCGTGCGCAAGCGCATGGGCAACGACCGCGACGCCACCAACCCTGACCAGTGGAAGGCCGCCATCGACTCGTACGCCGATCACTTCCTCTCGATCGGTCTGCAGCCACCCAGGACGAGCGTCGTCCGCGGCAAGGGCCACGACGAGCTGTGGCGCCTGCTCCATGACCAGCGTCGTCGGGTCATCGGCGCCATCGGCTACGGCACCGTGGCCAGCGAGAAGCGCTCGCTCTGGGCGAGCCGCAGCTTCCGCGGCAACCACGCCGTCTACCTCCGCGGTGCCACGCTGGTGGACGGAGCCCGCAAGGTGCCTACGTATGACCCGCTCGCGGACGGGCGCTTCAAGGGCTGTCCGAACGGACGTCGGCTGTGGCCCTTCTGGCTCATCCGTGCCGCGAGCGGCGATGTCCGCGACGGTGGAGGTCGGCGTCTGTACCCCGCTGAGGACCGCTGGATCGGTCTCGTGGTCGCGAAGGCCCGGCCCATCAGCGAACCCGACGATGGTGTCGATCCCGGTGACCCCGATGGTGGCACACCCGACCTCCCGGATGTCACGGAGCTGCTCGAGGTCATCGCCGAGACCGCGGGTGAGCTCGAGGACCACATCGCCGGTCTCGGTGCCAGCCTCGAGGCGCTCCGCCCGTATCTGCCGGCAGCAAAGGAGTCCAACAGCGAGCCTGTTGACGGTGTGCGGCCGTGACCCAGGCTGAGACGCCTCCACGGGAGGAGTCGACGTTCCGCTGGCTCTGGCGCTTCGGCCTGGTGCGCTCGGTCCTCGCCATCGGCTTCATCGGGGTCACGCTCCTCCAGGCGGCGTTCGAGCAGTTGCCCGACCCCAGCGAGCAGCAGTGGAATCTCGCCGAGCTGGCGTTCGTGTTCTACTTCGCCACCGCCGCGGCCCAGGGCATCGCCGCCCAGACGGCGGCCCAGGTCACGAGTGCGACCGAGCGCAAGGAAGGCAGCTCGGGCTGAACCATGGCCATCGGTCGCGAGGTCAGTGACGCCCTGGACGCCATGCCCGCCCGTGACGTCGAGCGGCTCATCGAGAAGGCCCAGCGTCGCCTCGCGCGCTGCTTCGCCTGCGGCACCGACGGCGCCTTCCCCGCGACCATCAGCTCGCGACTGAACGGTCGGGCCGGCAGCACCCGTGCCTCGATCCGCATCTGCGCGGGCTGCTGGGACCGGGCCACGCTGCCCGAGGCCAGGGCAAGCGATGGGTAGGCCAGCCTCGAGCGACTACTGGCGCAAGTGGCGAGCGGCGCATCCGGCGTACCGCGAGCGAGAGCAAGAGCGCGGTCGAGCACGGTGACGGGCCGGCTATCGCTCACCGAAGAGCCATCGGACCCGAGCCGTCGCCCAGCCCATCGAGGTCGCACCCCATCCGCTTCTCGCCTGGGCCCAGGAACTCGCCGCGGACTCGTCCGCGAGGACGGCCGTGCCCGCCTCACCGACGAGCTCTATCCCGCTGTCGTCGGCGGGATCGTCCTAGCCAAGCTTGAGCACCAGGACCCCATGGCTCGAGCCACCACTTGGCTCCGAGCCGAGCGCTCGTGGCAGCACCACCTCGCGCCATTGCTCGAAGCTGCCTGATGGTCGATGGCGCGTTCACGGGTCTGCGCCTGCCGGGGCTGCGAGCACCACACCGGCGCCTGTGGCTGGCCAAGTGGGGCTTACCGGCACTGGCTTCCCGTCCATCCGGCACTGGCTTCTCGTCTCGTGGCGAGCGTACGCTCATCCGTGCCCGGCGAGACACCGTCTGTGGGCCGAGCGAGGCCACGGGATCAGCTCCCGCGTCGCGGGACGCACCTCATAGCCTCCGGGGCGGCGGGGGTAGGCACATGCTATCGCTCTCGGGAACCTGCATCCGCCTGGCTGTCGCCCTTGCGCTGCTCGCCTCGCTACTTATGATCGTCCCGGCGTCGGCGTCGTCGGGCCTCTGTCGTGTGCACAACCTTGAGACCGGTGGCGATTTCCACTCGCTCCGGGCCGCGGTCAGGGTGGCGCACGGAGGAGACCATCTCACGGTCAGGGGCGTCTGCCGCGGCACGACGACGATCCGCAAGGATCTCTCCGTCGTCGGCCGGCGATCGGCATCGACCGGCCGAGCCGTCCTGCGCGGCGACGACCCAGGCAGTGTGATCAGGGTCCTGGGCCAGGCGAGGGTCTTGATGTCCGACCTGATCATCCGGCAGGGCGATGCTCGCCATGGCGGCGGCATCACCAACAACGCCACGCTCGTCCTCCGCGATGTCGTGGTCCGTGGCAACCACGCGCGCGTCGGCGGCGGTGTCTACAACAGTGGCACCCTGAAGTTAGGGGGCTCGACCGTTATCAGTGGCAACGAAGGTTCGTTCAAGGGCGGCGGGGTCCGCAACACTGGCTCCCTGACCATCGGTGGCTCGAGCGCGATCCGTGCCAATACGGCCGACTGGGGCGGGGGGATCTACAGCAGCTACGGCACCGTCGTGCTGCAGGGCGCGAGCGTCATCCGCGACAACTCCGCGATGGGCTTCGGCGGCGGGGTCGATCTGAAGGGCGGCAGGCTCGCGCTGGGAGGCGACCAGCGCCATCGCGCACAATGGCGCGGGCGAGGGCGGCGGCGTCCACGCGATCGTGGCTAGGGTCATCATGAACGGCTCGAGCGCGATCCGCTTCGATCGGGCGCAATGGGGTGGAGGTGTGGCGCTCGATGGTGGCACCCTGACGCTGAGAGGCTCGAGCTCCATCCGAGGGAACCGCTCCGATACGGGAGGCGGCGTCGCCGTGGCGGGCACGTTGACGCTGCAGAACGAGAGCTCCATCCGTGGCAACCACGCCGACGAGCGAGGTGGCGGCGTCACCTTGAACAGCGGGGCCATCGTGATGGCTGACTCCAGCACTATCCACAACAACTCGGCCGTGGAGTCGGGCGGGGGCATCGAACGTGAGCTCGGCACCCTCACCGGCGTCATCTGCGCGCCGGCCGCCAGCCCCAACGTGTACGCCAACACGCCGGACGACTGCCACACCGCACCATGACCGCCTCGACTCCCCGCTCAGGACAAGGAGGCACCGACACGCTCGAACGGAAGAGTGCGGCGGGACGGGTGATCCTCGCGCTCATCGGAACCCTCGCGCTCGCCGGCACCATGCTCGCGACGGGGCTACCGGCTGCGGCGGCGGCTCCTCGCGCCTGCCGCGTAGCCAACCCGGACACGGGCCGCTCGACGGGCAGCCTCCAGCGGGCGGTGCGGGCCGCCTCGAAGGGCGATCGACTCGTCGTGCGGGGCACCTGCCGCGGCGTGACATGGATCGGCAAGGACCTGAGTATCCGGGGCGTGCAGACCGCGACCTCGGGACGGCCCGTCCTCGATGGCGCCGGCGAGGGCACGGTGCTAAAGATCGGAGCTCGCGCGACGGTCACCCTCAGGGACCTGACCGTGCGTCGTGGTGCCGCCTCCCGGGGCGGCGGCATCTACAACCGCGGCACCCTCGTCCTGCGCGACGTCGTCGTCCGGGCCAATACCGCGACCGAACTCGGCGGCGGCATCTGGAACCACGCCGGGGCCATCCTCAAGCTGCGGGGCACCAGCGTCGTTCGCGGGAATACGTCCGCCTCAGGGGGCGGTGGCATCGCCGATCTCGGCACCCTCTGGTTGGTGGGCTCCAGCAGCGTCCGCGGGAACAGCGCCGACGAGTATGGGGGCGGCGTCCACGTCTCGTATCAGGCCACCATGGTCATGAACGGCTCCACTGCGATCACGGGCAACAGCGCGGTGGGCGTCGACGTGTTCACCCCACGTGGAGGGGGAGTCGATACCAATGGCATAGTGACGATGCGGGACTCCAGTGTGATCAGCGGCAACTCTTCTGCGAGGCTCGGGGGCGGGGTCCACGTCGACCCGATGGGCTCACTCGTCTTGCGGGACATGAGTTCCATCCATGACAACGAGGCGGCCGATGGTGGAGGGGTCTTCGCGTTCGGCGGCAGCCTCGACGGGCTCCGTATGCCGCCGGACCCGGACTCCAACGTGTACGACAACATCCCCGATGACTGCCATGCGATGGAGGAATACTACGGCGAGGCCGACGCGGGGTCTGCGGGTGACATCGCGTGCGATGCTCTGGCGTCTGATCCTGACACCTCCGCCAGCCAGCCTGTCGGAGTCCCTACCTCGTCCGAACCGACCTCGCTGGGAACGTCCAAGAAGTACGAGTAAGGAAGCGACGGAACGGGAACCGACCTCGGCGGATGGCTCGCTCACGGGTCTGCGCCTGTCGGGGTTGCGAGCACCACGCTGGCGCCTGCGGCTGGCCCACGACGAACGAGCGACGGTGCGACCGCTGCGGCCGCCCGGGCTTCGCCAACCGCTTCCGCAGGACACCCGACCATCCGATTCGAAGGACGTCAGCCTGGCGACGCCTAGCGAAGCGGACGGTCGAGGCCCACGTCGCGGTCCATGGCTGGACTTGTCCAGGCTGGCATCGCGAGCCACACCCCGTCCGGCCCGGCGAGCTCGCTGCCGACCATCCGCTGCCGCTCGTCCTTGGTGGCGAGCTGATGCCGGCGCAGCCCGGCGTGCTCTGCTCGAGCTGCAACGCGCCGAAAGGACTGAGCCAGCGGCGGCGGTGAGCCTCAGGAGCCGCCTTGGCGCTCGCGTGGCGAGGTGCGTATCATCGGGACATCCAGCCGATGGTGCCGCCGACGTCGGCCAGGAGCGCCTCCCTCCCGGCCTATCCCCGGCACCGCCGCTGCAGGCACCACTACACGCCGCAGGGAGACCGCATCGCTCGATCGTGGACCACGCCCCGGGGCCGAAGGAGCCCTGGGGCCTGAGCAGGGACAGGAGGGACGATGAAACGAGCGATGGCAGCGTTGGTTGCCTTGATGCTGATGCCGGCGACCGTGGCCGCGCAGGACGAGACGCCCGGGATGACGCCGGCAGCGTCGGCGGATGCGACGGCGACCACCACCCAGGAAGCGCCCGGCCCCCGCATCGACTGGGCGAGCGGTGGCATCGAGCTCGTCGCCGATGATCTCCTGCTCGAGGTGACCGACGGGACCGACGGGACCACCGTCCATCCACCGGTCACCGCGCCCGGTGAGGTCCTGCCGCAGGGGTCGACGCACGCGGACGACGGGACCTTCGAGGCCTGGTGGTCCGAGAACGGGAGCGTCCAGCGGCTGTACGTCCAGCTCTATCTCGGGAAGACCCACTGGTGGATCGACCACATCCGTGCCTACGACGGCCGAGGCGACGACAGCCGCTGGATCATGTTCGAGGACCTCAAGCGGCGCACTCGGACGCCGCTCGGCGAGCCCTTCGTCGGCGACCTGGACCTCCGCTCGAACGATGCGGAGCGTGAGTCGTGGGAGCGCCCGGTCTCGGGCGAGCTGCGCCTCGACGGCCTCCGGCTCTCCGCCTTCATGCCTGGCACCCGCCCGGCCCCGCTGACCGGCTGCGACTACGTCGTCGACAAGGGTCTGAAGGTCACCTGGGACGCCTGGCCCGATGGTGGCGGCTCCTGGTCGACGGAGTACGGCGACATGGTGCTGCAGCGCCGCGGCGAGCCACTCCGCGGCTGGAAGAAGATGACGCCCAAGGAGGCCGAGGCAGCCCTGCAGGCCGCGGGGCTGTGCCATCGCTTCGACCACTCCTGGACCCCGACGCCGAGGTTCGAGGATCCGCGGCTGAATGCTGAGCTCGAGGGCTACTTCGACCGACGCTGTAGCGCGCCCGAGACGGGCAAGCTCACCGAGCTCTCCTTCGGGCCCGACTGGCCGTCGGGCAAGCGTGGCGCCATCGTCTACCTGGAGGTGCAGGAGACGGAGCCTCGAGATTGGCGGGAGCCGCCACCGTACGGCACCGACTGCCCCTCGCAGTAGCCGAGGCAAGTGCGGCGTCAGCGGCGGCGTCGAGCCGGGCGCTGGCCCGAGGTACCCACAGGGCGCGGACATGGGCGCCCGGGGACCACGCCGCACGTTACGCGCGCGGCCGAGTTTCGCGATTCTGGTCGATATCGGCGAAAGCCGGTCACCTGAGCCGCGCACGCCTCGCTGCCGAAGAGCGCGCAGCGGTTCCGTTCCCTCGCCTAGGCCGGCTCGCCAGCGCCCTCGCGCTCGACCCACGTTCGCCTACGGGCGCGACGGGACGCCCGTGTTGCGCGATCAAGAGTCTGCTTGGCGGATACCACGACCGAGAAGAGGGCCCGCCCCTCGGGGGACGGGCCATCCTGACCGTGGCGTGTCCGAGCCATGTGGCTCAGGGAGTGCCCGCCGCCTCGGGTGCCGGCGGGATCTCACCCGCGACGATGAAGCCTTCCAGTGTCCCGCTCGTGGTTCCGCCCCTGGAACGTGAACACGGCGTAGTGACCCTCATAGGCTCCGTCGCCGATCATGACGAACTGCGTCGGGAGAGGGCCGGAGGGCCATTCCACTCCAGGCGTCTCGACGAACACCTCGGGCACCATCCGCCAGGCACCATCCGTCATCCACGACGCTCACGCCCAGGGTCCCGACCGTGACGTCGCTGTCGTGGTCGCTCGCTGTTCATGGCCCAGGTGACGGTACCCTCGAACCGTGGGTCGTCCAGCGACCACACCGGGTTGCAGTAGCCATTTCGGTAGGTGGTGACGCCGGCGCCGACGATGATGGTGTCGGGCACCGGGCAGTCACCTCCGCTCGCCGATCCACTGACCGCCACGGGGGCAGCGTCCGCTTGGGCCGACACCCCGTTCCCAGAGAGCAGCAGCAGGCCCGTGGCAACGAGGCCCGCCGTCCTGAACGTGTTCCGCATGACCTTCACTCGTTCCCTTAGTGACCGGCTTCTGCCGGTCCTCAATCAGTGGTCTTTTCTTGATCGGCTCGAACTCGATGATGCGGACGAGCCGCTCGCAGGCGTGCGGGTCCTGATCCTGCGGCACGCTGAGCGTGACGATGGTGTCGCCGAACACCCATGTACGCGTCGCAGCGTCCTGGTCCTGGCAGCGATCGGGGATGCGCATGGCGCGCTCGATGCCGGGGTCCCTGACCCACTCGCCATCCTTCTGGACCCACCACTCGTTCTTGTTGGCGTCCACCCCGTGCCAGACCGGTCCCCGACTCGTGGCCAGGACCGGGAGGTCACTGTTGGCCGGAGGCCTGAGCGCTTGCGTCCAGGCCTTCCCATCCTCCGACCACCAATATCTGGTTTGCCGGTCTCCGTCGGGGCATAAGGCGAGCGCCCCGAAGCGGCTTCCGGCGGGCGAGAAGCCGGGCTGCGCACCCCCGACCAGGAGCTCGCAACCGACCTCGCTGCCCTCGGGGAGAAGCGCGACATCTCCCTCCCTGGACCAGGCGCGGCCGTCGGTCGAGCGCCAGTGGTCGAGCGTTCCCGCCATGCTGGGCACGAAGGCGTGGAACGCGTCCGGGGCCCCCACGATGGAGGCGCGCCAGAGGGCCTCGCCCGACCATGGGGCGACGATGACATCGACAGAACCGTCCTCGTCAAGGATGCCGATGTGCGTCTCCAGCAGCTCCGGAGTCCGGGCTCGCCGGGGACGACGGTCGCGACGGCCCGTTCGAAGTCCCGGAGGTCCATCGCGTCGGTCTCGGCGATGACCACTCCACTCTCGACGTTCGTGACACGCAGGCCCGAGGCGGTCTCCTCGACGTGGATCGAGCCGATCGGGTCACTCCAGCCGTCCACGACCTGGTACGTGCCCTCGTCGGCGGTCGACGCCAGGCTCCGACCGTTCTCAAAGGCGGATGGGATGCCGAGCAGGTCCGGGATGTCACTCGTCGAGTAGATGATCGGCAGGATGGTGGTGGTGCCAGAAGCGACCGGCGGCTGGACCGCGCGCCCCCAGGTGAACGCCTCGCGGTCCGGGAAGGGCAGGCCGTCGGTGTCGAGCTGCACCCATCCCCCCGAGCCATCCGCTCGCCACGTCTGTGCGCCGGATGGGAGCCAGGCGGAGAGCCAGTAGGTCCAGTCGAGCTCTAGGAGCTGTACGCGAGCATCCCCCGTCCGCAGGAGCCCTCGAAGCGCGCCAGTATCCGACGCATCCGGCAGACGCTGTTGCCTCCATGGCCCCAGGAGATCGGCGCTGCTCCAGATGCCGGGGCAGCCGGGATCGAGCTCGGTGCAGTCCTGGTTGAGAGCCAGCCATCCGCCCGAGCCACGGACGAGGTCCTCGATGGCCGGCAGGCCGTCTGCGTCGCGGACCACCCGCACCCAGCGAGCATCCCCGTAGACGGTCTTGACCGTTCCTGACTTGGCATCATCGGGCAGCTCGGCCGGCAGGATAGTTGACAGCGGCGGAGCGGCCGTCGACTCGGCGGTGCGAAGCTCGGTCGGCACCGGACTGGGTTGGCCGGATGGGGACGCCGAAGCGGTCGCGGACGGCACCGGCTGGTCCGGCGTTACGCTCAGCTGCATCCCGGCAAGGAACACACCACTGCTGACCAACGCCACGATGGCGCCGGCGATGATGAATTTGGTCGCGCTGAACATGATCTGGAACCTCCCTCTGATCGGGTCGGTGCTCACTGTTCGTTGTTGGGGTGTCTCGCGTAGTCGGTCGAACACCTCGCTGAGGACGCCATCAGGAAGCGGTGGTGTAGCCGCGAATCGCTCGCGCAGCGCGATGCCCGGGTCGTGATCGAACGTCATCGCTGCACCTCGCCTCGTCGCGTCACACGCTCGGTGGGAGCGTCCGCGGCGAGCGCTGGACGGATCCGCTTCAAGGCCCGATCGAGGCGGGAGCGTGCCGTCCCCACCGGGATGTCGAGGACCGACGCGATATCGTCGATCCTCAGGTCGAGATGGAACCGGAGTACGAGCACCGTGCGGTGCTCGATCGAGAGCTTCCCGAGGGCCCGGTCGAGTTGGTCTCGGTCCTCCACCCACCTGGTCGCGTCGGCGGCGTCGTGGCTGTCTGGCTTCAGCGCCTTCACGGCGGTCACGAAGCGCTTCGTGCGCCGTGACTCCGCGTAGCAGGCTCGGACCACCGTCCGATAGGCCCAGGCCTCGAAACGACCCGGATCGCGCAGCGACGGGAGCGCCTGCCACATGGACAAGAGCGCTTGTTGCGTCGCGTCCTGGGCGAGGTCCCGATCACGCAGGATGTTGTAGGCCACGCTGTGCAGGCGTCCCGCGGAGGCGGTCGCGAGTCGGGTGAAGGCATCCTGGTCGCCGGCTTGGGCCCGCGCGACGAGTTCGCTGTCCATACGCCTCTCATAGCGCCCCCGCTGGCCTCCTGCGGGTCTGCTGCCGCTGCCGTCAGAAGGCGTTGTCACAGGGTATGAGACGCGTCGAGCCCAGAACTCTCCCTCGATGTCTCAAGGAACGTCTGCCAGAAGGGCGGTCCATGGTCGCGTGCCTCCACGGAGGCCGACGGCGGACGTGTCCGGCGCAGTCAACCGGATGTGCGCCCGGCCCCGGAAGCCACAGTCTTTCTGTTCGGCTCCCGTACAGGCGTGCGGTGTCGTGATGCACCGCGGGGCACCCGCTATGCGACAACCTGGACGTGTCGAGCCCTGCCGTGTCCGCCGCCCCTGCTTGGGCCAACCGGATCGTGGGCTCCGGCGAGGAGGCGCCTGACCAACTGCTGGCCAACCCGGCCAACTGGCGCATCCATCCGAGGGCACAGCGTGAAGCCCTGCGGGATGTGTTGGACACCATCGGCTTCGTGGCTCAGGTCGTCGTCAACCAGCGCACGGGCCATCTCGTCGACGGCCACCTCCGCGTGGAGGAAGCGCTCTCCCATGGCCAGCCCACCATCCCCGTCGTCTATGTGGGCCTGTCGGAGGACGAGGGGCGGCTCGTGCTGGCCAGCCTCGATCCGCTCGCGGCGATGGCCACGACCGACGGGGCCAAGCTGCGCGAGCTGCTCGCAGAGGTCTCGGTCAGCTCCGAGGCCCTAGTGGCGATGCTCGCGGCGTTGGCACCGGCCGGAGCCGAAGGACGGCCTGACAGACCCCGACGACGTGCCCGAGCCGCCGGACGAGGCGATCACGAAGCCCGGCGACCTCTGGCTCCTCGGCGACCATCGCCTCCTCTGCGGGGATGCCGGCTCCGAGGCCGACCTCGACCGGCTGCTGGACGGGGTGACCGTCGACCTCTTCCTCACCGACCCGCCCTACAACGTGAAGGTCGAGCCGCGATCGAACAACGCCATCGCCGCGGGCATGTCCCGCCAGTGGGACGCCTCGTATGCCGAGTCCATCGCCAACGCGCCCTCGGGTCGGAAGGCGCTCGACGCGCAAAGGCTGCACCACAGCGGCTTCGACGTCGCCCGGGGTAAGTTCGGCGTGGGCAAGAACCAGAAGCTCGATCTCGAACGCCACCGGAGAAGGCGCAGGCGACGCATCGCAAGCTGCGCGCCAAGGACCGCCGCTGGTCAACGACGTCATCATCGACGAGGCGTTCGAGCGACTCCTGCTGACCTGGTTCTCCAAATACCGCACGGGTCCGGCGGCTCCGCCTACGTCTGGGGTGGCCACGCTAACCTCGCCAACTACCCACCGGCCTTGAAGACCGCAGCCTCTCCTTCAGTCAGGCGATCATCTAGAACAAGGAGCATTCGATCCTGATGCGCAAGGACTTCATGGGTGCCCAAGCGTTCGGGTTCCACTCGTGGAAGGAGGGCGCGGCTCACCCCTTCTTCGAGTCTTCGAATGCCACCCGACCTGCGGGAGGTCAAGAAGGTCAGCCCCGACGCTATCGTCCACCTCACCGAGAAGCCGGCCGAGTTCGCGCGCCGGGCTCCTGTCGACCTCCGTGACCGACGTCGACCACGGCATGCCGCTCGACCATCGTGCGGCATGTAAGGACGCTCCGAGGGTGCCGGACCCGGGTCTGCGCTCGGCACGCGTGCGGCGCCATCGGGCGTGTGCGACCATCCGCACCCAGGGAGGTCACCATGACCACGCTCATCGAGCAGCACCGAGCGGCCATCGAGGCGCTCTGCCGCAGCTACCGGGTCAAGCGCCTCGATGTCTTCGGCTCGGCGATCCGCGAGGATTTCGAACCCGACCGAAGCGACGTGGACCTCCTCGTCGAATTCGAGCCGGACCCCGGCCTCAACACCTTCCATGCCTATATGGGCCTGCGTGACGAGCTGTCTCGCCTGCTCGGGCGGCCGGTCGACCTGGTCATGCCCTCGGGGCTGCGAAACCGCTACATCGTGCGGGAGGTCGAGGCTACCCGCGAGCCCCTCTATGCGGCGTGACCCGCGAGCACTCCTGGCGGATGTGCTCGCCGCGGCTCGGTCGATCGAGCGCTTCCGGCAGGGCATCGACCTCGATGGCTTCCGTGCCAACGAACTGGTTCGCGCGGGCGTCGAGCGCAAGCTGGAGATCGTCGGCGAAGCTCTGAACCGGCTGAGCCGCGAATTCCCGGACCTCGCTCCTCGGATCCCGGACATCGCACGCATCGTCAGCTTTCGGAACGTCCTCGCGCACGGCTACGACGTCGTGGACGACGAGGTGGTGTGGGACGCGATCACCACCGATCTGCCGGAACTCACCGCGAAGGTCGAGGCGATGCTCGAGGAACTGGAGGCCAGCGGGACGGCAGGCGCGGGCTGATGAGCCCTATCGATCGCCGCCTGAAAGCGCGCAAAGAAGATGGTCGGGGCGAGAGGGGTAGCGCCAGCTTGACCCACCTTCGGTTCCGGCCCCGATTTCGTGCTCGAGAACGCCGACAACACCGGCGAGATCGTGGCCCGCCGAGTGTCGGAAGGCCGGCTGATGCCTGGGCAGCGACCGACCAGGCGCCAGCTGGAGGTGCTGCGCGCCTACATCCGGGCGGGCTCTGTCGCGGCTGCAGCCTACGAACTCGGCATCAGCGAGACGACGGTGCGACAACACCAGGCCTGTATCGGCGGACGGGCTGCCTGAACGCGGCGCAGGCGGCCTACTGGTTGGGGAGCAGCGATGGAGTCCCGACGCGTACCGGCGCCGACCCACGCCAGACCACGTCGCTACGATTGACACGGAGGCAAACGGAGATCCAGGAGGAACCACCGGATGACCGACAGACTCGCAGCAGGTTCGCATCTTGGCTAAGACGCCAGAGATGGGCACGGCCCCGCATGGCGACGGGACACCGTTCGTGGCGTACCCAGACGGAGGACGGGTACTCCTTGGCCCGCCTGTCTGGGGGGATGGCACCGCACGGCACAGCTACGGCCGACGGGTCCACGAGTGGTGTGGGTTCCGATGCGCATACTGCGGGCTGGACCTCGGCACGTTCGAGGGATGGCTGCAGCTCTCGATCGACCACGTCGTCCCGCAGCAGATGACGAAGTCCGGGTGGCCGAAGGAATGGGTCCTCGACCTCATCAACGTCGTGGCTTCCTGCATGACCTGCAACGGCCTCTTCAACCGCGACCCGGCCGCCGGCGACACCCCAGCCTCACTCGAGGCGTTTCTGGCCATCCGGGACGAGATGTTCATCAAACGGCGTGCGCGGATCCTCGAGCGCCGGGAAGCCGAGCAGGCCTACTTCGAGTCCGAGATCGCTCCTTCGGTGTCCTCAGCGCGGGTGCGCGCGGCCGAGTGAACCTCAGCCTGTCCGATGGATAGGCTTCGGAGCGAATACGCGACGGAGGACGCTCATGGCTCAGGTTCTCTCTCGAACCCAGCACGACGCGTGGGCACAGGCGCCGGAGGGTGACATCGTCGTCAGGATCCACCTGTTCGGCATCCGGCACGCGGACGACCTGCAGGGCGTAGACCTCCGACGGCTGGTCGACGCTGCCGGTATCCCGAAGCCCTACGCGACCGAGATCCGGAAGGGCATGCGACTCGCCGAGTACGTGACGCTCAAGTAGGCGCCCACGGCGCGGGCGGAGGGCCAGCTACGCGCTGGCGAGTGGCGCGCCGAGAGCGCGGTCGGCCTGCCCGCGCGGTAGCCTAGGGCCTTCCGCGGCATGGTATGCTGACGGCGTCGAACCGAACATCCGTTCTATGAGTAGGGGCGACGAATGGCTGACGTACTCGATCTCCTCGCACTCTGTCGAGTGCGCGATATCTCCTGGTATTTCGTGGCCCGACAGGCGCAGCGACCTGGCGGCCTGGACGAGCTGCTCGCAGGGCGGGCCGGCGAGAAGTCGACGGAGGCACGCCGCGGCCTGGAAGTCCTGGCCTCCGCTGCGGACGAGCTGCCCGAGCATCGCAGGTGGGCCGAGGAACTCGTCGGCGAGATGGACGAGCTGGGCATCAGCCTCACGACCGTGCTCGATGACGACTACCCCGCGAACCTGCGGACGATCTTCAACCTCCCCCCTTCCTCTTCTACCGCGGCACGCTCGAGGAGCGCGATTCCATGTCGGTCGCGGTGGTGGGCACGCGACAGGCCAGTCGTCGAGGGCATCGAGCAGGCCCAGCGGCTGGTGCACCAGCTCGTCGACGCCGGCGTCACGGTCCTGTCCGGCCTCGCCCGCGGCATCGACACCGCCGCCCATGAGGCCGTGCCTGGCCGCTGGCGGACGGACGGTCGCGGTCATCGGCACCGGGCATCCTCCGCACCTACCCTGCCGAGAACGCCGCCCTGTCCGAGCGGGTCGCAGCCACCGGGGCCGTGGTGTCCCAGTTCTGGCCCGACATGGCCCCCACGACCTACACGTTCCCGCGACGCAACATCACGATGTCGGGGATGGGACAGGGCACCGTCGTCATCGAGGCAAGCGCCACGAGCGGCGCCAAGCTCCAGGCGCGGCGGGCACTCGAGCACGGGCGGAAGCTCTTCCTGCCGTCGGAGCTCGTCCGACAGCGAGAGTGGGCCCAGAAATACGTGCAGCGCCCGGGGGCGATCGAGGTCCGCAGCGTGGATGACATCGTCAGCCTCCTGCAGTCACCCGCGACCATCCAGCAGCGCTCGGAGGGCCGGCGCCAGCTGACGTTGTCCCTGACGTAGTGGTGGACGATGAGGAGCTGACCGAGCTCCTCCGCGACGCAGCGGAGTTCGGCGAGTGCGGCGAATGCGTGTATGTCCAGGCCGGCTACCCGCTGCTGTGCTCGCGCTGCGCCGCACGGACGCTCGAGCCGCTGCTGCCGATCGACCAGCGCTGCCGCACCTGCGACCACCCGCTCAAGGAGGATGGGACGTGCGGCAATGGCCCCTGCAACATGGGCGCGGCGAATCGAGGCTTCGAGTGGAACTGGTCGATCGCCATGCGCACGGGTGTGCTGCTCGAACGCATCAACGACTACAAGTTCCGCGACAGGTCGGGCTGGGGGCTGATCTTCGGCCGCATCCTCGTCGGCTTCCTGGAGCGCAACGCGGAGACGTTCCGCCAGGTGGACCTCATCATCCCGAGCCCGACCTACGTCGGCGAGGGCGCGACCGCGCCTGGGACCACACGGCACGCATCGTGGAGGCGGCGGCACAGGAGCAGGGTGAGCCGCCGTGGCCATTCGTCATCGACCCGCCAGTGATCATCAAGACGGCCGAGACCCAGAGCATGTCTGGCATCTCCCGATACCAGGAGCGCAAGGCCAACGCCGAGACAAACGTCCGGCCGGCCCTCCAGGTGCCAGATGTCGGTCGTGTCGCTGGCAAGGCCATCGTCGTCGTCGATGATGTGTTCACCGACGGGCTCACGCTGCGCGAGGTCGCCCGCGCTCTGCGCTCGGCAGGAGCCCGCGCCGTCTATGGCGTGGCACTCGCCCGCCAGACCTACCGCGGTCGCTGAGCCCGATCGTCGTGGTCTCGGGAGTCTGCCTCCCGCTGGCCAGTAACTCGTCACCTGCCCGACCGACGCCGATCGCTACACGAGTCGCGACCGTTCCCCCTCCGCGACAAGCGCCTCGAGCTCACGCTCGGTCGGCGCCTCGGTATGCGTGCCGTGGCGCACGTAGACCTCGCCGGGCGTCAGCTTCCAGATGGCCTTGGCCACTCGGTAGGGCACCTTGGAGGATCACGCGGACGATGACCACGCCCGCGACACCGTCAGAGACCGGGACCGTGACCCAGTCGAGCTCGGGCTTCGGGTCCGTGTAGGCGTTCACGATCTGCTCGAGTCGCTCCCGCGTGATCGCGGCGTCCACGCTGGTCAGGAACTCGGACGTCTCGTCATCGAAGCCAACGAGCAGATAGCGCTCGTGTCCGCTCGCCTTCGTGGTCGCGAGGCCGAGGACATCCCGGATGAACTCCCCCTTCTCACGCACACCATCGACATGCAGCTCGCGCTTGATGTCGACGGTGCTCGTCTCGCCTTCAGCGAGCAGGACACGCAACCGCTCCTGCCATTCGGTTGCGACCCGCTCGGTCACGCGCACGACCCCTGCGTAGGTCGGCCGGATGCTGATGTCGTAGCCGGCAGACCAGTCATCTGAGAAGCCCTGGGATCGGAGCGCTTGGCGAGGCGGAACGGATGTGATGATCGACCGACCAGCCCATGGCCTCCAGGACCGACACCGCCTGGATCCGGGCCCGGGATCGGGACGCGCGCTCCGGCAGCGGGAGCCAGCTCCACGAGCCGCGCCAGGAAGGCCACTGATCCGGCGACAGATACGGCGCGAAGATGCTCGGCCAGGTCTCTCGCAGCGTGATGCCCTGTGACGGACGCAGTGTGAGGTCCGTCGGCTTGACCCAGGCGGCGTCCGAGTACGTCACGGCGCCGATCTTCCGCATGTCCTCGAGGCAGTCGTGGAGTCCCTGCATCTCATCGCCTGGCCGCCCGAGGAACCCTGCCATCTCGAGCTCGGCCTGGATCCCATCGATGCCGATGCGTGATCGCCATCGTGGTCCATGTGCGCGAACGTCGCCATGAGCCGTTCGGCGAACAGGACGTACGGATGATCGGCTGGTGGGTTCATGCGGTCGGTCCTGAGCGTTTCGGGTCGAGGCGGTAGCGGGCCAATTGTAGTGCTTCCGTTCGGCTTCCCGAACATCCGTGCGGTCCCTCGCTTGACGCCCCCTGACCGCCCCGTAGACCAGGGTGAGTGTCACCATCCATCAGGTCCGGCGGCTTGGCTCATAGACCGGGTGCCCGCATCCCCAGCGTGGCCTGCACGCGAAGTGCCGGCCGCCGGACATGCCGGACCGGCCGGCGTGACTTGATAGGAGCGTGGCTGCGCCCCGACTCAGGCGTGTCCACCGACCGGTCCTGCCGTCCATCCCTCAGGCGAAGGAAGGAGACAGGGGACATGGTGACGATCGGGGCCGATCTGCACAAGCGCTGGCATACCGCGGTGGCGGTCGACGAGCAGGGACGCAAGCTCGCCGAGCGGACCGTCCGGGCGACACCGGGCGGGCATCTCGAGCTGCGCGCCTGGGCCGAGCGATGGACGGAGCGCCGGTGGGCGCTGGAAGACTGCCGGCACCTCTCTCGGCGCCTCGAGGCCGACCTGGTCCGCGCCGGCGAGTCTGTCGTCCGGGTGCCCCCCAAGCTGATGGCCGGGGCCCGCCGCTCCTCGCGTGAGCCGGGCAAGAGCGACCCCATCGACGCGCTCGCGGTGGCCCGCGCGGCCTTGCGCGAGCCGGACCTGCCCACCGCGCGCCTCGACGGTGTCGAGCGCGAGGTGCGCCTCCTCGTCGACCACCGTGACGACCTGGTGGCCGAGCGTACCCGTGCTCAGAACCGCCTGCGCTGGCACCTCCACGAGCTGAGCCCGGGCGATGAGCCCGTGGCGCGCAGCCTCGACCGTTACCACGTGCTCGCGGCACTCGAGACCAGGCTCGCCGAGCTCTCCGGGGTGGTCGCCCGCATCGCCGCCGACCTCGTCGTCCGCATCCGGGACCTGACCCGGACCATCGAAGGCCTGGAACGCGAGATCGCTCGCCTGGTGGCCCGACTCGCCCCCACCCTCCTGGCCCTCCAGGGCTGCGGGCCGCTTACGGCCGCCAAGCTCGTCGGTGAGGTCGCGGGCATCGATCGCTTCCGCTCGGCGGCCGCCTTCGCCCGCTACGACGGCACCGCGCCCGTGCCGGTCTGGTCGGGCAACCAGACCCGCCACCGCCTGAACCGGGGTGGCAACCGCCAGCTCAACGTCGCGCTCCATCGCATCGCCATCACCCAGCTCCAGCGACCGGGCAAGGGTCAGGACTACCTGGCCAAACGGATGGCCGGGGGTGACACGAAGACCGAGGCCATCCGCCTCCTCCGGCGCCGCATCAGCGATGAGGTCTACCGCCGGATGCGATCCGATGCAGCGTCCGACGGGGGCCGTCAGGAGCCCGTGGCGATGGCCGCTTGACATAGGAGCTTCAGGTGCACGGACGTCCTCCCCTCCTCCACTCGCGTCGGGCCGGGTCGATCCCACGCCCGGCCGACGCACCCGACTCCCATGAGCCCGCTCGAGCTCGTCCTCTTCGGCGCCGCCTGCTACTGCTTCGGCCTCGTCGGGTGCCGTCGTCATCCCCTGGCTCGTGGACCGGGGCCTGTTCCCGGTCCGCCGGCATGACCGATGACCGCCATCCGCCGTCGGAGTACCGCTGGGCGAGGCAGGTCTCGGCGGTCCTGCTCATCGCGGTAGTGGTGCTGATCGTGGTCCTGGACGTCATCGTCGAGGGCTACGACGTGAGCCCGCCGGTGCTCGTGCCGCTGCTCCTCACCGCGGCCGGGCTGCTCTCGGTCGACCTGCCCAGGGTCCGCCCCTGATGGCAGCGTTCGAACGGACGGGACCCCTCACGCTCGAGCGCCAGCTCGATGGCTCCGCCATCCGAGGCCTTCGACTGTGGCGTGGCCGCCTGCGTCATGGCCCTCGACGACGCGAGCTACGGGCTCATCCGGCCCTCGACCGAAGCCGTCCGCAAGCGGATGGGCAATGACCGTGACGCCACGAACCCCGACCAGTGGAAGGCCGCCATCGACTCGTACACCGACCGCTTCACCGCCTCGGCCTCCAGCCACCGCAGGACGAGCGTCGTCCGAGGCCAGGGCCACGACGAGCTCTGGCGCCTGCTCCATGATCAGCGTCGCCGGGTCATCGCCGCCCTCCACTACGGCACCGTGGCCTCCGAGAAGCGCTCGCTCTGGGCGAGCCGCAGCTTCCGTGGCAACCACGCCGTCTACCTCCGCGCCGCCACGCTCGTCGACGAAGCCCGCAAGGTCCCGCGTATGACCCGCTCGCCGATGGGCGCTTCAAGGGCTGTCCGAACGGACGACGCCTCTGGCCCTTCTGGCTCGTGCGTGCCGCGACCGGCAACGTCCGGGACGGCGAAGGGCCGACGGCTCTACCCCGCCGAGGACCGCTGGATCGGCCTCGTCGTGTCGAAGGCCCGACCCATCGGCGAGCCCGACGATGGTGTCGATCCCGGGTGACCCGGACCTGCCGGACGTCACCGAGCTGCTCGAGGTCATCGCCGACACCGCGGGCGAGCTCGAGGACCACATCGCTGGCCATGGCGCGAGCCTCGAGACCCTCCGCCCGTACCTGCCAGCAGCGAAGGCGTCCGACGAGCGAACCCGCTGACGGGGTGCGGCCGTGACCCAGGCGGAGACACCGCCTCGAGAGGAGTCGACGTTCCGCTGGCTCTGGCGCTTCGGGCTCGTGCGCTCGGTCCTCGCCATCGGCTTCATCGGCATGACGCTCCTGCAGTCCGCGCTCGAGGTGCTGCCCGACCCCAGCGAGCAGCAGTGGAACCTCGCCGAGCTGGCCTTCGTGTTCTACTTCGCCACCGCCGCGGCCCAGGGCATCGCCGCCCAGACCGCGGCCCAGGTCTCCGGTGCCACCGAGCGCCGGGAAGGCGGCTCGGGCTGAGCCATGGCCATCGGTCCCGAGGTCAGTGACGCCCTCGACGCCATGCCAGCTCGTGACGTCGAGCGGCTCATCGAGAAGGCCCAGCGTCGCCTCGCGCGCTGCTTCGCCTGCGGCACCGACGGCGCCTTCCCCGCGACCATCAGTTCGCGGCTCAGGTCGGGCCGGCAGCACCCGGGCCTCGATCCGATCTGCGCCGGCTGCTGGGACCGGGCCGCTGCCCGAGCCCGGCGAGCGATGGGTTAGCCGGCCTCGGCCGACTACTGGCGCCAGTGGCGCAGCGGCCATCCGGCGTACCGCGAGCGGGAGCGTGACCGTGGTCGAGCGACGGCGACACGCCGGCTATCGCTCGCCCAAGTCATCCCGTGCCCGCGCGGTCATCGAACCTATCGAGGCGCCATCTCATCCCCTGCTCGTCTGGGCGCAGGACCTCGCCGCGGACCTCGTCCGCGAAGACCGTCGCGCCCGCCTCTGCGACGAGCTCTATCCCGACGTCGTCGGCGAGATCCTGCTGGCCAAGCTGGAGCGCCAGGACCCAGTCGCTCGAGCGACCACCTGGCTGCGGAGCGAACGGTCCTGGCGCCATCACCTTGCGCCGCTGCTCGAGGCTGCCTGATGGTCGATGGCTCGTTCTCGCGTCTGCGCCTGCCGCGGCTGCGAGGCCCACGACGGGACCTGCGGCTGGCCGACGACGAACGAGCGTCGCTGCGACCGCTGCGGTCGGCCG
>CAVXTU010000005.1:0-1197004 GCA_963764785.1 uncultured Chloroflexia bacterium | reverse complement strand
GCCGGGGGTCCTCAGCGTCTTGGTCTCCCCCGGAGTCTTACTTGCGGCCAGCTCCGGCGGATGCCTTGGCCAGCTCGATGCTGGTCCCCGCCGGGATGCCGAGCACCGGATTCTGGATGACCAGGACGAGCATCGTCACCTTGATGTTCACCCCGGCCCTGGTCTTGGTGATGTCGCGCTTGTTGAGCACCAGCTTGCCGATGCCGGGGATGTCGACCGTCGTGTTCGGCGGGACGGTGAGCGGGATATCGATGAGGTTCGCGATGCTGATGCCCGCGAGCTTGGACCCCTTGGCGGAGACGCTGCCCTTCCGCTCACTGCGGTCATAGGTGGCCTGGGCCACCGACTTCAGCAGATCGATCTTGATGAGCTTGTCGATGACCGGGATATCGAGGTCGAGCAGCCACGCGCCCTCGATCTTGGCCGTGGTCCGCGCCGTGCCGCGATCCCCGACGATCTTGCCCATGGCGGTCGTCCGGCCGGTATCGACCCGCAGCGTGGAGCCGGCCTGGAAGTCAGTGACGGTGCTGGTCTTGACCTTGCCGCCGGTGCCTTCGCAACCGACGTGCAGTAGGGCGGCCTTGCCGACGCGGTTCTTGATGGTCGCGATGGTGTTGCTCGCGCTGGTGTCGAAGGCGGAGCCATGGACCTGCACCCGGACCGGGGTCCGGTCGTAGGCGCTGCGGGCACGTGCGACGTAGACCTCCGCGCCGATGGGCAGTCCGTACGAGTTGCCTCCCACGGAGACGTGGACCCGGATCATGGTCATCATGACGCCGCGCCGATCGTGGCCATCGCCGTTGCGCTTGACCTCCATGAGCTTGACGAAGCCGAGGCCCGGCAGGTCGATGCGCTTGCCCGGCTTGACCGATGCCGAGATGCTCTTGCCGGCGATGGTGAGGTTCACGAAGCGCGAGCCCTTGGTGTCGACCTTGAAGCCGGTGGCCGTAGCGAAGACGTGGGCTCGGGCGCGGATGACGTCGGCGGTGATGAGCCCATCGAGCAGATCGAGGCCGCTGATGGTCGCTGAGGTCCAGGTGCTCGCGGTCCTCGAGTTCGACTTCTTGCCGTAGGCCTTCGACCCGGTCACCTCGAGCGTGGCCAGGTCGCCAGCCTCGACATCGGTGACGCGGTTCTTCTGCACCTTGCCATGGGTCCCCTGGCAGGGACAGGGGATGTACGAGACGCGGCCCAGGCGCACCGCGAGATTGCCGGCGTTGGCCGTGGCCGCGGCGGCGTGGCCGTTGCCGATGAAGTGCCCAGGCAGCGTGCCCGAGGCAGCGGCAGCAGGGACGCCCGAGATCCCGACCGCTGCCGTGAGCGCGATCATCACGGCTGTGGCGAGGATGTGTGAGTGTCGTACGGATGGATGCATATGTGGCCGACTCCTTGGCTGAAGGTATTCCCCGGGGTGATGTCCCACCACGAGGTCGATGCTATGCCCGGATCCGAGCGCGTTCCCCAGCGCCCGGACCCTGAGTGCGCCCGCTGCGAACCCCGGCGTGTGCACTTCGGTGACACACGGTGCGGTGACGACAGGTACGAATTTGGACGGGCGGTGACCCGAAAGGCCGAGGATGGCCTACACGGCGGAGCCGGCGCGGACTACGCCGACGCCACTCGCCGCGCGCTACGCTCGCGCCATGACCGACGGCACCATCCCGACCGCCGAGCTTGACGCCATCCTGGTCGAGCTGGAGGCTGTCGGTTTGGTCGAGCAGTACACGAACGAGACCGGCGAGGCTGCGATGCGCCTAACGAAGAAGGGCGAGCAGGTCGCCAACCAAGCGGCCATGAGCAGCGAAGACGACACCGCGGCATTGATGGATGCGCTGCTACCGGCGGACGCATCATGACAAAAGAGGCCCGCCCCCCGCGGACAGGCCTCTACCGAGTGAGTAGACCCATCTGCTGATATACGTCCTTGTGTAGGGGTCGATGATGGCACCGACCCCACGGGATGACCGGTGCTCGGCTACGCGGCAGATGACCGTCGACCCTAGATACCGGCTCCCACCCTCGGCCATGAACGGTGATCGGGATCCAGCGGCAGTCTCGACCGGTGATCGGACCCATCAGCTGACGTCGACCGGGCGGGGCGGGATCCCCTGGGTGTCGGAAGGAGGCTCGGGATGATCACCATCGGCATCGACATCGGAGGTCGGCAGCATGCGGTGGCCCGCTGCCGGGAGGGGCAGGTCAAGGCCGAGCGATCGATCCTGCGGATGAGCCAGGACCGCGCCGGCTTCGATGCACTCGACGCCTGGCTGGCGCGACAGCCCGAGGCCGTCGGGCTGGTCACGATGGAATCCTCGGGCCACTACTGGATGGCCCTCGCGGCCCACCTGCGCGACCGGGGCCATCCGGTCGCGGTGGTCAACCCGCTCGCAGCGAAGTACTTTGCCAAGAGTCGGCTCGGACGCACGAAGTCCGACCCGGCCGATGCGAGGAGCCTCGCCGAGATGGCCATGCGCGAACAGCCCGACGCCCGCGATCCGCTCGTCGGTGTCGAGCTGCGCCAGGCGGCGAGGTTCGCGATGACCCTCGTGTCCGAACAGGCTCGCGTCTGCCAGCGCCTCATCCGACTCGTCGAGCTGGGCTTCCCCGAGCTGGGCGAGCTCTTCGATGACCCAGCCTGTCGCACGGCGCGGGAGATCCTCAGGATCGCGCCCACCGCGGCAGCCACACGACGGAAGCGCACGAGCACGCTCGCCGATGCCAACGCGGGTCCCGGCCATCGTCGTCTCGGCGTCGCCAGGGCCGAGCGCCTGAAGGCCACGGCGGCCGAGAGCATCGCCGTGCCCGAGCTCGACGCCGAGGTGGGCCTTCGAGGTCGGGCTGCTGCTCGACCAGTACGACCTGCTCGAACGACAGATCACGGACGCGGAGGTCCGGGTCGCCGGACTGCTCGATGGCGAGTTGGCCCGGCGACTGCGGACCATCCCCGGGGTCGGTGCCTCGACCTGTGCGGCGCTCATCGCCGAGATCGGTGACATCTGGCGTTTCGATGACGTCGATCAGCTGCTCGCCGATGCCGGCGTCCATCCCGCCGAGCGGAGTTCCGGCAGGAAGGGCGCGAACCCCGAGACCGGCTGGCACATGTCGAAGGCCGGCAACGCCCACCTCCGGGCGGCGGCCTATCGCCTGGCCGTCGTGGGTGTCACCCACAACCCGGTCATCAAGGCCCACTACGAGCGCAAGCGGGCCGCCGGCAAATCCAAGATGAACGCCCTCGGCCACTGCATGGCGAAGGCGCTCGGTCTCGTCTGGGGCGTCTGGCGAAACGGGCAGGATTTCGACCCCGACTGGAGCATCAGGACTTGACAAGCCCTATGGGATCTAGGGTCAGGTGCACCTGATCTTCAGCGTGGCCATGCCGCTCGCGGAGATGATCTCCTGCCACCCGAGCGCGGGTTGCGCGGGATAGCCAGGGAGATTGCAGAAGAACGGGAGCGGACCTCCGAGTGGACCGTTCTCTTGGTCGAAGTGGAGCGCCCGGCCGACGGGGTTATCGACCTCGCCCCTGCAGGTGATTTGCCAGAGCCCCCCGTGATTCGAGACCGAGAGATACTCGCCGACGTAGTTGGGCGACCCGTCCACGCCGACGATGTTGCACCCCGTCCCGCGCAGGAGCGAGGCGGCGTTCGGATCGGTGCCATCCGGGTCAGCCGATGCCACACCCGGCGTCATCAGCGCCACCAGCGCACCCACCGCAAGCATGAGGGTCAGTCGCTTCTTCATGGGAAGCAAGCTCCTTCCTCCCCCCATTGGGTGGCCACCGACAGGCTACGCCAAGCACCGCAGGAGGCGACCGTCCGAACCCTCTAATTGTCCCGCTCGAGGCAACCCCGACCGACTGCCGCGTGGTCGGGCTCTGGCGGCGGACGTGACAGTGGCCTACGGGACGTCGGTCGAGATGTCGCCGCTCGTGATGTCGCCGCTCGCCTGTTGCAGGATGTCGCCAGCCGGCGTGCTGATGGAGATGTCGTAGTTATCGGGACTGTCGTCGCGGATGATGACGTCGAAGTCCACCGCGTGACCGTGCCAGCTCCCCGTGCCCCAGAAGTGGAGGACCGTACTGCCATCGTGGAGACAGCTGCCATGATCCACCGTAGCCTGGACTAAGGCCCCGCCCGGTCCAGCGTGGAACCACGTCCCCGTCGCGGTCGAGTCGAGGAATATCTCGACATCGCCTTCGAAATGATGGTGCGAGGCGATCCGCCCGTCGGCTGAGCCCAGGCAGTGCACCGGGACATCCACGGCCATGGCTGTCCCTGGCACCATCGCCGCCTCCAGGCCGGCCGAGAGCAGGCCGACAAGTAGTCGCTTCCTCATCAGAAGCTCCTTCCTCCCCCTGGACACACGCCGGGCAAGCGATGGACTCCTCACCATACGGCGAGCGTCATCAGACCCTGATTATCCGCCCGACGACAAGCCGCACTGGACTCGGTGCGCGCCGTTCGAGCTGGCACCCATCGGGCCGACACGCTACGCCCTGTGAAGCCCGACCCGCTCGTCATCGCCTGGAACGGCCGGCAGCTCCGCGTGCGCCACGATGATCCGCGCATCGGCCCTATACACCTCGAGGCGCCTCCATCCGGGGCGGCCGTCGAGCTTGGCGCTCGGCGGGGACGCCGATGCAGTGCTGGCGGCGATGCTGGGTGACGGAACATAAGGAAAGGCCCGCCCTCGGTGCGGTAGCGGCGCAGCCATTTGTAGGCGGTGCTGCGGCTGGTGCCGAGCTCCGTCGCGACCATGGACATGGGCTTGCCGAGGATCTCCACCCGTCGCACCAGCAGCTGCCGTCCGAAGACCGTGAGTCGGGCACTACGATGTGCCATGAGAGCCTCCTGTGCGTCACCTTCGGAGCTTTGACACCCCGAACCGACCACGTGGGGCTCTCACTTGTCAACAACGTCCTCGTGGATCACAGCTAGACGCAATGACGGGCCTGTTTGTGGGCGACAAGCTCGCCTAAATCGTCGAGGACCTTCAGCAGGAGTAGGTAGCAACCGTCTTCCTGGAGAGGCACGTTGGTCTCGGACAGAACGTGCTCGACGTGCCCGTCAGGTATCCATACCTGAACCGAGCGCCTTTCTTCGGTTCGCTCGGGCACATAGACTTGGACCACCGCCTGGTCGGCCTCACTCCAGTCGAGCTCCATAGCGCCTTGGACCAGAGCCTGGACAAGAGGCGAGATGGTCAAGTGGTGGCCTTCAAAGCCCACGACATCGAGTGTCGCGACAACCGCAACACCCGTCTGCTCGAGGTCGGACGCCGCGTACTCATCGGTAGGTATGCCGTTCATCTCGGCGAATTGCTTCAGCGACAGGCCCGGCCCGAGGAAGTCGAGCGGCCCAAGCTCGGCGTGCTGGTGTTCTCTGTCCTCGTCGAGCAGCAACATGGCGGCCAGCGGTACGACGACGAGAGTCAAGCCAAGTGCAAAGAGGGCAGCCCTTACCATCCCTGATAGGTCCGGGACTTCCACTCCGGCCAACTTGAGCCCGGGAATGGCAGCGCCCACCATCATCCCCACGCCGATCAGTACCAACGGTACGACTAGATCGTCCATGTCCGCGGTGGCCGTCTACCTCTCTTGGCAGTCCGACGGGCGCAGAGGTGCGCCTCCGAACGGCACGAAGAGGAGTAGCGTAGCAGCAGCTCGCCGCCCGCCTTTCGCGAACACATGACGCTTCCGTTGGGTGCAATAGAGGGTGCAACGTGGGTAGACAACGCCCTGCGTAGACCGTCCTTCCGTGCCCGTCCTGAGCGTGGACAGACGCCTGTAGACACCACTGGCGCGCCTTAAACACCGCTGAGGGGTAACCATCGTGTGGGTTCGAGTCCCACCTTCGGCACCACAATTCACGCTTGAAGACGTTGTTCTGTGGGGTTCAATGGCTCTTTCCAACAACGGCTTTCACCACCGAAAGCAGCAACGCGAGCAGCAGTGGCGCCGGCGCGCAGCATCCTGACAGCAGACATGTCCGTTCCGTCGGGCGGCAGCCAGATTGCGACCGCTGATGCATCCTCGTTGGCCCATACCTGCTTGTGCGGCATGCCGTACCTGATGACCACGGAAAAGAGCCATGGGCCGATGTCGTTGCGCTTGCTCTCGTCCGGATGAGCGAGAAGCATGACTGGATCGTCACGGAAGGCTTCAGCGAGCGTGAGTACCGCTGCGTCGATCTGTTGTGGTCTGAGTCATTCCATCGCGGATGTATGGCACGGTCCGATGTGCGACGCCCGTCCACCGTCGAGGACCCTGCCGGATCCCCGCCCTCTAGCCGTCGAACGCGTGGTGCACGTCCACACAGGCGAAGCCGGCATGCGTCGCGCGGTCGAGCCTGGCCAGGGATCTACGGTTCGGGAACATCCGATGTCTCTTGACAGTCGACCGCCCAGGCTCCAGCCTAGGAGCGTGATCGCAGCGGCCCATGGCTCTCCAGTCCTGATCGTCCTCCATCGGTCTGATGACGTCGCGATCGTCGGCACGGACGTACCGTCGGGCACTCGATTGAGTGGCTCGGGCGTCACCGTGGTCGCGTCCGCGGCCATCCCTTCCGGGCACAAGGTCGCGCTACGGACCATCGCGGTCGGTGACGCCGTGCGCAAGTACGGCGAGGTCATCGGCCACGCCACGCAGCAGATCTCGCCTGGCGACCACGTCCATGAGCACAACCTCGGCTATCGCCCCGTAGAAACCGCCTACGTGCTGCCCGAGGCACGGCCCGCTCCCGAGCGGCCAGTCGCCGACCGCAGTTTCCAGGGATTTCGCCGTCGGAACGGCAAGGTAGGCACGCGCAACGTGATCGGCCTGCTGACCACGGTGAACTGTTCCGCCAGCGTGTCGCGCTTCATCGCAGCAGAGGTCGAGAAGCGAGGGCTCCTGCGGGATTACCCGACCATCGATGGCATCGTCGCGCTCACGCACACCTCGGGGTGTGCCATGCCGACGCAAGGGGAGGGCTTCGAGCTACTCAGGCGCACCATCCTGGGCTATGCCAACCACCCCAATTTCGGCGGCGTCCTGATGCTCTCGCTCGGCTGCGAGACCAACGAGTTGCAGGGCCTCATGGAGGATCCCCGGCTGGACATCGCTGTGCCGAACCGGGCGCTCATCATCCAGGAACAGGGCGGTACCCGGGAGACGGTCAATGCCGGCATCCGGGCCATCGAGGAGCTGCTCCCCGAGATCGCTGATGTGCAGCGCGAAGCGATTCCCGCGAGTGAGCTCATCGTGGCCATGGAGTGTGGCGGATCCGACGCCTACTCGGGCATCGCGGCCAACCCGGTCGTCGGGCGCGCCTCGGATCGGGTCGTCTGGCAGGGTGGGACGGCCGCATACGGGGAGACTCCTGAGATCTACGGCGCGGAGCACCTTGTCGCAGCGCGAGCGCGCGACCCACAGGTCGCCCAGCGCCTGTTCGACCGGATCGCCTGGTGGAATGAGTACGCGGCTGCGAACAGCGGTTCGATGGACAGCAATCCGGCACCGGGCAACAAGGCTGGCGGCATCACCACGATCCTCGAGAAATCCCTCGGGGCGATCGCCAAGGGGGGCAGCACCGACCTTGTCGACGTGGTGGAATACGCAGAGCCGATGCATGGCCCGGGCCTGGTATTCATGGACACGCCGGGCTACGACCCGGTCTCGGTCACCGGTCTCGTTGCGGGTGGGGCGCAGGTCGTCTGCTTCACGACCGGGCGCGGTTCGGTCTTCGGCTGTAGCCCCGTACCGTCCATCAAGGTCGCCAGCAACTCGCCGATGTTCGAGCGCATGCGCGAGGACATGGATGTGAATGCAGGTCGCGTGGTCGACGGCAGCGCCTCCGTCGAAGAAGTGGGCGATGAGCTCTTCGAGCTGATCCTTGAAGTCGCCTCCGGCCGTCAGCCCGTGTCCGAGGAGCTAGGTTTCGGCCAGGATGAATTCGCGCCATGGCCGCTTGGCGCAGTGATGTAGCGATTCGAGGTCAGCCATCGACCTGGACGATCGGCTTTGATCAGTGCCGGTTCGCCCACGGGCCCAACCGGGGAGGGCGGTCTCGACTTCCGTCAGCGTGCATCGATCGGTCACCCATGGCCTCACATCGATGACGCCAACCTCGAGCATCGCAACGGAGCGGTCGAAATCAGATGGCGTGGCGTTCCGGCTCGCGAGGAGGGTGATCTCACGGCGGTGGAACTCCTGGTCGCGAAACGCGATATCTCCCTGGACCAGACCTACGAACACGAGCCGCCCGCCGTGGGCGACGAGCGTGAACGCCCGGGTCATCGAAGTGGCATTGCCGGTCGCGTCGAACACGAGCGTCGGCAGCTCGCCGCCGAATGCCCGGCGAAGCGCGGCCGGGACGTCGTCACCGGCGCCGACGGTGGGTACGCCCATCCCTGACGCGGCGAACGCCCGACGCTCCGGGCTGACGTCGCAAATCAGCGGCACGTTGCCCATCTGACGCAGGAAGGCGGTCACGCTGAGCCCGATGGGGCCAGCCCCGACGACGAGCACTCGGTCATCGGCGGTAGGTGCGCCACGACTCACCGCATGCCCGCCGATCGAGAGTGTCTCGACGATCGCCAGTTGGTCGAACGTGAGCCGCCTGGCCGGATGCAGGTGATCAGCCGGGACGACCATTCGCTCGCGCATACCACCGTCGATATGAGCACCAAGGACCGAAAGTTCGGTGCAGCAATTGGGCAGGCCGCGTCGGCAGGCGTCGCACGTACCGCACTCGAGATACGGTCGGAGGGCAGCCCGATCCCCCCGGCGCACATTCGCGACGCCCTCTCCGGCCTCGAGTATTTCCACGCCCAGCTCGTGCCCGAGGATACCTGGGGTAGCTGAAGAAGGGCTGCTGACCATGGAAGGCATGCAGGTCCGTACCGCAGATGCCGATCCGGCGAATGGCCACGAGCGCTTCTCCGGGGCCCGGTGCCTGGGCCTCCGGAAGCGTGATCGACTGACAGTTTGCCGGGTTCCTGGAGCGTCACCGCCTGCATCAGACCACCCCCTCTGCCATCAGCAGCGCCCCCAGCCGTCGTGGCGGACGCCCGAAGCGTCGTATGTACTCATGGTAGGTGGGTTCAAGGCGGAGTCTGACCTTCTGCTCGTGGTTCACCGCGATGTCGACCAGTCGATGATCGAGGAACGGGTTGCGGAACCGCTCCAGCACACTCTCCACGAAAGGCTCTCCGTCTGCGATGCGGTTGCCCAGTGCCGGCACGATCTCCTCGAGCAGGAGTCCCTGCAGCCACCCTCTGATGTCGGGATCCTCGACCGCCTCGCGCACCAGATCCACGCTGCTGCCCCTGGTCTTGCCAACCAGTGCGGTGTGTGCTCCGTTGAGGATGCGGACCTTGCGCAATGCGAATGGCTCCACGTTGTCTGTCCGGGTCATGCTCGGATGCTCCATGAGTGGTACATCCGGCGATGCCTCGATGACCCATGATGCGAAAGGCTCGACCACGACCCCGAGCGCGTCGGTCGAGATCCGTGATGCTCGATGGCGACGTGGTTACGATGCGATCTACGAGTGTCGTCGTCCAGACGTTGGCGTCTCTGATGTGAGTGACCTCCGTGGAGCCATAGCCAAGCGCCCCGGCCTCCTCCGTCACGAGGTCGCGCAGGCGTTCACCGTTCTGCTCGATGAGCTCACATGGGAGGATGGCCACTCCAGTGCAGGCCCTCGCGGGCTCGCGAAGACAGCATCGTTGCCAGGATGCGGGGATAGCCACCCGGCGCATAGCCGGCCTCCGTGGTGTTGGAGACGATGGCCTTCACCTGGGGGTCCATGGCCGCGCCGACGAGCGTATCCAGCTCGTCCGACGCATCGATGCTGCGGTCGATGACCCGAATGACCCGTCTCGTGTCCACGACCCTGCCATGTGCGAGGCCACGCGTGCGCAGCTCGTATGCGTGGTCCTGTGCTGCGAGTCGCCTGGCCGTGCCGCTACCGGTGGTCTCGACCACCGTGACCCGCCGCGCCGGCGGGTGACCTGTTTCGGCGCGGACGCGTTCGTCATCGTCGATGAATGCCTCTACGAAACCGCGCAGGAAGCGTCCGGTCCCGATCTGGATGATTCGCTCAGGGGTGACCAACGGTTCGGTATCCAGGTGGCTCATCGAGGGGTGGATGGGCGGACGCAGGGGCGCGTTCCTACGCGCCCCGACGTCCGCCTGATGGATCTGACTAGCCGCCGAAGTCACCGGCGTTCTCGGCGTCGACGATCGCGGTGCCCGTGTCAACGAGTGCCTCGACCTCCTCGCCGCTGACGGCCTTGAAGAGCGTGTCCACGCCCAGTTCGCCGATCTTGGCAGGGAATTGGGCCACGGTGGCATCTTCTGAACCCGCGAGGATGGCTGCGACCTCATCGGGCAGCGCGTCGAACCCGACGAGGATGATGTCCTCGGGCGAGAGTCCGGCATTGGCGATCGCCGTGATGGCACCGATGGCTGGAGGACCGCACGCCGCATAGATCGCAGTCACATCCGGATTGCTCGTCAGGATGTCCTCTGTCGCGGTCTGGCCCTGGTCCTGTGCGCAACCGGTCGGCAGTCGCTTGACGATCTCGATGTTCGGCCGCGAGATCGCCGAGGCCCTGGAGCATGCCGTCGACGCGGGCGTCGAGGGCCGCGACGCCGGGGACACCCTCGAGGATGGCAAGCGTGTCGCCAGGCTGGAGGACCGTTGCCAGCCACTCGCCCGCCAGGATGCCTCCGTTGAGATTGTCCGTGGCTACCACGGACGTCTTGCCGGTCCACGATGGCAGGTCGTTGTCCATCAGGACGACCTTGACGCCGGCCGCGACCGCGGCATCGAGTGCCGGGATGACGGCATCGCTCGTCGGGGTGATGGCGATACCCTGCACGCCTTGCGTGACGAGGTCCTCGATCGCCGCCGTCACGCCGGCGTCATCGGTGGCGGACTGGCCCTGTGCGAAGAGGACCTCCGCTTCGGGGTGCGCGGCATCCCAGTCCTTGGCAGCATTCTCAAGAGTGAAGAAGAAGTCGACCGGAAATTTCGTGATGAAGCCCAGCTTCACGACGTCGCCCGATGCCTCTTCGGTCGCCGACTGGGCGAGACTCGCCGTCGGCACGATGGCCATGGCAACCCCCATCGTGAGGGCCGCCAGGCGGAGCTTGCTATGCATGATGTGTTCTTCCTCCTACCGGATCGTTCGTGGATGACCCCCGAGTCGGCCGTCGTCCGACCGTCTGCTTCGCTGTCAATCTCTCAGGCATCACCTCCCATGATCAGTGCGAGGATGCGTGCCTGGTCCTCGCGGACCGATTCGATCTCGCCGACGACCTGACCGCGTCGCATCACGACCGCACGATCCGCGATCTCTGCGACGTGGTCCATGGCGTGGGAGATGACGATCACGGCGTGACCGGCATCCCGCAGCAGACCACCAGGTCGAGCACGCGGCGTGCCTCGCGAACACCGAGGGCAGCCGTCGGCTCATCGAGTACGACCACGCGCGAACTGAACGCGGCCGCACGAGCTACCGCAACGGCCTGGCGCTGGCCGCCGGACATGAGGCCCACGGATGACGCGCCGGCCGGGAGATGGACCTGGAATCGCTCGAGGACCTCCTCGGTGGCGGCATCCATCTGACGGCCTCGCAGGAAGCGCAGGCCGCGTGGGAGCCAGCGGGGGCCTGCGATCTCGCGACCCGCATAGAAGTTGGCGGACGCGTCCAGATTGTCGAAGAGGGCCAGGTCCTGGTAGACGGTCTCGATGCCACGGTTCCGCGCGTCCGCCGGCGAATGGAAGACCACCGGCTGACCGTCGAGCTCGATGACACCGGCGTCGAGGCGGTGCACGCCACTGATGCACTTGATGAGCGTCGACTTGCCGGCGCCGTTGTCGCCCAGCAGTGCGAGCACCTCACCAGCATCGACATGCAGGTCCACCCGGTCGATCGCCAGCACCGCTCCGAACCGTTTCGTGGCTCCCTTCACGGCCAGGACATGGGCGTCGCCAGGGGCAGGTGATGCCTGCGACGGACTTGCCGATCGGTCGCTCGTTCCGGAGCTGGTCATGAGCGCGCTGCCCGAAGGACGCGCAGGCGACCCTCAAGGACACCTCGCAAGACGTCCAGTTCGACCGCGATGGCGATGACCAGGCCGATGACGATGAGCTGGAGGAAGGCGTCCACATTCAGCAGGTTCATGCCGTTGCGGATCACGCCGATCATCAGGGCCCCCACGATGGCATTGCCGACGTTGCCTCGCCCACCCAGGAAGCTCACGCCACCGATGACCACGGCGGCGATGGAATCAAGCTCGGCAAGCTGACCGAAATTGGGCGAACCGGCATTGGCACGCCCGGATGCGAGGACCGCACCGACCCCAGCCAGGAGCCCGCTGATGGCATACACCGAGGCGATGACCCAGGAGACGGGAATGGCTGCCCGCAAAGCCGCATCCGCGTTGCCGCCGGCCGCGAAGATCCAGCGACCCCACACCATCTTCTTGCTGAAGATGGCGATGAAGACCGCCAGGATGCCCACGAGGATGGCGCTGACCGGGACGAATCCGACCGTACCGCTGCCCAGGAAGCGGATGATCTCGGGCATCCCGCCGGGCACGGTCGAGCGCCCGTCTGCGAGCCACAGCGCCAGCCCGCGGGCCACGCTCAACGATGCCAGCGTCACGATGAATGGATGAGGCATGCGCCCGAAGACGAGCACCAGCCCGTTGATGGCACCGACCGCAAGGCCCGTCGCCAGCATCACGGCGATGACGCCGATGCCCAGATCGAGCTGAGCTGAACGCGAGCGCGCCCACGACGGAGGCCAGGGCAACGGTCGCTCCGACCGACAGGTCGACACCGCGGGTCACGATGACCAGGAACTGACCCATGGCAAGGACGCTGATGACGGATGTCTGGGCCAGGACGTTGCCGATGTTGCGAGTCGTCAGGAAGACCGGCTCAAGGACCGCGAGAACGACGATCAGGATCAGGAGCAAGAGGACCGGGCCACTGCGCAGGATGGCCATGATCACCTCGAGCGACATCAGGCGCCGGTCGGACGTCAACGGTTCAGCATGTCGTGCGCCCATGCGTTCAGGCGTCCCGTCGGTGGGTGTGCGGAGCCGGCCCTTCGTCTCGCACGGCTATGGTCTCCTCCATTCGCGTCACCCGTTGCGGCCGGTAGATCGATGCGACCTCGAGCTTGTGACCCGTGGCTGTTCCGGGCCTCGGACCCTGTGGGACCCGCCTCAGACATCCAATCTATCTGAACTAGACTACCGATGTCTAGTCCGATATCACGTCGCGTCGGTGTGGCTATCATCGGGAGCGCCGGATCGACTCGGCCGATATCACGGAGGGAACGTGGCCGCTCCACTCACCGAAGCCGCCATCGAGCGCCTCCGCGATCTGATCGTCAGTGGCACCCTGCAGCCAGGTGATCGCCTCCCGCCGGAGGCGGAGCTGGCGGTGCAGCTCGGGGCGTCGCGCAACACGGCCCGGGAGGCGGTGCGTGCCCTGGTTACCGCAAAGGTGCTCGATGTCCGCCGGGGCGACGGCACGTTCGTGACCAGCCTCCGCCCGGAGCTCCTCCTCGACGGGATCGCCTTCGCGGCGGAGATGCTCCAGGCCGACTACTCGCTCGAGCTGATCGCTGTCCGCCGGATCCTCGAAGGCGCGGCCAGCAGTCTGGCCGCGCGCAATATCGATGGCGATACGCTCGCCGCGTTGGGGTCAGCGCTGGCTCGGATGCGCGCCGCCGATACCCACGAAGTGATGGTCCAGCATGACGCGGAGTTCCATGCGCTTGTGGCGACGGCATCGGGCAACGCGACGCTGGCGTCCATGCTGGCGGGCGTCTCGCTGCAGACCGTTCGCGCCCGGGTCTGGCGCGGAAATATCGATCGAGATGTGGTCGCTCACACCATCTCGCAGCACGAGGACATCCTCGCGGCATTGGTGGCGCGCGATCCCGTTCTGGCTGAACAGGCCGCCACGGACCATGTCGCGACGACCGAGTCCTGGATCCGAAGTGCCGTCGCTCGTGGCAGCTGGTCGTCGGGAGGCGGCTAGCCCGCGATCCGTAGCCGCCCGTTCGACACGTCGACGTCGGCTGTACACGTGTCACTGCCATTCGACCACCGCAGACGGAGTGACGTGGCTTCGGGCGTCGAAACCTCGAGCTGGCCCTGGAACGCAGGGTGGGTCGCGCGGAGCCGAACCAGCTCAAGGATGCGACCGACGGTCTCACTCCCGAGGGCATCGTGGATCTCCGCCATGCTGAAGTCGTGGCGGTTGATCGCGCGACCCTCTCCCGTCCGCTTAACGGCGGCCTGATCATTCACGCCCGCGAGCAGTCCCACGTAGTACAGCTGCGGGATGCCACGCGAGAAGAGCTGGATGGCTCGGGCCGCGACATAGCGGTCATCGTCCTCACCCATGGCGGAGTAGTACGTACAGTTGAGCTGGTGAACATCAACGTCATCGGCGTGAGAATCGGAGAGGATGCGGTTGACGTTGCCTCCCCGGGCGACGATCACATCGGCCAGGCGTCGCATCTCTGCTGGCTGAAGGATGCCGTCGAGATCCGGCCGTACCGGGATGCCATCGTGGCAGTCGAGGTTCGTGAACTGACGCTCCGGTGCTCGCGCCAGATGTGACGCGAGACGGCCCGCATCTGCGGTCTCGAATGCGTGGAGCACCAGACCGGGCAAGACGAAGTCATAGGTCCAGTAGTCGCGTGCGGTGAATTTCTGATGTGTCGCGTACACATCGTGGACCTCCGGTAGCACCACGAGGCCGAGCCCCTCGGCGGCACTGTGCAGCCAGTCCATGATCTCCCAGATCTCGGGCTCGACCATGAAGCAGCTCGTACCTGCCCGCTTGACCACGTAGCCGACGGCATCGAACCTGATGATGCGAACGCCCTTCGACGCGAAGAACTGCAGCCACCCCGTGATGAGCTGCCGCGTCAGCGGTGCGCGGAGGTCGAGGTCGACCTGCTCGGACCAGTCGGAGGTCCCGAACGAAGTCCACACGGTCTCCTGCTCTCCGGTATCGGTGATGGTGATGGTCGAGAACGGATGGTCGGGCTTGCGCAGGAAGATGCGTGCCACATCGGCCGCTGGCGGCTGCCCCCCCGGCCAGACCTTCTCGAGCGTGATGAACAGGTCGGCCCAGCGGGAACGTCGGCCATGCTCCTGGAAGTCCTGGAATTCGCGGCTCTGACGAGAGATGTGGTTAACCATGAGATCGAGGAGCACGTCGTGGTCCTCGGCGAGCGCGGTGACGTCCTGCCAGTCACCGAAGCGTGCGTCGATCTCGCGATAGGTCACCGGGGCAAAGCCCCGATCGCCCGACGAGGGGAACGGCGGCAGGACATGAACCCCTCCGAACAGCCCCTTGAGTGGGTCGTCGAGCAGGTGCCGGATCGAGGCCAGGCTGCCTCCGAGCGAGTCGGGGTAGGTGAGCAGCTGCGGCGCGAGTCGTACCGATGTCTCGCCCTGGCGTCTAGGGGTGCTCATCCCTTGAGCGAGCCCTGCAGCAGAGCCGATACGAATTGTCTCTGGAAGATCAGAAAGACGATCAGGGTCGGCGTCAGGATGACCAGCGATCCGGCCATGAGCAGTGGGATGTTCGTGGCGTACTGGCCCTGGAACGATCCCAGGGCGCCGGCCATGGTGCGCTCGGTCGGGGTCTGCACGAGCACCAGCGCGAGGAGGAACTGGTTCCATGTCCATATCGTCAGCAGGATCGCGAGGGACGAGATGGCTGGGAGCGCGAGGGGTACGTGGATGCGCCAGAACAGGTCGCGCGTCGTTGCCCCATCCACCCGAGCGGCCTCGGAGAGTTCGCTGGGCATGTTCAGGAAGTGAGCCCGCATCCAGAAGACACCGAAGGGCATGTAGAGACCGATGAGCGGCAGGATGATGGCCAGCTTCGTGTCGAGCAGACCGAGACTACGCACCAGGTAGTAGAGCGGGATGATGATGCCCGCAAGCGGCAACGTCAGTCCGACGATGAACAGAAGGAAGAGCCAGCGCGAGCCGGGGATGCGCAGGTGGCCGATGGCGAAACCCGCCATCGTGGCGATGACGACGGAGATCGGCACCACGCCCACCACGATGATGACACTCGAAACGAGGAGTGCGTCCATGTGGGCTTGTTCGAAGGCTTCGACGAAGTTGCCCCACTGTGGGTCGGCCGGCCAGTCGAGGCCCCGGGGCACCGTCCCGGAGCGATGCAGCGCGGTCGTGAACATGCTCAGGAATGGCACCAGCGTGATGATCATGAGCACGATCAGGAGTGCCCGGCCGGTCCAGATCTCAGTGCGACTGACGATCATGCCGACTCCTCGCGGGTCAGTCGCTGGATCGGCAGGACCGCCACGAGCACGATGATGATGAGTACCACCGCGAGGGCCGAAGCGACACCCACCTGCCGGCCAAGGAAGGCGACCCGATAGATCTCGAGCCCGGGGACGGCGGTGCTGGTGCCTGGTCCGCCCAGCGTCGAGATGTAGACGATGTCAAAGGCCGCCAGTGAGGCGATGACGGTGATGGTGATCGAGACCCCGATCTCATACCGCAGGCTCGGCACGGTGATGAAGCGGAACTCCTGCCACGCGTTCGCGCCGTCGAGGCGAGCGATTTATAGAGTGACTGATCGATCTTGCTCATGCCCGTGAGCAACAGGATGGTGCAGAGGCCAAGCAGGACCCACGCACCGATCACGCCGACGGCCGGAAGCGCCAGCCCGAAATCCGCGAGCCAGGCGCGCGTCAAGCCCCCTAGCCCGAGGGCGTCAAGGATCTGGTTGATGAGGCCGTTCTTCGAGAGCAGCCAGCTCCAGGTGATCCCGGCCGCGACCAGCGGGATGATCTGGGGCAGGAAGAGCACGGTCCTCGAAGCGGAGCCGAGTCTTCCTGTGGCGACGCGTCGGATCAGCGACGCCACGAGCAGGCCGAGCGTCACGGGCACGAAGCTGAAGAAGAAGATCAGCTTGAAGGCATTGACGATCGTGACGAACAGGTTCGGGTCCGTCACCGTCTTGACGTAGTTGTCGATGCCGACGAACGTGGATGGCCCGATGCCGTTCCAGCGCTGCGTGGAGTAGAACACCGTCATCGCCAGCGGCAGCAGCACGAACGCGGCATAGACGATGAGAGCCGGCAGGACGAACAGCCAGCCGGCCCAGCGAGTCTCCCGGGCGCCGCGCCAGCGCAACGCCCGGGAAGTGGATTCCACGACTTCACTCCGCCGACCTTTTGGCTTGACGGCCTCGTCAGCCTTCATCGCGGTCGGCAGAGCAGGATCACTGTTCCAGGCTCGCCTCATAGGTCGCCTGGACCGTCTGGAGCAGCCCCTCCGGGGTCTGCTGACCACCGACCATCTTCTGGAGCTCCGGTGTCCAGCCGCCGGCGCCGGTGAAGATCGTGCCGGTGGCGTTGGCGATGAAGTCCATCAGGCCACCCTCGGCGGCCGCCTGCGGGGCAGCTGCGAGCGTCTCGTTCGTGACGGAGCCCTCCGCGACCTCAGGGATGGGCAGGTCCGACGGGCCACCGGGGCTGGAGCCCGCGATGTTCACGTTGATCTGCCGAGCCTCTGGATTCGTGGCTACCCAGTCGAGGAAGAAGGCGGAACAGTCGGGGTTCGCGGCGTTGGCGGCGATCCCGTATGTGGCCGGCGAGGACATCGAGGCATGCCCCTCTCCGGCCACCGCGGGCGGGAAGAGGAAGAAGCCGATATTGCCGGGCGCGGCGTCGTCGTATGCACCGTTCTGCCAGTCACCGTTGAAGGTGAAGACGCCCTCGCCGTCTGCGAACCGCTGGTTCGAGTCGGCGTACTCGATGGCGTTGACATCCTCGGGGAAATAGCCGGCCTGGATCCACTGCTCAAGGTGCTGTGCAGCCTCCAGGTTCGAAGGCGTGTCGATGCTGGCGCCTTCCTTCTGATAGATCCACTCGTTGATGGGTGTGGTCGGGCCAAGCGAGGCCATCAGATTTTGGAGCGGGAAGGCGAGTCCGCCGCCGCTGGCTGCGGCGTTCCACTGCATGATGGGTTGCAGGCCCATCTCCATGGCCGCAGCCAACAGACCTTCGAACTCTTCCAGCGTCGCCGGGGGCTCGGTCATGCCGATCTGCGCGGCCTGTTCCTTGTTGTAGAAGACGCCCGTGGTGGAATAGTTGAGTCCACCGGCGTAGAGGTCGCCCTCGCCACGTGGCCGACCGCCGTCCGCCACGCGGTGTGGCGTGAGCAATGAAGGTGGCCACTGGTCCCATCCGAACGCGCTCACGTAGGGTTCCAGGTCGAGCAGCAGCCCATCGCGGACCAGCGACACCATCGTGGGCAGTCGGATCAGGTCGGGCGGGTTGTCGCCGGATAGCAGCAACGGCGTCTGGGCGATGAGGTTCGAGAACTGCTCTAGGTTGATATTCCAGGTGACATTCGGGAACTGCGCCGAGAATTCGTCCGCCAGGGCTTCCTGGTATGGGAAGCCGGTCTCGAAGTACGCCTGCAGCTCGACCGGGTCCGCGCCGCAGGAGATCGCGTCATCCTGCGCCGCGACCGATAGAGGGACGGCGCCGGCGACCATCGTCGCGGCGGCGAGTGCGGTCACCCACACTCTTGCACCTCCGGTTCGTTGTTTGGACATATCTGATCCTCCTCCAGGTTTTCGACGATGTGGTGTGCGGACCATCGATCAGGGCAATGGGCGACCCTCCTTTGGTGGTGCTGATGTGGCGCGAGCCACCACCTCGGGTGACAGCACGATGGATGGGGGCGTGGCTGAGCGGGAACGGACTTCGGCGAGCAGCATCTCGGCGCCGAGGCGTCCGGATTCGAAGAGCTGCTGGCGGATGGTCGTGAGGCCGACGTAGTCCGCGATCTCGATGTCGTCGTAGCCGACGATCGAAAGATCCTCGGGAACCCTGAGGCCGGCCTCGTGCGCCGCACTGATGACACCCAGTGCCTGCGTATCACTGGCGGCGAAGATGGCACTCGGACGATCATCACTTCGCAGGAGCGCGGCCGCGAGCTCACGTGCCTCGTATCGGCTGTGTGCGCCGAGCGCGATGAACTCCGGCGGGACTGCGATGCCTGACTCCGCCAGGGCCTGTTCGAGGCCGAGGAAGCGGTCCCGGCTCGAGGTGAACCCGAAGGGGTTGTCGAACGCATCGCCCACGAACGCGATGCGACGATGGCCGAGCCTGATGAGGTGGTCTGCGGCAGCCGCGCCGCCCGCGACGTCGTCGCCGATCACGTGGGGCAAGCCTTCGATGGTCGGCGCATGGGCATCCACGATCACCACCGGGATGGCCGCCGCTGCCAGCCGCACCAGGTCATCCGGACGCGGTGGCAGTGAGATGATGAGGAGTCCGTCGGTACGCTGGGCCAGGGCGAGACCTTGCAGATACTGATCGCGCTTTTCGACCGTTTCGACGTTGTTGATGACGAGGTCGAAGCCACTGTCACTGAGGACGGCTTCGACGCCGCGCAGCCGTTCCGCTGCCTGGGGTCGTGTCAGGAACGAGGTCACCACGGTGATGGTCGACGTCCGACCGAAGCTAAGGCGTCGAGCCGCGTTACTTGGCGTGTAGTCGAGTTCGGCCATCGTGTCGAGAACGCGCTGCCGTGTGACAGGGTCGACTCGATGAGCGCCGTTGAGGACGCGCGACGCCGTGGTCTTGCTGACACCCGCTCGTACGGCGACATCGCCGATGGTGTGCTTGGCCATTGGGGACCTCGTGTGGAACCGGTTCCATAGGCTGCCTTGGCCACGATATCACCCCCGTCAACGAGCACTGGGGCGTGGCCGCCATGTGGGTTCGGGTCTCAACCTGCGGGACCACGATCCGTTCGTGCCTGACCCACTATCCTCGGGCGACATGCGCGTGCGCCATCAAGTCACCGAACGGGGCACAACGAGGAACCGATGAAGGCGATCGTCCAGGCACGGTACGGCACGGCCGACACGCTCGAACTCGCAAACGTGCCCGCGCCGAAGTTGCGCGATGGAGATGTCCTGGTGAGGGTCAAGGCGGCGTCTCTGAATGCAGCAGACGTCGAATATCTCCGAGGTGACTCCATCGTGCGACTGGCTGGTCCGCGAAGGCCTCCGCATCGGATCCCAGGCTCCGACGTTGCGGGTGTCGTGGTCGAGGTGGGCCGGGGTGTCGACGGGCTCACACCCGGTGACGAGGTCTTCGGCGACTTGTTCGGTCACGGCTTCGGTGCAATGGCCGAGCTGGTGGCTGCCCCCGCCTCAGCGCTGGCGCACAAGCCGCCCGACCTGACGTTCGAGCAGGTATCGACGCTCCCGCAAGCCGGGGTTCTCGCCTGGCAGGGCATCAACGACGGCCGGGTGACCTCGCCCGGCGACCGAGTCCTGGTCAGCGGCGCGGGCGGGGGAGTGGGCACGTTCGCGATCCAGTTGGCCAGGGCCAGGGGCGCGGAGGTCACTGCAGTGGACCGCGCAGCGAAGCGGGACCTCGTGCTATCGCTGGGGGCCTCCCACTTCATCGACTACGAATCCGTGGACTACACGCGAACCGGTCGGCGCTATGACCGGATCGTCGATGTCCAGGCGCGCAAGTCCGTCCGCGCGGTCCGCCGTGTGCTCAGCTCGAACGGTCGGTATGGAGTCGTCGGGGGGTCGTTTCCCCGGATCATCGAGGCCGTCGCGATCGGGCAGGTCGTCTCGCATCTGAGCGACCAGTGGCTCGGCGTCGTGGGCTGGCGATCCAACGATGCCGCGATCACCGCGGAGCTCATCGGAGCCATCCGGGATGGGAGCGTCGAGCCCGTGATCGAACGAACGTATGCGCTGGCGGACGCCGCCGAGGCGTTCCGCAGGCTGGCTGCCGGTGACTTGCATGGCAAGGCTGTCATCGTCATGGATCGATGAACCGGAGACACGTCGATACGTGCGCCCCGCCTCAGATCAAACCATCCCACCGAAGGACATCGACGAACGCGTCCACCAGGTCAGGATCGAACTGCTTGCTCTTGCCCGCCTCCAGCTCCGCGACGGCATCGGGAACTGACCTGGCGTCGCGATAGATGCGGTACTGGGTCATGGCGTCGAACGCGTCGACCACCCCGATGATGCGAGCACCCATGGGGATGGCATCGCCCTTGAGCCCATCGGGATAGCCAGCGCCATCCCAGCGTTCGTGATGGTGTCGAAGGATGGGGCCGAACCGCTCGGCACCGGTCAGCGGCGCCGCGATGCGCTCACCGATCTCGGTGTGCCGCTGCATGGCGATGCGTTCCTCCTCCGTGTACGGCCCCGGTTTGAGCAGGATCCATTCCGCGATACCCAGCTTGGCCAGGTCGTGCAGGAGCGTGCCGTAGGCGACCGCGTTGAGGTCGGAAGCCGACAACCCCACCTGCCGCCCAAGCTGCGACGCATATGAACCCAGCCGCTCCGTATGCAGACGCACATCGGTCTCGGGTGCCAACAACTCGTTGGCAAGTGATGCTGCCACGGCGTGAGCCTGCTCCATACCCAGCAGCGATCGTCGGATCCGCAGGGCCCCGTGCACGGTTTCGAGGAGGACTCCGGGCTCGAGGGTTCCAGCGACCACTCCGTCCGTCCCTGGCGGCACTGTCCCTTCGTCGCGTCCCGCGACGAAGATGATGGGCACGTCGGCATAGATCCGCTCCTCGCGCACGGTCGCGACAGCGGCTTCGGCGCCCCCACTGAGGTCCTCCGAGACGACCACGATGTCGATGGCTCTTGAACGCAGCGCCGGGACGAGCTGGTCAGCCGCTCCTGCGGTCACGACGTCGTAGCCGAACCGGTCGAGATGGGTCGCGATCAGCTCCTGCTGCGCCGCATCGCCGCCGGCAAGCAGGACTCGCGCGCTGCCAAGGTCCCTGGCTGCGGCGGCAGTCTTGTCGGTCGCCACGTCATCGGACAGGGTGGGGATGGTTGGTTTCTGGGTCATGGCCTCCACCTGATATCGAAGAAGTCCCTCCTTGTTGAGGCCGCGTGGTGCGTTCAGTCAACACGCATTCCTACTTACGAACTGCCATCACGCGACCCGGCGGGGTCGAACATTGCCCCGTGGTATCCTCGGTTGGTCCTTTCAGTCCCGCCGTGTGGGCGACCACGCCCAGCACCTGCGAGTGGGGCAACCCCATTGGGAGGAGTGAACGCTGATGCGTCGCTATGAACTCATGCTGGTCCTGCGGCCGGACACCGCCGATGACCGCGTCCAGCAGATCCTCGACCGAACCACGCGCGGCATCGCCGATGGTGAGGGCCAGATCGTCAAGGTCAGCCCCTGGGGCCGCCGTCGGCTGGCCTATCCCATCGCCGGGCACCGCGAAGGCTCGTATTTCATCATCCTGTTCGATGCGCCCAGCGAGGCCATCGCGGAACTGGAGCGCGGCCTCAACATCACCGAGGAGGTCATGCGCCACCTGGTGACCCGTATCGATCGCCCGGCATCGCGCCGCTCGGATCGGGTTGAAGGTGACGACGATTCGGATGCCGGGGACGACTACGACGACGATGATGGCCCCCCGCCCGACGACGATGACGAAGACTACGACGACGAGAAGATCGATGAGTCCGAGAGCGAAGCCGCTCCACGCGCGACCGACTAGGCGCGTCATCAGGGAGGATCAGCCATGTCATTGAACAAGTGCATGATCATCGGCAACCTCGGCCGCGATCCCGAGATGCGCTACACGCCCGGCGGGCAGGCGGTGACGCAATTCAGCGTCGCCACCAACCGCAACTTCCGCGACCAGCAGGGTGAGTGGCAGAGCGAGACCGAGTGGTTCCGGGTAGTGGTCTGGGGAGATCGCGGGGAGCGCGCCGCCGAGTACCTCCGCAAGGGCCACAAGGTCTACGTGGAAGGTCGTATCCAGACCCGCCAGTGGGAAGACCAGAGCGGCAACAAGCGCTACACCACTGAGCTCATCGCCGACCGCGTCACGTCGCTCGAACGACGCGACCGTGAAGACGGACAGCAGGGTCCGGGCGAATCGGGGAGTGGATCCTTCCGGCGACTCGGGCGCAGGCTCGACCAGCTCGGACAGTTCCGGGTCATCCGGGCCGACCAGCTCCTCCAACGATTTCGACGACCTGCCCTTCTAGTACTGCACCACACACGATCCAAAGGAAAGGGATCCACACATGCCTCGCAAGCGCCGCGACGACTACTACCGTGACCGACGACGTCGCAAGGTCTGCGCTTTCTGCGCGGACAAATCCAAGTCGATCGACTACAAGGAAGTCAACCGCCTGCGCCGCTACATCAGCGAGCGGGCCAAGATCGAACCACGTCGCAAGACCGGGACCTGCGCCCAGCACCAGCGAGCCTTGTCCGTGGCCCTGAAGCGCGCCCGGCACGTAGCCCTGCTGCCGTACGCACCGCAGCATATGCGTCCGTAGTCGGACCCCATCCGGGTCGCTCGAACCTTCATTTCGAGCTTCGCGCCATCTCGTTGGCCCGGCCGTCTGGCCGGGTCCTTCGAATTCGAGGCGTGCGCAGGCGCGGGCGGCTCGTGGCTGGGGCTATAATCGAGCCCATGTTGAGCCAGAAGCCGCTCACCGCGGACCCCCATACCCAACCGCCGATCACACGTCCCGGCTCGCGGCCGCTGGACGGCACGGTATGTTGGTTCGAGGGCCGATGGACGCCATTGGCCGACGCCAAGGTCAGCATCATGACCCATTCGTTCCTGTATGGGACGGCGGTCTTCGAGGGCATCCGGGCCTACTGGAACGCGGACGAGGAGCAGCTCTACCTGCTTCGGGCTCGCGAGCACTTCGAGCGCATCGTGGATTCCTGCAAGATCCTGATGATGGAGCCTGGGTACAGCGTCGACGAGATGGTCTCCATGGCCGCCGAGTTGCTGCGCCAGAACGGCTATCGCGAGGACTGCTACGTTCGCGCCACGGTCTACAAATCAGACGAGGCCATCGGCGTCAAGCTCCATGGCATCGACAGCAAGCTCAACCTGCTGTCTATCCCGTTCGGGGACTACATCGCCACCGATCGGCCCATCAGCTGCGGCACCGTGTCGTGGCGCCGCACCGGCGATCTCAACATCCCTTCGCGGGCCAAGATCGTGGGCTCCTACGTCAACCCGGCGTTTTCCAAGACGGAGGCCGCACTCAACGGGCATGAGGAGGCCATCGTGCTGACCCACGATGGCCACGTCTCAGAGGGCAGCGCCGAGAATCTCTTCATGGTGCGCAAGGGCCGGCTGGTCACGCCGGGCGTGCACGCCGACATCCTGGAAGGGATCACCCGCGCAGGCATCATCGAACTGGCCAGCAAGGCGTTGGGCCTCGAGTGTGATGTGCGCGAGATCGACCGTAGCGAGCTCTATGTGGCCGACGAGGTCTTCCTGTGTGGCACCGGCGCCCAGGTGTCACCGGTCTCATCGATCGACCATCGGGTCGTCGGTGATGGCGACATCGGGCCGATCACCGCGAAGATCATGGCTACCTATTTCGACGCGGTCCGCGGCAAGAACGAGGCGTTCCGCCACTGGGTGGAGCCGGTCCTCTAGCCCTCCGAGTCGTGGTGGGCCGGCGGCGCTCGACGCACCCGCGGCTGACCGGCGCACTGTGGGTGGCGCGTGGCGCGAGCCTGACAGACCGAGAGCCCGGATCCGATCCGAATCCGGGCCCTCGGCTGATGACTGGCTTGGTCAGGTGGCGGGTACCGAAACCACGCTGCGGGGAATAGACTCTGACGCGGTCGTCTTCCCAGGCTCGACTCGCCCCTGGGCCTTACGGGTGGGCGTCGAACGGGTGGGCCATCTTGATCTTCAGGAACTTGGCGTTGCCGGGATGCGTGCCCACCAGGATGAATAGTACGATCGTGTTGCTCTCACCAGTCATGCTTCGGACGACACTGATGGGCTTTTGAATTGGCACCTGGTGCGCCCAGAACAATACCTCGGTCCCGGTCCCGAAGGAACCATAACCGGCTTGGCCCTTGTCCCAGGGATCGTCGACCGCCGGCATCGTGCTCGTGGGGTGCCATGGCGTGTCGCTATCGGGGATGGTGTACTTGAAGCCCGGGTCGACGATATCGGACATATTGTAGATCCAGGTCACGGTGTAGTTGCCAGGGCCACTGCCCGCGGTGTTGTCGAAGACCTTGTTCTTGACAGGCTGCTTCTTCGAGAAGACGACGGTCATGTCGTCGTTGCCGGAAAGGTTGACGGGCTTCTTGGTGATGAACTTGCCCTTGCACTTGCCGGCCGAGGGCTTGCGCAGCTTCACGACCTTGTGTCCGGTGCCGACCTGGCGGATGGCTGCCGCGCCATAGGGCAGCTTGTTCTTGACCTCCTTGTTGCCGATGCAGACCTCGGCGGTCTTCCCGGGGATGCCGTTGACGATGGTGAGGCGGGCCTGGTGGTTGGCTGAAACCGGTCCGGCCAGTGAGGCGAGTGCGAGAGCCGCGACGGTACTGCCGATGACGAGATGTCTGAATCTGTGCATCGCTTCTCCTTGGCATGCGCCGACGCGTAGGTAACGACGGCCACGGAATAGCCTAAGGTTGCGCCTTCTCACGTCAAGTCCCAACAACGTGATTGTGAACGGCCAGCGAATTAGTCAGCCCTAAACGGCCAGCGACTTTGTCACCCTCGAGCACATGGAGACGAGGGAGGCGATCACGTTGGACCAGCGAGCACAGCAGCGGCTCTATGTCCTCGACCACATCCTGGCAGGCGAGCTGACCGCGGCCGAGGCCGCCGGCTACCTCGGACTGACGGTCCGCTCGGTGCGACGGCTCCTGGCATGCTACCGAGAGGAGGGAGCAGGGGCCCTCGCCCACGGCAACCGCGGCCGGATCCCGGCCAACCGCCTGGGTGACGCGCTCCGGGCCCGGCTTACCGAGCTGGCCACGACGACGTACCGGGACGTGAACCGGGCCCACCTCGCGGACCTGCTCGCCGATCGCGAGGGCATCGTGGTGACGGAGCGGAGCCTGCGCCGGGTCCTCGCCGAGGCCGGGCTGCCGCCGATGCGCCGGCGTCGTCCCCCGCGCCATCGCAGCCGTCGCGAGCGCATGAGCCAGGCGGGCCTGCTCCTGCAGGTCGACGGCAGCCAGCACGACTGGCTCGAAGGCCGGGGACCCCGACTCACGCTGGTGGGTGGCATCGACGATGCCACCGGGCGGGTCAGCGGCGCGGTCTTCCGCGAGCAGGAGGACACCGCGGGTTACCTCGAGGTGCTCGTCCAGACGGTCCATCGTCACGGCCTGCCAGTGGCCTCGACCACTACAACTTCACCCGTCCCCATGGTGGCCTGGACGGGCAGACGCCATATGAGAGACTTCGGCAGAAGACGAGGATCGCGGTGTGAGGGGCCTACGTCAGTTGCACACCTAGCCTTTGGGCGCCGCCGTCTTGGTGCCAACGACGACGACCACGTCTGCCTCCGCTTCCGGATCATCGACGGACGCGATCTCCCGTTCCTTGTCCCCGAACGTCTGCTTGAGCCGCTTGGCGGTCGCGGGCATGTCCTCTTCAGCGCCGTTGTAGAACGTGATGACCGTGTTCGTGTAGTCGTTGGCGTCAGCCTTGCCGCCATGCACGGGCGGAACGATCGCCGCCATGCCCTTCTTGGAGAGGTTCCCGGCGATCTTGACCGACTTGGTGTTCGGTCCACCCGTGCCGTTGAGGACATGGACGACGGCGCCTTCGTCGGCGATGACGTTGATCGACTTGGCGGCAGCCTTGCTGGTGCTGAAGATGTTCTTCACGGCACTCTTGATGGCCGACGGCTTGGCCTTCAACATCCACAGCCCGGAACTGCCGCAGGGGTAGCAGAGCGAGACGAAACGGCTGCTGGAGAGGACCAGGTTCTCGCGGCGGTCGAGGTCGATATCCTGTGCCAGGGAGACCAGCTTGGGCACCATCTTGGGCGGGATGTTGGTCTTGACGTCCTTGCGGACCAGCTTGATGAGGTCGTTGATGACCCCCGGCTTCAGGAGGTCCTGGAGGTCCGTCTGGTCCCGCACGGAGGTAACCACGCGCTGCTGGCGGGCAGAGCGATCGTAGTCCGATGAGCCGTGCCGGGAACGGGCATAGGCCAATGACTCCTGGCCGTTCATCTTTCGCATGCCTGGCTGCACGTAGAGCTTCAACTTTCCGCGGCCGTCATCGGTGGGGTAGCCGGTGTCGTAGACCGGCAGCTGCACGTCGACCACGACTCCGCCGAGAGAGTTCACGACCGCTCGGAAGCTGTTGAGATCCACCGAGACGTAGTACTTGATGTCCAATCCGTAGAGCTGTCCAAGCGCTCCCATGAGCGCGCTGTAGCCACGCTCCTTGTCATTGCCCGGGAAGAGCGAGGAGTTGGCCCGGGCCTGGACGTAGAGCGTGTTGATCTTGTTGTTGTACTTGCCGCCCAGTTGGCGATAGGCCGCCCAGTTGCTGGGGAGCGGGACGCCCGCGGTGTCGCGCGGAAGTGAGATGAACGCGACTCGGCCGGTGGTGGGATCCACGCTGATGGTGATCATGGTGTCAGTGAGCAGGCTGCCGTTGGCGCGGCCCTGACGCCCACCGTCACTGCCGATCAGCAGGATGTTCAGCCGCTCCTTGCCGTCCCAAACCGGTCCTTCCGTGGCCTCGGGCTCAGCGCTTGGCTCAGCCGTGGGCTCTGCTTCGGCGGGGGCCTTGGTGGCGCGCGGCTTGGCCGTGGAGCCGGGCTTGGGCGTCTTCTGCTCGGTGAGGTCTTCGGGGATCAGCTCGAATTGTTTCCCGCCCAGCTCGACGAGTTGCTCGGACGTGAGGATCTCGCTCGCATCGCCGGCGTTGTCGGCGATGTCGTTGAGCGTGTCACTGGCGAAGAAGACAGGCTGGGCGACAGCGACATGACTGCCGACCAGGATCACGATGATGGCCACCAGGCCAGCCGACGACAGCATCCGACTTCCCGCGGAGCCGACCGAAGGGTCACTGGCCAGCCGGTAGGCATCCAGCAGGGCGAAGAGCCGATAGAGGAAGTCGATGACCAGGAAGCCGATGAGGCCGGTCAGGACGCTTGGATCGAAGATGTTGCCGGCCAGCTCCTTGACGCCGGTCGTGATGGCCAGACCGCCGAGCCCGGCGATGACCAGGATGGGCGGCGTGGCCCACAACAATGCCCGCAGCCAACGCCCCAGATAGGCGTGTCCCAGGCCGGGGAACAGGAACGACAAGAATGCCGCTGCGAACGCGCTTCGCCTGGGACGCACGGCTACGTCATTTGAGGCCATCGGATCGCATCGTAGCCGCTCTCGCGGATGTCTGCCAAGTGTGTCGATACCCGGTGCGCTGGCGCACCACTCGGCATCGTGGGGGCCTCGGCTAGACTTGCGATGCCGATGTCACATAGTCCCTTCCCGGCTGTCGCAGCGCAGCCTGACCTCGCTGCCCAGGAGCACCGCACGCTCGACTTCTGGCGTGAGCGCGCCATCTTCGCCAAGCTTCGCGCCCAGAACGCCGGAGCTGAGCCGTGGTCCTTCGTGGATGGTCCGATCACCGCCAACAACCCCATGGGCGTCCACCACGCCTGGGGCCGTGCCTACAAGGATGCCTTCCAGCGCTACCACGCCATGCTCGGCCAGGACCTGCGCTGGCAGAACGGCTTCGATTGCCAGGGCCTGTGGGTGGAGGTCAACGTCGAGCGCGAGCTTGGTTTCACCAGCAAGAAGGACATCGAGTCATTCGGCATCGCCGAGTTCGTGCGCCTGTGCAAGCAACGCGTGCTGACGTACGCCGCGGTCCAGACGGAGCAGTCCATCCGCCTGGGCTACTGGATGGATTGGAACGACCCTGACGAGTTGCGCCGCCTGCGCGACCTGCTCGAGCGAGGATCCGTCCCAGACGATCACCCTCGAAGGGCCACGGGGCCCGGTGACCGACACCGTGGAGATGATCGTGGGTCGCCTGGGCTTGCCCGAGATGGGTGGCTCCTACTTCACCTTCAGTAACGAGAACAACGACCTCATCTGGGCGTTCCTCGCGGAGTGCGACCGGCGTGGCTGGCTGTACAAGGGCATCGATTCGATGCCTTGGTGTGCGCGGTGTGGTACCGGCATGAGCCAGATGGAGATGAACGAGGGCTACCAGGATCGCGAAGACCCCGGTCTCACGGTGCGCTTCCGGCTCATCGACCGGCCGGGGGAGTGGCTCCTGGTGTGGACCACCACGCCGTGGACGATGACGTCCAACGTGGCCGCGGCCGTGGGACCGGAGCTCGATTATGTCCTTGTCGAGCAGGGCGACGATCGCTACTGGGTCGGCAAGGTGGCGCTCAAGACTGCGCTCCAGGGTGACTTCCGGGTGATCGAGGAGCGCAAGGGTGCCGACCTGGTGGGCTGGCACTACGAAGGACCCTTCGACGACCTGCCCGTCGTGGTCGAGTCATTCGCCGAGGGCGTCGATGAGCATGGGGAGACACCCTATGTCCACCGGGTCATCGAATGGAGCGACGTCGGTGAGGACGAGGGCACCAGCATCGTCCATATCGCACCCGGCGGTGGCTCGGACGACTTCCGATTGGGCAAGACCCTGGGCCTGCCGGTCATCGCTCCGCTCGACGAGGCCGGCCACTATGTCAGCGGCTTCGGCGCATTCACCGGGATGGATGCCGCCAACGTGGCGGCTGAGATCATCGAGGACCTGCAATCGCGAGGCTTCTACTACCACGTCGAAGCGTATTCCCACCGCTATCCGCATTGCTGGCGCTGTGGTACCGCGCTGCTCTTCCGCGTCGTGGACGAGTGGTACATCTCGATGGGCGAGGTGTACGACAAGACCCGTGCCGAGGTGACTGACGAGGAGAGGGCCGCCAGCCTGCGCTACCAGATCATGGACGTGGTCGACCAGATCGACTGGTATCCGGGTTTCGGCTACGAGCGCGAACTCGACTGGCTCCACACGATGTCCGACTGGATGATCTCCAAGAAACGGTATTGGGGCCTGGCGCTGCCCATCTGGGAGTGCACCGAGTGCGACGCCTATCAGGTCATCGGCGGCCGGGAAGAGCTGGGCGAGAAGGCGTCGGCCGGCTTTGACCAGCTCGAGGGACGCACGCCGCACCGCCCATGGGTCGATGCGGTGGTCGTTCCATGCCGCGAGTGTGGCGCCGAAAGCCGCCGCATCCGCGATGTCGGCAACCCCTGGCTGGATGCCGGGATCGTGCCGTTTTCCACGCTGCACTACCGCACCGATCCCGAGTACTGGCAGAAGTGGTTCCCGGCCGACTTCGTGACCGAGTCGTTCCCCGGACAGTTCCGAAACTGGTTCTATTCGATGCTGGCGATGGGCACCGTGCTGCGGAACGAACCGCCGTTCAAGTCGCTCTTCGGCTACGCCACGCTGTTCGGAGAAGACGGTCGGCCCATGCACAAGTCGTGGGGCAACGCGATCGAGTTCAATGAAGCTGCGGAGCGCATGGGCGTGGACGTGATGCGCTGGATGTATGCGACCGCGCGTCCCGAAGACAACATCCTGTTCGGGTACCACACGGCCGACGAGGCTCGACGCGAGCTGCTGGTGCTCTGGAACGTGCTGGCCTTCTTCACCACCTACGCTCGACTTGCACGCTGGCAGCCTGACCGCCAGGTCATCGGCCAGCAGTCGCCAGATCCCGGTCGCAGCCTGCTCGACCGCTGGATCCTGTCACGGGCCGCCGCTGTCGCCGATGCCGCGGGTGAGCGCATGGCCGTGTACGACACCCGTGGCGCCACGCGTGCCATCAGTGGCTTCGTCGATGACCTCTCGACATGGTGGCTGCGCCGGTCCCGGCGTCGACTCTCGCGGGGCGATGACGCGGCCGATCGCGGTGCGGCCTTTGGGACCATGCACCTGGCCCTGGTCAGCATCGCCCGGACGTTCGCTCCGCTGCTGCCGTTCCTGGCCGAGGAGTTCCACCAGGTGCTCGTCGTGCCCGCCCAGCAGGATGCCCCGGACTCGGTCCATCTGACGCACTGGCCGGCACCGGAACTGGCCCCGCTGCGTGACGAGCCCCTGGAGGCCGCGATGGCTGACCTGCGGCGCGCCGTCGAGCTTGGCCGCACGCTGCGTGGCCGCGCCGGCATCCGCGTCCGACAACCGCTTGGCCAGCTTTGGCTGGCCCTGCCGACCGGCAGCCTCACCGACGCCTCGGCGCCAGGGGCCGCCGATGAACTGCTGGGCCTGCTGCGCGACGAGCTCAACGTCAAGTCGGTCGAGATCATCGGCGATGAGTCCGAGCTGGTCGACAAGCGCGTGAAGCCGCTGCTGCCCGTCATCGGCAAGAAGTACGGCCCGGCGATCCCGGCCATCATGTCCGCGGCCCGCGCCAACGATGTCGATTACCACCCCGACGGCAGCGTGACCCTGGGCGGCGTGACTCTGGGACCTGGCGAGGTCGAGATCCTGGCCACGCCTCGTCCCGGTACGGCGGTGGCTCATGACGAAGGCATCGTGGTCGTCATCGATACCGAGCTGAGCCCGGAGCTCATCGCTGAGGGCGATGCTCGCGAGATCACCCGTGCGATCCAGGACCTGCGCAAGCAGGCCGAGCTCGACCTGGATGCACACATCACGCTCCACCTGGGCGGACCGGCCGAAACGCTCGATCGGATCGAGCCGTGGTTCGAGGCGATCGCCGCGGACACCCTGGCCGACGAGATCCGTCGCGGCCACCCGTCCAGTGGTGACGGCGGTGTCGAGGTCACGCTCGAAACCGGAGCAGTGACCATCGCGCTGGGAGGCGCCGGTGACTGAGGCGCCGGCCTCGGTCGAGCAGGGTGAGGCCCGCGAGACGTCGTCGCAGATGCGAAGACGTTGGGCGTTGTTCCTGGGACTTGCCGGTGGCGTGGTCCTGCTCGACCAGCTCAGCAAGGCCTGGGTCGACGCGTCATTCGAGCTGGCCTCCCGCAGTATCGCGGCTGGCGAGCCCGGTGGCCCCACCGAGCTGATCGGCGAGTTCGTGCGCATCGCCAAGACCTACAACGACGGCGCCATCTTCGGTTTTCTCGACACCTCGGCCATGCTGATGGCCGTGCTCACATTGGTCGTCATCGTCGGCATCACCTGGTATGAATGGCGCCACGCGGCCAGGCTGGGACCGCTGGTCACCATCGGGCTGGCCCTGCTGCTGGGAGGTGCCGTCGGCAACCTCCTCGATCGCATCCGCCTTGGCCATGTCGTGGACTTCGTGGACCTGGGCATCGGCGGATCACGCTGGTACGCCTGGAACATCGCCGATGCTGCCGTGTCCCTGGGCATCGTCACCCTGTTCGCTGCGGCCCTGTTGGGCGACCGCGCCATTTCTGGCCGACGCCGCCGGGCCGCGGGATCGACGTGACGGAGCCTCGCTCGTTCGACGTGCCCGCAGGTGCCGAGGGCAGTCGTGCTGATCGCTTCGTGGCCGACGCCTCCGGACTCTCGCGCGCTTACGTGCAGCGCCTCATCTCCGACGGGCGCCTGACGGCGGACGGCCAGCGTATTCGAGCGCGTGATCCAGTGCGCAGTGGCGCTAGGCTCATGCTCGACGTACCCGAAGCACGCATCGATGAACTGCAGCCCGAAGATATCCCGCTCGACATCGTCTACCGCGACGACGACGTCATCGTCATCGACAAGCCCGCCGGCCTGGTCACGCACCCGGCTCCGGGTCACGCCAGCGGCACCCTGGTGAATGCACTGCTTGGCCTTGACGCCGGCGGGGGCGCCCTCGGCACGGTGGCCGGCGTGGAGCGACCCGGCATCGTGCACCGGCTCGATCGCGACACCAGCGGCCTGATCGTGGTGGCACGGAACGACGCCGCGCAGGTCTCGCTGCAGGCGCAGCTCAAGGCTCGTCGGGTGCGCAAGACGTACCTGGCGCTGGCCGGTGGCGTGGTCAACGCGCAGCTTGGGCGGATCGAGAAGCCCATCGGCCGCGATCCCCAGCACCGGCAGCGGATGGCGGTCACCGGGGATGGCAAGCCCGCGGTGACCGGCTATCGCGTCCGTGAACGCTTCGCCGACTGGACGCTCCTGGAGCTCGACCTCATCACCGGTCGAACCCACCAGATCCGCGTGCACCTGGCGTCGATCGGTCATGCCGTGGCCGGCGACCCGGTGTACGCGCGAGCGGCCATCCGTCGCGGGCCCGACGGACTGGAGCGTCTCTTCCTGCACGCCTGGAAGCTGGAGTTCCTGTCACCCGGGTCAGGTCGACTCGTCCGCTGTGAGGCACCATTGCCACAGACGCTCGAGTCCGTCCTCGACGGGTTGCGGGCCAGAGCTGAACGGAGGGGCTGACCATTCGCGCGATCCACGGCGAGCCAGGTGCGCAGCTGGTGATCATCTCCGGGCCTTCGGGCGTGGGCAAGGACACCATCATCGAGGCCATGCAGCGGCGCCATCCGCAGCATCCACGCCACTACGTCATCACCGTGACGACCCGGGCCCGTCGACCGCAGGAGATCGACGGAGTCAGCTACCACTTCCTGTCCGTCGACGACTACCAGCGGCTGGACGCAGCCGAGGGACTGCTTGAGGCTTCGAAGGTCCACGGCAACTGGTATGGCACACCGCGGGACCAGGTCCAGTCGGCGCTGAAGTCTGGTCGCGATGCCATCCTCAAGATCGACGTGCAGGGCGCCCACAAGGTGCGCGAGAAGGTCCCCGACGCGCTGCTCATCTACGTGGTGCCGCCGTCCTTCCAGGTCCTCAGGGAGCGCCTGCAGGTCCGTTCTACCGAGACCTCGGCCGAGATGGAGGTCCGATTGCGCAACGCCGAGTTCGAGCTGTCCCGCCAATCCGAGTACGACCACGTGGTGGTCAATGAGACCGACCAGATCGACCGCACTGCCGAGAAGATCGACGCCGTCATCGCCGCAGAGCACGCCCGCTCCGCCGATCGCCGCATCCTGGTCTAGTCACCGATGACGGAGCCACGCTTCGTCGATGTCGCGGTCGACGCGCCCGGCGCCCCGGGCGGGCGCGCTTTCACCTATGCGGTGCCCGCGTGGCTGGCCGATATCGAGCCCGGTGAAGCGGTGATGGTCGAGTTCGGCCGACGCCGTGCGGTCGGTGTGGTGCTAGCCGAAGCGCCGCCGCCCGAGATGGACGCCAAGCCACTGCTGGCGAGGGTCCGCTCCGACGGCCCGCTCCTGGGGCCACTGGCGCGTCGACTCGCTGCGCACGTCTCCCGCCACTACCTGGCGCCACCGGGCATGGTGGTGCGGGCGATGCTGCCGCCCGGGACCCTCGAGCGGATCGACCTGTTCGCCGTCGCCGCAGGAGGCGGGGAAGGGGAGGCAGATGCGCTGTTGGCGGCGGTCCGTGCCGGGGGCGGTGACGGCATCCGGGTGGACGATCTGCCGGAGGTGGCCAGCCGGGCCACGCGGTTGCGTGCCCTGCGTGCGCTGGAAGAGGATAGGGTCTTGTTCCTGGAGTGGCGAGTGGTCCCGGCCACGGCGCGTCCGCGGCAGGAACGCTGGGCGGTCATCACGGGGGCCGGGCGCGAGGGTGCGGCACGGCTTGCGGCCGGTGAACGCCCCGATGGCCCCCCGCTGGGCCCACGCCAGCGCGCGCTCCTGGCGGAACTTGCTGCGGGCGGCCACGGCGGTGCCGATGTCGCGGCTCGTCTGGCCGATCGCCATGGCGCGTCAGCCGTCTCGAGCCTGGCCCGGCGCGGCTTGCTCGAGCTCGAGGTGCGAGTGGTCGAGCGGCGACCACTGGCCGGTCGGGCGGAACCGACGCGCGGCACTCGGCCGGCAGGGTCCGGCCCCGACGCCGAGCAATCCGCGGCCGTCGGGCTCATCGCCGGTGCCATCGATGGATCGCGACACGAGACCATCCTGCTCGATGGCGACACGGCCAGCGGCAAGACCACCGTCTACGCCGAGGCTATCGCCGCATCCCTGAGAGCCGACCGCGGTGCCCTGGTGCTGGTGCCGGAGATCGCGCTAGCCACGCCATTGCTCGATCGGCTGCGCCACGATCTCGGAGTAGAAGTGGCGATGCTCCACAGCGCCATGAGCGACGGCGAGCGGGGCGATGAATGGCGCCGTATCCGTCGTGGCGAGGTCAAGGTGGTGGTAGGCACGCGCATGGCCGTGTTGTCACCGCCCGATCCGCTCGGCCTCGTGGTCGTGGATGAGGAGCACGACCAGGCCTACAAGTCCGATCGCACGCCTCGCTACCAGGCGCGCGATGTCGCCATCGTGCTGGGTGCGCTCGCCGGGGTGCCCGTGGTGCTGGGCTCAGCCACACCCGATATCGTGACGGTGGCAGCCATGCGCGAAGGCGCGGGCCGCCACCTGCGATTGCGGGGCCGCCGCTCCGGCGCTCCGGCCCACGTCGACATCGTGGACATGCGCGAGGAGTTGGCCGAGGGCAACCGCGGACTGCTCTCGGCGCCGCTGGTAGCCCGACTGGCTGAGCTCGATCGGGCGGCTGGGGACCGGGCCATCCTCCTCATCAACCGGCGCGAATCCGCCAGCGTGGTGCTGTGTCGCGACTGTGGCTACGTCCAGATCTGCCCGGAGTGCCAGCGGCCGCTGGTGTTCCATTCCTCGGCCGTGGCGCTGCGGTGCCACCACTGCGGGGCATCGGCACCGGTGGCCAAGCGCTGCCCGGCCTGCGAGTCGGTCCGCATCCGGTACCTGGGCGGCGGCACTGAACGCGTCGAGCAGGAAGTCAAGGTGCGCTTTCCCGATCTGCGGGTGGCGCGACTCGACCGCGATGTGGTGGAGCGCAAGGGCGCGGCAATCCGCGTCATCGACGACTTCACCGCCGGTGCCCTGGATGTCCTGGTCGGCACCAGCCTCGTGGCCAAGGGGCTGGATATCCCCGAGGTCACGCTGGTTGGCGTGGTCTCGGCCGATATCGCGCTCAACCTGCCAGACGAACGCGCCGCCGAGCGCACCTGGCAGCTGCTGACCCAGGCCGTGGGCCGGGCGGGCCGGGGTGATCGACCCGGTACGGCGATGCTGCAGACGTATCAGCCGGACCACCCCGCGATCGTGGCCGTCGCATCGGGTAGCGGCGCCGCCTTCATCGATGCCGAGCTGGAGCGCCGTCGCCGCTTTGGCTCCCCGCCATTCGGTCGCCTTATCAAGCTGACGGTCGCCCTCTCCAGGCGAGAGGCCGCCGTTGAGACTGCGACCACGATGGTGACGCGCCTGCGTGCTCATTCCACGGAGCTCGAGGCGCATGTCTCGGTGCTCGGGCCGGTGCCGGCGTACATCGCCCGGCGTGGTGGCCGCTGGCGCTTCCACGTGGTCCTGCGCGGGCCCGATCCAGCCGCGGTACTCGACGGGGACCCGGGCGCACCGTGGTCGGTGGATGTCGATCCTGAGAGCCTGCTGTGACGCCTGGAGTGACCAGGCCGTTCGATACGCGTCATGCCTGCGCCTGGCCGGCTCGGGCACGTCTCCGGGCATCGACACGACAACTCTCCGTCGAGTCGATCGGCCAGGGTATTCGATGGTCCGGATATAATCCCGGGCCATGACCGTCAAGCCCATCCTTACCCTCGGTGATCCGCGGCTGCGACTCAGGGGCGAGCCCGTCGCCAGCTTCAGCAAGTATCTGCACGAGTTGCTCGACGATCTGACGCAGACGATGCGAGACGCGCCCGGCGTCGGCCTGGCTGCGCCCCAGATCGGAGAGGCCATGCAGGTCTGCGTCATCGAGGTAGAAGGTCGCCTCTATGAGCTCGTCAACCCCGTCATCACCCGCTCATCGGGCGAGGACAACGACCTCGAAGGTTGCCTCTCGGTGCCTGGCTACGTGGCCTATGTGAACCGCAAGGAGAAGGTCTGGGTCGAGGCCCAGGACCGCCACGGCAAGCGCATCACGTCGGTCGGGACCGGCCTCCTGGCGCGGGCCATGCAGCATGAGCTCGACCATCTCGACGGCAAACTGTATATCGACTACCTCGAGTCGTTCGACGACCTCATCCCGGTGGGAAGACTCGAGGAGGAAGTCGCGGACGAACCCGGCAGGGAGATGCCGGCACTGGCCTGATCCGCTACCCATGACGACACCGGTCCGGACGCTCGTGTTCGGCAGCGGCTCGGTGGCGTTGCCGGCCCTGCGGAGGCTGCTTGACTCCCCGCTGGTGGAAATCGACTCGGTCATCACCGCGCCGGCCAGACCGGCCGGACGCAAGGGAGCGCTGACGGCCACGCCCGTCGCAGAGGCCGCGGCCGAGGCCGGGCTGATGGTCCGCACGCCCACCACACTGCGCGACGAAGCCGTGCAGGCCGAGCTCCGCGAAACCGGCACAGGACTCATCGTCCTGGCCGATTACGGACGTCTCATCCCGGGTGCCGTGCTCGCACTTCCGCGTCATGGTGCGCTCAACATCCACCCGTCCCTGTTGCCCCGCCATCGTGGTGCCGCGCCGGTGCCGGCTGCCATCCTCGAGGGCGACGCGAAGACGGGCGTGACGCTGATGCGCATGGACGCGGGCCTCGATACAGGTCCCATCCTGGCCCAGCGTGGACTCAGCCTCGATGGCACCGAGAGCACTCCTGAGCTGGAGGCCCGCCTCGCCGAGCTGGGTGCGGACCTGCTCGTCGAGAACCTGCCCGGATGGCTCGACGGCACGCTGCGTGCTCGTCCACAACCCTCTCACGGCGTGACCATGACCAGGCCGTTGCATCGCAGCGATGGCTGGCTTGATCCGACGCGCCCGGCGGCGCTGCTGGAACGCCAGGTGCGTGCCTACCAGCCCTGGCCAGGCTCCTTCCTCGAGTGGGGCGCGGACCGGCTCAAGGTCTGGTCCGCGACCGCCTTGCCTCCGAATACCGGGACCCGCGGTCGGCACCATCGCGACGGTCGAGGGAGCCATCCTGGTCGGAACGAGTGAAGGCCTGCTCCGCCTCGACGAGGTCCAGCCGGCTGGCGGGCGGCGCATGACCGGGGCGGAGTACCTGCGCGGGAGGCGACCCTAGTCGCGACGCGTCGACCGCTCGGCGCCCTCGTCGGCTACATCTGGCGGTCGGCGCTACCATTCCGGCTCGATGCCCATGCCCGACCCAGCTGCCATGCCTGATCCCGCTGCGTCCTTCAGGGACGGCGGCGGTTCATCGCTCCCGCTGCTCGACCTCCCGGCCAGCGGGCCGCAGGATGACCGGCCCGGGATCTCCGACGCCTCGCCCCAGGAGCTGCTGTCCTGGTTCGCTGACCACGGGGAGGCCGCCTTCCGGACGCGGCAGCTTGCCGATCACGTCTGGTCCGGCCGGGCCGAGTCATTCGATGACATCCACACGCTCCCAGGCCCCCTTCGGGAGTCGCTCCAGGGCGCCTATCGCTTCAGCACCCTGGTCGACACCGAGCGTCGCTCGACCGATGGCGGGCTGACCGACAAGGCGCTGCACAGCCTCGACGACGGTCGCGTCATCGAATCGGTGATGATGCGCTACCCGGCGCGCGGCCCCCGTCGCGAACGGACCACGCTGTGCATCTCCAGCCAGGCTGGCTGCGCCGTCGGATGCCCCTTTTGCGCGACCGGCGAGCTGGGGCTGTGGCGCGACCTGCGCACGTCGGAGATCATCGACCAGGCTCGCTACTGGCGCAACGAGCTGGCCGCGGAAGGGCGCCGGCTCACCAACATCGTCTTCATGGGTATGGGTGAACCCCTGCTCAACCCCGACGCCGTCCTGGCTGCCTGTGGTGCGCTCAGCGACACCAATCGTTTCGGGCTGGGACAGCGGCACATCACCGTCAGCACCAGTGGCGTGATCCCAGGCATCGAGCGCATGACCTCATTGCGCCGCCAGTACAAACTGGCCGTCTCGTTACATGCGGCGCGCCCGCGACTGCGGGATGTGCTGGTGCCGCTCAACCGGCGCTACCCTCTCGAGGACGTGGTAGCCGCGGCCACTGCCTACGCCGACGCCACCGGCCGCCGCGTGACGTATGAGATGGTCATGATCGACCGCATCAACGACACCCCAGACGATGCCCATGCCGCGGCCGAGCTACTGCGCGGTCGTCTTGCCCATGTCAACCTCATCCCCATGAACCCGGTCGCTCATACGCCGTGGCTGCCCTCGCATCCTGATCGCGTGGAGGGTTTCGCCTCGATCCTGCGGGCGGTGGGCCTGCACACCACGGTGCGCCGGAACCGCGGCATCGACATCGGGGCGGCCTGCGGCCAGCTGGCTGCGGAACGAGCGGGCGAGCCGACGCCGGCGGCCGTGCAGCGACGACGGGAGGTCATCGAGCGTCGAAGTGCCGAGGCACTCGCGGGCAGCCGGGGGCGGCCATCCAACGGGGCCGAGGCATGACAGCGTCGGCTGCGACGGTACAGGTCTCGGCGAGCATCCTGAACGCGGACTTCAGCCGACTGGACCGAGTCGTCCACAAGATGGAACGAGCGGGAGCTGACCGGATCCACCTCGACGTCATGGACGGCAACTTCGTCGACAACCTGACCTTCGGCCCGGACATCGTCAAGGCCTTCCGCCGACTCACCGACCTGCCCCTTGATGTTCACCTCATGATCGCCAAGCCAGCCAGGTATATGGACCGCTTCATCGAGGCCCAGCCCGATACCATCACCTTCCACATCGAGACGCGTGAGACCGATCGGGCCAAGGACGGCGCCATCGCCGCCATCCATGCGGCGGACATGGGTGCGGGCCTTGCCATCAGTCCGGATACGCCGGTCTCGGCGGTCGCGAGCAGGGCGTCGCTGCTCGACGTCATCATGATCATGACCGTGTACCCGGGCTGGGGCGGTCAGAGCTTCATCCCCGAGGCCGCGCCCAAGATCGCCGAGTCGCGGGCGTTGCTGGCGGATGCCGGCCGCGGTGGCCTGGTCCACGTCGATGGCGGCGTCAACAGCAAGACCGCGGAGATCGTGGGCAGCCATGGGATCGATGTCTGCATCGTCGGCTCCGCCCTCTTCCAGCGCCGCCGCGACGCCTCCGATGAGGTCGACCTGGTGCGGCAGCGCGCGCTCAAGGGTCGGAGGGTCTTCGACGCTGCGGGCGTGGCCGGCGCACGCTAGCGGATGCGCGTGCTGCTCCAGCGCGTCGTCCGCGCCGAGGTCAGGGTGGCCGATGCCGTGACGGGCAGTATCGGTCCAGGTCTGCTGGCACTGGTGGGCGTCGGTCCTGGTGACGACGTTGCACGAGCGCGGGCGATGGCGGCCAAGTCGGTCGACCTGCGCATCTTCCGTGACCCCGAGGGTAGAACCGACCGATCGCTGGTCGATACCGGTGGTGCCATGTTGGTGGTCAGCCAGTTCACGCTCTACGCCGACGTCCGCAAAGGTCGTCGGCCATCGTTCATCGGTGCTGCTGAGCCAGGCTTGGCGGCAGACCTGGTCGAGACGTTCGCGACCGCCGTGGAGGCACGGGGTGTCAGCGTCGGCCGCGGCCAGTTCGGTGCCCAGATGGAGGTCGAGCTCGTCAATGACGGGCCCATGACCATCTGGCTCGACAGCGACGCGTGAGCGTTAGCGGCAGCCGGCTGCTCACGCGGGTGCGCAACCGTGCCGCCCGGCTCGGTCAGAGGCGCTGGCGCATGACCGACTACCGATCACCGGAGCACCACATCGTCATGGGCGGCGCGCCACGCAGTGGCACCACGCTGCTGCGCAAGTTGCTGGACCGGCATCCTGAGATCAGCTCCGGCGCCGAGACCAAACTCTTCGTGCCGGCCGCCTACAACCTGGAGTGGCTGGCGCAGTCGTACGCCATCCCGCTTGGTGAGTTGCGGGCGTGGCGCGCGTCATCAGCGTCACAGGGTGCCTTCATCGATACCTTCGCCGAGCGTGCCCGGCGCGATGCCGGCAAGACTCGCTGGGCCGAGAAGACGCCCCAGAACATCCGGCACCTCGACTGGATCATGCAGCGCTTTCCGGAAGCCGCGATCATCCACATCGTGCGCGATGCCAGGGATGTCATCTGTTCGATGCGGCAGCATCCCGACTGGCGCTGGGTCGATGGGACGTGGCAGAAGGTCCTGGTGCCTCGCACCCTCGCGACATATGCACAGCGCTGGCTCGATGATGTCGCCATCGGTCAGGCGTGGCGCGGCGACCCGCGCTATACCGAGGTCCGGTACGAATCGCTGGTGGACGACCCGACCACGACGTTGCAGGCCATCTGTGGCGGCATCGGCGTGGACCTCGACGCAGCCTGGCTCGCGTCGGTAGGGCGTGACGAGGACGTGGCACCAGAGGCGAAACGCCCCGACTACGAGGGCGCCGTGAGTAGCGCCTCGGTGGGGCGCTGGCGAACCGACCTCAACGCTGCCGAACAGCGGGAGGTGGAGCGGTTGTGTGGGCCGAGATTGCGGGAGCTGGGCTACGAACGATGAAGGCTGGTGCCTAGGAGGCCGACTTCATCAGGGTGCGGCGGCAGCGCGTGCAGATGAGCGTGCGCGTGACGCGGCCGCCTTCGTAGACCTTCAGCTGCTGCAGGTTGACGCTGTAGCGGCGATGCGCACGAACGCGGTTCATGCCCACCGACTGTGGGTTGTATCCGCCCATCGAGGTCTTGCCGCACTTCGCGCAGGAGCGAGCCATGATCTTCCTCAGGAGTTCGAGTGACACAGGGAGTGATCGGGGACCGACCACGGCCGCGTACTATACCATCGGCCCGGCCACCACGGAGGGACGGGATGACCGCTGAAGCAAGCCGCGAGCGAGCGCGGCGCTCGCGTGGGACCGGCTCGCGACCGCGATGACGCGACTCCATGTCGGCGGACCCATGCTGCTGCGCGCCGTTGCCGCTGCCACGGCCAACCTGGAGCGACATGTCGACGAGGTCGACGCGCTCAATGTCTTTCCGGTGCCCGATGGCGACACGGGGTCCAACATGCTCGCCACCATGCGCGCCGCACTGGCCGAAGCGGAACGGTTGCCCCAGGGCGACCGTGACCTCGATAGCGTGGCTGAGGCCCTGAGCCGCGGCGCGTTGACGGGCGCTCGCGGCAACAGCGGCGTCATCCTCTCCCAGATCATCCGCGGCATGACCGGACGAGTCGAGGGCCGCCGTCGTGCCGACGGTGTCGACCTGGCGCACGGACTGCGCATGGGCTCCGACGTCGCCTATGGCTCGGTCCAGGCGCCGGTGGAGGGGACCATCCTGACGGTCATCCGGGACGCCGCCGACGCCGCTGCGTCGGCGGCTGGCCGGCAGCGCCATGTGGAGGTCGTGCTGGCCGACACCATCGAGGCGGTCGCCACATCCGTGCAGCGCACGACGAGCTTGCTCCCGGTCCTGGCGGACGCAGGCGTCGTGGATTCGGGCGCGCAAGGCCTCTTCCGTGTGCTCGAGGGCATGCTCCAGGTCGGCCGGCACGACAGCGCCTTGCGAACCGCGCCGCGTCCGGCACGCGCCATGGTGAGGATCGATCCGGCTGGCGGCGACCGTCACCTCGAGCATCGCCCGCCACACGGCCATGATGCAGACGGGCTGGGCTACGAGACGCAGTACCTGCTGGCGTCGGCCAACGCTGACATCGACGTGGATGCCCTTCGCCGAGCCCTGCTGGCCGGCGGCGACTCGGTGGTCGTCGCCGGCGATAGCCGGCGCGTTCGGGTCCATGTCCATGGGCCGCGGCCCGATCTGGCCATCGGGCTCGCCCTGCCATACGGTCGGTTGAGCCACATCGAGGTTCGCGATCTGGACGACCAGGTGGCACAGGTCGCCGAGCCACCCACGGTCTCTGCCAAACGGGCGTCGCGCGCTGCCGGGTCTCCGACATCGCGCCCAACCGCGCCTGCCATCGCCATCGTGGCCGGCGCCAGCGCACCCGGCCTGGCCGATGTGCTGTCATCGCTGGGGGCCTCTGTGGTAGGGACGGCCGATGGCAGGCAGCCTTCGGTCGGGAAGATCGCCGCGGCCGTGGCCGCCTGTGGCACACCCGACGTGATCGTGTTGCCCAACGATCAGGATGGTGTGCTGGCCGCTCGGTCGGTCGCCTCGCTCGTCCCATCGGTCGGGCTCCACGTCGTGGCTACTCGCAACGCGGCCGAGGGCATCGCGGCGGTGCTGGCCTTCGATGCGTCGCTCACGGCTGACGAGAACGCCGGGCGAATGGCGGACGAGGCAGCGGCGCTGCGGTCGTTCAGCGTCATCACGGCGGCCAGTGACTCGGTGGTCGACGGCCACGCTGTGCGGGTGGGTGACATCCTTGCGCTGGACGCCGGTGACCGACTGCTGGCATGGGGTGCCGATATCGGATCGGTGACCATGACCGCGCTCTTGCGGTTCGACGGATTCGAGCTGGTCACGCTGTACCTTGGGTCCGATATCGGGGCCGAGACCGAAGGCTCCCTGCGGGCGCGGTTCGTCGAGGCCCGACTGCCTGCGGAGCTCGAGTTCGTCGATGGTGGACAGCGCGCACGATCACCTCCTGGTCGCGGTCGAGTAGCTGGTGGCCAAGGCATCGGGTGTCGTGGCGCCGGTCCCGGCTGGCCTGGACACGCTCATCGGCGACTCCGGCCTACCGGGTGCGTCGGTCCTGCGGCGCCACGGTCGACGCATGGGCATCACCACCGTGCGTGAGCTGCTGACCACCTTCCCGCGCCGCTACGAGGATCTCCGCGAGGTCGTTCCACTGGGCCGGCTGGCCGACCTCGAGCCAGGGACGCCGGTGACCGTGCGTGCCACCGTCGAGTCGCTCCGCGTGGAGCAGACATTCCGGCGCCGGGTCCAGCGGACGACGGCGATGCTGCGCGATGAGACCGGGGACGTGCAGGTGACCTGGTTCGGTCGGCGCTTCATCGAACGTCAGCTCAAGACCGGTGATGTCATCGTGGCCAGCGGCAAGGTCAAGCAGCGGGGCTGGCAGCCGCAGCTGGACAATCCCGATTTCCAGCGGGATGACGGCAGCGACATGCTCCACGCCGGTCGCATCGTGCCCGTCTATCGACTCACTCGCGGCGTGACCGCCAAGTCGCTGCGGGCCGCCATCCGGGCTGGACTCGACCGCTATGGGCCATACCGCGAATACCTGCCCGACCATGTGCTCGACTCCGGGCCCAGCATCGGAGCGGCGATCGAAGCCGCTCACTACCCCGACGACTTCGAGCAGCGCGATGCGGCCGTGGAGCGCCTTGCCCATGACGAACTGCTGGCGCTCCAGCTGGGCATGGTGGCACGTCGACGGCAGCGCCACCATGAGCGGCGTGCGGCGCTGGTCGTCGATTCCGCCGACGATGAGCGACTCCGAACGGTCATCGCGGCTGGACTGTCGCGACGGCTCGGGCGAGAGGTGGGACTGACCGACGACCAGCTGGCCGCCATGGCGGCGGTGGGGGCCGATCTGGCCGACGACACGCCCATGTTGCGGCTCATCCAGGGCGACGTCGGCTCGGGCAAGACCGCGGTGGCTGCGCATGCCCTGGGACTGGTGGCACTCGGCGGCGGGCAGGCTGCGCTCCTGGCACCGACCGATCTGCTGGCCCGACAGCTCGCCGAGACGACGGCCGACCTCCTCGCGGAGGCCGCCATCGGCGTCACCTTGCTGACCGGCTCGCTCAGCGGCAGTGGCCGCAAGTCAGCCCTGGAGGCCATCGCCTCCGGTCAGGCGCAGGTGGTGGTGGGCACGCACGCACTGCTCCAGGAGTCGGTCGACTTCGCGCGGCTCGACCTGGTGGTGGTCGATGAGCAGCATCGATTCGGCGTGGCACAACGGGAGGCGCTGGCCGCCAAGGGCCGATCGCCGCACGTGCTGCTCATGACCGCGACACCGATCCCGCGCACGCTGGGCCAGGTCCTGTATGCAGACCTCGATGTCTCGGACCTGCGTACTGCGCCATCGGGTCGGGTCGCCACGTTGACCGGCATCAAGTCTCCAGCCGACCTCGAGGGCACCTGGCGGCAGGTGCACAAGGAAGCCGAGATGGGCCACCGTAGCTTCGTGGTGGTGCCGCATATCGATCCCCAGGGCTCCGATGATGGGGACGACAGTGCCGAACTGCCACCCTCGTTGCCGAAGTGGCGGGAGCATGCGGCGGCCACGGGCGCTGAGGAGGTCGCCGCACGCCTGCGGGCCCAGCTGGCGCCCCTGCGGGTGGGGCTCGTGCATGGTCGGATGCGTGCCTCTGAGCGCGACACCGAGATGGCGCCGGTTCCGCGACGGCCAAGCTCGATGTGCTCGTGGGTACCACCGTGGTCGAGGTGGGCGTCGATGTGCCCGAGGCGACCATGATGATCGTCCTCAACGCCGACCGCTTCGGGCTCTCCCAGCTGCACCAGCTGCGCGGTCGTGTGGGTCGGGGCGCGGCGCAGTCGTTCTGCGTGCTGGTCGCGCAGGTGCCCGAGGACAGTGTGGCCTGGGCTCGATTGAAAGCCATCCATGACACCAGTGACGGTTTCACGCTTGCCGAGCAGGACTGGCGGCTCCGTGGCGAGGGCGATGTGCTGGGCCTGACCCAGAGCGGGTTGCCGCGGATGCGCGTGGCGTCGCTGGCGCGCCAGGAGCACCAGGAGCTGGCCGTACGGTGTCGCGCTCTCGCAGAGTCGATGCTCGATCCTCAGGGGCGGCTGTTGCCGCACCTCGGAGCGCTGGAACTCGAATTGGCCCATGGCTGGCTCGCGGCCATCGCGGCGGGAGAGAGCGACGACTCCGAGAACGTCGGTGCCTGATGCCGGACGAGTCATCACGGGCTCGGCAGGTGGATTGCGCCTGGAAGCCCCGGGACATGCCACTCGCCCCTTCAGTGACAAGGTCAAGCAGGCGCTCTTCTCCATCCTGGAGTCCGAGCGAGCCGACATCTGGGAGCGGCCGATGCTGGACCTCTTCGCCGGCTCCGGGGCGATCGGCATCGAGGCGCTGAGCCGGGGAGCGCCGGCCGCCGTCATGGTCGAGAGGGACGGGCGTGCTGTCGGCGTCATCAAGCGCAACCTGGAGCACACGCACCTGGGCGCTACTGCTCGCGTCGTGCGCGCTGACGTGCTGGCTTACCTGGCTGCGGCGACGGTGGCTGAGGCGACTGGCCCGCTGGGACCCTTCGGCTCGGTGGTCCTCGATCCGCCCTATGCGCAGAAGGACGACCTCCTGGCCAGCCTGTGGCGTCTCGGCGAACCCGAGGTCCCATGGCTTTATGGCGCTGCGGTCGTCGCAGCCAAGCATTTCTGGAAGGACGCTCCGCCGGCTCGCATCGGCGAGCTGTCGCGGATCCGCGAACGTCGCTTCGGCGAGACTGCCCTGAGCGTGTATCGTCGGACCCCTGAGCCCGCCCCAGGAGGACGCTGATGCGACTGGCTGTCTATCCCGGATCGTTCGATCCCGTCACTCGAGGCCATATCGATGTCATCGAGCGTGCCAGCGTGGTCTTCGACCAGCTCGTCGTGGCCGTACTGGTCAACACCCGCAAGACGCCCAGCATCGATGCCGCCGACCGGGTCGAGATGATCCGTGAGGCACTCGACGATGAGCTCGGCCCCAAGGGCGGCGAGGTCGAGGTCATCACCTTCCAGGGTCTCACCGTGGATCTCGCCCGGCAGCGCGGCGCGACCTCGATCGTGCGTGGCTTGCGAGCGGTGTCCGATTTCGAGAACGAGCAGGCCATCGCTCATCTCAATCGCAAGCTGGCGCCGGAGATCGACACGGTCTTCTTCATGACCGGCATCGAGTACGCCTACCTGAGCTCCAGCCTGGTCCGGGAGATCGCAGCGTTCGGTGCCGATGTCAGCGCCATGGTCCCCGAAGCGGTCGCCCGGCACCTGCGTGAGCATCCGCGGGGCGGGTGACGCCGACGATGCCGAGCGTCAGCTACAGTAGTAGGGAGGGCAGGGACCAGCCGTTCGTGGGCTACAATGCCCAGTCGTCCCTGCCTGCTCAACGGGAGTCCACGCCATAGACCTCATGTTCCTCATCGAGCGACTCGATGCTCTGATCGAGCAAGGTCGCCGATTTCCCGGTACCAACGCCGTGATGGTCGACAAGGTGGCTGCCACCGATCTGATCGAGCAGCTACGTGTCGCCGTGCCTGAAGAGGTCCGCCAGGCGAAGCGCATCAACGACGAGTCCTCGCGACTCGTCGAGCGTGCCCAGGATGAGGCTGAACGGGTCATCGCCCGCGCCCAGGAACAGGCTGCCTTCCTCATCGAGGAGCGTGAGCTGACCCGTGCCGCAGAGCAGCGCTCCGAGGAGATCATCGAAGAGGCCCGCGGCGAGGCACAGGAGATCCAGCAGGGCGCCGATGCCTACGCCGCCAATGTCCTCGTCAAGCTTGAGGGCGAGGTGGTCAAGGCGCTGCAGTCGATCCGTCGAGGCCTGTCAGCGCTCGACGACCGCTATCCAGATGATGGTACCGAGCCGTCCGACGCAGTCCCTGAGTCCGCGTCGGACGAGCGGACCAATGCTCAGCTATAACGTCGCAGACCTGCTGCGTTCGGCGCCCGGGACCAGCGAACGCTTCGAGGTCGCGGCCGCGACGCTGTCGATGGCTGAAGAGTTGGAGCTGGCGCAGCCGGTCAAGGGTGAGCTCCGACTCATCAACTCGGGGCGCAGCATCCTGGTCCAGGGACACTTCGATACGGCGCTGGCCGAGCGCTGCTCGCGCTGTCTGCGCCCAGCTCTCGCCCCACTGAGCGTCGACCTCGAAGAAGAAGCTGTGCCGGCTATCGACGTCGGCAGCGGTGTCGCCGTGGCGGTGTCGACAGACCCACAGCTGCTGCGCATCGACGATCATCACGAGCTGGACCTGGAGCCAGCCATCTGGGACGCCATCTCGCTGGCCGAACCGATCGCGCCGCTGTGCCGTCCCGACTGCCCCGGGCTGTGCGAGACCTGCGGTGCCGACCTCCTCGACGACCCAGTGCACGGCCACCCTGATGACGACATCGATCCGCGACTGGCCAGCCTGGCCGGGATCCGGGATCGCCTGCGATAGGAACAAGGAGTAGAGGTAACCATGGGAGTCCCCAAGCGACGTGTCTCGAGCACCCGCAAGCGTGAGCGGCGCTCGCATCACGCGCTCACCGTCCCGAGCCTGGAGGAGTGCTCGCACTGTCACCAGCCCAAGCGTCCCCACCACGCCTGCCCCAATTGTGGCTGGTACGGCGGCCGCGAGGCCGTGAAGGTCCGAGACAAGAAGGCACCCGAGCAGAGCGCCTGACGGCGGTCCGTCCGATCCTACGCATCCTGAGCGCCTGAGATGGACGTCGGGGTCCTGAACCGCGGAACGGAAGTGGGCTACCTTGACCGGCCCCGCGTTGCGGTCGATGCCATGGGCGGCGACCACGCCCCCGAAGAAGTCGTGCGCGGCGTCGTCGACTGGGCTCGTGACCATACCGACGTGGACGTCATCCTCGTCGGCGATGAGGCGCGCATGAGCCCCTTCATCGATGGACCCTTGCCGTCGCACGTGCGGCTGGCACAGGCCTCCCAGATCGTCGAGATGGGTGAGGCGCCCGCCGTCGCGGTCCGTCGCAAGCGAGACGCAAGCATCAACGTCGCCATGCGCCTGGTGCGTGACGGCGAGGCTGATGCCGTCGTCACGGCCGGGCACACCGGAGCTGGCGTCACCTCGGCCATCCTGCATCTCAAGCGCTTGCCCGGCGTGGACCGGCCCGCCCTCGCCGTTCAGATGCTCACCGAGACCGGTCCGCTGACCCTGCTGGACATCGGTGCAACCACGGACTCCACCGGTATCAACCTGGCCCAATACGCCCACATGGGGTCCCTCTTCAGCGAGCGGGTCCTCGGTGTCGCCGACCCATCCGTGGCGCTGCTGTCGATCGGTGGCGAGGAGGGTAAGGGTGAGGCGCGCGTCCAGGATGCCACGGCGCTGCTGCGGGACACCCAGTTGCGCTTCATCGGCAACGTCGAGGGTCGCGACGTGCCGCATCACCCGGCGGACGTGGTGGTCTGCGACGCCTCGGTCGGGAACGTCGTGATGAAGTTCTTTGAAGGCCTCTCGCAGGTGATGTTCGGACTGCTCGAGACCGAGTTCCGCCGCCCGCCCTGGGGACCCCTGGGCTATCTGTTCATGCGGCCGGGCATCAGGCGCATCCGGGGCCGCTTCGACTACGAGAAGCTGGGCGGCTCACCGTTGCTGGGCGTCAATGGCACGGTCCTCATCACCCACGGCAGTGCCAAGCGACGCATGATCGGCTACGCGGTGGAGGTGACCGCGGCAGCGGCACGCGCCCAGATCCCCCAACGCATCACCGCCACCCTTGCCTCCCAGGGCGTGGACAAGTCGACCGCGCAGAAGCGAGCGGCGGCTCTCCATCCCGATGGTCCTGACGCATCCGATGACGTTGACTGAGGGACGGTCTTCGGAGACCTCCGTCGCGACCGGCCGCAGCACCGTCCACGGGCCCGAGCGAGAGGGTCGCCAGGTCGCGCTGGCGGCCGTCTTCGAGGCGGAGTTCGGGCAGGTCACCGCGACCACCGCGCTCGTGCGCCGGCTCGCCGACGGCGACATCGGCGAGCGCGCGGCCCGGCACGCCCGCCGTATCGTCGATGCCGTGGTGCACTACCGCGACAGCATCGACGCGCTGATCGAGGAGGTCGCCCCCATGTATCCCGTCGTCCAACTGGCCCGGATCGATCGCGCTCTGCTGCGTTGTGGCATGGGCGAACTGCTACACTGCCCGACGACGCCAGCCCGGGTGGCGATATCGGAGTGGGTAGAGCTCGCTCGAACCTACAGCGGAGAGCCGACGCGGCGGCTCATGAACGGCGTTCTCGGTCACGTCGCCAAGACCAGCGACCGTGGCGAGGGGGCCCAACAGGATGAGATGTCCGTGGCAGGTCCGGAGGACACCACCGGCACAGTGAATACAGCCCATACGGAGGGACCTACAGAGTGACCGCTTCGACCTTCGAGCGACTCAAGAAGATCATCGTCGAGCAGCTCGGTGTGGACGAGGCCGATGTCAAGCTCGAGGCTTCGTTCGTGGACGACCTGAACGCTGACTCCCTTGACCTCGTCGAGCTCGTCATGAGCCTCGAGGAGGAGTTCGGAACCGAGATCTCGGACGAGGACGCGGAGAACATCCGCACGGTCCAGGACGCTGTCGACTACGTCGACGAGCGCCTCAACCAGTAGTCCCCAACCGGGGTCGATGCCAACGAGCGCGATCGAACTCGCCGATCGTCTCGGGCTGGAATTCGACGACCCCGCGCTGCTGAACGAGGCGTTCGTCCACAGCAGCTACGTCAACGAGCACCCCGAGGGCGCTTCCGAGTCCAACGAGCGTCTTGAGTTCCTCGGCGATGCCGTTCTATCCCTGGTGATGTCCGAGGCGCTGTTCAAGCGTCATCGCGATGAGCCCGAGGGCCGGCTGACCACTCGTCGTGCGGCGATCGTCTCGACCCGGGGCCTGGCCAGGATCGCCCGGCGGCTCGGGATCGGGGAAGCCCTGGTCCTGGGACAGGGTGCTGAGAATTCCGGCGAGCGCGGCCGCAGTTCGGTGCTGGCTGGCCTGTTCGAGTCGATCGTGGCTGCCATCTACCTGGACCATGGGCTTGATGCCGCTCGCGACTTCATCCTCACCGCGGCCGCGCCAGAGCTGGAGGCCGCGCTACCCATCGATGCACTCAAGGCGCCCAAGAGCCGACTCCAGGAACTTGCCTTCGCGACCACCGGCCGGGCTCCCAGCTACCGCATCGTGAGTGCCGCCGGCCCCGATCACGACCGACATTTCGTCGTCGAGGTTGCCATCGAGGGCGTCGTGCTGGGGACTGGAGAGGGTGGCAGCCGTCGCGAAGCCGAGACCTTCGCGGCCGAGGCTGCCCTGCAGCAGCTGGCTGACCAGCAGGGCACGGCCGAAGGTGCTGCGACCACGGAGGCGACGCCGTGAGCATGGCCAGGCTGCGCGAGCTGCGCATGGTCGGCTTCAAGTCATTCGCGGAACGGACCGTGGTCGAGTTCGGGCCGGGCATCTCGGCAGTGGTGGGACCCAACGGCAGCGGCAAGTCCAACCTCGCGGATGCACTGCGCTGGGCGCTTGGCGAACAGGGGCGGGCGTTGCGCAGTCGGCGCGCCGAGGACCTCATCTTCGCGGGCAGTGCCAATCGTCGTGCGGTGGGCATGGCCGACGTGAGCCTCGTCATCGACAACGTCGACCGCCTGCTCTCGGTCGACTTCGAGGAAGTGGAGCTGTCGCGTCGGCTGTTCCGTTCCGGTGAGAACGAGTACCTGCTCAACCGCCAGCGCATCCGCCTCCGGGACCTGGTGGAGCTGCTCGACGACGCCAACATCGCCGACAACGCCTTCCTCTTCATCGGCCAGGGCATGGTCGACCAGGCGCTTGCGCTGCGTCCCGAGGAGCGACGTCCCTTGTTCGAAGAGGCGGCTGGCATCCGCAAGCACCAGCGCCGCCGGAAGAAGGCCGAGAGCGACCTGGGCGAGGCCGAGTCCAATCTCGAGCGCGTCCGCGACCTGCTCGCCGAATTGCGGCCCCAGGCACGCCGTCTCGCCGCACAGGCCGAGCAGCAGGAAGCGCGCATGATGGCCGGCGCCGAGTTGGCCGAGGCACTGGTGGCTGCTGCGCGGGCTCGACTGGGAGCGGCTGAGGTCGAATCTCGTCGCCACGCCGAGGCCCTTCGGGCGTCACGGCGTGATGCCGATGCTGCGCTCAGCGCCCTGCGCGACGCAGAGGAGGGGGCTGGCGCGCTCACTCGTGCACTCTCCGAGCGTGCTGACGCCGAGCAACGATTGCGCGAGCAGCTGGATGCGGCCCGAGCCGTGGTCCAGCGGATCGAGTTGGCACGAACGCGCACGGTCAGCGACGCCGAGGCCGTGGCGCGAGACCGCGCCCGGATCGCCGAGGAGCGCAAGTCAGCCGGTGCTCGCGCCGAGGAGGCGCGACGACGGATGGCCGCGGTCCTGCCGGAGCCGGATCGCGCCGCCGAGGAAGCCCTCGAGCAGGCGGAGCAGCGGCTGGCCGAAGCGATCCGAGATGCTGAGGAGCTGCGCCAGGCTGGTCGTGCTGTCGAGGACCGCGCTGCCAGCGCGGCGGCCGCTCGCCAACGCCTGGCCGCCGACGTCGACCGGGCCGTCCGCCGCGCCTCGGAGACCGCGAAGCGTCTCGAGGACCAGCAACGACAGGTCGCCGAGCGCACCCAGACGGCCGCGACCATGGCCCACGCGGCCGAGGCCGCGGCCTCGGCGCGAACAGCGGCACACGCGGCCGAGGAAGCGGCGGAGCAGGAGGCCGCGAAGGCTCGTGTGACGCAGAGCGAGGCCGACGCTGAAGTCTCCGCTGCCAACGAGGCACTGAGCAGGTTGCGGGCCGAGCTGGAGGGACTGACCGCTCGGCGTGAGGCGCTTGACCAGCAGCTCGAGATCGGACCGGATGAAACCGTGCTGCGTTCGGCGCGCGCCCGTGGCGGACGGCGGTTCACCGATGGTCTGGAAGTCGAGCCCGAGCTGCGCCTGGCGGTCGAGTCCGCCCTGGGCGATATCCTGGCCGGTCTCGTCCTCGATCCCGACGATGCGGCCGCGCTCGCCGATGCCTCCGCGGTGATGATCCTGCGAGATGGTGGCGATGGCCGCGGTCGAGCCGGTGATCGTGCCGCATCGAGGCTCGAGGAGAGCGTCAGCGCGGTCGGCGGCGGGGCGCTGTCGAGCGCATTGCGGCTCGACCCTGATGGGCACGCTGCCCGACTGGTGGCGCGTTGCGCCTGGGTGCCAACCCTGCAGGACGCGTTCGACCTCCGGGAGCAGCTGCCGCCGGGCTGGCGTCTGGTCACGCCGGCCGGCGTCATCGTCGATGATGTCGGGGTCATCCGTCCGGCCCCCCGGGCTTCCACCCTGGAGCGGCGAGCCACCCGTGATGAGGTGGTGCGTCGATCGGAGCGTGCTGCGAGTGGGGTCGCTGAGGGCGACGCCCGTGCCCATGCGGCTGGCGAGGCGCGGGCAGCCGCGACCACGTACGCAGCCCAGGCGCGCGGGGTGCTGGATCAGGCTCGGCGCGAACGCCGCATCGCTGACGAGGCGGACCGATCGGCGGCCTCGGCGGCCGAGAATGCGGCACGCGAGCTGGCTTGGCAGGAGGCCCTCCTGGAACGAGCCACGAGCGAGGCCGAGACCGCCAGCGCGGAAGCCCAGCAACGTACGACGGAGCTCAAGACGCTCGACGCCTCGCAGGCCGATACCGACGACAGCCCGGAAGCCCAGCGTGCCCTGCGAGCCCTCGAGGCACGTGTGGCGGCGCTGCGCACGGAGCGTGATGCGGCAGCCAGCGCCGCCGGTGAAGCCCGCGGCGCCAAGGAATCGGGCGCTCGAAGATCGACGCCGCGCCGAGGTCAGTCTTGGCCTGGCCGAGGCCCGCGTGGAGGAGCTCGACCGGGACGAAGTGGCGCTCAGCGGACGCGATGCCGACCTCGTCACCGAACGTGAGCGGCATTCGGCCGAGCTGGCGACCGCACAGGCCGCGCAGAAACGGGAGTCGGAGGCATTCGACGCCTCTGTGGCGTCAGCGCGCGGTGAACGCGAGGCCCTGCTCGCGGCCGAGGGCGCGGCCAGTGCGGCGCGCGAGAAGCTACGCCAGGCGGAGGGCCGGAGTCGCCACAGCGAGGTCGCGGAGATGGAAGCTCGCCTGCAGGTGGACGCTGCCCGTGAGGGACTGTTGGTCGAGTTGGCCTCCATCGGTGCCGATGGACTGGCCACCCTGCTCAAGCAGAGCGAGCAGGATCCGCCAGCGGAGATGCCCGCGGGCGATGAGTTGCCCGAGATGCTCGAGGCCGCCCTGGATGCCGCCCTGGATGCGTGGCGCGAGAGCGGGCCTGATGCCCCCGATGTCGACACCGAGCCGCCGACACGTGCGCGCATCGCTGCCTTGCGCCGCCGCTTCAATGATGTCGGCGCCAGCAACCCGTTCGCGGTCCAGGAGTTGGCCGAGGTCAGGGATCGCCTCGATTTGCTGGAGGCACAGCGGGAGGACCTGGAGAAGGCCATCCGCGACACGCGCGAGATGGTGGCCCGCCTCGACACGCTCATGACCGAGCAGTTCGGCCAGACATTCCAGGCACTCGAGGGCGCCTTCGGGCGCCGCTTCCATCAGCTCTTCGGAGGCGGTGAGGCGCAGCTGTCCCTGACCGATCCCACTGACCTGACCAGCACCGGGGTGGAGATCACCGCTCGTCCGCCAGGCAAGAAGCGCCAGCCGCTCGCGATGCTGTCGGGAGGTGAACGAGCACTCACTGCCGTCGCGCTGCTCATGGCCATGCTGGAGGTTCGGCCGGTACCGTTCTGTGTCCTCGACGAGGTGGATGCGGCGCTCGATGAAGCCAATGTCGGGCGATTCTCGTCGGCGCTCCGCTCGCTTGCGGAGGAGATCCAGTTCGTGGTCATCACGCACAACCGAGGCACCATCGAGGCCGCGGACGCGCTCTACGGTGTGACTGTCGGAGATGATGCAGTGAGCCGGGTCATCTCCTTGAAGCTGGCCGACATCCCCGAAGACGAACCGAGACTGCTTTCGGGAACGCCGGCATGATGGAGCCTCGCCCGGGTTCCGCACCCCCGGAGCGCATCCTGCTCCAGGACGCCCTGAAACCTACCCGGCAGGGGTTCGCTGAGCGTGTCAAGAGTCTGCTCGGAGCGGGTGGTGCCGACGATGAGACGTGGGAAGAGGTCGAGGAGGTGCTGATCTCTGCCGACCTGGGCGCCGACCTGGCCATCGAGGTCTGCGACCGCGCTCGCGCCCGAACCGATGTCGGTGCTCAGAAGGCCTTGCAGCTGGAGCTGCTGGCGCTGTTCGCCGACCGCAAGGCCGTCGCCTGGCCACGTATCCCGGGACCGGGCATCCCGGCGGTCATCCTCGTGGTCGGGGTCAATGGCACCGGCAAGACCACCACCATCGCCAAACTCGCGTATCGCTTCAAGTCGCTCGGAGCCAAGGTGCTGCTGGCGGCTGGCGATACGTTTCGGGCGGCGGCCATCGAGCAGATCAGCCACTGGGCCGAGCGGATCGATGTCCCGGTGATCGCCCATGCCGCAGGGGCTGACCCGAGTGCCGTGGTGTTCGATGCCATGGATGCGGCCAAGGCCCGGGGCGTGGACGTCGTCATCATCGATACGGCGGGTCGTCTTCACACCAAGTCGAACCTCATGGATGAGCTGGCCAAGATCCGGCGGACCATCGGCAAGCGGATCCCGGAGGCACAGCCCGAGGTCCTCTTCGTGCTCGATGCCACGACCGGCCAGAACGGCCTGATGCAGGCCAAGGCGTTCAACGAGGCCTCTGGCCTGACCGCCATCGCGCTGACCAAGCTCGACTCCACGGCCAAAGGAGGCGTCGCATTCGCCATCGAGCGCGGCATGGACGTGCCGGTGCTGTTCGTCGGTCTCGGCGAGAAGATGACCGATCTGCGCGACTTCGACCCCAATGCCTTCGTGGCCGCGCTCTTCGCGGTCGATGGGGAGCCAGGGCGCGCCTAGGATCACGATCGCACGTGTGCGAGTCGAGCTGCGATGCACCCGACCCGGCGACGCCTCCCGCCGTGCGCGCCACGCGCCACGCTCTGCCACGCGCCAGCACCTTCACTTGACGCTTCTTCGCGACCATTGAACGGAGTCGGCCGCCGAGGTTGTCTGGCGGGCGATGACCAGGATCTCGGGAGCAGTACCCACGGGAGCGTCAGGCTAGAGCCGGCACGGGCCCGGCCCGTCCGACTGCGATCCAGATGCCGAGACCCCCACGCTGGAGCTGGAACTGTAGCTGCGGTCCCGTGGTGTTCGATTGTTGCGAAAGACCGCCTCGATGCCACCCGCACGTCGGTGTCGACGCCGTGGCCCAGGCTGGCCCCAACGCCGAGGCTGCCTCAACGCCATGGCTGGGCCCAACGCCATGCCCCGGGGGCCATGGACTGGTGACCGCCCCTTCCGAGACACTGGCGCGTGCAGCGCTAGACTGCGATGCATGTTCGACGCACTTTCCGATCGTCTCACCAGCGCACTCGCCGGGCTTACCGGACGCGGCCGCATCACCGAGGACGACGTCAATGTGGCCATGCGCGAGATCCGTCTCGCGTTGCTCGAGGCCGACGTCAACTACAAGGTCGTCAAGGATTTCGTCAACCGTGTCAAGGAACGCGCCATCGGCCATGACGTCATCGAGAACGTCAACGCCGGCCAGATGGTGGTCAAGATCGTCGATGAGGAGCTGACCGCGATCCTCGGGTCGGGGGACCGCACCTTTCGATTTGACGGTTCGCCGGCGGTCATCGTCATGGTCGGCCTGCAGGGCTCCGGCAAGACGACCTCATCGGCGAAGCTGGCGCGGTGGATCGTGCGCCAGGGACGACAGCCGCTCCTGGTGGCCGCCGATCCCTATCGACCCGCCGCCGTGGAGCAACTGAAGACGCTGGGCCAGTCTCTCGAGATCCCGGTCTACAGTGCGCCGGGCGGTACCCCGGTCGTCGAAATCGCGACCGGCGCGATCGCGCACGCCAGGCAGACCGGCCGGGACGTCGTGATCATCGATACTGCCGGTCGGCTCCAGGTCGACGACGCCCTGATGGCCGAGATCCGCGAGGTGCACGCCGCGGTGAAGCCGCAGGAATCGCTTCTCGTGGTCGACGCCATGGTCGGCCAGGAAGCCGTCGCAGTAGCGGAGGCATTCCACGAGAACACCCCGGTCACCGGACTCGTCCTGACCAAGATCGACGGCGATGCACGTGGTGGCGCGGCGTTGTCGATCTCGGCCGTCAGTGGCCTGGCCGTGAAGTTCATGGGGACCGGCGAGAAGACGGAGCAGCTGGAGGTATTCCATCCGGACCGGCTGGCAGGCCGCATCCTGGGCATGGGCGACGTGGTCAGCCTCGTCGAGCGAGCGCAGGAGACCTACGATGCCAAGGAGGCCGAGCAGCTCGCCGAGAAGCTCAAGAAGAACGCCTTCACCCTTGACGATTTCCTGGAGCAGATGCAGCAGGTCAAGAAGATGGGTCCGCTGGGCTCGATCATCGACATGATCCCCGGGCTCGGCGGGGCGGCCAAGCAGGCACAGCAGGCCATCGATCGTGGCGACCTGGCCCATGTCGAGGCCATCATCCGCTCCATGACACGCCAGGAGCGCAATGACCCCTCGGCATCCTCAATGCATCACGCCGGCGCCGCATCGCCCGGGGTTCCGGCACCAGCCTTCCTGAGGTCAACCGACTGGTGAAGCAGTTCGGCGAGATGCAGAAGATGATGAAGATGATGCGTGGTCGGGGCGGCAAGCTACCCAGCCTGCCGATGGGACCACTGTCATAGGTGGCACCGTTCACCCGGGGTGCGACAATATCCGGGTCGAGATCATCCAATCCCACATGAACATGCCTCGGAGGTATCAATGTCTACTCCTGCAGTGACGCCGACGTCCGGCCATCGCGGTCTCTGGCGCTGGTTCGTCGCTCTGGTCGCGACCGTCTTGCTGGTGGTCTCGGGCTCCGGCCTGGTGGCCTTCGCGCAGAGCGGTTCAGGTGAGTCGAGAGGGCCACAGTTCGTTCCCGCCGACGCACCGGTATACGTCGAGGCGCGTCTGGATATGCCCGCCGGCCAGGCTGAGGCGCTCGCCGAGTTCATGACCGCATTCCCGGGCTTCGCCGATGCCGGCAGCTTCGGCCTCAAGTCCGACCAGCTCATCGATGGACTGGTCGAGCAGGTCACCAATGGCGCTCTCACCTACAGCGGTGAGATGGAGAACTTCCTCACCGGCGAGATGGGTCTTGCCATTACCGATGTCGAGGCCGCCATGAGCCAGGCGGATCCACCGGTCCTGGTCGGCATCGCGATCAGCGATCGCACCGCCGCCAGGTCGTTCCTTGACCTGCTCGTACCGGGTCGGGATGCGGCCGAACCGCTGTCGGAGGAGACGTACGGTAGCGCCGACATCTGCAGCGATGGCTCCACCGCGGTCGCGCTCACCGATGAATGGATCCTGCTTAGTCCTGATGCCGCGACCGTCAAGGCCGGTATCGATGTCCTCGATGGCACGGCACCCAGCCTCGCTGATAGCGAAGACTTCAGCACTGCCGTGACCCGGCTGCCGGCCGGCAGACCTGGGCGCAGCCTACGTGAACCTGCAGTCGTTCGCCTCACTCATCGACGTTGCGGGCATGATGGCCAGTGGCCAGGCCGGCATGGACATGCCGATGGCCGATCTTGCCGCACTGCTGCCCAAGGACATGTCGGCATACCTTGCGGCCGATACCGATCGCATGACGCTCGGGGCGTTCGTGACGCCGTCCGACGGCACGCCCGCCCTGCCGGTCGGCGAGTCCGACCTGGCCACGCTGTTCCCGGCCGACACACAGCTCTACGTCGAGACGCGTGAGCTGGGCAACACGGTCGAGAACGCGCTGACCGCGGTGTTCGCGGCCATGGACGAAGCGTCGACGCAGCAGATCGCACCGATCGAGTCGATGCTGGGTGAGCCGCTGCCGACCTACCTGGATTTCATCTCTGACGCCAGCGTGGGTGCTGGTCTCAGCTCGGATGGCCTGTGGCTGGGCATCGCGGCCGAGGTGACCGACGAAGCCACGGCCAATGCTCGCGTCGAGCGCCTCATGAGCATCGTCCGACTCGTCGCCAGCGGGGCGGATTCCGGCGTCTCCATCGACGAGAGCACGGTCGGCGATACCCCAGTCACCGTCATCACCGTCCCCCTCGATGCTGCCATGGCGGGATCAGGCTTGCCCATCTCCGTAGGTGACACCATCAGCGTCGCCGTCGCCGACGGCACGCTGTTGATCGGCACCGGCGACTTCGTCGAGTCGGCACTGACCGGGGCTCCGGTCGACTCGCTTGGCTCGAGCGCAGGATTCACCGATGCCCTCGCCGGTGATACGTCGAATACCGGCGTGATCTACGCCAATGTCAGCTCGCTCCTCGCGACGCTCGATCCGATGCTCTCGATGATGGTTCCCGAGTGGGCCAACATCCAGCCGTACGCCACGGCTATCGATCGCCTCATCGCGGTCGGGACCGCCGCTGACGATGTCATCAGCGCCCGCATGACCGTGATCGTCAACCAGTAATCCGCTGGACGCGGTACCATTCGCCGGGCATCGTCTGACGGTGCCCGGCGTTTCCATGCCTCGCTCACATCCCGGCGCGGTAGTCTCGCCATCGCTCCACAGGAGGTCTCCAGAGTCCGTGGCAGTCCGAATCCGCCTCACCCGAGTCGGCGCGACCAAGCAGCCCACCTACCGCTTCGTCGTAGCCGATAGCCGCAACGCCCGAGATGGTCGCTCCATCGAAACGCTGGGTCACTACAACCCGCGCAGCGAGCCCATCGAGATCAACGTCGACGCAGAGAAGGCCACGAAATGGATGGAGCAGGGCGCCAAGCCCTCCGCCACCGTCGAGCGCCTCTTCCGCCAGGTCGGCATCCTGCCTGATATCCGCTAGCCATGGCTGCAGTCGAGCTGGTCACCTTCGTGGCCAAGTCACTGGTCGATGACCCGGATGCGGTCAGCGTCGAGGTCCATGACGAGGAAGGCGGCCAGGTCATCGAGCTGACCGTGGCCGAAGATGACATGGGCAAGGTCATCGGCCGCAATGGCTCCGTCGCCAAGGCCATGCGCACGCTGCTCAAGGTGGTGGCCACGCGCGAAGGCCAGCCCATCTCGCTGGAGATCGTCTAGCCCCAGGTGGCTGTGCCGGCCGACGAGCGGGTCACGGTCGGGCTCGTGCACGGCCTCAACGGACTGCTGGGCGTGGTCCGGGTCGAGGTGCTCAGCGATGACCCCGAACGGTTCGCCGTCGGCTCGGTGCTGTTCCCGGACGGAGACGACCGGCAACTGAGGGTGGCCTGGACGCAGCAGTCCAAGCCCGGCATCCTGGTTCGATTCGAGGAGATCACCTCTCGCGAGGCCGCCGAATCCCTCCGTGGCCGCTACCTGGAGGCTATCCCCGGCGAGCGGCTTCCCGAAGGCAGCTGGTACTGGCATGAGCTGCACGACCTCGAGGTACGTACCACCGATGGAGTGGTCCTGGGGATGGTGGCTGACGTCTTCCGCGCGGGCGGGAGCGAGGTCTACGTGGTGCGCGGAGGACCTCTCGGCGAGGTGCTGGTGCCGGCGGTGAAGAGCGTCGTGGTCGAGCTTGATCCGGCGGCCGGCTACATGATGGTCGATCCGGTAGCTTTGGCTCTGCCCGACAAAGCCGCCTCGTCGCCGACGTCGCCACGAAGTCACCAGGCGGAAGCGGAAGGTGGCCAAGTGATCCGCATCGACGTCATCACCCTGTTTCCGGGCATCTTTCCCGGGCCGCTCGCGGAGTCCATCCCCGGTCGTGCCCTGGAGCGTGGGCTGGCTGAGTTACACGCACATGACCTGCGTGACTGGGGACTTGGCAAGCACCGCTCGGTGGACGACTACCCCTATGGTGGCGGTGCCGGCATGATCCTGCGCCCGGAGCCGATCGCGGCTGCGCTCGAGGTCGCCGCCCCCCGGTCATCGGGCGCCTTTCGCATCCTGCTCGATCCTGGCGGCGAACGATTCGAGCAGTCGCGCGCGGCGGATCTGGCGAAGCGGGAGCACCTCGTCCTGGTCTGCCCACGCTACGAGGGGGTCGACGATCGCGTCCGCTCGATGGTCGACCTTGAGCTGTCAGTGGGGGATTATGTGGTCTCCGGTGGCGAGATCCCGGCGCTCGCGGTGATCGACGCCGTGCTGCGCCTGCTGCCTGGCGCCATCGATGCTGCTTCGACCGAGGAGGAATCGTTCTCACACGGACTGCTCGAGTACCCGCAGTGGACACGCCCTCCGGAGTGGGAAGGTCAGGTCGTGCCCGACGTCCTGGTCAGCGGCGATCACGGGGCGGTCGACAGGTGGCGCCAGGAGCAGGCGCTGGAGCGGACTCGTCGCAACCGCCCTGACCTGCTGGAGCCGGGCCACGAAGGCCACGGCTGAGACCGACGGGCGAGACCCCTGCTATACTCCGCCATCGACCCAGACAGGACGCCCTGTCCACGCATGCCCGTCGCTCCAGCGCGGTCGCGGCTCAAGCCCAGGAAGTGACCCAAGTGACCGTTCTCGACGAGATCGTTGCCGATCAGATCCGCACCGACCTGCCAGAGCTCGCATCCGGCGACACCGTGCGTGTCTCGATGAAGGTCAAGGAAGGCAATCGCGAGCGCATCCAGGTCTTCGAGGGCACCGTCATGCGCATGCGCGGCGGCGGCATCACACGGTCGATCACCGTGCGCGCCTTGCGCAGTGGTGTCGGCGTGGAGCGGACGTTCAAGGTCAACTCGCCGCGGATCGAGAAGATCCAGGTCATGCGCCACGGCGTGACTCGCCGCAAGCAGCTGTACTTCCTGCGCAAGCGCGTGGGCAAGGCGGCCACGCTCCGCGAGCGACGCACCTAGGCGACGCCGGCCGTATCGACGGCCAGCGCCACGTCAGTCTCGTGGTGCGCCTGTCTGTCGTGGCGCGCTCGTCAGGCAGGACCCGCCGCCTCGCCGACTTCACGCGAGGGCGACGCGCGGGACGCCCTGGGAGCCGGCACCGCGGACCGTGCTTCCCTACGGAGCGCTAGCATCGGGCAGTGCCGGTTCGTCAACCTCATCTCAAAGCCGAATATGCCCTGTGGCAGGCCGGGAAGCGATTCGTCGTGGGCGTCGACGAGGTCGGCATGGGCGCGCTGTGCGCGCCGGTCGTGGCGGCCGCGGTCCTGGTCAGGCCCAACACCCGCAAGATCAAGGGCGTACGTGACTCCAAGACGCTGAGCGCTCGGCAACGTGAACGGGTCGTCCAGGAGATCAAGAGCCGGAGCCTGGCCTGGGGTGTGGGGGCGGCGTCAGTGGTGGAGATCGAGCGCATCAACATCCGCAATGCGGCTCACCTCGCCATGCGCCGAGCACTACGACGGCTGCCTGCATTCGACCATGTCCTCGTCGATGGCCAGAAGATCGCCGGGATGGAGGAGCTGATCGGCCCGTACACGCCCATCGTCAAGGGTGACGCATCGTCATATGCCATCGCCTGTGCCTCGGTCGTCGCCAAGGTCACGCGGGACCGACTGATGGCCAAGCTGGCTCTGCGCTATCCCGGCTACGGCTGGGAGCACAACGCCGGTTACGCGACACGCGATCATGTCGCCGGCTTGCGCGAGCTCGGGATCACGCCGTTCCATCGCCGCACGTATCAGAGGATCCGGGCCATCCTCGAAGGCGATCAGATGGCATTCGACCTGCCGCTCGACGCCGCCGAACAGGACACCGAGATGTCCACATAGGCCGTGAATAGGCGAGCATGAAGCGCAGCGCGCCACCATGGCCCCGATGGCCATCATCGATCGACCACCCGCAGGTCCCCGGGGCGATATCGGCGCGAGTGCCGAGCACGCTGCCGCGGCTCACCTGGTCGCGCTCGGCTGGGACATCCTGGGTCGGAATATCCGCCTGGGTGGTGACGAACTGGACATCGTGGCCGTGGAGCCCGGCCGCCGTCCCACGCTCGTGATCGTGGAGGTCCGGTCTCGCTCGGGAACCGGGTTCGGAGCGGCCGTGGAGTCGGTGGATCGACGCAAGGTGGCGCGGCTCTATCGGGCGGCCCTGTCGCTGCGCCGCGGAGACCATCCAGGTATCAAGCGCGAGCACGCCACCCTGCCAGCGTGGCGTGTGGACTTGTTGGCATTGAGTCGGGCAAGTGCCGGGTCGTGGCGCGTCGAGCGGCACATCCGGGGCCTGGCTCCGCCCTGACGGTCTCCGGCGTCCGGCCAGTCGATCCCGGACTTCGCGGCGGCTGAGGCCATGGATCGGCTCGTGATAGACTCCCGCAGGCTCGAACCACGGGCTCCCGAGCGCAGCTATCGCTGCGTATCACACACGCGTGTTGCTCCCCGCAGGGGTGCCGTGCGACCGATCAGGTCGGCGGTCTGCGGATCCTGAGGCATGCGGAGGAACAACCGAACAGGAGGTCCACGACCTGATGCCGTACCATCTCGATGCGCCAGCTGCTTGAAGCTGGTGTCCACTTCGGACACCAGACCCGCCGCTGGAATCCCAAGATGAAGCCGTTCATCTTCGCGGAGCGCAACGGCATCCACATCATCGACCTGGCCCAGACCGTCAGTCGGCTGGAGGCAGCCCTCGACTTCGTTTCCACCACGGTCGCCAACGGTGACTACGTCCTCTTCGTGGGCACCAAGAAGCAGGCCCAGGAGCCCGTCCACGACGAGGCCATCCGCTCCGAGATGCCCTACGTCAACCATCGCTGGCTCGGCGGCATGCTCACCAACTTCGTGACCATCCGCAAGCGTGTCGGCCTGCTCGACCAGCTGGAGGCTCGCCAGGCCAGTGGCGATCTTGAGCGCCTCTCCAAGAAGGAAGCCTCGCGCCTCACCGACGAGATGGCCCGACTGGAGCTCAAGCTGGGTGGAGTGCGCAAGATGCGGCGCCTCCCGGGTGCCATCTTCGTGGTCGATCCGCAGCGCGAGAAGATCGCCGTGACCGAGGCTCGACGCCTGGAGATCCCGGTCATCGCCACGGGTGACACCAACGTCGACCCGGACCAGATCGACTTCATCATCCCCGCCAATGATGACGCCATCCGTGCCATCCGCCTGTTGTGCCGACTGGTCGCGGATGCGGCTATCGAGGGTATGGGCCAGCGCGCCGCTCGCGCCGCGGAGGAGCCCGTCATCGGTGCCGACGTGAGCGACGCCGAGACGGCCAGCGAGGAGATGCTGGCTGCAGTCTCAGCCGGCGGTACCTACAGTTTCACCCCTGAACCAGACGAGGATGAGTCGGTGCTACCCGGCGAGGAGGCTGCCCCGACCGCTGACACGGCCAGCAGGACCGGACGCTGATGCCAGCGGTGCCGAGGTATCGGCAGCCGCCTCAGCCACCATCGCACCGGCCGCCGTGGAGGCACCGGCTCCTGACGCCGCTATCGGCGCGGCTGAGAAGCCGAAGCCGACCGAAGGCACGTCCGAAGGACCAGGAGGCGAAGTCTGAGGAGGCTGAGGCCGAACCTGTGAAGAAAGCGACGAAGGTGCGGAAGCCCAAGGCGGCCAAGCCCAAGGCGGCCAAGGCTCCAGCGGCGGCTACGGACGAGGCTTCTGCCGAGCCGGCAGCCGCGCACGAGTCCCCCGAGGACGGCGACAAGGACACTGACAAGACCGACGAGGATGCCGCGGACGGCGCGGCTTCCTAGCTCCGAGAGACGAAAGGGATAGCCAAGAGCATGGCAGAGACTGCGATCAAGCCGACACTTGTCAAGGAGCTCCGTGACCGGACGGGCGCCGGGTTCATGGACTGCAAGAAGGCGCTGGAAGCGACTGGCGGCGATATTCCCGCGGCCGTCGAGTTCCTCAAGGAAAAGGGCCAGGCAAAGGCCGCCGGCAAGGCTGGCCGTGAGGCTCGCGAAGGCGCGGTCGCCTCGTACATCCACGCCGGCGGACGCATCGGCGTGCTCATCGAGGTCAACAGCGAGACCGACTTCGTGGCGCGCAACGAGGACTTCCAGCGGTTGGTCAAGGACCTCGCCATGCAGGTCGCTGGGCTGTCGCCCAGGTACGTGACCATCGAGACCATCCCGGCTGATGTCCTGGAGGCCCGAAAGGCTGAGCTGCTGGCCGATGAGTCGCTGCAGTCCAAGCCGGAGGAGATCCGCGGCAAGATCGTCGAGGGTCAGCTGGCCAAGTGGTACAAGGAGGTGGTGCTCTACGAGCAGACGTTCCGCGACACCGAGCAGACCGTGGGCGACCTCGTCACCGACGCCATCGCGCGCATCGGCGAGAACATCCGCGTCCGCCGCTTCGTTCGCTTCGAGCTCGGCGAAGCACTGTGACTGACGGCTCCGCCCGAGCCGATGAGTCCGGGACACTCCCGGAAACCGCCCGATACGACCGTATCCTGCTCAAGCTTTCGGGTGAAGCCCTGCTGGGTTCGCGCCAATATGGCGTGGACCCAGAGACGTGCGTCTTCATCGCGCAGCAGGTTCGTATCGCGCGTGATCGAGGCGTCGAGGTCGCCATCGTGGTCGGTGGCGGCAACATCTTCCGCGGCCTCGCTGCATCCGCCAGGGGCATGGACCGCGCCACCGGCGACTACATGGGCATGCTGGCCACGGTCATGAACGCACTGGCGCTTCAGGACGCCATGGAGTCGGCTGGCATGGAGACCCGTGTCATGACCGCCATCGGCATGGACGAGGTCGCTGAGCCATACATCCGCCGTCGCGCCATGCGCCATCTCGAGAAGGGCCGTGTCGTCATCATGGCGGCTGGCACCGGGAGCCCCTTCTTCACCACCGACACCGCAGCCGCGCTCAGGGCTGTCGAGATCGGCGCCGGGGTCCTGCTCAAGGCGACCAAGGTGGATGGGGTCTACAGTGCCGATCCGCTCACCGATCCGACCGCCGTTCGCCACGATGAGCTCACCTACACCGACGTGCTCTCGCAGCGCCTGGCTGCCCTCGACTCGACCGCGGTGAGCCTGTGCATGGACAATGACATGCCTATCCTCGTATTCGATATCAACCAGGAGGGCAACATCAGTCGGGCCGCGCTCGGGGAGCCGGTCGGGACGCTCATCCACGGAGGGAACAACGCATGAGCGACGCTCAATCACTCGATGCGCGCCTGGCTTCTGCCGTCGAGGCCATGGACCGGGACTTCAACCACATCCGCACCGGGCGGGCCTCGACTTCCCTGGTGGAGCGGATCCAGGTCGACTACTACGGCACCCTGACGCCCCTCAACCAGCTCGCCAGCATCAGTGTCCCCGAGGCCACCACGGTGGTCATCCAGCCCTGGGACCGTGGCGTCCTGGGCGCCATCGAGAAGGCGATCCAGAAGAGTGACGTCGGGATCACGCCCAACGTCGACGGTACCGTGGTGCGTCTGAACATCCCGCCCCTGACCGAGGAGCGTCGCAAGGAGCTGGTGAAGCAGGTCCACAAGCGCATGGAAGAGGCCAGGGTCGAGATCCGCAACCACCGCCGCGACGAGGTCGACGCCGTACGCAAGCGTGAGAAGGCCGGCGAGATCGGATCGGACGAGGCGCATCGCGAGCAGGAAGAGATCGAGAAGGTCACGCACAAGTGGACCGACGAGGTCGATCGCGTCGGTGCTGCCAAGGAGCAGGAGGTAATGGAGGTCTAGGTGCCCGCAGCGTCGGTGACCGTCAGCACGGACCAGCCCGGTGACTCCGACACGCCGGAGGAGCGATTGCCCCGGCATGTCGCCATCATCATGGATGGCAACCGACGCTGGGCGCGAGCCCGGGGCATCCCTGAGGCCCAGGGTCATGCCGCCGGCGTCGAGGCCATCCGGCCCATCGTCGAGCACGCCGCGGCCCGAGGCATCGAGGCGCTCACTATCTACGCCTTCAGCCGCGAGAACTGGCAGCGCTCCAGCCACGAGGTGGAGACGCTCATCGGCCTGCTCGAGGGCACCATCCGGGACGAGACACCACGCCTCATCAAAGAAGGCGTCCAGGTACGACTTGCCGGCCGACTCGATGAGTTGCCGCCGGAGACCCGCGCTTCCATCGAGCAGGCCATGATGGCAACGCGAGCCGGGCAGCGCATGGTCCTCAACGTGGCGTTCAACTATTCGTCGCGGTCGGAGATCGTCGACGCTGTGCGCGCCTACGTCGACGACGGCAACAACCTCGCCGAGCTCGATGAAGAAGCTCTTGGCGCCTACCTGTACACGGCCGGCCTGCCCGAGCCCGACCTGCTGATCCGCACCGGCGGCGACAAGCGCATCAGCAACTTCCTGCTGTGGCAGGCGGCCTATGCCGAGCTCTATTTCTGCGACGCGTACTGGCCCGACTTCGGCCCCGCGGAGCTGGATCGCGCCATCGCCGAATTCTCACGTCGAGCGCGGCGCTTCGGTCGCTAGGGGACCTGATCCATGCGTGAGCGCGCCATCTCCGCGGTCGCCATCGCTGCGGTCGTCATCGTCTTCTTCCTGCTGGGTCAGCCGGTGCTGACCCTTGGTATCGCAGCGCTCGCGCTGGTGGCCGCGATCGAAGTCTTCCGACTGCTCCCACCGGCCGGCTTTCCGGTCCACCTGCTGCCCGGTGTGGTGTTGCCACCCATCCTCGTGCTCGCCATGGGCCTGGAGCTCCTCGACGCCGGCTGGATCGGCCTCTACGTAGCCGCCGTCCTGGTGATCCTGGCTATCGACGCCTTCCGGCGTCCCGAGGTCCGCGACGGCTTCCTGGTCTGGGTCGGCGGCAGCTTCGGCGCGCTCTATGCCTCACTCCTCGCCTTCATGGCCGCCATCCTGGTCGTGGCCCCTGCCATCCCGGACGATGCGCCGCTGCATGGCTATTTCAGTGCCGGCCAGACCTGGCTTCTGGTATTGGTGCTGACGGTATGGTCATTCGATACCTTCGCGTACCTCTCGGGGAGGACCTTCAAGAAGGGGCGGTTCCTCAACCACATCTCGCCCAACAAGACCTGGAGTGGCGTCATCGGTGGGACCGTCGCGGCCATCATCGTGGCTGGCGCCCTGAGCTGGGCGGCCGGACAATGGCTACCCAGTGGCCTGCTGATGGGACTGGTGGTGGCCATCGCCGGTCAGTCGGGTGATGTCGCCGAGTCCATGCTCAAGCGGACTGCGGGAGCCAAGGACTCGGGCACCCTTATCCCCGGCCACGGCGGCATCCTCGACCGGGTGGACTCGTTCCTGTTCGCCGCTCCGGTCGTCTACGGGTACCTGCTGATCGTCGGCCCATGACCGGCGTCGCATTGCTTGGCTCGACAGGCTCCATCGGCACCCAGGCCGTCGACGTCCTCACCGCTGCCGAGCCGGGTCGTTTCGATGTCGTGGCGCTGGCCGCCGGTCGGGATGCACAGACGCTCAGTGCCCAGGCCCAGCTGCTCCGACCGTCCGAGGTATATCTCGCCGATGTCGAGGGCGCGGCACGATTGGAGCTTCCGTCCGCGACATCGCACAGCAGCGACCCGGCGCACCTCGTGGAGATGGCCACCCGGGACGATGTCGATCTGGTCATCGTGGCGACCGGCGGTGTGGTCAGCCTGCGCCCGGTCCTGGCGGCGCTCAGGGCGGGCAAGGTGGTCGCGACGGCCAACAAGGAGACGCTGGTCGCTGGCGGTCATCTGGTGATGCCACTGGCCCGTCAGCAAGCGGCCGCGATCGCGGCGGCTGAACCGGCATCGCCGATGGCCTCCCCGCTGGCCTGGGTCCGGCCCATCGATTCGGAGCATTCGGCGATGTGGCAGTGCCTGGTGGGGGAGGACCTCGATACCGTGGCACGTCTCATCCTGACCGCATCGGGCGGTCCCTTCCGCGAGTGGCCGGCCGAGCGGCTGGCCACAGCCCGGCCCGGCGACGCGCTGGCACACCCCACGTGGACCATGGGCGCCAAGATCACCATCGACTCGGCGACGCTCATGAACAAGGGCCTGGAGATCATCGAGGCCCATTGGCTCTACGATGTCGGATACGACGATGTGGACGTGGTCGTCCATCCCCAGAGTCTGGTCCATTCGCTCGTCGAGTTCGTGGACGGCTCACTCAAGGCCCAGCTGGGGCTCCCCGACATGCGCATCCCCATCCAGTACGCCCTCAGCTATCCTCGGCGAACCGCTGGCCCAGCGCCGCGGCTCGACCTCCTGGAGCACTCCCAGATGACCTTCCAAGCACCAGACCCCGAGCGCTTCCCGGCCATCCCCATGGCACGTGCCGCCGGCATCGCCGGTCCGGGCGCGACCGTTGCCCTCATCGCGGCTGACGATGTCGCGGTCGAGCGCTTCCTCGCAGAGGAACTCTCCTACCCGGCCATGGCGCAGCTCGTGGAGGCCGCGCTGGAGCGTTTCAGCGTGAGCCACGAACCGGAACTCGAAGAGCTGGAATCGATCGACCTTGCGGTCCGTGCGTGGGCCCGGAGCGCCGTCGTCAAGGGCGCAGCGGCATGATCGACGGCGTCATCAACATCGTGCTGCTCCTGGTCATCCTCGTCGGTCTTGTCCTGGTGCACGAGTTGGGCCACTTCGTCTTGGCCAAGCGTGCCGGGGTGAAGGTCCACGAATTCGGCATCGGCTTCCCACCTCGGGCAGCCGTCCTGTTCCGCCGAGGCGAGACTACCTACACGCTCAACTGGCTTCCCATCGGCGGTTTCGTACGGCTGGAGGGCGAAGAGGGTGAGTCGGTCGATGGGCGCGCCTTCGTGAACCAGCGGTTGGGCACCCGGTTGCGCATCCTCATCGCCGGCGTGGTCGTCAACTTCGTGCTGGCGTGGGTCATCTTCACGCTCATCGCAGCGTTCGCGCAGCCCACCTGGAAGGTGCGCCTTGGCCAGGTGCTGCCCGATTCGCCAGCAGCCGCGGCCGGCCTGCAGGGCGGTGAGTACCTCCGGACGGAGGAGTATCCGGTCCTCGATGCGGACGGAGCGCCGACGGGCGAGACCGGTCGACTGGACATCTACGATGACTCTGGCGAACTGATCACGGCCATCGATGGGGACACCTTCCCGGTGTTCGACGACATGGCCAGTGCCGAGGCGGCCGACGGTCGGATCACTCCCATCAGGTATCTCGCCGATCACGCTGGAGAGACCGTCGTCCTGTCCGTCGAGCGGGCCGACGGTTCGACCCGCGATGTCGAGGTCACGTTGCGCTCGGCCGAGGAGGTCGCGGCGGGGATGGGCGCCCTCGGCTTCAGACTCGGAACGTCCGCATTCGGTAGCCAGCAGAATGGCCTCATCGAGGCGGCCGGGATCGGCCTCAAGCGGACCTACGAGACGTCCACGCTCATCCTTCGAGGGATCGGCGATCTGGTGGTCTCCATCATCGAAGGCCCCGGTGAGCCCCTCCAGGTCGCTGGCCCCGTCGGGATCGTCAGCGTGGTCGGCCAGGTCCGGGAAGCATTGCCACCAGTCTTCCTGCTCTTCTTCGTGGCTCTGCTTTCGGCCAACCTGGCGGTCATCAACATCTTGCCGTTCCCACCCATGGATGGTGGACGCATCACGATGGCGCTGGTGCAGGCAGCCAGCGGCAATCGCGTCAGTCCAGCCGCAGAGCGGATGGTGTACCTGACCGGGTTCGTGCTGCTGATGGTGCTGCTGGTCTGGGTCACCATCTCGGACGTTTCCCGTCTGACAGCATGACCGCTCCAACACGCCGCTCCACCACCCGCGTCGACGTGGGCGGTGTGGCCGTCGGTTCGAGCGAGCCGGTGGTCGTGCAGTCGATGACCAATACCGACACCGCCGACGCGGACGCCACTGCCCTCCAGGTCGCCGCGCTGGCCCACGCCGGCAGCGAGCTGGTACGCATCACCGTCAACAACGATGCTGCTGCCCGCGCCGTGCCGGTCATCCGGCGCAAGCTCGACGACCTCGGTGTGGGCGTGCCGCTGATCGGCGACTTCCACTACAACGGCCACCAGTTGCTGGTGGAGTACCCCAAGGCCGCCCAGGCTCTCGCGAAATACCGCATCAATCCCGGCAACGTCGGATCCAAGCGTCGCGACGAGAACTTCAGCACCATCATCCGGGTCGCCATCGAGCACGATCGGCCGGTGCGCATCGGTGTCAACTGGGGCTCGCTCGATCAGGACCTGCTGACCGGTTTGATGGACGCGAATGCCCGGTCCACGGCGCCGGTCGATGCCCGCGAGGTCATGGTCGAGGCGATGCTCCAGTCCGCCCTTCGCTCCGCGGAACTGGCCGAATCGACCGGGCTTGGTCACGATCGCATCATCGTCAGCGCCAAGGTCAGTGGTGTGCGTGACCTCGTCGACGTGTACCGGGAGCTGGCGCGGCGCTGCGACTACCCACTCCATGTCGGCCTCACCGAAGCCGGGATGGGCATGAAGGGCACGGTGGCATCGACGGCCGGTCTGGCTATCCTCCTTGAGGACGGCATCGGCGACACCGTCCGTGTCTCGCTGACGCCGAAGCCAGGCGGCGATCGGACCGAAGAGGTCCAGGTGGCCATGCAGGTCCTACAGTCGATGGGTCTCCGCTCGTTCCGGCCCCAGGTCAGCGCTTGTCCCGGATGCGGCCGCACCACCAGCACGTTCTTCCAGGAGATGGCCGAACGCATCGAGGGCCATATCGCGAAGCAGATGCCGGTATGGACCGAGCGCTACCCCGGCGTCGAGGAGATGAGCGTGGCGGTGATGGGTTGCGTGGTCAACGGGCCCGGCGAGTCCAAGCATGCCGACATCGGCATCAGCTTGCCGGGCACGTTCGAGGAGCCCAAGGCGCCCGTCTACATCGACGGCGCCCTGGATCGTACGCTCCGTGGTGAAGGCCTGGTCGAGGAGTTCATCGACATCCTCGAGTCCTACATCGTGCGTCGCTACGGGAGTGCCACTGCCGTCGAGGCATAGCTCTCCCACGACCGTCGGGGTGGAGCCGGTGTGCGCTACGATTTCGACCGCCCCATCCATCCGAGTCCAGCAGGAGGCCCTGTGTCCAAGTCCGGTTTCGTCAGTGAGCTGACCCGTCAGTCGGAGGATTTCCCCGGCTGGTACAACGACGTCGTCCTCAAGGCACAGCTGGCGAGCTACTCACCGGTCCGGGGCTGCATGATCATCCGGCCCTACGGCTTCGCCATCTGGGAGTCGATGCGTGACGAGCTCGACCGGCACATCAAGCGCACCGGCCACGACAACGTCTACTTCCCGTTGTTCGTGCCCAAGTCGCTGCTCGACCGGGAAGCCGCTCATGTCGAGGGCTTCGACCCGCAGGTCGCCTGGGTCACGCGCGCCGGTGGCGAGGAGCTTGCCGAGCCGCTGGCCATCCGACCGACCAGCGAGGCCATCATCGCGGAGGCAGTGAAGGACTGGATCCAGTCATACCGCGACCTGCCGCTCCTGATGAACTCGTGGAACAACGTGGTGCGCTGGGAGATGCGCACCCGTTTGTTCCTGCGCACCACCGAGTTCCTGTGGCAGGAGGCGCACACGTTCCATGCCACCGAGGAGGAGGCGGCCGAAGAGGTCGCCACGGGCCTCGCGGCCTACGTCGCGGTCTCGGAGGAGTGGCTGGCCATCCCCGTCATCCAGGGCCGCAAGAGTCCGGCCGAGACATTCCCCGGAGCGAACTACACCCATGCCGTGGAAGCGATGATGCGCGACAAGAAGGCGCTCCAGGCCGGCACCAGCCACATGCTGGGTCAGAACTTCGCGAAGGCTGCAGACATCACGTTCCTGGACCGCCACAACGAGCGCGTCCATCCATTCGGCACCTCGTGGGGCTTCTCCACGCGCATGGTCGGCGCCACGATCATGGCCCACGGTGACGATTCCGGGTTGGTGCTGCCGCCCAATGTGGCGCCGACACAGCTCGTGGTGGTGCCGATCTTCCGAAAGGACGAGGACCGGGTCGCCGTCGCTTCCGCGATCGAGACGCTGGAGGCGTCGCTCGCCGATGTGCAGACCGCCTCCGGTCCGCTGCGGTTCAAGGTCGACTGGAGGGAGGAGACGCCGGGCTACAAGTACAACCACTGGGAGCTGCGCGGCGTGCCGTTCCGACTGGAGATCGGGCCGCGGGACGTGGTCGCCGAGCAGGGCATGCTCGTCCGTCGCCTCGATCGCGCCAAGGAGCCGCTGCCGTTGGCGTCGCTGGCGGATGAGCTGCCCAAGCGTCTGAAGGCATACCAGGCTGAGGTGCTGGATCGCGCACGCTCCTTCCGCGACGAGAACACGCACCGCGTCGACACCCTCGCGGAGATGACCGAGGTACTCGACGGCCCAGGCGGCTTCCTGATGGCACCCTGGTGCGGCTCGGCCCAGTGCGAGAAGGCGGTATCGGCGGAAAACAGCGCCACCATCCGCGTCATCCCGTTCGATTCACCCGATGAGGGTGGGGCCTGCGTCGTCGACGGCAAGCCCAGCGAGCGCCGCGTCCTCTTCGCTCGAGCCTACTAGGGCGCTCTCGACCGGGTCGCCAGAAGCGCACATCATGGCCATCCTGTGTCGCGACATCGGTCTGCTCTTGCTCCAGGCGCCGCACACCGGCTCGACTTCGCTCGGCACGCTGCTTCGCGAGGCGCTCGGTGGTGAGAAGCTGCTCGAAGAGCGTGTTCGCGACCCTCGAGGTCGGATCGTGCTGCGACAGAAGCACCAGACGCTGGCGCAGCTCATCAGCGCCGGACTGATCACCCCGGACCAGCGCCGCCATCTGTTCGTGGTCGTCGGTGTGCGCAACCCCTACGACCTGGTGCTCACCGAGTACGCACGCAACCGGGAAGCTGGCGCCATCTCGGCGCCACAGCGGATGCTTCGGCGACTCGGCGTGAGCACGGATTTCTCCAGCGCCGACTTCGAGCGCTTCGTCGTACGGCGCTACGCGCCCGGCCGTCTGTATCAGGTGCTCGGCCGCAAACCCTTCATCCCCGTGGACTGGACCGACGGGACCGACCACATCATTCGTTTCGAGCGGATGCAGGAAGGCCTCGATGAGGCGCTACGACGGGTCGGTGTGCAGGAACCGCATCGACTGCCGCATCGCAATCCCACCCAATCACGGCGGGACCACGACTACCGCAGCGTGTATACCGACCTCGCCCGAGACGTCGTGAGCCACGCCTACGCCCGCGAACTCGCTCAGCACGGATATGCCTTCGACTCGGGAGAGGAGAGTATGGGGTGATATACTCCGGGTCTACCTGTCTGGCCGCCTAAGAACGTGGGTGACCCCCACGTTTTGTTGTGACCAGCGAATGACTCGGATCGGAAAGGAGTGCGACGCATGAGCCGGGACTTCATCGGCGCCCTCCTCCAGCTCAACGCCGAGAAGGGCGTGCCGCGCGAGCAGCTCGTGCGCACCGTCGAGGATGCCATCCAGAGCGCCTATCGGCGTGTCGCACCTGGCTACGAGGACGTCTACGTCAAGCTTGACACCGAGACCGGCGACATGCGCATCTATCGGGCGCGGCTGGTGGTCTCCGAAGTCGAGGACGACACCACCGAGTGGTCGATCGCCGAAGCCCAGGAGCACGATCCCAAGGCCAAGCTCGGGGACCTCGTCGAGTACGAGCAGCTGGAGCCGACGCATTTCGGCCGCGTCGGCGCGCAGGTCGCAGGGCAAGTCGTGCGTCAGCGCCTGCGTGAGGCTGAGCGTGAGACGCTCTTCGATGAGTTCGCTCATCGCGAGGGCGAGATCATCACCGGATCGGTCGGCCGGGTGGAACCTGCCGGCGTCATCCTCGACTTGGGCAAGGCCGAGGCCATCCTGCGTACGACCGACCAGTCGGCGACCGAGCACTATCGCATCGGCCAGCATGTCAAGGCGTATGTGCTGGAGGTTCGGCGTACCACGCGGGGTCCGCTCATCTATGTGAGCCGGACGCACAAGAACTTCCTGCGTCGATTGTTCGAGCTCGAGGTCCCGGAGATCCAGGCGGGCACGGTGGAGATCCGCGCCATCGCGCGCGAGGCCGGAAGCCGCAGCAAGATGGCCGTGGCCAGCCGCCAGGAGGGACTTGACCCCGTCGGCGCGACCGTCGGCCAGCGAGGTGGACGTGTCCAGGCCGTGGTCGCTGAGCTCGGCGGGGAGAAGATCGACGTCATCCCATGGTCCGACGATGCGGACGTCTTCGTGGCCAACGCGCTGAGCCCGGCCCAGGTGGTCGGCGTGGAGATCGATGAGGAGCAGCGCATCGCATCGGTCACGGTGCCTGAGCGCATGCTCTCGCTGGCCATCGGCCGTGAGGGCCAGAATGCGCGCCTCGCGGCCAAGCTGACCGGCTGGCGCATCGACATCCGATCGGAGACCGGCACGGCACCCGAAGGTGGCGAAGGTGTCGCCATGCCAGACGGCATCGTGGAGCCGGGCGAACCAGATGTCTCCGATATCCCCGCAGGATCAGCCGATGCCACCGGCGCAACCACGGCGAACGACGGCAGCAGCGACGGTCCGGCCACGGCTGAGGCTGTCACCGCTGAGGCGGAGGGTGAGGGGACCAAGATCGCAGAGCCCACGGAGGTGTCGCAGTAGCGGGCGCGTCGGACGCCGAGGCGCGACATGTTCCGGAGCGAACTTGTGTCGCCTGCCGAACGCGCCGAGACAAGGCCGCCCTTGTGCGCCTCGTGCGTCGACCTGATGCATCCGTCGTGTTGGATCGGTCCGGTGACATGGAAGGCCGCGGCGCCTATCTCTGCGCCGACCGTACCTGTTGGGGGCTGGCGTTGAAACGATCCGCGTTGCAGCGCGCATTGCGGACATCTCTACCGAACGAATTGATGACACTGTTGGAGCAGGGCGAGGTCGCCGCAGCCGGCGTCGCGATCGACCAGAGGGCTCCTTCGATGATGACGGGAGGAACCCATGGCACGTAGTCGCAGCGGAACCCGCGGACGGCGCGGACCCCGGAAGCCACGCAAGCGCAATGACAACATCGAGAGCGCGGTCAAGGTCGCTGATCCGACGACCAGGGGAGCGGTCGAGATCCCCGAGACGGTCACAGTCAAGGAGCTCGCCGAGCTGATCGGCATCAACTCCGCCGATGTCATCCGCGAGCTCATCCGCAGTGGCGTGTTCGCCACCATCAACCAGACGGTCGACCGCGATACCGCGATCCTGGTGACCGAGGAACTGGGTTTCCAGGTCGCCGAAGGCACGCCGGCCCAGAAGGCCGAGGCCGAGGCAGAAGCGGCGCCAGCACCTGCGACCAAGGAAGTGCTGTTCGAAGAGGACGATCCGGACAAGCTCATCGAGCGCGCCCCCATCGTCACGGTCATGGGCCATGTGGACCACGGCAAGACCAGCCTGCTTGACCGCATCCGTGAATCCGCGGTCGCCGACGGCGAGCACGGCGGCATCACCCAGCACATCGGCGCCAGCGAGGCCACGGTGGCTGGCCGCCGCATCGTCTTTCTTGATACGCCGGGCCACGAGGCCTTCACGAGCATGCGAGCGCGTGGTGCCAAGGTCACCGACATCGCGGTGCTGGTCGTCGCAGCTGACGATGGTGTGATGCCCCAGACCATCGAGGCCATCGATCACGCCAAGGCAGCTGGCGTCCCCATCGTGGTCGCGCTCAACAAGTCGGACCTGCCGGATGGCAAGCCCGACCGGGTCAAGACCGAGCTGTCCGAGCGCGGCGTGATCATCGAGGAATACGGCGGCGAAGTACCCCTGGTGGCGGTGAGCGCCAAGACCGGCGAGGGCATCGACAACCTGCTCGAGACCATCTTGCTCACCTCCGACGCCAACGTCGAGCCCAGGGCCAACCCCGACCGGCCAGCCGTGGGCACCGTGGTGGAAGCCGAGCTCGATCGTGGCCGCGGCCCGGTCGCGACCATCCTCGTGCAGACCGGTACGTTGCGCCAGGGAGACGCCGTCATCGTGGGTGCCACGTACGGACGCGTCCGGGCACTCGAGGACAGTACCGGTACGCGCATCCGGGAGTCCGGCCCATCGACGGCTGCGGTCCTGCTCGGACTTTCAAGCGTGCCCGAAGCTGGAGATGTCCTGCGCGTGGTCGCGACTGAGAAGGACGCCCGGGCAGCCGTCGAAGAGAAGCTGCTCGCGGCCGCGTCCACGTCCGAAGTCTCCGGCCACACCACGCTGGAAGATCTCTATCGTCAGGTCCAGGCCGGCCAGACCAAGGAGCTGCGTGTCGTCCTCAAGTCGGATGTGCAGGGTTCCCTCGGTGCGGTGGTGCACGCCCTGGAGCAGATCCAGACCGACGAGGTCCGATTCAACTTCCTGCTCGAGGGCACCGGCGACATCACTGACAACGACGTCAATCTCGCCGCCGCGTCGGACGCGGTGGTGGTGGGCTTCAACGTCCGCGTCGCCGGCACCGCCGCTCGTGCTGCGGAATCCGAGGGCGTAGAGGTTCGGCTCTACGAGATCATCTACAAACTCACCGAGGATATGGAAGCTGCCCTGGCCGGCATGCTCGAGCCCGAGATCGTCGAGACGGTCCAGGGTCGTGCCGAGGTCCGCCAGATCTTCAGCGTTGGCAAGAACGCCCAGATCGCAGGCAGCTATGTCACCGAAGGGCGGATCGTTCGTGGCGGTGCGCGAGTCTTTCGAAACGGTCAGCTCATCGCGACCGACAAGGTCTCGTCGGTGCGTCGTTTCAAGGACGATGTCCGGGAGGTGGCGGCGGGCTTCGAATGTGGTATCGCCCTGGCTGGTTTCCACAAGTTCGAGGAACTTGACATCATCGAGTCGTTCACCACGGAGACTATCGCGCGAGCCGTCACGAGGTAGGGCGTGAGCGAGCGCACCCGGCGCGTCGATCATCTCCTGCAGGAAGAGATCAGCGCCATCGTCCAGCGCGAGGTCCACGACCCGCGAGTCGGGTTCGTGACCATCACGAGCGTCGAGACGACACCCGACCTCAGCCATGCCACGGTCTACGCGTCGGTCATCGGCAGTGACGCGGAGCGCAAGGCCACGTTGGCCGCGCTCGGTCGGGCCATGCCGTTCGTTCGCCATGAGCTGGGCAAGCTGCACATCAGGCGGGTCCCGGAGCTGCATCTCCGCGAAGATGACAGCGCCCAGCGCGGTACCCGCGTGATGCAACTCCTCGATCAGGTGGAGGCCGAGCTCGAGGGTCGTGTCAGCGTCGGCGATTCGCCCGAGCCCGGGACGCCAAGCCTGCCCACCCCGTCCACGCTCAACGAGACCGCCCACGAAGAAGGCGAGACTCCGCTTCCGGCGGGCTATCGCCGCCGGGTCGACCGAGTGTCTTTGCGCAAAGCCAGGAAACGCCGTGGTCGCTGAGGGGATGCATTCACTGCTCCAGGCGGACATCGACGCGGTACCGGTAGAGGTGCCAGGCCGCCTTCTGGAAGCGAAACGGGTGATGGCGGTCGGTCATGAGAATCCCGACGCTGACGCACTCGGCTCAGCCATCGCCATCGCCCTGGCCCTCGAGACTCGCGGCGCGCGCGTCGATGTCGTTTGTGCGGACCCGGTCCCGCAGATGTACGACTTCATGCCGGGGATCGAACGAGTCAGGACCGCGCCCCACCCGGACCTTGACCCCGACCTGCTGTTGGTCTGCGATTGTGGCGACCTGGAGCGCGCTGGCGCGGTCCTGCAGCTGAACGCCGGGCTCTTCGAGCGGGTGCCCATCATCAATATCGACCATCACGTCTCCAATCCGAAGTTCGGCACGATCGATTGGGTCGATCCCGAGGCGGCCGCCACCTGTGAGCTGGCCGCGCTGCTGATGCCGCATCTCGGCGTCGGATTCGACGCCGCCGGAGGGGACATCGTCCAGCTCCTGACCGCCGGACTGGTCTTCGACACGGCCACGTTCGCGCACTCCAACACCACGCCACGGACGCTGCGAGTCGCCAGCGAGCTGGTCGCCGCGGGCGCCGAGTTGCCCATGATCTCGCGACGGATCTATCGCACCAAACCGGATGCGCAATTGAGACTCTTCGGGCTCGTACTGTCGAGACTCCAGACCAGCGAGGACGGGCTGCTGACCTGGTCCGTGGTCGATGACTCCGACTTCGCGGCCGTCGGCGCCACCCGGCAGATGTCCGAGGGTCTCATCGACCTGCTGGCGCAGTCCGCCACCGCCGAGGTCGCCATCCTGTTCAAGGACGTCGGCGAACAGACCCGACTGTCTGTCCGAACGCGCGATGGCGGAGTCGACGCCACGACACTGACCGGAGCGTTCGGTGGGGGTGGTCATGCCCGGGCAGCCGGTGCCACGGTCGAGCTGCCACCCGCACAGGCGCAGGCAGTCGTCCTCGATGTCGCGCGCAAACTGATCGACGAGATGCCTTCTCGCTGATGGGGCGCAAGCGCGACGACGGGCCACGCATCGATGGCATCCTCGTCGTCTCCAAGCCTGCCGGGCCCACCTCGCATGACATCGTCGCGCTGGTACGCCGGCTGACCGGCGTACGACGCGTCGGGCATGGCGGCACCCTGGACCCGTTCGCCGTCGGCGTCCTGCCGGTGTTCATGGGCCGGGCCACACGGATGGTGGAGTATCACCTGGCTGATGAGAAGGCCTATCGTGCGTCGGTCGTGTTCGGAGCGCGGTCCAGCACCGATGACATCGACGGTGAGATGACCCCCAATGAGGTGCCGGCACCGACACGCCACGACGTGGAGGCTGCGCTGGCCCCGTTTCGCGGGCAGATCGAGCAAGTGCCACCGGATCATTCGGCGGTCCACGTGGGTGGCAAGCGGGCCTACGAGGTGGCCCGGGGAGGCGAGAAGCCCGAGCTCGACGCTCGGCAGGTGACCATCCACGGTCTGGAGCTCAGCAGCTGGGACGCATCGGACCCCGATCGCCCCATGGCAGAGCTGGAGGTTCGCTGCAGCGCGGGCACCTACATTCGTTCGCTGGCCCGCGATCTTGGCGATCACCTGGGTTGCGGCGCGTACCTGGGTGCGCTGACCCGGACCGCCAGTGGGCCGTTCAGCATCGACATGGCGCATCCACTCGACCATGTGCGCGAGGAGCTGGCCGCAGGGCGGACGGAGGCATTGCTGCTATCGCCTGATGCCGGTCTTGAACACATCCCCATGGTGGAGGTGCCGGCCCGGGATCGTGAGGCCCTCGCCAAGGGCCAGATCATCCGCGTGCGTGGCCAGATCTCCGGTCCGCCCGATCCGGCGGCCGTGCTCGACGAAGCCCAGGTGGTGCGTGTCGTCGATGAGGCAGGCCACCTCGCGGCCATGGCGCACGTCAGGAAGGGCCGGCTCTATCCTGACAAGGTCTTCATCACTCCGGAGGGTTGAGCCTGGACATCCTCCACGGCATCGATGCGCTGCCCACCGATACGCACCTCGCGGTCACGGTCGGTGTCTTTGACGGTGTCCATCGCGGACACCAGCATGTCTTCGAGGTGCTGGAGCGGACGGCTCGGCGCCTCGGCGTACTGCCAGTGGTGGTGACCTTCGATCCGCATCCGGCCGCCCTGGTCGCGGGTCGTGCGCCGGACCTCTTGATGGACCAGGGCGAACGACTGGAACACCTGTCGCGGCTGGTGGCCGGTCTGGTCGTGCTCCAACGATTCGATGAGGTCTTCCGACGCACCACAGCTGAAGAGTTCGTGGAGCGCATCGGAGGTGGGCGCAACCTCGCCGCCATGGTCATGAGCAGCGTCTCGTCCATCGGACGTGACCGGGGTGGCACCGTGCCGGTCCTGCGCGAGATGGGCGCAGCCGCGGGCTGGGAGCTGGTCGAGGCGCCGACGCTCGATTCGGGTGGCTCGCGGGTGTCCAGTGCGCGCATCCGCGAGGTGGTCGCGTCCGGAGACCTGGATGGCGCAGCATCGCTGCTGGGTCGGCCATACGGACTGGTGGGGACGGTCGTCCATGGCGAACGACGCGGTCGTGAGCTCGGCTTTCCCACTGCCAACCTCAACTTCTCGGATCCGGTCTGCCTGCCACCGGACGGCATCTATGCGGCCCGTGTCACCTGGGGTGGCAAGCGTGTCCTGGAGCCCACCGATCGCGCGGATGCGGTGGTCTCGCTGGGTACGCAGCCCACGTTCGGCGGCCGTGTCCGGCTGCTCGAGGCGAATCTTCTGGACCGGGACGAGGACCTCTACGGCGAACGCATGCGGGTGGAGTTCCGTGGCTGGATCCGCGGCCAGGAACGATATGACTCGGTCGACGAGCTGATCGAGCAGATGGGCCGGGACGTCGAACGAACCCGCGAGCTCCTCTCAGGTTCGCGAGGCTAGCCGTCCATCGATGGCTCGGCAGACCAGCCGCGCCAGGGACAAGGCAGCGCCGCCCGACGGGTCCAGCTGTGGCTCGAACTCCGTGAGCACCAGCCCTGCAAGCCGGCCGCGGGCAGCGATCGCGCCGATGAGGTCGGCGACCTCTGCGACACCGGGACCGCCAGCGACGGGAGCACGGACCGCCGGCAGCTCCGCGGGGTTCGTGCCATCCACGTCGTAGACGATCACGAACGATTCACCTGGGTCCAGGTGCTCGGCGACCGCTCCTGAGCCGAGGCGGGCCAGCTCACGCGCCGTGACGATGATGTTGCCAGCGGCCAGGCTGTCGTCCACGTCGGACGGACGGGCCGATCCCACGCCGCGCTGGCCGACATGGATGATGCGGCGGACCCAGTCCATCTCGGTGGCGCGTCGCATCGGGCTGCTGTAGCCATGGCGTTCGCCTTCGACCTCGTCGCGGAAGTCGAGGTGGGCGTCGATCTGGACCACGGTGATGGGTCCGTGACCGCGCCAGCCGTCCAGGAACGGGATGGCCACCGAGTCGTCGCCACCCAGCAACACCGGCATGGCCGCCGCGGCCACGATCTCACCCACGGCTCGGCTGATCCGGCGCCGGTTTCCCTGGGCGTCGGCCGGCACCGTGCTGACATCTCCCGAATCGGCGAGGCGGTCGAGCCATGGGGCGAAGGGCCCGCCCGTGTCGAAGTCATGATTGCCGGCGAACCGGGCGAGACGGCGGGATGCCTCCCGGATCGCGGCGGCGCCACCGGTGGCATGGGCTTCGCGACCTGGGTACACCGTGGCGATGGCTGCTCCGAGGATGCCGACCTCGCTCGCAGGCCCAGGGCGCGGGGCGTCGAGGAACGTCTCAGCCATCTGCGGCGCCCCCGAACCAGCGGCGTATCGGACGGACCCCGCCGAGGCGGAAGGCGAAGGCTCCTTCGTGCTCGGCGTCCCAGGCCACGAGGTCGGCACTCGCCCCGGGCCCCAGGGTCCCCGCGACGCCGGCCAGTCCCAGCGAGGTCGCCGCCCCCGCCGTCGCCGCCCACAACGCCTCGTCGATGCTGAACCCGAGGCTCACCGCCAGGCCCACGGCCAGGGGCATCGACGGCTCGCCGAACGTACCGGCGTTGGCGTCGCTCCCGATGGCCACGGTGGCCCCAGCATCGAGGAGGGCTCGCACGGGGGGCACACCAGCACGGAGCATCAGCGCCGGACCTGGCAGGATCGTGGCGACCGTTGCCGTCATGGCGAGAGCGCGTGCATCTTCGACCGTCGACTGCTCGAGATGGTCGACCGACAGGGCGCCCATCGCCGCGCCGAGCAGCGCGGCACCGGAGCGTTGGAGCTGGTCGGCGTGCAGCTTGAGCGGCAGCGCATGCCTGGCCCCCGCTGCTGCGATGCGACGGGTCAGGTCCACATCGAACAACGTCGGCTCGCAGAAGACGTCGATGAAATCGGCCTCTGGCGCGATGGTGGGTAGCGATGCGACGACTGACGTGGCCTGTTCCTCGGGGGTGGACCCGACCGGAACAGCGTGGGCGCCGAGGTAGCTGCGCCGGACCCGCATGGGCAACCCTTGGGCGGCCCTCGAGATGAGCCGGAGCAGGCGCAGCTCTTCGCGGATGTCAAGGCCGTAGCCAGACTTGATCTCGACGGTGGTCGTGCCCAGGGCCTGTGCTGCCTCGAGCCGTCGGCGTGTCTGCTCCACGAGGGTTTCGTCGTCCGCCGCGGTCGTCGCGGCCACGGTGCGCAGGATGCCGCCGCCGGTGTATGGCTCGCCACGACTGCGAGCGGCTACCTCGTCGCTGCGATCACCGGCGTGGATCAGGTGGGTATGCGGGTCCACGAGGCCCGGCGTGACCAACGCCGTCCCGACATCCTCGACCGCCTCCGGGTCGCCCCGCCGCAATCGCCCCGGCCGAACCTCGACGACCAGCTTGTCCTCCATGACGATGACCCACGGCCCGTTGAGTACGCCGGTATCGCCCACGCGCCTCCCGGTCATCGGCACCAGGCGACCGGCTCCGATGACGGCATGGCGGTTCACGTCGGGTCTGGCTCCAGCCAGGAGGTGGCGAAGCGGTCGGGTGCGACGGCGAGGTCGACGAGGGCGCCTTCCTGGACCAGCTGCATCGCGGCTGCCAGGTCCGGACCGGGCTCGCGATCATGCTCAAGCCGCTCGATGACCGTCCCGGATCCGCCGGTGCGCCTCGGCGACGCCGGCGCCGGGCGAGGTGCCGGGTTGCAGGTCGAGCCGCAGGTCCAGGCCCTGGGCGGCGCAGATGAGCTCGATGGCCAGGATGCGTTCGCTATGCTCGAGGACGGTACGCGCGTGGCGTGCTGCGATCGAACCCATCGAGACATGGTCCTCCTGGTTGGCCGACGTGGGGATGGAGTCGGCCGATGCCGGGTGTGCCAACGTCTTGGACTCCGAGGCCAGGGCCGCCGCCGTGTACTGCAGGATCATGAGGCCCGAATCGAGGCCTGACGCCGAGCCCAGGAACGCTGGTAGCCCATCGTTGAGTCGGGGATCGAGCAGGAGGGCGGTGCGTCGTTCGCTGATAGAGCCCAGCTCGGCGATGGCGAGCTTGGCGTAGTCGAGGGCCAGTGCGACCGGCTCGCCATGGAAGTTGCCGCCACTGATGACCAGGCCGTGGCCGGTGGCGAGGGTGCCCACCGGGACGTTGCCGCCGCCGGGAAAGACGAGCGGATTGTCCGTTGCCGAGTTGAGCTCGATATCAAGCACGCGGCGCAGGTTGTCCAGGGCGTCTCGGACGGCGCCGTGGACCTGCGGGACACAGCGGAGCGAGTAGGGGTCCTGGACACGATGCGGGTCGCCATCGTGGGCCCGTTGCAGGATGCTGTCTCGAAGCAGCCAGCGCAGCTCGGCGGCCGTCTGCACCTGGCCCGGGTGCGGGCGGGTGGACTGGTACGCGGCACTGAAGGCGACATCCGTGCCGCGAAGGGCTTCGACCGAGAGCGCCGCGGCGACACTGGCGGTGTGTGCCAGCCGATCCGCAGCCGCCAGCACCAACGCACCGATGGCCGTCATCATCTGCGTGCCGTTGAGGAGCGCCAGGCCTTCCTTGGGCTCAAGCACCATCGGCGACAAACCCGCGGACCGGAGCGCCTCGGCAGCCGTCCGAACCTGGCCATCGACCTCGACCTGGCCCCGTCCGATGACCGGCAGGGCGAGATGGGCAAGGGGAGCGAGGTCGCCCGACGCACCCACGCTGCCTTGCGAGGGGACGACCGGATGGATCCCTCGCCGCAAGAACTCCAGCAATCGATCGATGAGCTCCGGCCGACAACCCGAGTGCCCCAGTGCCAGGGTGTTGGCCCGCAGCAGCAACATCGCTCGCACCACCTCGGTCGGGAGCGGCTCACCGACCCCGGCGGCATGGCTCGCGAGGAGTCGCGCCTGCAACTCCCGGGCGCGCTCAGGGGGCACGAAGGTCGTAGCCAGGGCACCGAACCCGGTGGTCACGCCGTAGACGACCTCGCCCGAGGCCACCAGCCGGTCGATGACCGCTTGCGCCTCCCGGACGCGGACCCGGGCCTCGGGCGCCAGGATGGCGTCGCGTCGGCTTCGAGCGACCGCCTCCACATCTTCGATGGTGAGTTCCGCGCCAGTGAGGCTGACGACTCCCCGTCCCTCCATCGCGGTCATCGATCCTCCAGCATGGGTACGTGGACGCCGCGATCGTGGGCCACCTCGATGGCGCGTTCATAGCCGGCGTCGACGTGCCGCACCACGCCCATGCCCGGGTCACTCGTCAGGACGCGCTCGAGCTTCTGGGTCGCCAGGTCGGTGCCGTCGGCGACCACGACCATTCCGGCATGCTGGCTGAATCCGATGCCAACGCCGCCACCGTGGTGGATGCTCACCCAGCTGGCGCCGGCCGCCGTATTGACGAGGGCGTTGAGCATGGGCCAGTCGGCGATCGCGTCGGAGCCGTCGCGCATGGCCTCGGTCTCGCGATTCGGCGACGCCACCGAGCCGGCGTCGAGATGATCACGACCGATGACGATGGGAGCCGCGACCGTGCCGCTCCGAACAAGCTCGTTGAACGCCAGCCCGGCCCTGGCACGCTCCCCGTAGCCGAGCCAGCAGATCCGGGCAGGCAGACCCTGGTAGGCCACCTGGTCCTGCGCCTTGCGGATCCAGCGATGCATCCCGGCGTCGTCGGGGAAGAGATCAAGGATGGCCTCGTCCGTAGCCGCGATGTCGGCTGGGTCGCCCGATAGCGCCGCCCAGCGAAACGGACCCTTGCCTTCGCAGAACAGTGGCCGGATGAAGGCGGGCACGAACCCCGGGAAGTCGAAGGCCTCCTCGACGCCGACGCTCTGCGCCTGGGCCCGGATGTTGTTGCCATAGTCGAAGGTGACCGAGCCAGCCGACTGCAAGGCCAGCATGGCCCGGACATGTGTGGCCATCGATCGAGTGGAGCGCCGCACGTAGTCGTCGGGATCAGCCTGACGCAGCCTCACTGCTGCTTCCAGGCTCATGCCCGCGGGGACATAGCCACCCAGCGCATCGTGGGCCGAGGTCTGGTCGGTGACCACGTCGAAATGCTCACGCCGTCGCACCAGTTCGGGTTCGATCTCGGCGGCATTGCCGACCAGCCCCACCGAGAGCGCAGTGCCAGCCCCGGCGGCGTGGCGGACCCAACCGAGTGCGTCGTCGAGGTCCGTGGTCATCCGATCCACGTAGCCGGTGTCGAGGCGCCGCAGCACTCGCTCGGGGTCGACCTCGATGCACAGCACGACGCCGTCATTCATCGTGACCGCGAGCGGCTGCGCTGCGCCCATGCCACCCAACCCAGCGGTGAGCACCAGGCGTCCCCGCAACGAGCCATCGAAGTGCTGTCGGGCCAGCTCCGCGAAGGTCTCGTAGGTTCCCTGCAGGATGCCCTGGCTGCCGATGTAGATCCAGGACCCCGCGGTCATCTGCCCGTACATCATCAAGCCGGCCCGCTCGAGCTCGCGGAAGACCTCCCAGGTGGCCCACTTGCCCACCAGGTTGCTGTTGGCGATGAGCACGCGTGGCGCCCATTGGTGCGTCCGGAACACGGCGACGGGCTTGCCCGACGCCACCAGCAGCGTCTCGTCATCGGCCAGTGCCCGCAGTTCGCGTACGATGGCGTCGAAGGCATCCCACGAGCGCGCGGCCCGACCGGTCCCGCCATAGACGACCAGGTCATCCGGACGCTCCGCGACCTCGGGGTCGAGATTGTTCATGAGCATCCGCAGCGCCGCTTCCTGCCCCCATCCCCGGCAGCTCAGCTCTGTTCCCCGTGGCGCCCGGACCGGGCGCGCCTTGCTCACGATCATGCGCTCCTCCTGACCGTCACAGGGTAGCTCCCGGCGCGCCCGAGGACTGCGATCTGGCACGCATCGATCTCGTCGTCGACGTGCCGCCGCTGTCCAGGGTGGCTCGTGTGGTACGCTACGAGGCGCTTACAGACAGGTATATGGATAGGCTGGAGGACCAGTTGCCGCTCACGCGGGATACGAAGGCAAGCGTCGTTGCCGATTACGCCACCAAGGAAGGTGACACCGGATCGCCTGAGGTCCAGGTCGCGCTGCTCACAGAGCGGATCGGCGGGCTGACAGAGCATCTTCGACGCTACCCCAAGGACCATCACTCGCGCCGCGGCTTGCTCAAGCTCGTTGGCACGCGACGTCGCCTCCTTGCGTACTTGATGCGCAAGGATGCCGCCCGGTATCAGTCCGTCATCGAACGGCTCGGCCTGCGCCGCTAGGCGCCTTGGCTCCGGCGGGCGGTGCCCGCACTCGCTACCACATCGCATGCGCCAGGTAGACCTCAGGTGAGGTCTGCGCAACAATGCCCAACGCGCCCGGTCCGTCGGCACGTCCCGTTGGAGGACACATGACGGTAACCACCCTGACCACCGAGTTCGGCGGTCGCACCCTCACCATCGAGACGGGCAAGCTCGCCCGGCTGGCTGGTGGTTCGGTGACCGTGCAGTACGGCGACACCATGTTGCTGGGCACGGCCAACCGCGCCGATCCACGGCCCGGGCTGGACTTCTTCCCGCTCACCATCGATTTCGAGGAGCGCATGTACGCCGCGGGCAAGATCCCCGGCGGCTTCATCAAGCGCGAGGCGCGTCCGTCAGAGGCCGCCATCCTGGCCGCCCGACTGACCGACCGGCCCATCCGCCCGCTCTTTCCTGAGGGCTACAAGGACGACGTCCAGTGCGTCCTCACGGTCCTCTCGACCGATCAGGAGAACAACCCCGACACCATCGGCACCATCGCCGCGTCAGCCGCGCTGTCCATCAGTGAGATCCCGTTCCTGGGTCCCGTGGCCGCAGTGCGCATCGGCCGCATCGACGGTGAGTTCGTGATCAACCCGCTGGCCAGCCAGATGGAGGAGTCCGAGCTCGACCTCGTGGTCTCCGGCACGAAGGACGCGATCATGATGGTCGAGGCCGGCGCCAAGATCCTGCCCGAGTCGGTCATGGCCGATGCCATCATGTTCGCGCACCAGAGCCTCCAGCCGGTCATCGCACTCCAGGAGGAGCTGGTGGCCAAGGTGGGCAAGGCCAAGCGCATCCCCTACGTCGAGCCGGCCATCGGCTCGGTGGTCGACTTCGTGGATGCCGTGAACGCCGGCAAGTCGTTCGTCGTATTCGACACCGAGACCACCAGCCGTGACGCCAGGAGCGGAGAGCTCGTCGAGATCGGCGCCGTCCGCATCAGCGGCGGCCAGGCCACCGACACGTTCGAGACGCTGGTCAAGCCATCCCGAGGCATCGTTGGCAAGCAGGTCCACGGCCTGAGCAATGACGACGTCGCGGGCGCGCCCAGCCCGGCCGAGGCGGCCGCCAAGCTGCTCGAATTCGCTGGCGACGACATCGTCATCGGCCACAACGTCGGCTTTGACATCGGCTTCATCGAGGCCGCGCTCGACGATGGCACTCGCATCGAGCCGGGCACGTACCTGGACACGCTGGTGCTGTCACGCGCGGCCTACCCGGACCTCGACGCCCACAAGCTGTCGGACCTCATCGAGTTCTTCGAGCTCGCGGTCGACCCCAGGCATCGGGCGCTCGCGGATGCCGAGGCAACTGCCGCGCTGGTGCTTCGTTTCGCGGAAGACATCCCCCCGCGTGTGGCCGCCTTCAAGTCAGCCGTCGCTGACTCGGTGCGCCTCCGCAAGGGCGGCCAGAACCAGGACGTGGCTGACGCCGCGTTCGAGGCTGCGCTCGTCGTGTCGGGCATGAGCAAGAGCCTGACCACGCTGCTGCACAAGAAGACCGTGCGTGAGCTGGTGCTCAAGGAGGGCATCCGCATCGATGGACGTGACGCTGACACCATCCGGCCGATCTCGGTCGAGGTGGGCCTGTTGCCGCGCGCCCATGGCTCCGGGCTGTTTACCCGAGGTGAGACGCAGGCACTCACGGTGGCCACCCTTGGCCCTTCGAGCGATGTCCAGCGCATCGACACCATCGGCCCCGAAGAGTCGAAGCGGTACATCCACCACTACAACATGCCGCCGTACAGCACCGGCGAGAACAAGTTCATGCGGGGCCCCGGCCGGCGTGAGATCGGTCATGGCGCGCTGGCCGAGCGTGCCCTGATCCCGGTGCTACCGGCGCAGGAGGACTTCCCCTACGTCATCCGCCTCGTGAGCGAGTGCGTCACCTCCAATGGTTCGACGTCGATGGCGTCCACCTGCGGTTCGACGCTGGCGCTCATGGATGCCGGTGTGCCCATCAAGGCGCCGGTAGCCGGTGCGGCCATGGGCCTGGTCACCGACGGTGATGATTTCACGGTCCTGACGGACATCCTGGGCAAGGAAGACTTCTTCGGCGACATGGACTTCAAGGTCACTGGCACCACCGAAGGCGTCACCGCCCTGCAGATGGACATCAAGGTCCAGGGCATCAACGAGGAGATCATCCGGACCGGTCTGGCGAAGGCCTACACCGCCCGTATGACCATCCTCGACAAGATGACCGAGGTCCTGCCGTCCGCGCGCGGCGACGTCAGCAGCTTCGCGCCGCGCATCATCACCATCAAGATCAACCCTGAGAAGATCCGCGACATCATCGGCAAGGGTGGTGCCACCATCCGCAAGATCCAGGAAGAGACCGGAACGGAGATCAACGTGGAGGACGATGGCAGCGTGGAGATCGCCGCCGTCGACTCGGATCGCTCCGCCAAGGCCGTGGCCTGGATCGAGTCCCTGACCAAGGAGGTCGAGGTTGGCGGTCTGTACCTGGGCAAGGTGACCCGCATCATGGGCTTCGGCGCCTTCGTCGAGATCATGCCGGGCAAGGAAGGCCTCGTTCGCATCGGCGAGCTGGCCGACTACCACGTGCCTACCGTCGAGGATGTCGTCCAGGTCGGCGACGAGATCATGGTCGTAGTCATCGAGATCGACCGACAGGGTCGCGTCAACCTCAGCCGCAAGGCGGCCATGCAGCGACACCAGGCCAAGGAAGGTGAAGCCGTCGGGGCCTAACGGCTCGGCAAGCTCCGCTCAGGTCGCGGGGTCGGGCTCGTTGAGCGCGGCCCGGTAGGCCTCCCCGGTGGCTTCGGCTACTCGGCTCCAATCGAACACGTCGAGGCGTCCACCGTTGTGGTGGCCCATGGCCTCGAGATCCGCAGTCATCGCGACCCGCAGCGCGCCCGTGAGGCCCTGCGGGTCGTCGGCGTCATAGAGGATCGCGCCGGCGTCGTCAAGCGTGTCCTCGACGCAGCCCCGCCGCGGTGCGATGACCGCCCGTTCGAAGGACATCGCCAGCAGCACCGAGCCGGAGGTGAAGATCTCGAGGAACGGCGTGGCCACCGCGTCGGCGGCTCGAAGGTAGACCTGGAGACGATCGTCCGGCACGAACCCCAGGTCGAGCCGGACGCGTCCATCCCGTTCGGCGTCGGCAGCGACCTGTGCGCCGTAGGCCTCGTCCACGGCGCGACCGGCGATGACCAGCCGGGCCTGGCTGTCTTCGACCTGGCCGAATGCGTCGATCAGCTCCCGAACGCCCTTGTAGCTCCGAACCCAACCCACGAAGGCGATGACCCGCGCGTCAGGCGCGATGCCCAGGTCGTCTCGTGCCTGTTCGCGCGAGATGTCGTCCCGATAGGCGCCCCGGTAGTGCCCATGGGGGATGACCGTGATCTTGTGACGGCCCTCCGGTCCCACCGCGAGCGCCTCGAGCAGTCCGTCGGCCGCGGCCCCGCAGTGGACGATGACCCGGTCTGCCAACTCGAACAGCGAGCGCATGAAGGCCCGTTCGGTGGGATCCTCCGACCGGTCATGGCGGAACAGGTCATGCGCTGTCCACACCAGGCCGATGCCGACCCGCTTGGCGAGGCGCAGCTCCAGCAGCGTGCGCTGCGCCTTGACGCGGCTCACGTTGCCACCGCCCGCGATGTATGGCTCCGTCCAATGGAGGTGGATGATGTCGGGCCGACCATGGCGACGCAGCGCCCCGGTGACGGGCAGCAGCCGCCGCGCGCCGGTGGGATCGGCCGTAACGGTCACGCCCAGCGTCTCCAGGCCGGCCGACAAGGCACGTTGGTAGGCGTTGGCCTCCGAGTAGTCGGGCAGGAACAGGACCTTCACGGGGCGCCTAGTAGCCCAGGTCGTCGTAGACGCGCAGGAGCTCGCGCGTCTGGTGCTCCCAGGAGTAGCCGGTGCGTGCCGCCTTGAGGCAACGCATGCGCAGCGCGATCCGCTCTGCCTTGGGGGCATCGACGATCTCGCGGATGGCCGAGGCGATGTCCGCTGGATCCATGGGATCGACCAGCACGCCACAACCGGTCTCGTTGACGATGGGTGCGATGCCCGGCAGCCTGGAGGCGACGACCGGCACGCCGACGCCGATGGCGTCATACAGCTTGGTCGGCGTGTTGAAGCGATGGTTCAGCGTGTCGGGCTGGACCGGCATCGCGGCCACGTCGGCACCGCGATTCCAGTCGGGGATCTCGGCTGGGGAGACGGACCCCGCGAAATGGATGCGGTCCGAATGGGGGAGGGCAGCCGCGATGGTGCGATAGCGTTCGTAGTCGGGACCAAAACCGGCAACCACCAGGTCCGTGTCATCGACTAGCGAGATCGCCTCGAACAGTTGTCGGAGGCCTCTCCCTCGCATCACCTGGCCGATGTAGAGGACGATGCGCCGCTCGGGCGGCAGCTCGAACCGGGCATGGAAGCGGTCGCTGCGCTTCACGTCGGCCGGTGTCGGCTCCGCCTCGAGATCCCCCACGACGGCGGCATTTCGCACCACTGCGTCGACCGGTCGGCCCAGGATGCGTGCCAGGATCTGGGCATAGGGATCGCTCACCGTGACCACCGCATCCGCGGCCCGCGCCAGGCGTCGCTCATGGCGACGGAGCAGTTGCTTCCACGGTCCCGGCAGGCGGGCCATCCGTCCGGCCTCGCTGTCGATATCGTTGGCGTCATAGACGACCACGCCGCCGAAGTGCTTGCGCAGGGCCACCGCGAGCGACAGGGTGATGACGCTCTCCGCCTGCCAGACATCCGCGGCCTCGACTTGCTCCGCGATGACCTTCGACCAGGCCTTGGACATGCGCAGGTAACGCAGCGCCTGGATGGCCCGCCCCACCGTGTCGCGCACCCGGCGACGCAGACCGCCGATGGGTCCGCGCCCATCATCCCCGGTTTCGGGGAGGTTGGGCGCGCGCAGCCATGCCATCGGCTGGGGTTGGCGCACCCGGGTGACGGTGTGGTGATCGAGCCGCTCGGTGGTTGCCAGACCGGGGCCCCAGCGCGCGATCACGGTCACGTGATAGCCCGCCTTGCCCAGGGCGACGGCAGTCTTCCAGGCCCGTGCGTCGGCGACGTACGTGTTGTTGATGAGGATGGCCACACGCACGGGCAGGTGCCGCGGCGCCGGCCTGACCTTGGGGGAGCGTCGTCGGGCAGTCACGCCAGAAGGCGTGGAGCGGTCGCGAGTCACTATTCCACGGTAGCGTATGCGACATCGAGGGAGCGCTCATGACGCGGTATCATCGTCGTGTGCCCTCGATGGAAGCCCCATAGGAATAGCGATATGCCCATCGAGTCTCCCCACCGTCCGCTCACGGTCGCCGTCGTCGGCGCCACCGGGTTGGTGGGACGAACCATGATCGAGATCCTCGCCGAACGCGCCTTTCCGGTGGCGGAGCTGCGACCACTCGCGTCTCGCGGTGATGGTCGAAGTGTCCCCTTCGGCGGTCGTCACTGGCCCGTCGAGGTGACCACGCCCGAAGCCTTCGAGGGCGTCGACATCGCCATCTTCTCGGCGGGGGCTGGAGCCTCCAAGGTCTTCGCCCCCGAAGCCGCCAAGCGTGGCGCGGTGGTCGTCGACAACTCGTCGCAGTGGCGGATGGAGCCGGGCGTCCCACTGGTCGTGGCCGGCGTCAATGATGTCGACGCTCGGGACCACGAAGGCATCATCGCCAACCCCAATTGCTCCACCATGCAGCTGATGCCGTTGCTCAAGGCGTTGCGCGACGGCGTCGGCATGGAACGGGTCATCGTCGATACCTACCAGGCTGTCTCTGGCAGCGGCAACAAGGCCGTCGTGGAGCTGGAGCAGCAGGTCCAGGCACATGTGGCCGGTACACCGCCGACCGCCATGGTCTACCCCCACCCCGTCGCCTTCAACGCCTTGCCGCACATCGACGTCTTCATGGATTCGGGCTACACCAAGGAAGAGTGGAAGGTCATCGTCGAGACACGCAAGATCCTGCACCTGCCTGATCTGCCGGTTTCGTGTACCGCGGTTCGCATCCCGGTCGTGACCGCCCATTCCGAGGCGGTCCACGTGGAGCTCAGCGGGTCCATGGGGCCTGAAGAAGCGCGCCAGCTGTTCGCCTCCATCCCCGGCGTCATCGTCCAGGACGATCCAGCCAACAACGTCTACCCCATGCCCACGCTCGGCGCCGGTCGGGACGAGGTCTTCGTGGGACGCATCCGGGCCGACCTGTCACTGCCACCCGGCAAGGGTCTGGCCTTCTGGGTCGTGGCGGACAACCTGCGCAAGGGTGCGGCCACCAATGCGGTGGAGATCGCGGAGATCGTCGCTCGTCATGACTGGCTGACGGCGGCCTCTCGCCGGGCCGTCGGGACCGCGTGACGTCCGGGGAGCGCCAGGCAGCACTCGACGTCATCGCCAGCGAGGTCCGTGTCTGCGAACGATGCCGGCTATCGCAGGGTCGTACCAACGCGGTGCCAGGGGAGGGTAGTCCCGATACTGAAGTCGTCTTCGTGGGCGAGGGTCCAGGTTCCAACGAGGACCGCCAGGGCCGTCCCTTCGTGGGCGCCGCCGGCAAGCTTCTCGACGAGCTGCTCGGACTCGTCGGGTGGCAACGCCAGGATGTCTTCATCACCAACGTCGTGAAGTGCCGACCTCCCAACAATCGCGATCCCGAACCGGACGAGATCGCCGCCTGCCAGCCATTCCTGCGACGCCAGTTGGAAGTGCTTGACCCGGCCCTGCTGGTGACGCTGGGCCGATTCAGTCTGCAGACGTTCATGCCCGGCGATCGCATCAGCCGCGTGCACGGCACCTCACGGCCCGTGGACCCGGCCAGCGGCCCTCGAGCAGCCACTGGCTATGCCATGTACCATCCGGCGGCCGCGCTACGGCAGGGAGCGCTCAAGGAGACGATGCAGCGCGACATGGCTGCCTTGCCTGAAGTGCTCATCCGCTCCCGCGCCGAGCGCACACCCGAAGCCGCGGAACAGGTGCCCCGGCGCGCCATCGCGCCGCACGACTCCACGGCACCTACGGACCCGACGGACCCGCAGCCGACCATGGCACCCGCCTCGGATGATCCGATGACCACACCAGCCCCACCGGTCGCGACCGCGACCCCGCAACTCGAGGATGAAGAGATGACCAAACCTGATGACCAGCTGGGTCTGTTCTAGATGACTGTCAAGCGCGCCCCCAGGACGTCCAGGGAAGTACTTCGCGTCATCCCGCTCGGTGGCATCGGCGAGATCGGCAAGAACATGACCGTGTTCGAGTTCGCTGACGAGATCGTCGTGGTTGACTGCGGCCTCATGTTCCCCGAAGAGGAGATGTATGGGATCGACCTGGTCATCCCCGACATCGCCTATCTCACAGAGAACCGCCGCAAGGTCAAGGCCTTCGTCATCACCCATGCCCACGAAGATCACGTCGGCGCGCTGCCCTATGTCCTGCCCGAATTCCCTGGCATCCCGGTGTATGCCTCGACCCTGGCGCGTGGTCTCCTGAGCAACAAGATCAAGGAGCACAAGCTCAACAACAATCCGCTCCGAGCGCTGGACCCAGGCGAGACCGTCGAGTTGGGCCACTTCGATATCACCGCCTTTCGCGTCGGACACTCCATCCCCGATGCCATGGGGCTGCGCATCCGGACGCCCTTCGGCGACATCATCCACACCGGCGACTTCAAGCTGGACCAGACGCCCGTCGATGGCAAGCTGGTCGACTTCCAGGACATCGCACGCTTCGGCGAGGAGGGCGTGCTCTGCCTGATGTCCGACTCCACCCGTGCTGAGGTGCCTGGCTGGACCCCATCCGAGCGCACCGTGGGCGAAGCCTTCCACGACATCATGGAGGGACTGCAGGGCCGCGTCATCGTGGCCACGTTCGCCTCGAATATCGCCCGTGTGCAGCAGGTCTACGAGGCCTCGGACACCTTCGGTCGGAAGGTCGCGGTCATCGGACGCTCCATGGAGCAGAACACGCGCATCGCGGCTGACCTGGGCTACCTGAAGCCGCCCAGCACCGGCCTCGTGCCCAAGGGCAAGATCAAGTCCATCCCGGACGACAAGCTCACCATCATGACCACCGGGTCACAGGGCGAGCCCATGGCTGGACTGGCGCGTATGGCGAATCGCGACCACCGCTTCGTCGAGATCGCTGCCGGTGACACCGTCATCGTCAGTGCCAGCCCGATCCCCGGGAACGAGGAGTACGTGGCGCGCACCATCGACAACCTCTTCAAGGCCGGAGCCAACGTCTACTACCACGCCATCAAGCGCGCCCACGTCTCAGGCCACGCCAGCCAGGAAGAGCTCAAGCTCATGCTCAACCTGACCAAGCCGCAATACATGATCCCGATCCACGGGGAATTCCGGATGCTCGTCCAGCACGGCCGATTGGCCGCCGAGGTCGGTGTCGACCCGGAGAACATCCTCATCATCGAGAACGGCCAGCCCATCGAGTTCCTGGCTGATGGCTCCGCGCGGCGAGGCGAGCCCGTCGAGGCCGGCTATGTCTACGTCGATGGCGTCTCGGTGGGTGAGGTCGGCGATATCGTCCTCCGCGACCGACGGGCCCTGGCCAAGGACGGCATGTTCATCGTGGTGGCCACGGTCGACAGGCAGAACGGTCGATTGGTCGGCGCTCCAGAGGTCGTCACTCGTGGCTTCGTCGCCAAGGTCGACGACAAGCTGATCGCTGGAGCCGCGAAGCGCATCGCTGCCTCGATCCAGACCCCCGGCGATCATCTCGCCGAGGCGGGTCTGCTCAAGGCCCAGATCAAGGATGGATTGTCCAGCTACCTGTACGAACAGACACGTCGTCGCCCACTCGTCTTCCCGGTGATAGTGGAGGTCTGATCATGGCCCGAGCGAAGAAGAGCACCCGCAGTACGAGCCGCAGCCGTTCGAGTGCAGGGAGATCGGGCCGAGCGCCCATCGTCTCCCCATCGACGCTGCGCTCCATCGTTGCGGTCGTGCTGCTCGCCGCCGGCGCCATCACCGTCATCGCCCTGTTCCTGCCCGGCGGCGGCATCCTCAATGGCTACGTGGACGGATTCCTCCGACCGCTCTTCGGCCAGGGTGCCTGGCTCCTGGCGGTGCTCCTGCTCGTGGCCGGAGTGCTTGTGGAACGTGCTCCGCGCGTGGACTACAGTTGGGTCACCGTCGCGCTCGGCGGGCTCATCGTCTTCATCGGGGGCCAGGGGCTCATCCACCTGTTCAGCGGCAAGGGCGCCAGCAGCGCCGACCTGGTGCAGGGTGGGGGAGCGCTGGGCGAGGCCCTTTCGTCGACGCTGTCCGACCTGCTCAGTCCCGTGGGCGCCTTCGTCGTCCTCATCACGGTCGTACTGGTCGGGATCCTGCTGCTCTTCAACATCACGCTCGTGGCCTTCGTCACGCCATTCGCGACCTTCGGGCGATCGGCAGCCAGCGCCGCCGGAGCCGGAGCCGCCAGTGCCGCGGTGGCGGTCCGTTCACGTGGCAACAACGACGACCGATCTCGTGCTGCAGTGGCTATCCCCGTAGCCCGCGACAGCTCGCGTGGACGGCGTCGGGCCGCGGACATGCCCGAGCCGATCCTGCCACAACCGATGCCCAGCCCGGCGCCGGTGAGCCAGACCGTGTGGATGGGCGGTGCCAAGCGTGACAAGGGCACGCCACCGCCGGTGGCCTCGCCCGGGGGAGGGGCCACCGGCGCGGTCGGTGAGGCGACCGCACCGGCAGCTTCGGTCACGAGTGCCGCGGTGGCCACGCTGGACAGGACTGCGGCCGAAGCGACGGGCCAGAACGACACGAGTCACCCCGATCCGGCCCAGGTCGCCAGGATGCGGCTTCACCAAAAGGATTGGCAGTTGCCCAGCGTGACCTTGCTCGATCCCGCCACCGAGGCGGCTGGAGCCGCGCATCAGGACCACGAGCGCAATGTGCGCATCATCGAAGAGAAGCTGCGCTCGTTCCAGATCCCGGCCACCGTGGTCGGCACCAACACGGGCCCGGTGGTCACGCAGTACGAGGTCCGGCCGGATGCCCGCATCAAGCTCTCTCGCATCGAGGGTCTCGCTGACGACCTTGCCATGGCCCTGGCCGCGCGCAGCATCCGCATCGAGGCGCCGATCCCCGGGCGAGACGTGGTCGGCATCGAGATCCCCAACCACAGTTCGGAGATGGTCGGGTTCCGGGCCGTGTTCGAGGACGCCAACATGGCCGATGCGACCAGCGAGCTGACCTTTGCCCTGGGCCAGGATGTCTCAGGCAAGCCGTATGCCGTGGATCTGGGTCGGATGCCGCATCTGCTGATCGCCGGCGCCACCGGCTCCGGCAAGAGTGTCTGCGTCAATTCCATCGTGACCAGCATCCTGATGCGCGCCAAGCCGACGGAGGTGCGCTTCGTGCTCATCGACCTCAAGCGGGTGGAACTGGCGCCATACGGCCGCATCCCGCACCTGCTCAGCGACGTGATCATGGAGGCCCACGAGGCTCGCGCTGCACTGGGCTGGGCCGTCGGCGAGATGGAGGACCGCTACAAGAAGCTGGCCAAGTCCACGATGCGCAACATCGCGTCATACAACGCAGACCCGGACCTGGCTCCGGAAGACCGCATGCCCTATATCGTGCTCATGATCGATGAGCTCGCCGACCTCATGATCCAGGAGGGCCGCAAGGTCGAGGAGCCCATCGTCAAGCTTGCGCAGAAGGCGCGCGCGGTGGGGATCCATCTGGTCCTCGCGACACAGCGTCCCAGCGTCAACGTCGTGACCGGCCTCATCAAGGCCAATGTGCCCAGCCGCATCGCCTTCGCCATGGCTTCCATGATCGATAGCCGCACCGTCCTCGACGCACCCGGTGCCGAAGATCTCATCGGTCGTGGCGATATGCTCTACCAGCCTGCCGATCTGCCCCGGCCCGTGCGCATCCAGGGCGTCTTCGTCTCCGACGACGAGGTCAAGGCCGTGTCGGACTTCTGGCGGGAGCAGGAGCCCGAGCCGATCTACGACCCTGAGGTCCTCTCGGCATCGGGTGATGGCGAAGACGGCCAGGGTGGTGAATTCGCGTGGCTTGCCAAGCTGGCTGAGGACGACCTCACACCCCGGGCCGCCGAGCTCGTGCTGCTGACCGGCAAGGCCAGCACGTCGATGATGCAGACCAAGCTCAAGGTCGGCTTCAACAGGGCCAGTCGGATCGTCGATGAACTCGAGCAGGTCGGCATCGTGGGGCCCCAGGATCCGCGCAATCCGGCTGTGCCGCGAGCGGTCTATGGACCGGAGAACTGGATCCGTTCCATGGACGACGTGGACAGCATCTGAAACTGGTCCAGGCATCACGCGAAGCGCTGGTCAGGAACACGGCAAACCCGGTAGACTGACCGCAGCGTCTCGACTGCCGTGGTCGTGGCGGAAAGCCGTAAACGAGTGAGGGCTCCATCGCCGGATGACCGCGCGCCAGGAAGCACGCGCCGGATCACGAGCGACGGGAGAGAGCACCTGGTCGTACGAGACACAGCGTGCTCCGAACGTTGGTGAGAATCCTGCAGACCGCCCGCGAGCGCAAGGGTGTCGATCTTACTCGCGCCGAACGTGAGACCAAGATCCGCGCACGTCATCTCGTGGCGCTCGAAAGTGGTGACCTGGCAGATCTCCCGGCGCAGGTCTACGCGAAGGGCTTCTTGCGCAACTACTCCACCTATCTCGGCCTCGATGCCGATGAGATGCTGGCACGCTGGCGCAAGGAGATCGATCAGCCGCGCTCGGCTGAGACGCCCAAGGTCAAGCCGCCACCGCAACCCATCTCGTCTCCCAGCCGGGGTTTCAAGCTCACCAGCGGCCTGGTGGTCGCCCTTGTGCTTGGGACCATCGTGCTGGCCTTCGTCGGCTACGTGGGATTGCAGCTGGTGCGCTTCACCCAGAACCCCGATCTGACCATCTCGGGCCCGGCCATCCGCCAGCTGCCGGCGGATTCGCAGTTCGTGGAGGTCCATGGTGGTGGTACTCCCGAAGCTGAGATCACGGCCACCGGACCCTTCGGGAACGTCCGCGTCGCCACCGCCAACGATGCCGGCTCCTGGAGCCTCGACCTGCCGGTCAACGCCGCGGAGAACCGCTACGTGATCGTGGCCCAGGATCCCGAGACCGGCCGGGATTCGGAGCCCCAGGAGCTGATCGTCAACGTCGACGTGCTCGGGAGCGGGGCCGGGGCAGCGGTGGGGCAGCCGGTGCTCCCCGAGGGCGTCGAGGACACCAACCTCACCGGTGTCCCGTCTGCGGAACTCACCCTGACCGAGCCCAAGGACAAGCTCAAGTCGGCCGATGGCAAGGTCAAGGTCGTCGGCACATCGGATGCCGACGAGGTCACCGTGAGTTTCCAGTGGCGTGGCAACGTCGACAAGGCCAAGAACCCGCCACCGGCCACCGTGCTGCCGGTCGAGAACGGCGTGTTCCGCGGCACGTTCCAGTTGCCCAAGGGCCGCTGGTTCGCCTCGGTCGCGGCCGCCATCGACGGGGGTGTGCCCGCCGTCGAGCAGACGGAGGTGACCTCCGAATCCGATGTGATGCTGCTCAAGGTGGAGGCGATCGCAGGACAGACTCGGGTCAAGTTGACAGACGCCGACGGTGCGATCATCGACGAGGGCGTCCTCATCAAGAAGGGCAAACAGAAGACGTGGCGCGTCGATCCCGAGGTGATCCTGCGCGTTGGCAATTCGAAGGCAGCCAACGTCAGCGTCGACGGCGTGGAATACGGGGCCATGGGTAGCAAGCCAGAGGCCAAGTCATGGCGCATCAAGCAGGGCGAGAAGCCAAAGACCCTCTCCTGAGGGGCCCCGTCGAAGTGGCACTGTCCGAGCTGGCGGCTCGGCTGCAGGCCATGGCGGTCGAACATGGCGTCAGCGTGGCCACCGCCGAGTCATGCACCGGTGGACTCGTCGGACATGCCATCACCTCGAACGCCGGCGCCAGCGCCTTCTATCTCGGGGGCGTGGTGAGCTACGCGGACGCGGTCAAGGAGGGGACCCTGGGCGTTCCTCGAGAGGCCATCGCAAGACATGGTGCGGTCTCCGCACAGGTCGTGGTGGCCATGGCACAGGGTGTCCGCGAGCGACTCGCGAGCGACTTTGCCGTCGCGGTGACAGGTGTGGCCGGACCCGACGGCGGCACTGCTGCCAAGCCGGTCGGTCTCACCTACGTGGCGGTGGCAGGGCCAGAGGGTCACGAGGTGCGCCGCTTCCTCTGGGCTGGAGACCGCACGGCCAACAAGGAGGCCAGTGCGGACGCAGCCATCCGGCTTCTATGCGAGGTCCTGGAGGCGTCGCTGCCGTCCGCGACCGATGTGACGCGGTGACGCACGCAGCAGACGACGTCGGGCGTGGCCTGGCTGTCAAACGAGCGCCGCGAGCGATCACGCCAGGCGAGCGAATCCATGTCATCGGAGCTGCCGGTGCCGGTGCCTCCGCGGCCGCGTTGTTGGCGCTCGAAGCCGGCGGACGGCCGGATGGCTGCGATCCCGGGGCGCCGTCACCGTACACCGCGGCACTCGATGCCCGATCCATCCCGGTGTCAGTCGACCACGACCCATCGCACGTGACTTCGGCAGAGCCCGCTCTGGCACGTCTCGCAGTGACCAAGGCACTCACCGCGGTCCATCCCGACCATCCCGAGCTACGCGCTGCTCGGGCAGCCGGCATCCCCATCGAGGCATGGCAGCAGACGGTTGCGGATGCCGCCATCAACCAGGGCGGACGGCTCGTCGCTGTGGCTGGGACGCACGGCAAGTCAACCTCAGCCGGATGGCTCGTCCATATGCTGGTCGGCGCGGAACGAGACCCCGCGGCGTTCGTGGGTGCGCTGCTATCGAGTGACCTGACCGGCGGCCCGCCTGCGACGGCACGCTGGGGGAGGGGGGATGTCTTCGTCGTCGAGGCTGACGAGTATGCCGGGAACTTCGATCCATACCGTCCCGCGTTGGCCGTCGTGCTCAACGTCGAGTGGGACCATCCGGACGTCTTCACTGATCGCGTCGCCGTGGTCGACGCCTTCGAGGCCTGGCTACGGGCGCCTGGTGCCGAAGAGCGCGAGGTGGTCATCAACATCGGCGATGCTGGCGCCCGCGAGCTGGCCGATCGTCTCCACGACTGGGGCGATCGGATCATCAGCGTGGCCCCGGAAGCGGCTGGGCCTCGCGCTTCGACTAGATATGTGGTCGAGGACTCAGCCATCGTGCTGTCGTTCCCGCAGGCCGAGCGAATGATTGAGGCTGATCTGCGGTTGTTCGGCGCGCACAACGCGGCCAACGCTGCCTGCGTAGCGACTGCCGCCGCCTGGATCGGGCTCGATGCTGGCGAGATCGCCGCGGGACTGTCGACGTTCGACGGTGTCGGTCGCCGCTTCGACATCAAGGGCGAGGTCGGTGGCGTGCTCGTCATCGATGACTATGGCCACCACCCTACGGCCATCCGGGCCACCATCGCGGCCGTTCGCCAACGCTATCCGGAGCGCCGTCTCTGGGTCGCACACGAGCCGCTGACCTACCATCGGGCAGCTGCGATGCTCGACGACCTGGCAGACGCCCTGAGCGACGCTGATGAGGTGGTCATCGCCGATATCTGGGCCGGGCGCGATCCGGATACCTCGATCACCAGCGCCGCTGCGCTCGCCGACGCAGTGGCAAGGCTGACGGGCGGACGGGTGGCCGCGCCGGGCAGTCCCGAATCGACGGCCGACTTCCTCGCCGAGCAGGTCAGGCTCGGCGACATCGTGCTGGCCATGGGAGGCGGTCGCTCCTACGTCATCGCTGAGCGATTGTTGATCCTGCTGGCAAGCGACCACGCCGAGTAGAATGCGGAAATGCCTCAGAACCTGACGCCCGGCGACGGGCAGGACGTATTCGCACGGTTCAAGCGAGCCCGGGAAGGTCGCGACGTTGACGCCATGCTCGAGCTGTATGCTCCCGACGCCGACTATCGCACCGATCCGTTCCTGCAGTCGCTGACCGGTACCACGGCCATCCGCTCCCACTGGAATGCCGTCGCTGCCGAACAGGCACATGTCGAATTCGACGTCGAGCGGGTCTGGGTGTCAGGCCGGACCGTGCTGGGCAGCTGGCATGCGGCGCATACGCTGCGGTCGTCGGCGAGCCGCGTCCGGACCCGTGCGTTCAGCTCCATCGAGCTTGACGATGCCGGGTTTATCGTGCGCATGCGTGACTGGCCATCTCGTCGGGAGGTTGGCGCGGACTCCACGTTCGACGCCGAGGCGTTCGAGTCAGGAGTCCCTCAGGATGGCTAGCAGCGCCTCGTTCGATGTCGTGAGTGAGTTCGATCGCCAGGAGCTGGTCAATGCGCTCGACCAGGTGCGTCGAGAGGTCGCCACCAGATATGACTTCAAGGGGTCCAAGGTCCAGATCGATCTTGGCGAGAAGGACGTGAGCGTCGTCACCGACTCGGAGATGCGATCGGCGGCGATCCAGGATCTGATCGGCTCGAAGGCGGTCCGCCGCGGACTTTCACTCAAGGTCTTCGACTGGGGCAAGGTCGAGTCGGCCGGTGGCATGACCTACAAGCAGGTGGCTGGACTCCAGCAGGGCTTGCCGGAGGACATCGCCAAGAAGATCACCCGGTTGCTGCGTGACGAGTTTCCCAAGGCCAAGGGTCAGATCCAGGGTGGCACCGTTCGGGTCACCAGCAAGTCCAAGGATGAGCTACAGGCGGTCATCGCCCGGCTCAAGGAAGAGGGCGAAGGCTATCCCGTAGCCCTGCAGTTCAAGAACTACCGCTAGGCAGGTCGGATGGACACCCAAAGTCGCCCGGTTCGCTTCGTGCTGGCCCTGTTGGCCGTGCTCATCATCGTCTCGCTCATCGTCACGCTGGTGCAGTAGCGTGATCGAAGGCGAGCACCCTGAGACGGACGGGCAACCGAGCGATGGTGAGACGGAAGCAGAAGGCACGGATGTCGCGGGCGAGGCGATGACGACCACCGGGGATGCTCCAGCGGACACTGGATCCGTGCCGCCCGCGGAACCGGCACCGCCAGATGACGTCGGCGTCCCGGAGTCGGCGAACGGGTCGGTCGAGCAAACCGAACCTCCGCCACCTCCGGTGACCGTGCGCCGGACGATCTCCGACGAGATCGCCCGGCAGTTGTACGCCGCCGGGGCGCGCTACTGTTTCACCGTGCCGGCGGAGCCGATCCTGCCACTGCTTGATGCCATGACGACGATCGGGATGCGCGTGGTCACGGCACGCCACGAGGGCAGTGCCTCGTTCATGGCCGAGGCGCTGGCGCAGGCGACCGGCCGTCCCCAGATCGTCGCCGTTTCCCGTGGGGTCGGCGCGGCCAATGCTGCCATCGGTATCCACGCGGCCCGCCAGGATTCGGCGCTGTTGGTCACGCTGGTCGGGCAGGTCCCGACCGCATTCGCCGGACGGGAGTCGTTCCAGGAAGCGGACGTGGCGGGCGGTCTGGGGTCATTGGCGGCCTGGTCCGCGCAGATCGATACCGCCGAGCAGGCGTCGAGCGTCCTCGACACCGCATGGCGCAAGCTCACCACTGGGCGCCCAGGTCCGATCTTGCTGTCGGTCCCGATGGACCTGCAATCCGACGAGATCGAGATGCTCGATGGGGAGCCACCCACGCCTCCCGGTGCTCGGGGGGCAGCTGCTGATCGTACGCTCGTCAGTCGCGCTGTGAAGATGCTGGCAGCGTCGGATCGGGGGGTGATCGTGGCGGGTGGCGGTGTCATGCAGGCACGAGCGACCAAACGTCTTGTGGCCCTGTCCGAGGCACTCGCAGTCCCGGTGGTGGCATCCTGGCGCCGACCTGATGTCTTCCCCAACGATCACGTCAACTACCTTGGGATGGCGGGTCCGTGGGCAGCATCGACCGTGCAGCAGCGTCTTGCCGAGGCGGACGTGATCCTGTTCATCGGTACGCGGCTGTCCGAGCCCTCCACCTACGGATATCGCATCCCTGGAGCGGGGACGCAGTGGATCCACGTGGATGTGCAGCCGCGGACCGTTCGCGCCGGCCTGGCCGCGCCGACACTGTCGATCACTGCGGATGCATCGCGTTTCCTCGACACTGCGTGGTCAGACCTTCGGGCAGCAGCACTCGATAACGAGATGCGTAGTCGGCGTGAAGCTCGAAATGCAGCCGACCGTGAAGCGTTCAAGGTTGCCAGTGAGGTGGGGCAGGGGACCTGGAGCGGGCCGGGCGTGCACCCGGGACGGGTGGTCACCACGATGCGGGCGATCCTTCCGGACAATGCCACGATCACAAGCGACGCCGGGAACCTCGCCGCCTTCGTCACACGCGGCTTCCGGTTCCGCCGAGCGGGCACCTTCATCGGCGCTACCTCGGGCACGATGGGATTCGGTCTCCCGGCGGCCATCGCGGCGTCTCTCCTGGACCCTGACCGCATCGCTGTGGCTGTGTGTGGAGACGGTGGTTTCGCCACCACCATGCCGGAGCTTGAGACCGCCGTGCGCGAGGGCGCTCATCCCATCGCCATCGTGCTTGATAACCAGCGCTTTGGGACCATCTCGCTGCAGCAGACCATCGACGGCCGCAGCACCGCGTCCACGGACCTGGGCGCGATCGACTTCGCGGCGGTGGCGCGAGCCAACGGTGCCCTGGGGTTCAGTGTCCCCGACGATGCCGCCTTCGAACCCGCACTGCGCGAGGCGATCAGCTCGCGACAGGCATCAGTCATCCACGTCACCGTGGACCGCGCGTGGCGATCAGTCGATGACAACCCCCTGGTTGCGCCGCCGCCTCCAACCTGATCGCTCGGTCGCGTCCTTGCGCAAAGACACGTACGAGCGTTGACAGGATGCACCACCCGAGTGGTGCGTTCAGTCAACACCCGTAGTGGTATTCGCGTCGAGCTGTCTCGAAGCCATCGAAGGGTCGATCGCGCGGCGCATGGCCAGGGCGCCGAACCTCGCCCCCGACTCGGCGTCCTCGCCCCCTCGGATCGGCTGGAACCCGAGATCCCGGTAGAACTCGATGGCCGGGGTGTTGCCCCCGTAGACCCACAGGATGGTGTCCTCAGCATCCCAGCCCAGCGCCCATGCTTCCAGGGCCTCGATCAGGGCGCGTCCGACACCGAGCCTCCGCGCTGCGGGATCGACCCACATGCTGAAGAGCAGGAGCGTGCATGGGCGACGCTTGCGGCCCTGGACCAGGCCCACCACTCGGCCGGCATGCTCGGCAAAGAGCCAGGTCCGATGGTCGCCGTGTGATGACTGCCGGGCGCTGCGCTGCCACTCGGAGTTCGGGCGCGCTCGGGCTTCATCCACCGGCTGCCCGAATGCCTCAGGCGCGTCGTGCAAGCTGCGTAGGCGGAGGTCGCGTAGCAACAGCCCGTCATCTGGGCCGATGCGCCGGAAGAGGATGTCGCTCGCGATGGTCGGCACGCCAGCAACGGTAGCAGCGATGGCCACCCAGCCTCTTGGAGATCGTCCGGGTCGCGCCGCTCCGCTACGGCGCCGACAGTGCGGTCACGAGGGAGACCATCCGCGCGTTCGAGGCCTTGGTCCCGATGAGGATGAATTCATAGCGCAGTCCTGAATCAAGCTCGATGAGCGGCGCCTTGGCGACAACGGTAGCGGCGTCGGCTCGAGTCGCCTTGATGCGCATCACGTAGTCGGGCAAGATCACCAGTGGAAATACGCCTTGGTCCCCCTTTGCGAACGTCGAGATCAGCGCCGGGCCGATCGGGTCGTCCTTGACGAACGGGTCCTTCCAGATCGTGCGCCGCATATAGACGTTGTTGGCGGCCAGGTCCGCGGCATGTCGGATTCCAAGACCCGAGCCGCCTTCGGGAGCCTGTGCGTCGACATCGGCGTCGTCGTAGACAAGCACCTTGGGCGTCCTCGTGGTGAGCACGACGGTCATGTTCGCTCCGCCCGATAGATCGAGCGCCTTGCCAGCGAGGACCTTGCCCTTGCAGATGCCGGGAGCCGCCTTTCGAAAGCGGAGCGCCCTGGTTCCGGCGAGCCGTTTCCTGGCGACGCTTCCATACCCAAGGTTGGAGCGGAGTTCCTTGGTCTTGCCGATGCAGATGTCGACCCTGGTGCCGGGTCTGCCGTTCAGCACCGTGAGCGAGCCTTTGGTGGGCGCCGCAGACGCGGGCACTGCGATGGCGATGATGGCGAGTGCCGCCACCAGGCTGGATGCGACAAGTGAACGAGCGCTCTTCATGAAACCTCCCGACGACACGCGGCAAGAACGACGAACTGCCGCGAAGATAGGTGGATCCGACCGTAGTCCAGGACGCTGCCAGCGTCCATGGCCTCGATGTGTCCTCGGTCGGGGTTCGGTGCCCGCGTGCAACCGATCAGGGTGGCGAGTACACCTGTCTGCACACAAAGACACCCGGCGTGAGGACGGGTCTGCTATGGGGGTGGCGTCGTCGTCATGGGTGTCGCGGCCTGGATCCGCTTCCTGGACGACCCCGTCGGCCGTGTTGATGGTGAGACGACGCTCCGCGACCCATGCGCTTCAGATGGCCGATGTCACGGCCAGTCGTCGTTGCGGTGCCGGGGAACTGACGACGGATACGATCCGGTGACCCAGGCGAGGCTCAGGGCGGATCTTGCAGGAGCGGCACTGGGATGCCAAACGTGATGTTACATAACTTACATTATCGGAAGTGTCACGCATTGGGGGAGAGTGCACGACAAAGAAACATCCGGTGCGGTGGCGAAGCCTGGCTCAGGGCTTGCCCAGCACCTCGATCTCGACCGCGCCGGTGTTACCGCCGCTGGAACTCAGGACATCGAAGCGAAGCATCTGGGCCTCGATGTCGACCTTGGCCGGTTCGATCTGCGGCGAAATCGCCGATCGTGGCTCCATCCGCGGTGATCTGGTAGGTCTGGGTGATCGAGGATCCGTCGGACATGGCGCGTGTGTGGAAGATGACCTCGGCGACCTGCCTCGGAGACCCAAGGTCGATCTCGACCCAGGCACCGTCACCGTCTCCGGCCGACGACCACTCGGTGGTGCCGTCGCCGTCGAAGGCGTTGGCAGCCGCGAAGGCACTCGAGAACTCGGAGCTGACGCCGGTGACCACAGCGTCCAGGGCGAGGTTGGGAGGCCCGCCGGTGGGTGCGGGAGGCGTCCGAAACGACATCACGTCGCTCATGTAGATCGTGCCATCGGTGGCGGTGCCCTGGACGCGATAGAGGTACTCGGTATCAGGCGTCAGGCCGCCCATGACAGGATGATGGTCGGCGTGAGCGCCCCCGTTCATGTCGCTGTCAACAGCGATGGAGCCGAACGCCGCGTCCGTACCGTAGACCACGGAGCAGGCGACATCGATGGTGGTCTCGACCTCCAGGATGGCCGACCGACCGCCTGGGTCGGGTGTCACCGTGATCGGCGTTGCCTCGATGGTGCTGAAGTCCTCGATGGAGCCAGCATCCGCAGCGGCCGTGACACCAAGGACGAGCATGATCCCGATCAGGACGATGCCCCAGACACGACACCACAGACGACGCATGCGGACAGCGTACACCGGCGACTGTCGTATCCCCAGGTCGCGCGAGCTCTGCGACAGGAATGATGTCACCGACCGCCCTACGGCCGCCGAGACCTGACCGGGCCTACCCTCAGCGTCGACGCAGGTGAAAGATGCTCCGCTTGGTGCCTTCGATGGGCGTTTCGCGGACGACCTCGAAGTCCTCCTCGAAGGCATCGCGAAAGCCCTCGAGGGTGTAGCCGGGGAAGACATCGCGCCGTGACGCCAGCAGGCGTCGCACCATGGCGTCCTCCTTGGGGACCCACTCCACGACGGCGTTCGGTGCCATGGCTGCGAAGAGTGAGGCGATCATCGGCAGCGGCACGTTGGCGCCGATGGCCAGATGATGGACCAGGGCCAGCGCGAGGATGACGTCGCTGTCGATACGCTCCAACAATCCAGCGCGTTCGGCACTCCCCCACCCCAGCGACGGACTGGGATCGGTCAGGTCGGCCAGCAGCGGCAGGATGTCCTCGCGCCGGTCGGAGCGGATGGCTCGATAGCCGCGTTCGACGGCCGCCGGGTCCACGTCCAGGGCCACCACGCGATAGCCCTCATCGGCGGCGATACGACTGTAGCGGCCGGTATTGGCGCCAAGGTCCCAGGCGCTCGAGCCTCCGGCCGCCCGGAGCGCCGTGGTCACGGCGGCGGCCTTGGCTGCGGTGGCCGCGTCATCGTAGCTGGTGTGGTCGGCGTAGTCGGCCCAGGCGGTGCCCTGGGGCTCCCAGGACAACCCCTTCACGGTATCCCGGAGGCTCTCGATGAGCGTGCCCAGCTTCTTCGTCGACATGGTGGCCTGGCTCGACTGTTCGGGTTCGGCATTGTCGGCGGCGTGCTGACGCTGCGCTCGGGCATGCAGGTGGATATGCGGTCCCAGGCCGAAGGAGAATCGCGTCCGGCCAGGGAGCAGGTTCGAGGCGAGGTCGAGCGGGATGCCCTCCAGGTGGTCGCGCAGCAACCGGCCCAGCCGGATGTCGACGCGAGCCATCAGCGCCAGCGGTGCGAGGAAGTGTTCACAGAACTGGCGATAGGCGATCCAGGGTCGGCCAGCTTCAGCCCGCTCGAAGGAGAGCGAATCGATGAGCACGGGTCGACCGCGGTGGAACTGGACGTTGTAAGCCGACGCGTCTCGCAGCGACATGCCCGCAGCTGCGGCGGCAGACTGGGCACGCAGGGTCAGGAGCGCGGCATCCTGGAGCTGGCTGAATGACCATTCGAAGGGGTACGAGATGAAGCTGACCGGCTGAGGCCGGATGACCCGGTACGCTCCGGGCGCCGCGGCGATCGTGACATCGACCTCTTCATGTTCGATGACGATGCGCTCCTCGACCAGGCGCTGAGACAGCCCGGATGCGAGGAAATAGTCCCAGTCATCGGCGAAGGTGCCGTCGATCTGCCGATACAGCACGCCGTCTCGGCGGTATACGAAACCAGCCGGGTCGCGGTATGAACCCGGGTCTCGTGAAAGCTTCGGTTCCCGGGTGAGTGTGGCCGGGTCCGAACTAGGCTCGATCGGCGGCGTCATCCTGTTCGGTGGGGGTTTCGACGGTCTCGTCCTCCCCGCCTCGAACCGTTCGAAGGACACGAGCGATCTGGTGCCGGAAGAAGACCGGGATCGCGACGAGGCCGGCGATGAGCGCCTGCACGATGAGGCTGCCCGACCCCGGATCGATATAGGCGAATACGAACTCCATGGTCAACTCCCCTGGAGGCTACGGTCCCATGTGGCGTCACGAGGGTCTCACGGCGTGCCACGAGACACCACGATAGCACTCGCCGGCCCGGTGCCACCCATGCAGGGTCGGGCACGCGCCCCACATCGGCGTCTCAGCGGGCCATGTGGCGGCGGATCTCAGCCTCGTACCCCGGGAAATAGCGCTCGATGACGGGCAGCTCGAAGGTGCGCAGGATCGACTCACGGGGCTCGCGAGCGAGCAGGAATGCGAAGGAAGCGCGCGCCAGCTCCTCGGGGTCGTAGTGCCCCGGTGCCAGACGCGCCAGATCATCCTGGCTCACCGTCACGCTGTGACGAGTGGCCTCGGCGTCGGTGCCCACGACGACGTCGCAGTTGAACCCACCAGGGGTGAGTTTGCAGACGATGTTGACCTCCTGGGTCTTCACACCGCGCCTTCGGCGACGGGCTGGTGCCGAGCAGCCGCGGCCCGCAGCTCGCCAGCCAGTGATGGCACGACCCGCCCGGTGATGTGAACGTCGCGATCGCGGTAATCGACCTCGACCGTGCCCCGCTCGCGCACCCGGGCAAGCAGCTCGCCCTCTGCGTATGGCACCGTCACATCGACCAGCTCCCACAGGCCGGCCACGCCCGCCGCGAGGCGCAAGCGCAGTGTATCGAGCCCATATCCCGTGAGTGCCGATACCGGGACCACCTCGCCCAGCATGGGCGCCGGAGCGTCGGCATCGGCCTGGGTGTCGTAGCGGTCGGCCTTGTTGAGCGCGACCACGCGTGGCTTGTCAGCAGCCCCAAGCTCGGCCAGCACCCCCTGCACCGTCTGCCTGTGCTCGCGGGCGTGCGTGTCCGATCCGTCGACGACCTCGAGCAGCAAGTCGGCGCGGACGACCTCCTCCAGCGTGGCACGGAAGGCATCGACCAGCTGGTGGGGCAGCTTGTGGATGAAGCCCACGGTGTCGGTGAGGACGACGCTTTGTCCGTCGCCCAGCTTGACCTGGCGGCTGGTGGGATCGAGGGTCGCGAAGAGCTGGTCCTCAGCGCGAGCAGACTCGCGGCCGCTGAGCGCATTGAGCAGTGAGGACTTGCCGGCGTTGGTGTAACCGACGATGGCCACGCTGGGGACCAGTCGGCGGTCGCGTGACCGGCCCGCCGTCTCGCGCTGCTGGCGGACATGCTCGACCCGCTGCTTGAGCTTCTTGATACGCTGCCCGGATGACGCGTCGGTCGGTCTCCAACTGGGTCTCACCGGGGCCGCGGGTACCGATGCCACCGCCGGTACGTGAGAGGTGGGTCCACATCCGGGTCAGGCGTGGCAGCTGGTACTCGAGCTGGGCCAGCTCCACCTGGAGCCGACCCTCATGCGTGCGGGCATGCTGGGCGAAGATGTCCAGGATCAGTCCGCTGCCGGTCGAGCACCTTGACCGAGAGCAGCTGCTCGAGTGCCTTCTGTTGCTTGGGGCTCAGCTCGTCGTCGGCGACGAGCATGGTGAAGCCAGTCTCCCCCTGCGCCTCGAGGAGCTCTTCCGCCTTGCCCTTGCCCAGGTACCAGTTGGGATCGACATGCCGCCGTCGCTGCCATTCGGCGCCCACCACCTCAGCCCCCGCGGTATCAGCGAGGCTGGCCAGCTCAGCGAGGGAGTCCTCCGCGGTCCAGCCAGCATCGTCGTCGGTGTCGACGGCGATGAGGAAGGCGCGCTCGGGCTCAGGGGTCAGATCGATCGTCGTGCTGTGACTCATCGTGGCTCAGCATAGACGTCGTGCCCGGATGCCTGGAGGAACGGCGTCAGCCGTGACCGTGCCGCGTCCGCCACGGGCTCGCCGGCGGAAAGCCACGCGATCGCCGGTTCGGAGCGGAACCAGGTGCGTTGGCGGCGTGCGTAAGCCCAGGTGCGTGTCGCATCGGTAGCCATGGCGGTCTCCACGTCGGTGCGTCCAGCGAGCACGCCGAAGGCCTCGCGGTAGCCCACCGCACTGAACGCACGAAGACTCTCGGGATACTTGGCCAGCAGCCGCTGTGCCTCGTCGAGCAGGCCGCCGTGGAAATGCTCGCGGACGCGCCTCTCGATCCGCTCTCGATGAGGCACCGGGTCGACGGCCAGGCCAAGCCATATCTGGGGCGCGGGGTATCCAGTCGGCAAGGCCGGCATGGCTGAGCCGGTCGCGGCCACGCGCTCGAGCGCCCGGATGACTCGACGCGGATTGTGCAGGTCGATGGATTCGGCATAGGCAGCATCGACGATGCGCATCTCTTCGACGAGGGCCGGGAGCCCGTCGCGCTGGTGGCGCGCTTCCAACTCGGCGCGAAGGCGGGGATCAGCAGATCCCTGGTCGAGCCGCAACCCACGCGTGATGGAGCGCAGGTACAGCCCCGTCCCTCCGACCAACAGGGCGATACCGCCACGCGTGGCGATACCGGACAGTGCCGTCATCGCGGCCCGCTGGTAGTCGGCCGCGCTGAACGGTTCATCGGGATCGACCAGGTCCAGGCAGTGATGCGGTACGAGTGCCTGATCCTGTGCGCTGGGCTTGGCGGTCGCGATGTCCATGCCCCGGTACACCTGACGCGAGTCGGCCGAGACGATCTCTGCACCACGGATCCAACCGGCCAGCGTCATCGCCAGCGCCGACTTGCCCGTGGCGGTGGCCCCGACGACCACGATGAGCGGTGGCAGCTCAGGCGTGGTCGAGCTCCCCGACGCGGTGGGCGGACAGCGAATAGGGCCCGGCTCGGTCGATCTCGACCTCGACCAGGCTGCCCACCAGTGTCTCCGGGCCGTCGACATGGATCAGCTTGTGCTCGCGGTTGCGACCCACGAGTCGGGGGCCAGCCGCGTGGCTGCCGCCGTCTTCATGATCGTGGGCTCGGGGCGGCCGGGCTTCATCCACAAGGATCTCGGTCCGTCGACCGAGCCAGGCCTCGTTGAGCGACAAGCCGATCGACTCCTGTACGGCGAGGAGATCGTTGAGCCGACGCTTCTTGTCGACCGCGGGAACATCGTCACTGAGGCGAATGGCGGGCGTGCCCGGCCTTGACGAGTAGGCGGCCGCAAAGACCTGGTCGAAGCGCACGGTCTCCAGCAGTCTCAGGGTCGACTCGAACTGGGCTTCGGTCTCACCACAGAAGCCGACGATGATGTCGGTGGTGAGACTGATGCCCGGGACCGCGTCACGCAGGCGGCCGACCAACTCGAGGTAGGCCCCGATGCTGTACTGGCGACCCATGCGACGCAGGACCGCGTCGTCGCCGGATTGCACCGGCAGATGGAGGTGCTCACAGACCGACGTGCAGCCGGCCATGGCCCCGATGAGCCGGTCGGTGAGGTCCCACGGATGCGAGGTCACGAAACGGACGCGCGGGATGGCCGGGGCAGCCTTGCCGTCGCCGATCGCCTCGATGGCCCACAACAGTGCGGCGATGTCGGGGCGTCCCTCGCGGGACTGTTTGCGACCCAGCTCGCGCTGGCTGCTCAGGTCGGCGAATCGAGGATCGGGTGCCAGATCGTGGCCGTATGAGTTGACGTTCTGGCCCAGCAGCGTGATCTCGCGATAGCCGGAGTCCGCGAGAGCGCGGGCCTCGGACACGATGTCGTCGAACGGCCGGCTGCGCTCGGGGCCACGGGCGAACGGCACGATGCAGTACGTGCAGGTCTTGTCACACCCGTAGATGATGGGGACCCAACCGCGAACGCCACGTTCACGGGCCACGCGCCCTTCCTCCACCGCGGCTGCGCGAGTACCCGGCAGCCGGTCGGCGACGGCCGCGATCGATCGCCCGACTCGCTCGATCCCCGGCGCGCCGAGTCGACCCGGAGCCGTCGGTCCGGCGAGCCCCAGCCGGGCGGTGAGCTCGGGCTCCTGGTCCGGGCGCAGGAACAGGTCGACGGCGGGATAGCGGCTGGCCAGGACATCCTCGTTGTCCGCCCGGACCGAGCAACCGGTCAGCACCACTCGGAGGCCTGGATCGTGCTCCTTGAGCTTGGCCAGCACGCCCATCCGGCCGATCACCTTCTGCTCGGCTGCCTCGCGGATGGAGCAGGTGTTGATGACGATGAGCCCGGCATCCTCAAGGCCGGAGGCCTCACGGCAACCGGCGGCCAGCAGCGCTCCAGCCATCTCTTCGGAGTCCGACATGTTCATCTGGCAGCCCAGCGTCCAGACATGGAAGCTGGGCAGGACCGCGTCGTCGGTGCTGAACTCATCGATCGTGGCGTCGAGCCTGGGGGCGCTCCGCGGCGCGTGTCCGACCGGCGGCGGCGAGTCCAGGATCGGCAGCGCTGCTCGCTCAGAAGGAATCGGCATAGTCAGGGACGCCTCCGGTCAGCCAGCGGAAGAAGCGGTCATGATCGTGCTGCGCACTTGTCCCAGGCATAGAACTCCCCGATCCTCGCCCGGCAGTCCATCGCAGCCCTGTCCTGCAGACCCGGCGTTCCGGCCTCGACCTGTCTGATCCTGGCCTGCAATGAGCCTGGCTCCTTGGTCCATAGCAGGCCCGTGCCTGCGAGTACTTCACGATTGAAGCGTACGTCGTTTGCGAGGACCAGTCGACCGCAGCCCATGGCAGTGACCAGCGACGGATTGGTCCCTCCCACTTCATGACCGTGGATATATGCCTTGGCGCCGAGGAACAGCGCCTCGATGTGGTCGGGCTCGTAGATCGGGCCCAGGAAGCGGACACGGGCATCCGAGGTCGCTTTAAGGGCCTCGAAGTAGCGGCTCGCGTAGTTGGCGCCTCCGACGACCAGCAGCGGTGTCGACGTACTTGTGGCCGCGTACTCGCGAACCACCACATCGGGGTTGTTCTCCGGCTCGATGCGACAGACCTGGAGGTAGTAGCCCCCCGGTTCCACGTCATACTCGGCGAGGAGCTCGCGGTGTCGTGTTTCATCACGCACCTCGTGCACATTGCCGCCGTTGACGAGGAAGACGCTGTCAACGCCGTAGGTCTCGAGGTAGAGCGCCTTGAGCTCCCGGGAATCCGAGACCAGGTGGGACGCCATCTTGCGGGCCAGCCAGTAGTTGAGCTTCAGGTACGTTCGGGCGAAGCGCCCCCATTTGCGTCGTTTCCAGTCGAGGCCGTCGGTGTTGAAGACGACGGTACGCCGTAGCAGACGATGTGGCAGGTATGCCCACGCCGTCCGGCAGCCGAGCACGTAGTAGACGTCCTGGGGTGGCCGGACCAGTAGATACAGGCTGCTGAAGAGCTCGTGGAGCAGCGTCTCGGTAAACTTGCCATAGAGCGTCGGCAGGCGAACGATCTTCACGCCCTGGTAGGTCTTGCCGACCTCATGGGCCGTGAACCTGGGCATGGTGAAGAGCGTGACGTCGTGACCAGCCTTCACGAGGCGGGGTGCGAGCTCGGTGACGATGGTGTCCCAGCCGCCCCACTGTGCGGGCACGCCGCGGGCTCCGTGGATCGAGAGTCTCATGAGCTCACGCATGGTACCGGGCACCTCGCTCGGCGGCGGACGTTCAGGCTGGCCACAGGGCCGTCATCAAGCGCTCGCCGACATCGTCGGGCACGTAGACGGTGGCCTGTGACTCCGCATAGCTGCCGGCATCACCGTGATAGTCGGAGCCACCTGTCCGCAGCAGACCACGGGCGTCGGCGAAGGCCGCCATGGACTCGACACGCTCATCGTCCCAGAAGTGATAGTGGACCTCGAGCCCACGCAGCCCCCATCGCATCAGCTCGTCGATGACGTCGGGCTCATCGGGTGCCCACGGCGCGTGGGCCAATGCCGCGATACCGCCGGCTCCCGAGATGGCCTTGATGGCCTCGCGAGGCCCGATGCCCTGTCGGCGGACATAGGCCGGCTTGCCGGGTATTAGGTAGCGTGCGAAGGCGTCGTCGATGTCGGCTGCATGGTCCGCCGCAACGAGGGCCCGCGCCACGTGCGGGCGCCCAAGTGACTCGATATGGCCTGCCACGCTGGGCAGGAACGGCTCGACGTCCAGGCGCAGCTCGCGCAACCGGTCCAGCGTGAGCCGGAGGCGTCGCTCGCGGCCGCCTCGCTGTCGCGCCAGAATGGCTTCGAAGGCCAAGTCATGCGGGTCCACGCCGAAGCCCAGGATGTGCAGCTCTTGAAGCTGCTCCTCGCGACCACCCACCGCTTCGATCTCGAGGTCGACGGCGGTGTTGATCTCGACGCCGACGATGATCTGGGGTCCGCCGCCAGCACCCAGCCCATGACCGTCATCGAGCAGCTCGCGGGCGCCTGCCAGGGTGTCATGGTCGGTGATGGCCACCAGCCTCGAGCCCCAGGCGCGCATCTGCGCGTACAACTCTCGAGGCTCCAGGACGCCATCGGAGCGCGTGGTATGCGTATGCAGGTCGACCTGGTTGCGACGGAGGGTGGTCACACCTCGACGAGTCGGGCGATGCGCTCCAGGCTGTGCGCTCGGCCGCCCGCGGGATCGATGTCGATCAGCAGGGCGTTGAAGATGACTGGACCGGTACCGACGGCGAAGCGCGTGGGTAGGCCGTTGAGGAAGCGTGGCAGCACCGTCTCCGGCGCAAAGCCGATGACGCTGTCGACTGGCCCGGTCATGCCCAGGTCGCTGACGTACGCCGTCCCACGAGGCAGGACACGATGGTCCGCGGTGGGCACATGGGTGTGGGTGCCCACGACGACGCTGACGCGGCCATCGAGGTGCAGCCCGAAGGCATTCTTCTCGCTGGTTAGCTCACAGTGGAAGTCGACCAGGCGCACCGGAGGCAGCTCGTGGGCGCTCTCATCGAGCAGCCGATCCATCTCGGTGAAGGGGTTCTCGATAGGGATCATGGTGCTACGGCCCTGCGTGTTGACGACCGCCACCTCAGTGCCGTCGGCGGCATGGAAGATGCCCCAGCCCCGCCCAGGCACGTCGCTGGTGCCGTAGTTCAGCGGGCGCAGGATCCGCTCCTCGCGATCCAGCTCGGGGATGAGCTCTCGCTTGTCCCAGATGTGGTTGCCGCTGGTGATGACATCCACGCCACTCTCGAAGAGGGCAGCGGCGGTGGAGGGCGTCAGGCCCATGCCTCCAGCCACGTTCTCACCGTTGGCTGTCACGAAGTCGACGCCGCGCTCATCACGCAGGCCTTGAAGTTCACGCTCGATGGTCTGCCGCCCGGGCTTGCCGATGATGTCTCCGATCATCAGGACACGCAGAACGCCTGCCTCCGGGAGCAGCGGCAGCGCAGGCATTCGGTCCGCGGCTAGCGTCGGCCCTTTGTCGCGGCGCGTCACCGTCCCGGACGTAGCGTCGCCGGACTGCTGGACCACCACGGCGTCCTCACTTGGCGTACTCCACCGACCTGGTCTCGCGGATGACGGTGACCTTGATCTGCCCGGGGTAGGTCAGCGATTCCTCGATCTGGCGCACGATGTCGCGAGCCAGCCGCCCGGAGGCAAGGTCGTCGATCTCATTGGGGCGCACCAGGATGCGGACCTCGCGTCCGGCCTGGACCGCGAACGACTTCTCGACACCGGGGAAGCCATCGGCGATCTCCTGCAGGTCCGTGAGCCGCTTGACGTAGGTGTCCATCGACTCACCCCGAGCACCGGGCCGCGAAGCGCTGATGGCGTCCGCGATCTGGACGATGGGCGCTTCCTGGCAGGTGTATTCGACCTCCTGGTGGTGGGCGGCGATGGCATTGATGGCCCTGGGCGAGAGGTTGTGCCGCCTCGCGATGTCGGCTCCGATGGCGGCATGGGGGCCCTCGATCTCGTGATCGACGGCCTTGCCGATGTCGTGGAGCAGGCCGCCCAGCTTGGCGACCTGGACGTCCGCTCCCAGCTCTGCCGCGATGATGCCCGAGAGGTGCGACGTCTCCTTGACATGGTTCAGGACGCTCTGCCCGAACGAGGTGCGATAGCGCAGCCGGCCGAGCAGGGTCAGGATCTCCTGCGGCAACCCCGGCACGCCGGAGTCATACGCGGCCGATTCGCCGGCCTCGCGGATGACCACGTCCACTTCAGCCTGGGCCTTGTTGACGACGTCCTCGATGCGTCCCGGATGGATGCGCCCATCGGAGACCAGCTTGGTGAGTGCCAGGCGGGCGACCTCACGCCGGACCGGATCGAAGCCACTGAGCATGACCGAGTCGGGGGTATCGTCGATGATGAGGTCGATGCCCGTGGCCTGTTCGAGAGCGCGGATATTGCGGCCTTCGCGACCGATGATCCTGCCCTTCATCTCGTCGGATGGGATGGGGACGGTGGTGACGGTGGCTTCCGAGGTTTGATCGACCATGACTCGTTGGATGGCCGTGATGACGACGTCGCGCGCCTTGTCTTCGGCGCCATCGCGCGCCGCCCGTTCGATGGATCGGGCCAAGCGAACCGCGTCCTTCTCGGCCTCCTCGCGGACCTGTTCCACGAGTGCCGCCTTGGCCTCATCGGGTGACAGGCCGCTGACGCGCTCCAGGGCGATGATCTGCTCTCCCTTGAGATTGCTGAGCTCCGCTCGCTGGGTCTCCAGCTCCTGCTCGCGGACGAGCAGCTTGCGATCGCGCTCCTCGATCATGTCGGTCCGCTGATCCAGCTGCTCATCTCGCTGCAAGAGCCGGCGCTCGAGGTTCTGGAGATCGACACGCTTGGCACGACCTTCCTCGTCCACCTCACGCTGGATCTTGACCTGCTCCTCCTTGGCCTGGAGGATGAGGTCCTTCTGCTGGGCTCGTGCTTCGGCGACGATGCGTTCGGATTTTTCGGTGGCAGCCTTGACAGCCTGCGTCGCCACATATCCGCGCGCAACGAATCCGATCACGAGTCCGACGACGGCCACCACGAGGATGACCGCCGCCATGACGACGGGTTCGTTCATTTGTCCCTCCCGTCCAGCCGCGAGGCTGGAGGTGAATCGGCGGTTCCGGGCCGCTGCCTGGCGGCAGCTGAGCGGCCACTACTCCCTTTGTGCCACTCGACGGGCGGTCCGCACCGAAGTCAGCCGACGAGGCCGGCCAGATCGAGTCGAACCTTCCGTTGATCAGGACCGAAGCCTAGCGGTGCATCAAGTTCAGCGTCAAACGCGTTCAGATGACCTCGTCTGCCTCGTGATCCGCGACCGTGATGGCGACCTCGTGGCAGATGTCGGGTGCGAAACCGTTGCGTGCAAGCAGCGCATAGGCGCGTTGCCTCCTCCGCCGGGGATCAGCCTCTCGTCGCAGGCTGGCCATGCGGCGATCTACCAATCGTCGCGCCGCCGCACGGTCCACGTCGCCCACGGATCGGCTCGCCGGAGGCTTGGATGGAGGCAACGTCGGAGCGCTCCTGGAGCACTTCAGCGATGGTGGCATCGGGCACGCCCTTGAGCTGGAGTTCGCGTCGCAGCGCTGCTACGCCACGGGGCTTGGCGCGGTCCCGGCTCTCGACCCAGGCGCGCGCGAAGTCCTGGTCATCGAGGTAGGCCAGCTCCACGAGGCGTTCTACGACGCCATCGCAGAGCTCCGGCGGGTAGCCCAGGTGGTTGAGTCGCCGTCGCGTCTCTTCGACCGACCGTGGCCGCACCGACAGGAACGTGGCTGCCGCCTCCATCACCACGTCGGGATCGGTGATGGCGGCGCGACGCGCATGCCGGGCCTCGGCGGCCGCGCGCCGCTCCTGGCTCGAGCGCGACCGCGGTGCCATCTACTCGGCCTCTTTGATGCCCTCCACCGGAACTTCGATGTCCACGACCTTGATGCGGATCTCGTTCTCGAGCTGCTGGGCGATGTCTCGGTTGGTGCGCAGGAATTCCTTGGACTGTTCTCTGCCCTGGCCGAGCCGGGTCTCCCCGTAGTTGAACCAGGCGCCGGTCTTGGTTACGACATCAGACGCGACGCCGACATCAAGCAGACCGCCCTCGCGAGAGATGCCGGTTCCGTACATGACATCGAACTCGGCCACCCGGAATGGTGCTGCGACCTTGTTCTTGACGACCTTGACTCGCGCCCGGATGCCGATGGCGTCCGTGCCCTGCTTGATGGTCTCGATGCGTCGGATATCGAGCCGCACGCTGGAGTAGAACTTGAGGGCACGCCCGCCGGGTGTCACCTCCGGGCTGCCGAACATGACGCCGATCTTCTCGCGCAGCTGGTTGGTGAACACGAGGGCCGTGTTGGAGCGGCTCACGATGCCGGTGAGCTTGCGCAGTGCCTGGCTCATCAGCCGGGCCTGGATGCCTACGAACGAGTCGCCCATCTCGCCCTCGATCTCTGCTCGTGGCACCAGTGCCGCGACCGAGTCCACGACCACGCAATCGACGCCGCCGGAGCGGATCAGCGTCTCCGTGATCTCGAGTGCCTGCTCGCCCGTATCTGGCTGGCTGACCAGCAGGTTATCCACATCGACACCACAGGCGCGAGCGTAGATGGGGTCGAGCGCATGCTCGACATCGATGAAGGCGACGACGCCACCGAGCTTCTGGGCTTCGGCGAGGACATGCTGGCAGACCGTGGTCTTGCCCGATGACTCTGGCCCGAAGATCTCCGTGATGCGTCCGCGTGGCACGCCACCGACCCCGAGCGCGAGATCGAGCGCGATCGAACCCGTGGGGATCGAGTCGATCTGCTGCCGCGAATCCGAACCGAGTCGCATGATCGAGCCTTGCCCGAACTGCTTCTCGATGGACAGGATGGCAGCATCGACTGCCTGCTGGCGTTCCTTGGCCTGGGGGTCGCGCCCCTTGTCTTCAGCGATGTCGCTGGTCCCGGTCGACCGACCGGCGCTGGTGACGGTCATGCCTGGTGTATTCCTCCGAGGCTGTCACCCAAGTGCCGGTCCGTTGGTGGGCCCTACTCCTGTGCGTCTTCCTCCTCGACCCGCGGCTTCCGCTTCGGCTTGATCACCTCGACGGTCGGCGTGGGGGATTCGGAGAGAGACTCGAGCGTCGCCTTCGACTTCTTCGACTTCTTGGGTTTCTTGGCTTCACGGCGAGAGGGGACCTTGCCTGCCATCGTTCCTCACGCCTCCAAACTGGTGCCGCTCAGTGTGAGCGGCTGGGTTTCACTCCGACTTCACCTCCCCTTCATCGGCATTCTCAGCGCCCTTCGTGCCAGCTCTACTGGCACGAAGCTCTTGCCTCAACTCAGGAAAGGTGCCGGTCCGGATCGCGGACCGGATGTTGTCCATGAAGTCTAGGCTGAAGGTCAGGTTGTGACAAGTTGCGAGCCGGTAGGCGAGGAGCTCGTCGGCTCGGAGCAAGTGGGCCAGATAGGCTCGCGAGAAGGTGCGACAGAGTCGGCACGGGCAGCCTTCCTGGACCGGCCGTGGATCGTCGAGGAAGCGGGCGTTGTGAAGGTTGAGCTTGCCTTCCGGCACCCAGAGCGTGCCGTTGCGGGCGACTCGGGCGGGGAGCACGGAGTCGAACATATCCACACCAGCGTCCACGGCGTCGAGCAGGTCCAGCGGCGATCCCAGACCCATGAGGTAGCGCGGCCGCGGGTCGTCCACGAGGAGTGGAATCACCACGTCGAGTGCCGCGCGCCGCTGGGCTGGCGTCTCATCACCGGCCAGACCACCGATGCAGATGCCATCGAACGGGAGATCGCGGATCGCCCTGGTCGAGTCGGCCCGCAGGTCATCCTCGAGGCCGCCCTGGATGATGCCGAAGAGCGCCTGGTCGGGTCGCGAGTGCGCATCGAGGCAACGCTCGGCCCAGCGGTGGGTCCGGGCGGTCGCCTCAGCCACTTCGCCTCGCGTGGAAGCGTGGGGTGGCACCGGTTGGTCAAGGCACACGGCGATGTCCGAGCCCAGGGCCTCCTGGATGGCGATGGCGTATTCGGGTGTGTAGTCGATGAGCGCGCCATCGAGGTGGGACCGGAAGGTCACGCCGTCTTCGTCGATCTTTCGCAGCTCGCCGAGACTGACCACCTGGAAGCCACCGGAATCGGTCAGGATGGAGCGGTCCCAGGCCATGAAGTCGTGCAGGCCTCCGAGCCGCGCGATCCGGTCATGTCCGGGACGGAGCGAGAGGTGGTAGGTGTTGGCCAGGATGATGGTGGCGCCGACATCATGCAGATCCTCGGGGTCGAGCGCCTTGACCGTGGCATTGGTCCCGACCGGCATGAAGATGGGCGTCTCGATCACGCCATGCGGTGTCTCCAGCCGGCCGCGGCGCGCGCGCGTCCCTATTTGCGCGGGCGTCGCCTCGACCTCGAAGGTGATCGGCGATGTCCGCGATGTGACCCCGGTCATCGGGTGATCTGCGCGCGTTGTGCCGCGACCGCCGCGAGTGCGAGCGCAACCAGGAGATAGACGAATGCCAGCACGATGGCCGTTCCGCTGTCGATGGTCGCGGTGGAGCCGAAGCCGCCGCTGCCGAAACCTTCCGCGGTCTTGACCACGGCATTGGCGACGCTGAACGGGAGATACGGCATGACGTCCGCGGCGAGTGGCACCAGTCCGAGGAAGACCTCACCGAAGTAGAACGCCAGCCCGGCGGCGACCCCGGCCAGCTGGCTCCGGAAGAGCATGGCGATGGCGAAGCCGATGGCAGCCTGTTCCGTGACGCCCAGCCAGGTGCGCCCAAGCAGGTCCGGAATGGTCGCCAGCGTGCTGGCCTCGGTCGCCCCAGCGCTGCCGTAGCCGGCCATGTCCGCGGCGAATACGGCAACCACCGATCCGACGGCGAACGCCGCGAGGACGCCGATCCCGAGCATGATGGCGATGGCCATGAACGTGACGACCGTGTAGCGCATCCGGCTCTCACCTCGGGCCACGATGGCGCGGATGGTGCCCCACGCCCAGTCGGCTCCGATCACGGCGGCGCCGTAGGTGACCGCCAGCAGACCACCGAAGCTGAGGATGATCCCGACCAGGGTGCTGTAGGCGTTGGGGAAGCTCAGCACCAGGCGGACCTGGACTTCGCCCTCCAGGTCAGCGGTCCGTCCCGCGGAAGCACCCAGTCCGACGAACACCAGCGCGATCAGCGCCAGCAGGATGGCCAGCACCACCCAGCTGGCAGGACGCTTCACCAGTTTCATGAGCGAGACGCGGAACAACCTCATCCCTGGTGACGCTCTCCCCAGCCCACCGTTGGCGACCCGGTCGGCTGCGGGGCAGTGGCGGTAAGCGACAGGAAGACGGACTCCAGGTCGCTTCCCGAGGTGAGGGCGCCGGCATAGACACCCCGCGTCGCGAGCGCACGGTTGACCTCGGCGGCACGGATGGGAGCGACCCGGATGTCGATCCAAACCGAGGACGCCCGCTCGCCCCGTCGGGTGCTGGTCGGGACCGACAGCGGAGCGAGTGCCTCGAGCGCGGCCGGCAGCTCCGCGTCTTCGACTCGGACGCTGACGTGGCCGCCCTCACTGAGCACGTCGTCGAGCCGGCCCTCACGAATGAGGCGCCCACCGTTGACGATGCCGATGACATCGGCGAGCTGCTGGACCTCAGGCAGGATGTGGCTGGAGATGAACACGGTCTTGCCCGCCGCGGTCAGCGAGCGCAGCGTCTCGCGCATGGCCACGATGCCGCCGGGGTCGAGACCGTTGGCCGGCTCATCGAGCAGCAGCAGTTGTGGATCCGACAGGAGCGCCGCCGCGATCCCCAGCCGCTGCTTCATGCCCAGGGAATAGCGTCCGGCCTTGTCACGAGCGCGGTCGGACAGGCCCATCAGGGTGAGGACCTCGTCAACACGTCGATCCGGGGCCGAGGCACCGCTGGCCGCCAGCACGCGCAGGTTGTCCCGGCCCGAAAGGTACTCGTAGAAGGTGGGCGACTCGACGAGCGCGCCGACATCGTGGAGCCGCCGCCGATCACGCCATGAATACGGCCGACCCAGGAGCTCGATCTCGCCGGCGTCCGGTGTGATGAGCCCGACGAGCAATCGCATCAGCGTGGTCTTGCCGGCGCCGTTCGGACCGAGGAAGCCGTAGACGACGCCGCGCGGCACCGCCAGGTCCAGTCCCTGGAGTGCCGGGCGTGCGCCATACCGCTTGAAGAGCGCCCGCGTGCGGAGCGCGTATTGCCCGGCACTCGTCGGTGCGGCCGCCGGCGTGGCCTGAGCCGGCAACGTCACGCGGGCGCCTCGGTCTGGTTGCGTCCCTCACTGGTCACGCCATCCCAGAGGCCGGGATCCTCGCGTTCCGCTCTCCGCGGCGGCGGCACTTCGTAGCCGAGCTCACGCAGGTGCTCGCGAGCCAATTCGGTGGCCACGCGGCCCTGCGGCGTCCGGTCGAGGAAACCGAGCTGCAGGAGGTATGGCTCGTAGACGTCCTCGACCGTTTCCACCTCCTCACCGATGACCGCCGCGATAGCGGCGCCACCCACCGGACCTGAGCCGAACTTCTGGATGATGGCGGCCAACAGGCGCCGATCGGTGGCATCCAGCCCGGAGACGTCGATCTCCATCGCCTCCATGGCAGCGTTGGCCTGGGCCTCGGTGATGTGACCATCACCGCGGACCTGGGCGTGATCACGTGTCCGCCGCAGCAGGCGATTGATGACCCGCGGCGTGCCTCTCCCCCGTGACGCCAGGATCCGGACCGCGGCCTCGTCGATCTCAACGTCCAGGATGCGAGCCGAGCGCCGGATGATCTCCGCCAGCTCCTCGTCGGAGTAGTAGTCGAGGCGGTAGATGGCCCCGAAGCGATCACGCAAGGGTGCACCGATCCGACCCGCCCGCGTGGTGGCGCCCACCACCGTGAATGGCTTCAACGAGAGCCGCAAGCTGCGCGCGCTGGGACCGCGCCCGATCATCACGTCGATGGCGAAGTCCTCCATGGCGGGATAGAGGATCTCCTCGACGGAGTGATTGAGGCGATGGACCTCGTCGATGAAGAGGATGTCGCGCTCGTCGATGTTGGTCAGGATCGCGGCAAGGTCGCCCGGTCGCTCGATGGCTGGTCCGCTGGTGGTGTGGATGTTGACGCCGAGCTCGCGGGCGATGATGTTGGCAAGGGTCGTCTTGCCCAGGCCCGGGGGCCCGTACAGCAGGACATGATCGGCCGCCTCTTCCCTGCCGTTGGCGGCATCAAGCAGGATCGAGAGGTTGTCCTTCACCTGCGTCTGGCCGATGTACTCGTCCAGCTGCCGCGGCCGCAGGGACGACTCCAGACCGGTCTCATCGACCGCTTCGAGCTCGGGCGAGATCACTCGCGCGTCGTCATCCATGGTGTCCGATTCTAACAGCATCTCCCGGAGAATGGAACAGACGTTCTACCAGTGGAGGATGCTGTGGCGTCACTGTCGGAGCGCCTGCAAGGCCTCCTTGACGCGATCTTCCAGCGATGCTCCGGGAGGCAGGTTGGCGACGGCTGCTCGCGCCGCCTCACGGCCCTCGCGCGATGTATAGCCGAGCGCCTCGAGTGCGGCCACCACCTCAGCCTCGCTCCCGCCAGCGCTGCCGACGCCACTGCCGGCCGTATCCACCTTCTCCTTGAGCTCCAGCACGATCCGTCCGGCCAGGCGTTTGCCGACTCCGGAGACGGATGTCAGCACGGCATCGTCACCCTGCAGGATGGCCAGCTGGAGGTCGGCGACCGGTCGGGACGAGACGATGGCCAGGCCGACCTTGGGCCCGACGCCGCTGACCGTGGTGATGAGCTCGAAGAAGGCCAGCTCCTCAGTGCTCCGGAAGCCGTACAGGGCCTGGGCATCCTCCCGCACCAGGTGATGTGTGTGGAGCTTGACTCGCGATCCGGCACCGAGGCCAGTGAGTGTGGAAGGTCCGGCGAAGACCCGATAGCCCACCCCACCGACCTCGATGATGACGTCGGTCCCGGACACCGACGCCACCGTTCCGTCGAGTGAGGCGATCATGCGTGCGCGAGCGTCTGGGGCGTTGCGGAGTGCGCCGTGCAGACCGCGACGGCAAGCGCATCCGCGGCATCGTCGGGGCGCGGCAGCTCGGACATCGCGAGCACCATCTGCACCATCCGCTGGACCTGGTCCTTGGGCGCCCGACCGTAGCCGGTGACGGCCAGCTTCACCTCGTGTGGGCCGAACTCCATGATGGGCAGCCCCCGCTCGGCCGCGGCAAGCAGCACCACCCCGCGAGCCTGGCCCACGGCGAAGGCCGTTTGCACGTTCTTGTTGAAGAAGAGCCGCTCGACGCCGACTGCCTCTGGCCGGTGGGTCTCGATGAGGTCGTCGAGCGCCTCCTTGATGAGCAGCAGTCGCGCCCCCAGGGGTCGGTCGTTGATGGTCTCGATGCAGCCGTAGTCAAGCATCTCCAGCTTGCTGCCCTCGCGGGCCACGATGCCGTATCCGGTGCGAGCGGTGCCGGGGTCGATCCCCAGCACGATCACGACGCGGCGGCCTCGGCGAGGATCTCGTCGGGCAGGTCGAAGTTCGCGGTAACGCGCTGGACATCGTCGCTGTCCTCGAGGTTCTCGATCAACCGAAGGTTCTGGCGAGCCTGGTTGAGGTCGACCTCGATGGGGGTCTTGGCAAGCATCGTCAGCTCTGCCGATTCGACCTTCACTCCGCCGGCCTCCAGGGCCACGCGAACGGCCTCGAGATCGGTGGGTTCGGTCGAGATCTCCAGGGGGTCCGACTCGGTGTCGACGTCGATGGCCCCCGCATCGATGGCCAGCAGGGCGATGTCGTCGGGATCCCCACCGGCCCGCTCCACGTTGATCAGTCCGCGAGCCTCGAACTGCCAGGCGACCGAGCCGGCGCCGCCGAGCGAGCCACCGGCCTTGGTGAAGATCGAGCGAACCTCGGCCGCGGTGCGGTTCTTGTTGTCCGTGGCAGCCTCCACCAGCAGGGCCACACCGCCGAGCCCGTAGCCTTCGTAGATGATCTCCTCGAACGCGTCCGCCTGGTCACCGCCGGTGGCCCGCTCGATGGCACGGTTGATGTTATCGGTCGGCATGTTGGCCGTCCGGGCCTTGTCGACGGCGAGTCTGAGCCGGTAGTTGGCCTCGGGGTCACCGCCACCGGCACGTGCGGCGATGGTGATCTCCTTGCCGAGCTTGGTGAACAGGGCACCGCGCCTGGCATCGTTGGCGCCCTTCTGGCGCTTGATCGTTGACCACTTGGAATGACCGGACATGGTTGCAGATTCTATATGATTGGCCGGAGGAAACCGACTTGGTCGGCCCGAGGGACGAGGCCAGCGCAGGCTTGCCTCCGCCGACCCCTACTCGTCAGGAGGTCTGCGCGTGCCGCACGTCGAAATCTCACGACTCCGCAATGTGGTCCTTGCCGGGCACGCCGGGTCCGGCAAGACGACCATCGCCGAACATCTCTTGCACAAGGCCGGCGTCATCAATCGCATGGGCCGCGTCGACGATGGCACCGCTTCCCTGGATTTCGAGCCGGAGGAGCAGAAGCGGCACCTGTCGTTGTCACTGGCGGCCAACACCTTCGATCATGACGGCAGCCATGTCACGCTCATCGACACGCCCGGCTACGCGGATTTCGTGGGCGAGGTCATCTCCGCCTTCGCGGCGGCGGACGGTGCTCTCATCACCATGGATGCCGCGGGCGGCGTCGAGGCCGGCACGGAGACGGCCATCCGCCTGGGTCGCGCCAGCCACACCCCGGCCATCTTCGTGGTGACCCGCTGTGAACGCGAGAACGCCGACCCCATGGCCGCGATCGATGCGCTGCGGGCGGAGTTCGGGACGAAGATCGCCCCCTTGCAGCTGGCCATCGGCAAGGCCGACACCTTCAGGGGCTATGTCGACCTGGTGCACCGCAAGGCCTGGGTCTACGCCGACGGCAAGGCCGAGGAAGCGGCCATCCCCGAGGAGCTGGCAGACGAGGTCCAGCTGCGCCGCGATCAGCTTCTCGAAGCTGCCGCAGACGCCGACGATGAGGTGCTGATGAAGTTCCTCGAAGGCCAGGAGGTCAGCGACGAAGAGCTGGAGTCGTGTCTCCACAAGGGCGTGAAGGACTCGGTGTTGGCCCCGGTGATGCTGACCTCGGCGAACCTCGAGATCGGCGTCACGGCCATGCTCGACGCCATCATCCGCTACCTGCCGACGCCTACCGAGGAGCCACCGGTCATGGCTACGGACGATCGAGGCGAGGAGGTCGAGGTCGCGCCCGACACCGGCGGTCCGCTGCTGGCGCAGGTCTTCAAGACCACAGCGGACCCATTCGTCGGTCGGTTGACCTATTTCCGGGTGTGGTCAGGCAGCATCAAGTCCCATGACCATGTCTGGAATGCGGAGCGGGGTGAGGAGGAGCGCATCGCCCAGGTCTTCTATATCAAGGGCAGCGAGCAGGAGGCGGTCGACGAGATCCGCGCTGGCGAGATCGGCGCGGTCGCCAAGCTGGCCCATACGGTCACCGGCGACACGCTGAGCTCCAGGGAATCGCCGCTGACGATGCCACGCATCCAGTTCCCCGAGCCCACCCTGCCCGTCGCGGTGGAGCCGGCTTCGAAGGCCGATCTGGACAAGCTCAGCGGAGCGCTCTCGCGACTCCAGGAAGAGGATCCCACCATCCGCCTCGAGCGCAATCCCGAGACCGGCGAGCAGCTGCTGTGGGGCCAGGGTGAGAACCAGATACAGGTCGCTGGCGAGCGGCTGTCCCGAAAGTTCGGGACGTCCATCGTGACGGCCACGCCGCGAGTCCCCTACCGCGAGACCATCCGCGGCACGGCCAAGGTCGAAGGCCGCCACAAGAAGCAGACCGGTGGGCGCGGTCAGTTCGGCCACGTCTGGCTGGAGATCTCACCCAACCCCGGTGGCGGCGTGGAATTCGATACCAAGGTGGTCGGCGGCGTGGTGCCCAAGCAGTTCTTCCCGGGAGTGGAGAAAGGCGTGCGTGCGGTCGCCGAGAAGGGCCCAATGGCGGGGTACCCCGTCATCGACTTCAAGGCTGTGCTCTACGACGGCTCGTTCCACAACGTCGATTCCGACGAGCTCTCGTTCCGCCTGGCCGCCTCGATGGCGACTCGAAAAGGCATCGCCGAGTCCAATCCGATCCTGCTGGAGCCGGTGATGGACGTGGAGGTGCGTGTGCCCGAGGCCTACATGGGCGAGGTCAATCGCGACCTTAATACGCGCCGCGGTCGCCTACTGGGCATGGACGCCGCCGACGGCCAGCAGGTGCTCTCAGCGCACGTGCCGCAGGCGGAGCTGTTCACCTACGCCACCGAGCTGCGATCCATCACCGGTGGTCGCGGCACGTTCAGCGCCCAGCTGGCGCAGTACGAGGAAGTACCTGCGCACGTGGCCCAGAAGATCATCGAGGCGCACCAGTCGCAGGAAGTCGAGGGCTGACCTCGCCCCCGCCGCCGAGCTGGTCGCGCCGAGGACACCAGAACGTGCGAGGCTTGCCGGATGAAGAGGGATGTCTCCGCCCGGATCGGCCTGGAGATCAGTGAGCCCGCGACGTTGGTCTTCGCCGTCGCCGTCGCCGCCGACTACCGGCCGACCGTCGAGCAGCTGACCATCACCATCGATGGCGCGCCAGTGGAGGCCACCGAGCTGCGGGATCTGCACGGCACGCGCCTGCACCGGCTCGAGGCAAGGAACGGTGAGCTGGCGCTCGAGTACGCCGCGACGATCGACGGCCAGGTAGAAGTCGCCGGATCCGACCCTACCGAGCTCATCCGCTACACCCGCCCGAGTCGCTACGCGGAATCGGACACGCTGGCCCCCACCGCTGCGGCCGAGTTCGCCGGGCTCGATGCGAGTACCGACCTGCTGGGGGCCGTGTCGTCCTGGGTCGGCACGCGGCTGGCATACGTCAGTGGATCGAGCCTTCCCACGGACGGCGCGACCCGCACGCTGCTGGCTCGGGAAGGCGTCTGCCGGGACTTCGCCCACCTCAGTATCGCCCTTCTTCGTGGCCTGGATATCCCGGCGCGGCTCGTGTCGGTCTACGCTCCCGGGCTTCAACCCATGGACTTCCATGCCGTCGCAGAGGCCTGGGTCGACGACGCATGGCGAGTGGTCGATGCCACCACCCTGGCGCCCCGCGGTTCGCTGGTGCGCATCGCCACCGGCCGGGATGCGGCGGACACCGCCTTCCTGACGGTCCTGTCGGGGCGGGCCGACCTCCTCGACATGGAGGTGACTGCGATCGTCGACGTCCTTCCCGACGACGACGTGACGCAGCTCGTTTCCATCGGCTGACCGCCACGGCAGCCGACTCACCCCTGCGGCGTCGCGTCGAGTGCCTGGGCCGTGCCCGCTGAGGGGTGCGCTGCCGAGCTTGACAGTCGAGGCTCCGGCCCAGATGTTCATGTCCGGGGCCAGCCACTGGCCCCTGGGTGTCGGTCATTTCACGCGCGGAGCGACCGTGTCCACTCGACACGTCCTCGCAACCATTGAACATCGACGGTATGGGCGCGCGGTTGACTCGGCAATCTCCGCTCGATTCGGCGTTGCGCCGGCGCCGAGCCCGCCCTCCGTGACTGTCGGGGCATGTGTGGGTCCAGCGGGCGTCGATGCTGCATCGAGCCGACGTCGCGCCGACGTCGAGCCGGTCGATCCAGCGCCAAGCCGCTCGGTCGCGCCGCGACTCGTTCGATGATCGCGACCTCTTGCGAGCCGAGGCCGCACCGTGCTGGGCGGGCTGGCTCGCGCCACCCAGCGGACGTTCGCTCGCCGGCCGAGCTCAAGTGCCCGCCGCCTCCAGGGCCTCGGGCAACGTGAATGCCCGCTCGTACAGGGCACGACCGGTGATAGCGGCACTGAAGCCACGGAGAGCCAGCTCGCGGATGTCGGCCAGGCTGCTCACCCCGCCCGAGGCGATGATCGCTGCTCCGGGTACGGCCGAGCGGACCTCCTCGAGCAATCCGAGGTCTGGGCCGCTCATCTGACCGTCACGGGCGATGGCGGTCACGGCGAACCAGCGCACGCCCGCCGCCGCAAGCGTCCTGGCCAACTCGATGGCTCCGGTGCCGCGGGCATCAGCGACCCAGCCGTCGCCGAGCGCGTTGCCGTCGCGGACGTCGAGCGCGGCCACGATGCGGTCGGGTCCATGTCGTTCGACGAGCGTCCTGGCCAAGAGCGGGCTGCTGATCAGGGCGCTGCCCAGGACGACCCGGTCAGCTCCAGCGGCGAGCCCGTCACCGGCGGCCGTCGCGTCGCGGATACCGCCTGCTACCTGGCAGGGCACGTCAACCGATGCGACGATGCGTGCGATCCCCTCGGCTTGTATCGGTCTCCCCTCGCGTGCCCCGTCAAGGTCGACGATATGGATCCGTGGCGCGCCCTCAGCGACCCAACGCCGGGCTACCTCGACCGGGTCGTCGCCGTAGTCGGTCACCGCGTCGTAGGCGCCCTTCGAGAGGCGGACCACCCGGCCAGCCAGGAGGTCGATGGCGGGGATCAGCTCCACGCGGGCTTGTATTCTTGTGTTAGCACGCTACTATGCTAACATATTGCAATCCACCGTCGCGCCCAGCAGGAGATGATGAGCACCGACCCGACCGAGTGGCGCTCGGAAGACACGAGCGACCTCCTCGACACCATCCTCGCGCTTCCGGACCGTCCTGCCGCGGAGCGCTTCTTCCGCGACCTGTGCACACTCCGGGAGCTGCATGACCTGGCGCAGCGCTGGCATGTCGTTCGCCTGCTCGATGACGGCATCCCCTATGCGGAGATCTCCCGCGTCACCGGTGCCAGCACGGCTACCGTCACACGCATCGCGCAGTGGCTCAATCATGGCACCGGGGGCTATCGCGAGGCCGTCAAGCGTGCTGCGGCCGCGGCGACCGGAACGCAGCGATGATCGCCGAGACCCAGTCATGATCGCCGAGACCCAGCGAGTCACGGCGTTCCCGGGCTCGGAGACCGGTCGCCTGCGCCTGGCCATCCCCAACAAGGGTCGGATGCAGCAGCCCACGCTCGACCTGCTCCACGATGCCGGCCTGCGCTTCGAGGACGGTACACGTGCGCTCACGGCCAAGGTCGAAGGGTTCCCGTTGGATATCCTGTTCGTGCGCACCGATGACATCGTCGAGTTCGTCTCCGACGGCGTGGCCGACCTGGGCATCACCGGCACGAACCTGCTCATCGAGAGTGGACAGGAGCTGGAGACGCTCGTCGAGCTCGGCTATGGCTATTGCCGCCTGGAGGCCGCTGTCCCCAATGCCTCGCCGGCGCAGTCGTTGCAGGATCTGGACGGGCTGCGGCTGGCCACCAGCCATCCCAACGCCACCCGCTCGTCCTTCGCCAAGCTGGGCATCACGGCTGAGGTCGTGACCATCAGCGGTGCGGTGGAAGTGGCGCCCAAGATGGGCCTCGCGGACGGCGTCGTGGACCTCGTCTCGAGCGGCTCGACCATGATCATGAACGGCCTGCGCTCGCTGGGTCCGCTCTTCGCCAGCCAGGCCATCCTGGTCGCTCAGACCGGCCTGGCACCGGCAGAGGCAGCCATCGCGGGCGAAGTGCAGACCATGATCGAGGCGGTCATCGCGGGGCGGGGCGTCAAGTACCTGATGATGAACGCACCCACTTCATCGCTGGATGCCATCGAGGCCATCCTGCCCGGATTGGACTCGCCCAGTGTGCTGCCGCTTGCTCACAAGGGCATGGTCGCGGTGCACGCGGTGGTCGGCGCGTCCGACGTGCATCGCATCCTCGTCCCGCTCCGTGAAGCCGGTGCCACCGGCATCCTCGTCGTCCCCGTGGAGAAGCTCCTGCCATGACCCAGGTCCAGACCCCCAGCCTGCGACGCCTTCGCCTGGCTGACATCAGCGAGACCGAGCGGAAGGCGCTGACGGGCCGCTCCTCGACGGCCACGCCGGAGGTGCGCGCCAGGGCCCGTGACATCGTCGATGCCGTCCGCACCGGTGGTGATGCTGCCCTTCGGGACGCCAACTCGCGCTTCGGCGGAGGCCTCGTCGAGCCGGCCGATGCCCCCGGCCTGCGCGTGCCGGCCACCGATCTCAAGACGGCCCGCGATCGCCTGCCATCGGACCTGCGCGATGGGCTGGAGCGGATGGCCACCAATATCGAGACCTTTCACCGCGTCGAGGTGCCGCCGGCCGAGCAGTGGGTCACCGTCGAGCCCGGCATCGAAGTCGGTCGAGTCTGGCGTGGCCTCGATCGCGTGGCTGCGTACGTGCCTGGGGGTACGGCGGCCTATCCGTCGTCGCTCCTGATGAGCGCGATCCCGGCACGGCTCGCAGGTGTCGGGTCATACGTGGTGGCCAGCCCTGCCGGGGCCAACGGCGAGCTTTCCCCAGCCCTGCTAGGGGCGGCCGGGCTCATGGAGATCGACGAGTTCTGGGTCATGGGTGGGGCTCAGGCCGTGGGTGCGCTCGCCTACGGGACCGAGTCCATCGGTCGCGTCGACAAGATCGTCGGTCCCGGCAATGCCTGGGTCACCGCGGCCAAGCTCGAGGTGATGGGCTCCTGCGCCATCGACATGCCGGCCGGACCGACCGAGGTCATGGTGGTCGCTGATGACACCGCCGACCCGGTCCACGTGGCCGCCGACCTGCTGAGCCAGGCTGAACACGGCCCCGACTCCCCTTCCCTGCTGGTGACGCCGTCCGAGGCCCTGGCTGATGCGGTCGAGGCAGAGATGGCGCGTCAGCTACCCACGCTGTCGCGGCGCGACACGCTCGCGGCGTCCGTCTCGGCAGCCGGCACCGTCATCATCACCGCCGATGTGACCGAGGCCCTCGCCTTCGCCGACGAATATGCACCCGAGCACCTCTCGGTCGTGGTCGCCGACGAAGCTGGCGTGCTCGAGTCGCTGAGCCACGCAGGTTCGCTCTTCCTGGGTCCCTATGCCCCCGAGTCCGCTGGCGACTACGCGTCGGGCTCCAACCACGTGCTGCCGACGGCGGGAGCCGGTCGAGCCTACAGCCCCCTGGGCGTAGAAGCGTTCGGTCGCTGGATGCAGGTCAATCGCCTCACGCGCGACGGGCTGGCGCGAATCATGCCGGCCGTGGCCGCGGTCGCCGAGTCCGAGGGTCTGACCGCACATCGCCGCGCCGTGGAGATCCGCTTCGAGGACGCCGGCTGATGTCGCTCGAGACTGCCGCGGCGCTGGCCGCCGGATCCAACGTCTACACCTGGGAACCACCCGACCGCGTCATCGCCGCCCGCTACGGTGTCGATCCTGCCGAGATCCTGCGGTTCGACCTGAACACTTCGCCGGCCACGCCTCCGATGCTCACCGAAGCGCTCCGAGGTCCTTTCGATCCGCCGCTCAACGAGTATCCCGACTCCACCTACGCGGACCTGGCCGAGGCCGCCGCGGCCTATGTCGATGCCGACCCGATGGAGATCCTCGTCGGCTGTGGTGCCGACGAGGTGCTGGACATCATCGCCAAGGCATATCTGCCACCTGGCGCCGGCTCGGTGGTGCCCATCCCCACCTACTCGATGTACGGCGTGCTGACCACGCAGCGTGGGGCGCGACTGCAGGCCGTGCCGCGCCTGGGGCCCGCTGCCGGGTTCGCCGTGGACCTGCCTGCCATGGAGGCGGCGTTGGCCGATGCGGCCGTGGTCTGGCTCACGGTGCCCAACAATCCGACCGGTGCGACGGAGTCCCGGTCTGACGTCGAGGCGCTCCTGCGCGCCGGCGCACGACTCGATGGTGGCGGTCCCGTCTTCGTGGTCGACGAGGCGTATGTCGAGTTCGACCCCGGTTCGCTGGTGCCACTCCGTCATGCGTTCCCGTCGCTCATCGTGGTTCGCACCATGTCCAAGGCGTTCGCGCTGCCCGGCCTGCGCGTCGGATACGCTGTGGCCCAGCGTCAGACCATCGAGCGCCTGGAACGATTTCGCCCGCCCGGCAGCATCTCCACCGTGTCTGCCACCATCGCGGCGGCGGCGCTCCGTCAGCCAGAGGTGGCCGCCGCGAACGCCGCGGCGATCGCTGCGGAGCGCGACCTGGTTCGCGTCAAGGCTGGCCGAGGCTGGCATCGCACCGTATCCCAGCGTCACAAATTTCGTGCTTTGCCGTATCGGAACGCAGGCGGACGCCGAAGACGCCACGGAGCACCTGCTCCGGGGCGGCATCGTGCCCCGCACGTTCGGCCCGGCCAACCCATTGCGAGGCCACCTGCGCTTCACGGTACGGAAGCGAGCGGAGAATGAGCGGCTCCTGGGCGCCATCAACGCCTGGGCCGAGGGGAGATCAGCATGAATGTGGAACGCCGCGCCGAGCGCGTGCGCGAGACCCGGGAGACCAGGATCGCGGTGAGCGTGGTTCTCGATGGCAGCGGCGAGTCCGCAATCGCGACTGGTGTCGGCTTCTACGACCACCTGCTTACGTCGCTGGCCCATCACTCGCTCATCGACATCGAGGTCAAGGCCGTCGGCGACCTTGAGATCGACGACCATCACACCGTGGAAGATGTCGCCCTGGCGTTGGGTGGCGCCATCTCCGACGCGCTGGGTGATCGTGCCGGCATCATGCGTTTCGGCGAGGCGCGCGTGCCCATGGACGAGTCGCTGGCGCGGTGCGCGGTGGACCTGTCGGGTCGTCCGTTCGCGGTCATCGACCTGCCGTTCCGGGGTCGATCGCATGGGTGAGCTGTCCGCCCAGATGGTCGAGCACGCGCTCATCTCGTTCGCGCAGGCTGCGGGCGCCACGGTGCATCTCGACGGCAGCGGGCGGAACGACCACCATCTCGCGGAGGCGGCCTTCAAGTCCCTCGCACGTGCCCTGCGTGTGGCCGTCGCCCCCGACCCTCGCCGGAGTGGCGTGGCGTCCACCAAGGGCAGCCTGCCCACGTCGAACGGGAGCAGTGCGTGAGCGATCCGATCCGCGTGGCCATCGTCGACTACGGCGCTGGCAACCTGGTCAGCATCCGCAACGCCCTGGCGCAGCTCGGGGCCTCCGTGCATGTGGCGACGGCTGCCGAGGAGCTCGCGGGGGTCGACGCCATCCTCGTGCCGGGCGTCGGTGCCAGCGAGCCGGCGATGAACCGGCTGCGCCGCCAGGGACTGGAGCGCCCCATCCTGGAGCACGTCCGCGGCGGCACCTGGTATATCGGCATCTGCCTCGGACTGCAGCTGCTCTTCGAGCGATCCAGTGAGGACGACGCGCAGATGCTGGGCCTGCTCAAGGGTGACGTCGAGGTCATCGCTGACGCGCCAAGCCTGCCGCACATCGGCTGGAACCGCCTCGAGATCCAGCGTCAGCACCCGGTGCTCGAAGGCCTCGTCGACGGCACCCCGGCCTACTTCGTGCACAGCTACGTGCCTGTGCCCGCCGAACCTGATGTGATCGTGGCCCAGACCGAGCATGGCAGCCGGTTCGCCAGTCTCGTGGCATCCGGTCGCATCCTGGGGTTCCAGTTCCATCCCGAGCGCTCCGGGGACGACGGGCTCCACATGCTGCGCAACACACTTGGGCTGATCGCCGCCGACCGCCCGGTGCGCGCGGCAGCCGAGATCCGCGCCTGATGCTGCTGCGCCGCGTCATCCCCTGTCTCGACGTCAAGGACGGCCGGGTCGTCAAGGGTGTCCGGTTCGTCGACCTCACCGATGAGGGCGACCCACCCGAGCTGGCCAGGCGCTATGCCGAAGCCGGCGCCGACGAGATCTGTTTCCTGGACATCAGTGCCGCTCCTGAAGGACGGGGCACACTGCTCGATGTCGTCGAGCGCACGGCCAGCCAGGTGTTCGTGCCGCTGACCGTGGGCGGCGGTGTCCGTTCGTCATCGGAGATGCGCGATGTGCTCCGGGCGGGGGCAGACAAGGTGGCCATCAACACCGCCGCCGTCGACGACCCCAGCCTGGTGGCTACATGCGCCCGCCGCTTCGGCCGTCAATGCGTCGTCATCAGCGTGGACGCGCGCTCCGACCCCGAACGCCCCGGATCGTGGGAGGTCGTGGTGCAGGGCGGCCGGAAACCCACCGGACTCGATGCCGTCGAATGGATCGAGCGCTGCATCGAGCTCGGCGCCGGCGAGGTGCTGCTTACCTCCATCGATCGCGATGGCACCCAGCAGGGGTTCGATATCGGGCTGTTGCGGACGGTGACCTCGCGAGTGCATGTGCCCGTCATCGCATCCGGTGGCGCGGGCTCGCCGGCGGATATGACGGCGGCGGTGGCCGAGGGCAATGCCGATGCCGTGCTCGCCGCTTCGATCTTCCACCGCGACATCCATTCCATCGGGGCGGTCAAGGCGCACATGGCTGCGGCGGGTGTTCCCGTGCGGCTGACTGGAGCTGCCGCGTGATCGGCGCCAGAGCGAGGCCGCTGGACCCCACAGCCGTGCGCTACGGCGCCGATGGGCTGGTCGTGGCGGTCGTTCAGGACGCGGCCGATGGACGTGTCCTGATGGTCGGCTGGCAGGACGCCGAGGCCATCGAGGCCACGCTGGCGACCGGCCAGGCGCACTTCCACTCGCGATCGCGCGATGCGCTGTGGAAGAAGGGCGAGACCAGCGGCAACACGCTCGCGGTGGAATCGCTTGAGCTCGACTGCGACGCCGACGCCGTCCTCATCCGCGCTCGGCCGATGGGGCCGACCTGCCACACCGAAGCTCGCTCCTGCTTCGACGCGGAGCCTGGCGCCGCGGCGACATCGCCGACCGTCCAGGACTTCGACTGGCTGGAGCAGCTGTGGGCGACCATCGACGAACGCGCGCGGACCCGACCCAGTGGCTCCTACACCACCTCGCTCCTGGAGGCCGGGGTCGATGCCACAGCCCGCAAGGTCGCTGAAGAGGCCACCGAAGTCGTCATGGCCGCCAAGGATGACGAGTTCGCCCAGCGGCTTGGCGACCATCGACCTCACGACGAGCTGGCCGGCGAGTTGGCCGACCTGCTGTACCACTCGTTGGTGCTCTGCGCCGAGCGCGGCCTGCCTCCTGCAGAGGTCATCGAGATCCTGAAGCGACGCCACAACGGGTAGTCATCGGCCGGGATCGACAGCTTCACCGACCACGGATACAGCTCCGGGCGCTGCTTGACAGCGGGGTGGACGATACGCTGCATGTCTGGTCGACTGCGTGACTGCCTGGGCGGGTGTCTCGGCGTCCTGTCCCTCCTCTGGGGCAGCATGTCGGTGGCTTCTGCGACATCGTCGCCCCCAGAGATGGATGTGCTGGCCCGACTCGACGGCTATGCCCTCAAGGCCACCAGCAAGCCTGCCGACGCCGGCCTGGACGACGGCATCCACCTGGTCGATCTCCGCATCGTGGATGAGCTGGATCTGCATGTACGGGTCGCGGTCAGTGACGAGATGGTCCTCGCCGAGCCTCCACGACTGTGCCTTGTCGGTCCTCTGTGGAACCCGCTCGATGCAGGCCTGAGCGACCGATGCTGGGGTGAGCCGGACCTGTCCGGGGCCGTCGCGGCGCGGATGTCGACGGACGCCGCCGGACACGTCGTGCTGCAGTCGGATTCACTGATCGAACTGGACCTGACCATCGAACGCGGCGACGAACGGTGCGACTATCCGCCGGGCGAGTGGACCCTCGAGGTCGCCATCGTGCCCGTCGTGGATGACGGACCGGCGGTGCGTGTCTACCTGCCCGACGTGGTCATCCCGGTCCCCATCCTGGAGATGTCACCGCTCGCCCAACTGTCCTCCCAGGAGACACGCTTCTGCAGCTATGCCGAGGCCATCTACAAGCGCCAGGGGGAGCCGTCCGTGGAGACATCAGCCGAACCGTTCGACTGGTGCGCACGTCGGCCCATTGGCGCTCGTTCAGCACCCGTCAACCCCGACGACGACCGACGAAGCGGCGCTTCTTGCCCATGGCCACCCACCAGTAGCGGCCGTCGATCAGCTCCGGGGGCGAGGCGGCCGGGTCGGTCAGCCTGTTGCCGTTGATCGAAAAGCCGCCCTGGCTGATGAGCCGGCGCGCCTCGGCTCGAGAGGCGCCTGCCGCGGCCACCGCGATGTCCAGGACCGTCCACCCCTCCGCCTCCGCACCGAACTCGAAGCCACCGAGGGATTCGTAGAGGGATGCCAGCACAGCAGGGTCGGTGACCGAGGCTGCAAAGGCGGCGCCGGCCACGGCCACCTGCTGCTCGGCGACCTCCTGGCCGTGGATGCGAGATGTCAGGTCGAATGCCAGCGCCGCCTGGGCGACCCGCTTCTCAGGGGCCTTGGCGTGATCGGCGGCGATACCGTCGATCTCGTCACGGCCCATGGTGGTGAGCCAGCGCAGGTGGTCGACGACCAGCTCATCATCGTCATTGATCCAGTACTGATAGAAGTCGTAGGGACTGGTAAGAGCGCCGTCGAGGAATACCGCGCCTTTCTCTGACTTGCCCATCTTCTGGCCTGAGCGATTGAGCAGCAACGGGCTGCACAGGCCGAAGGCGGTCGGCTCGTGGTGTTCGTCGTCCCCTCCATCGCGGCTCTCCACGCGACGGATGAGCTCCAGTCCTGCGGTGATGTTGCCCCACTGGTCGGCACCACCCATCTGCATGTCCACCTCATAGGTTCGATGCAGGTGAAGGAAGTCGGCTGCCTGCAGCGTCTGATAGCTGAACTCGGTAAAGCTCATGCCGGCCGCGAGGCGCGCCTGCACGGAGTCCTTGGCCAGCATGTAGGGCACCGTGAAGTACTTGCCGATGTCGCGCAGGAAGTCGATGACCGACATGGGCTCGAGCCAGTCGAGATTGTTGACCATCAAGGGCTGCGTCGGCCCTGGCGAGAAGTCGAGAAAGCGTTCCAGCTGGTACCGCAATGCAGCCGAGTTGGCAGCGATGGTCGCTGCGTCGAGGAGCTGGCGCTCGCTTGACTTGCCCGAGGGATCGCCGATCATCCCGGTACCACCGCCGATGACGATGACGGGCCGACCACCGGCGCGCTGCAGGTGTGTCAGCAGGAACACCTGCAGCAGGTGTCCGACGTGGAGCGAGGTGGCGCTGGCATCGAAGCCGATGTAGGCACTCACCGGTCCTGCGGCCAGCCTGGTCTCGAGTCCCTCGGAGGAGAGGTGGATGAGACCGCGCCAGCCGAGCTCGTCGAACAGCGTGGTGCCGGTCACGCCAGTGCCGCTAGGCAGGGATAAGTCTGCATGTGCATCCCTTCATGCTAGCCACGCCCGAGCGTGAGCGTATCGCGCAGCTCGTGTCTGGCCATGACGCCTTCGTCGGGACCGATGCTATCGTCGCGGGGCGCATGCAGCCCTACCCACCGAATCGACCTCCGCATCCGACGCAGCCTCCTCGACAGCCCGTCACCCGCCGGCCCCCCGACGGTCGTCGCTCGGGCCTGCTCAAGTCGCTGGTCATCCTGATCTTCGGGCTGTTCACGGCGGTGGCGATGATCGGCTTCGTCGCGGCGGTCGGAGGCGCCTTCGTCTACAGCCAGGGCCTCAAGCACCCCAGCGAGCTGAGCAAGATCGTGTTCCCCGAGGACACCATCATCTATGACCGCACCGGTCAGAAGCGGCTGGCAACGCTGACCGTCGACGGCGAGAGTCGCCGTACCATCGGGTGGAACGACGTGCCGCCGATCCTGGCCGATGCCGTCACGGCCATCGAGGACAAGACCTTCTGGGCCAACACCGGTATCGATCCCATCGGCATCCTGTCGGCTGCCTTCGATACGCTGACGGGCGATGCTCGCGGGGGATCGACCATCACCCAGCAGCTGGTGCGCCAGAAGTTGCTGCCCGACGAGGTCGTCGAGGGCGGCAGGCTGGGTGATCGCAAGATCAAGGAGATCCTCCAGTCGATCCGCGTGACGGACTATTACCGGGGCGACGAAGGCAAGCAGGAGATCCTGACCGCGTACCTGAACCAGAACTTCTACGGCAACAACAGCTATGGCGTACGCGCGGCAGCCAAGTCCTATTTCGGCGAGAACAACCTCAACAACCTGTCGCTTTCGGAGATCGCCACTCTCGCGGCCATCCCCCAGGCGCCATCGACCTACGACCTGGTGCGCAACGCCGTGGAGGATGACCAGGGCAACCTGTACGTTCCCGCGGACTCCGCCATCGTGCGGCGGCGCAATCTCGTGCTTGAGTTGCTGGCGAGCGATCCGTCCCGCAAGGTCATCAGCGGCAACCAGTACTCGACCGCGCAGATCGAAGCCGCCAAGGATGACGTGCTCTCGATCGTGCCGCAGACCGCCAGCCGGTGGCAAGCACCCCACTTCGTGTGGTACGTCCGTGAGGAGATGCGCAAGCTCATCTGCGGCGAAGGCGAGACCTGCGACCAGCTCAAACAGGGCGGCCTTCGCGTGACCACCACGCTGGACCTCGATGTCCAGGGCAAGGCTGAGAAATGGGTCGAGGCCGCCGCACTGGTGCCGCATCGAGCCAACCCGGCGGCTGCGGCCAAGGCGCTGGGCGTCCCCTATGCAGACTGGATGGCCCGGCTGCGCGGACAGAACGTCTGGAATGCGGCGCTCTCGGCGCTGGACTACCAGACTGGCGAGATCATCGCCTACGTGGGCTCGGCCAATTACTACGAGCGCAGCAAGGTGAGCAAGAAGCTGCAGCCACAGTTCGACGTGCTCAGCGACGGCTGGCGGCAGCCGGGCTCAGCGTTCAAGCCGTTCACCTATGCCACGGGCATCGATGAGAAGACGCTGACCGGTGCCACCATGCTCATGGACGTGACCACCGATTTCGGCGGGTACACGCCGACCGACTTCAACGGTCGCGAGCGCGGCCCGCTGCGGGTGCGGAACGCGCTGCAGTTCTCGCTGAATATCCCGGCCGTCAAGGCGCTGGCGCTCGTCGGTGAGACCGACGTCTTCGATCGCGCACAGGCCTTCGGGATGGAATTCCAGAGGAAGCGTCCCACTGCGGGCCTGGCCATGGGCCTGGGCTCACTGGAGGTACACCCGCTGGACCTGAACCAGTCGTACGCCACCATGGCCAACGGCGGCCGCAACACGGGCCACACTTCCATCCTTGAGATACGAGACGCCGGCGACGAGGTGCTCTACAAGTACGACCCTCCCAAGGGCCAGCAGGTCATCTCCGAGCAGGCCGCCTACGTCATGACTGACATCCTGGCCGGCAACACCGACCCCAGTGTCAACCCCATCTGGGCCGAGAATCGCATCACTGCCGGGAACGGCCAGCGGCGCCCGGCCGCCCTCAAGACCGGCACCACCAACGACGCCAAGGATCTCAATGCCTACGGCTACATCGCGCCGCCGACCGCCCAGGGACGCAAGAACGGCGAGTACGCCCTGTCGGTGGGGGTCTGGGCCGGCAACAGCAACTCCAGCCCGGTGACCACCGTGTCCAACCCGGTCTTCTCGCTCGATGTCGCGGCACCGGTCTGGGACGCGTTCCTCACCGAGGTGACCAGAAGCTGGGCCGTCAACGGCTTCAAGCGACCGTCGGGTATCACGACCGGCAACGTCGACGCCTGGACCGGCGCCCAGCCGTCGCAGTACTCGCGCCGCCAGGTCACCGAGCTGTTCATCCCGGGCACCTCGCCGGAGGCCGAGCGATTTATCCAGCCGGTCCAGGTGGTCAAGGGCAGCGATGGCAAGCTGTACCTGTGGGACGAGAGCTGCGAAGGGAAGCCGACGACGCGCGGCTACCTGGTGCTCGATGACGCTGAATCCCAGAACAAGTCCTGGAACAACGCGGACAGGGGCTGGATCAAGCGTGCACGCAAGGGCGTCGGTCAAGGCGCCAACGTGTCGTCCAGCAAACGGACATATACAGCCTACTTCTACGAACCCTACTTCCAGCCGTACGGACAATCATGGGGCGGCCCCTTCGCGCCCAAGCGCTCCTGCAGCAAGGCACCCACCGAGAGCCCCTCCCCCAGCCCAGAGGCATCGTCAAGCCCGTCGCCGTCGATAGAGCCGTCGCCTGCGCTGTCCCCGTCACCGACAGAGTCAGCCACGCCCACGGCCGAACCCACGCCCAAGCCGACGAAGACGCCCAAGCCCACGCCCGAGCCGACGGCGAAGCCCACGGCGACCCCTCCACCGACCGCGGCGCCCACAGCGGCGCCCTCGCCCGCTCCGAGCAAGACGCCGAAGCCATCGACGACGCCGACGATCGGTCCCGCCGCGAGCCTCGCGCCAGCCGTGGAGGCGCCTGTGGCCTCGGGCTGACCGCGATAGGACGTGCGGCCCCCTCAGATCGCTCGTCCTACAAGGTGACGATGGTAGCCCCGTCGCCGCCTTCGCCCCGGTCGCCAGGGCGCCACTCGCGGACTAGCGCATGTCCGCCCAGAGTCGTACGTACGGCGTCGCGCATGGCACCGGTGCCGTGGCCGTGGACGACCGTGACGCGCCCCACGCCGGCGTGGGCAGCGTCATCGAGGTACTGGTCGAGCATGGCCATGGCCTCATCGACGCGGGCGCCCCGCAGGTCGAGGCTGGAAGCGACGGCAGCTGCCCGGCGGGCCGATGATGCCGAAGCCCTGGCGCTGGCGGCACCCGTGGCATACGTGGTCGATGGCCCAGAGCCGAAGTCGCCCCGACGACCGCTCCTGGGCCTGGCGCTGGCGCCGGCGACGCCCGCCCGGCTACCGCTCGTCGATGCCAGCTCGTCCAGATTGACGTCCACTCGCATGCCGCTGACCTCCAGCACGGCCCGCCCACGTGCTTCGTCGAGCTCGGCGATGGTGCCATCCCAGCCACTGGCGGCGATGGCCCGGTCCCCGACCGCCCAGTGAGTTCGTTGTGGCTCGATCTCCTGGAGCTCCTTGCTGTCGGGCAGGACACCCAGGCGTGCATCGATCCGCTGCATCGCCTGGTCAAGGCGGGCTTCGGTCAACGTCTCGCGCTGGAGTGAGCCCCGCATCTCCGATATCTCGGCCTCGATGGCGGCGAGAGCGATCTCAGCCTGGCGTCGGGCCTCCTGGGTCGCGCTACGCCGCTCCGCCCTGGCCTGGCGCCGTTCCTCCTCGGCTTCGCGCAGGGCGGCCTGCATGCGCGCTTCGGCATCAGCGGCGCGCGCTTCGGCAGCCGCCATATCCGCCTGGGTCTCGCGGATCGACGCCAGGGTGGATTCGAACTCCTGTTGTGCCACCGACAGACGCGACCGAGCGTCCGCCACCAGCGCGGGTGGCAGGCCCAGCCGCTCAGCGATGGCGAAGGCCTGGCTGGTGCCTGGCAGGCCGATCGAGAGGTGATACGTGGGCGCCAGCGTGGCCAGATCGAAGTCGACCGAGGCATTGCGCGCGCGCGACTCGTTGTGGGCATAGGTCTTGAGCTCGGCGTAGTGGGTGGTGGCCACGATCAGGGCACCCACGCGGATGAAGTGGTCCAGGAGTGACTGGGCCAGCGCCGATCCCTCGGTCGGGTCGGTCCCGGCGCCGAGCTCGTCGAGCAGCACCAGCGTCCCCTCGTCCGCCACAGCCACGATCCGGGTGATGGTTCGCAGGTGGCCGCTGAAGGTCGAGAGTGATTGGGCCACCGATTGCTCATCGCCGATGTCCGCGAGCACATCGTCGAAGATGGGCATGCTGCTACCTGGCGCGACCGGCACGTGCAGACCAGATTGATGCATCAACGCGAGCAAGCCGACGGTGCGCAAGGCCACGGTCTTGCCGCCGGTGTTGGGCCCGGTGATGACCAGCGCCGTATAGCCATCGCCAAGGTGGAGATCGATGGGCACGACATCGCCCTCGAGGCCGGGATGACGTGCCGAGAGCAGCGACACCCGTTGCGCATCAGCCAGACTGGGTCGCACGGCATCCAGCTCCTCGGCCAGTCGCGCACGGCAGGTCCACAGGTCGAACCGCGCCAGGGCATCGAGGTCCGCACCAAGCGCCTCAGATTCGGCGGCGACCTGGGCCGACAGCTCGTCAAGAACACGCTCCTCCTCCGCCTTCGCGGCCAGCTCGGCTTCGCGCCAGGCGTTGGACATCTCGACCGCGATCATGGGTTCCACGAAGATGGTCTGCCCACTGCCCGATTGGTCGTGGACGATGCCCTTGACGCGGCTCCGCGCTTCGGCCCGCACCGGCACCACGTAGCGGCCATTGCGCATGGTCACAAGAGGTTCCTGAAGGGCGCTCGCGATGTCCGAGTGGATGAGTGTCTCCAGCCGACTGCGCAATCGCTCGTGGGCGATCCTGACGGCTCGACGCAGCCCACCCAGAGCCGGTGATGCGGTGTCGAGGACTTCGCCGGCCGGATCGACACTGGCTTCGAGTCGCGTGCGCAGATGCGCCAGCGGGTCGATGGATCGGTAGAGCGCGTGCAGCAACGGCTTCTCGACCTCGCGCAGCCCGTCGACCAGCCGTCCGGCGGCGATGAGGGTCTCGACGATCGACCACAGCTCACCCGGATCGAGGCGCCCCCCACGCGACGCTCGCAGCACGACCGGACTGATGTCGTGCGCGCCGCCGATGCCGATGTCCGGGCGTTCGGCCAGGAGCCAGCGGGCCTCATCGGTCTCATCGAGTCGGCGGGTGACGACAAGGCGGTCCGTCGACGGCTCCATGGCCCGGGCGAGTCGTCGTGAGGGCTCGAAGGCGGCATATCCTGCCAGCCGTTCGCGAATGAGCGGAAACTCCAGCAGTTCCGCGGAACGGGTGTCCATCAGGCCGATGGCGGGAACGTGCGGCTCAGTGCAGCGCTGGCAGCGATGCCGAAACGCCACGGTCGTGCGGCCCAATCGGGTCCGGCGTAGTCGATCCCGATACGCGGTCCCACCGCGATCTGGTCGTCGAGCAGCTCGCTTCCATCGCTGGCCAGCCAGAGGCGCGGATCGCTCACAAGATCGACGCCGTTGAGGCTGCGGTCGATATCGAGTGCCTGGCAGGCGCGCGCAGGTCCGGCACCCAGTCGCTCATCCGGGCCACCTGCTGGCCCGCGTCGGGCGCGCATCATCTCGATGCCGACCAGCGGTTCCACAGCGCGGATGAGGACGGCCGAGGCCACCCCGTCGGAGCCGCACACCACGTTGAGGCAGTGGTGCATGCCGTACACGAGGTAGACATAGGCATGGCCCGGAGGCCCGAACATGACGCTGGTCCGGGCGGTCCGTCCGGCTCGGGCGTGGCTGGCGGCATCAGCGGGTCCATCGTAGGCCTCGGTCTCGACGATGCGTGCGGCTCGGAGGCCGGCCCCGTCGACCCGTACGATGATGCGTCCCAGCAATCGGGGCGCCAGGGCCACCGAGGGCCCGCTGAGGTCGATACGTGGGAGTCGCTGCCAATCGTCGATGTGATGGCCTGGTCGCTTCGTCCTGGAGTCGCCCGCGAGATGCGCGGCTTGGGTCAACCGAAAACCTCACGCACGCTGGCGGGCAGGATCGGGCCCAGCAGCGACCCGATGAGCGGCACGAGGTGCTTGTCGATCCCTGCACCGATGTTGGATTCGAGCAGGGATTGATAGAGATTCGCGGTCCATTCGGGACCACCGGGGTTCGGGACCAGGTCGTTCGCCGGGCCGTAGAACGTGGAAAGCACGATCAGGAGCCCGGCGATCCCGAGCACGCTCACGAACACGGCGAACAGTGCCCCGGTGAGGTCGTCGAGCACCTGGAAGCGGGTCACCCGCTGACTGCCGCGCGTGATGGCCATGATGACCACCGGTGCGGCCAGCAACAGGCCCATGTAGATGAGCCCGAAGGCGGCCATCTCGCTGTAGGCAGGCGGGAAGTTGTCCCACTGGCGAGCCAGGTACGAGCCCAGCTCCAGTTTCAGGTAGGCGCCGGCCAGGAAGGCCAGCAGCCAGGCCGCCAGGAGCATGACGCTGCGCGCGGCACCCCAGAAGAAGCCCACCACCAGGGTGGACACGATGATGACCAGCAGGAAGATATCCATCGTCCCTATGGACATGGCAGGCACCTCATGGGCGCAACGCTATCAGGCTCGAAGGTGTGCGCCAAGTCGTTCGGACAACACCTTTCGCACCCGCTCTACAGTCGACTCGACCCGTTCCTCGCTCAGTATGTCGTCCACAGACTCGAATCGTAGGCGATATCCGAGGCTCTTTTCATCGGCACCAAGGGGCGCGCCGCGGTAGTGGTCGAAGAGCCGCACGGCCCGCAGGTCGGGACCACCCTGCTCCCAGATGATGGCTTCAAGGTCGCCCGCAGCGCGGTCGGCCGCCACGATCACGGCGATGTCACGCTCGATGCCGGGCAGGTGCTCAAGGGTCCCCACGCGCAGTCGGTCCGGCATGAGCTGTGCCACGGTGCCAAGGTCGATCTCGGCGAACACGACATGGTCGGCCCGCGCCTCGTAGGCTTCCAGCAGGCGCGGATGGAGCTCGCCCACGCGGCCGATGGGGGTTCGGCCCCCGTCGGCGTCGATGGCCACGACCGCGGCGGTGCGCCCTGGATGCTCCACGCCATCGCGAGGCATCGTTGATTCATAGACGAGTCGACACCGGATCAGCCGCGTGGCCACCTGCTCGAGCAGGCCCTTGGCCGAGCGGACGTCCATGGGATGACCGGGACGATCATGGGTGACCGCTCGTTCCCGCCCAGCCAGCAACAGCGCCAACGTCAGCTCTTCGGCGGGCTCACCGTCCTTCCAGGCATGCAGCGCGCCGACCTCGAAGACGTGGAGGTCCGGGGTCCGCTGGCGTTCGTTCTCGACCAGCACACGCAGGTGTCCGGGGAGCATCGAGCGGCGCAATTCGGAGTGGTCCAGGGTTACCGGGTTGGTGGCGCGGATGGTGGCCTGATCATGGCCATCGTGACCGATCCGGGCGTGGTCTTCGGGGCCGATGAGTCCGTGCGTGATGACCTCCGACAGGCCGGCCCCAGCCAGAAGCGACCGCAGTTCATCCTGGAGGCGCTGGGGGTCAGGCCGGAAGCCCGGCATGTCGGTATCCGGAAGCCGACCGCTGAGTGTCTCGTAGCCGCGCAATCGGGCGATCTCCTCGGCGATGTCGGCCTCGACGGCAAGGTCCCTTCGGTGGCCCGGCACCACAGCCACCAGGGCGCCATCCGGGTCGATGACCGTGACGTCCAGCGCTTCGTCCCCGGCGATCACCGGCACGGCGACGCCCGGCTCGGCCGCTTCGACACGGATCTCGACTCGCTCCAGCAGGGCCGTCTGCTCGGCCGCACTGATGGGCTCGCCCAGGAGGCGATCGACACGAGCCGGGCGGAAGGCGATTCGAGCCTCCGGTGGCGCCTCGGGCTGCGTGTCGACCACGCCGACCGCGACACGTCCGCCGCCCCAGGCCACGATCAGTGCAGCAGTACGGTCGGCACCGAGTCGGGCCATGCGGTGCTCGATGCCCTTCTCGAAGCGCAGGCTGGCTTCGCTGCGCAGTGCATAGCGGAAGGCGGTGCGTCGCACGCTGACCGGATCGAAGATGGCCGACTCGATGATGACGTTGGTGGTCTCGTCGCCGACCTCGCTGGAGGCTCCACCCATGACGCCGGCCAGCGCGATCGGTCCGGAGGGGTCGGTGATGAGCAGGCTGTCCGGGGTGAGCTCGCGCTCGACGTGGTCGAGCGTCTCGAGGTGCTCCCCCGGGCGTGCCAGTCGCACCGTGATGTGGCCGTCCCCGACCGCGTCGGCATCGAACGTGTGGATGGGCTTGCCCAGCTCCATGAGCACGTAGTTGGAGGCATCCACGATATTGGAGATCGGCCGGACACCAGCCGCGATGAGGCGCTTCTGCACTTCCCACGGCGACGGTCCGACCCGAACGCCAGCCACGTATCGGCCCACGAACGCGGAACACAGCTCCGGCTCGTCCACGTCGACGCGAAGGTGGTCGGCTGTCCGATCGCCGGACTCCTCCACGGACAGGTCTGGCCACCGCAGCTCGGCACCGGTCGCAGCCGCGATCTCTCGTGCCAGACCCAGCATGCTCAGAGCGTCTCCCCGGTTGGGTTTGACATCGACGTCGAGCACGGTGTCTCCGGCCATCTCGACCATGTCCAGGCCCAGGGTGGAATCGTCGGGCAGGATGAGGATGCCGTCGGCATCGCTGGTAAGGCCCAGCTCATCGCCCGAGCAGAGCATGCCCTGGCTCTCGGTGCCAGCGATGGTGGTGACCTCGATGTGTCGGTCGCCGGGCAGGACAGCTCCAGGCATGGCGACCGGGACTCGCTGGCCGGCTTCGATGTTGGTGGCGCCGCAGACGATCGATAGCTCAGGCTGGTGATCACCGACGCGTACCCTGGTCAGGGACAGCTTGGCCGAGTTGGGATGCGGGTTGACCTCCAGCAGCTCGCCGACCACGATGCCGCGCCAGTCCGAGCCGACGCGCTCGATGGCGCTGACCTCCATGCCCAGGAGGGTGAGGCGCTCCGCCAGCTGCTCCGGCGTCAGCTCGATGTCCACGAATTCGCGAAGCCAGGAAAGAGGGACGCGCATCTAGAGTCGCTCCAGGAAGCGCATGTCGTCGGTGAGGAAGGCCCGGATGTCGGTGATGGCGTAACGCAGCATGGCGATGCGATCGGTACCCATGCCGAACGCGAAGCCCTGGTAGCGCTCGGGGTCGATCCCGCCGTTGCGAAGCACCACCGGGTGCACCATGCCGGCTCCGAGGATGGTCATCCAGCCCGTGCGCTTGCAGGCCGGGCAGCCCTCGCCCTCACAGACGACGCAACCGATATCGAACGCGACCGAGGGCTCGGTAAAGGGGTAGTAGCCGGGCCGGAAGCGGGTGGCGCGCTCGGCGCCGAACATGGCATGTGCGAATGCGTCCAGCAACCCGCGCAGATGAGCCATGGACGTTCCTTCGTCGACCATCAGCCCCTCCACCTGGAAGAACTCGAAGCCGTGGCTGGCATCGACCGCCTCGTAGCGGTAACAGCGTCCCGGCGTCAGGATCCGGATGGGCGGCTGGGAGTCGCGCATGGCGCGGATCTGACCCGGTGAGGTGTGGGTACGCAGCAGGAGTCGGTCGTCACGCTGGGGTGCCCCTGCTGGCTCCTCCACGTAGATGGTGTCCCAGAGGTCGCGCGCGGGATGATCTTGGGGGATATTGAGGGCCTGGAAGTTCAGTTGGTCGCTCTCGACCTCCGGGCTTTCCACGACGACGAAGCCGAACTGGCTGAAGATGCGCGCGATCTCGCGCTCCGTCTCGCGCAGCGGGTGCAGCGAGCCGCGCCACAGCGGTCTTCCGGGGAGCGTGACATCTTCTGCCTCGGCTGCGAGCCGGTGGTCCAGCGCCGTGGCCTCAAGGCCGACGCGTCGTTCGGCCAGGGCGGCCTCGATGGCGGCACGGACGGGGTTGGCGAGCGCGCCGACCTTGGGCCGGTCCGCGGCCGGGAGTGTCCCGATGCCTCCGAGCAGGCCCTTGAGCTCACCCTTGCGCCCGAGCATGCCCGACTCGATGGCGTCCAGTGCCTCCGGGGAGTCGGCAGCGGCGATGGAGGCCACTGCTCGCGCCTGGAGCTCACGGAGCTGGGCGCTGAAGGAATTGACGTCCACGACGGGCAGGCTGCTCGTCGTTATGCGGTCTTGGCGACCTCGGCGATGCGCGCGAATGTCGCAGCATCGCGGGCACCGATATCGGCGAGGGTCTTGCGGTCGAGCTCGACGCCGGCGGACTTCAGGCCGCTCATCAGCCTGGCATAGGTGAGCCCGTGGAGGCGGGCAGCGGCGTTGATACGGGTGATCCAGAGCGAGCGCATCTGGCGCTTTCGCTCCTTGCGACCGCGATAGGCGTAGGCCATCGCGTGCAACTGGGCTTCGCGCGCAGATCGGATCAGCCGACGATGTGTGCCGGTCTTGCCCTCGGCGGACTTGAGAAGGCGCTTGTGGCGCTTGTGGGCGGCTACGCCTCGCTTGACTCGTGCCATGTGATCGGTGGTGCTCCTACAGGTACGGCAGCATCCGCTTGACGGCATTCTTCGCAGAATCATCAAGCATCGTCTTGCCAGCGTAGCGGCGCTTTCGCCGCGACGACTTGATCTCGAGGTGGTGACCGCGCCAGGACTTGACTCGGTAGATCTTGCCACTGCCGGTGGCGCCGAAGCGCTTCTGGGCTCCCTTATGGCTCTTCATCTTGGGCACTGGCGTCAGCCTCCTGTGCTGGTCGGGGCGGGGACCTCAGCCTCTGCTTCCGCGACCGACGATGCCGATGACTCCGGCGCCGCCGCTTTGTTCTTGTCTGTCTTCGGCTCAGCCCCGGCCTTGTCCGGCCTGGGGAGCTGTTTCACTGTCGAGGTCAGGACCATCGACATGGACCGGCCTTCCAGGATGGGCTGCCGATCGACACTCCCGTACTCCTCCACCAGCTCGGCGAAACGATTGAGCAGATCTCGCCCGATGTAGGCGTGACTGACCTCGCGTCCGCGGAACTGGACGGTGACCTTGACGCGGTCGCCTTCCTGCAGGAACCGGATGGCCCGCTTTACCTTGGTATCGAAGTCGCCTTTGCCGATCTTGACCCGGAGGCGAACCTCCTTGAACTCGACCGAGCGCTGGTGCTTGCGGGCTTCCTTGTCCTTGCGAGCTTGTTCGTACTTGAACTGACCGTAGTCCAGGATCTTGGTGACGGGTGGATTGGACATGGGTGCGACTTCGACGAGGTCGAACCCGCGCTCCTGCGCCAGTTGCAGGGCCTGTGGCGTGGGCATGACGCCCAGCTGTTCCCCTTCTTCGTCGATGACCCTCACCTGTGGGATCCGGATCATCTCGTTGATTCGCAGGTCCTTGCTCAGCCTAGTCCCTCACCATCGTACGTTGTTCCATCACGCTCCCCGCGCAGACGCGACACAAGGCCACGACCGGCACGGGTCGCTGGCGGACTATAGCACAGCAGGTTGCTCGATCTGACCAGCCGCAGCGGCGAGGAGGCGACCCTCCCGGCGCTGGAAAGCAGCCACGGATGGGTCCAGTTCAGGCGCCGCCCTGGTCAGGCCGGCGCGCGGCCGCCTCGTCGGCGAGCTGGTCGGCGAAGGCATCCCAACCGATCGGATCGAGCTGCTCCCCGGCCCGAGTGCGCGGCGATGCCGTGCGAGCCTCGACCTCGCGATCGCCCAGCACGACCATGTAGGGCACCTTCTGGTCCTGGGCCAGCTTGATCTTCTTCTGCATGCGATTGGAGCTGTCATCGACCTCGACGAAGAGACCAGCCGCCCGGAGCACGGCGGCCAGCTCCATGGCCGCCTCCACGTGGCGGTCGGCGATGGGGATGATGACCGCTTGCAGCGGGGCGCACCAGAAGGGGAACGCGCCGGCGAAGTGCTCGGTGAGGATCCCGATGAAGCGCTCCAGCGATCCGTAGATGGCGCGATGGATGGCGATGGGTCGCTGCTGCTCGCCATCCTCATCGATGTAGTGCAGGTCGAAGCGCTCGGGCAGCATCATCATGTCGGCCTGGATGGTGGCCATCTGCCACTCGCGACCCAGGGCGTCATCGACGTAGATATCGATCTTGGGCGCATAGAACGTCCCGTCCCTGGGCTTGATGGCGTATTCGACGCCGGCCCTGTCGAGGGCATCACGCATCAGCCCTTCGGCGTGGTCCCACCGACCCGGATCACCCAGTGCCTTGTCTGGTCGAGTCGCGAAGGCGAATCGCGGCACCAGCCCGAACCATGAGTAGGCTTCGTTGATCTCACCCAGGATCGCTTCGATCTCATCGGCCAGCTGGTCGGGTCGGACATAGACGTGGGCGTCGTCCTGCGTGAACTGACGCACGCGAGTGAGCCCGGAGAGCGTCCCCGAGCGCTCATTGCGATGCAGGCGGCCGAACTCGGAGAAGCGCAGCGGCAGGTCCCGGTACGAGCGCACCCTGGTCCGATAGATGATCGTGGATTCCGGACAGTTCATGGGCTTGAGCGAGAAGGTCTGCTCCTCTGACTCGAGCTTGAACATGTTGTCGTCGTAGTGGTCCCAGTGGCCCGACTGCTCCCACAGCTTCTTGTGGACGAGGATGGGCGTGCTGATCTCCTGGTACCCACGTCGCTCCTGCAGCTCGCGCATGGACGCTTCGAGCGTGCGCCACAGTCGCTGGCCCTTGGGATGCCAGAAGGCCGAGCCGGGGCTGACATCGTGGAAGCTGAACAGGTCCAGGGCCACACCCAGTCGCCTGTGATCCCGCTTGCGAGCTTCCTCCAGGCGCCACAGGTACAGATCCAGCTCGTCCTGTGTCGACCACACGGTGCCGTAGATACGCTGGAGCATGGGTCGCAGCTCGCTGCCCCGCCAGTAGGCGCCAGCGACCTTGAGCAGCTTGAACGGGCCCAGCTTGCCGGTGGACTCGACGTGCGGACCGCGGCACAGGTCGGTGAAGGTTCCATGCGAGTAGGTCGTGACGGGCGGTACTGGTTCGCCGGCGTTCTGGGCCGCCAGGCGCAGGTCGTCGAGGATCTCCACCTTGTACGACTGTCCGGCCGCGTCCAGCATGGCCCGGCCGTCGTCAGGATCCCATTCGGTACGCACGAACGGGTGGTCCTTCCGGACCGACTTGTGCATGCGCTTCTCGATGGCCTTGAGATCCTGCGGGGTCAGGGTGCGAGGCAGGTCGAAGTCGTAGTAGAAGCCGTCCTGGATGGCCGGGCCGATGCCCAGCTTGGCCTCGGGGAACAGGTCCAGCACCGCCTCAGCCATGATGTGCGCGGCCGAGTGGCGCATGGGATCGAGCGGATCGTGCGCGTTGGCATCGAGCAGTTCCTCGGCCGAGCCCTTGGCAGGAGCGGCGAGCCCGAGCTCTTCATCGATTCCTGCGTCGGTGACGTCGTTGACGCCAGCGGCGCGGTCAGTCGTGCTCATCTACTGCTCCGATCGAAGTGAACGCCCCTCGCACCGCACGTCGGTCGAGAGGCGCTGGACGGCGGCCGCGGACACTGGCCGGGCCAGGCTCGATCGTACCTCAGGCGCGCGGCAGTGCGGCACCATCGCCAGTCCCGCCGAGAAGCTCATCCAGACCGGCCAGTGGGATCCCCAGCCAATCGGAACGCGACCCAAGACGGGAGCTGAGTTCGTCGCACGCCCGCGAGATGAGCAGGCACTTGAACAGGATCGACCAGGTGGTGTCGTCGCTGGGGTTGAACGTGGTGCCGGCGGTGGCGTCGCGATAGCCGCGGACACAGGCCGCCGACATCCACTGGAACCAGAATGTCGACCAGGTGGCCAGGTGATCAGCATCGACGGCACCGTCGCTGAGCAGCTCGCGTTCGACGCGCGGCCAGTGGGCGGCAAAGTGGAGTGACCGGACCAGACTGGCCAGGTCGGTCAGGGCAGGCCGCTTGAGGCGGCGCTCGGTCAGCGGCCGGCCGGTGTCACCCTCGAAGTCGAGGATGACTACGTCGTTGCCGGTGTCGAGGACCTGTCCGAGGTGCAGGTCGCCGTGGACGCGGATCCGGTCACCGTCGGTCTGTACTGTCCGAAGTCGCTGCAGGAGCGCGTCGACACGCGTCGATGCCCCGAGCACCATGCGCGCTGCCTGCTGATCCCGGGCCGGCAACGTCTCCATGCCACGTTCCAGCAACTCCAGCGCCCCGTTGACTCGACGCCGCACGGACTGGTATAGCGCCCGGACATGGAAGGGAGACATGGGCTCCGGCGCGAAGTCGGGATCGCTCGCCCCAGCGGCAGCAAGGAATGTGTGCATCTGGCCCACTCGCTCACCCAATACTCGTGCCGTCTCGAGGGAGGCGCCGATCAGCCGCTGCGCGTCGGCCGGTGCCGGTTGGCGGGCCAGCTGCAGGAAGAACACATCGCCGTTGGCCTCGAGTCGCGGGAGATGCGGCTCCGCCTCAGCGTCCTGGAGGAAGGCGTCGACGGCTTCACGCATCGACTGCCACAGGTCGCCCTCATTGGGCACGTAGCCCTGCACCATGGCCAGCGTCGCGGTCTCGGTCTTGCCCCGTCGCATCTCCAGTGAGCCCAGCACGCGTGGCACGTTGGGGTAGCCGGCGTTGCCCAGGAATGTGGCTACCTCGAAGATCCGGATTGGGCCCATCCTCCAGGACGCGGTACAGCTTGAGCACGACACGGTCGCTGAACGAAGCCGAGCTGTTGGACATCGAGGGATGGTCGGCGATGGGCGTTGCCCGGAAGCTTCTGTCCGCACCGATGTGACTGCCCAGTCCCTTGCGGGCGTGGCCCACGAGATCGCGGTCCTTGCCGTGAGACTTGCGCCGTCCGGTCACGAGGCCCAGCAGGGTCTCGTAAACGCCGGGTACCAGCGTGCCGTCCAGCAAGCGCGTCGACGAGCCCTCCCCGACCAGACGGGCGATGGCCGTGGCGGGCTGCTCGGCCACCAGGTCGGTTGCGTCGAATTCCTGGTCGGTGGTGAGGGGCAAGACGTAGGTCACCGGTTCCGTGTCACGATAATTGACCTGGAGGAAGGCGATGACGGCAGGTGGCGAGGACGGGATCACCACGGTATCGATGACGCGGGCCGTCTGGACGACATGTGCGCCGCCCCGGTACCAGCGTCGCGACAGCATCCAGCGAAGCAGGACATCGGCGACCTCGTCGGTGGGCCGCTTGAGTCGAGCCAGGAGATCGCCTCGCCAGGCCAGCGCAGGAAGCTCGGAGTGACCCTGGGGCAGCTCGGCCGCGATCGGGTCTGCGACCAGTCGGAACCACAGGAAGGAGTGCGGGCCCAGGCTGATGAGGTAGGGCTCGGCGCCGATGCGCGGGAACTCGACCGAGCCGAACAGCTCGACCGGCACACGGCCCTCGAAGTCCCCCAGCGACAGCTCGGTCCACTGGGCGTAGCGACTCAGGTTGGCCACCACCAGGATGGTCTCGTCGCCATGGCGGCGCACGAAGGCCAGGATGCGGCGGTTCTCCGGGTGCAGGAACTCGAGGCTGCCCCGCCCGAAGGCGGGATGCTTCTTGCGCAGCGCGATGAGCCGCTTCATCCACCACAGCAGCGACTGCGGGTTGGACTGCTGGGCCTCGACGTTGACGGCCTCGTAGTGGTACTCGGGGTCGGTCACCACCGGCAGGTACAGCCGCTGCCGGTTGGCCCCGCTGAAGCCGGCGTTGCGGTCGGACGACCACTGCATCGGGGTGCGCACGCCGTTGCGGTCGCCGACGTAGACGTTGTCGCCCATGCCGATCTCGTCGCCGTAGTAGATGACCGGGGTGCCCGGCAGGCTGAAGAGCAGCCCGTTCATGAGCTCGATGCGGCGGCGGTTGTTGCCCAGCAGCGGCGCCAGCCGGCGGCGGATGCCCAGGTTGATGCGGGCCTGGGGATCGGCGGCGTAGACGCGGTACATGTAGTCGCGCTCCTCGTCGGTGACCATCTCCAACGTGAGCTCGTCGTGGTTGCGCAGGAACAGCGCCCACTGCCCCGTCTCGGGCAGCGCGGGGGTCTGCTCGAGGATGTCGAGGATGGGGAAGCGGTCCTCCATGCGCAGGGCCATGAACATCCGCGGCATGAGCGGGAAGTGGAAGGCCATGTGGCACTCGTCGCCGTCGCCGAAGTAGGCCGCCGAATCCTCGGGCCACTGGTTGGCCTCCGCGAGCAGCATGCGGTCGGCGATAGTGGGCGTCGACGTGGGCCCGCAGGTGCTTCAGGAAGCGCGTGCGTCTCGGGCAGGTTCTCGCCGTTGGTGCCGTCGCGCTCGAAGAGGTACGGGATGGCGTCGAGGCGCAGGCCGTCGACGCCGGCCTCGAGCCAGAAGTCGGTGGCCCGCAGCAGGGCCTCCCCGACCCGCGGCTCGTCGAAGTTGAGGTCCGGCTGGTGGCTGTAGAAGCGGTGCCAGAAGTAGGCCCCCGCGACCGGGTCCCAGCTCCAGTTGCTGGTCTCGAAGTCCTTGAAGATGATGCGCGCGTCGGCGGTAGCGCTCGGGCGTGTCGCTCCACACGTACCAGTCGCGCTCGGGGCTGCCCGGCCGGGCCCGGCGGGCCCGCTGGAACCAGGGGTGCTGGTCGGAGGTGTGGTTGAAGACCAGCTCGGTGATGACCCGCAGGTCGCGCTGGTGGGCCTCGCGGATGAAGCTGCGCACGTCGCGCAGGCTGCCGTAGTCGGGGTGCACCCGGGTGTAGTCGGCGATGTCGTAGCCGTCGTCGCGCAGGGGGCTCGGATAGAACGGCAGCAGCCAGATCGCGGTGACCCCCAGGTCGGCCAGGTAGTCGAGCCGGCTGGTCAGGCCCCGGAAGTCGCCGATGCCGTCGCCGGAGCTGTCCTGGAAGGCCCGCACGTGGACCTCGTAGATGACCGCGTCCTGGTACCACAGCGGATCGGGCGCCAGGCCGGTGCTCTTGCGCTCGGGCGGCCCCGGAGGGCGCGGGACGGCACGGCTCGGGGTATGGCTCATCGACGTCGCCGCGCCTCGGAGCCGTTCACGCCTGCACCATCCTGCCATCCACCTGTGCCTTACCGTCAGAGCCGGCGACCCATGGCCGTATCGAGTGCGCAGCCTACCCGATAGCGTGAGCGTCCACGAGCGCGGACATGCCACGGGAAGGTCGTGCTCAGTGCGTGTCCGTCCGCCGCAGCAGGAGCAGCGAATGGGCTGAGAGCCCGATGTCGTCGCCCGCAGCCGCGAACCTTTCGGGCCGCGCCTTGAACGGAGACTTGGCTGCCGTATCAAGGACGTATTCCCATGAGGCACCGAGCCAGCCGTCAGGGAGTCGGAACGTCACCTCGCCCGGGGTCGCGTTGAGTGCCAGGTAGAACGAGTCGCCGACCTCGGGATAACCTCGCGGATCGACGAGGTGCCCTCCGGAGAGATACACCGCGATGGCCCCTGCCCCATCGACATGCCAATCGTCATCCTGCATGCGCTCGCCATCGGGATCGCACCATTCGATGTCGCGCACCGCGGATCCGACGGCATCTTCAGGGACTCCGACCTCGAACCAACGCGTCCGACGGAAGACGCGATGCTCACGGCGGAGGAAGATGAGGCGCCGGGTGAATTCCAGCAGGTCCAGGTCGGCCGCCTCCCAGTCGTACCAGGACAGCTCCGAGTCCTGGCAATAGGCGTTGTTGTTGCCGGCCTGGCTGCGGCCGATCTCGTCACCCCCGAGCAGCATAGGTACGCCCTGGGACAGCATCAGGGTGGCCAGCAGATTGCGTTGCTGGCGCCGGCGCAGGGCCCCGACAGCGATGTCCTCGGTCGGCCCTTCGACGCCGCAATTCCAGGACCGATTGTGGGCCCCGCCATCGTGGTCGTGTTCACCGTTGGCGAGGTTGCGTTTGTGGTCGTAGCTGACCAGGTCGGCCAGGGTGAAGCCGTCGTGAGCCGTGACGAAGTTGATGCTTGCCGAGGGGCTCCGCCCATCGTCAGCGAAGAGGTCCGCGCTACCGGTGAACCGGCGCCCGAACTCGTGGAGCATGTCGGGTTGGGCCCGCCACAGGTCGCGCACATCGTCGCGGAATCGACCGTTCCACTCGGCCCAGTACGGCGGGAAGTTGCCGACCTGGTAGCCACCTTCGGCAGCATCCCACGGCTCAGCGATGAGCTTGGCCCCGCGGATGACCGGATCCTGGCCGATGACGTCAAAGAAACCGGAGTGGCGATCGAAGTCGTGCGACTCGCGCGCCAGGGCCGAGGCAAGGTCGAACCGGAATCCGTCGATATGCATCTCGCTGACCCAATAGCGGAGGCTATCCATGATGAGCTGCAAGACCGCCGGCTGGCGTGTGTCGAGCGAGTTTCCGGTGCCCGTGAAGTCTTCATAGCGACTGCGGTCGTGGGGGCGAAGACGGTAGTAGGTCGGATTGTCGAACCCTCGGAGCGACAGCGTGGGACCGCGGTGATTCCCTTCACCGGTGTGGTTATAGACCACGTCGAGGATGACCTCCAGCCCGGCGGCATGAAGGGCCTTGACCATGCCCTTGAACTCGTCGACCTGCTGGCCCCGCGTCCCGGCGGCGGCGTATTCGGCATGAGGTGCGAAGAACCCGATGCTGTTGTAGCCCCAGTAGTTGCGTAAGCCACGCTCGAGGAGGACGCTGTCGTGGATGAAATGATGGACCGGCATCAGCTCCACCGAGGTGACACCCAGCGAACGCAGGTGTTCGATCACGGCCGGGTGACCCAGCCCGGCGTAGGTTCCACGCAGCTCTTCAGGGACACCGCGATGGCGTTGGGTGAAGCCCTTCACGTGGGTCTCGTAGATGATCATCTCGTGGTCCGGCACGCGCGGCGCGGTGTCATCGCCCCAGTCGAATGTCCGATCGACCACGATCGAACGCGGGACATCGGCCGCACTGTCGGCGCGATTCAGGCGGGTGCGGGCGCCGGGTGTGTGGCCCAGCGTGGCGTCGGAGGGCCGGGCCTCACCGTCGATGGCGAGCGCGTAGGGATCAAGCAGCAACTTGTATGGATTGCAGCGCAGACCGGCCGCCGGATGCCACGGTCCGTGCACCCGGTAGCCATACCGCTGGCCAGGCCGGATCCCCGGCAGGAAGCCATGCCACGTGGCACCGGTCATCTGGGTCAGCCCATGGCGGGTCTCTGTGCCGTCGTCATCGAATAGGCACAACTCCACGGCGTCGGCGACGCTCGAGTAGACCGCGAAGTTGGTCCCGTTTCCTTCGAACCTGGCGCCCAGTGGGTACGGCTCACCTGTCCAGACGGCCTGGTCGGGAGCGTCGGGGCGAGCGGATCGGAACGGATTTGAGATGCCTTGGTCCTCAGGAGTGGCGTGATTCGGTGCCTAGGGTAGCCAATGCATGCCGGCAGGAATCGCGAGACCCAGCACCATCGATGCTGGGTCCGTGGGTACGATCGAAGAGTGGTGGGCGACACTGGACTCGAACCAGTGACCTCTTGCATGTCAAGCAAGTGCTCTAACCAGCTGAGCTAGCCGCCCGAGGCTGCTGAATACGATAGCAGAGGACACAACGCGGATCACGCAGGCGCCTATGGACCCGGGCTCAGGTCGTGACGCGGTCGATCAGCGCGAGGGCTGCCCAGAGGGAGGCACGACATGCTCCGTTGGCGATCCAATCGATGGCGTCAAGCACATCACGGGCCCTCACCGATCCGGTGAGGGCCCGTGGAGCATGCGACTCCTACGCCGCATTCGGCAGGACGCATCTCAGGCAACGTGCTCTGCTCCTAGCATGGGCACGGCGGTCTGAGGGGGACTGGTGTACCCGAGGGTTCGAGCCGGGCACGCCCTGCGGCATACCAATCAGCGAGCAGATCGAAGGGCCAGATCTCCAAGCTCGACGCGACGATGACAGCGATATCGCCGGAGGCTGGGTCCATCGCCCACACCGTGCCGTGACCATGCGCACTCTGGCCCATGGCAGCCCAGAGCCGCGGCTGGCCGTCCTCCGCGATGCCCGGGATGGTCTCGTGCATGGACAAGCCGGCGCTGTACATGTCCGCCTCTGGGTCGAACATCAGCGACATCGATTCCTCACTCAGTAATCGACCCTCCTGGAGCGCGTCAGCGAACTTCAAGAGATCGCGCGCGCTGGCGTACGTCTCACCTACCGAGGTGATCGCCCTGATCTCCGTGCTTGGGTCGCCGATGAAGCCCATCGGGGGGCTCCAGCCGGCACCCATCCCGTCGGGGATCGGAGCGTCGCCCGTGATGAAGCCGGTCGACGTGAGCCCGAGCGGCTCGACGACCCGTGCCGACAGCGACTCAGCGTAGCTGCGTCCATCGAGCGCCTCGACGAGCAGCCACGTGATGGCCGCGCCGGTGATCGTCCTCAACGGCTGGCCGACCGGGTTGGGCTCGAGAGGTTCGGCGAACTCGAGCATCTCGGCGGTCGTCCACGTTTGACCGGGGTCCGCCGTCATGGCTTCTGTCAGCTCCCGGTAGATGGGCGGCGAGCCTTCCCGGAAGGTCAGCAGGTCGCGGACCGTGGCCGCAGCATCGAGCGGCTCGACATCCGGCAGGTACGTCCGCACCAGATCATCCAGGTCGACCTTCCCCTTGTCGACGAGCTGCAAGATGATCGCCGTCGAGAACGGCGTTGCTGCGCCGTCGATGAACATCGGCGTGTCCACTGTGATGGCGTCGCCGTCAGCGTTGATGACACCGGCCGCAGCCTCGGTCATCTCGTCGCCTCGTACGGTGATCGCTGCGGCACCTCCGGTCTGCAGGCCGACCATTGCCTCGACCTCAGCGGCGAAGATCGAATAGCTCGGCGTCCGCCGCGACCGCCGGCAGGCCCGGGATGACGAGGGCCAGCGCGAGCGCACCCGCGAGGGTGGTCCGTCGGCCGCCGTGGATGTGTCCTGGCTCGACGTGCGGGGCTTGTCGTTCGTCCATGTGATTCATGATCTGGCTCCTTTCGTGGGGTGGGTCTGGATCCGACAGGAGCGCAGCGTGGGTGGCGGGCATTTCAAGGGTCTGTCAAACCGTGTCAGCCGCCTGTCAGACGCGCCGCCGGGGCCGTGGTACCAGCGCAGAGCCGCGCCTGCGGACGGTCCCCGGGCACCCATCGCTCCCACTCGTCCGACGTGAGGTCACGACCGGCTCGCTGACACGCGATCTCGTCCCACGCCGCACGAGCGAGCGGGATCCGCGCCACGCGACGGCTGTCTCCCACCCAGACGCTGTCCGTCGCCGGGTCATACCACGGCTGGACGGATCCGGTGCCGTCGCCGTTCCAAACGACCGGGCTGGCGAACCCCGCCCCCGGATCCCTGATCTGCACCGCGCCATCGGTCGTCTGCATGACGAGCATGTCGCCGTCCTGTGCGAAGCCTATGGCTTCGACCGGAGCGAACGTCGAGATCAGCCTGGATTCGCCGCTATCCAGGTCGACCAGCTTGAGCTGGGTGAGGCGAGGCGTACCTCCATCGTGAGCGATCACGATGCGGCTAGCGCCGTCGAACGCGACCAGTTCCACTCGCTCGAAGGCGATGTGGAGCTCGTCCAGGAGCTGGCCAGACGGGTCCCAGCGCCTCGCGACAGCTTGGTCATCGACGATGAGCAGGCCGCCATCGTCCATCGGTTCGAGTGCCATCCAGGACTCGCTCGTGCGGACCGTGAAGCGGCGCTCGATGCGCCCCTCGTCCAGGGCGAGGAGGTGGACTTCGTAATCACCGCCCGGCAGGAGGCCGGCAAGAGCCAGGTAAGCCCCCCTGACGGCATAGCGGTGGGAACGCGTTCCGGGGATCGAGCCTGGAGTGAGTCGGTCGATGAGGTCGCCGTCTCGCCACCAAGCGACGTCGTTGAGCAGGGTGATCGCTGCATACCCGTCGCCGACCACGAATGGGTTCACGTACGTCGCGAAGCGCTTGCCGTCGTCGTCGTCGATCGAGAGCTCCTCCGCCTCGCCGGTCTCTAGGTCGACGACGGTCGTCCTTAGGATCCGATGAGCCATCTCCACCTTGCCACCGACGATGCGGACGCGGAAGGGGTCGATGCCGAAGGCACTCAACTCGATCGAGCTGACGGCCAGCGGCTGCCCGGCGGGATCGATGACGTCGATGTGCCCTGCATTGTCCCAGAGGACGACCCGGCCGTCGGGTCGGCCACGGCCACCCACGAGGTCGTTCACCTGGATGCGGGCGCGTTCCCCGTCCCCGTCGCTGCGATCGAGCGTCTCGATGGTGCCGGGCGTCCCGGGCGACACGATCGTCACTCGACCATCGTCGGCGACGCTGACCGAGGAGGAATCGCTTCCCGTGTAGTCGACGTCCCCGACGACCTCGCCGCGCTTCAAGTCGAACGTGAGGAGGCGGCGGTCGGCCGTCGCTACCAGCAGCTGATCCTCCGACGGGTCGAGGGCCATCGTTATCGGATCGGCTGGCAGCTCCAGTCGCATCTCTACACGGCCTTCGCCGGCGTCGTGGACCGTGACGTTCGGAGTGCCGCTGTCCACGCCTTCGCGCACCACGGCGAAGCGTGATCCGTCCGCTGCCATCGCGGTGACCGGGGATGGCCCGACGCGACCGATCGCGGTCCCCACTGGTCGTCCGTTCGCGGCATCGACGAGGCGGACGACGCCCGGCGCCGTCACGAGGAATCGTGTCGCCGTCAGGCTCCGCGGATCAGCGAGCTCCGCGCTGCCGCCCAATGCCTGCCGTACCGTCCAGTCGCCGTTGACGGTGCCCAGCCACAGGTCCTCACCTTCGCTGTCGATGGCGAGCTTCACGCTGCCCGTCATGTCCTGGAGCCATGATCCGCAACCCCCGAAGGGCAACTTGCCATGCGTAGTGACGGTCCCGCTGTCGAGGTCGCGACGGACCGCCTCCCCGTCCACCACGGCCGTCTGAGAGGTGCCGTCAGCGGCTACCCAGCCCGGGCCGGCGGTACAGGTCGCATCGACCAACGGCGGGTACGAGGCGACGGTCTCTCCGCCACCGGAGCGCCCGATCGCTCTCAGGAGCGCGCGATCGGTTTCGGGGCCTGGATCCCGCCGCCGCGCCTCGAGCGCGAGCAGGATGCCGAGCTTGGGGTCGTCCGCTTCTCGTGCCCGATCGATCAACGCCCCGACGGCGGCTTCCTCGGCGGCGAGCGCAGCGGCGCGAGCTTCGGCATCAGCGCGGTCCTGCTCAGTCATCGCAAAGACGCCAGCCGCGGCGGCGACAAGCACGGCGGTGCCGATGCCGGCGGCAAGGAGGCCCTGTCGTCGACGCCCACGCCGCGCGGCCGCGGCCTCAGCCTCCGCCGCGGCCGCTGACGCCTGCACGAATTCCGCGTCGAGTTGCCGAACGCGATCGGGGTGATCGTGGACCAGCTCTGTCGCGCTGGCGAGTCGTGCGCCGCGCAGGAGATCCGCTGGCTCACGACCGTCGACCTCCCAGCGATCGCTCGCTACCGAGAGCGACCCGAGCGCGCGCAGCAGCTCCATGTCCTCCGCCAGCCAAGTCGGGAGGCGGGGCCACTCACGCAGCAGGGCCTCGTGGGCGACCTCCACCGTCGGCTCTCGGCTCGCCGTGTCACGATCGAAGGTGAGCAGGCGTGCGTCTCCGTAGCGATCGAGGACGAGCCGGGCAGTGTGGTCAGCACCGAATTCGGAGACGCGGGCACGGCGGCGGACGTCCGCGGTCTCCCCACTCGGACTGACCAGGCGTCCGAAGACCCGCCTGACTTCGCTGCGTCCGGACGCGTCGAAGCTGAGGTAGAGGGCCTCCGCGCGGGCCGCGAGGGCGCCGGAGATGCCACCGAGCTCCTCGTACGCCACGAGTGTGAGCAACGCACCCGAACGACGATCGAAGAGCTCGGCGAGGGTGTACTGCAGCAGCGGTAGCGACGCCGGCCGGCCTGCGGCATCGGCAGCGATCCTGGCCGCGAGACCGGGCTCCAACTTGACTCCGGTGGCTCGCGCCGGCTCGACGATGGCGCGCTCCAGCTCGTCACCGGACAGCGGCTTCACGTTCACGGCCGCCCCGTCGAGGATCGCAGCGAAGGCCGGATGCTGCAACGGCCGGTCGAAGTAGTCCGCACGCAGCGTCGCCACCAGGCGAAGTCGGCGACCCCGGATCCTCGACGGCCTCCGCGAGCGCATCAAGGAACGCGATCGCGGTCTCGGGGGCAGCCTGTGTGAAGACGGTCTCGAACTGGTCGACGACCAGCACGACCTGGTCGCCGTCGGCCGGCAGGCAGCGCCGGACCGCCCGCAAGAACCCGCGTGACCCGTCGCGGAGCTGCGCCAGGAGGCTGTCCGGCGGGTTCACCGCCACCCGCAGGAGCGCGGCCTCGAGGGCCTCGAAGGGATCGGCTCCCGGCACCATGGTGGTGACGAACCACTGCTCCGACCCCTTGACCACGCCTGCACGCAGCGCGGGCACGAGGCCCGCCCGCACGACCGACGACTTGCCCGACCCTGACGGCCCCACGACCACCACGCACCGAGATGACCGCTCCGAGCCCGCGAGCCGTGCCACGAGCTCGTCGACCAGCCGCTCGCGCCCGAAGAATCGATCAGCGTCGACCGCATCGAAGGCCCGTAGGCCCAGGTACGGGTTTGCGAGCGTCGCGGCCCCCGTGGCCGTGTCGATGGCGGATGGCTCCTCGCCGTCCAGGGCCGACAGGAACGCGGCGATCGCCGGATAGCGCTCGGCGGGATCGGAAGGAGCGCCCGTGCGATCGCATCAGCCATCGCCGTCGAGGCGTCGGAGCGGAGCTCTCTCAGCGGCGTGACGCCGCCGTTCACCTGCGGCGTCGTCCCGGCAAGGCACTCGTACAGGACTACTCCGAGGCTATAGACATCTGCAGGCGGGCCCAGCCGTTCACCCCTGCTCTGTTCCGGCGAGCTGTAGGCAGGAGAGCCCGATGAGAGCGCGGCCTCTGGCCCGCTCGACTCGGCCGCCTCGAGGGCGATGCCGAAGTCGGTCAGGTATGCGTTGCCGGCCTCGTCGAAGAGGATGTTCGCGCTCTTGACGTCGCGGTGGACCGTACCCTTCGCATGAGCTGCGCTCAGGGCACCCCCGACCTCATGCGCGAGGCGGATGGTCTCGTCGACCGAGAGTAGTCCATGCTCCAGCCGTCGCTCGAGGGTACCTCCACCCAGCCAGCGCATGACCAGATACGCAGAGTCCGGATCGCGCCAGTAGTCGACGAGGGGCACGATGTGCGGATGCTCGATGTCCGCGACGAGGTGAGCCTCCGCCTCGAATCGGCGGATGAACTCGGGCTGGCTGGCGAGCTCGGCGCGGATCTGCTTGATCGCCACTTCGCGCTCGACCGATGGCTGGACCCCGCGCCAGACGATCGCGAACGCCCCGGCGCTCACCTCCTCGAGGAGGCGATAGCCGCGGAGCGGCCGTCCTCCGTGCTCGACGAGCAAGGACGGGTCTCCGGCGATGAGCGCATCCTCCAACCGCAGCACCTCGGCGGTGGGATCCAGGCCGTACTCGTCGACGAGGACCTTCGGTGACGAGTGATGATCTTGAGCGCATCCGCGGTGTGCCCGGACCGGTGCAGCGCGAGCGCATGCTGGCGCACCGCGCGATCGCGGTCGGCGTGCTCCATCGTGAAGGCTGCGAGCTCGCCAGTGATCTGGGTGTGGCGACCGAGCGCCAGGGCTGCCTCCCAACGCTCCTCCATGGCTTCGAGGTGGTCGATACGGAGCCGTTCGATGTCGGCTGCCGCCCAGTCGAGGTCCTCGATCTCACGGAAGGGCTCGCCGCGCCAGAGCGAAAGGGCTTCATCAAGCTTCGCCAGCGCGGCCTGCGGGTCCTCCAGTTCGCGTGCCGCGACCGCCTCGGCGCGTAACCGGGCAAAGCGAAGGTGCTCGACTGCCTCACGCGGCGCGATCAGCCCATATGCCTCGGGCTCGGTGACGATCCAGTCACGGACTTCTTCGGGGAAGGAAGAACGCAATCGGGAGACCGCAGTACGAAGCGGCGGCGCAACCGGTGACGGCCGGTCGCCATCATCCCACAGGTATTCGGCCAGCCAGTCGAGATCGACCGAGCTGCCGTAACGGATCGCCAGCAACGCCAGGAGGCGTCGCTGGCGCGGGCCGCCGATGCTGACCGGACCGCCGTGATCGGACAATCCCGTACCGCCGAAGACGCGTATGACCGGACTACTGCGCTGGCGAGGTGCGTCGCCCGATGGCGCCGTTCGCTGCATGTCTCCGCACTCTCTTGCAGACCTGAACCGCCCGCTTTGTGCCTGCCCATGTGGCCGACCGTAAGCGCGAGTGTACGCCTCGGCTGGCTCGACTTAAGCGTCCCAGCTAAGTGCGGCCCGCCGCCCGGCGCTGTCGAGCGCAGCAACTCGTCTCGCTCCATCCCGGCGCGATCGAGTCGAGGTCGTTTCGCGCGAGGTTGCCAGCGTCGAGCTGGACCATCCGACGGAGCTGCCGAGCCGCCGACGCCGATGGATCGAGCATCAACCTCTTTGTGCCTCGCCACGCTCGATTCAGCCGATAACGTTCAGCCCATAACAAGGCCCTCACCGCATCGGTGAGGGCTCGTCGTCGTGCGACACCTACGCCGCATTCGGCGAGACGCATGTCAAGCAAGTGCTCTAACCAGCTGAGCTAGCCGCCCGAGGGGATGAACGATACCAGAGGCTGTCGAGTCGGTCGCGCCTGGGAACGGCCGACGAGAGGTTGGCGAGCAGTACCGGCCATCGCGTCGGGAAAGCGTCAGGGCGTGGCGGCCTTGATCGCACTGATGTCCACATCGGCGAGAAGAGCGGCGATGAGGCCATTGCCAGCCTGGTTCGGGTGCGCGCCGTCGATCGTCCACGGCCGTGACAACTGGCTTCCGTCGGGGCCGTTGAATGCGTGATACACATCGACACATGAGAAGCCGGAGGCGGTAGCCCGGTCACAGAGCATCGAGTAGCCGAAAGAGCACCAGGCCACCGTCCCGACTGGCGACCGGGAAGGTTCGCAGCGCGTCCACGAGCCGCTCCATGGAGGTCGAAGAGTTCGACGGGCAGAAACGCCGACTCGGTTAGGAAGGCGGTGTTGCCGGCCAAACTATCCCTCCCGTACGGACGTCCGTAGCTAGTGGCTGGACTCGGGCTTCAAGTCAGCGCCGAAATCACGTATGAGGCTCACGCAGGAGGCATTCCAGGGACGCGCACATCGTGCCGAACGGGCCACCCGCCGAATCGACTAGACCGGATGTCGGGATCGATCAGGGCGTCGTTGTCCACTTGTGCGACCGAACAGCATTGATGTACCTCATCGGCCCCAGCCGACATCGTTCAGCCCATAACAAGTGCCTTACCATCTGACCGAGCTGCCCGAGGGCTGACACGATGCCAGGGCTGTCGGGCTGGTCATCTTTGGGCCACGGTGGGCAGACGGGGCGTAGCAGCCTCGACGATGCGATGAGGGAACTGCCCATTCGTCAACTTCAGGGACACTTGCGACCCGCCGAGCATCTATACGGATATGGAGGCAGAACGTCATCGGCTGGGATGGCTGCGCTGGGTACGGCACCAGCCCCCATGTCGGTCCGGACGGCAGGTTGTGGCTTCATTTCGGGGGCCACGTCGGGGGCGCTACGAAGAACCTGGTAGAACGGGGCATCATCCCGGTGCCAGGCCCGGACGCCCCAAACTGCGACGGCGGCGGCCGGCCCTACATGCGCGGCGCAGGCCCTGGTGTGCTCTCGTTCGACGGGCGGCGCTGGCGGCAATACCTCGCCGGCCACTGCATCTCGGACGTGGCCGTCACCGCCGATGGCACAGTGTGGGTCACGGACGAGGGAGCCGAAGAAGAGGGTGACGGTATCGGCCTCTACGTCATTACCCCTAAGGGCGTGGCGGCAGCTCGGTAGCATGCTGCCCACCACGTCGGAGCTTGGTGGGGCGCGGCGCGGGCGCATGAGTCGATACAACCGATGACGTTCAGCCCATGACAAGGCCCTCACCGCATCGGTGACGGCTCGTGATCGTGCAGCACCTACGCCGCATTCCTCGAGACGCTGTCAAGCAAGTGCTCCAACCAACTGAGCCAGCCGCCCGCGGTCCGACACGATACGGAGGCCGCGGAGGTCGTATCTCAGCGATCGCCGCACATACTGAGGATGTAGCTGCACAAACCAGGCAGTGTGACGGCGCCGCCGGGCAGGCACCCAGGTACCCGGCACCCGGGCAGGATCTTCGGCTCTTCGGCCGGGCCAGCGGCTCGATTCCTACATAGACCGAACGCGATCCGTCCAGAAGGGGCCGCGAGGGCCGAGTCGGTGACCACCGGAGCCACGGGGCGCCGCCTTCCGTGCGTGGAATCCTATGTGGATCGCACAACCAAGGCTTCAGCGCTGGCCATGTCCTGCTGAGCGGGCAGACAGCAGCCTCCGTGTTCGTCCTACTTGGGAATCTGCTCAGCGGGGCAGTCCTCGCTGCGCACCGCAAGAGCCGGAATGTCCCACGGCACGCCGACCCCCATGTGCAAGCGGAGCCGGACGAGGCCACGGAAATGGTCACACGCGGCCTGGTCATTCTATGTGCCCGACGCGAGGGGGCTGCGGCGAGGCCGAGCACGTGAAAGGATGTTGTGCGGCCGACCTCCACGATGCTGATACCGCGGACAAGTGAGCACAACACTTCGAGTGGTTCCCCGCGGAGGTCGTCTCAGTCAGGGTCGACCGCGCGTCCTACTCGCGGTGGGGCGGCAGATGTGGGCGTCCGCTCGTCCGTCGACCACTCCAGGACCGCTCGATGGTGGGGGATGATGGAACGATGACCGACGATCAGATCATCATCGGGTTCACCACCATCGTCACGTTCGGTGTGGGTTCCCAGTGGATCGCCCGGCGGCTGGGCTTCCCGTCGCTCCTGCTGCTCCTTCCCGCCGGCCTGATCGCCGGCGGGACGGGCCTGGTCGACCCGGAACTCCTGTTCGGCGAGAGCTTGTTCCCAGTGGTCACGCTCCTCGTCGCCCTGCTCCTCTTCCAAAGCGGGCTGGATCTGCACCTCGATGACCTGCCCGGTGAGGCACGCAAACCGGTGCTTCGACTGGTGACCATCGGCATGGCCATCACCTTCGCGGGAGCGACGGGCGTCCTGCTGGTCGCGACGGACATTCCCACGGAAGTTGCCTTCGTCATGGGCGCCATCCTCACGGTGTCCGGCCCGACCGTGGTAGGCCCGGTGCTGCGGGTCATCCGACCCCAGCGCACCGACCGGCGCGGTGCTCTCGTGGGAGGGGACCGTGCTCGATCCACTTGGTGCCACTCTTGGCGTGGTGGTCCTCAACCTTGTGCTCGCGTCGACGAGCGGCAGCGGCATCCACCCACTCCTGCAGATGCTCAGCCGGCTTGGCCTGGGCGCGAGCCGTCGGTCTCGCTGGTGCGGCGGTCCTCGTGTTCGTCCTTTCCCGGTTTCTTCGTCACTGACGACATGGAGGCGGCGGTCGCGGTCCTCGTGGCGGTGCTGTGCTTCGGTATCGCGGAGACCGTGCTCTCGGAAGCAGGGTTGTTCGCCACCGTGACGCTTGGCGTGGTCATCGCCAACCAGCGCCTGGTCCCGACTGCGCGGATCAAGGGCTTCGGTCAGACACTCGAGGTCCTCATCATCGGCACGCTGTTCATCGTCCTGGGCGCCTTGGTCGACTTCAGTCAGCTCGTCGAGATCGCCGGCCCGATCGCGATCGTGGTCGCGCTGCTGATCCTCGTCGTCCGGCCCGTGTCCGTCTTCGTCTCCCAACTCAGAAGCTCGTTGTCGATGCGTGATCGAGGCCTGGTCGCGTGGATGGATCCACGCGGCATCGTTGCCGCGGCGACAGCCGCACAGTTCTCGCCCCTGCTCGCAGACGCCGGGTTCGATAGCTCCCTGATGCTACCGATGGCCTTCGGCGTGATCCTCGGCGTCGGCGTCGTCTATGCGGTCACGGGCAAGCCGGTCGCGGCGGCCCTCGGTCTCTCCTTGCCCAGGCCGACCGGCGTGGCGCTCGTGGGCGTCGCGCATCTGGCTACTGGAGCTCGGCCGGAGCCTCCAGAACCTCGGCGTCAGCGTGCTCGTCTTCGCACCACAGCGACCCGATGACCTGTCGGAGGCGCACGTCTCGCTGCCGATGGTCTCCACCACCGACGACGCGGACGAGCTCCGTCAGCAGCTCTCCTCGGCCGTGCTCGGGTCGGCTGTCGTGGCGACCGATCGCACCCCGGTTTCCGACCTCGTGGTGGCCGCGTTGGTCGAGTCACTCGGCCGCAGGCACGTGTACGTGGCACCGAGCCGCGAGGAAGAAGGGGTCGATCGCCTGCTCCGCGAGGCATGGACGAACCGTCCGTTCGCTCCTGGGGTCACCATCGCGGAGCTTGATCGAAGGGTGGCGGCAGGCGCCGAGGTACAGGTCTGGCAGGGCGAACTACCAGCCGGCGCTATCCCTATCGCGGTCGTGGGCGCGGACGGGTCCGTCGACCTGCAGCCGGGCATGCGCTCGCACGTCTCCGACGGGACCCTCGTCGCCCTCGTGGGTGGCGAAGCGGAAGGGGTCGTGGCTGACGTGGCCGAAGGCGCGAGCGTGACCGGCCCCTAAGACCGCGGACTTGCGATGCCCTCCCCTCCTCCGCTCGCGTTCGGCCAGGGGGCCGACCTCGATAGGTCAGTGGCGCCTCGGCGCGTGTCGGGCCTAGCCGGAGTCCCAGCCCGCGGGTAGGCTGAAGACGACTCGGCGGCCCCCGCCATCACCGCCGGGCTCGACGTAGATCGACTCGACGATGGCCTTGGCTTCCGCCACCAGGGATGGGTCCGTGTCGGGGAAGGACTTGACGATGACCACGACCCTGGAGCCGTCGATGTCCAGGAGCCACGTCTGCAAGCGTACGTCGACCGCGGGCTCGGGGATCTCCGAGTACGGGCCATCGAGGTCGGCGCCGGCCAGTCCGATATCGCCCATCGGGATCCCGTTGGCATCCTCGAGAGTATCGAAGGTGATCTCGACCGGACCCGGTCCTCTCGGCGACCTTGTGCATCCAGCTTCGGCCTCCCATCCTCCAGGAGTACAGCCCTGCTGGCGCCGCCCGGGCGCCGACCCAGCCGTGGACTACCGCGGCGGTCTGCTTGATCTGGTCTTCTGTTGCGGACCCGGCGCTCTGAGCTGCCGGCTCCGCGAGCTGAGAGAGACACGTCTCGCCGAGGCGACGCTCGGGCCAGCAAGGGTCGTTGGATGACTGGGCCGAGGCCGGGAGGCTCGACGACATCAACAGGATGAGGGTAACGAGACCCGTGGACCGCATCCGGTGACTGAGCATCGATGGACTCCTTCTGGGGCTGGTCGGGGCCGGGCTCATGACGCTGCGGCCGGGATGGTGATGGGCGGGTCGATACGGATGGAATCGATGATGGTGTCGAGCTCGGCAAGATCTTCGGGCGAGCTGCCGGGCATGTGCCACGCGACCAGCACGAATCGGTTGCCGTCGATGTCGGCGATGTAGACGACGTCGCGCTGCCCCGCGACGTGGGTGACGAGCGATGGGATGTCGCTGTCGAGGATGGGTTCGTCGGTGTGCAGCTCGCCCGGCTCCAGCCAGACGCGATACGAGCCCCCGTCGCAACTGCTGACGTCCAGGTCCCCCGGGACCGATAGCTCGAGTCGCTTGGCCGGATAGCCACCGACGGTGACATCGACCGGGTCGGAAGCTTCACGCCCGGCCTGGTCTGACAACGCCGCCACGAGGTCGTCGACGCCCGGCCCGACCGGGGGATCAAGCAGGGAGTCTTGCCAATGGCACGGGTCGGCGTAGGCGTTGGTGACCATCCAGGGGCCGAAAGCGACTTCGCCGGGCCCGGTGCGATCCTTGGCGATGATGCCGTTCCTTGACGCCCAGCCGTCGGGCAACGTGAAGGTGAACCTTGCCGGTGTGAAGATCGGTTGTTCGAGCGGATCGATGACGTATGTCCCGGCGGGCAGGGTCGCAGGCTCCGTATACGCGACCGGCGCAGCGATGGACATCGAGTCGACCATGGCTGTCAGCTCGTCCTTGCGGTGACAGGGTCGTTTCGGCATGGTCGATGGCCTGGATGACCACGCGAGCGCCGTCGACGTCCACGACCCAGAGGCGCCAGTGCTCGCCCGGTCCCTGGGCATAGAGCCCTGGCTCCCATGGGAAGTAGGAAGACGGGCAGGCTCTGAGGTCATTCGGCAGCTGCAGCTCGAGGTACGTGGCCGGATGTCCGTCGATGACGGTGTCGACCGGGTCCGTCGTCTCGAGGAGGGGCTGCTCCACGAGAGCGCTCACGAAGTCATCGACGCTCGGTCCCACCGGCACATCGGGCGGCGCATCGTCGATGGCCATTTGCTCGTCAGTCAGGCAGGGGTCGCTATGCAACCAGCCACCGCGCCCGATGTAGAGGCCCGCGCCGGCAGGCGCCGAGTCGTGTCTCGGCAGCAAGCCACAGCGAGTCGAACGGCGCGCCGGCCCAGCCGTCGGGCACGGTGAAAGTGAACGCGATGTCGTCGCCGGTGACGGTTTCCGTGCAGCCATCCTGGCCGACGCAGTCGCTCGCACCGTCTGGTGGCGCCAGCGGGGTGGATACGTAGGTGCCCGCCCTGAGTGGGCCTTGCCTTAACGCCACGGGCGCCCCTTCGATGCGCATGGAGTCGACGATGGCCATGAGCTCAGCCTCGCGGTCTGGAGTCGTATCGGCATGGTCGATGCCCTGGACCACGACGCGGACCCCACCGACGTCGAGGACCCAGAGATGCCACCGCTCGCCGGGCGTCTGCGCGTAGTACCAGGGGTACCAGGGTCGGAACTGGGCACAGCCGGTGAGGTCCTCCGGGACCAGTAGCTCCAGGTACTTGCCGCTGTAGCCGCCGAGTTCGACGTCCACCGGATCGCTGACGTCGAGAAGGGGATGCGAGGCGACCGCGTTCGTGAAGTCATCGACCGTCGGCCCGACGGCGATCTGCGGCGTCCCGTCGCTGGCGCAGGGATCGTCATACAGCCCACCGCCACGTTGGAAGAGCACTCCAGTCCCGGCGCCGCTGCTGATGCCGTCCGGAGGCACACCGCTCCATCCATCGGGGACGTCGAAGGTAAAGCTGATGGCGTCGTCACTGGCGGTCTCGACGCAACCTGCCTGGGGTGGCTCTTCACAGACGCCCGAGCTGCCTGGTCCTGCGAACGGTGTGGCAACGTACGTCCCTGCCCCGAGCCTGCTGTCGAGTGCCTTGACCGTGGCGCTGGGTGACGGGTCGCTCCCCGGTGCCGACGCATCATCCGGCCCGCTCGTGAGGAGTGGCCCGATGCCGATGCCGACGGCGAGGGCGATGGCCGCGACGGCGGCGAACTTGAGTGCGCTGTTCATCAGGCTGGACCTCGTGGGATGGTTGAGTCGGTGGGACCAGGTCCTGTGCTGCGGCGTCGAGCGCGCTCGCGCGAACGTTCTCGATAGCAGCTCGTCGGGTCCGCTGGTCGGTCCGTCCTCGAGCCAGCTCGTGAGCCGGGTCTCGAAGTCGGACCGGGGTGGTGTGATCGGTGTCTGGTTCATGGCCGTCCTCCCACGGCGAGCTGAGCGGGGCGCGCATCGGCCTCGAGGGCAGCGCGCATAGCCGTGAGGGCGTGCAGGAGGCGGGATTGGACCGTCCCCACCGGGATGTCCAGCGTCCGGGCGATCTCGGCCGCGGGCATGTCCAGGTAGTGCGTCATGACCAGGACCGTGCGTTGTTCCACGCTGAGGCGGCGGAAGCCACGCTCCAGGGCGTCGCGTTCGGCCAGTTCGGTCGTCGGATCCAGCTCGCCAGCGCGCTCCACCGGGAGCATCGTCAGCTTCAGGGAGCGGCGGCGAGCCCGCCGTGACTCGTCGTAGCAGGCATTCACCAGCAGGCGCCGCATCCAGGCATCGAAGCGATCTGGTTCGCGCAAGCGGGGCAGTTCCCGCCAGGCGCGGATGAGGCACTCCTGGACCGCGTCGTCGGCTCGATCGACGTCTCGCAGGATCCGGTGCGCCAGAGCGTAGAGCCCGTCGAAGGCGACCGACGCGAGCGCCTCGAAGGCTTCGTGGTCTCCCCGCCTGGCCCCCTCTACGAGCTCTCGCTGCATGTCGCCGTCCGTGATGGGCCGCCGTAGATCGGCCGCCGTTCACTAGGAATGACGTCCCCCGACCGAGGATCCACCAATCATGGGCCTGTCAGGACAGATGTGCGCAGCAGATCCCGGTTTCTTCGCTGGCGACGGCGACCTGCTTGCTGACCGTGACCCGAGAGGCTTGCCGGCGTCAGGTCGGGAAAGTCGCCTCAACTGGCCGTACCGAAGGACGCGACCTACTTCAGGCCCATCCGATCGGTCCCGATGGTGAATATGTTCGCGGCCGGCCCGGCGCCGATCCGGTGGATCGCGATGGGTCCGCTTCGAGCGCGGCCGCGATGACATCCGCCGAATGCTGTCGGCGGTGGGGATGGTGACACCGTCACTCGGACGCGGGATCCCACAGCGAACGTGCGCGTTCATACGCACCCTGACCCGCGATGCGACCCATCTCACGGGCCCGGAGGTCGGCGTCCTGGAAGTGGATACCGCCGTACCGCCGTGAGATGGCCGCCTGGTCCGATGCGTCATGGAACGTCGCCCAGCGCAGGACGACGGGCTCGGCGGGTCCGTGCTCGAACTTCATCGTGCCGGGCACGGCGATGTGCTGACCAAGGAAGTCCTCTACGCCGTCACCGTCGTAGTCTCGACCCAGCCGCGTGACGCCGTCGTACATGCGGTCCGAACCGGTGAAGGCGGTCAGGACCTCGGCCCCGGCACGACTGAACGCACTGTGGCCAGAGACGTACTCTGCGAAGGGCGGTGTCACGAACGTGGCCGATTGGTATGGCCGCCACAACGAGCCGTCGATGAGCCCGATCCCCTGGTCCGGCCCGCGCCAAGCCTTGACCTGCTGCCCGGCGTACAGGAACGGGATGGCCGTCGCTGGTCGAACGTAGTCGTACGCCCGCTTCGCGTCCCAGGCCGCGATGCCGGCGTCGAGCAGTGCCCCGGAGAGGGCCATGAACATCCGGGCGTCGTCACCCAGATCGTGGTGGTCACGGAGTGAAACGCCGATGGCGATCTGCACCCAATGCCCCGGTGGCGTCCACGTGTGCGGCCCGTCCGCCCAGAACTCAGCGATGATCTTCTCCTGGTCGGTCAGCGATCCGCTGTATCCCAGGATCTCGGCGACCTGCTCGCGGTAGGCCTCATCGTTCGTGGTGACCCGTCCCAGCGCGTCCGTGTACGGCTCGTCCGACCCCACCTGCGGCGGCGGCGGCGGTCGCAGCTCGTCGCCCGATCGCAGCGCGAAGGGTATGACGGCACCCCACTGAGGCGTCAGGAAGGATTGGACCGTGAAGCTCGAGGGATCGTCATCGGACCAGGTCGGTGTGCCATGCGCATCGGTCAAGGTCCCTGTTGGTACATGCAGCGGCACCCAGTGATTGGGGTCGAGTCCAGCGACCGGTGCATACAGTTCAGGGAAGGTCTGCGAGGTGGTGTCCTTGAAGGTCCCCGCGTTGGAGCCATCGGTGAGCCTTTGCCGGATGCAGGCCTCCGCCGCAAGATTGCCGACGCCCACGGGCGATCCGGGATCCACCGAATCACTCGGTGCGCGGCCATGGAATGCCAGGACCTCGTCGAAGATGTCTGACTGGTCGGGGTAGACATAGGTCAATGCATTGAACCCGGCGTAGTCGACCGCGATCTCCGCGTTGGCCTGCGTGTGTTCGGCGACCGGCCGTTTCAGATCCAGGCCGGAGGCCGTGGCCAGGGCGCGGTCGTCGTAGGCCGCCCAGGCGTCGTAGATCGACGACAGGACGACCCACATCCGCCAGGTCGTGGCCGTCGGTGCCGGTGGATTGAGCTCGACGGCTTCCAGCATCGCGTCGACCCAGTCGATGACGGTGCTGTGCGGTCGTGGATTAGGCTCGAACCGCGGTGCATCCATGGCATCGGAAGCCAGGGTGGCGGCGCCGGCGCCCGGGATGACGATGGCGGTCGCCAGGGCCAGCGCGCCAAGCCTCGTTCGCGTGGACATCATCGACTCCTTGCGTCTTGTCGACGACCTGGCCGAGGGCGGAGGATGCTGCCCCCGGCCAGGTCGAGCTCGGGCATAGCCCGGGATGTGGAGGAACTAGCTCACTGGCTGGCCGTCGTCTGCGGAGCATCCGGCGGCGCCAAGATGGCGACCCACCAACAGCCGCAGGTCGGGTCTCCGACGGGCGAGTACAGCTCGCCAGGGAGCTTCGACGGGTCGAGCTGACCATGTGGTGCGATAGCCGCGTGGATCTCGGCACCCATGGGATTCTCGAGGGGGAAGGTCAGGGTATCGGGCGGCATGCCGAGCTGTGGCTGTCCCGTCTCGATACCGCCGACCAGGCTGACGAAGCCATCCGTGGCCGGATTGAGCTGGATGTCACCGCCGCTGCTCTGCATCAGCTGGTTGGTCGACCCGGCGAAGTTGTACACGCCGAACTTGACCTGGTCGTTGAAATCGCCAGGCCCACACTGGTAGGGCGTCGCGCAGAATTCCGGGTAGTTGAAGACGAACGCCCATCCCGTGAAGGCCTCGGGCTGCGCCTTCTGCTTCTGCTTCATGCCTTCCGGGTAGGTATACGACCCGGCCTCGGGGGTCATGAGCTCGAGATCGATGGTCACACCATCGTCCCGACGTTCGATCGTGGCGTTGTCGGCCAGTAACAGTTCGCCGGCGCCGGCCTCGCTGGGAGCGTTCTCGACGGCGCTCGCTACCGTGCCCATGTCATCGGCCGCCGCGGCTGCGCCGGTGGCGAGCAACGAGAGTGAGATCGACAGGAGCAAGGCGCCTGCCGTTGGAGTCGGCTTCATGATCGGTCCTCCGTATCGGGTGGTGCTTGAGCGAAGTCGACGGGGGGATCGAGAGCGTGGCCGGCGACACGACCTCGCGGTCCAGACCCGTCACCAACGTATGGGTATCAGGTCGAGTCCAAGCACTCCGTTTTTCTCCAACCACGCAGGTCTCGGCCGTGGACAGCGACGACCTGAGGGGTGCCAGGGTCCGGACAAGGGGTTTACATCCGCTCCGATCGGGCGCAGCATCCCGGAAGCACCGAGGTCAGAGCGGCCAACGCTCAACTGGGGGGCGGGAGGGTTCTTTTGTGAACGTCCGTATCTCCAGCGCCCTGGTCGCTGGCATGCTTCTCGTCGTTTCCACGGCGATTCCGGTCGGTGCCGAGGAAACCTCCGAGACCGCGTTCGAGGTGTCCAATGCACCAACTGAGGCGTTTGGTCCCGACGCGGCGCTCCTTCGTCCTGAGGATGCCCGGATCATCCGGGCAGACGACCGCCTGGTCGTCGAAGTGGATATGCCCACACCCATCCCGGGGACGTACGTCTATCCACCAGGGCTGCCGGAAGAACGCCGCGCGCCACCCGAGGCGTTCACGCTCTGGGTCTTCATCTTCAATCGGCCCGAGGCGTGCATCTCCTCGGAGACGCCGCCGCACTGCGGTGCCGATGATTTCACCGAGGCCGTGCGGGCCGGGATCTATGGCGTAGCCGGCCACGTGACGTCGGTAGATCACTCCGGCGGCGCCTTCGAACTTGACCGCGCCAACGGCGGCCGCATGGTCCTCCACGGCGAGATCATGGTCGGTGACCCGCCCCGGGCGAACATGCCTCCGGACAGCCCGACCTTTGGACTCGAGGATCCCCTGAACGCCGAGGTCCACCTCGCCGTTGCGCCGCACGGCCAGATCGATCCGGCGACCGTCTCGACGGAGCTCTATGAGCCAGCCGGCAACCCCACGTGCGGATGCTGGTGGGTAGCGTTCTTCAAGCCACCGGAGTGACCATGGCGCGTGACCCCGATCCCTTCAGATACGTATCGGGAAAGATGGAGTGATACGCCCCGCCCGGGACCCCTACCCAGATGCCGGCGCCTGATCCACGTGTCCCGGTCGACCGCGGAGGGCGCCCTGGAGGAGGGCTGACACCGAGAGGTATGGAAGCCGATGTCGTGGTCCGGGCTCAGGGTGGGGACCAGCAAGCCTTCGCGACGCTTGCCACACAGAGTGGGCGACGCCTGATGGCGCTCGCCGTGGGCATCCTGCGCGACCGCGACATGGCGGAGGACGCCGTCCAGCAGGCCCTCCTGTCGATCTGGCGTGACCTGCCCACGCTGCGAGTCCGGCCCGATTCGAGGCCTGGTCCTACAAGCTCCTGGTTCGTGCCTGCTATTCCGAGGCCCGCCGCCGGCGGCGACATCTGCCTGATCTCACGGGCCGCGACATCGGGCCGTCCGTCGAGTCCGACGCCTATGGCACGGTCGCGGACCGTGACCAGCTGGAGCGCGGGTTCCGGCGCCTCTCGGTCGAGCATCGCGCCGTCATCGTGTTGCATCACTACTTCGACCTTCCGCTCGAGTCCGTCGCCACGGTGCTCGGCGTTCCGGCAGGGACCGCGCGGTCACGGTTCCACCGCGCCATGGCGATCCTTCGAGCGACGCTCGAGGCCGACGCACGACCCGCAGAGGGCAATCGCAGTGCCAGCGAGATGCAGGGGGTGCTGAAGTGAGCGCCGGACGGAACGTGGACGCCGCCGTCAGCACCTGGCTCCACGACGAGTTGGATCGGACATCCCGGCCTGACGATGTCATCCAGGAGGTCATGTCCACCATCCCTCGTGTCCCCCAACGTGCGTCGGTATCCATGGTGGAGCCGGCTGGTTCAAGCGCAGGACAGCATCGAACGACCGGGCTGACACGGCGAGCCCGGAGGTGATCCTGTGGCCACCGACCGCACTGAGCGATACGCCGATGGCCGACGGATACGCGGCAGCACCGCACTCGGCGGTGGGGGTCTCGGTCGCGATCCTCGCGAGCGTCCTGGCCGTCGCGCTCGTCGCGTTCGTGATCCTCGTTCCCCTTGGCCCATGGCGGTCGTTCTCGGCATTCGGACCGTCCAGCGACGAGACCCCTGCGGCCACTTCGGCCATCGATCTCGAACCACCCGTCGACGGTGGCCGGGACATCATCGTGGCGGGCGACGGCTCGGGTCATTTCCGGACGATCAGCGATGCTGTCGCTGCCGCGGTGGACGGTGATCGCATCGAGGTGATGCCGGGCACATACCACGACAGCGTGACCATCACGACCGATATCAGCATCCATGGTGTGGGTGCTCGCGACGAGGTCATCGTGCAGCCCTCAGACGACGAGCCCGATGGCGATCAGCCCGTCGCGCGTAACTACCCCTTCTCCGACGAGCTCGTACCGGGCTGGACGTTCGTCATGTATCTCCAGGACAGTCAGACACATGTCTCCAACCTGACCATCCGGGGCGCCGCTGTGGGGACCGCGGTGGTCATCGATGGTGGGGCGCCATCCCTGGAGAACGTCGTCATCGACCCCGAGGGTGAGCAGCGCAACCACACGGGAACGGACCTGCATGAGGGCCTGGCCTTTGCCGCCGGGACGACCGCCACGGTGAGCGGAAGCACCATCACGGCGTTCGTGGGTGTTGGCGAGGCTTCGACGCCCACGCTCACTGACAACGTCATCGATGGGGCGTGCATCGTCGTCAGCGGAGTCGGCAGCGATCCGACCATCAGGGCCAACCATGTCCAGGGCAGTCAGTGTCCGCACATGAGCGTCTGGGTCCTCGATGGCGCGAGTCCGATCATCGATGCCAATGCCATCGTCAGCGACCAGCAGACCGACGGGATCCGCGTCTCCGGCCCCGGATTTAATCCGACGATCAGTGGCAACACCGTGACCGGCGGCGAGTATGGGATCTGGGTCGGCGATGAGGCTGACGCGACGATCCGACGGAACCACGTCACCGTGGCAGGCACCGGAATTGAGATCGCCGGTTCGGATGTCGTGCTCGACACCAACGACGTCCGCTCCAACGGAATCGGCATCGTCCTGGACAAGGGTGCTGTGCCCATCTTCGAAGGCAACACCGTCTGCGAGAACGACATCAACCTCGCCATTCGTGGTGGTGCCGCGGCGTCCGTGGCCGGCAACGACATCTGCGAGGACGCTGGCGGAGGCGATGTGGCACGAGTGGAGCCGTAGCCGAGCGCAAGACTCGGAGGAGGATGAGATGAGGATCAGGGCACGCCGATCGATGCCAACCCTCGCTGCCATCGGGATCATGGTCATCGTCGCCTGTAGTCCGGCGCTGTCCGTCGCGGACCAGAGCCTCCCCAACGATGTGCCGAGCGTGAGACTCTATCGGCCCAGCGACCGGACCGCGATGGCCTTCGCTCTGCCCGATCTCGTCGGAGGCCTGAGGCTCGCGGCCTCGGCCGACGCGGTGCGGGCAGCGGACGAGGTTGCGTTGCCCACGATCTCGTGGTCAAGCCAAAGCTGGTCAGTCGGGGCCTGGGACCCTCGGCCGTCTCGGTCGAGCAGAAGAGTTCGGCGCCGGCGCATCCTTCGGACTCCGAGATCCCCGCCATCGCCATCAGTGCCGTGTGGGTCGACGGTATTCCCGCCACTGAGTTCGCGGAGTTCGACCCTTCCTTCTACCTGCTCCTGACCTCGGTCACCCCTGACCAGTATCGCTGGGCGGGTGAGAAACCTGGTCGCGAACGTGCCACGGTCATCGACCGGGAGATCTGGTCGTCCGATTGGGGCCGCTTCCAGGTCGTGTGGTATCCGATGGGCGAGGTCCTCTACATCGTCCTCGCCGAGAACCAGCAGCTGCTCGAGTCGACGCTGCGGCAGATGCCCTGGCCGGCCGAGGTCAGCGCCTGATCAGAGAGCGTCATCCGGCGTCCCGGCGCGTCCGCCCACGCGTCATCGCCACCCGAAGGCAGGGAGCCGATCTCCCCGCCCGCGATCAGGGGGTGCCTCGGACTGCCGAACCGCTACGATTGGTGGGCCAGACGTCGGAGGCGACGCTGGTCAGGCAGCGACGGAGGACATGGTTGGACGACATCGAGGTCGGCTCGGTCCCGACGGGGAATATCAACCCACGCGACTACCGTTTCGTGATGTCTCTGGCACGCCGCTACAACGCCATCGTGTTCTGGCATCGCGACCGCAATGGCGTCGACTGGCAGCCCCTGCTCATGCCGCTCGCGCAGCGCGGTACGAAGCGTCGCCGAGATCGCTAGTCCCCGACGGGGTCGGCCGGTGCCGGAGTGGTCGCTGCCTCCGTCTCGTCGGCCCGAGCCAGCGCCGCCTCGACCACGGTCCCGAGCGATGGGGCCAGTTCCTCCGCGAAGGTCGCGGTGATGTGGTCACGGTTCCGGTACACCAGTACATCGCCGATGACGACCGGGCACGGGCTGTATGAGCACAGCACGCTGGTCAGGTCAGCGTAGGTAGCGCCCGCCGCCTCGGTCGTCTCACGCTCGGCCTGATCGAAGTCGGCGTCGATGGCCGAGTCTCGCGACGAGGTGCACGCCGAGATATCGCTCCGATCCGCCTCCAGGCAGGTCGCGGGATTGACACCGATATACGGTGAGTCCGCGAGCACGACGGTTTGTGTCGAAGCAGGCATCTGGTCGAGCGTCTCGGCCAGGCCACGCTGCCAGCGTCGTGTCCGATCGGCATCCGGGATGCGCTCGCCGCGGTCGTCCACCAGTTTGTAGATGCGGCCAGCGCCAGCGACGATGACGACATCCGGCGGGTTGGCCCCGATCCACTCGACGGCCTTGTCGCGCCAGCGCTCGCAGGACCGACCAGCCACGTCCTCCTTGCGACCCGACAGGATCCTGGCCGGCGGGCACGCAGCCTTGGTCAGCGTCACCACTTGCCAGCCGTGCTGCTCGGCCGGGCCGGTGAGTGCGGGTAGCCACTGCAGTGCATGTGAGTCGCCAAAGAGCACCACGCTGCGATCGCCTTCCGGGTCGCCGGAGATGCAGACGTGCAGCTCGGCGTCGTTCGTATCGCTGTGGCACTCGTCGTCGTAGTTGGCGGGACGGTCCCAGTAGGCGTCGGCCGGGTCGGGATGCAACCCGTGAGGTGCTTGCCTGTGGTCCTGCTCGAGCGCATCAGCGACACCGTCGCCGTCGCTGTCATCCTCGCCGTCAGTGATGCCATCGCCGTCGCTATCCGCGTTGCCGGGATCGGTGGCATAGCGCTGTTCGCCGAGTGCCGAGAGATCGTCGCCGTCGCCGTCCTCGGCGGCATCGATGAGACCGTCGCCGTCGCTGTCTGCGGTCTGGGCACTGGTGACGCCCCAACGTGCCTCGAAGTCGTCGCGCAAACCGTCGCCGTCGCTGTCGTCAGCTGCGAGGGCCGCCACTGGCGCGACCGTGAGTATGACCATGGCCAGGCAGACAGCGAGACCCTGACGCCAGCGCATCTCGCTCAGCGCCGCTTTCGCGTTGGGCCGATGACATTGGACAGGAGGGTCCGGAACGCCGGGGTGAGCTGGTCGGAAAAGGTGGCCGTGAAGTGGCCCCGATCGCGCCAGACGAGGATGTCGCCCTGGATGACCGGACAGGGGTCATACGTACAGACCTTGTTGTAGATGCTTCGGAAGGTGGCACCGCGAGCCCTGGCGGCCTGCTCGAGTGCTCGCTCTACGGTGCGTCCGGCCGGCGGTTCCTTGCGCGTGCTGCAGGACGAGATGTCGTCAGGGTGATGCTTCAGGCAGCGGACAGGATTGCCCCTGTTGATGGGGATGTCAGTCACCAACAGCACCTCCGCGGATGGCGGCATCGCCGCGAGTGTCCGCTTCATCCCCTTGCGCCAGGCCGTTGCGACGGCCGTCCCATGGAGTCGCCTGCCCCTGAGGTTCGAGATGCCGTACCGGTCGGAGTGGGAGATGATGATGTCATCGGGTGGGTGTGCTGCCAGCCAATCGATCGCCTTGCGGCGCCAGGCACGGCAGGTCTTGCCGTCGTCAAGCCACTTCTGGGCCACGTTGTGGATACCGAGCACGGGAGGACAGGCCTTCTTGACCAGCGTGATGAGCCGCCAGCCCTTGTCCTCGGCGACGTTCTTGATCGGTGACAGCATCATCATGGCGTGGGAGTCGCCCACCAGGGCGACGGTCCTCGCGGCGCTCGCCGGACCGAAGCGGCAGATGGTCAGGCCGGCCTTGCCGTGCGTCGTCTGGCAGCCACTCTTGTAGGGCGACACGTCGTACTTGGCCTCGCTGAGGGTTGGCCGAAGTCCAGCCGGGATCCGTCGCTGATCCTGTTCCAGTGCGTCGCTGAGGCCATCTCCGTCGCTGTCCTCGAGGCCGTCTTTCCGGCCGTCGCCATCGGTGTCGCGGGTGCCCGGGTCCGTGCCGAAGCGTTGCTCGCCGAGGTTGCCCAGATCGTCGTGGTCGTTGTCCTCCGCCGAGTCCACGACGCCGTCCCCGTCAGTGTCGGGGTCGTTGGGCGAGGTCAGGCCCCACGACGACTCGAAGCCATCGCTCAGCAGATCCCCATCGCTGTCGGTGCCCAGGACGGCATTCGGCAGGGCCATCAGCATGCCCACCGTCAGCAGCAGCGCTCCGACTGTGCGAGCCAGGGAGGGCATGCCAGTCACGTCGCTTCAACCTCCCCCGATGGCCGTGTCGATGGCAGCACCCAGGCGCTCCGCGAGGCGCGCCGCGAAGGTCGCTGTCAGATGGTGCCGGTCACGATACACGAGGAATGTGCCTCGTACGAGCGGGCAGTCCTGCGTGAAACAAAGCCAGTCAGTCGCGGAAACCAGGGCAGCCCCAGCCTCCCTCGTGGCGACCGCTTCCCGCCCGGCGTAGGCGCCGTCCACCATCTGGCTCCGCTCTGCGGGGCAGTCCTCGATGCCCGCGCTTGTGGCCAGGCACTCAGCCGGGTCGTAGTCGAGGCGAGGTGTGTCAGCCAGGACCACCACGTCTGGTGCTCGCTCCACCAGGCGCGCCAGATAGTCGTGGAGCGCGGCGGCCCAGAGCTGCTCTGCTCCCTCCCCGATCCGCTGCCCCGCCTCGTCGACGAGGTCATACATGTTGGCCGAGGCCACGAAGATGATGGCTGGATGGTCCTCCTCGATCAGCTGCAGCGCGCGCTCGCGCCAGGTGTCGCACTCACGGTAGCCACGCTTCAGCTGCGGATTCCAGACCGTCGCGTCGACCATCGGGCACGCGGACTTGGTGATCGCGCGCAGGCTCCAATCGCGCTCCTCGGCAATCGCCTGCAGTGCGGGCAGCCATTGCTGTGCATGGGAATCGCCGAGGAGCAGCACCACTGTCGTCGCTCCCGCGGGGCCGTATCGGCAATCCGGCGGATCGACTTCGGCGAAATCCAGGTGGCAGTCGTCGGCATAGCCACTGGGAAGGTCGTAGTAGGCATCCGCAAGCGGCGGGGTCAGGTCAGCTGGGAGGGGCCCACTGCGAAGGGGCTCGGGCAGCTGCGCCGAGTGGTCGGTGACAGCCAGGGCCGGCGATGTGGTCGGCGACATGACGATCGCGCCAGCAGCCAGCGCGCCGACCGCCACGACGACCGAGGAGATGCCGGCCATGAGTACGCTGCGCCGGGGTGGCATGGGCAGCAAGCGTCCATGGCGTATCGGCGATTCGATCAGCTCCGTGCTCACCCAGGCGACGCCCACAGATACCCCGACGAGCGCCAGGTTCAGGGCCAGGTCGTGCACGCCAAGGGCGATCGGCACCAGCACCAGGATGGGCCAGTGCCACAGGTACAGCGAATATGAGATACGGCCGATCCATCGGGGCAGCGCGGCCCCCAGCAGGCGCGCCGGTGCGCGTCATCCCCTGACCACCACCGATGATGACGAGCGCGGCGCCCAGGACGGGGATGGCCGCCGACAGCCCCGGATATGGTGTCTCGGGATCGATGACCACCACGCCCGCGACGATGATGGCCAGGCCCAGCCAGGTCAGCATCGCGGCCGCCTTAGGTGGCGTTCGTTCCGGCAGTCGCAGGAGTCCCACCGCGATGAGCGCACCGACGCCGAGCTGCCACGCGCGCGTGGGCAACGAGAAGAAGGCCCATGGTGCCGCGATGTCCGTCCAGACCACCGCCAGCCAGAAGGACATCACGGCCATGAGCCCGACCACCATGCCCAGCCGGCCGGGTCGCAGGAGTCGCAGGCACAGCCCGATGATCAGCGGCCAGAACAGGTAGAACTGCTCCTCTACCGCCAGCGACCAGAAGTGCAGCAGCGGCGAGGGCGCGACTTCGGCACCGAGGTAGTCGATGGCGTTCACGGCGAAGCGGATGTTGGAGACGTACAGCGCCGAGGCCGCAGCATCCCCAGCCACTCCCGGAAAGCGAAGGCTGGAGAGGATGAACCACGAGGCCACGACGGTGACCGCGATGACCAGGAGCGCCGCCGGCAGGAGCCTGCGGAAGCGCCGCGCGTAGAAGAGCACCAGGTCGACTCGGCCATGGCGCTGCCACTCGCGGACCAGCAGGCCGGTGATGAGGAAGCCCGAGATGACGAAGAAGACATCCACGCCGATGAAGCCGCCGTCGGCGCCCGGCACACCGGCATGGAAGAGGAGCACCGCGCCGATGGCGATGGCACGCAGGCCTTCGATGTCGGGTCGAAAGTAGGCCCTGGGTTCGTTGCCCGCCACTTACGTCACCTCGACGAAGTGGCGACGGCGGGATCCGCCGGCGGCGTGGGCGAGGGCTCTATCCACGGAGCCGATGATACGTGCCGGGTCGGGCGGGCGACCGCGGTCGGAACGGACGGGACGATCCTCCGGTGGTGCCACGGTGTACGGTGGGATGACCGCATCGATCCAATCCGGAGGACCCGCTCACATGCACCGCATCCTGATCCTCGGCGCCGGTTTTGGCGGCATCGCTACGGCCCTCGGCCTGCGCCAGCGTCTCGATCCCGATGACCAGATCGTGCTGGTGGACCGTCGCGAGACGTTCGCCATGGGCTTGCGCAAGAACTGGGGTATCGCCGGCATGGAGCCGCTTCACGTAGGTGAGCGTCGACTCGATGGACTATCGCGCAGCGGCGTGGACGTGCACTGTGGCGAGGTCACGGCGATCGACCCGGGCTCGCGCTCGGCCGACATCGATGGCGTGACCATGGCCGCCGATGCACTGGTCATCGCACTTGGCGCCGATCGGGCCACCGACGCTGTCCCTGGGCTTCGCGATCACGCTCTCGATGTCTACGATCGGGACGCCAATGCATCGATCGCACAAGCCGTCGAGGCGTTCATTGGTGGGCGCGTGGTCATCGGCGTCTTTGGTGCTCCGTACCCGTGCCCGCCGGCACCATACGAGTTGGCGATGATGCTCGGCGAGCGCTTCGATGAGCGCGGCCTCAGCTTCGGCATGCTGGTGTTCACCACGTTGCCCAGGTCGTTGCCCATCCTGGGTGAGGCTGGCTGCGCGGCGTTCGACGGCCGACTGGCCGGCGCCGGCATCAGCCTGCGCACCAGTACGACCGCCACGGAGGTGCTGCCCGGCGAGGTCCTGATCGAGGACGGCCGGATACCCTTCGACCTGCTGCTGGCGGTGCCGCCCCATCGTGCCCCCGGCGTCGTCCGGGACGCCGGGTTGTCCGGCCCACAGGGGTGGATCGCGGTCGATCCGCGGACACTTCGAACGAGCTTCGAGGGCGTCTACGCCATCGGGGACGTCACCGTCATCCCGCTCAGCAATGGAGGGGCCCTTCCGAAGGCCGGTGTGTTCGCTCAGGCCGAGGGTGAGGTGGTGGCTGCGCATATCGCTGACCAGCTGGCCGGTCGTGCCCCCAGCGCCACGTTCAGCGGCGAAGGCATGTGCTTCCTGGAGACTGGCCGCGGCAAGGCCGCAGCGGTGCAGGGACGATTCCTGGCGGATCCGCCGTTGGTCGAACTGACCGACGCGAGCGAGGCCGGCTTCGCAGCCAAGCGAGCATTCGAGTCTGATCGATTGAGCGCCTGGTTCGGGAGCTAGCGGACGCCGGTCCCGTCCTCGGGACTACCCCTTACGGCGTTCCTCGTCGAGCTGGCGCTGGACCTCCGACTGGATCTGATCCTCGCGGCGCTGCTTGACGCGGCGTCCCAGCCAGAAGGCGATGATGACCGGCCACGCCCAGGCGGCGATGGCGCCGATCACCAGCGGTGTGATGGCCTGGTCCCAGGTCACCGTGGTCATCAACACGAGCAGGACGAGGCTCACAAGGGCGCCGATGGTGACGCCGATGGCTCGCTGGATCATGGTGGGTCTCTCCTTGATGCTTGGTGCAGCAATCGCACGTCAATGACGTCATCCTAGCGCCCCGTGGCGGCGTCAGCGCGGGATCTGTGACCGGAGCGTCAGCCGCGTCCGCGCCCATTGGCTTGCCACTTGCGCTGATCGCGTGCGAAGGCGTCAGCCTGGCGCTTGAACCACTTGTCGCCGGTGATCCGGGCGAGGACACGCAGCTGCTCGATGTGAGTCCGGTGATAGTGCACGGTCGCCAGATCCCGGCTCAAGCTGTAGCGAGACAGCCGACCCTTGCGACGGAATCGGTAGAGCTTCTCCCGAACCGTCAGGGCTGCGCCAAGGACGTACTGCTCTGCGACCGGGTCCTGTGTCTCCAGCCAGTAGTCATACAGGCCGAACATGGCGTTGAGGTGCGCGTTGAGGGTGTGGACGTGCTTGCCGTTGGGCCAGTGCTCCAGCCACAGCAGCCCATCCTCGGTCACCGTCGCGAACCAGCGCTTGTCGCCGGGTCGCTGCTGGAAGGCGGGCAGCAGCTCCGCGGCAGTCTGGAGCTTGTCCGCGGTGCCGAAGAGTTCGTGGTATCGACTGAAGAACGAGAGCACCAGACCATGCGAGTTGGCATTGACCCAGCCGGGCCTGAGCTTCTCCTCCGCTGACGAGTAGCCGTGGGGGATCCAGCGGCGCTGCTTCCCGTTGGTCGAGATCTTGTCAAGCACAGCGGCGATGTTGCGGGCGACCCGTCGATGGACGGACTTGCCCGTCTGCTGGTAGGCATCCAGCCGCTTGAGTCCCTGCTGGGCCAGCACGGTGGGGTTGTACACCATGGCCCCGCTGCGGCCGAGTGGTCGCAGCGGCACATCCTTCTTGTCCGCGGGGCCGATGGTCTTGGCCGGGATGGGTGCGACGCTTCCCAGGCGGCGCTTCTCCCAGGGCAGTTTGTGGAGCTCCCAGTCACCGACCCGGAAGTCGGGTTGCCACGCCGTCTCGACCGGCCCCGGCGAGATGTCGACCTGGGGACTGGCGCCGGGGTCGACGCTCGCGGCAGCCGCGGACGGTGATGGTACGGCCACAGGTGACGGCGACGGCGAAGCCGATTCGGCCCCCGACGAGAGACTCGGGATCAGCGCCATGACCAGGACGAGGCAGGCGACGGGGATGACGCGGGGGCTTGCGGCGAGAATGGAAAGATGACGACGACGCACGGCATCGGCACCCTACCACGACGACCCTGCGGAGCGCGCTACACGCCCCTACCATCCTGGTGTGACCATCCCGATCAGTCTGTCCGCGGCGGAGCTGGCCGAACGGTTCGTGGCTGCCTTCCCGGAGCACGCCGCGCGGCTCGATGAGGTGGTGACCGTGCGGGCGCCGGGGCGCGTCAACCTCATCGGCGAACACACCGACTACAACGGTGGCTTCGTGCTGCCGTTCGCTATCGACATGGACGTGCGCATCGCGCTGCTCCCGACCGACCGACCGCGCATCCGTGTGGCCCGCGATGACACCGGAGAGACCGCCACCATCGAGCTGGATCCCTTCCCTGCCCCTGGTGACCGATGGCACGACTACATCGCGGGCACCGCCTGGGCGATGTCCGCAGCGGCTCAGCCCGTGCATGGCTTCGATGGCCTGCTCCAGGGCACCCTGCCCATCGGGTCGGGCCTGTCCTCGTCGGCGGCGCTCGAGGTGGCCACGGCGTGGGCCGTCTCCGCGCCGCTCGGGCCGAGTATCTCGCCGCTGGAAGTGGCGCAGATCTCCCAGCGGGCCGAGAACGAGCATGTCGGTGTCAGGTGCGGGCTGATGGACCAGTTCGCGTCCGCGTGCGGGGTCGCCGGGCACGCACTGCTGTTCGACTGCCGCTCCACCGAGTGGCGAGCCGTGGCCTTGCCCGATGATGTCGCCCTGGTGGTCATCCACAGTGGTGTCTCGCACGGCCATGCCGACAACGAGTACAACCAGCGACGGGCGGCCTGTGAGCGAGTGGTGGCAGCCGTGGCGGCCGATGACCCCGATGTGTCCCTGCTGCGTGACATCGACATGCATCGCCTGGACAGCTATCGAGGCCACCTCCCGGCGAGCGACTATGATCGGGCTCACCACGTCATCAGCGAGAATGAGCGTGTCCTTGATGCCACCGGGGCCCTGGAGACCGGTGACCATGATGCCCTCGGGAGGCTGATGGCCGCCAGCCAGGCCTCCATGCGTGACCGCTACGACATCAGTTGCCCGGAGATCGACGCCCTCGTCTCCATCACCACCGATACACCCGGCGTTATCGGGTCGCGCATGACCGGCGGCGGATTTGGCGGCTGCACGGTCTCGCTGGTCCATCCCGATGCCGTCGATGGCCTGCGCCATCGGGTCGACCGCGACTATCCCGCCCGAACGGGCGCGAAGCCACGGATGTGGGTCGTCAGCGCCATGGATGGCGCCGGGTTCGTGGAGGCCTGATCGGCGCCAGCCCGAGTCCTCCGCTTTCAGCCCTTGGTCGAGCCCAGGGTCAGGCCGCTGATGAAGTGCCGTTGCAACGCGAAGAACACGATGAGCGTGGGCAGCGCCACGATGATGGCTCCGGCCGCGATGAGATTGTTGTCGACGAAGAAGGCGCCCTTGAGGTTGTTCAGCGCCGATGTGACCGGGTATTTGCTGCCCGTCCGCATGAGCATGAGTCCCCAGAAGAAATCGTTGTAGATGAACGCCACCTCCAGGGTCGCCAGCGCGGCCAGGGCCGGTCGGGTAAGCGGCAGGATGATCGACCAGAACGTGCGCCACACCGAAGCGCCATCGACGAGGGCAGCTTCGTTCAGCTCCTTGGGCAACGTCTTCATGTAGTTGCTCAGGACGAAGGTCACGAAGCCGAGCTGGAAGGCGATGTGGATCAGGACCATGCCCGCGTACTGGTCATAGAGCAGCCCGTTGTCGCTGGGGAAACCCGGGATCCCGATGTTCTCCGGCATCGGGATGAGCAGGTACATCCGGAACAGCGGCGTGATGACGACTTGTGGTGGCAGCAGGTTCAGTGCCGTGAACAGCATGAGCAGCGAGAGATTGAACTTCCAGCTGTAGCGCGATACCGAGAACGCCATCATCGAACCCAGCAGCAGCACCAGGACTACCGCCGGGATGACGATCACGGCGGTGTTGATGAAATAGCGGAACAGCTCAGCCTGGTTCCAGGCCTGGATGTAGTTGTCGAAGTTCAGGGTCGTGGGCCAGGACACGTAGCCGTGGAGGGCCGTGTCCTCGTAAGGACGGAGTGAGGTGAACACCGCCCATGCGAGCGGCAACAGCCAGACGATGGTTACGGCGATGAGGAATCCGTGCAAGGCATAGCGCCGCCATCGGAAGTGGCGGGGTGTCGTCTGACCGGAGCGCTTGGCCACGCCGGCCTCCGAGGTACTCACGTGCGGCTCTCGCGCATGGCGCGGAAGAGGTAGAAGACGATCGGCCCGACCGAGATGATCAGCAGCACCACGGCGATCGACGAGCCGAAGCCGACATTGCTGGCCTCGCCGATGATGTTGGTGGTGACCAGGACCGACAGGAGCTCCAGGCCGTTGAGGCCGCGGTTGATGATGTAGGCCAGGTCGAAGGCGCGCAGTGATTCGATGACCGTGATGACGATGACCACGATGTTGATGGGGCGGAGTACCGGGAAGGTCACGAACCGGAAGGTCTGCCACTCGCTGGCGCCGTCGATCTGCGCTGCCTCCTTGAGGCTGGGGTCGACCGCCTTGAGGCCGGCGAGATACAGGACCATCACGTAGCCGATGTGGCGCCAGCTGGCGGCGACGAGCACGGTGTACAGGTTGATGTCCCGGTTGCCCAGCCAGTCGATGAAGCCGGGATCGCGCGACGTGGTGCCCAGGATATTGTTGATCAGACCCTGGTCGGGCGAGAAGATGAGGATGGCGATGAAGCCCACGATGGCCAGCGACAACACCACGGGCATGTACAGCGCCGATTGATACACTCTCGTGCCGCGGATGCCCTTGTCCAGCAGCACGGCCATGAACATGCCGATGGGCGTGGCGATGAGGGTGAACCAGGCCAGCCACATGACGTTGTGGGTGAGCGCTGGCCAGAACGGCCGATAGACCCCCTTGAATTGGAGCGGGTCAAGGCTGACTGGGGCGATGCCCAGGTTCTGGTAGTTCTTCAGGCCGACGAACTGGATACTGTCGAGGCCGCCGATGCCGGTCCAACTGGTGAACGAAAGGATGACGCTGAGGATGGTGGGCAGGGCGATGAATGTGACCACCAGGAACGTCGGTACGGCCACCATCAAGGCCAGGGTCAGCCGGTCGCGGCGACTCAGGGGGCTGTAGCGGCCGCGTCGGCGTGGCGGTTCAGCCACCGCCCCCGTCGTCGTGGCTGTTGCCACTCCGGCGGGGGCTGTGGTGTCGGCGCCGTTGTCGGTCACCGGCGTGTTCTCTGATCCCGACGCTGGGTGCCCGCCCGGCTACAGGGGCGGAAGGCTGTCCCAGAAGCCCTGGATGGAGTCCTGGAGCGCGGTCAGGTCCTGGGATGGATCGTTCAGGAAGTCCTGCAGGAAGGACTGCATGCCGTTGGGACCAGCGAAGTCCGGCCGCGTGTCGCGGTCAAGGAACTGCGCGATGGCGCCCGACGTCGCGATGATCTCAGCCGCTTTGGCCTGCAGCGCGGTGTAGCCACTGCTATCAGCGTCGTTGGCCGCCGCCACGCCTGCCGCCGGGTTGCCCGTCAGGTAGACGATCTGCGCGGCTCCTGTGGCCATACAGCCGAGGAACGCCTTGGCGGCGTCCGGGTTGGCCGGAGCCTTGCTGAGCATGAAGCCATCGATCGGGGCATCGATGCCGGATTCAGCGTCGAAGTCCGTGCCGAGGGCCGGGAACGCGAAGAAGTCCAGGTCGTCCTGCTCGTCCAGTGGGAACTGCTCGGCCGCGAAGGTGCCCAGGAAATACATCCCGGCTTCCTTGTTGAGCAGGCTTTGTGCAGCTTCCTGCCAGGTGCGACCCAGCGCTCCATCCTGCGTGTAGGGCAGGATATTGTCGCGCCAGAATTCGAATACCTGGGTCACCCGGGGGTCGGTCCAGGACTCGTCACCGGCCATGAGACCCACGTGGAAGTCGTAGCCGTTGAGACGCATGTTGAGGATGTCGAACGTGCCCATGGCCGGCCAGCCGTCCTTGTCGGCGAACGCCAGCGGGACCAGGCCGTCGGCGGCCATCTGCTCCGCGAGTGCCTTGAACTCGTCGAGGCTCGTCGGCACCTTGTAGCCGTGCTCCTCGAAGACGCTCTTGCGGTAGAGGACCACCCACGGGTAGTTGTAGATGGGGATGAAATATTGCTCGCCATCGTTGCCGGTGGAGGCGGCCTTGAAAGCCTCGGAGTAGTTGTCTCCCACCTCGGCCCACACGTCGCTGACGGGTGTGGCGAGACCCTGGTCGGCGAAGAAGCGCATGCGGAAGCCCGCGAACCAGGTGAAGATGTCGTCCGGCGTCGCCTGCAGGTACGAGTTCAGCTGATCCTGGAAGGTGCCGTGGTCGACGGTGTTCACGGCGACGCTGACGCCCGTTTGCTCCTCGCAGTACGAGATCATGTCGGCCATGGCGGCGCGTGGCACCTCGTCCGAATAATTCGAACCGAGCGATGTCTCCCCTTGCGCGGCGACGCCCACGCTCGAGAATGCCAGCGCCGCAGCCGCCAGGCCGGTCGCAAGGACCGCCAGACGTCGGGGCGGGCGGAAATCAGGAAACTCCATCTGTTCCTCCTCCAGTGATGGTCGGAGCTACCTGTCGAGACTCACAACGGTCCAACAGAAACCGACACCTGGCGCGATTGTGGAGCGCGGGAATGCCATTGTCAACCCTGAAACCGATGCATTACCACACCTACGACGTGTGAACACGTTGACTTATGCAGGAAAGCGCGGCACAATCCGGAATCCAACTCCTCGATCCATGCAAGGAACCATGAACCGTGTTGGCTCCACAGCGTCACGCCTTCATCCTGGAGCGGCTACGCGCGGATGGGGCCGTGCGTGTGTCGGACCTGATGCGACAGCTGGACGTGTCGGACATGACCGTGCGACGCGACCTGGAGTCGCTCGAGGCGCAGGGCCACCTAGTCAAGGTCCACGGCGGGGCTACGTTGCTGCGGGAGTCCGCGGTCCACGAGCCGGGGTTCGATACCAAACGCACCCTCGAGCACGATGCCAAACTGGCCATCGCGCGCTCGGCAGCGGCGATGGTTGAGCCGGGCATGGCCGTGGCGATCTCGGCCGGCAGCACCACCTACGAGGTCAGTCGCCGGCTGGCAGAAGTGCCGCGTCTGACCATCGTCACCAACTCGGTCCCGGCCGCCGAGGTCCTCTACCACGGCGGTCGCAGTGATCAGACCATCATCCTCAGCGGTGGCGTGCGCACACCGTCCGATGCATTGGTCGGTCCTTTCGCCGTGAGTGCACTTCGAGCCGTCAACGTCGATATCGTCTTCCTGGGTGTCCACGGGATGCACGAGCGGGCCGGCTTCACGACGCCCAACATGCTTGAAGCCGAGACCAACCAGGCGCTTATCGACACCGGCGGCAGGCTCGTGGTCACGGCCGACCATACCAAGTGGGGCGTGACCGGCGTCAGCACCATCGCGCGGCTCCGGCAGGCGGATGTGATCATCACCGATATCGGCCTGGGGGATGACGCCCGAAGCCTGCTCGCGGGGCATGTCGACCAGCTTGTCCTGGCTGGACCTGGCGATCAGCTTGGTGCGGCTGCGGCCTCATTCGAGCCGTCGTCGATGGCCCGACTCTCGTAAACCGCGATGGGCCTGCCCACGGCGCCACATCGCCGCTACGACCCGTTGACCGACCAATGGGTACTGGTGTCGGCAGGCCGAACGCAGCGACCCTGGCTGGGCCGCAACGAACGCCGTAGCATCGTCGAGGAGCGTCCCCGCTACGACCCCGACTGCTATCTGTGTCCGGGCAACACACGCGTCAGCGGTGGTCAGAATCCCGAGTACGAGTCGACGTACGTGTTCACCAACGATTTCGCTGCCCTGCGACCCGATGCCGGCGATGAGCGACTCGACGACGGATTGCTGCTGGCAGAAGCGCAGCCCGGCACCTGTCGCGTGCTGTGCTTCTCACCGCGCCATGACCTGACCCTGACGCAGATGTCACTCGGGGGCGTACGCGGCGTGATCGATCTGTGGGCCGACGAGACGACCGCACTGGGTCGTGACTATCGCTGGGTGCAGATCTTCGAGAATCGCGGTGAGGCGATGGGCGCGTCGAACCCGCACCCCCACGGCCAGATCTGGGCCGGCTCGGCACTGCCCGAACGGGGCGCACGGGAAGACGTGGCGCAGCGACGTCACCACGCCGAGCACGGGCGACGCCTCCTGCTGGATGTCGCGGCACAGGAAGCCGGTGGCGTGCGAAGCGTGGAGGAGGACGACGAGTGGCTGGGCCTGGTGCCTTTCTGGGCCGTCTGGCCATTCGAGACGCTGCTGATCCCGCGTCGCCCGGCGGCGCGTATCGCGGACCTCGATGATGCACAGCGCAGCGCGCTTGCCGCGACCATGCGACGCCTGATGCGCCGCTATGACGCCCTGTTCGGGCAGCCCATGCCATTCTCGATGGGTTGGCACCAGGCGCCCTTCGACGAACGCTCGTCAGAGCCATGGCAGGCGCACGCTCACTTCCTGCCCCCCCTGCTGGAGGCCACCAAACGCAAGTTCATGGTCGGGTATGAGCTACTCTCCGAACCGCAACGCGATATCACCGCCGAGGAAGCCGCGGCGCGGTTGCGGGATGCCCAGCCGGCTGGGCCGGCAGCAGCCGCCGCGAGCGGCACGATGACGGGAGCCGACTGAACGGGAGACCCTTGACCGACCAAGCGCTCATCTCCAGGGACGCCGCCGTGGCGCGCCTGGCCGAGGAGGACTGGGATGTCCTGGTCATCGGTGGTGGCATCGTCGGCTCGGGCGTCCTCCTCGATGCCACCTCGCGGGGTCTCCGGGCGGCGCTCGTGGAGCGAGATGACCTCGCCGTCGGCACCTCTTCGCGCTCCTCACGCCTGATCCATGGCGGCCTGCGATACCTGGAGGACCTGAGGTTCCAGCTGGTGCGCGAGGCCCTGGCTGAACGTTCGCGGCTGCTGCGAATCGCGCCGCATCTCGTGCGCCTGGAACGGTTCCTGTTCCCGATCTACGGCTGGCCCCTGGTCCAGCGTGCCTTCATCGGTGCGGGTCTGACCTTGTACGACGTGCTGGGAGCCGCACGCGATGGCGGCCGTGCGCATCACCTCGGCGCGGACGCTGTGGCTGCCCTGGCGCCGCCGATCCATCGTGAGGGCCTGCGCGGCGGCGTCACCTACAGCGACGGTGTCGAGGACGATGCCCGCTTCAGCCTGGCGGTGGCACGGACGGCGATGGCGCGAGGTGCGACCGTAGTGACCCGGGCACCGGCATCAGAGCTGCTGACGCAGTCAGGCAGGGTGGTCGGTGCCCGTGTCGCCGATCTTGTTGGGGGTAACGAGTTCGAGGTACGGGCCCGCAGGGTCATCGACGCCACGGGGGTGTGGCTGGGTCGTCCGGAGACGCGGCTGGGTGGCTCCAGTGTGAGCCTCGTGCCAAGTCGCGGCACACACCTGCTCTTCGAGCGAGCGCGGATCCCGCTCCAGACCGGCATGACCATCCGCATCCCCGGTCGAGTGCTGTTCCTGATCCCGCATCCGCACACATGGCTGATCGGCACCACCGACGTGGCCGACGATGGCCCGCCCGACCGTCCCGTCCCCAGCTACGACGAGGCGCAGCACATCGTCGACAATGTCAACGGGGTCCTCGATGTCGATCTGCGGGTGGAAGATGCCATCGGTGCGTTCACCGGCCTGCGCCCGCTTGTCGGCGTCAACGGCGGGAACACGGCCCGTGTCAGCCGCGAGCACACGATCCACCGCGAGGACTCGGGCCTGGTGCGAGTCTCGGGTGGCAAGTACACGACCTACCGACTGATGGCGCGCGACGCGGTCGATGTGGCGCTCGAAGGTGACGAGAAGGCACCGCCAAGCGGCACCGCTGAGATGCCCATCATCGGTGCGGCCGCTCCCGGGGCGCTGGCCGAGCTGACGGCGGATCTGGCGGCGCGCTCGGGGTTGAGCACCGAGCTGGCGCAGTCACTGGTCGATCGTCACGGGACCGAGGCCGTGGATGTCGTCGAGCTGGGTACTCGCATGGACCTGCTGAGACCCCTCGCCGACGATCGCCGAGAGCTCGAGGTCGAGGTGGTGTGGGCCGTGCGGGAGGAGCTTGCGCTGGGCCTCGATGACGTACTTTCGCGTCGAATGCGGCTGTCGATGGCGCGCCGCGACCGAGGCGCCTCCATCGCTGCACGTGTAGCGGAGCTGATCGGCGCCGAGCTGGGGTGGGATAGCCAACGTCAGCGCCGCGAGGTCGAGGCGTATCTCGCGACTGCCCGTCGTGAGTACGACGTCCCGGACGCGGGCCGATCAGGCGCAGAGGTTGACGGTGGCAGCTGAGTACGTCATGGCCCTGGACCAGGGCACCACCTCGTCGCGAGCCATCATCTTCGATCACTCCGGTGCCATCCTGACCATGGCACAGCAGGCGTACCCACAGGGCTACCCGTTCCCGGGCCATGTCACCCACGACCCAGAGGACATCTGGTCGAGCCAGCTGGGAGTCGCCCGGCAGGCCCTGGCCGCGGTGCCGGGAGGGGCGTCCGGCCTGTCTGCGATCGGCATCACCAACCAGCGTGAGACGACCATCGTCTGGGATCGCGCCAGTGGCGCGCCAGTGGCGCCGGCCATCGTGTGGCAGAGCCGGATCACTGCGGAGCGGTGTGCGGCCATCCGGGAAGCCGGGCACGAACCTCGCGTCCGCGCCCTGACCGGACTGCCGCTCGATGCCTACTTCAGCGGTCCCAAGATCGCGCATATCCTGGACTCCGAGCCACGGCTGCGGGAGCGCGCCGAGGCCGGTGAGCTCTGCTTCGGGACCGTCGACAGCTTCCTGGTGTGGCGGCTGAGCGGCGGCCGCAGCCACCTGACCGATGTCTCCAATGCCAGTCGCACGTTGCTCTTCGACATCGTCCATCGACGCTGGGATCCATGGCTGTGTGAGCTCATCGGCGTGCCCATGGCCATGCTGCCCCAGGTACGGCCCTCCTCTGCCCTGCTCACCGAGTCGGACCCCGCGCTGCTTGGCGCTGCGGTGCCGATCGCGGGCATCGCCGGGGATCAGATGGCGGCGACGTTCGGACAGGCCTGCCTGCAGCCGGGCATGGCCAAGAATACCTACGGCACGGGAGCGTTCGCGCTGCTCAATACGGGCGGGCAGCCGGTCGCGTCCGAACATGGTCTGCTCTCGACCATCCTGTGGCAGCTGGGCGAGGATGGTCAGGTCGCCTATGCCCTCGAAGGCGCCGTCTTCGTGGCCGGTGCCGCCGTGGGCTGGTTGCGCGATGGTCTCAAGGCCGTCGCGACGAGCGGCGACGTGGAACGCCTGGCGGCACAGGGTCGCCGCTCCGATGGCGTCGTGGTGGTACCTGCGTTCGTGGGGCTGGGGGCGCCACATTGGGATCCGCATGCGCGCGGCGCGATCCTTGGCCTCACGTTGGGGTCCGGCATCGAGGATATCGCGCTGGCCACGGTGGATGCCATGGCCTATCAGGTCGCCGACGTCCTGGAGGCCATGGCCGGCGATGCAGGCGATGGCGTGGCTACGTTGCGCGTCGATGGCGGGGCTGCCGTCAACGACGCACTGCTGCAATTCCAGTCGGACATCCTGGGCATACCAGTGGAGCGACCCAAGGTGACCGAGACGACAGCGCTGGGGGCAGCCTTCCTGGCCGGACTGGCCACTGGCTTCTGGGTATCGACCGAGGAGGTCGCGGCTGCCTGGCGCCTGGATCGCCGCTTCGAACCGAACATGGACCGGGCCGAGCGTGACCGACTGCTGGACCGCTGGCGAATGGCCGTCGAGCGCACGAAAGGCTGGACGGAGGCGGACGGTGGATCGAGCTAGGGATCGAATGCCCGGGTGTGCTGGCTGACCTCTCCCTCGAGCATCGTCGCGATCGGGCGCACGGTCCCCAGGATATCCGGGTCGGCCGGCGTCTCGAGGACGTTGGCCGCCAGGACCATGAGATCTGCGTGAGCCCCGACCCCGAGATGGCCCAGGTCGTCGATCCTGGCCGACCGCGGGCCATCCAGGCAGGCGGCTCGGAACACCCGGTCGAGACCAAGGGACTGTCCCGGGTGGAAGGCGTCCTGCAGAGTGGTACCCGGTCCGCGCCGCGTCACGGCCACCGCGATGCCCGGCCAGGAATCGGGCGGCTCCACCGGCGCATCGGTGCCCAATGGCAGGAGTGCTCCGCCCGCGTCGATGGAAGCGAGCGCGAACGCTGCCACGCACCGGTCACCCCAGGCGCGCCGCATGGCCTCGATGTCGCTGATGAGGTGCCCCGGCTGCACCGAGGCGGCCACACCGAGCGATCCGAAGCGCGACCAGTCTGCTGGGTCGACCAGTTGTGCGTGCTCCACGCGATGCAGCGCCCCCGGGACACGCGGCAACGCGGCGATGACGTCGAGCACGGTGCGCACGGCGGCGTCTCCGATGGCGTGGATCTGGCTGGCGATCCCGGCCGCGGCCGCTCGAGAGGCGATCGTACGGAGCTGGCCGGGCGTCCGCAGCGGCATCCCCAGCGCGCCACCGGGCGGCAGACCCGCGATCGGGTCGATCTCGTAGGGTTCCAGCAGCGCCGCCGTCCGACTTCCCAGCGCACCATCCGAGAAGAGCTTGAGCCAGCCATCACGATATCGCCCAGTGCCCGGTTCGCCGACCGTCCTGCCACTCATGAACCCGATCTCGATGGCGCGGTCGAGCTGGTCCTCGCGCACGCTGGCCACGACACGAAGAGGCAACCGGCCGCCCTCGGCCAGGGTGCGGTAGCGGACCGGCCCACCTCGCAGGTCGGGTTCGGGTGCCAGGCCGCCTGGATCATGCACCGAGGTCACGCCAAGCTGGGCCAGGTCGCCTGCGTACGACCGGATGGCGGCCTCCACGGCCGCATCGTCCGGTACGGGGATGGCGGCGTCCGCGAGCCCGGCTGCACCCTCGTAGAGCAGGCCGGTCGGACGACCGTCGTGATCACGCTCGATCCGGCCTGCCGGCGGGTCGTCGCGGTCCACCAGCCCAGCTGCATCGAGCGCTGCGCTGCTCAGCCACCTGGCGTGATGATCGTGAGCCCAGAGGGCCACCGGCCGCCCGGGTGCCGCGGCGTCGAGCAGCCCCGTGCCCGGGTGCTCGCCCAGTGCCCCGAAGCTCCAGCCGTGCCCCAGGAGCCATCCGTCCGCATCACCCCTCATCAGCAAGTCCTGGTGGGCAGTCATGATCGCCCGGCCGACTTCGTGGCTCTCCAGGCCGGTCAGATCGGGCTGCTGCGCCGAGATCGCCGCCGACTCGAGATGCAGGTGGGCATCAGTGAGCGTCGGCAGCACTACCTGCTCGTCCGGCAGGTGCCAGCGCGTCGTCCGGCTCGTCGCAAGGGATCGGACCTCCGCCATCGTCCCCGCGGCGATGACGCGTCCGTTGGTTATCGCGATGGACTCGACCCAACCAAAGCCCCGGCTCCCGCGCAAGGTCGCGATGCGTCCGTCGATGATGAGTTCGGCAGGGAAGCTAGCCATGGCCGGGGTTCAGCAGCCGCCCCAGTGCCTCCCGGTCCAGTCCCAGGCCCAGGCCAAGGGCCATGGCGATCCGCGCCTTTGGTCCACTGCGGGTGCCGGCCATGATGGCGCCGGCTGCCTGCCAGGAACGGCCACCACCGGGGAAGCCGTACCACGGGCCGACCGGTCCGGATGCACAACGCGTCGCGAGCGCCACCGTGATGCCCTGCTCGATGGCCTCGGTTGCGGCGACCAGCAGGTCCGGATCGGTGTTGCCCGAGCCCGTCGCTTCGATGACGATACCCGCGGCGCCGTGGTCGATGGCTGCGCGGAGGAGCTCTCCATCGGTGGACACCACCGCGGTCAGCAGCACGACCGGCGCTCCCGCAGTGTCGGGCGTCGCCGGCAGGACAGCGCGTGGGCCACGTTCGCGCTCCAGCTCGACCATGCCATCGCGGACCTGCCCGAGGGCGCCGGCATTCAGCGCCTGGAAGGTGTCGATGGCCTGGCTGTCCGTCTTGGTGACGTCATCCGCGGGCAGGATCCGACCAGCCATCACCACCACGACGCCGGCACCGTGCAGGCGCGGGTCTGCGGCGACGCGTACCGCATCGGTCAGATTGAGCGGACCGTCGTAGTCTGGCTCACCGGCATTGCGCATCGCGCCCACGACCACGACTGGCGTGTGGCCGCGATGCAACAGGTCCCAGGCAAAGGCCGTTTCCTCCAGCACATCGGTACCCTGGACGACCACCACGCCGGCCACGTCGGGACGGGAGGCAGCGGACTCGATGAGCCCACTGATCTCGAGGATCTGGGAGAAACGCAGATGTGAGGCCGGCACCAGGCCCCAGTCGACCGCTTCCAGCTCGGCGATGTCGTCGAGTCCCGGCACCCGCGACAGGATGGCAGCCCCGTCGAGCGATGGAACGGCGGCGCCGGTGTCAGGGTCGGGCAGCATGGCGATGGTGCCACCGGTGAAGATGACCACGACGCGTGGTCGCCTAGCCATGTCCCTGGTGTGGTTTCCTGTCATGGGCCGGTCCCGCCTTGCCGGGCACGACCTGGCTGGCGATGATCTGGATGGGTCGGGTGCCTTCGACGTCCTCTGAGATGTAGCGCAGCCGGACGGGACGGTTGAGGGTCGACGAGGAGGTCGTGACGGTCATCGGATCGACCGGCTCGATGTTCATCGGTCGCGCAGACCCGGTCACGAGTGGCCGCGCGAAGATGAGCGACAGGACGCCCACGGCGCCCACGATCAGCGCAGAGACCACGATGACCGTGGCAGCGCCGATCACGTCCGCCAGCGGACCGACGATGATGATGGGGATGAACGAGGCCATGCTGACCAGCATGTTCAGGACGCCGAAGACGCGCCCGCGCACATCCGCGGGTAGCTCCTCCTGGAGTGAGGTCTGTGCCGGCACCGCGACGAAGGCGTAGCAGACGCCGGCTGCGAAGGCGACGATCACGACCACGGCCAGGAGTGGGCTGAGGCTGCTGTCGGTCGAGGTGTCGAGGAGTTCCTGCGCCAGACCAAGGATCACCAGGGAGATGGCGAGGGCGATCATGCCGCCCTCGATGAGTCGCCGCCGCGGCAGATATTTGCCGACGACATTGAGAACGACGATGCCGCCGATCAGACCAGCGCCAAGCGGCAACAGGATGACGATGAGGTCACCCTCTTTCAGGCCCAGCACATCTCTCGTGAAGGCTGGCGCGATGACGCCAAGGACACCGATCAGCGAGGCCACCATGGCCAGGTAGGTCAGCGACCAGAAGATGTTGTGGTGATCGCGGATGTACCGGATGCCTTCCTTCAGCTGGTCGACGGTGGCGCCCACCGCGCTCCGCGCCGACTGGAGGGTAGCCTTCCCGACCTGGCTGGCGGGAGCGGGAGGCAGCACCCAGCAGAAGAGGCCAGCGAGACCGTACGCAGCGGCCACCAGGAGGATCAGCGTCTGGGTTCCCACGACGGTCTGTGCCAACGGTCCCAGCACGGCGAAGCCAAGCACGAATGAGCCCTGCAGCGCGAGGATGAAGAGGCTGTTGGCCGTCATCAGCTGCTCGCGCTTGACGACCAGCGGGATCATCGCCGCCTCGGCGGGCGCGAAGAACGTGGTCAGGGTCGCGACCAGCGCGGTGACGATGTAGATGATGGCGAGCTGGTCGGTGAAGAAGACCAACAGCAGGAACATCGCACCGCGAGCGAAGTTGGTCCACACGAGGATCTTGCGCCGGTCGAACATGTCAACGAAGACACCGGCGATGGCCCCGAAGATCACGGCTGGGACCAGGAATGTCAGCAACAGGATGCTGACCGAGGTGTTGGAGTCAGTCAGCCCGAAGACGGTGATGGTGAGGCCGAACAGCACCATGTTGCCGCCGACCTGGGTGAAGATCTGGGATCCGAAGAGCGACAGGAACCTGGGGTTCTGCAGAACCTGCCTGGCCTGACCGGCGTCGACCTCGCCGTCCATGGTGACGGCGTCATCGACTTGTTCCCTGATCTCGGACATCCACTCCCTCTTGGGTCACGATCCGCTGGGGCGACGATGGTTCGCTGGGCCGCTGTCTGCCCATTCGCAGCATAGAGGAGGTCATCGGTCGCCATCAGAGCTGGCTGGCTCGGCGCCCGTCATGAGCCCTCGCCGCGTGGCGCGGCTAGCCCGGATGGGCGGTACAGCTCAAGGGACTGCGAGGACGTGCCACGGCATGGCTTCTCGACATCGGTGTCCCAGTCAGACGGAGCCTCGGCTCTTGACCGCACCGCCGCACGTTCGACGCGTCATGGTGTCAGTGGTCGGTGGTGCCGGTGAAGGAGAACGAGCCAAGGCGGAGGGCCGGCACGACCGCCGTACCCAGGAAGCCCTCCACGGCCCGCCGCTCCGTGCTCACCGCTTCGACCGCGGCCAGGGCGTCGAGGTAGCTCTCAGTGAACCTCAGATTGCGTACCGGAGACGTGATGCGCCCGCCCTCCACCAGGAAGAGGCCGTCGCGGGTCATGCCGGTGATCACGAGCCGCTTGGGGTGGACGGCGTTGGTGTACCAGAACCGCGTGACCAGCAGTCCTCGCTCCATGCCGCCGATGAGCTCGTCGCGCGGCGTCTCTCCAGGGCTCATGCTCAAATGCAGCGGGAATGGCCCCCAGGGATTGGGTGCCGGCAGTCCATGGCCAGTGGACTCGATACCCTCGCGCGCGGCGGTCTGATTGTCGTGGACGACATTGCGGCACACGCCGCCTTCGAGCAGGGCGAGGCGACGCTTGGGCACTCCCTCGTAGTCGAAGGATGCAGGGTTGCCCTCCGAGTCCGAGGCGTCATCGTACAGATCGACCAGGGCCGAGCCGACTCGCTTGTCGGGCTCATAGAAGGAGCGGCCCTCCTGGACGGCCAGGGCAGAGAAGCCCATGTATCCCAGCCAGTCGGCCAGGTCGCTTACCGCATAGCTGTCGAGCACGACGGGATAGTCACCGGCCGGCAGCTCGATGGGATCCCGCATCGCGACGGTGCGCTCTGCTGCCTCGCGTCCGATGGCGGTGGCATCGATGGCGGCCACGTCCACCGACAGCTGCTCCGCGTACCCCGTACCGCCACCTGGGCCCATCATCACGGTCAGCACCTGCGCGCGCGTTCGCGGCTCGGTCAGGCGGATGCCCAGGGAGTTGACGATACTGATCCGCTCGGCCGAGGTGGAGCTGTAGCCGAAGGCCAGGCCATCGATCGACTCAGCCGCAGCGATGACCGCGCCAGCGGCATCGGCACGGACGTCGGGATCGGCCTCAGCGGTGGCCTGAGAGTACGCGCCGGCAACCATGGTCACCTCGTGCGGCGCCGGCAGTGACACGAAGTCGGTCTGCGCTGGCTGCAGCCGCGCGATGGTGCCCGCCGAATCCGCGAGGCGTCGAAGCGCAGCCTCATCGTCGCGATTGCCGGACGCCACACCGACGCGCTGACCATCCACGAAGCGCAGGTTGACGACCGTATCGGCCTCGGCCACGTTCTGGTGGATCTCATTGTTGGCGAAGCGGGTCAGCGAGCTGTGCTGCTGTGTCACCACGGCCTCGGCCTGGCTGGCCCCTGCCTCGAGTGCCATGGCCACGGCTCGCTCCGCGATGGTCAGCCCGACGCCTGCGTCCAGGTCGGTCATGCGTTGCCGACCCCGACCTCGACATCACGGAAGCGGGCCCCGCTGCTGCCATGTCCCACGTGCATGCCCTGGCCGGGCTGGCCCTTGCCGCAGTTGGTGACGCCGACCAGCTCCCAGCTGCGTTCGTCAGCGACCGCATCACAGGAGCCCCAGAACTGTGGCGTGATCCCGGTGTACGTCGCGTTTCGATAGAGCTGGCCCAGCTTGCCGCCCTTGATCTCGCGAGCCAGCTCGACGCCGAACTGGAAGTTGAGCCGGCGATCATCGATGGACCAGCTCCGATTGCTCATGAACAGCAGTCCATCGTCGGTGTCGGCGATGATGTCGTCGAAGCTCATGCCCGGGCGAGGCTCCAGGTTGATGTTGGTCATCCGGATCATGGGCAGCCGGTTCCAGCCATCGGCCCGTACGGCGCCGCCGCTGTCCCGGCCGATCCGCGGAGCGGTCTCGCGACTGGAGAGATAGCCGCTGAAGATGCCATCGCTGATCAGCGGGACCCGCTGTGCCGCGACCCCCTCGTCGTCCCAGCCGAACGTGCCCAGGCCGCCCGACGTGGTGGCGTCGGCGGTGATGGTCACGAGGTCAGAGCCGTAGCGGAACCCGGAATCGAGCTTGTCGGTGGTCAGGAAGCTGGTGCCCGCGTAGGCGGCCTCGGTGCCGAAGACGCGATCGAGCTCGGTGGGATGGCCACAGCTCTCGTGGATCTGGAGATACAGCTGCGACGGGTGCAGCACGATGGTGCGGCGGCCGGGTGGCAGCACTGGCGCAGACAGCAGCTCGACCGCTTCCTCGGCGAGTGCTGGTGCGCGGGCCACCAGGTCGAGATCCCGGATGTGCTCATAGCCGGCGGCCCGATAGCCTCCGGCCTCGGGGAAGGTACGACGCTGCAGGTCATCGTCAGCTGGCGGCATTGACCTCCAGGCTGGCGCCGACGTGGGTGATGACCTGCTCGATCTGCGGAGCCATCGGTGGCGTGGAACTCCTTCCACTCACGGACGGCGTGATAGTCGGCCTGGCTGGTGGCCACTCCGCGCGTCGCGGCCATGGCCCGCTCTGCCTCCAGCAGCAGGTCCAGCGTTCCGTCGACGGCCACATCGAAGGGATCCTCTTCGACCGGGGTCTGGAAGCTCCCCGTGCGCGGCGGGTCGATCGGCGAGAGCACGACGGGCTGCCGGGCCTGCCGGGCTGAAGCTCGGGCGATGCGGACCGCCAGACCCGCGACTCGGTCGACCTCAGAGCCGTCCATCCGACCCGAGCTCGCGAAGCCCCAGGCGCCATCCACGAGGACGCGGACGCCGAAGCCCTCGGACTCGCCCAGGCTCAGGCCCTCGACCCGGCCCGACTTCACGGTGGCGCTCTGGTCACGGCGACGGACGACCCGGACATCGGCATAGCTGGCGCCGAGCTGGCTGGCGGTGTCGAGGGCCCGTCGCGCGAGATCGCTCATGGCTGGTCTCAGCGTAGCAGGGCGACCGGTTCGCTCGCCCATGCCTCGGGGGTGGGTCCGGGTGCGCTCTGGCGTGGACCATACGGCTCTGGCTGTTCCGTCCCGAGTGACGCCAGCCAGGCATCGTCGAAGGCCGCGAAGTCGGTCACCGGTCGCGCGGCGAAAGGCCTCATCGAGTCCGGTCCCATCGCCGAACGATGTGATCAGCGTCGTCAGCTGGTCCTGGCCGTACGTCGAAACGAAATAGTCGACCGCCGCGACGCTCTCAGCGTAGGCCAGTCCGATCCGTCCTGGTCGCGTCGGGAACTGCCCGGCCAGACCCTCCGAGCGGGATGATCGTATCGCTGCCGGCGGCACCTTCGACCTGGTCGCGATCGCCCGAGTCGTAGCCCTTGGAGAGGTACACCGCGAGTCCCTCGTTGAGCCAGCGTGGCGGATACTGGTACGGGTTGGCCACCGCCTCATCGAAGACCAGGTGGGTCAGCTCATGGACGACCAACTCCTCGACCCAGTCGGAGTCGATCTGGCGGGGCTCGATGAGTCCGAAGAGCGTGCGGATGGAGGGATGCGCCTGGCCGCCGACGTTCTCGCGTGTGGCCGGCCCCATGGCTTCCCGGAAGCTACGTGGATCGCTGTAGATGATGAAGTCGACCGGCTCGATGTCCGTGACCCCGAGCAGTACTGCGGCCTCATCGATGGCCGCCTCCCCGATCGCCTGCGCGCGCTGGGCGAAGTCCCGGCTGCCCTCGTGCCACCAGACGTTCACCCGGTCGCCCTCCAGGACCTGCCAATCGAGGCGCCGGTCACGTACGCGATAGCTGGCTTCGGGACCGATCACGGCGCCATCTTCGGTAAGGACACGGAAGCGAAATTCGTACTGCGTGTTGGGAACGACGTGGCCACCCTGAAAGACCGTGGCACGGTAGCGGTCATCGCCCAATTCATCGACCGGGGCGATGTCGACGCGATCGCTGTCCTCCCCGGGTAGGTGCAGCAGCAGCTCCACCCGATCGGGCGCCTCGGGCGCCACGAACGTCGTGCTGAAGCGGATGGGCTCGCCGAAATCACCTTCGGCTGTGGGCTGGCCCATGGCGACGTCGGACTGGGCTGTCGCCGGCAGCCCCACGAGGAGGGCCAGCAGGAGCATGATCAGTCCCAGGGTGAGTCGGCGCATCAGCGTCTCCACTCCAGGTCGGCATACCGCAGGATGCCGACGCCGGACATGGTCGCGCCGGCCAGGCCATCCCGGCTCAGGGACCAGCTGTCGCCGTAGCCAAGCGGGATGATCGGCACCTCCTCGCGGACGATGTCCTGGGCCTCGTCATACAGGCGCACCTGCTCGCGGCGTCAGTGGTCGCGGCCGCGGCGTCGATGATGGCGTCGTAGTCGGGATCGCTCCAGTGCCCCACATTGGCACTGCTGGTGCTGCGCAGGAGCAGCCCCAGGAAGTCGTTGGCGTGCGGATAGTCTGCGCTCCAGGCCAGCGTCCACATCGAGGGCGGATCGCTGTCGAGCAGCGCCGAGTGCTCATCGAAGGGGCGAAGCTCCACGTCGACCGTGATGCCCAGCTCGCGTTCGAGGTCGGCCGCGATGGCCGCGGTCGGTCCTACGCTGTACGTGGCTAGTGAGACTGGTGGGAAGCCGACTCCGTCGGGGTAGCCGGCCGAGGCCAGCGCCTCGCGGGCGGCGTCGGGGGCGTACGGCAGCAGGTAGTCACCCTCGCTGCGTCCGCTCGTGCCGGGCGGCACGATGGAGGTCGGCGGCGAAGTATCGGGATCGCCGAGGCTCGCCAGCCGACGCCAGTCGACGGCCATGGCCACCGCACGCCGAACAGCGGCGTCATCGAACGGCGGCTTGGAGGTGTCGAAGCCAAGGAAGTCCACTGACATCTCGGGCGTTTGCCGAAGCTGTGGTCCCAGGTTCCGGTCGTAGCGGATCCACGCCGCATCCGAGGCCGAGATGGGCGTCCAGTCGACCGCATCGTCTTCGAACACGTCGATGTTGCTGCGGCCGCCATCGTCGGTGACCACGGTGATGCGATCGATGGCTGGCCGCCCTGCCCAGTAGGCCTCGTTGGCAAGCAGTCGCAGCTCGTCCAGTGTTTGCGTGCCGGGGACATACGGACCCGACGCCGGGAACGCGGCGCCTTCGACTGGTCCGCGCGCCAGCTCGTCGATCGAAGTGGGTACGACCGCCAGGCTGGGAACCGCTGCGACGGCGGGGAAATAGGAAGCGGGACGCTCGAAGTCCACGCGCAATCGATCGCCATCGGCGTGGATGCCGACCTCGCCGGCGTCGATCTCGCCGCGTGTGTAGGCGGCCGCCCCCGCAACGTCGTCGAGCAGGCTTGCGAGCGGGCTGGGCCGCGTGGGATCGATGACGCGAAGCCATGACCGTCGCACGTCTTCGGCGTGGATCGGGCTGCCGTCGCTGAACGTCAATCCGTCCCGGAGCTCGAAGACGATGCCGCCACCATCGTCGTCCACGGTCCAGGAGCTGGCCAGGGCCGGTCGGACCTCGTCGCCGGCATCGAGCACCGTGAGACCCTCGTACACCTGAGACAACGATTGGGCGGAGATGGCATCCGAGATGAGCGCCGGATCCCAGGAGAGTGGCGCGCCGCCCAAGACCACGAGGTCGCTGTCCGAAGGCCGCGCCAGCGCCTCGTCGTCGGGCCGGGGCGTGACCATGACGGCGGCGAAGATCCCCGCCGCGACCATCACAGCGATGAGCAGCACGGTGCCCACGACACCTCCGCGCGTCCAGCGCCTGGGCGCGGCGTCGCTCGCGGCGGCCTCGTCGTCGGGAGTGTCGTCCTCGAGGCGGATGGGGTCGGTCACGTCGGCGGATCCGGCAGCTGGCTAGGGTCGGGCGATGGCGCGGATGCGCCGAGGGGCGCCGATCTCGACCGGCAACGTCAGGTCGCTGAACACCACCCTACCTGAGCACCTCCGGATTCCCTGGCCACGAGTCCAGCGTAGCGCTTCTCCGTAACCCACCCATCCGACGAGCCTGTGGTCAGTCGTTCTCCAGGTGCCTGAAGCGCGGCCACAGCGACAGGTCGATGTCCGGAACCAGCCTCTTGAGCAGCGCTACCTCAGGCTCGTACTCCGCGACCAGCGCCGTCTCGTCCTTGCTGGAAAGCGAATCCTTCTCGCCCACCGTGGCGTTGTAGCGCATGGTCAGCTGCTTCTCGTCAGGCCGGTAGCGCTCCACGCCAAGGAAATCGAGCGTGCGGTCGAATTCCTCCGCGGGTTGGCGGACGCAGCGCTCGTACTGGAGCACCAGGAGCTGCTCCCGGCCGACCGCCTCGACCAGTCGCTGGATCTGCCGACCATAGAAGCCGCGCATCAGCGCTTCCCGACGGCCCGCCTTCTCGTCGCGCTTGAGGGACCGTCGCCTGGTCTGTTCCTGCCACTGCTTGAGCCCGGAGCGGTAGCGTTCGACCGGTTCGCGCAGGATCGTCAGGAGCTTGGCCTGTGGCGCGACCTCCCTGATCACATCCGGGATCGGCGGCAAGGCCATATAGCGGGGCGTCCACTCACCCGCGATGTGGCCCGGCAGGCGCGGGAACTGGCGGTAGTACCAGTCCTTCTGCTCCTCTCGGATGGGATCTTCGCGCATGCGTTCGAGCAGATGCAATTCCTTGCGACGGGGCACACCGTCGATGTCCGGGATGCCCCACCAGCAGCGCCCACCACCAGGTGGTTCCAGCCTTGTGGACACCTACGCCGATGAAGTCGGGCGGGCCGACCGTGGCACCTTCAGGGATGGCCGGCGCCTGGCGACCGCGTCGCGCACCCTCGCGCCCGGGTTCTCGCCGCGGGTCAGTCATGGTCGATGGTGCTCGGGAAAGGCTGCACGGGCGCTGAGAGTCGCATTGGTCGTGGGAGTCGCATGGGTGCCGATTCTAGCCATGCCGACGCGCCCGTGGCCCGGGGGCCTGCGCTACCCTTGCCGGTGATGTCCGACCCGGCCTCGCCAGACAAACCCGTCGTGCTCCTGCGGCCGGCCCCGCAGACCATCGCACGCATCTTCAGCCACGATGCCCTGCGGCAGCTCCACGAGCGCTATGTGGTCATCGATGGCGAGGCCGACCCGTCAGAAGCGGTCATCGATGCCTGCCTGCCGGAGGTCATGGCCATCATCGGCCAGCCTGACCTGCCTCGCGAACGCCTGGATCGGGCCCCGCGACTGCGCGCCATCCTCAATGTGGAGGGCAACTTCTTCCAGAACGTCGACTACGACGCCGCCTTCGAACGTGGCATCAATGTCGTTGCCTGCATGCCGGCCTACTCCCAGGCGGTGGCCGAGTTCTCCCTGGGTCTGGCCATCGACCTGGCGCGCGGCATCAGTCGAGAGGACCGGGCGTTCCGCGAGGGCCGCGAGGGCTATGTCTTCAACAGCACCGCCGACTCCATCCTGTTGCGCGGGGCTGAGGTGGGCATCCTCGGCTACGGCAATATCGGCCGCAAGCTGCTGCCCCTGCTGGAGCCCTTCCGGCCGTCCGTCGTCCGCTGCTACGACCCATGGCTGCCCGATGCGATCATCCGTGACGCCGGCATGGTGCCTTCGTCGCTCGAGGAGACGATGTCCGGCAGCACGTTCCTGTTCGTGCTGGCCACCGTGACCGATGAATCGACGCATCTGCTCGATTCACAGAACATGAAGCTCATCCCCAAGGGCGCCCGGCTCATCCTGTCGAGTCGGGCTGCGGTCGTGGACTTCGATGCCCTGGTCCGCTACGTCGACGAGGGCCGATTCCTCGCCGCCACCGACGTGTGGCCGGAGGAACCCGCGCCAGCCGACCATCCGGCGCGTAGCGTGGAGAACCTGGTCCTCCAGGCCCACCGCGCCGGGGGCATCCCCCAGGCCTTCACTGCTATCGGTGAGATGGTGCTCGATGACCTGGCGCTCATCGAGCAGGGCCTGCCGCCCGTCCGCAACCAGTCAGCCGTCCGTGAGCTCGTGACTCGCTACCGCTCCAAGCCGGTGGAGTCCAAGTCGATGACTTCGAGGGTCAGCTGACCCTCAACTCGGCCCGCACGGTGTCGCCACCTTCATCCGCGCTGATCTCGAAGCCCAGCTCCTGGCAGATGCTGACCATGTTGCCATTGGCGCTCAGGATCTCGGCTACCACGCGCTCGATGCCTTCCTCCTTGGCAACCAGGATCAGGCGACGGAGCATCTCCGGGCCCAGGCCATGGCCCTGGTAGTCGTCGGCCACGATCAGGGAGAACTCGGCCGTGTCCGTTCCCGGCAATCGGATGAGCCGTCCGATACTGGCGATGGCCACCTTGCCGGACTCGGGATCCAGGTGTTCTGCGACCAGCGCGATCTCCCGGTCGTAGTCGGTGAAGCAGACCCGCACCAATCGCTCATGGGCGACCCGCTGCTCATAGCCCAGCCTGGTGAAGTAGCGCTGATACACCGATTCGGCCGACAGCCGGCCGTGGAACTCGATCACCAGCGACTCGTCCTCGGGGCGGATGGGCCGGATGACCAGCTCGATGGACTCGTCGTCGCTGGTCCACGACGCCACGTACTTGCGCGGGTACGGTCGGATGGCCGGGTGCGGCAGGTCGGCATCCTCGACCTCGGCCGGATGCAGGATGACTCGAGCGTCCAGCGCGAGCAGCCGTTCTGGTGAAGCCAGCAGCGGGTTGATGTCGAGCTCAGCGATGGCTGGTTGCTCCACGACCAACTCGCTGAAGCGAACCAGGAGCTGCTCAAGGCCGGCCATGTCCACGCTGTCCTGGCCACGCACTCCCTTGAGCGCGGTGTGGATCCGGGTACGCTCCATCATGCGACGCGCCAGCGTGGCCGTCAGCGGCGGGAGGCCCAGGGCTCGGTCCTTGAAGACCTCGACCAGCGTGCCACCCAGCCCGAAGAGCAGCACTGGACCGAACTGCGGATCGACGCTGCTGCCCAGGATCAACTCATACCCGGTGCGCTCGATCATGGGCTGGACCGAGACGCCTTCGAAATCGGCGGCGCTGTGCTGCTCGGTGACTCTCGTCTCGATGTCGGCATAGGCCTCACGCACGGCGGCGGCATCGGAGAGGTCCAGGCGGACGCCGCCGACGTCGGACTTGTGCGTGATGGTGTGCGAGACGAGCTTGACCACCACCGGATAGCCGATGGCGTCAGCTGCGGAGACCGCCTCATCGATGGAGTCCGCCACGCGCGTCTCAGCCACGGGGATGCCGTAGGCGTCGAGCAGCACCTTGGATTCGGGCTCGGATAGCGTGGTCCGGCCACTGGCACGGGCATCCTCGATCAGCTCGCGAGCGCGTCGCCGCTGCGGTCGGCGGACCCATTCGGGTGTCAGCCCGGGGGTCTCGTAGAGCGCCTTGAGGTTCCCGCTGTACGCGACGAGCTCGGTAAACATGTGTGCGGCACTGTCCGGGTACGGAAAGGTCGCCACGCCGGCGTCGCTGAGGATGCGGTCGCCTTCCTCCACGTCGCTGCCGCCCATCCAGCTGGCCAGGACCGGCTTGTCGGTGCCGGTGGCGTACGGGACGAGGCCGCGCGCCGTCCTGGTCGGGTCCGTCATCGCCTGAGGTGTCAGGATCACGAGCAGGCCGTCGGCGTCAGGATCCCGGGCCATGATCTCCAGCGCCGCGGCATAGCGCTCAGGTGGGGCGTCACCGATGATGTCGATGGGGTTGGCCCGGCTCCAGGTCGGCGGCAGGACCTCATCGAGCGCCGCGATGGTCTCAGGGGAGATGGTCGTGAGCTTGCCGCCACTGCGGATGAGCGCATCGGTCGCCAGCACCCCGGGGCCGCCGGCGTTGGTGAGCACCGTGAGTCGCGGACCCTTGGGCAGGGGCTGCTTGCCCAGGATCTCCGCGAAGTAGAAGAGGTCCGAGATCCGATCGGCGCGCAGCACACCAGTGCGACGGAAGGCCGCGTCAAGGACGGCATCGGAGCCTGTCAGCGACCCGGTGTGCGACGCCGCCGCACGCGAGGCCTCCTCGGTGCGACCGGGCTTCATCACGATGATGGGCTTCTGGAGTGCGACCTCGCGTGTCGCCGAGAGGAAGGCTCGAGCATCGCCCACCGTCTCCATGTACAGCACGATGGCATCGGTGTCAGGGTCGTCGCCCAGGTAATCGACCAGATCGCCCCAGCCGACATCGGCCATCGAGCCCAGCGACACGATGGAGCTGAAGCCCACGCCTTCGCTCAGGCTCCAGTCGAGGATGGCGGTGATGAGTGCGCCGCTCTGGCTGACGAAGGAGACGCGACCCTTGTTCGCCATGCCCGCCGCGAAGGTCGCATTCAGCCCCGATATGGGGCTCATCACGCCCAGGCAGTTGGGTCCGATGACCCGCATGCCGTACTCGCGGGCCCTGGCTACCAGATCGCGCTCCAGCTGTGCGCCATCGGCGCCCACCTCCTTGAAGCCCGCCGAGATGACGACCGCGCTGGGTATGCCAGCCTTGCCGCATTCATCGATGATGTCCGGCACGGTAGGCGGCGGCGTGATGATGATGGCCAGATCGACTGGCTCCGGGATCGAAGCGACACTGGGGTGGCTCTGGATGCCGAGTACGCTGGGTCGCCGAGGGTTGACCGGATAGACGGTGCCCCCGAACGGGCTGGCGATGAGGTTGCTCAGGATGGTGCGGCCGACGCTGCCGGACTTCTCGGTCGCGCCGATGACAGCAACGGCGTGCGGCTTGAAGAACGTCCTGAGCGAGCGCCGGAGTGGTTGTGTACGCCGCCGCGCGGCAGCCTGTGCCGCGGTCTCATGCTTGTTGGTCATCGTGGTGACGATGGTAGATGCCACGAGCCATGCATGGACGGGCCAGGTCGCCCGTTCCCGTGGTCCGTGCGGCACACGGTGCCCATCGGTCAGCCGCATGCCGACGGGGCGTGCCCTACAGGTACGCTCGTGCTGGCGGTCAGGAACGGCTACGATGCGCAGCAGGAGGTACGAGCCACATGAAAGAGGGCGTCGTCGCCCGGAAGTTCCTGCGCGCTTTCGCGGAGTGGGACCTGGACACATATGAAAAGCTGCTTGCCCCCGGTGCCATCGAAGGGCGTCCGCAGATGGGCGAGCGGTTCCGTGGTCGCGAGCGCATCATGGGCATGTACCGCAGCCGAACTGGCGATCCACCCAGGATCGAATGGCGAAACGTGCAGGGCGAAGGGCAGACCTGGGTCGGCCAGGGCGTGATCGAGGATGGCCGCGGAGCGCACGGCCCTGACCACATCGTGGCCCTGATCAAGCTGGACGCGGGCTCGGTGGTCGCGGTCGACTACTACTTCGCCAGTGCCCTCGAGCCGCCGGAGTATCACCAGCGCTTCGCGGAGATCGTGGGTCACTAGCGAGCCGGCGCAACGCCACGCAAGGTTCGGGCGATGTCAACCGGTGCGTGAGCCAGGCGCAGCAGGGCGCTCCGACACGGACAGCCTACGACCGGTCAAAGCCCAGGCACAGACGAGAAAACATGATGGTCCAGTGCCGGGGGTTTCCCCTACTATCGAGGTGGAGGCCGGCTGACTGGCGTCTTCGCGGGTCCCGGGCGCTCCGTTCGGAGGAGAAGGCCATGAGGCAGTCATTGGTGTCGGCTGGGGTCGCGGCACTCGCGCTGTTCCTGGTGGGTACTGCAGCCAGCGCCGCAGGGCCGGCAGCGACGTATGATCATGTCCTGAAGGGCACCAATGGCCCGGACAACCTGGTCGGCGATAACGGTCGCGACAAGATCATCGGATACGACGCTGCAGACAAGTTGGCGGGCCTCAAGGGCCGCGACTGGCTGCAGGGAGATCGGGGTGACGACACCCTTCGCGGCGGCAACGGGCGCGACCAGTTGTACGGCGGTAAGGGCGATGACAAGCTCATCGGTGGCAATGGAGGTGACAAGCTCGTCGGCGGGCCCGGCAAGGACCGCCTGCTCGGAGGGCCGGGCAACGACGTCCTGCGAGCCGCACATGACGGTCGGCGTGACTACGTCGACTGTGGCAATGGTGACGACGACCGCGCCTTCGTCGACTCGATCGACGTCGTGACCAACTGCGAAACGGTCAACGTCGTCTCGTAGGCACCAGTCCCAAGTGGAGTTAGGATCAGCCCTCCAGAGTCTCCGGAGGGCTGATCGCCCTTCGCTGGGTGAAACGACAGTATCGGTGATCAGGGCCTGGGAAAACGCCTGCCACGGATGGTTTCGGCGATCCCGAAGACCCCGAGCGCCATGGCCGCGAGGCCGCCGAAGGCGATCAGATCGAATCCGCCGGGCCCGCTGCTGATGGCCAGCAGGGATCCCGCCACCAGCGAGATGCCGTAGAAGAGGTAGGCCCTGGAGCGTGGTTGGCCGGGCGCGACCCAGCCGCCGCTGAGCTTGGCCAGGCTCAGACCGGATGCCTTTGGCTCCGCCGCTGCGTGCGGATCCTCGTCTGGGAATTGGGGTGAGTCGAGATGCTCCCGGAGGGTCGGCAAGTGGATGCGCTCCTGGCTGCGTGTGACTAGCGTAGCTGAGCCCGGATTGGGCGTGCTACCGCGACGATGCCTTGGCCACTGGCGACCGTGGCGGGGACCAGCGAGGACCTACCACGACTCCAGCATCCAGATGCCTGGCTCGGTCGGCTCGACGGAGCCTCCAAGATCCGCGTAGATCTGTGCCGAGGCTCTGAGATGTGCCATCGCGTCCTCGTGTCGACCGGCCGCCTCGAGAGCATCCGCGAGGTTGCTCTGGAGAGCCGCCTCGAGATGCCGCTCGCCGGTTCGCCTTGCGGTGCCCAACGCATCCTGCGCGAGCGAGATGGCCTCCCTGTGGTCGCCTTCGTCGCGGGCGAGGAGTGACAGGGCGTTCGACGCTGCGATCGACGCGATGGGGTCCCCAAGCTCCTGCGCCCCGGCGCGGCTGCGCTCGAGCGAATGCCGTGCCGTTTCCAGGTCACCTCGGTCACGGGCGACACGGCCGATGGTCCTGTCCGCCTCGATCTCCGCGCCGAGGTCACCGGCGGCAAGGGCGCGAGACTCGGTCGCGAGCGACCAGGCCTGATCCAGCAGGTCCATACGCGCGGCAGCTGCGGCGCGATCCGCGACGATGCGGGCACGGACCGGCCCGTCACTGATGCCTGCCGCATCGAGCGCGGCGATCGCTGCCACCAGATGCGCCTCAGCCGTCGCAGGGTCGGAACGTCGCAGAGCGATGCGGCCTAGCCGATGTTCGACGCCGGCCAGTCGAGGAGGCTCGGCGTCGACAGCCGCAAGCTCGAGGGAAGCCGTGGCCCGCGGATACTCCCCGAGCGACATGAGGACGTCGCCGACCTCCTCATGCAGGCGGCTCGCGTCGGGGTGACCCAGCGCCAGTGCGGTCTCGAAATAGTCGAGCGCCTCGCGATTGGCGTAGACCTCTCGAGCATGATCACCGGCCCTGCCGAACGCGTCCGCGGCCTCCGTGAGTCGGCCCGCGTCGCGCTCGTGTCGGGCGATGCGCACCAGACGGCCCAGGCTATCCGGATCGGTCGCGGTGGACACTCGGAGCGCAGCTGCCACACGGCGATGCAGCAGGCGGCGGCGCGCCGAGCTGGCCTCTTCGTAGGCGACCTCTCGCAGCCGAGCGTGCGCGAAATCGTATTCGGCGACGCCCTGCGTGGGACCTTCGCGGACGATGCCTCGCCTCGTGAGCTCCTCCAGCGCCGAGACCGTCTCATCATCGGAGCGACCACTCACCGCGCGCACGGTGTCGAGGTCGAACGAGCGACCGATGACCGAGGCTGCCGCGACCACCTGGGAGGCCACGTCGCTGAGGCCTGAGAGTCGCGTCTGAAGCAAGGCTCGGATGCCGGCTGGCGCTGTTCCCGGCTCTCGATCGGCCGCTGCGAGCGCCTCGACGACATAGAGCGGCAGTCCCTCGGATTCAGCCACGAGGTCGTCAGTCGCTGCTGCGGGCATGTCGGCCGCGAGTCGACCAGCGAGGCTGATCGCAAGCTCCCGTGTGGAATCAGGATCAAGCCGCCCGAGCCGAACGACTTCGCCCATGGGTGACCGGGCGGCGGCGACGGTGGAGGCCGCACTGTCCGGGAGCTCCTCGCGACGCCACGACAGGAGCAGCAGCGTCCGACGACCCCGGAGCCGTCGCGCGAGGAATGCCAGTGACTCCAGTGTCGATCCATCAGCCCACTGGACATCGTCCAATCGAACGATCGACGGCAGTGGGGAGGGAGGACCACCCGCCAGTCCCTCAGCGACCGATTCGAGCACCGCCAACCGTCCAGCAGGGCCAGTCCGGTTGGGTCTCGCAGTTCGGGGCCGTGGCCCAGACTCCAACTCGGGCAGGAGCGTCGCGAGGACCGCGCGTGTGGCTGGGCTGAGATCCGAGAGCGCCACCAGGCCCTTCTCCGATGCCAGCCGTGTACGCAGCAGGGCCACGATCGGCGCGAACGCGATCCCGGCCTCGCCAGCGAAGCAACGTACCGCGACTACCGGATGACCGGCGGCCACGGCCAGCTCCACGAAGCGGTCGGCGAGCCGGGTCTTGCCGACGCCCGCCTCCCCTTCCACGACGACGAGACGACCGTCCGGCGTTGCCCGATCAAGCGCTGCCCGGAGCCGGGCCAGCTCCTCGCGTCGGCCGATGAAGGGCCACTCCGAAGCAGGTCGCGCTCGGCGATGGTCGATGGCTTCGGGCGGCCGCGTGGCAGCGAGGGAACCTGTCAGGATGGCTTGGTTGAGCTCGCTCGTCTCCGGGAGCGGCGCCACGCCGAGCTCCCGGTCCAGGATGGCGGCCGCGTCGCGGTACTGTTGCACCGCCGCAGCGGTCTCGCCCGATCTCGCGTATGCCTCCATCAGCGCCCGGTGCGCCGGTTCGTGCAGCGGATCAAGACCCAGCCAGCGGTGGCCAGATGCGATCGCGCCACCCCACTCCGACGCGGCGATCTGTTCGCTGACGAGTCGCTCGAGCGCGCCCGAGAGCTCGCGCTGATAGATCTCGCGCTCCGCGCCCTGCCACTCATCGAACGTGTCACTGTCACGCAGGGCGAAGCCTTCCATGAAGGGGCCACGCGCGACTCCGACCGCAGCCTCCAGGCGGTGGCGGCAGGCCGGGCAGGCCTGTCGGTCCGGGTGCTCATGGCTCCTGGACGCGGCGACCAGCGTGCGGAACCGATCAAGGTCGACATCGACTTCCCCGTCGCGAAGCTCGACCGTCGTGCGCGTCACGACCAGCCCGGATGACCGCAGGCCGGACCTCAGCACCGAGAGGGTCCGACGGAGCGCCCCTCGAGCGTCGTAATCGGACGAGTCAGGCCACAGCAGCCCCGCGAGCGTCTCGCGCGAGACCGGTCGGCGCAGGACGGCGACGTACGCCAGAAGCGCGATGGCCTTCCGCGTATCGACGACCAGGGGGTGACCGTCGACGTCCAACTCGACGGGGCCGAACAACCGCATACTGATCACAACGCAACGATAGCGCGCAGCGTTCCGACTTCGTAACGGTGACCTTCCTCGTGAACCGGTGGCTGGACATGATGTCGTAACGTTTTGCGAACGTCCCCCGGGAGACTCAGCGCATGACCGTTGGCTCGAAGATCGTTCCATGACCATGCGGACATCGGGACGGATCGTCCATTCGTCGTCGGCTCGGTCGCGCCTCTCGAGCTGGGTCGCGGTCGTCCTGCTCGCGGGCTCGCTGACGTTGATCGCCCTACTGCTCTGGGTGTTCGCCGTCCTAGGCGAGCGTGCGACAGGCGCCTCGCAAGGCCTGCTCGACGTTGCGCTGGCCCTTGCCACCCTCGGCGCGTGGGTATCGATGCTGCTCGCTGGCGCGACCCTGGCGATCCTGCGGCCCCGCAATCCGATCGGCTGGCTCCTGCTCGTTGGCGGCACGCTCGTCGTCCTGACGGACTTCGCGCCGAGCTACGCTGAGCTGGCGGTCCTTCAGGCCTGGGACCTGCCCGGGTATCGGGTTCTCGACTGGCTGCAGCCGGTGTTCGAATCGGTGGGCTTCTTCCTGGTCGTCTTCTGGGTCCCCCTGCTCTTCCCCACGGGCCGGCTGCCCGGCCCTCGCTGGCGTGCGGTGGCATGGACGGCCGCCATCCTGATGCCGATCTCGAGCGCGCTCACGTTCGTGACCGACAACGACGACCCATTCGGGCGGACCCTACCCAATCCGACGGCCATCGGAGGCACGGCCGAGAGGGTCGTCGAGACGGTCACCGGCGTCCTCAACGCGATGGCTGTGCTCTTCATCCTGCTCGCATTCGTCTCGGTCGTCGTTCGCTTCCGCAGGTCCGCCGGCGTCGAGCGGCAGCAGCTGAAATGGTTCCTGGGGGGCCTCGCGGTGCTGGTGGCATCGATGGTCGCGATGTCCATCGCCTACGTGCTCGCGATCGAGTCCCTGTCCGGTGTCCTCTACTTCGCCGCGACGCTCACCCAGAGCCTCCTGCCCATCGCCATCGGCATCGCGGTGCTGCGCTACCGCCTCTACGAGATCGATCGGCTCATCAGCCGCACCATCGGCTGGGCCCTGGTGACCGTCGTGCTGGTGGGCGCCTTCGCGCTGCTGGTGCTGGGCTCGAGCGCGGTGCTCGAGCCGTTCACCGGAGGGGACACGCTCGCGGTGGCGGTCTCGACGCTCGTGGTGGCGGCGCTCTTCGCGCCGCTGCGGGGTCGCGTCCAGCGGGCCGTGGATCGTCGCTTCGATCGGGCCCGCTACGACGGGGAGCGGCTCGTGGGCGCCTTCGGCGAGCGGCTCCGCGACGAGGTCGACCTGGACACCATCCGGTCGGACATCCTGGCCACCGTGGACGCGGCCGTACGGCCCGCCAGCGTGGGCCTCTGGCTGCGCGAGCGGCAGGGGGACGGGCGATGAGCCCTGGACCCACCGACCCGGCCCGCCGCCGGCCCACGACCTGGCTGGCCCTGGTCCTGCTGGCCCTGGCCCTGGGCATGGTGGGGTTCCTGTTCGCGTCGGCCCTCTTGCCCGGGCATGAGCAGTTGCAGACGAGCGTGGATGGGCTCGCCGATCTCATCACCATCCTTCCGGCCATCGCGGCATTCCTGTCGCTGCCCACGGTCGGCGCCGTCCTGGCCATCCTCCGACCGCGCAACCCGATCGGCTGGATCCTGCTCATCGGTGGAACGAGTCTGATCCTCGGCGACTTCTCTCTGACGTACGTCGAGCGCAGCATGCAAGTGAGCCCGCCGCTGCCTGGTTACCGACTGCTCGACTGGCTCTCACCGGCATTCGCGGCGCTGGCGTTCCCACTCCTCACGGTATGGCTTCCACTGCTCTATCCGGACGGTCGACTGCCGGGACCACGCTGGCGTGTCGTCGGTGTGGTCGCAGCCATCACGCTGATCATGGGCGTGGCCCTCGCGCTCATCACACCGCACCTCGGTGCGTACGGCCGGATGTTGCCGAACCCGACAGCCTGGGCTGGCGCCGTCTGGGAGTCGGTCGAAACGGTGACCACGATGGTCTCGGGCTTCCTCATCATCGGGGCGCTCGTAGCGGTCGGGTCTCGCTTCCGGAAGTGCCGCGGGCCGGAGCGGCAGCAGATGAAGTGGTTGGGCGCATCGGTCGTTCTCATCGCCATCGCGCTGCTGGGCCTGGCGCTGCGGACGGACGGCTGGGGATGGGCGTTCGTCATGCTGGCCCTCGCCTGCCTGCCCATCGCCATCGGCATCGCGGTGCTGCGCTACCGCCTCTACGAGATCGATCGGCTCATCAGCCGCACCATCGGCTGGGCCCTGGTGACCGTCGTGCTGGTGGGCGCCTTCGCGCTGCTGGTGCTGGGCTCGAGCGCGGTGCTCGAGCCGTTCACCGGAGGGGACACGCTCGCGGTGGCGGTCTCGACGCTCGTGGTGGCGGCGCTCTTCGCGCCGCTGCGGGGTCGCGTCCAGCGGGCCGTGGATCGTCGCTTCGATCGGGCCCGCTACGACGGGGAGCGGCTCGTGGGCGCCTTCGGCGAGCGGCTCCGCGACGAGGTCGACCTGGACACCATCCGGTCGGACATCCTGGCCACCGTGGACGCGGCCGTACGGCCCGCCAGCGTGGGCCTCTGGCTGCGCGAGCGGCAGGGGGACGGGCGATGAGCCCTGGACCCGTAACGAATCCCGGACGACGTGGAGGCAGGCTACGACCATGACATTCATCGGCTCGCTGCGGCGCACGATCGGTCTCGCTCGCGGCACCGATCGTCGCCGGTCGGCATCCTTCGCCACCGCGAAGGCGGAGTCGGGCCTGCCTGATGGCCATCCTGTCGATCTCGCGGAGGTCCCGCCGGTGGAGATCGCCGACGATGACCCACTCATGGCGGTCCTCCAATCCGCCACCGAGATGGTGGACGTGGAGCGCCTGAACCTCGACTCCCCGGCGCTGGAGGCCATGCGTGCCAGGGGCATCACGCTGGTCGTGCCGCTGACGGCTCAAGGCGAGTTCATCGGAGCGCTCTACCTCGGCCCGCGTCTCTCCGAGCAGGACTATTCGACCGATGATCGGCGCCTGCTCACTTCACTCGCCAGCCTCGCCTCGCCGTCGATCCGAGTGGCCCAACTGGTGCAGACCCAGGCCACCGAAGAGGCCGAGCGGCAGCGTATGGAACAGGAGCTGCGGGTCGCCACGATGATCCAGCAGCAGTTCCTGCCGCACTCGCTGCCCGACTTGCCGGAGTGGCAGATCGCTGCGTACTACGGCCCAGCCCGCGCCGTCGGCGGCGACTTCTACGACTTCATGGAGCTTCCCGACGGCCGCATCGCGGTGGTCGTCGGCGATGTCACCGACAAGGGCGTCCCGGCCGCCTTGCTCATGGCACGAACTCACTCCATCCTCCGTGCGGAAGCCCCACGCTCGGTAGAACCTGGCGCCGTCCTCAAGCGAGCCAACGAGCTGCTCTGCCAGGAGATGCCAACCAACATGTTCGTCACCTGCCTGTATGGGGTGTTGGACGCCAGGAGCGGCTCATTCCGTTTCGCCAACGCGGGTCACAACCTGCCCTATGTCCGCGCCGATGGGAACGTCAGCGAATTCCGCGCCACGGGAATGCCCCTGGGACTGCTGCCGGACATCGAGTACGAGGAGGCAGAGGGGGTCATCGGACCGGGAAGCAGTCTCCTGCTCTACTCCGACGGGTTCGTCGAGGCACATGACACCGACGGGCAGATGTATGGCTTCTCGAGATTGCGGGATGCGTTCGCCGTGGACGCCTCCGGCAGTGACCTCGTCGATCAGCTCCTCGACGACCTTCATGCCTTCACCGGTCCCGATTGGGAGCAAGAGGACGACCTGACGATGGTCACGCTTCGCCGACGGGGCAGCGCGCGAGCCTTCGGCACCGACGAGAGTCATGAGCCCAGCGACCAGCGTGTGCTCTTGGACGTCGAGATCGCCAGCGTCGTCGGCAATGAGCGGCTCGCCATGGAACGGGTCGCTGGGGCAGTGGCGCCACTCGGGCTCCAGCCGGATCGGATGGAGCGTCTCAAGACCGCTGTGTCGGAGTCTGCCATGAACGCCATCGAGCACGGCAGCGGCGGCCAGCCCGAGATCCCCATCCACGTCCGGGTCACGGCGACGACCACTCGATTGCAGGTGCGCATCGCCGATATGGGCCTTGGAGGTGCGATCCCGCTCGGAGAATCCGAGGTCCCCGACATCGAAGCCAAGATCAAGGGCGAGCAGTCGCCGCGCGGCTGGGGCTTGTTCCTCATCGATGCGATGGTCGACGAGCTGACCACGGAGCAGACCGAGCTGGGCCAGGCGGTGGTGCTCAGCGTCAACCTGGATGGAGGTGACACATGACGACCAGGCCACCAACCGATGCCGCACTCGCTGCCAGCGTCGAGAGCGGCGAGGCGCTCAGCCGGATCGTGCTGCAGGGGCGCCTCGACCGCGACGGGGAAGTCGCGCTTTCGGAAGCGTACTCGAGGGCGGCATCGTCCGGGGCGTCAAGGATCGAGGTCGACTTCACCCGGGTGGGCTACATCAACAGCACCGGTATCGCGCTGGTGGTGCGGCTGTTGGCCGATGCCCGACGGGATCAGCGATCGGTGCAGGCGCGCGGGCTGAACGAGCACTATCGAGAGGTCTTCCGCATCACCCGACTCTCCGACCTCATGACCATCGTAGACGAGGAGCGTGACGCATGACCACGACCACCATCGACGTCGAGATGGATGGAACCTCCGCCCTGCTTCGGGTGCACGGCGACGTGACCGCCGCGAGCGACGGCGCGTTCAGCGATGCCTACACGGATGCGAGCGCAGCCGGTGCCAGGTCCTTGCTCCTTGACTTCGCCGGCATGGACTACATGAACAGCGGTGGCATCGGCGTGCTCGTGACCACGCTGGTGCGATGCCAGCGCGGCGGCCAGCGCCTCCTGGCGACGGGGCTCGACGAGCATTACCGCCAGATCCTGGCCCTGACCCGGCTCGACGAAGCGATCGCGGTGCACGAGACCGAGGCTGCCGCCCTCGAGTCAACCGCGTAAGGAGTGCCTGACATGGATCCCACCCCACTCGACGAGCGTGATCCCGAGACGACCTGGGCCAAGCCGATCGACCGGCTGTCGCTGGGCGTCGTCCCGAAGGACGCGATCAACCTCAATGTCTCCGGCAAGCGCCTGTCCGGCCCACTGCAAGGCTTCGGACAACTCTGGCAGAAGACCTACCAGATCGAATTCAAGGGCGCCGACCCCCCGCCGCGCGACGTGGTCGCCATCTGGAAGCGGGAGTTCGGCTCATTCTGGCCCAGCGGACAGCGCTTCTACGCCCCATTCGCGGAGATCTCGCCGGGCGAGGTCGGGCTCATCAACGGGGAGGCGCCCGGTCGACAGGTGCTCTCGACCGGCGTGATGGTCATCTACGCGGACGACGAATTGTTCACCTTCATGACGCCCGAAGGTCACGTCTTCGCCGCCTGGATCACCTTCAGCGCGACCACGGAGTCCGGTGCCACGATCGCCCGGATAAGCGCGCTACTCAGGGCGAGCGATCCGCTCTTCGAGTTCGTGCTGATGGCCGGTGGACACGATCGGGAGGATGATCACTGGAAGACCACACTGACCAACCTGGCTGCACGGAATGGCGCCACTGGCGTTCCCACGGCTGAGCGTGTCTGTGTCGACCCCAGGCGTCAGTGGCGTCATGCCCGCAACGTCCGTCACAACGCGGCCATCCGCTCCGGCATCTGGATGATGGCCCACCCGCGGCGCATGATCCGCAGGCCCAAGGACTGAGTCTCCATTCTCACTCAGCCAGAGCGGATCTCCGGGCAGCCCGGCAGCGCCGGTCGACGTGGCCGATGATTGGCGAGTGAGCCAACGATCGGGACGAGCGACGGCGAACATCGTCGGCTCGGGGCCGAACGGTCTCGCAGCTGCTATCACGCTCGCTCGTGCGGGTGTGCGGGTGCGCGTGTTCGAGGCAGCGTCGAGCCCCGGCGGCGGAATGCGCTCGGCGGAGCTCACCCTGCCCGGATTCATTCACGACGTCTGTGCCACGGTGGTGGCGACGGCGCTGGTGTCGCCCTTCTTCGCCACACTTGACCTGGCCGAGCTCGGCGTGGAGCTGGTGCAGCCCGAGGTCCCCCTCGGTCACGCGCTCGACGACCGCGCCGTCCTGCTCCACCGTGATGTGAGCCAGACGGCCGCTGGACTCGGCCGTGACGGCAAGGCCTACCGGCGCCTGATGGCCCCGCTCGTCCGCGACGCCGACGCGGGTCGCCTCATGGCGTCGATCCTTGGCCCGCTGCTACGGATCCTCGACATCCGTTGGCCATGGCACGCTTCGGGCTGCCGGCGCTCGCGCCGGTGACGACGCTCGGACGCATCGCCTTCCGTGAGCAGCCCGCGCGGGCTCTGCTCGCGGGTCTCGCGGCTCATGCCATGGTGCCCTTGCGTCAGCCTGCCACCGCCTCGTTCGGGCTGGTGCTGGGCATGAGCGCGCACCAGGTGGGCTGGCCGGTCGTCCGTGGTGGTATCGCCGGACTGACCGATGCCCTCGTGGGTGTCGTGAGCTCGCTGGGTGGCGAGATCATCACCGACTCCCCCATCAGGTCGATGGCGGACCTCCCGCCGGCCCGCGCCACTCTGTTCGATGTGACCCCGCGGCAGCTGGTCGCCATCGCCGGCGATCGGCTGCCGCCCCGCTACCGCCGGGCGCTGGAGCAGTTCCGCTTCGGGCCTGGCGTCTGCAAGGTCGACTGGGCCCTGTCCGCCCCGATCCCCTGGCGCTCGCCGGAGCTGGCCGTGGCCGGCACGGTCCACCTCGGCGGCTCGGTCGAAGAGCTGGAAGCCGCGGAGCGTGCGGTGCACGCCGGGCGGATCGCGGAGCGGCCGTTCGTGCTGCTGGTGCAGGCGACGGTGGCCGATCCGTCACGCGCACCGGTCGGCGGACATACGGCCTGGGCCTACGCCCACGTCCCGTCCGGTTCGGGCGCCGACGTCAGCGCCCGCATCGAGGCCCAGATCGAGCGCTTCGCGCCGGGCTTTCGCGATGTCGTCCTGGGCTCGGCCGTGCGCACGGCTCCCGAGCTCGAGGCCTACAACGCGAACTACGTCGGCGGTGACATCAACGGCGGGCTACAGGACCTGCGTCAGCTCCTGGCGCGGCCGACGCTGCGCTGGGACCCGTACTCCACGCCGATCCGAGGCCTCTACCTCTGCTCGACGTCCACTCCCCCGGGCGGCGGCGTCCATGGCATGAGCGGCTACCTCGCCGCGAGATCGGCGCTGCGGCGCGAGTACGACTGACGGGCCCGGCTCGCCAGCCGAACCCATCAGTCGGTGGGCTGCGGAAGCTACTCGGCAGGTGACGCCTCGGCGTCGGGCGCCGACTCGGACATATCGCTGGGCAGCGGTCCGACCTCGGTACCGGCCTCGGTCACCGTGAACTCCTGGATCATGCCCAGCGCCATGTGCGGTGGGTTCGACTCGATCGATGCGAGCAGCTCCTGGGCTGCGGGCGGGAGGTCGCTCGGGTCGGTCGTCTCATCGAATTCCATCGGATCGACACCCGCCGCCTCGAAGGCCTTGGGGTCCATTCCCTGATGGATGAAACAGAGCGCCACGTATCGTCCGGGCGTGTCGAGAGTGACCGAGTCCTCGGCGCTCGTGCCGGGCAGGGCTGACACGAAGCCAACGAACTCGGACAGCGCTGCCGACTCCTCCTCCGGCATGGCCATCAGCTCCTCGAGCGGCGTGGTCTCGTCGAGGATGTGGATCACGGCCATCTCGTGCATCTCGGTGCCATCGTTGCGGAATGTGAGCTGAGTTCCCGCGGGCACGCTCGTGGGCAGGCCGACGAAGGCATAATCCACGCCGGAGACCTCGATGGGGCCCGAGACCTCGGCTATACCGACCGATGGCGTGGCTTCATCTTGGGCGGCCACTGGAGCAGCAGCGAGCAGGAGCGTCGCGGCGATGAGCGATGCGGTGATCTTGCGAGTCCCAGTCATGGAGATCCTTCTTCCTCTTTGCTGGCGCGACGATCGCGCCGGGGCGTCGATGGGCGGCCGCTGTGGCTGCCTATCAAATCCTCGGAGATGACCGTTCGCAAATCGTTACGGGTCTCGTCGGGTCATCCCGCCAGACCTGGTCGTGATCGGGACCGAGGCGTCGAGGCTTCATCCTCTAGGTATCGCGGCCTCGGTGTTCGACCTTGTCTGCGACCTGGATCCCGTTCCCACGCGAGCCCGGCAGCCCGATGGGCCGCCGCGGTGACAGGCCCGCGGACCGTTGCCAATCGGCCATCTCCTCGTAGGTCCAGAGACCAGCACGGCTGGTGAGTGCGAAGTAGAGGTCGAAGAAGCTGCCGACCTGGTCATTCTTGCCCGGCGGGAGACGGACCGCATCGAAGATCGCCACCATCCCGCCCGCCCGCAGCGCTGTGGCGCAGCGGCGCATGAGGTCCCGATTGGCTTCGTCATCGAAATGGTGACAGAGACTGGCCATGAAGATGACGTCGTATGCCGCGGTGCCGAGATCATCGGCAAGGGCGTCACCGGCGCGGATGTCCATACGGTCGCCCATGCCCTCCGCCTCGAGCAGTGGCGCGGCGTGCTCGACCGCCTGAGGCAGGTCCAGGATCGTCGATCGGAGGCCTGCATGACGCTTGCAGATCGCGACCGAGAAATAGCCATGCGAGCCGCCGATATCGAGCATCTCCAGTGCCCCATCCGGGATGGGGAGCCGCCGTGCGACCAGAGGCGCCACGACACCGGCATTGGATCGCATGCCCCGCTGATAGAGCCCCCAGTCGGCGGGACTCATCGTCTCGTGGACGTCGTGCTGGTGGCCCGAGCGCACGAATGCCTCGAGTCCGTCTAGCCAGCGCCACTCGAGCTCTTTCATGAGCACGCTGTCCATGACCGACGAAGGACCGGTGAGCCACCGACGAGCCATCCGGCTCGGTCGGTAGCGCTCAGCCTCGATGACCTCGAGGTACCGCATGCCCACCAGGAGGTTGCAGAGCTTTTCGGTCGCGATCGCATCACAGTCGCACCGGGCCGCGATCTCCGTCGCGGTCAGGGGTGCATCCACCATCGCCTCGAAGAGGCCCACTTTCGCTGCCACCAGCAGGGCCTGGGTGCTGACCATGGCGTAGCCCTCGAGCATGGGTGTCGGTAGTAGCCGGCTCGCGACCAGGACCCGTTCGATGACGCTCTCCCCCAGGATGCCGTATCGCATGCTGCGCCTCCCAATCCGCCGGTCCACCCTGCCGACGGCCGCCGGCCGGTGTCCGCCCATGAATCCTGACACAAGCCCGTGCGCCGGTGCCGACGACCCGATGGCTCCATTGCGCGATCCGGTCATCGTCGTTGTCGACGGAGCACTGTCGCCGCGAGGTGCTGTGGCCCCTCGCTGAACTACACGCCGATGACGACCTCGGCGCCGAGGGCAGCGTGTCCAAGAGGCACGTCGACCGTCGTTTCGTGGTGCCCGCACTCGACGCGGTACTTGCCTGCCGTCCCACGGAACGTGATCCGGCCAGCGTCGTCGGTGACGAGCTCGGTCGCCGGCAGCCACCAGTCGCCCTTGACGAGCCCAAGCAGCGCCTCGAACGCGGGCTTCGGCGTGCCGTCGGCATGGACGAGGCCACTCGGAGCGTTGAGCCACCCGCCGTCGGGCAGCCCCCACCAGGTGATCGCCGTCACTGCCGGGTGCTGATACAGCGTGCGGTAGTGTCGTACCACCTCGTCGGCCTGACGCGCTTCTCCCTCCGGCGTGCTGGGCCACGCATCGACTTGCCAGTCGTTGAGATCGACGATCGAAGTCGGCATGAGGGCCCCGGAGATGAGCGTGGTCTCAGACCAGTGCAGCGGCATCCCGAATCGCGAGTAGCGTTCGAGCGCGAGCATCGTTCGTTCCTCGCCCCAGTATCCCTGATGCATGTGGGACTGGAGACCGATGGCATCGATGGGCACGCCGGCCTCGAGCGCCTCGCCGATGAGGCGCTCATAGGACTCCGAGAGGTCGAAGTCGTTGATCAGGAGCAGCGCACCTGGGGCCGCCTCTCGCGCCGTGGCGAATGTCTCCTGCAGGAGTCCGAGCCGGCCGAGTCGCTGAGCAAGGGTCGTGATCCCACTGGGATAGCGATCGAAGTCCGGCATGATGACGGCCTCGTTGACCACGTCCCACATGTCGATCAGGCCGGCAAACCCGGTGACCTCACGTCGGATACGTGCCAGCTGGGCCTCGCGGATCTCGTCGACCGATAGGTCCAGCAGCCAGGGTGCGGACTCGCTGTGCCAGCACAACGGGTGACCCTTGACGACAGCACCGCGTTCCTGGAACCAACGCGCCGCGACTTGGAGCCGGGCGGTGTCAGGTACCTCGCGGCGGGGCTCGAACCAGCCCCAGTAGAACGGCAGCGTCACCGCATCGAACAGATCGAACCAGCGCTGCTCGAGACGCCGGGCGATCGCACGGGCATCGGTCGTCAGCTCTCCGTTCGCCGCCGGCACGAGCTCGAAGCCGGTGCAGCCGAAGAGGAACGCGTGCTGCTGCTGCGTGACGCGCACGTCTCGTCCGGCGAGGGGCATGTGGTCGACGCCAAGCAGGCGCAGGTCGAACTCGACGATGCGGTGACCGGGCGTCCGGGAGGGGTCCATGGCTGTCGATCATGCCATCGGCGGCGACGTCCGTGGTGCGTGTTCGCAAACAGGAGTTCCACCCACGACCATCGAAGCGACCGACGCCGCATGGAGACTGCCGTCGATCCGGTCGTCCCCAGGGGAATTTCGTGCCTTCACATGGCGCAGTGGCGAACGTTGCCGCGACCGTACTACTCGGCGACCGTCGTGGCCTCGGGGCGCTGGTTTGGATCAAGATCGATCGGATGCGTAGATCACACCGGCGGCAGAGCCTGGGACCGACCCGTCCGCGTTCGGGATCAACGTTGCCGAGAGGCCAGCGTAGGCACCCGAACCATCGAGCCGGATCACCACGACCCAGTCGCCTGCCGTCACGCCAGCGCCTCTGATGTCGCCGCTCCAGGCGCCGTTCTCGTTGGTGATCGTGACTCGGTCCCTCGAGCACGGCCACGTCCGGACCGTAGAAGGCCGTGTCAGCCCTGCCGGTCATGGTGCCGTCGAGCCGGTCGTCATCGAAGTCGGTGGGCAGGCCATCCAGAACGTACGAGCCAACCACGAAACCGTCGCTCTTGTAGACGCTGGTGGGTTCGGGCGATGGCCACAGCCCGCCGAAGGTGCCGCTGACCGCGACGCCGAGTCCTGGCGCCACGGCCGACGGGACTTCCCGAGCTTGCTCCGTCAGGACCCCCGCCAACAGGAAGCTGCCGAACAGGGCCACGATGGCACCGGCGGCGACGAACTTGGTCGCGTTGAACATGGTCTGGAACCTCCATGTGCGTGACTGGGTGGCGTTGATGGCGTCAAAGATCGCGGCGTCATCGACAGGACGAACAGGTCCCATCAGGTCGGCGTACTCGGCAGCGAGTTGCCGCTCGAACGCGGTCATGTCATCCATCGCTGAGGTCCTCTCGGAGTCGTTTGAGCAGTCGTTCGATGCGGCTGCGAGTGCCGGACGCACTGATACCGGTGGCGATGGCAAGTTCGCTGGAGGTGAAGCCGGCGCCGTATCGCATGGCGAGCAGGGTGCGGTCGTCCGGATCCAGGCGCTGGAGGGCCGCTCGCAGATCTACCGAGGCGATGCCCGTCGCCGGATCGACGCCCCCGACTCTTCCCGTCGTGACGCTGGTCACCTCGATCATTGCGCGGCGGTGACGCTTGCGGAGAAGCTGCCTTGCTTCCCTGGCTGCGACAGACACGAGCCAGGGACGCAGTTGGTCGGGACCATGGACCCTGTCAAGCTTCTTCCACGCGACGAGCCAGGCGGCCTGCACGGCTTCTTCAGCGATGGCGTGGTCGCCGCTGATCGCGAGGCAGACCCGGCGCATGTCTTCGTGGTGGGCGCTGATGATGCGACGGAAGGCGACCTCATCACCGGCAGCCGCGGACGCAAGTTCATCGCTGCCGCCTCGGTCTGCCATCCGCGTCACAACCTCCATACCCCACTACGGCTCGGGGTCGGCCAACTGTCTCAGAGGGATGCAACTTCATGAGGGTATTCCGTGAGTCAGCCGAGTGGACTCCAGGACATCGTCGGGCAGTGTTCGGGCACTCGAGTGTGCGTGACAAGAGCATCGTGTCGGCAACGCTCGCTGACCCGCGGTACGTCCAGCAGATCGCGACTTCCGAGGCGTGGCGACCGTGGCTCGGCGAGCCTCAGCAATGCGTCTCTCTATGAAGAGGGGGCCCGTGTCAAAGGGCACGACTCGCTGGCCGGTGACGGGTCTTCGGATCGAGGTCAGGGACCTTGTGCTTGTCGATCGGTTCGAGCAGCGCTCATCTCTCTATGGCCTTCTCTACGTGGAAGGACAAGGTCGGGTAGGAGGCTGCCGGCGGCCCAATTCCATAGAGGGTCGTCAAGCGACCAGACGCATAGCGGGGCCTGCCGGAGCGAACGGTTCGTTCTTCGTGAGCATGTGCCAGATGGCGGTGGCCAGCTGGCGGGCGAGGTCGACGCGCGCCACCTTCGCGCCACGCTGGCGGCCGAGGCGCTGCTTGTTGCGCTCGTAGCGCTCCCGGTAACGCGGGTGGCGGGCCGCCCGGGTGGCCGCCTCGATGAGGGCCCAGCGCAGGTACTTGGGTCCGTTCTTGGCGAGCGGCCCGCGGACGTCGCGGCCGCCCGACTGACGGACGAGCGGGCAGAGCCCGGTGTAGCCGGTGAGCTTCTTCGGGCTGGCGAAGCGGCCGATGTCCCCGATCTCGGAGGCGATGGTGTAGGCGAGGACCCAGCCCACGCCCGGCACCGTCGTGAGCAGCGGGATGGAGGGGTGATCGGCACCGAGCCTCCGCAGGTCACGGACACAGGCGTCGATGCGCGCATCGAGCTCGTCGACCAGGCCCAGGCTCGTGGCCAGGGTGCCCATCCAGGGCTCGGGCACGTCGAGCCGATGGAGCAGCTCCCGCCCGCCGACCCCGAAGAGGTCGGTCATCGTCACGGGGTGACCGAAGCTCATGAGCGTGACGTGGATGCGGTTCTTCAGCGCCGTCCGATGGCGCACGAGGTGGAGACGGAAGCGCGCCCGCTCCCGCTCGGCGCGGACGTCCGGGGAAGGCAGCCAGATCTCGGGCACGAGGTCGCGACGGGCGAGCTCGGCGAGGACCCGGGCATCGATCTTGTCGGTCTTCGCGGCGAGCGGCGCGATGCCCTTGACCTTGGCCGCGTCACCGATGGCGACATCCCAGCCGGCGAGCTCGAGCTGGTCGTGGACGAAGCGGGCTCCGGTCATCGACTCGATGGCGGCCGCGACCTCCTGGCCGTGCCGCCCGACATGGGCGGCCAGCGTGCGGAGCGCATCGGCGTCGGGCCGGATCGCGGTCACTTCGACCGTCCGACCCTCCTCATCGAGCAGATGCACATCGAGCCTCTTGCGTGATAGGTCCAGACCGGCGTACAACATCTCTCGGGCCTCCTGGTGCTGGTTGCTTCGACAACCCAACGTTGCCACCGGCGAGGCCCCTCTTCATGGCATTCCATACCTCAAAGATGCGTGGCGTCGGCCTACTGTTACCGACCAGCGCAACGTCACCGAGATCTGGGGCGTCAGGAGCGATGGTGTGGATTCATCCGCCGGCCCCAGATGGTGCCTGGTTCACCAACTCCTCGAAGCCAAGCGGGCGGAACTTGCGGCGACCCGATCGGCCGACCTCGCCGACCCAGACTCCGTTGGCATCCTGCCGATGAGTGCCATCGACCGGGCACGGCCGAGCTGGCCCGTCGGCTCAAGGTTCCCCCAGAACCAGGCGGGTTCATCGATGATGCTGCCGTCGGTCTGCCTTATCTGCTTCGTCGCCTTCAGGTCGGCCCTAAACATGGCGATGGCCTCACCGATGGCCTCGAGGGCCTGGTCATGGACCTCCGCCTCAGGAGCAGCCAGGCGATCGGCGTGGTTCCTGATGAAGGACTCGCTGGCCTTGGCTCGGAAGGCCTCGCGCTTCTTCTACCAGCCCCCTTCTGAGCTTGCACCGTGACCAGCGAGTGGGCGGAGATGCAGTGGCGCCTGCACAGGCCAAGGGGCCTCCCGCAGGCGACGAGTCGGATCGATGGTGTCGGAGTGGATGCCCATGTAGACGATCTCGCTCGCGACCCCACCAACTTGATACGATCTGGACCGGTCGTGGGCTGGTCGGTCGCTGCAATCCATCTGATACGCGAGTAGGCCCGCCCCTCACGGGACGGGCCTCCAACAGTCGAGGTGGCACGACCGAGTTACTCGGTCGGTGCGTCCAGCACGTCCGGCGTGGGCGGTACGGCGATCGCGTAGATGACCCCCTCGCCGGACGAACCTTCGCGATAGTCACCGGTCTTGAACGCGGTCAGGCCCTCATAGGCGCCCTCGCCCATCAGCACACCCGTCTCCCGAACGATCATCGGCGGTCCGTCCACGGACGGATCGCCGGCCTAAACGAAGGTGCTCGATCCGGTCCACGCGCCATCGTCGTTCACGATGCGATACGAGCGCGACTCCAGGATCGCGAGGCTATCGGTGCCGACCTCCTGATTGCCGTTGGCGGCGGCATAGGCCAGGCCGGACACCCTCGCATCGCTGGCCTCGATGGGGATACCTTCCAGGACGACACCACGCAGTTCTCCGGCGCTTTCGTCGAACGTGCCCTCGTTGACCGAGGCCGGCTCCCCCGCCGTCCACGTGAAGTAGACCGGCGTGGACAGGTCCGCTGCCTGCTCGTCCTGCGCGGCGACGCCCACCGTCGAACCTGCCAGCAGGCCGATGGCAAGGATGGAGATGGTTCTGAATCCCTTCACGGGACCTCCCTGGTCCCCCCATGTGGCGACCGTCAGCGGTCGACCCAAGGTCAGCCATCGGTCCGGAAACCGGCGGTGAGCCTAGCAGGTCGCGGCGGCCAGGAGGTGGTCGTCCGTCGTCGCCTGTCACCACTTGAGATGAGCGACAGACAGAGCCGCTTTGGTTCACGCACGCTTCCGAGCTTGCGCAAGCGATGGCCCAATCCGCTTGTCCGGCCTCGTCAGTGACAAGTGCTGCGGCTGGGTCACGCAAGCTGACGGCACAGATAACCACGTTGGCATGGCGCCCCCGGACGGATTCGAACCGCCGACGCGCAGCTTAGGACGCTGCCGCTCTATCCACTGAGCTACGGGGGCGCGGGCCAAAATCGTAGCGCACCGTAGAATCAGCGCTGACCGATGCCTGACGATGCCATCCGACCTACTCTCACCATCTTCCGCCGACCTGGTTGCCACTTGTGTGACGACGCAGAGTTGCTGCTGCGCGATGCCCTCGCCGAGCGAGCCCGATCCGGACTGCCCGGGGTGACGCTGGCACACGTCGACATCTCCGCCGATCCGGAGCTGGAGGAACGGTACGGGCGCCACATCCCGGTGTTCCGAGTCGGCGATCAGGAGATCGAGCTCGTGACGAGTGGCCGCCAGATCCGGGCCTTCCTCAAGCGCGTCCTGCCGGTGCTGATGTGACGCGAGATCAGCGGCCGTGGATCTGACGCTTGGGGCCGCGTTGCTGGCCGGCCTCATCAGCTTCCTCTCCCCATGTGTCCTGCCGGTCGTGCCGGCGTACCTGGGTCAGTTGGGAATCGTCGCCACCTCGGCCCCAGTCGGAACGACCTCCGCTGCCTTCGCCACCGCGGGTGCGCCCGCGCTGGCTGGCGGAGGCGCCGGCACAGCCTCGATGTCGTCGGCCTCGCCCACCGCCCGACGGACTGGCTGGCGGGCGATGCCCAACGCGTTGGCATTCGTGTTCGGGTTCGGGCTGGTCTTCACCATCCTTGGGGTGGCGGCGTATGTCGTGGCAGGCCCGCTCCGGGACAACCTCGACCTGCTGCGGCAGATCGGCGGCGTTATCCTGATCGTGCTGGGGCTGAACCTGATGGGCGTGTTGCGCTTCCGCACGCTGGCCCGCTCGTGGAAGCCCCTGGAACGCTTCGGTGGCGAACGCCGGGGCTCGCGACGTGGCGGCGTCGTCGGCGGGTTCGCATTGGGCTCCGTCTTCGCTATCGGCTGGACGCCGTGCATCGGACCGACGCTCGGAGCCATCCTGACCATGGCCGCGGTAGGCACCAGCCCCCAGGTAGTGGGATTGTTGGTGGCCTATTCGATCGGCCTCGGGATCCCCTTCATCCTGATGGCACTGGCAGTCGATCGCGCACCGATGGTGACTCGACCCCTGCTGCGATACAGCCACTACATCGAGCTCGTGGGTGGCGCGCTGGTGGTCCTGCTGGGCTTCGCCCTGATCTTCGACTGGCTGGGCCTGGTCGCCGGTGAACTGGCCTTCCTGATCCCGAACGTTTGAGCGAGACACCCGCGGAACCGTCTCGGTGGTCGCGCCAGGTCATCGGCCCGTTCACGCTCCGTCACCTCCTCGTGCTGGGCGTGGTCCTGCTGGTCGTGGGAGCCTTGCTGGCGCTCCTGAGCGTGCCCATCGACGACCCGGGTATGGCCGACGCCCCCGAGCCTGGCTCCGGTTTCTACCTTGTGGACGAGCCGACCGAAGGATTGGCCATCGGGCAACTGGCGCCTGAGCTGGTGGGACAGGACGACGGTGAGGCCGTTCCGCTGCGGGACCTCGATGGCCACATCATCACGCTTGAGGCCTTGCGCGGTTCCCCGGTGTGGCTGAGCTTCTTCGCGACCTGGTGTCCACCCTGCCAGGAGGAGACTCCAGTGCTCCGCGATGCGTATGAGCGATATGCGGACGACGGGTTGCAGATGGTCGCGGTGAGCGTGCAGGAGACCACGCCCGACGACGTCGCGAAGTTCGCCGAGACGTATTCGTTGCCGTACACGATCGGGTTCGACGCCACCAGCGCCGTCTTCAAGACCTACCGGGGGTTCGGGTTGCCGACCCATATCTTCATCGATGCGGACGGCGTGATCCAGCACCTCCAGTACGGGCCGCTCGATCGCGAGACGGCAGCGGCGATCATCGAACCCATGCTGGGGCGATAGAGGCCTACCCGACTACACGACCGGTTCGAAACGGAACCTGTCACCGATGGAGATGAGCTTGCCCACGGGTCGTCGTGGTTCATGGGAGAGCACGATGGTCCAGCCCTCCTCCGCAGCTTCCGCGAACAGCGTCGACTTGACCTCCACGCTGGTCAGGGGGAAATCATCGAACGAGCTGATCCACCTGGGATTGGCCGACCACGGCCGCATGCACAGGTCCCCGATGAAGGCGACGGTCTGCTCTCGGCCGCGCACGATGATGGCCTGGTGGCCGGCGGAGTGCCCGCTCGTGCGACGCACCTCGACGCCGGGGATGAGCTCCTCGTCGCCATCGGCTGATGTCGGGCGTGCCCAGGCTTCTGCAAGGCGCAACTCGGCCTGCTCATACGACGCGGTCAGGCGCGGATTGTCGCCCAGGGCGAACTCCCACTCGGCCGCCTGCGCGACGATACGGGCATTCGGGAACGCATACTCGCCCGCTCTCGTGAGCAGCCCTCCCGCGTGATCGAAATGCAGGTGCGACAGCGCGACGAAGTCGATGGAACCCGGGTCGAAGCCCGCCGCACGCAACGAGGGCAGGATGGGTTCCCCACGGACACCACGCTGAACCAGGTGATGATCGTCCATCCGCTCGCCGACGCCGGTCTCGACCAGGACGCGTCCCGAGGGTGTCTCGACCAGCAGGCAGTTGAGCGCCTGGGTCAGGGTGTGGTCGGGGTTGATCTCATCCTCGACGAGGTGTTCCCACATCAGGCGTGGGACCGGCCCCAGGATGGTGCCGGCGTCGCTGGTGAAGACGCCGGCCTGGATGAGCGCGATGGTCGTACCACCGCCGAGATCTGCGCGCCAATCCGCGTTCGCATCGATGGGCATCCTCCAAGGGTAGCGGCATAACCCGCGCAGATCCGCGGGCCAGGCGCACGCTCAGGCGGACTGTCCAGTCGAGGCTACCGAAACCTGGGTGGGCGAAGGGTCGAGCCACGCTACGACGCGGCTTGATCGCTACCCGCGGGGGCGGCCCTTGGTCGTTCGGCGGTTGGCCTCGAAGTCTCGGTACGAGCCTGAAGCAGTCGGGGTGGACTGGCCCTGGTAGCGCGAGCCCAGGCCCTTGGAACCGTAGGGCCGCTCGACCGCGCTGGACATCGCGAAGAACGAGATCTGGCCGATGCGCATCCCGAAGTACAGGGCGATGGGCAAGTTGGCGACGTTGGACAGCTCGAGGGTGAGATTGCCTTTCCAGCCGGGATCGACATAGCCCGCTGTCGAGTGGATCAGCAGGCCCAATCGGCCCAGGCTGGACTTCCCCTCCAGTCGGCTCACGATGTCATCGGGGAGCTCGACCCATTCGAGGGTCTGACCCAGCACGAACTCGCCGGGGTGGAGGATGAACGGTTCGTCGCCCTCGACCGCAGCTACCTCGGTCAGGTCTGACTGTTCCTCACGCGGGTCGATGTATGGGTAGCGGTGATTGTGGAAGACGCGGAACTCGCGGTCCAGGTGGAGGTCGACCGATGAAGGCTGCAGGCAATCGGCGTCGAATGGGTCGACCCGGATGCGTCCTTCCTCCAGGGCGGCACGGATGTCGCGATCCGAGAGGACGCTCATCGACTACTTGCGCTTGCTGGGTCGTCGGCGGGGACCGCCGCGCGGCCCGATGGGAGTGATGGCGCCGTCCTCGGCCACCAACCGCAGCGTGGTCTGGCCCGGCGCCCGCTCGGTCCGCTCGGCATACAAGGCGTCGACCTCGTGCTTGAGCTGCTCGATATCGTCGAACGACTGGTACACGCTCATGAAACGGATGAAGGCGATGTGATCAAGGGCCCGCAGCTTCTCCATGGCCAGCTCGCCGATGACCGTCGAAGGCACCTCGTTGACACCGCGCGCGCGCAGTGCCGCTTCGATCTCGTCGGCCGCCTGATCAGCGGCGTCGGCTCCGACGGGACGGCGGGTGAGGGCCTTGGAAAGCCCGTCGGCAAGCTTGTCTCGATCGAACTCTTCCCGTGCACCGGTCGACTTGACGACCGCCAGGCGCGCTGATTCGACCCGTTCATACGTGGTGTAACGGGAGCGACAGGAGGAACATTCGCGGCGGCGTCGGACGGTGGTCGAATTGTCGAGATCCCTGGAGTCGATGACTCTCCCGTCCAGCGTCCCACAATTCGGACAGCGCATCGAATTCGAAGAGTACACCACGGTCACGCTTGCCCCTAGCGTGGGATGGAGTGTCGTCAGGCGCTCGATCCGCCACCGCTGCGAGCCCGCATCGTGTACACCACCGACTCGCCGGTGAGCACCTCTGTGCCATCGGCGCGCCAGGCCCGGCAGCGCAGCGTGGTAATGGGCTTGTCGGCGCGGGCCTTGATCACCTCGACCTCGGCCGTGACCTCCTCGCCGATGCCCAGGGCCGCTGGGTAGTCCCACTCCTGGTGGAGGAAGACGCTTCCGGGCCCTGGCAGCCGCTCCGCCACCAACGCATTGAAGAGCCCCGTCGTCAGGCCACCATGCACGATGAGTCGGCCGGCCGGACTGCTCGCTGCGAATGCGGCATCGAAGTGCAGCGGGTTGTGGTCGCCGCTCAACGCTGCGAACGCCAACACGTCCTGATGTGTGAACGTCCGTCTCAGCGACGCCCGGGCTCCGACCTTGGGTGGCTCCCAATCCGGCATCAGACAGCCCTGCTACCGGCGGTGTGGGTGGTGTTCCCGGCGAGGGTGTTGAGCGTGTGGGCCAGGATCATGTCGACGGCATCGAGTGACTCGGCGACCCCACGCGGGCTGCCCGGGAGGCAGACGATCAGCGTTTTGCCGCGCACGGCGGCAAACGATCGTGACAGTGACGCCAGGGGGGTGTGGGTGCGACCCTCGGCGCGCATCGCTTCCCCGAAACCGGGCACCAGGTAGTCCATGATGGTGGCGACGCCTTCGGGTGTTCGATCGCGCGGGCCCAGGCCGGTGCCGCCCGAGGTGACGACCAGGCGGACACCACGATCGGCTGCATCCGCGACCACGATGGCGATCTGATCCGGCTCGTCAGCGACAATGGCGCGCTCCACCGCGAAGCCCAGGCCCGTCAGCCGCCCTTCGACGACCTCGCCACTGCGATCTTCCCGGGTGCCTGCGCTGACCCCGTCGCTCACGGTCACGACCAGGGCGGGCAGGCCCTCGACCGGCTCGATGTGCGTGTCTGCCATGTGTCGTCCCCTCTGTGCGGCGCTACCTCTTGGGACTGCGGGCCCGAGTCGGCGCCGTGGTGGGCTTGGCCGCCTCATCGTCGACTTCCCTGGTCTTGGGCGTCGGCCGCTTCCAGTGCCCACTCTTGCCGCCACTCTTCTCGAGCAGCCGGATCCCGTTGATGGTCACGAACCGGTCGACACTCTTGACCATGTCGTAAACGGTAAGTGCCGCCACCGAGACCGCGGTCATGGCCTCCATCTCCACGCCCGTCTGCCCGGTCGTGGCAGCGGCCGCGGTGATGACCAGCGTGCCCACCTTGCGGTCCGGCGTGATCTCGACGCTGACATCGGTGAGTGCCAGGGGGTGACACAGCGGGATGAGCTCCGCGGTGCGTTTCGCGGCCATGATGCCGGCTAGCTCGGCAACGCTGAGCACATCGCCCTTGGTGCCCTCGCCATCGATGACCAGGGTGAGAGTTTCCTGGTCCATCTTGACGGTGGCCTCAGCGATGGCGCGGCGGGCGGAGGCGGGCTTGTCGCTGATATCGACCATGCGCGGCCGACCCAGCCGGTCGACGTGACTGAGTCGACGCCGATCCTTGCGGCTGGCGGGCGCCTCTTTCCTGGTTTGACCCGGCCACGAGTCACGCGATCTCGACGTCAAGCCTGATGACCTCCACTTCGGTTCCTGCCGGCACACTGGCCGGGCCTTCGGGGATGATGGCCAGCCCTTGTGCCCTGGCCAGTGCCAGGAGCTGATGCGAACCTTGCCCGCCGGCGAGCCACGCTCTGGGTCGACGCGGGTCGGCTGCGTCGTGCTCCAGGCGCACTCGGATGAAGGCGCGGCGTGCCGCGGCCTTGGTGACGGTCTCCGCCAATACCGCACGGACGCTGATACGACCTTGGTCGTCCGTCTCGCCGCGCAGCCGACGTAGTACCGGCCGGACGAACAGCTCGAACGTCACGAAGCTGCTCACCGGATTGCCGGGCAGCCCGAAGAGCAGGCAATGACCCCCATCGGGCCGAGGTGCACTGCCGTACGCGAGCGGCTTGCCGGGCTGGATGGCGACCCGCCACAGGTCCAACTCACCGATCTCCTCGAAGACGTCCTTGACCAGATCGTGGGCACCGACGGAGACACCACCGGTGGCTACCAGAACGTCGGCCGCCAGGATGCCCTCCAGCAGCCGTTCGCGAAGCACTGCCGGATCATCAGTGGCGATGCCGAGGCGGATTGGGTTGCGCGCCGGCGGCTCGCACCTGGGCGGCGATCGATTCGCTGTTGCTGTCAGGGATGGAGGCCGGCCCCAGCGCTTCACCGATGGGGACCAGCTCATCACCAGTCGCGATGATGGCGACACGGGGTGCGCGATGCACATCGACGCGAGCGTTGCCCGACGCCGCCAGCACGGCGACGGCAGCCGGCCCGATGCGCGTTCCCTTCGCCAGCACCGCTGCACCCCGCTCCAGGTCACCGCCGGCGCGGCGGATGTGCTGACCGGGCTCGGCGCTGGCGCGCACTTCGACCGAGTCCGGCAGGGCCGCCACGCCCGGTGGCGCGTCGGTGTCCTCGACCTTGACCACGCTGTCAGCGCCGGGTGGCATCATCGCACCGGTCAGGACGCGCACGGCCGTGCCAGGCTCGACGCCGCCCTCGGGTTCATGTCCGGCGGCCACCTCACCGACCACCTCCAATCGGACCGGCGTGTCCGGGGTCGCTGATGCTACGTCCAGGCTGCGCACGGCGAACCCATCCATGGCGCTGTTATCCCAAGGGGGCAGCGTCAGCAAGGCGTGGGTGTCCTCGGCCAGCACTCGGCCCAACGCTTCGGGCAACGGCAGCGATTCCGGGCGCAGCGGCAGCACGTCATCCAGTATCCGGAGTCGCGCCTCCTCGAGCGTCAGCAAACCATCGACCGGCATGTGCTGAGCCTAGCCGCGAAGCCCCGATGATGCCGAGCCGCCACGCGCCTGCCTGACCGCATGCCGGGCCCGCAGTCGGTCGAGCACTCGAGCGCGGGTCACGACACCGTAGAGCTGGTCGGTGCCATCGGTGGACAGGACGGGCAAGCCGTCGCTGTGTATGGCTTCCAGGCGCTCGGCCGCGCGCATCAGCGGTTCATCCGGCCCGAGTCTGGGCACTCGATCGGTGGGGATGAGGACGTCCCGGACTCGCTCGTCGGAGTGCCTCCGCCGCAGTGGCCGCCGCAGCCTTCCACTGAAGACGAAGCCGAGTAGCCGGCCCTCCTCCATCACGGGATAGACGCCCTGCCCTCCCCGCTGGGCGTCCTCGAGGAGCAGCGTCTCGACCGCCAGGGAGGGCAGGACCACGGCCGGGTCGGTATCGGTGCAATCGGCGACGGTCAGACCGGCCGTCAGCTCCCGCATGCGACGGCGATCGACCGAAGCCCGGGCCAGCCGTGTCGAGAACCAACCCAGCAGCACCAGCCACACGCCCAGGACGAGGTCGACCGACATGGTGATGAACAATCCACTGCCGATGACCAGATAGCCGAACAGGCGACCGACGAGCGCGGTCGCGGCTGTCGCCCCGTCCAGGTCGTGCGTGACGCTCCAGGCCAGCGCCCGCACGATCCGGCCGCCATCGAGGGGCAGTACGGGAACCAGCTGGAAGCCGGCCAGTAGGAGATTGGCGAGGCCAAGCCACAGACACATCCAATACAGGGCACGAGCGGGTCCACCCGGATCAGCCGGCAAGGCGGTGGCGATGGCCACGAAGACCAGGCCGACGCCGGCGCTGAAGCCGGGTCCGGTGATGGCCACGATGAGCTCGCTGGATGGAGCGATCGGATCGGGCTCGTCTTCACGGGGTCGGCCCAGGGTGAGCAGCTGGACCGGCATCTGGGGCAGTCCCAGTCGGCGGGCCACGATGGCATGCGCAAGCTCATGCGCCACGATCGACACGATCAGGAGCGCCACCACCACCAGTCCGACGGCCAGCGCTAGGAGCGCCGAAAGCTCGGTATTGCCTCCACCGGTGAGTGATGTGACCAGTGAGACGAGCAGGATGGCGAAGACCGCGAGCCAGCCCGGGTTGACGACGTAGCGAAATCCAAGCAGCGTCCCGGATCTCATCGCGTAGCCGTCTCATCGAGTGATCGCGCACGCCAGCGGCCGACCAGCCAAGCCGGCCAGTGACAGCAGCAACAGGAGCGTCGCCAGCGCTCCGGCCGCGATCTGCCAAAAGCCGAACGGATAAAGCTGCACGAGCCGCTGGGTGGCTGGGTCGAAGGTGAAATTGCCACCAGGAAAGAAGATCTGGTGGAACAGCGTGAAGACGGTGTCGAATGCCACCAGGGACACCAGTCCGAGTGCCACGACCACGAGAAGCGTGGCCAGGCCAGCCCGTGAGATGGTTCGCCACACGCCTGATCGGGACGTCGGCGGGGTGCGGGCGTGGATCGCGCCGATAAGGATCAACGAGAACCCTCCGACGATCAGGAGTGACCACAGCAGGACTCGCGCATCACCAAGGTGGCTACGCTCATCTTCATCGTAGAAGGGCGTGCTGTCCGGGCCGTCGATGGTGAAGCTTCCGGGTCCCAGGACGAGCTCCTCCACCGTCCGGTCCGAAAGGGCGTGGACTTCACTGGATGCCAGTCCTGATCGCACCGTCGCGTCCGATGCATCCAGGGCGGCGTGGATGAACCACGGGGTCAAGAGCGGCAGGACCGCGAGCATGATGAGAACCAGGACCGTGCTCACGAAGATGAGCGTCCGCTGGCCCAGTCCGAGCTGACGCCCGCCAGGTTCTTGACCATCGTCTGTCCGGGGGACGGTCATCGACGGCCCGCGCACAGTGGTTCCGCCAGCACTCCTGGGACCGCGTCAGCCCTCCGCGAGGGTCTGAGCCTGGTCGTACCAGCCCTGGATGGTGAGATCGGTCGGCGCCTCGACCCCTAGCGTGTACGCCGCCTCGACGACGCGCTCACGGAATCCCTGCGGCTCGCAGGCGATGAGGTCGGCCAGCCCGATGATCCTGGCCTGGGTGAGGATGCGCTGCTCCTCGAGGCCGAAGTTGGCAAGATTGAGCAAGAGCGCTTCGTCGCGCCACGCATCGATGTCATTGGTCGAGACGCCGACCTGGTCCGCGAGTGTGATGCGACGCGTGGGCGTCTCCGAAACCTCCAGGAACAGGCCGGTCGTGAACAACCCCTGATGCTCGAGTCGGCCCAGCGCCACCGCCGGTACGCGCTGCAGATTCTCGATGGGCGGCATCGACCCGGACTGGCCTCCTGTGACGCTCGAAAGACCCCGCCACTCTAGCAGGACGTGAGATACGAGGAAGCGGCCCTGCCGACGACAGGCAGGGCCGCTATTTGAGGAAACGAAGCCCTAGGCGGTGAGGTCCGCGGGTCGGGTTCCGAGTGTTGCCTCCAACTGCAGGCTCTGGCCATCGCGAAGGACGTCCAGCTGGATCTGGTCGCCGGGCGCGAACCGCAGCACCTGGAGGTCGAGCGGATTGTCACCGTCGACCTGGGTGCCGTCGACGGCGGTGATGATATCTCCGGCCTGGAGGCCGGCCTCATCAGCCGGACTTCCGGCAACGACAGGGTCCTCTCCATCAAGGTTGCCACCGATCCAGGCGCCAGTGGTGACCGGAAGCGACTGCTCCTTGGCTACTTCTGCGTCCAGCTCCTGGTAGACCACTCCGATGTACGGACGCGTGATGGTCTCGCCCGTCTCGGCCTGCTCGATGATGGGCTTGGCCAGATCGATGGGCAGCGCAAAGCCGATGCCGTCGGCCATGCCGGCCTGGGCTGTCGTGATACCGATAAGGTTGCCGTCACCATCGAACAGGGCCCCACCGGAGTTTCCGGAATTGACGGCCGCATCGGTCTGGATCAGATGCTGGAGTCGGCTGTTACCGCCCGAGATGTCGAGACTGCGATCAAGGCCGCTGATGATGCCGACCGCGGCACTGCTGGGGAATTGACCCAATGGATTGCCCAGAGACACCGCCATCTGGCCGACCTTGATGGCCGAGGAGTCGCCGAGCGTCACGGTCGGGAGGTCCTGGGCCTCGACGTCCACGAAGGCGAAGTCGGTCAACGTATCGACGCCGGTCACCTTGCCGTCAAGAACGGTCCCGTCATCCAGGATGACGCGGACCTGATCGGCGTTACCCACGACATGTCGGTTGGTCAGGATGAGACCATCCGGCGAGACGATCACGCCGGAGCCACTGCCTCCGATCTGGAAGTCCTGGGGGAGCGTCGGCGTCTGGGAATCGCCTGGTACCTCCGAGTCGCCTGGCGTCTGGGGATCGCCTGGTACCTCCGAGTCGCCTGGCGTCTGGGGATCGCCTGGTACCTGGAAGTCCTCGGGAAGCTGCGGGCCGTCGGGCAGCTGGAAGCCCTCCGGGAGTGTGCCCTGGAATGAGGGGAACGCGTCCCCGGGGGTCTGGATGGTCACCACGGCAGGGGTGACCTGCTGGATCAGGTCGATGACGACCTCGTTGTCGCCCTGCGCTGCCATCGCGGTGGCCGGGACGAGTGCCAGGCTACCGATGGAGAGGGTGCCAGCGAGTGCGACCAGCGTCCGCTGGCGTCGAGCTGGAAGGGGCTGGGAGGGGCTCACTGTGGTCTACCTCGTCGAATAGGTCGTGACCGCGTCGAACATCGGCACGGGAAGGTCGAACGGCACGGCGATCACACTGGCCACCCTTCGATCCCTGTTGTACCCAACCCGCGGTAAATCCGGGGTTCACGAATCGTGAAGACTCCCTACCCTGACCTTCGATAAACAACACCGCCTTCGCCCTGCGACCTGCCTGGACGAGGCCGGAAGGTCCCGGCCTACGCGACGAGTACTGCGTCGAGTGTGACGTCGACCGAGTCGCTGAGGGCACGGGAGATCGGGCAACCTCCCTTGGCGTCGTTCGCCTTCGTCTGGAAGGTGGCATCGTCGATACCGGGCACCCTGGCGCGCAGCGTGATCGCGCTCGAGAGGACGGTCCATCCGGCGTCGGTCTTGTCTGCGGTGACCGTGACTTCCACGTCGACTCGTTCCGGAGTGTGGCCGGCCTTGGCCAATTCGTTGCTCACGGCCATGGAATAGCAGGACGCGTGAGCAGCGGCCAGCAGCTCTTCCGGGTTCGTCTTGCCCTCGGAGGCCTCCGTGCGCGCGCGCCAGCTGGTGGGTCGATCCGCGAAGATGCCGCTGCTGACAGCGCTGACGGCACCGCCCCCAGAGGTAAGGTCGCCGCTCCAGTGGGCCTTCGCGTTGCTTGTCTGGGCCATGTCGTCTCCAATCGGATCGCTTGGATGGTGAGGCTGAATCTTCGCACAGAACCGGCTCAATCTGACAGGAAGAGATCCCAGTAGCGGTCGTCGATCGTGAGGCCGGGTCGTTCCACGCCCAGGCCACCGATCTCGTAGAGCAGCCCCGTCAATGCATCCTGCAGCTCTTCGATCTCGACGACCTGTCGGTGTCCGTCGAGCCGGGCCAGTGCCTCATCGTCAAGATAGCCCACCGCCGCGGTCACCCCATCGATCTCGACGCCTAGGGCCTTGCACGGCCTGGTGCGCGCTTCCGGCGTGACCGGGCCGCCACATGTCCAGGTCGATCCGTCAAGCCGGCTCGAGCCGATCGCCTCGAAGGCGGTCCACTTGGCACGGCCCGCCCCAGGCAGCCCCACGAACGCGTCCCATGCCAGGGGCTCCGCGAAGGTGACAACGAAACCGCTTTGGCCCGGACCCGCATCGACATCACGACAGCGGGCATCGGGGATCCCCTTGGGCAAGCGTGGACGCTTTCCGGCCCGGGGAAACTCCAGTCGCTCATAGGTCAGCGTATAGCGTTCCGCTTGCCACTCTCCCAGGAGCTCGCGCGAAAGCTGCGACAGAACCTCCGTGGTACCGCGCCGTCGATCCCAGGTCCAGTCACAGGCGCCCTTCTGTCGCTTGGCGTGCCAGCGCGAGAATTGCACGATCTCCGTATATCGCTGGCCGGGCGTCGGCCTGGTGGCGCCGGCGGTGATCTCCGCCTCCTCCCAGCGCCCGTCGCCGTCGTCATCGTCCCGGTCGTAGGCGGGATCCGGGTGGTTGGTCGCCCAGAACCCGGTGGCGCTGAGCCGGCCGCTGCGGTCGTTGACTTCGTGGGTATAGCGCAGTCCAGCATCGATGTAGCCAGCGAGGCCGTTGGCCTGCTCACGGTCCCACGTCACGTCGGTGCGGTAGATGATCGAGTCACCCGCGGTCAGGAAGCGGCTTCGTTCTGAGGTCGTGGTCGACTGTGAAGGCGTCCATGACGCCTGCCCGACGCCCTGGGCCGTGGTGGGCAGAGTCCCGCCGGGCAGCCCGAGGAGTGTGGCGCCGACCGATGTCACCAGCACGGTCGAGGCGATCATGGCGAGATGGGCACGTCTCATGTACTCGGATCGTCCAGGTCTGAGGCGGTCGCCTTGAGAAGCTCCCAGGCTCGCTGGACATGGCGTTGCTCGGTACGGATGTTGCCGATGGCGAGCCGCAACGTAAAGACGTCACCGATCCGGGTATGCGAGAAGAAGAGCTGGCCGCTGTCGTTGATGTGGTTCATGACGCGCTCGTTGAGGCCGTTCAGCGTCCGCGGCGACGCCGGGCTCTCGCTCACGACCGTGCAAGCGCGACGGACGCATCCGGAAACAGACGGTGGCGAAGGGCACCGGGTAGAGCAGCTCGGCGTCCGGGTCGGCCTCGATCCAGCCGGCCAGCTCGTGGGCCAGGTCGATGTGTAGCTGGAGGCGCGCTCGCAGCCCGGACAACCCGAAGTAGCGCAGCTGCATCCACATCTTGATGCCACGTGCCTTGCGCCCAAGCTGCGGGGTGTACTCGCTGTAGTCGCGTCCGGCGTCCTTGCCGTCGTAGGTGCGGAGATACTCGGGCACCAGGCTCAGTGAGGCGCGGAGCGTCTCCATCTCACGGGTCAGGAGCAGCGAGCAATCGAACGGCGTGAACATCCACTTGTGGGGATTGATGACGATGGACTGGGCGCGTTCCCAGCCGGCGAAGTGGTGCCGCATCTCCGGGATCAAGGCCGTCGGCCCGGCATATGCGGCGTCGACATGGAGCCAGATGTCCTCGGTCGTAGCGATCTCGGCGATGGACGCGACGGGATCGACGGCAGTGGTGGACGTGGTCCCCACGGTGGCCACGATGGCGACCGGCAGCCAGCCGGCTACGCGGTCCTCGTCGATGGCGGCCTGGAGCGCCCCCGGACGCATGGCCAGGCGGTCATCGACATCGATGTGGCGGACTCCATCGCGCCCGATACCAAGGATCATGGCCGCCCGGTCGATGGACGAATGGGCCTGCGAGGAGATGTAGATGCGGAGCGGCGGTGCTTCCCGAAGCCCGGTTTGTGCGGCGTGGCCGGTGGCGTGCTCGCGGGCCGCGGCCAATGCCGAAAGGCTGCTGATCGATGCCGTGTCATTGAAGACGCCGTCAAAGGCTGAGGGCAGCCCAAGACCCTCCCGCAACCAGTCGACGGTGATGCCCTCGAGCTCGGCCCCGATCGGTGAGACGCGCCAGATGAAGGCGTTGGCGTTCAGACCACTGCTGACGAACTCACCGAACAAGCCGATGGCTGATGCGTTCGACGAGAAGTAGGCCATGTCGTACGGGCTCTGCCAGTGGGTCACGTTGGGGATCGACGTGGGCCCTGAGGTCCCGCACGATGTCCTCGAGCGGCTGGGGATCCTCAGGGGGCGGGCCGCCGAGCAGGTCGGTCAGCTGCCCAGGTCGGACCGGCGGAAGGACGGCGTAGTCCTCGACGTCCTCGAGATAGTCGGCGACGATGTCGGCCGCTGCGTGGAGCGCGGCGCGAAGCTGGGGCGGAGGCATGTCCCCGACGGCCTGGCGCTGTGCGTCGTCGAGTCGCGACGACCAGTCGTCATCGGGAGATCCGTTGCTATCCACGTGGAGGCGATGGTACCAAGGGACCCGGGATCAGGCGCCGGCTTCACCGTTCGGCTTCGCTCGCGATGGCCCAGCTGGCCCGGCGCGGACTCCCATCCGACCAGCGCCGTAGTTGCTCGGAATCGGCAATGCGGCGGGCGCATCTTCTGCCGCGAAGGCTCAATGACCGTGGATGGACTGCCAGCCACCATCTGATGCATGACGAAGCACACCGCCGGCAAGTACGGCCGCACGATCGGGCGCAAGGAGCAGAAGGCCCTCGTCTCAGCTTCGAACGGGGTCTGGTGCTACGTGTGCGAGGAGTCGCACCGGTGGAGCAAGACCTGCGCCGAGCGAGCCAGCAAGCTCCGAGTCGATCTCCAAGACTAGGCAGATACCGCCAGCGCCAAGGCCCTCCCAGCCAGCGGAGGGGCCTTCACTGGCTGCCCGGCGGAAGAGCCGGGTCGGAGCTCAGGCCCGCGGACGCTTGAAGTGGAGGATCTCGTTGCCGTCGCGGTTGCTGGCAGTCACGAGCTCCCAGCCATCGTCACCAAGGTCCCGCAGAGCATTGATGACCCGCGGCCACTTCTGTGCAGGCAGCTCCTGGTGGCTATAGGTGACGCTCACGTCACCTCGATCGACGAGCACCCTTGCATATTCCCACGATGGCATGTTCTACCTCAGCTAGTCCGACCTCGAAGGTGGCGCCGCCAGCGTCGCACGTCAATAGGCAACCGGCAAACGGATGCCTCGATGAGATAGGACGATGAACTAGACGAGAGGTCTGGCGCTCCGGCGGCCGAGCATTGTCCGCCGGAGCTGTCTCTGTTGTAGCAACGATCGAACCACCGGGAAACTGCCACTAACGGGTCTGCTCTGGTGCAGACCGACAATTCGGGTAGTAGGCATGGCCTATCACCGGAGGACCATCGTTGTGCGTGGCCGTCTTGGTGGGCTTCCTACGCGGGAGCGGCCGTCATCTGCCGCGCCAGGACTTCGACCGGCGCCGTGCGGCCACGGACATCCACCCAGCGACGGCCAGCATCGACAGATACTCGGTCGCCGCAGCCTCGGGGGCGAATCACGTAGAGGCCGTCGGCTCCAACCACCGAGACCGAGTGGCCCGCGGAGCATCACATCGTCGGCGATGCCGGCCGAACCGGATCGGCGCGGTGGTTGGCGCCGAGGGATGGCACGATGCTCCGTGAGCCTCGCTGTGCTCGCCGTCCCCACTGAGGGGCGCCCGCCCTTGCCGCGTCAGGCCATGGCCTGCATGCTCCCAGCAGCCGATCATCCATGCCTCGGGGGCCGACCAGACTCGCAGCATGACATCGACCCTGTCGGATGCCTGTTCCACCTGACCGGACATCGACCCGAGTAGGAGCTCACCATGTATCCCATCGCGGACGACTTGACGCTCCCGATCTCCCTGTTTGGGGAGCATCCGTCGTCAGCGCAGCACTCATCGGCCCACGCAAGGGGTCCCATGCCTCAGCCGTCGGTTCCTCCCCAGCCGTTCTTCCAGGCCCGAGTGGTCGACGGGATCGTCCGCACCGATGGCGACCCCTCGGCCCTCGTCGGTCACCGCATCGATCGCGCCGGGGGACGGCAGGGCGGCAATTGGGTCGAGTGGAGATGGAACGGTTCGAGCCTGAGTGTCCACAATGACGTGTTCGGTGCCTACCCGGTCTACTTCGCGGCAACGGAGTCTTCGATCGCGATCTCTCCGTCCATCGATCGCCTGCTCGAGCTAGGAACTCCCCGGACGCTCGACCTGGATGCGCTCGCGGCTTTCCTGGGGGTGGGCTACTACCTCGGCGCTGATACGCCATTCAAGGCCATCCGGGCCCTGCCAGCCAACGCAACGCTCACGTGGCGAGCCGGCGAGCTGAAGCTCGAGGATGCGCGACCTCGCCTGGATGTGGCCGAGATGACCCGGGCCCATGCCATCGACGGCATCGTCGAGCTCGTGCGCGCTGCCGTCGAGCGCCGCATCCCGGACGATGACGCGCCATTCTTGATGCCCCTGAGCGGCGGCCGCGATTCGCGGCATATCCTCCTTGAGCTCCTTCGTGCCGGTCGCCCTCCCCGGCTTTGTGTGACGACGCATCACTATCCGACTGACTGGGGCGACGACCCACCGTACGCCGCACGACTCTGTGCCGAGCTCGGCGTTCCCCATCGGATCCTCGAGCCCGGTCCGCTCGTGGCGGCCGAATGGAGGAAGAACCGGCTGACCAGCTACTGCTCGGACGAACACGCCTGGTATCTACCGGTGGTGGATGCCCTCAGTGGCACGACGCCTTGCAGCTACGACGGACTCGGGGGAGGCATGATCCTCGAGCGCCGCTTCATGACCCCACGAGTCCGGAGACTGCAGGATGCGGGCCGCTGGGACGAGCTGGCAGCCTCGCTGGGCAAGAAGGACGACGATGGTCGCGCCCGATACGTGGCGCTGCTCGCTCCGCGACTCCGTAGCGAGATCACGGCCGAGCGCACTGCCGGGCGCATCAGGTCGGAACTGGACCATCACCTCGACGCCGACGACCCGTACCTCTCCTTCACGCTCTTCGAGCGCACGATGCGCGAGATCACGCTGACTCCGAACGCGATGCTCTCAGGCGTCAGCGCTGTCTACACGCCATTCATGGACCCCGCGTTCATGGCGTTTGCGGCCTCCATCCCGGGCGAGCACATCAACCGCGCTCTCCACGACGAGGCGCTGGCCGCGGCCTTTCCGAAGGTCGCGCACGTGCCGTTCGCACCGACGCGACGGCCCCAGCCCGCCCGCCGCTTCCAGGCGCGTCTGAACCGCGATCTCTTCGGACTCCTGCTCCGTCGAAGCGATGGGTCACTCATCGACCGTAGCGCCCTTGCTCGACGGGCTGCCGTGGGCTCGATCCGCGGCGATGGCTGGTTCCCATGGGGGCGTCGTCTTGCCCTCACGGTCTATCTCATCCAGCTCGAGACCCTCACAGCCGGTTAGCAGACGGTGGCGTGGCCAGCTTCTCCATCTGGGCGACGGCCTCTCGCTTGGTCCCTCGCCGGCCACCGACGAACGGCACGCTCAGCGACCCGAGCGGGTGATGCACGCCGCCCGAAGGCACGCCAGAAGGGCCTGCCTAGCGTGTACGTGTTCGCAGACGGCAAGGGCAAGGTCCCGGCTCCTTGGACCGCCTACAAGGCGTGGACTCGTGCGCAGCAGCGAGCGTGGGGCAAGGAACGCCTGACCGTCCACGGCCTCAGGCATCTGGACTTGTCGGCGCTGGTTGCTGCCGGGGTCCCGTTCACCGATATCGCCAAGTTCGCTGGGCATGCTGACTCACGCATCCTGATGGAGGTCTACGCCGATGCCATGGATGGGCATCAGGACCGCATCCGTGATGGCCTCAGCGCCGGGGGCCTCGGCCGATGGCGAGGCCCAACGAGGATGCCGAGGCGAAGGTTCGCAGGGTCGCCGAGGTCGTCCCCGGCATCCAGGGTGGACCGCCGTACACACCCGAGGATATCGCCGACGTGCTGGGCTAGTCCCTTCGCACGGTGCAGTCGTACTGGCCTGCTCGCTGGCATCGGCCCGTACAAGCGAGGCGGAGGGTCAAGCCGGGACTCGGACCGCATGAGCGATCAAGGTGGTCCCCTAACACCGGAGTCGGTGCAGGCGGTCACCCAGCACGTCCAGTCCACTCCCGACGGGCTACGGCATGACCGCCACAGTTGCCTTCAACGACCTCCTGACCGAGGCCACGCTGGATCTCGGTCCGCATCCCGGGAAGGACGAGCCCAAGAAGTTCTGCCCCGCCCATCCCAACAGCGATACACCTGCGCTGTCCGTCACATACGGCGACCCGACGCTGCTGAACTGCAAAGCAGGCTGCACGCAGGAGTCCGTGCTGGAGGCCCTGCTGGGGCCGAAGGATGACCGACCGGGTCACACCAACGGCTACGCCTAGGGCGGATGTCCCTCCACTTGACGATCGCACGTGCATCGAATGCCTGAGCGTGGACGTTGATCGTCGGCGGCTTCATCGTGACGTGGGCCGACTCCCTCGATACGAACCTCCCGCCCTAGCCTGATGAGCAGTCTGTGCCACCAGGGCTGTACTCGCTGGCGTAGTCGGAGTCGCAGATCGGCGAGCATCTGCTTCGGCTCGTCGGTGAACTTCTCGCCCTCGGCGTGGTACTCGTCCCATGCGATCTTCACGCCCCAGAAGGCCAGGGCTACGCCAGCGAGTTGAAGCGCCGTGCCGATGAGATAGCCCAGCCACACCCAATCGACCACGATGACCCTCCCGTATCACTGCGAGGAGCCTAGCCCATCGATCGGCACGATTCCCCTGACCGCCTACAACGTACGGAGAGCGGCGACAGCCCCACGGCAGGTGGATGAGCCGCCCATGGCCATGGCGGGGCGTACGGGCGTTCTGACGAGGTCGCCTAGCAGGTGTCTATGAAATCTCGTAATCCTGCGCTTGCTGGCCCCCATACCCTACGTGGGTCCGAACAAGACCCCGGGGGGTCCAGCGGTCGGACTGACCGTCAGCCAACTAGATGCGGTGGCATGGACCAGCAACTCGTCGTTCGGGTCCAAGGTGGCGACCAGCGTGCCTTCGAGGCACTGGTGGTGGCCGACCAAGCCCGTCTGTACCGACTGGCGTACGGCATCCTGCGTGACCTCCAACTGGCCGAGGATGCCACCCAGCAAGCACTGCTCGACATCTGGCGGGATGTGGGTCGTCTACGGGACCCGGCCAAGTACGAAGGCTGGTCCTATCGCCTGCTCGTCCGAGTCTGCTACGCCGAGGCCAAGCGTCAGCAGGAGTGGACGGCCAGTCGTGAGCCCCCATCCGCAGCCGAGCCACGAGCAGCCGATGTCTATGGCGGCGTGGCCGACCGGGACCAGTTGGAGCGAGGCTTCCGCCGCTTGTCCATGGACCACCGTGCGGTCCTCGCCATGCGCCACCTGCTCGGGATGACCCCGGACGAGGTGGCAGTGGTGCTGGACCTGCCCCGTTCGACCGTCTATTCACGACTGCAAGCGGCGGTGAAGGCCATGCGTGCAGCCATCGAGGCGGAGGGGCGGTCCAGCACCATGACGATGGAGCGGCAGGAGGCCGTGCGATGAACGACGAGCAGATGCAGTCGGCCCTCGACGAGTGGTTCGAAGACACCGACCCACAGCCGCCGAACGCCCAGAGGACCGCCACTCACGTCCTGGCCCACATGCCGCAGACCCGCCAGCGAAGTCGCTGGTGGCCGTTCCCCATCTTCTACCGAAGGACCCGGACACCAACGACGACCGACGCCATCGACTACCAGCCCAGTCCCATCCCGGCCAGCAACGGCCGCACCCCCACCGTCATCGGGAGGACCTCATCCATGCTCAGCCCAGCCAAGGCCATCACCGCCGGTGCCATCGTCTTCGCCATCGGAGGTGTGATGCTCATCGCCCAGCCGTTCCAGCAGCCGAGCAGCGTGCCAGGGGCGGAAGCCCTCCCCGTCGAACCGACGTGGGTCACCGGGAACCGATACTGGGCCGGTTCATGCACCGGTCCCGAGTCCAGAGAGCAGGACGGCGACATGACACGGGAGCGTGGTTCGGTCTGTGACTGGACGAGATGGGACATGAGCGACCCCCGCCTGACGGGCGATGCGTCGTGGAGGTGGAACGCCGATGTCTACAGGACGGCCGAGGGGCAGCGGGCGATCATCCACGGAGCCGAGTACCTGCGCAACGAGGGTGGCGGCTGGACGTGTCCCATCACACGGTTGGCACCCAGCGGCAATAGCACCACGCAGTACAACAACAGCGACGTCCAGTTCTGCGTCGGTGACGGTGGCTACGAGGGGCTCTCGGCCCTCGTCGTCTCCGAGGAGAACCGAAGCACCACCCCACTGGTGGCCCTCATCTTCTCCGGCGACCTCCCGCCGCTGCCCGACCCCCCGGCTGACGAGTAGCGCTCGGCACGAACCGTACGCCGGACACACGGTCCCTCGGGCTTCAGGGCTGAGGGACCCGTTTCTGCATCTGGGCTGCTCAGTCAGAGGGATGGGACCGCCGCATCCACGGGCCACTCAGGTCCAAGCTGGGGCACGGAGCGTCCTGACGAGGTCGCCTATCCGGTGCCTGCGTGGGGCAGGTCATCTTCCGAGTCGGAGTCCCGCATCCCCCGCCCCCTCCCAGCGCCAGAAACGCTACGGGAGTGGGGCCGGGTCCGACTTGAAACTGCGGCTGCCCCGGCCACATGGTGGAGCAGGTCAGTGGTGGAGTGTATGACCTGCACCACCGGCAGAACGAGGTGAACGGGCAGGCCGGTCAGGGCATATCCGCCTCGGCGATCCAGGTACCCGGTTTCGTGCCCACGGGGAGAGAAGAAGCCCGACCCGCTGAGGACAGCAGATCGGGCCTCGCCGAGGTTTCCATGACCTTGCGACGACGGCAGGATACGCTCGTTTCTGGGTCATGGTGCCCCCAGAACAGCCCCCATCCAGACAAGGTGACGGCCCTCCGAGTCTGCTCAGAGGGCCGTTTCACGCTCAGAGATGATGGTCGGGGCGACTGGATTTGAACCAGCGACCTCTTGACCCCCAGTCAAGTGCGCTACCAGGCTGCGCCACGCCCCGACGGCGTCGCAATTCTAGCATCGTTCGAGAGTCCAGCCACGCGAGCTGGTGCCGCTGAAGGGCCGAATGTCGGGGCCATCGATCGTGGTGTCACATGGGCGCTGGACGCGAGTACTTGCCGAGCCGTGGGCGTCGAGGGTCCATGGGTTCCTCGACCAAGCATGCGATCGGCGAGGGTCGGTTCCGGCGGTCCATCCCAGAACGGCATGCGGAGGCTAGCTGCCCGCACCTGGAGCGCGGGCAGGGCCACGCGCGACGTGGCGGGTGCCGGGCCTTTTCGGAGATGCACGGGCGGCGCGGCGCCCGCGGGGGGTCGAGGTCGTGCCACCACACTGCTGTGGGGCATCGTGATGCGCTGTGCCACTCGGGGCGAGGTCGCCGGGATAGGGCCGGGCGATGTGGCCGTCATCACACGTCGGGCCGGAGGCGGCCCGTGGACGACTGGCGGCCATGTGGACACCACTGCTGACGTGTACATGGCCGTGGGTCGAGCGTAGGGTTGCGGGAGTCTCGGCGTCCCGCTGTATGCGACCGGCGGCATCGACCGATACTGCGGTGGTCGGGCCGTCGCGGCTGCGATGGCCCGCGCCTGACGAGACCGTGATGCGCGCGCGCGCTGGATCTCCTGTCGTCGATGCATCGGGATGCGCGGGAGCACGATGGGGGCAAGGGCCAGGTCACCGATCGCGGTCGACGCTCCGATGGCCTCCGCAGGCTCGGCCGTGAGAGCCGAAGATGCCCTGTCGGCGACCCATGGCGAGGACGTAGACGACCGCCATCAGCCCGACCCCCGCGATGAGTGCGGCGTAGGCGCCGACGGCGCCCCTGATCCCTGCGTCGATGACCCCGCTGCGCATCAGTAGTCCCAGCAGCAGCAGTGATGCGAAGACGAGCGTCATGGCGGTCAGGCCGAACAACCAGAACGTCAGGTGGCTGGCTCCGCTGCTGGCGGTATCTGCGGAGTCGTCTGGGCGTGCCGAAGGGGTGGGTGCGATGAGATCGGGAGACAGACTCGCCTGGGTCACTGACGACGGTCCTTTCGCGGTATGGCTACGTCGATGACGTTGACAAAGCCACCCGCGACCTCACATGGCGGAGGGGTACTGCGTCACAACCCACCAGACGGCGGCAGACCACACGGCGTCCGAGTGGCAGGCGCTACGGACCGCCGGGAGGCGGCCAGTCGCCTACGGCCTGAGCACCTTGCGGAGACCCGCCAGCTCGATGCCGCGACGCTTGTAGTGGCGGATGATCGAGGGCAGGGCCTTGACCGTGGCTGACCTCGAGCAGTGCATCAGGATGACCGCACCAGGGGGCGCACCCATGGCTCGGACGGCGATGTCATTGGCCGAGCTGGATGATCTCCAGTCGAAGGTGTCAACCGACCATAGGACGACCCGCGCATAGCCCAACTCAGCGGCGATCCTGAGCGTGCGCGAATCGTACGCACCGTACGGTGGTCGCAGCATCTTCAGCATGGGTTTACGCAGGATGCGCTCCTGCAGTGCCTCATTCTCCGCGATCTGCTTCCGGACGACGCGGTCCGACTGCGTGGTGAGGTCATAGTGCGAGCGCGTATGGTTCGCCACTGGCATGCCCTTGAGGATGCTGCGCCACTTGCCGGGCTGGTACTTGATGTGATTACCGTTGATCAGGAACGTGCCCCTGGACTTGCGCTTGCGAAGGATGTTCGCGATCTTTCGGCATGCGCTTGCGTTGGTGCCGTCGTCGAAGGTCAGCGCCACCGCTCCGATGGACCGCCGGCCGGACGTCACGACCCGGGCCGCCGCTGGCTCTGACCAGCCCCTGCGCAAGCGATCGGCGGGGTCTCGGCTGAGGGTAGGTCCGATGCTGTCACCGGGCTGCCCCTGGGCCACCGCCAGGGCTGGGATGGAGACGGCGAGGATGAGTGCGAGCGCCGGCCCCATGAGCCCGCGACGAGTCGATGACATCGACATCAGGCCAGACCCGTGAGCTCGTTCTTGGCTTCGCGCGCAAGCAGGTCGGCGAGTGATGTGCTGATGGATTTGCCTTGATAGAGCACCGCGTGGACCTCCTGGGCGATGGGCATCTCGACGCCATGTCGTTGGGCCAGCGCGAGTGCTGCTCCCACAGTGTAGGCGCCCTCCGCGACGCCCGGCAGCGTGCCCTCGATGTCGGTCCAGGTTCGGCCGGACGCGAGCTCCACGCCCAGGCGATGGTTCCGCGACAGTGACGACGTGCTGGTCGCGAGGATGTCGCCGATCCCCGCCAGGCCGGCGAACGTGAGTGGATTGGCGCCCATGGCCACACCCAGCCTCGTGATCTCGGCCAGACCGCGCGTGGTGATGGCGGCCTTGGCGTTGTCGCCTACCCCTAGTCGCTCGACGGCGCCAGCCACGATGGCCACGATGTTCTTGAGTGCGCCAGCGAGCTCGACGCCGACCACATCCGAGTTCCGATAGAGACGGAACGTCGGTCGGCCCAGGATGTCGATGACCACGGCGCTGACGGCGTCGTCCCTGGCGGCCACCACCGCGCCGGCAGGGAGGCCACGGGCGATCTCGGTCGCCAGATTCGGCCCGGAGAGCGCCGCGACCCGATCGACCGCCGTCGGCACCTCGGATGCGATCACCTCGGTCATCCGCATCAGCGTGCCCGACTCGATGCCCTTGGCGACCGATAGCAGCACCGTGTCAGGCGAGAGCGAGGATGCAACGGTCGCCACGCTCGAACGCATCAGGGCCGACGGGACGGCCATGACGACGAGATCGTGGGCATCGACCAGGGATCGCGCGTCGGCGGTGACTGCCACGTCCGTGCTGAGCGAGACTCCCGGGAGGTGGCGCCGGTTCTCCCGGTCATGCTGCAACGTCGCGGCGTGTGCCTCATCCCGAGCCAGGAGTGTCACCGGCCCTGAACCCGCCAACAAGGTCGCGAGCGTGGTGCCCCAGGCGCCTGCGCCGACGACCGCGACGCGTGGAGCGGCTCCCGCCATCAGGCGCCCTTGCGGACCGATTTCTTGGTCGGCTTCTTGCCCTTGCCGGCTTTGGACTTGCGCATCTTCGGCTCAAGCTGCACGCGTGTCCGCTCGCGGAAGATCAATCGCAGCGGTGTTCCCTCGAAGTCGAAGGCGTCGCGGATGCGGTTCTCCAGGAAACGCTGGTAACTGAAGTGCACGGATCTGGCGTCGCTCGCGAAGAGCACGAAGGTGGGCGGCTCGATGGTCGCCTGAGTCGCGTAGTAGAAGCGTGGTCGGCGACCCTTCACGGCCGGAGGCTGGTGGCGGGAAACGGCATCCGACAGGATCTTGTTCAAGCTGCGCGGTGGGGATGCGTCGTCGACGCTCAGCGGCGATCGCGACTGCCTCGTCCAGCACGCGCCCAGCCCGCTGCCCGGTCAGGGCGCTGATGGCTACGATCGGCGCAAAGGCCAGGAACGGCGCGTGCCTGGCGGATCCGGGCGATGTATTCCTCGAATGTCTTGCCGTCCTTCTCGACGAGGTCCCACTTGTTGATGGCCACCACCAGCCCGACGCCCTCGTCGACGACATAGCCGGCCACGTGCGCGTCCTGCGCCGCCAGCCCGTCCTGTGCGTCGAGCACGCAGCACGCAAACATCGGCCCGGCCCAGTGCCTTGAGCGCCCGTACCGCGGCGTAGCGCTCGGCAGCGGGTCCCGAGGCGACCTTGCCTCGCCGCCGCAGCCCGGCGGTATCGATGAGTCGCAGCTCCCGGCCCTGCCATTCCACGGTCGTATCGATGGCGTCGCGCGTGGTGCCGGGGATGTCACTGACGATGGCCCGTTCCTCGCCCAGGAGCTGGTTCAGCAGCGATGACTTGCCGACGTTGGGCCGGCCTACGATGGCGATGCGCGGTGTGGGTGCATCCGTGTCGAAGTAGGCCGTCTCGCTGCTCGCGGCCGCACCTTCCTCGACGGCATCGTCGTCGGGCAGGATGCCCTCGTCGATCTGCTCGGCCAGTTCATCGGTGGCCGCTTCGCGGCGCTTGCGCTCCAGCTCGTCGAAGGACTCCTCGGGGAGCGCCTCGACGATGGCGTCGAGCAGGTCACCCGTACCGCGTCCATGCAGCGCGCTGACGGTGTACCAGTCCTCCCAGCCGAGGCGCAGGAACTCGACGCCCTGCAGTTCCAGCTTCTCGTTGTCGGCCTTGTTGATGGCCATGATCACGGGGGCCTTCAGCCAGGCGCAGCGTTCCCGGCTACCTCCTGGTCCGCCGGCGTCTCACCGGTCGCCGTGTCGACCACGAAGACGATGACGTCCGCCTCCTCGATGGCCAGCCGCGCCTGGTCCTGCACGCGCTCCTCGATGGCGTCGCCGGGCGTGACCTCCATGCCGCCGGTGTCGATGACGACGTAGCGGCGGCCGTTCCACTCCGCGACCCCGTAGAGACGGTCTCGGGTGGTGCGGGCGCGATCCTCCACGATGGCCTTGCGTTCACCGACGATCCGGTTGAACAGGGTCGACTTGCCGACGTTGGGGCGCCCGACGATGGCGACCACGGGCAGACCTGCGGTGGACGTGTCGCGGTCCAGGCTGCCCGGCCGACGACGCGTACGGCGGGTGACCACGTCAGGCGCGACCGATCGAGGTGCTTCGGTAGGCCGACTCAGCCACGGCGGTCACGGCACTGTGAGCCAGTGCCACGGCCTGGGCCTGTGCGTTCGCCGTCCCTGCCAGCTCGTAGATCCGCGCCGCTACCGCCTCCAGATCCTCGATGGGGGTGGAGGTTCCACCGGTGACGCCGACCAGTCGGTGACCATCGAAGACCGATGCGTCGTCGAGATCGGCGGCGTGCTCGACCTGGATCGGCCGGCTTGCCGACGATGCCGACCAGCCGGGTGAGCTCCCTGGTGTTGGCGCTGTTGCGACCGCCGACCACCACGACCAGGTCGACCGACTCGGCCAGGTCGGTGGTGTCTTCCTGACGACGGATGGTCACCGGACACACCGTATTGACGATCTTCAGTTCGTGGGCACGGGTCGTGAGATAGCCAGCCAGCCGCTCGAACTTCCACGGCGGCTGCGTCGACTGCGTCAGCAGGGCCATGCGCTTCTTGCGTGGGATCTTGTGCCAGTCCTCTTCCTCATCCACCAGGATGGCATCGGGGGCGTAGCCCAGCAGCCCCACCACCTCGGGGTGGTTCGGGGTGCCCAGCAGGACGATGGTGTAGCCGTCGTCGACGAGTCGCGCCAGCTCCTTCTGCTCCTGGGTCACCCAGCTGCAGGTGCCGTCGATGACATCAAGGCCCTTGTCCTGGGCGCGGCCCATGACCTCCGGCGTGACGCCGTGGGCGCGGATGACGACGGCCGCTCCCTCGTCGACCTCATCAAGCTCCCCGACGCTGACGATGCCCTGCGCTTTCAACTCACTGATGACGCCTTCGTTGTGCACGACCTGGCCCAGCGTGTGGGTCTTCTTGCCCTCCGATGCGCTGATCCGGGCAGCATCGATGGCTTCACGAACGCCATAGCAAAAGCCGGTACGGCGGGCGATTCGAACTTCGGCGACGGTTCCCATGGAGCCCCAAGTATCGCACCGTGCCTTGACGATGGCGTGAAGGCACCGATCGAGGCGGACCGCCCGCCGGCGTTCCGCGCTTTGTCAGTCGCTCGGCCAGGGCTCCCACTCCCCGCGATGGCGTGGCTCGACCAGCGCAGCGATCCGGCGCATCAGCTCGATGTCGGCATCGGCCAGCGCGGCCCGCCGGTCGACCCCATCGGGGATGGTGAGGTGGAAGGGTGGGCCGGCGCGCATGATGATGCGAGTGCCGATGTTCGGCACTGATCTCTCGCGGCCGATGAGCTGCGCCGTCCCGGAGATGCCGACCGGGAGCACCGCTGCCCCCGTCCGCGTGGCCAGCAGTGAGACTCCCGGCTTGGGACGTGCCAGCACCCCGTCGAACGAGCGCGTGCCCTCGGGCAGGATGGCCACGATGCGACCCTCGTCGAGGATGCCCTTGGCCACCCGGTAGGCGCCGATGTCGCTGCCACCAGCCTTGACCGGCTCAGCTCCGAGCGAGCCGATGAGGAGTCCCAATGGACCCTTGAACAGGGTGTCCTTGGCCAGGAAGATGGGTCTTCGTCCCAGCGCCGGTGCCAGCCAGCCGCCGATGAACGGTGGATCGGCGTTGCTCATGTGGTTGGCCGCGATGATCAGGGGTCCATCGGTGGGCACCTCGTCGAGACCCTCCACCGTGACACGGGCGATCGACTGCAACCCCAGGCGACACAAGCCGGCGATGAAACGGGGATAGAGCGGCAATCGCGATCGTTCGGTCATGAGCCGTCGGTCCCCTGCCCTGCCCGCTCCCGGATGATGCGCACGACCTCCGCCACCGTCTCCTCGAACTCACGCCCATCCGATCGGACGATGACAGCGTCGTCGGGGATCCGCAGCGGCGCCGTGGCCCGGCTGCTGTCAAGGTGGTCGCGACGTTCAAGGTCGGCCAGGATCGTGGCTGCCTCCCTGGAGTCAGGAGCCAGGCCTCGCTCGGAGGCTCGACGCTGCGCCCGTTCCTGAGCCGAGACCTGCAGATACAGCTTGAGATCCGCATCAGGCAGCACCACGGTCCCGATGTCCCGACCGGCCACGATGATGCCGCCGGCCGACGCGATGCTGCGTTGGGTCTCGAGCAGCGCGGCGCGAACGGCGGGTCGTGCCGACACCGCGCTGACCCGCCGGTCGACGGCAGGAACGTGCAGTTGATCGGTAACGTCATCGCCATCGACGTGGACCCGGCGCATGCGTCCGGCCTCATCGGGCACCAGCTCCAGCTCAGGGACCACGGCGACCAGCGCGGCTGCGTCTTCCTCGTCGATGTCGCGCAGCACGCTGAGCAGGGTGATGGCGCGATAGAGCACGCCGGTGTCCAGGAAGCGATAGCCAAGCTCGGTCGCGGCCGACGCACCGACCGACGATTTGCCGCTGGATCCCGGGCCGTCGAGTGCGACCCGCAACCGGCTCACCGTCCGATCCGTGTCGTGGCCAGGCGCTCGCGCTCGGCAGCGCTGAGCTCTCGAACCGCCCCGACCGGCATATCGTCCAACCGAAGGGTACCGATGCGGACGCGCACCAGCCGCTCGACCGGCATCCCGATGGCTGCGAACATGCGGCGCAGCTGACGTCTCCAGCCCTGGGTCAACACCGCCCGATACCAGGTCAGGCCGCCGGGCTGACGGGGATCCTCGAGCCGTGCCGATTCGACGCGGGTGGCAGGCCGCAGGCTGACCAGCGTCGCGCTGCCCTCATCGAGATCGATGCCGTCAAGCAGTGCGGCCGCCTGGTGGTCGTCCAGGCGCCTTGCCAGTCCGACCGCGTACTCGCGCTCGGTGCCATAGCTGGGGTGCAGCAGATGTTGCGTCCAATCGCCGTCGTCGGTCAGCAGGATGAGCCCCTCGGAGTCCTTGTCCAGCCGGCCCACGGGATACAGCCGCGCGCCACGACGGCGGATCGCCTCCGGCAGCAGATCGATCACGGTCTCCTCGGCGTGGCGATCGCTGACCGTGCTGGTGACACCGAACGGCTTGTGCATCACGAGGTAGGTGCGTCGGCGTGCCGGCACGATGGGCCGCCCGTCGACCGCGAGCGCATCAGCGGCCGGATCGACGCGCTGGCCGGTGATGGCCGGCTGGCCATTGACCGTGACCCGCCCGGCCGTGACCAGTGCGTCCGCGGCCCGCCGCGAGGCCACTCCGGCGTCAGCCAGCGCCTTCTGAACGCGCACCGACTCAGCCATCGGCGGCGGATGCCTCGCCGTCTGGTGTCATGCCGTCGCTCTCGGCATCCTGCCCGTCGACGTCGTCGACGTCGTCGACGTCCGAGCCGTCCGACTCGTCTGGTGTCCTGGTCGCGTCGGCTCTGGCGTCTTCCTCGGCCTGTGCCAGCTGTGCCGCGATCTCAGCTTCGAGGGGCGGCAGGTCATCGAGCGAGGTGAGCCCGAACCGCTCCATGAATTCCATGCTGGTGCCGTAGAGGATGGGACGTCCCGGCGTCTCCGCGCGGCCCTGCTCATGGATGAGGCGTCGATGCAGCAGGCCGCGCACGACATGGCCCGAGTCGACGCCACGGATGCGCTCGATGACGCCGCGCGTGACCGGCTGACGGTAGACGATGATGGCCAGCGTCTCGAGCGCCGCTGGCGAGAGCCGCACTGCATCGGCACCGAGATAGCGAGCGATCAGCTGCCCGCTCTCCGGCGACGTTCCGAGCATCACCCGGTCTTCGCTGCTGACCAGCCGGATGCCACGGTCGCGCAGCTGGACTTCCAGATCACCGAGCCGCTCGTCCATCTCCTCGGCGCTGAGCCTGGCCACCGTTCGGAGCTCGGCTCGTGTCAACGGGCGCTCCGCCACGAACAGCAGTGCCTCGATGTCGGCCACGGACGCGCCACCCTCGTCGTCATCGGGAAGGCTCAGCTCGTCGGGCGTACGCTCCACGTCCAGCCTGACCGGGGGATCATCCGACTCGGGCCGATCGTCACGCCCGGGGCCTACCGGGACCAGCTCGGTGTCGGTCATGCGCTCGCCAGGGAGCGACAGACGATGGGGCCGAAGGGTTCCTCCTGCTCCACGCTCAGCTCGCGCCCCTTGACCAGCTCGAGCATGGCCAGGAAGGTAACGGCCACCACGACCCGGTCATTCAGGTCCTCGAGCAGGTCCTGCAGAACCACCACGGGCGTGTCCAGCAGGGCGGCGCGGATGATGCGAGCGCGTTCGTCCAGGGTCACCAGGCGCGGCATCACGTCCGGCGGAGGCGGGGGCGGTGGCAGCTCGTGCAGGGCGCGGTCGAGGGCCGCCACCAGGATGGCCGGGTCAAGCGGCGGTCCTTCGTCCGGCCGCGAGCCAGCCTTGGCTGAGGCCACCGCGGCGATGGGCTCGCGGCGGAAGACTTCCCAGCCACTTTCCAGGCGGCCCTTGAGATCGCGCCCGGCATCGCGATAGAGCCGGTACAGGATGAGGCGTTCCCTCAGGGCGGTCTCCGGGTCCGGTCCTTCGTCGACCGGGATGGCGACCACGGGAGGGCGTGGCAGGATGGCCCGACTCTTGATGAGGATGAGCTGGCTGGCCACGGTCACGAACGAGCTGATGTGAGACATCTGCTCATGGTCCAGCGTCCCGAGGGCCTCGAGGTACGCGCCAGCGAGGTCGCCCAGGGGGACCTCGAGGATGTCCAGTTCGCGCTGCTCGATGAGCCCGAGCAACAGGGCCAGCGGTCCGTCGTAGCCCTCGACGCTGACGTGTGCCGCGCGGTCCGGATGGTCAGAGTCGGTGATACGCACCGAGGTGTCGCCGCGTACTGGTTGGCGCAGCGGCGGAAGGGCACTGATGCCGATCTCCCGGCCCTCAGCCGAGCGGATGGTGGTGTCAGTCATCGCACGGCGCCTGACTAATCGACCTCATGATGCCTCGTCGGCCAGCTGCAGGGCCACACCAGCATCGGGATCGGTGGGGTCTGCCTGGTGACGGATGAGCTCCGCCGTTCGTTCGCTACAGCCCGCCTGGCGCGCCAATGTCGCCGAGTCCTCGGCGTGATCGCGCAGCCGGGCGAAGGCGCTACGGAATCCGGGCAACGGAGCGAAGATGGATGACACGCCTTCACCGTACCGTTCCCCCAGCGACCATGCCACGCGATGCGGCAAACGGACCAGTGGGCCCTTCGAGCAATCGTGGAGCAGCGCGGCGAGCAGGAGCTCGGGGTCATCGTGTCCTTCAGCCCTGAGCGCAGCGGCCACATCGAGACCGTGGCGCTGGTCGGCTCGATGCATCGAGTCGAAGAGCGCGAGCTGGGCGCCGCTCAGCGTGGCCTCCAGTCGGCGCCGTTCGTCCACGCTGACCTGGCCAGTCACGTGTCGGACGGCTTGGCGCGCCTTGGTCGCCCACCATCGACCCACGCCTACCATCCCACGCAGTGCGTCAGTGATGCCGCTAATCAAGGGCCCCAGGAACGCGCCGCCGCTGATGAAGAGGATGACGATGAAGCCCATGAACAGCAGAGGGATGACGCTGGCATACTGCCGTTCGGCCTGATCCATCTGGCGCGCGAACTGGCTCGGGACGATGCCCTTGACGACGCTCCAGCCGTCGAGCGGCGGGATGGGCACCAGGTTGAAGATGAAGAGCAGGATATTGAGTTGGAGTAACAACAAACCTGCTCGGAGAAACAAGAGAAGCAGCTGGTCGTCTAGGACGGTATTCCACCAAGCCGGGTTGCTCCACAGGACGCGGATGGGAATGGCCACGATGGCGGCGACGACGAGGTTGCTGGCCGGGCCCGCGAACGCGACCAGAGCATGACCTTGTCGACCGTGCCGCAAATTCATCGGGTTCACCGGAGTCGGCTTGGCCCAGCCGAACAGCAATCCGCCCGTGCCGACGGCGCTCAGGATGGCGGTCACTCCGAGGATGAGACCACCCATCTGGTCAAAGTGCACGCGCGGGTCGAGCGACACTCGGCCCATCCAGCGAGCCGTGTTGTCGCCCAGCCGATAGGCCGTCCAGGCATGCAGCCCCTCGTGGACCGGAAAGCCCACCAGGAGCATCACGGCGACCACGATGAAGGCAGAGAACAGCGCCTGTGCCAGTCCTGGATCCATCAGTGGCTACGTCGGTCGTTCACAGGCGGCCCAGCAGTTCCTTCTTCTTCGCCTCGTACTCTTCATCCGTGATGGCCTTGTCGTCCCGCAGCTTGCTCAGGCGACCGAGCACAGCGGCGACCTCATCGGGCGTGTCCGCCTTGAGCGGGTCAACGCCTCCGGTCACGTCGATCTCCCCGGCTCGCGTCACGGCTGCCTCGGCGTCAGCGCGGGCCCTGGGCCGACGGTCGTAGTCCTCGCCATCCCCACCGCTCTGGAGCTCGTGCTTGGCGGTCATCATGGTCTTCTTGAAGGCCTTGGCGTGGCTCAGTCGGTCGAGGTAGTCGGCGCCCTGCAGGGGTGCCGCGGTCATGACCTTGAGACTGCCGTAGTCGAGCAATCGGCCCAGGACCGAGATCTCCAGCTGCGCGTCATTGATCTTCTCCAGTGAGCTGTCTGACGAGTTCTTGCTGAGCACGCCCCAGGCCAGCACGAGTCGATGGCTGGTCACCAGGAACTCCTGAGTGCGCCACCACCACCAGCGCAACACCAGCACGATGATGCCGCCGAGCAGGGTGATCCAGGTGGCAGCGGTGACGACCGCTCCCAGCCAGGTATCGGAGCCGAAGAGGTCGTATCCGAAGAAATCCTTGGGCAGCAGGATGCGGATGACCACCAGGACGATGGTGGCGGCCCACAGGATGATGGCCAGCCAGCTATCGAGCAGCAACGCGACGGGATGTTGCCGCTCCCGGCGCATCACCTTCTCGTCAGTCGTGAGCAACGATTCAGCATATGAACCCATCTCGCTCCGTTCCTCTCTTCCCTAGGCTCGTGGGTGGGCCCGCGCATAGACCTGACGGATGCGCTCGCCGGTGATGTGCGTGTAGAGCTGTGTCGTGGTGATGCTGGCGTGACCCAGCAGCTCCTGGACGACGCGCAGGTCGGCGCCGCCCTCCAGCAGGTGCGTAGCGAAACTATGCCGCAACGTGTGCGGCGTGACACGCCCGCTCAGTCCGGCCCGGAGCGCGGCCTTGCGCATGATGCGCCAGGCAGCCATGCGATCGAGGCGCCGGCCACGCCGGGACGTGAACAGCGGCTCACGCATGCGCTCGGCGTCGGAGCCGTTCGTCTGCGCGTCACGCGACCGCAGATAGGCACCCATGGCCTCCATGGCGATGTCTCCCACCGGCACCAGGCGCTCCTTGTCTCCCTTGCCGATGACGCGCACGAATCCACCTGTCCCCGAGAGATCCTGTCGGTCCAGGCTGAGTGCCTCGCTGACACGAAGGCCAGCGGCATACAGCAGCTCCAGCAGCGCGCGATCACGGAGCCCGTAGACATCATCCCCGCCGGTGGCATCCAGTAGCTCCACCACCTCGTGGGCATCAAGCGTATCGGGCAGACGTTGTGTCTGGCGCGGCAGGTCGATGAGTGCGGCGATATCAGCATCGATGATCTCTTCTGCGTAGCAAAAGCGATAGAAGGCCCGGATGGATGCCGCCTTGCGACGAAGGCTGTTCGGTCGCAGGGTCCGCGGCGGCCGCGTCATGGCGCCCAGATAGTCCCGCGCCGGCTCCGGGGACGAGGCCCATCCGTCGATGCCCGGCGCGTCCCGTCCGAAGAGGCGGAGGTCGGTGCCGTAGGCTCGGATGGTCGCCGCGGCAAGGCCCCGCTCGACACGCAGGTAGTCGGCATACGCACGCACGGCGGCGACGAGAGCAGCAGGCGGTTCGGTCGAGGTCAGGCTGGCTGCGGTCATGCCGGTGTCAATGCGGGAGCAGCTGAGCCTTCTGGCGCAACAGGTCCCAGAACCGCAGTGCGCCGTGAGGCTGGATGAAATTGATGGGCTTGGGTCGCGCACGCACCTCCACACGATCGTCGACGTGGAGCTCTACGTCATCGTGGCCATCGATGCTGACCTGGCAATCGTAGGCCGCCTCCACGGTGACGCTGACGACGTGCTGGGAGCCGACCACGCTGGAGCGCAACGGCGTCAGATACGCCGCGATGGGGGTGACCACGAGGTTGCGACTGGTGGGTTCGATGATGGGCCCACCGGCGCTGAAGCTATAGCCCGTCGAGCCCGTCGGCGAGGCCACCACCACGCCATCGCAGACGTACGTGGCCATGCGCGAATCCCCGACGTCCACGGTGACCCGCATGACCTGGGCTCGCCGGCCACGAACCACTGCCGCTTCGTTCAGCGCCAGGTAGCTCCGGTCGTCTGCCCGGCCATCGGCCCGGAAGATACGCACGTCCAGGGTGAGCCGTGGTTCCAGGTCGTAGTCGCCGGCCTTGAGCAGCTGCAGCACCCGTTCCAGGTCGTCATGTTCGGCTTTCGACAGGAACCCGACCTTGCCGAGGTTGACGCCAAGGATGGCCACGTCCGTGTCGGCGATCGCACCCGCGGCGCGCAGGAAGGTGCCGTCACCACCAAGCACCACGATGGCATCGGTGGTGGCCAGTTCCTGCCGGTATCGGTCGGTCTCCTCGGCTGGGGCCGCCCAGGTCTCGACGCCATGCGCCACGCACCAGCCGATGCCGCGCTCGCGCAACTCGTGCGCGGACTCCTGGGTCGGGTTGTAGGCGAACCCGATGCGCTTCATGGGTGTGACTCGAGCGGGACTCGCAGGTGCAGGAAGAACTCGTGGTTGCCCGACGGACCCACCAGCACGGACTCGGCTTCCGCGAGGACGTCCAGCCCCAGGCCCAAGGCGTGCTCACGCACATGCGCCACGGCACGAGCGCGAGCGCCTGGATCGCGCACCACGCCCTTGGGCACCTCGGCGGGACTGAGCTCGAACTGCGGTTTCACCATGGGCAGGATGTCACCACCGGGCGATACGTGCGCAGCCATGCCGCGCAGCAACCGCGTCAGCGAGATGAACGACACGTCTGCGACGGCCAGGCTGACTCGCTCCGGCAGGTGGACCGGGTCATCGGCGGCGGGATCGAGGCGGGCCGCATGGGTGCGCTCAAGGCTCATCACTCGGCCATCCTGACGCAACGACTCGGCCAGCTGGCCGCGGCCCACGTCGATGGCGTAGACGCGATCGGCACCGCGCTGCAGGAGGCAGTCGCTGAAGCCACCGGTGGACGCGCCGACATCCAGACAGATCCGACCTTTCGGATCGACACCGAAGGCATCCAGGGCGCCGGCCAGCTTTTCCCCTCCCCGCGACACATAGCGCGGAGCTTCATCAAGGCGGAGCTCGATATCGCCGGCCACGGATTCTCCGGGTCGTCGATCGCGCCTGGCTGCATCGCCGGTGCCGACTTTGACGCGACCAGCCAGCAACAGTGCCTGGGCGCGACTGCGCGTCGGCGCCAGGCCCCGGTCCACGAGCAGCTGGTCAAGGCGAAGCTTGCCAGCCTTGGCTGCGCCCAGGCCGGTCAGACCTCTGTGGGGACGGCCGTCCTGGGTGCCAGCCGGTGTGCGGTCAGGGCTTCCTCGATCTGGGCCCGGATGCCGGACTCGTCGAGCCGGACCAGCTTGCGCAGGTCGGTCACCGCCCCATGGTCCACGAAGGCATCGCCGGGCAGCCCGATTCGCAGGACCGGCGGTCGATCCGCGACTTCGGCCAGGACCTCCAGGACCGCCGAGCCGAAGCCGCCCGGCAGGACGCTCTCCTCGAGCGTCACGACGAGCTGCTTGCCGCTGGCGCTGGCGGTGATCAGCGATGCATCGACGGGGCGCGCGAACCGGGCATCCACCACGCCGACTGACCAGCCCGCCCTCCCGAGGGCGTCGGCCACGCTGATGCCCCGTGCCACGATCGGGCCGAGACCGATGATGAGGATGTCGGAGCCCTCCTGCAGCGTCTCGCCCCGACCCACCTCGATGGGCTGCGGGTCCTGCGGTGGCAGGTCGAAGCCAGCGTCACGGGGGTACTGGATGGCGAAGGGGTGGGCCTGCGCGAAGGCGGTGTGGAGGAGATGCCGCAGCTGCTGCTCGTCGCGTGGAGCGGCGAGCACGAGGTTGGGCAGTTGGCGCAACGCGGAGAGCGTGAACATGCCCTGGTGGCTGGTGCCGTCCTCGCCCACCAGCCCGGCGCGATCGATGCCGATGACCACCGCGGCGTCGTTCTGGCAGACATCGTGGACCACCTGGTCGAAGGCGCGTTGCAGGAACGTGGAGTACAGGGCCACGTATGGGCGCTGTCCGGCCAGTGCCATGCCCACGGCCAGGGTCATGGCATGCTGCTCGGCGATACCGACGTCATACGTGCGGGCCGGGAACCGCTCGCCGAAGGCGGCCACGCCAGTCCCGGTGGGCATGCCGGCGGTGATGGCCACGACGCGGGGGTTGCGCTCTGCGATGCGGATCAGCTCCTCCGACATGACCGCGGTGTAGTTGGGCGCCTTGGGCTGGCTCCGCTCGACGGCGGGAGGGGCTGCGTCACCATCCCCGTTCGCGGTTCCATCGGTCGCCAGCCGGGCGTGCCCCTGGTCCGGCATCGGTGGTAGCGCGGCACCGTGAAAGGCCACCTTGTCCGACTCGGCGGGATGGTAGCCGTAGCCCTTGCGCGTCCGTACGTGGACGATGATGGGTCGCTCCTCCTCCAGCAGGGCTAAGCGGATGGTCCGGTCCAGCGCCACCAGGTCGTGGCCCGGGATGGGCCCCACATAGGTCACGCCAAGGTCTTCGAAGAGGCGGCCTGGTTGCGACAAGTCGACGACCGCGTGGCGGATGCGCCGGGACCACTCCAGGAAGAAGGGCCCGACGCGCGGGATGCGTCCCACGTCAGAATCGAAGCGGCGCCGTGACCAGCGCCACTGACGTGACAGCTTGATGCGGCTCAGGTACTGACTTACTGCGCCTACCGACGGTGAGATGCTCATCTCATTGTCGTTGAGCACGATGAGCAGGCGCGTCTTGCGGATACCCAGGTCGTTGAGCGCCTCCAGTGACAGGCCGCTCATGAGCGCGGCGTCACCGACGACCACCGCGATGTGCTCGTCCGTGCCGCGGGCGTCGCGAGCCAGGGCGAGGCCCTCCGCGATGGAGATGCCGGTCCCGGCGTGACCGCCGTCCATGACGTCATGCTCGCTCTCCGAGCGGCGCGGGAAGCCACCGATGCCGCCCAGCTGGCGCAGTGTGCCGAAGCGATCGAGCCGACCCGTGAGGAGCTTGTGCGCGTACGCCTGGTGCCCGGTGTCCCAGACGATCTTGTCCCGAGGGCTGTCGAAGATGCGATGCAGCGCCACGGTCATCTCGACGACGCCCAGGGAGCTGCCGAGGTGGCCGCCGGTGTCGGCGACGGTCTCGATGATGGCGCTGCGGAGCTCGGTGCACAGCGCCCGCGCTTCGGCGTGACTGATGCCCTTGAGATCGTCGGGGCCGTGGAGTTCGGCGAGTGAGACCACGATTACAGGTCGTCGCCGTCGTCGGGCCGAAGGTCCATGACACGGGTTGCACCGCCGGCGCCGTCGACCAGTCGCTGCACGCGGAGCTCGGCAGAGTCGAGCAGCGTGGCGCAGTGATCGTGGAGGGCGGCACCCCGTTCGTACAGCGCGATGGACTCTTCGAGGGGAAGGCCGCCTTCCTCCAACCGGGCGACGACACGCTGCATCTCCTCGAGGGCCTTGTCGAACGGCAAGGCCTTCGATCTGCCCGGCCTCGTCGAGCTGGGTGTCCGGAGTCTGCGCCGATGTGTCTGTCACGTCCCCGAGTCTCGCACGCCGTCGACAGAAACGTCCAACGCACCCCTGGCGAGGCGGACCTCCAGGGCGTCGCCAATGCGTTGGTTCGCAGCGTCCACGACCACCCGTCCGTCGGTGGCGCGAACGATGGCATAGCCTCGCTCGAGGGTGGCGTATGGATCCAGGGCGGCAAGTCCGGCGCTGGCTCGGGTGAGCTCTGCACGAGCGGCCGCGGTGCCCTGACGCAGCAACGCCGGCAACCGATCGCCACTGCGCGCCAGGACGGCGCGATCGCCCGCGATGCGTCCCCCCAGCGCCCGGGTAGCGCGGTCCAGAAGCAGGCCGATGCGCTCCCGTTCGGCTGCCAGGTAGGCGCCTGGCCGAAACGTCTCGAGGGCCCGTCGCTCGCTCTGCAGGTCGGCGCGGACGGTGCGGAGCCGACCGGCAGCGCCGCTGGCCAGGGTGGCTTGCAGCGCCCGCAGGTGTTGTCGCTGCTGGCTACGGTCGGGCACGGCCAGCTCGGCGGCCACCGACGGCGTCGCCGCCCGGACGTCGGCTGCGAACTCGGCGAGTGTCACGTCGGTCTCGTGGCCCACGCCGACCACGACCGGTCGTGGATGGCCGGCGATGGCCCGCACCACGGACTCCTCGTTGAACGCCCACAGGTCCTCGAGCGAGCCGCCGCCGCGGGCGACGATGACGACGTCCACGGCGCGGCCACTCTGAGGGTCCGTCCAGCGGCCCACGCGGTGCAGGGCCCGCACGATGGACTCGGCAGCACCGGCGCCCTGCACCTTGCAGGGGCTGACGATGAGGCGTGCCAGCGGCCAACGTCGTGCGATGACCCGATGGACATCGTGGAGCACCGCACCCGAGAGGGAGGTGACCACTCCGACCATGCGCGGCCATTCGGGGATGGCTCGCTTGCGCGAAGCGTCGAACAGCCCATCGGCCGTGAGGCGTGCCTTGAGCGCTTCGAATCGCAGGGCCAGGTCGCCGACGCCGGCCGGCTGGATGCCATCGACGTAGAGCTGGTAGGCGCCCTGCGGCTCGAAGACATCGATGCGGCCGTGAGCCACGATGCGTATCCCGGTGCGTGGCTCCAGGGGCAGACCCATGCGGTCGTCGCGGAAGATCATGCAGCGCAGCTGCGCTCGCTCATCCTTGAGTGTGAAGTAGCAGTGACCGGCCGAGCTGACGGTGACCTGGCCGACCTCGCCTTCCACCCAGGCACTACCGAGCTGGGGGCTGCGGCGGATGGTGTCGCGGACTGGCTCGCGTCACCTCGGCGACCGAGAGCACGCGCGGTCCCGACGATTCGCGAGTGCCGGCGTCGAGATGTCCAGTCGGTTCGGTCGGCGGAGGCGGCTCGTCCCACAGGCTCGGCGTCGCCATGGTCGGCCGCTACACGCGGGTCTGGTATTCGCCGGTGCGGGTATCGACCCTGATGGTGTCGCCTTCGCCCACGAAGATGGGTACCTGGACGACGAGGCCGGATTCGAGCGTGGCCGGCTTCTTGGCGCCCGACTGGGTGTCGCCGGCGAAACCCGGCTCGGTCTCGACGACCTTCAGCTCGACCGAGATGGGCAGCTCCACGCCGATCGTCTCGCCCTCGTAGGTGGTGCGGTCGACCATCATGCCCTCGATGAGGTAATCGGTCGCCTCGCCCAGCTGATCGGCGGTGAGGTGGAACTGATCGTACGTCTCCTGTCCATGAAGTGGTAGTCGTCGCCATCCTGGTACAGGAACTGCACCGGGCGCGTGTCAAGGATGGCCCGGGGCCACTTCTCGGTGGCCTGGAAGGAACGTTCGACCGTCCCGCCACGCTTGACGTTCCGCAACTTGATGCGGATCTGGGCCGAGCCGCGACCCATCTTGATGTGGTGGTAATCCAGGATCTGCCACAGGTCGCCGTCGAGCTCGATGGCGATACCTTTGCGCAGGTCTCCGGCTCGAGATCATGAGGGCTGTACTTCTCCGTTGCGCTGGGGATGGTGGCGCGGCCGGTGCGGCCGACGGATTCTAGCGGAGCACGCGGTCAGTCCCCGACCACGGTGACGTCGCGCGGAAAGCTGGTCAGGAGTTCCAGCGCTGCCCGCATCGATATCGATGGCCGCGAGGTCCTCGATGCGGACCCCGGTCTCGCCATCGAGGTAGACACCGGGCTCGATGGAGAACACGGTCGGCGATGGCAAGGGTGCTTCCGCCGCGGCCCGTCCGAGCGAGGGCAGCTCGTGGGTGGCCAGCCCGATGCCGTGCCCGGTGCCGTGGCCGAAGTGGTCGCCGTGGCCGGCAGCTTCGATGACCTCACGAGCGGCGGCGTCGACCTCACGATTGGTGACCGGATCGCCCGCCGCGACGCGATCGTGAAGCAGGGCGATGGCAGTGGCCTGGGCCTGCGCGACCAGCGCATAGATGTCCCCATCGAGCGCCGTCGGCTCGCCCACGAAGAGGGTCCGGGTCATATCCGAGCGGTAGCCATCGACCTGGGCGCCGAAGTCGAAGAGCAGCACCTCGCCCGGGACGATCGGCCGATCGCCTGGCGAGCCGTGTGGCAGCGCGGCGCGCGGACCTGACAGGCAGGCCACGTCGAAGGCCAGCGCATCGGCCCCGCTCGGTCCGGATGCTGCCACTCGAGCGCGAGCGCCAGTTCGTGCTCGGTGACGCCTTCGGTGATCTCGGGCAGCGTCGCGTGAGCGCCGCGTCGGCGATGGCGCAAGCCGCCGCGATGCGCTCGAGCTCAGCGGGTTCCTTGACCTGGCGCTGCTCCTCGATGAGCCCATCGATGGCACCAGCTCGACGTCCGGCGTCGGCCTCCGCCAGCTCCAACCAGGTGGCTGTGGCTCAGCAAGACTGGCCTCCACGCCGATGCGTTCGATGCGCCGTCGGCCGGGGCTGATAGGCCGCAGGCTGGCGAGGAGCTCGGGCCAGGCCACGACGAAGCCACCGGGGTGGTCCTCGACTCGGCTGTCGGGGCCTCCTCGATCGCCTGGAGGCGGTAGCGCGAGTCGGCCAGGAGCACGGTCTCATCGGCCGAGACGAAGAAGCGTCCGGATGCGCCACAGACCTTCTCCTCGCCATCGGCAAGCACGAACCCGGTCAGGTAGCGGCTGTTCTCCGGGCGCACCCCGAAGTAGGCGTCCAGGCCGTCGATCCGCCAGGTTGGCACGGAGCGCATCAAGGCGTCGCGGGCGTGCCACCACATCAGCCTCGCGCCAGCGCCGGCGATCGATCGGCCGTGGGGCGGCGATGCCGCCTAGTTGCACTTGGCGATGTTGCGCTCGTGCCGCTTGAGTGTCTTGGCGAACTTGTGCGTGTCCGAGCCTTCGACAGGCGTAGAAGAACAGCAGCTTCGACTTGGTGTTCGGGTTCAGCGCGGCCTCGATCGACTTGCGGCCGTCGGTGTCGCGATGGGCCAGTCGGGCAGGCCGGGGTTCTGGTAGGTCTGGAACGACTTGCATTGATTGGGCACGTTGACGTGTCGAGTAGTCGGACTGCCGAGCGGTCCCAGAAGACGTATTCGTCCCAGTTCTTGATGGCGATGTCCTTGAGGGCCATCGTGTCGGTGGCATAGACGACGGTCGGGTCGGCCTGCATCAAGCCGCCTGTCTGACCGTTGACCTTGGGGTTCAGACGGTTCCAGTAGACGCCGGCGATCTTGGCTCGGTCACTGTCGACCTTGGCCTCCCGCTCCACGAGGCTGGCGATGGTCAACATCTCGTAGAAGTCGACGCTCTTCTTGCGAGCCTGGGCGATGGCCTCGCCCGATTGCTCTTCGAATTTGTCGAGCATCAGGAAGACCAGCTCCTCGGCGGTGATGTCTACCTCTACCTCGTAGATGCCGCCGGCGAGGAAGCCCTCCAGGCTGTTGCCGGCGGGCATCTGCTTGAGGAACCTGTAGGCGTCCGTGATCTCCGGACCGGGATCGCTGGCGATCTCCTGGAACTCCTTGGGATCCAGTTCCAGGTCGGTACTCTCGACCTCCTGCTGCAGATAGGCCATGATCTGCTCGATGCGTCGACCGTGGCGCATGTCCAGGACGACGGTTTCCGGAGGCGGATCCGGGCTGCCTGCAAGGCGAGTGACGACGTCCCGAGGGGAGAATCGCGATGTCATCGTATACGGGCCGGCCTGGATGAGCTGGTCGACTCGATCGGTCCGGACCAGGTAGTTGAAGGCCTGCGTATCGGTGAGCAGTCCGGCATCGACGAGGTTCTCCTCGATGTCATCGATCGTCTGGCCGGGCTCGATGATGAACTCGATCTCCTTGTCGCTGCTGCCGGCCGGTGCGTTGATGCGGTCCTCGAGCTCCGCCGCGAGCAGGTCTGCCACGATGGGCACGTTGATGATGCCCGGGTTCTCATCGAACAGGCCGGTCACGGCCGAGCCGATCACGGGCCGACCGACGTACCAGCCGCCGACAACGATCAGGGCAACGGCGAGGAACACGAACGCAAAGCCCTTCCACGCGCCGGAGTTGGCATCCTGCTTGTGCACATGCCGTAGCTCCCAGCCCTCGACGATCCCGGTGCGCTGTGAACCGCGCTGCCTGGGATCCGGTGCGGTCATGGATTCACCTCGATGGCAGACTGCGCACGCGCGTCGATCTCACGCTGCACGATGACGGCCGCGGCCTCCCGATCGATGCGAGCCCGCCAGGTGTTGCGTGCCGCCGGCGACGGAGCTGCGCCTGATCGACCACGGGGTGGTCGGCCCATCCGCGCTTCAGCCTCGAGGCTGGTCATGCGTTCGTCCCGGAGGGTCAGCGGTACCGCCAGGATGTGCTCCACGGCCGACACCCACTCGCGCGTTCGAGTGGACTGTTCGCTTTCCAGCCCATCGACATGCAGGGGCAGGCCGACCACGACGTCGTCAGCACGCTGCTCCGTGCAGAGGCGCCCGATCGCCTCGGCGTCATGCGCGGGAGACCCGCGGCGAAGCGTAAGGAGCGGCCGAACGGAACCGCTGACGGTGTCGCCGATGGCTACGCCGATGCGGCGTTCGCCGAGGTCGATGCCCACGATCACGCTCACTGATCCCTCAGGGCGTACGGGCACGATTTGACGGTGGTGGTCATGTGTTAGCTGGCTTACTCCGTTGTCGATGGTTCACGGACATCGAGCGTGATGCGGCCGGTGTCTCCTGGGAGGTCACCCAGGAATTCGGGCCAGACGGTGACGATGGTCTGGCCGATGGGCTCCAGTATGGCTCGAGCCTCGGAAATCGGCAGACCAGCGATTCGCTCGGTCATCGCGGCGGCATCGACTGGCGGTGTGGCCTCCCCACGAGCCACGCTGTCGAACCCGATTCGCTGGCCGTCCGCCCTGCCCGGACCGACATCGATGCGTACTCGATCCGCGAGCAACACCAGGTCCTGCGGTACCGCAGCTGCCAGTCGTGCTCGGGCGACCTGCTCCACGAGGCTGCCATCGACGCCCAGGACGGTCGCCGCCAGGGATCCGCGCAGCGTGAACTCGGCATCGCCGGAGCCGATCGACCCCGTCCGAGCCGGACGGGTGGGACACGGGACCCGGTTCAGCGGTGTCCGGGAATAGCGTCAAGCCGTCTGGAACGTTGGCAGGATCGCGCAGGTACGCGGCCAGGGCCCCGGCCAGGCGGTTCTGGATATCTGCGGCAGCGGCATCGTAGTCCGCCGGCGTGACCCTGGGTGTCTGCTCGAGACGTCCGCCGGAGGTGGGCTCCGGGTTAGTGACACTGATGCCCTGGTCCTCGAGGGAGGGCACCACGCTGATGGCCCTGGTCTCCACGTTTCCTTCCTCGCCGGGCTCGACGGCCACGATCGGTGCGGTCACCTGCCGACGGTCTCGCCCGCCGCCGGCGGTCCAAGGGTGACCAGCTCGGTGGTCCGGAACTCGACCTCCGCCGGAGTCATGACCCGGGTGCCCGCGGCGATGTCCTGGAAGGTATCAGCCGACGAGAAGATCACCTCGCCAGTCGCCGCTGACGCGATGGTCTCGACGCCGGTCGCCCGGAACGTGCGCTCGATCGAAAGTGGGATGGGCACCACGACCGCCGGGATCTGTCCGCTCTCGACATCCGGCCCGGCGACATCAGGCAGGGCGGTGATCGACGCCTCGATGGGGCCGATGGCGACCGCGCGCGGAGTCAGTGTGATCTTCGCGGTCGGGAGTGTCTGCAATGCCCAAACGATCGTCACGAGCACCAGCACGAGCACGACCGCGGCGGTGGCTGCGAGTCGCCGCGCGCTCCACCCCAGCGTCAGGCCCGTCGTCGCCACCGCGGCCCCAACCCGTTGGTCCGGCGTATCGACCTCAGCGGCGACTGCCTCGGTCGCTGCTGGCGGCTCGTCGCCACGTGCGAGGGCGGCCGTGGCCTCTTCCGCGGTGCTGGTGGTCAGCACGCCGGCTGATGCCGCCAGGGCGCGGACCTGCTCGTCCGGACTGGCGATGGCCATGCGCAGGTCGCGTGACCCGGCTTCGCGCGCGAGGAGCTTGAAGTTGATGCGGCCGGTGGCGATGCGCGACCCGGGAGGGACAACGAATACGACATGCTCGTCAGTCGTCCCCCGCAGGCGCGCGACGGCATCCGTGATCTCATCGTCATTGTCCAGGTACCAAACGGCCATCGCAGGGCAGTCTGCCCTAGTCTCCGCTCCCGTGTCAGCGTGGGCGGGCCGAGGCGCCTCATCGATGCAGGCGAGGCGGATGCCGCAGGACGCTGAGAACCCCCGGCGCTGGGGGGTGCCGGGGGTCCCAGATCTCGGATAAGAACCCCGACAGCCAACCGAGCGTGGATGCCGGGCGATAACGTACAAGAGGATAGCAGACCCGCGGCGAGGAGGTGGTGCGCGCGGCCGGGAGGTGGCTGGTGAGGCCGGCCCTAGACGCGCATCCCACGCAGGACGCGTTGGAGCGAGGCGTCAAGGGGTTCCTGCTCGCGTGTCGCCTCCACGGCCTGGAAAGCCAACGCCATCGGTGTCACGTCCTGCTGGTCCACCAGCAGGCCGGTCGAATCGCTGACCTCGCTGACCGAGCCAGGGTCCATCATCGAGATCTGCGGTCGTCGCGCGAATGGCAGTTCCGAGGCGAAGCCGTCCGCCTCGAGGGCAGCCTGGATCTGCGGCAAGGCGGCTCCACCACCACACAGCTCGATGCGACCCGGCAGCAGGCCGGATTGCCCGAACTCCTCCAGGACCAGCTCCACTCCGGCGGCCCACACCGCGACGTCCTCGCCGATGATCTCGGCGACCTCGTCGGCGTCGTCCACGGCTCGACCCTCGGCGTAGTCGATCTTGACCTGCTCGGCCGTGTCGAAGCTGACGTCGAGCCGGTCAGCCAGTGACTTGGTGAAGGCCCGCCCGCCAAGCGCGAACATTCGCGTGCCCTCGACGCTGCCGCTGCGGACCAGTGCCACATCCGTGGTCCCGCCGCCCACATCGATGAATAGCGCCCCGGATTGGCCGACCTGCTCTCCGGCGATGGAGCGGGCCACGGCATAGGGCTCCGCGACGACCTTGATGAGCTTGAGCCCGAGTTGCTCGACGACCGACTCAAGGGCCCCGAGATGGACCAGCGGTGCGTAGGCATTGAAGACCGTGACACGAAGGTGTCGGCCCTGGAATCCGACCGGATTGGAAACGGCATAGCCGTCGATGCCGGCGCTGGCCACGCCCGCGTGCACGAGCCGGACGTCCACCGTGGAGAGCCCGGTCTCCCAGGTGATGGTGCGTTGCGCTGCGGCCGAAGCATCGGCTTCGATGTCCTCGAGCAGTCGCTCCAGCTCCGAATGGGTCACCAGACTGTCGGGCCGTTTCCGCTCCACGCTGCGCGACGTACTGAAGCCCTTGACCAGCTCGCCAGCGATACCGATGACGACCTTCTGTGGGGTGCTGCCGGCCATGGCCTCGGCCTCATCGAGCGCGACCCGGCAGTTCGCGACCACGGCCGGGATATCCGCCACCGTGCCCGATTGCATGTGGGCCAGTCCCTGCCGTTTGCGACCCACCCCGGTCACGACAGCTCCGCCGCCTTCATCCTGCTCGAACACCAGGGCCTTGGCGTATTCGGTACCGATGTCGAGCGCCAGGAGCGACGGGTTCGCGACCACCGCTGGGACGCGACGCCTGAGGCGCTGCAGCAGCGACATCGTTTGGCTCCCTGTCCCTAGCCCTGGAGTCGTTCGCGCAGCCGTTGCAGGGCTGTCTCAAGCGCATCAGGCTGCGGCAGCCGCCCCTGCGCCATGCCGGGCTTGCCGCCGCCCTTGCCGCCGGACTCGCTGACAGCGTCCCGGACGAGCTCCGAAGCATCGATGCCCTGTTCGATGAGGTCGTCGCTCACGGTCACCAGCAACTGTGGTTCGATCCTGGATCGTCCAGGCCGACCGCGATGACACCACTCTGCAGCGAACCACGCACCTCCTTGGCCCACGCACGCAGCTCATCCATGGACCCGAAACCGCCCATCATGGAGACGAGAGCGCCCTTGTGCAGGAGCTCGGCGCTCCTGGCGGCGGCCTGCGCGGCCGGCACGATGCCCGTCGCAGCCTTGCGCTCGGCCTTGTGCTTCTCGCGCAGGGTCTCGATACGCGTGACCAGCTGGTCCACGGTCTGGGCACCGGCTGCGGCCATGGCGTTCTCCAGCAGCCGGAACCGCTCTTCGGTCAGGGCCTCGGCGGCCTCACCGGTGACCGCCTCGATACGTCGCATACCCGAGCCGATGGAGCGTTCGCCGGTGATGATGAAGCCGCCGATCTGGCCGGTGGCACGACAGTGCGTACCGCCGCACAGCTCGTGGCTGTAGCCGTCGATCCGGATCGTCCGCACGGTCTCGCCGTACTTCTCGTCGAAGAAGGCATCGGCCCCGGCCTCGATGGCTTCGGCCATGCTCATGTTCTGTGGCGTGACGCTCCGATCCTCGCGGATGACCGTGCGGACCTCGTGTTCGATGGAATGCCGCTCCGCGGGGGTCAGCCCGCGGTCCGAGGGATAGTCGAAGCGAAGGTAGTCTGGCGTCACCAGCGAGCCCGCCTGACGGGCGCCTTCGCCGAGGGTATTGCGAAGCGCGCGATGCAGGGCGTGCGTGCCGGTGTGATTGCGCATCGTGCGGGATCGCCGGCCGACGTCTACCTCGGCACTCACCGTCTGGCCGAGGGCGATCCGGCCGTGGAGCTTGCCGTGGTGGACGATCAGCCCGGCCACCGGCCGCTGCGTGTCCTCGACGCTGAAGACGATCTCCCCGGCGGCATCCCGCAGGACTCCCCGGTCACCGATCTGACCGCCGCCCTCGGCATAGAAGGGTGTCTGGTCGAGGACGATCTGGGCATCGGCCGCGGCGTCGGTGCGCAACTCCACGTCGCCCCGCGCCAGGAGCTCCTCATATTCGGTGGTATCCCGGACGATGGCCACTACGGTCGCACCGACCGCCAACTTCTCGTAGCCCCGGAACGTGGTGTCCCCGACACGGCGTGCGATGCCATCGAACAGGGCGGTCTGCTCAGCCTGGCGCGCGAGGTCGAGCTTCTTGCCCGACCGGCTGCGCTCACGTTGCTCCTGCAGTGCGGACTCGAAACCCTCCCGATCGACACGGACGCCATATTCCGCGGCCAGCTCCACGGTGAGGTCGATGGGAAAACCGTAGGTGTCGTGAAGTCGGAAGGCGGTGTCGCCACCGAGGATGGGAGCATCCGCTGCCACGTCCTCGGCGCGGCGCCCGACCACACGGTCGGACCCGGTCAGGGGGATGAGGGCCTCCTCCAACTGGATGGTGCCGGCATCCAGGGTGCGGGCGAATGCGGTCTCCTCGCGGATGATGGTGCCCAGGATGATGTCACTTCGTTCCCGCAGCAGCGGATAGGCATCGCCCATCAGGTCGATGACCACCTTGGCGGTCTCTTCGAGGAAAGGCTCGTGGCGGCCCAGCAGTCGACCGTGCCGGACCGCCCTCCGTACGATGCGTCTCAGGACATAGCCGCGGCCCTCGTTGGCTGGAGTGACGCCATCGGCGATGAGGAAGGTGATGGCCCGAGAGTGATCGGCGATGACCTGATAGCTGAATCGTTCGCTCTCGAAGGCGTCGGGGTCGTGATCGAGCAGTTCGCGCATCCGCGCATGGATCGGCACGAACAGGTCGGTGTCGTAGTTGGTGGGCACGTCCTGCAGGACGGACGCCAGTCGCTCAAGGCCCATGCCGGTATCGACCGACTTGAAGGGCAGTTCGGTTCGGGGCCCATCAGCTGGCTGGTCGAACTCCATGAAGACCAGGTTCCAGATCTCCAGCCAGCGTGGACAGGTCTCGGTATGGTCCGGCACACAGCCGGGTCCCTCCGATAGGTGCGCGCCGCGGTCGAAGTGGATCTCACTATTGGGGCCACAGGGGCCCGTATCCGCCATGCGCCAGAAGTTGTGGTCGTCGCCGTTGTCGACATCGCCCCAGCGCGCCATGCGTTCGGGTGGCAGCCCGATCTCATCGCGCCAGATGGCCCACGACTCTTCGTCATCGGTGTAGGTCGTGGCTGCGAGACGGCCGGCGGGGATGCCCAGGTCCTGGGTCAGGAACTCCCAGGCCCAGTGGATGGCCTCGCGTTTGAAGTAGTCCCCGAAGGACCAGTTGCCCAGCATCTCGAACAGGGTGTGGTGCCGCGGCGTGCGTCCGACCTCTTCGAAGTCGTTGTGCTTGCCGGCCACGCGCAGACATCGTTGCGAGTCCACAGCGCGGGAATAGGAGCGTCTCTCGACACCCCGGAAGACGTCCTTGAACTGGACCATGCCGCTGTTGGTGAAGAGCAACGTCTGGTCGCCGCCCGGGACCAGGCTGGCGCTGGGCACCACCTCATGGTCGCGCGCCGCGAAGAAATCGATGAAGCGGCCTCGGATCTCATCAGCGGACAGGGGTTGCATCCGGGCCTCAGGGGTGACCCGGTCTTGAGGTTCTGACATCTGCTTTGAGTGTAGCGAACGCAGCACGCCGGGCATGCCGCAACCCGCGGGAGATGGTGGCCCCGGAGACATGGTATCGATGCCGTGGCAGGCTGGCGAGCTGTCGCTCCTGCGGGAGATGGCGGCAGACCAGGCGTCGAGTTCAGGTGAAGTTCTCGAGACCCTCTGACACGACATCGGCCACGACCGATAGGGTGCCATCATCGTGCCATCGCTTCAGTTGCCACCGCCCAACCTCGTCTCGGTTCGATCGTGTCGGGCCAGCACGTGAAGCTCACGGTCATCGGCCTCGCCGCGATGGTCGTGGTCTCTGGCTGCGCGGTGCTGGCCGAGGACGAACCCCTGGCGGTCGTACCGGGTGCGACGATGTCGCTCGATCCGGCCGCCGCGTCGCCCCCCGGGGCATCTCCCTCGACGCCCGCGCCGTCCCGGAGTGTGGAGCGCAGCCCTGCGCCTGACCCATCTGTTCGCATGTCCGAGGAGCCTGTCGAAGCTCGGCTCCCTGCGCCATCAGCTGAGGTCAGGAAGCCACGTGTCAGGACGATCAAGCTCAAGCCTCGCCCCAAGCCAGGTCCATTCTCGATGAACCTGTACCGAGACGGCGATTTCATGCACCAGCAGACCAAGGACTGGTGTGTCGCCGGATCGACGCAAACGATGATGAACATCATGGCTGACGGCAAGCCCAACAAGTCCAGGAGGTTCCAGGGCCGGCTCTACCGTGAAGGAAGGCGCCTTTCCAACAACCAGTCCAAACTCACCGCGATCGGCGTCGACCTCACGGGCTGGGCGGACCTACTCGAGACCAGGGGCTTCGGCCGCTACGAGGTCGACGGGCGTGCCACCCGTCGGGCGGCTATCCGCACCGCCGCGAGGGCCCTGCGTGAGACCGGTCGGCCGGTCGGCCTGGTGGTGTGGCGGGGAGCCCACTCGTGGGTGATGTCCGGCTTCACAGCGACGGCCGACCCTGCGTATACCAACGACTTCGAGGTCAAGAAGGTCTTCATCGAAGACGTCTGGTACCCATACGTCAGCACCATCTGGGGTGCCTCACGCCCGCCCGATTCGGCGGTGCCGGTCAAGGCTCTCGCGGAGGACTACCTGCCCTATCGGCGGCCCAGCCATCGCTGGCCCAAGCGGGATGGCCAGTTCATGCTGGTCATGCCGGTCCTTCCCCGAGGCACGGTCGCGCGATAGGCCTCGGGTCAACTCGCGGCGTTGTCCGTTCGCAGCACCGAGGGCAGCTCGTGCTCTTCCTCGGCCAGCGCCTCCACATCGGTGACCCCGGCGGCGTCGAGCTCGTTGGCCCGGCCGATCCATTCGTGGAGCATTCGATTGACCTCTGGTGCGCCCACCAGTTCGACCGTCTTCGCCTGGGTCGCGAACGCCGTGGGGTACATCACGAACGCCTTGGTCTGCATGCCACCGAGGCCGCCATGCGCCCCCACCTGGTGCTCGAACGGGGCGATCTCGTCGGTAGATGGGTCATACATGCTGATGATGAAGATATCGCCGATGTGTTGATAGCTGTCGAGCTCCTTGAGGTTGGCCACCGCGTGTTCGCCGAAGTGAAGCAGCGGATCGTCACCTTCGATCTCACCGGTCTCGAGATTTCGCACGCCGTCGGCGCTGATCGCGAGCGGCCCGTGCTCCTCTGAGCGAACCATGATGAAACCGATGCCCTCGTGGCGTACGAGGCCCGGCAGGAGGGCGGGATGCATCCGGGCGATGCCCTCGAGGCTGATGCGTTCACGGATCTCCGTGAAGTAGATGTTGGCAAGGTTGCCCGAAGCCGCGACGACCAGGTCAGGCACCTCGGGGACATCCTCCACACGCTCCTCGTCGGTCGTGCCTGGGTCGCTATCCGTATCGGCACCCTTGTGGACGCCCTCGGTGTCACCCAGCGCGACGATGCCGTCGCTGCTGCTGCCGCGCATGGCGCGTGATACGACTTTGCCGGTGGTCCCTGGTGTTCGGCTCGCCTCGGTCAGGAACACGTTGACCGGCCCCCAGCCCTCCACGTCGTTGCTGGCATCGAGGCTGCTGACCTCACCCTCCATCAGGCTGCGCACGAGCTCCTCCAGGCTGATGCCGTAGCGGTCCTCGAACGGAGCGCCCTGGGTCTGGCCATGGTCTGAAAGGAGGATGAAGTGATACTTGCGCCGGGCGTCCAGGGAGGCCCGCCACAGGCTTCTCATCATCCGGTCCACACGATCGAGCTGATCCATCGACTCGGGACGTTCCGGGCCGGCGTGATGCGCGACCTCGTCGTAGCCCAGGTAGTCGGCGTAGACGATGGGTGTGCCCCGGCCCATCTCGCCGATGATGAGGTCGGTGACCATGTCACGCATGATGGTGGTCGTGGATGCCTTCAGGAACGGGAACGGCATGCCGCGCCCGATCCGAGGGCGAACGTCGCGGATGCGTTGCCGGCGCGCCTGGAAGTACTCGGTGACGATGCTGCCGACGAACTGGGCGGCACCTCGCGTGATGTTGTAGGGATTGACCAGGAAGAGGCTGAACGAGCTCATCTGGAGGCCCTGGCCCTGCTTGGACAGCTGGCTGTTGGTGGCGATGGCGCGAGTGGCGCCTCCCGAGACCAGGTTGCTGATGCTGGCACCGCCATCCCGAAGCAGATCCCGCTCGTTCGACGCGCGGCGCTCGATCTCGAAGGCATCATCGGGATGGTTGGAGACCATCAGATAGTTGCGTTCCTTCTCCCACCAGCGGAATGCGGGGATGCCGGGTTGGACGCCATGGAGGATGCCCACCTGACCGGCGCTCGTCATCGACGGTGCCAGAGCCTCCCACTTGCCCAGTCGGTGGCTGCCTTGGTGGAGCCAGCTGGCCAGGAACGGCATGTAGCCGGTACGCAGCGCGTTGCGCAGGATCGGCTCGCTCAGGCCGTCGATCTGGAGGATGACGAAACCCGGCCCCGGGCGGTCATCGACGTCGCCACTGCTGCGGGCCATGCGTTTGAGCGAGTGGCGATAGAAGGATTCGTCCTCGTCAAGCCCGATCACCGCCACGAGCACGGTGTTGACCGCCGCGATGAGGATCGAAGCCACGAAGGCCACCAGCCAGCCGCTGACCTGGATGCTGTTCACGAACCAGCTTGCGACCAGCAGGGTCAGGCCCATGAAGACGACGGTCAGCACTCCGGTGATCACCACGTTGTTGATACCCAGGGCGACGAAGATCACGGGGCGCACACCGAACGTGATGATGCCGGCCACGATGGTGACGCTCATGGCGGCCCCGATGTCGTGCCACAGGTCGCCGGTGAACCGGATGCCATCGAGGAAGTTGGCGACGACCATCAGCGCGATGGTATTGATGACCAGGAGCACCAGTGCCCGCGTGACCAGGTGGCGCTTGCCGCGCGGCCAGTTCATGGCCGTGTCGTACTCGTCCCTCCAGACGGCTGCGATGCGATGTGGCAGCCCGGGCTTGACGGGTTTGGTCGCCAACCGCGCCTCGAACTTGGTACGGTCTGGGTCGGTGGGCGGTTGTGGTCGCGCAGACGCGGGCGGGCTGGTCATCCGCGACAGTATGGTGGCCGTCGGCGGTCTCGTCGTGGCGGATCCGCCGGGGCCGGGACCCAGTTCCGAGTAGGCTAGCCCGGTTGATGGACACCCTCACCGACCTCTTCACGTGGGCTACTGCGGCTATTGATTCGCTGACCCAGCTGGTCACCGATTCGCCGCTAACCTACCTGGTCATCTTCGCCCTGACTGCCGTCGATGTGCTGCTGCCCATCGTGCCGGCCGAGGCCACGGTGACCGCCGCTGCGGTGATCGCCGGTCAGGGCAATCTCAGTATCGTCTGGGTGATGGTGGCGGCGGGCCTTGGGGCGTTCGTGGGTGACAACATCGCCTACTGGATCGGTCGGGCGGCTGGTCGTCCTGTCGTCAGGAAGGTCCTGCGCGGCAACACCGAGAGGCTTGACGAGGTGCAGCGACAATTCGACCGCCGTGGTGGCGTCTTCATCATCGTCGGTCGATTCGTCCCCGGCGGCCGCACGGCCGTCGCCATCGGCGCAGGGATCGTGCACTTCAGTTGGATCGAGTTCCTGGTCTATGACGCCATCGCCGCGGTCATCTGGGCATTCCAGGCCGCCCTGCCAGGTTTCATCGGCGGATCGCTCATCCAGGAGCGACCGTGGCTGGCGCTGATCTTCGGGTTCGTGCTGTCCGGGTCGATCGCGCTGGGCATCGCCCTGGGGCAGCGCTGGTGGGACCGCCGCCATCGCACCCGGGATGGCGAGCGCCCAGGTCCCGATGACGACGCCGTCACGTCACGGGAGCTCAGGCAGCGTGTCGTCAGCCGTGTGACCGGCATCCCCATCCAGCTCCCCGGCGAGGACCTGACCTCGGATCCTGGCGATCCGCCGGACCGGCCCGAGCAAGCGCCGCGGATCGAGCCGGAACCCCTCGACGCCTCGGCCCCGGAGGCCGACTGAAGGTCAGCCGCGACGGGGCCGCACCTGCCCGCCCTCAGACGGCGGCTCCGGCTTGTGACCCACCAGTCCGCTGGTGACCAGGGCGATCCCGATGCCCAGCCAGGCCATGGCCGAGGCCCACAGCAGGCTGTAGTCACCGATGAGCAGGACGTCGCCGACCCGGGCGCCGACGGCTTGTCCGGCGAGTGCTCCCAGGACGGCACCGACCAGCACGGCCGGGAGATGCCACCCAAGCCGGCCGCGCACGAACATGTAGACACACGTTTGGAAGGCGCCGACCAGCAGTGACAGCGCGAAGGCAGGCTCGGTCACGAAGTTGGCCAGGCCACCCATCAGTGGGTGGCCTCGACGACGGCGCTCAGGCGGCGGCCACCGTGGCGTCAGCGATGCGTCCTCCACCGATGACGGCCTGGTCCTCGTCGTAGAACACCGCCGCCTGGCCCGGAGCCGGCGCCCAGGCTGGACGATCGAGCTCGATGTGCCAACCGTCGCCCTCGGGCCGCACCAGGCCGGGCACGGGTTCGGCGCGATGCCGGATGCGGACGTTGGCGCGGAAAGCCGCGCCAGGAGTCACGTCGACGAACGACGCGTCGACCACGCCGAAGGCCTGCTGGTAGAGGTCCTCACGACGGCCCAGGGTGATGAGGTTGTTGGGCGTGTCGATGGTGGCCACGTACTGACGCTCGCCCAGCGCCACTCCCAGCCCACTCCGCTGGCCGACAGTGTAGGCAGGCGCGCCGCCGTGCTCGCCGACGACGGCGCCATCGGCATCGATGATGGGACCGGGCGTGGGTCGCCAGTCGGTTCGCCGCTTGAGGTCCTCACGGTAGTCGCCGTCGCGGACGAAGCAGATCTCCTGGCTCTCGGGCTTCTCGGCGGTGACGAGACCATGGCGCCGAGCGATGGCGCGCGCCTCCGGCTTGGTGAGCTCGCCCAGTGGGAAGCGGGTGTGTGCCAGCTGCTCCTGGCGCAGGCCGTACAGGAAATAGGTCTGATCCTTGTTGGCGTCGCGGCCGGCCACGAGGCGATAGCGACGACCATCGGGGGCGTCCGGGTCGTCGCTGACCAGGATGCGCGCATAGTGACCGGTGGCCACGGCATCACAGACGTAGAGATTCCGCGCCCGTCCCAGGAGCGCGCCGAACTTGACCGTGGTGTTGCAATCCACGCAGGGACTCGGCGTGCGCCCGTCGAGATAGGCAGCGAAGAACGGGTCAAGGACGCCAGCTGCGAATTCGCGCTCAAGGTTGAGGACGTAGAAGGGGATGCCCAGCTGGCCGGCGACCCGACGAGCGTCCTCCGCCGCATCGAGCGAACAGCAGGAGCGGTTCGAGGTGCTGTAGGTATCGGCTGCGTCATGCAGGCGCATCCAGACCCCGACCACTTCGACGCCTGCCTCGACCAGCAGCGCTGCGGCAGCCGAGGAGTCCACGCCGCCGGACATGGCGGCGAGCACGCGCGGGCTGCTCACGAAACCATGCTGCTGTCGACCGTTTCGCGTCCGAGTCGAGCTTGCCCGTCGCGCAACCGGTCGATGACGATGGGCAGGACACGGACGGCGGCCTCGACGTCGTCGTCACTGGTGGTGCGGCCGATTGAGAAGCGCAACGCTCCCCGAGCCTCGGACGGTGGATAGCCCATGGCGCTCAGCACGTGGGATGGTTCGCTGGAGCCACTGGTGCAGGCCGATCCTGTGGCGGCAGCGATGCCCTCGAGGTCCAGCCCGATGACGATGTCGTCGCCAACCAGGCCCCGCACCACGACCGACAGCGAGTTGGGCAGTCGATGAGTGGCGTGACCGGTGAGCTCGACACCCCCGATGTCGAGGACCGCGTCGCGGAGGCGATCACGCCGCTCGCTCACGGCCGGCACGGTCTGCCATCGCTCCTGCTGAGCCAGCTCGAAGGCCGTGGCCATGCCCACGGCTCCGGCCACGTTCTCCGTACCGGCTCTTCGGTAGCGCTCCTGGCTGCCCCCGTGGATCTGTGGCAGGACAGCGATACCGCGTCGGATCCACAACGCACCGACACCCTTGGGGCCTTCGACCTTGTGTGCCGCGAACGACACCAGGTCCGCGCCGAGCTCGTCCACGCTGACCGGCAGATACGCTGCGGCCTGGACGGCATCGACATGGATGTGTGCCCGGGACAGGGCGCGAACCCGCTCGATGAGTCCAGTGACGGGCTGGATGGTGCCAACCTCGTTGTTGGCCCACTGCAGGCTCACCAGGATGGTCTTGTCGGTAAGCGCGGCGCCTAGCTCGTCGGGATCCACCTGGCCGTACCGATCGACGGGCAGGCGCTGTACCTCGAAGCCGTATTTCTCAAGCAACAGGCAGGACTCCAGCACGGCCTTGTGCTCGACCGCGGTGGTGATGATGCGGTTGCCCTGGGCCTTGCTGGCCCAGGCCGCGCCCTTGATGGCCAGGTTGATGGCCTCGGTGCCGCCGCCGGTGAAGACGAGGCTGCGGGGCTCGGCATCGATGGCAGCAGCAAGCTGCTCATGCGCTTCATCGAGCGCCATGCGAGCGCGGCGCCCAGGCCCGTGGGGAGAGGACGGATTGGCTTGCTCACCGCTCAGGTGCGGCAGCATCCGGGCCAGGACATCGGGGCGGAGTGGCGCAGAGGCGGCGTGGTCGAGATAGATGCTCACGCGATGATTGTAGGACGGAGGCCTAACGGACCCCGGAGGCTTCGTGTTGGCTGACGCGCCGCAAGTCGTCCTCATGTCCTCGCTCGCGCCGGCGGTCATGGCCGGACAACAACCGCTTGCGCAACCGGATGGATCCCGGGGTGACCTCGACCAGCTCGTCGGCGGCGATGAACTCGATGGCCGACTCCAGGGTCATGGGGGGAGGCGGGGTCAGCCGCAGCGCGTCATCATGACTGTGCGTGCGGATGTTGGTGAGCTTCTTCTCCTTGGTGGGATTGACATCCATGTCACCCGGCCGGGAGTTCTCACCCACGATCATGCCCTCGTACACCTGCACCCCCGCGCCGACCAGCAGCGTCGACCGTTCCTGCAGATTGAACAGGCCATAGGCATTGGTGGTGCCGGCGCGGTCGGAGACGAGGACGCCGCTGGTGCGATGTTCCACCTCGCCGGCCCAGGGACCATAGCCCTCGCCGATCTGGTGCATCAGCCCGGTACCCCTCGTCTCGGTCAGGAACTGGCCTCGATAGCCGACCAACCCCCGAGTGGGCATGATGGCCTCGAGGCGTGTGCGACCGTCCGCGTCCGTGGTCATCTGCTCGACTCGCGCGCGCCGCGCCGCAAGCGAGGCCGTCACCGTTCCGATGTGGTCCGGTGGGATGTCGATGCTGACGCGCTCATAGGGCTCCTGGACCGCGCCGTCCATGTGATGCAACAGGACCTCCGGCCGCGAGACCTGTAGCTCGTAGCCCTCGCGACGCATCTGTTCGATGAGCACGGCCAGCTGGAGCTCGCCGCGACCACGGACCTCGAACGTCTCAGCGGATGCCGTCGGGCGAAATTCGATGCTGACGTTCCCCAGGACCTCGCGCTCGAGGCGCGCACGGATCTGCCGTGACGTCAGGAACTTGCCCTCGCGGCCCGACAACGGCGAAGTGTTGACGCCGAAGGTCATGTGGAGCGTGGGCTCGTCGACGGTGAGTCTGGGGAGCGGACGTGGGTCATGGGGATCGGTGATGGTGTCGCCGATGGTGATCTCGGGGAGTCCCGCGAGTGCCACGATGGCGCCGGGTCCGGCTTCCTGGACCTCGACCAGCTCGATGCCCTGGGCATGCGTCAGTGAGGTGACGTTGCCCTCCAGCTTGACGACCCGTCCGGGCTCGACGCTGCCATCGGGCGACTCCGCCTCATCGCGGAGGACGGTGATGCGTTGGCCCATGCGGACGTGGCCATTGCGGATCCGGCCGATGGCCATGCGACCGACATAGTCGTTGGCCGAGAGATTGGTCACGAGCAGCTGGAGCGGGTGTCCCGGAGAGTAGGTGGGCGGTGGCGTGTGCTGGACCAGCAGGTCCAGCAATGGTCGCAGGTCGGTGCCCGGCTCCGCGATATCCAGGGTGGCGGTCCCGGCGCGAGCGTTGGTGTAGACGATGGGGAAGTCGATCTGATGTTCATCGGCGCCAAGGTCCATGAACAGCTCATAGACCTCATCGAGCACGCTGGCGGGACGCGCATCGCCCCGATCGATCTTGTTGATGGCCACGATCACCGGCAGCCGGCGCTCCATGGCCTTGGCCAGCACATAGCGGGTCTGCGGCAGGGGTCCCTCGGCCGCATCCACGAGGAGCAGGACGGAGTCGACCATCAGCAGGCTGCGCTCGACCTCTCCGCCGAAATCGGCGTGGCCCGGCGTATCGACGATGTTCAGCCGGATACCGTCGTAGTCGATGCCGGTTTGCTTGGCGAGGATGGTGATACCGCGCTCGCGCTCCAGGTCCATCGAATCCATGACTCGTTCAGCTACCACCTGGTCGACACGGAAGGCGCCGGTTTGGCGCAGCAGGGCATCGACGAGCGTGGTCTTGCCATGGTCCACATGGGCGACGATGGCAACGTCACGGAGGTCTTGGCGGAGTGCCTCGGTGGGCAGCGTGGCGGAAGGAGACTCAGTCATGGGAACCCTGATTGTCGCACGCCACTGGCGATGGCCCGTATGCTGGCGTCGTGAAGGTTCGTGAACCCGTCGCCCGACCCCTCGATGTCGTCGCCGTCGAGCTGCTCCTTTCGGCATCGCAGGCGTTCCTGGTCGGCGTCCTGATGTATCTCGCCATCGGTATCTGGGATGACCAGGGACTTGGCCAGGGCCCGGTGGCCATCATCCTCGCCCTGCTGGGTCTGGCCGTCGGAGGTGCCTGGGCATACTGGCTGATGGGTGGTGTCGGCTGGCCGCTGGCTGCGGCCAACGTGCCGGTCTCGATGTTCCTGGGCTTCGCACTGGTGCTGGGCTGGAGCGGCAGTGAGCTGGTCGTGGTGACCGGAGTGCCGCTCTTGCTGGCGACCATGGCCACGGTATTCGGCATCGCCGGCGGCGTGTTCATCGAGTCGCCACGACGGTGGCCCTGGGATCAGCGGCAGAGACTGCGGGCAGGCACGACGGTCCCGCATGTGTCACCGACCACGCGAAAGGTCATCGCCGCAGTCCCACGCGGGCTGCCTCGCCGCGTGCCGCCAGCGCCACCCACCAGCGAGCTGGCGTCGCGGATCGAGCAGTCCACACCGGCCGGCCCCGCATCGAGCGGGGCTGTCGGCATCCCGTACCTGGACGCGCCGAACCAGTCGAAGGCGCCTCCGACCGGCGGGCCCTTGGCCGAGCCAGGGTCACCCTCCTCATCCGGGCACGCGTCCAATGTCGAACCAAACACGCTCGAAGAGGCCGATATCGTGCCGGCCATGCCCACAAAACCGTTTTCCAGTGGAGCAGCCGGGGCGGTGGCGGACGGGCGGGCGGACGAAGCTGCTGCCGAGTCCGGCGCCATCGAGCTGCCGACCTCCATCGAACCCAGGGCACAACGCTCGCCCTGGGCCTGGGCGGCGCCGCCCGAATGGAATCGCGACGAGGATGACGAGGCCACGACCGGTCGACCCGTGAGGCGCGCATGACCGTCGGTGCTGTGATCGTGCCCGCGGGGGTCATCGAGGCCCTCGCCGATGCGACTGGCCGAATCGCGGTGCGTCGCATCGTGGACACCGCCTGGGCCGGAGGCGCCATGCCCATCGTGGTGGTTGCGGCGGATGCCGACGGTCAGATCGCGGCTGCGCTGGCGGGTTCGCCGGCCGTGGTCGTAGATCCGGGTCGGGCCTCGGGCCGCGAGACCTATCGGCTGGGGGCGCAGGCGGGGGCCGCGTCGGTCAGCGGTACGAGTGCCGTGCTGCTGTGGCCGGGCCGCATGACCTGGGCCGACCCCGAAACGGTGACTTCGCTCATCGAGGCCCACGGTCGATCATCGGATGCCATCACCCGACCAGGGCGGGCGGGACAGGCCGGCTGGCCGGTCTTGCTGCCGCTGTCGCTGGTCGATACGGTGCTGGGGGCGCCAGGCGGCAGCGTGGAGGACGCGCTGCACGAAGTCGAGATCATCGAGGTGGAGCTGGGAGATCCGGGATCCGTCCTCGGGAGTGAGGTCGCCATCGACGAGTTGCCCGACTACGCCGGCCCGCCAGAGCCGGTGGGTGGACCGCCGCCCGAGTGGGGCGCCGCCGCCGCGGACGAGCCGGAGCTCGATATCGGCGAGGACGATTCGTGATCTTGCGGAGGCAGCAGGTCGATCGGATATGAGACGCGCGCAGCGCCGAAACGCCCGCTGACGGCTTTGCAGGCCCGCTGACGGCCTTGCGGGCCCGCAACCTTGGTATACGGTGTCTCCAGATGATGATCGTCAAATGACCGCAGGTCGAAGCGACACCACGAGGGGTCGATGACGAGTTCGCAAAGGACCGTTGCGCTGTTGGAACTCGCGGGAGCGTTATTCGTGACGGTGGGTCTGCTCAGCGAACCGACGAATCCCGTGGCCGTCGGCACCGGCCTGCTGTTCTTTATCGTTGGGATCTTGACGTTCGCGAAAGGCCGGGGATCAGTTTCTCCCCCCTTGCGCTAGCCCGGAACCTACGACTTGGCCGGCGGAGCCGGCTTCAGCATCAGGCCCAGCTCGGCGAGCTGCTCGGCAGCCACCGGCGAAGGAGCTTCCAGCATCAGGTCCGAACCCGATGACGTCTTGGGGAACGCCATGACCTCGCGGATATTGGATTGGCCGGTCAGCAGCGCGATCCAGCGGTCTACCCCAAGCGCGATGCCACCGTGGGGCGGCGCACCGTACTCGAACGCCTCCAGGATGCCGCTGAACTGGGCTTGCTGGGCCTCGGGCGAGTGACCCATCAGGGCGAACGATCGCGACAGCATCTCGCGGCTGTGGAAACGGACCGAGCCGCCTCCGAGTTCCCACCCGTTGAGGGCGATGTCGTACTGCTGGGCTCTTGCCCGCCCGGCTGGATCATCGGCACTCGCGACCAACGGATCGCCAGAGGTCGTGGTCAGCAACGCCTCATCCTCGGGGACCACGGCGCTGAACGGATTGTGCGTCGCGTCCCAGCGGCTCCCCGTGGCATCCCAGTGGTACATCGGGAAGTGATGGACCCACACGTAGCTGAGGATGGACCGATCGAAGCTGTCGTGGCGCTCGGCCAGGTCGACCCGCAAGGTGCCGAGCACCTCCTGCGCGGTGATATCGCGGTCGGCGATGATCAGCACGAGGTCGCCGTTGGTTCCGCCGGCTGCTGCAGCCAGCCTCCGGGAGATGTCCTCGCCCACGATCTTGACGATGGAACCGCGAATGCCCCCCTCGGCATCGAGCGCCAGCCACACCAGACCGCCGGCACCGGCCTTGCGGGCTCGCTCCGTAAGCTCATCGATGTGGGCCCGGGAGTAGCCACCTAGCCCGCTCGCCGCGAAGCCGAAGACCCGGCCGGCATCGGCGAGCACATTCTCGAAGACGCGGAAGCCCGAAGCCCCGGCGAGCTCCCCGAGGTCGTGCAGCTCCATGCCGTAGCGCACGTCCGGCTTGTCCGAGCCAAAGCGGTCGATGGCCTCGCGGTAGGTGAAGCGGGGGAAGGGGATGTCGAGCAGTGGCCGGTCGGGGGCCACCGCGCGAGTGACCTCGAGCGCCATGTGTTCGACCCAGGCCATCACATCGGCCTCGTCGACGAAGCTCATCTCCAGGTCGAGCTGGGTGAACTCCGGCTGGCGATCGCCGCGCAGGTCCTCGTCACGGAGGCAGCGCGCGATCTGGAAATAGCGATCGAAGCCACTGACCATGAGTAGCTGCTTCATCTGCTGGGGGCTCTGCGGCAGGGCGTAGACGTTGCCCGGCTGCAAGCGCGACGGCACGATGAAGTCGCGGGCGCCCTCCGGCGTGGATTTGATCAGCAGCGGGGTCTCGATCTCGACGAACCCGGCCTCGTCGTGCACATCCCGGATGGCCTTGACCAGGCGGCCGCGGTCGATGATGCGTCGCTGCAGTGGCTCTCGACGCAGGTCCAGGTAGCGGTACTTGAGGCGCAGCGCCTCGTCGATCTCGGCGTCCGGCTCGTTGATGAGGAAGGGCGGGGTCTTGGCCGTCGCGAGGATCTCGATCTCCGTGGCACGCAGCTCGACCTGGCCGGTGGCCAGCTTGTCGTTGTCCATGCCCTCGAGCCGCCTGGTGATGGTGCCGCTGACGTGCACGACGTACTCGCTGCGAACCCGGTCGGCGACCGCGTGGGCTACCGCTGAGTCGGCGTGGTCGATGACCACCTGGGTGATGCCATAGCGGTCGCGGAGATCCAGGAAGATGAGCTGGCCCAGGTCGCGCCGGCGGTGGACCCAGCCAGCCAGTGAGGCCGGCTGGCCGATGTCATCGAGCCGGGCATCGGCGCAGGTGAGGGTTCGGTAGGAGGTCTGCATGGGAAGTGCCATGGTAGCCGCGCTGGGCGCTACGGTCCGGCCGCAGTGGTGTCGAGCTGCAGCGGATCAGGCGTGCCTCGTCCACGGCGCCTCGCTGAGCCGAGCACGACACCTCCGATGACCAGGCCCACACCGAGGAGCTGCAATGGCGACGGGGCTTCAGCGAGGATGATCACGGCGAAGATGACGGCCAGGACCGGCTGGACCAGCAAGATCAGCGAGGTCGTCGCCGCCGGCAGGCGCGGCAGGGCCACCGCGAGCATCAGTCCGCCCGCCACCTGCGCCGACAGGGCCAGAAGCAGGAGCCAGACGTGGCCGGGCAGGCCCGGCACCAGGTCCAGGTCACCCAGCACGAGGCCCACCAGCAGCGCGGTCACCAGCGTGCCGGTGGTGGCGTCGAGGATGGGGCCGGCGGCCCGAAGCCGATGACGGCCCTTGCGCATCAACAGCAGGTAGGCCGAGTAGGTGATGGCCACGAAGACACCCAGGATGGAACCCAGCAGCGGGTCAGCGCCATAGGCATCACCGCCGAGGACGCCGGAGATGAACACGATGCCACCGAGGGCGACCGGGATGCCGACGGCCTGCGTCGAGCTGGGCCGCTCGCCCCAGATGGCCCAGGCCGCGATGAGCACGATGACGATCTGCAGGTTGCTCATGACCGAGGCCAATCCCGCTCCCATCAGCAGGATGGACTGGTGGAAGAGCAGCAGGTCGACGCCGAAGAAGATGCCCGCCACGAATGGCCAGCGGCGGACTCGCCACGGTCGCGGGCCGACGAGCCGGTCCTCGCGGCGCGCCAGCCACCACACGATGGGGAGTGCATACAGGCACCGGAACACCGTGGCCGTGCTGGGTGATGTCTCTGACAGAGCGAAGAAGATGGCTGTGAACGAGAGGCCCATCGCCGCCGCGAGCGCAGCTGAGCGGGGATAGCGATCGAACGTCGCAAAGGGTTGCCGTACGGTCGCGTCGTCGCGCGACCCGACGCTCACCGCTGGATGCCGCGGAGCCGCTCACGCATGTCCCGGAGGCGGTTCCAGGTCGGATCGATGACCATGTCGAAGGTGCCTGGATGTCGGAGCGGCCGGCCTTCGAAGCGCCGCTTGAAGAGGCTGAAGCCCTCCCACGACTCGTCGACCGTGTCGTCACCCGGCTCCCGCACGCCCCACATGTCCAGTGTCTCGGTGCCGGCGTCTCGCAGCGCGCGCTGCAGGGCCGCCATGGCCGCGTACGGGCCGCGCTTGCGGGCCAGCTCCGGCTCGCGCGTCGAAGCGGCATAGAGGTAGAAGGCGCGGTCGCCGGTACGCGGCGCGATGGCTCCCGCCAGCGGCGTGCCGTCGTGCTCGGCGATGGCCATGAACCAGTCGTCACTGGCTACCAGCGGCGCCGCCAGGGACTCGAGGAATTCGCGCCTGCGGATGCGGAAGCCGCCGCGTTCGGACGTCCGTGCCAGGAGTTCGTGGAAGGCGCCGAGGGCGTCTTTGTCAGCGTTCCGATCCACGGTCGCGGTGGTACCCTCGCGCTCGGCACGACGGGCTTCGGCCCGAGCATCCCTGGCCCATCCCGCGACCGGGTCGTCGCCGGCCTGCAAGTCGATGAGCCGCGTGGTCGGCGCCTGCAGGTCGTGTGCCGCAGGCTGGCTCGTCGACAGGATGGCGCGCCGGACCGCGGCATCGGCTGCAGCATCTCCCGTACCGCGGGGATCGAGCTTGAGCACGATGCCGCGGCGGGCCCGGGCATGCGCCTTGAGGCCGTTCAGGAGTCGTGCCAGGACCTCGGCAGCGTCGTCCGCTTCGCGATCCCAGACCGGGCCGTGCGGGACATACAGGACGGTGCGACCGAAGGACGTCCGACGATCAAGCACCTGGGCGAGGCCTCGCGGTCTGCCGTTGGCATCGACCACCACGAGGCGAGACCAGTGCTCATCGGGCTCCCCTGCCCCGGCCGTACCCCAGGCCCAGGATTGCAGCACGTCGGCTTCCGGGCGCGATGCCAGGAACGCGGTCCAGGTCCCCCGATCGATGGCCGTCGCTTCACGTAGCGCCAGGGTCACCGTCGAGCCCCGGGCGAGATCATGCCTCCTCGCCGTGGCGATGCTGGGCCTGGGCCCGGATGAGATCGCGCGCCAGGTCCGTGACCTCCACCTGCCGCTGCGTGCCGGCCTGCAGATCCCTGACCTGGACATGGCCGGCCGACAGCTCATCACCGCAGATGACCGCGAAGTGGGCTCCGGCCCTGGCCGCACCCTCGAGCTGCTTGCCCAGGCGTCGCGAGGTCAGGTCCGGCCGAGAGGCGAGCCCGGCTCCACGCAATTCGGTCGCCAGCTGGAGCCGCACCACGGTGTCGTGGGGATCGGCTCCGACGACTACCACGCTCGGCTTCCATGGATCGGACGTCGGGCTGGACGCCTCTTCCTCAAGGGCCAGTGCGACCCGGTCAAGCCCGATGCCGAAGCCGATGCCAGGGGTTGGCTGTCCACCCAGCAGCTCGACCAGTCCGTCATAGCGACCCCCGCCACCAAGTGCCTGCTGCTGGCCTTCCGCACCGGGTCGGTAGAACTCGAAGGCGGTTCGCGTGTAGTAGTCGAGCCCGCGGACCAGTGTCGGGGAGAGACGCACGTCGATGGCCAATGCTTCGAGGTGGCCCAGCAGTCCGTCGAAGTGAGCCTGGCATTCGTCGCAAAGGTGGTCACTCATGGCCGGGGCTGTCTCGATGAGCGGCTGCATGCGCTCGTCCTTGGAGTCCAGCAGGCGCAATGGGTTGCTTTCCAGTCGGGTGCGCTCCAATTCCGGCAATCCGGCCTGGTGAGCGCGAAAGTGTGTGCGCAGGGCCTCGACATAGGATGGGCGGCAAGTGGCGTCACCGATCGAGTTCACCAGGACCTCGACGCCCGACAGCCCGACAGCGGAAAAGAAGGCCAGTGCCAGCTCGATGATCTCGGCATCGATGCCTGGTCCGGGGTCGCCGATGGCCTCGACGTCGAACTGCCAGAACTGCCGATAGCGACCCGCCTGGGGGCGGTCATATCGGAACATCGGACCGGTGAGGGTCAATCGGACCGGTTGTGGCCAGGTCCGCATGCCGTGCTGCAGGTAGGCGCGCACCACGCCCGCTGTGGGCTCTGGTCGCAGGGCCCAGCGTTCGCGTTCGGCTTCTCCCCGACCTGCCTGCACGCGGAAGAGCTCCTTCTCGACCACGTCGGTCACCTCGCCCACGCCGCGCTCGTACACGGCCGAATGCTCGAACATGGGCGTGTCGATGGGCTGGTAGCCATAGCGCGTGGCCAGGTCGCGGGCGGCGTCTTCCAGCCGGAGGAAGATGGCGCGTTCGGCCGGCAGCAGGTCACGGGTGCCCCGGGGGGCCTGGAACTTGGGCATGGCCGATGATTCTAGCGGCGCCGGGGGAGCTCGGAGGGGACGGGCCTCAGGTACGGTCGCGTTGTACCGAGTAGACGTCCTTGAGCTGTTCGAGGTGGGCCATGACCCGCGACAGCTGGGTCACCGACGAGACTTCCAGCGTCGCCTGGACCGTGGCACGATGATCCTTGTGGACATTGACGCTGGCGGCCACGATATTGATCTTGTCCTCGGCCACGACGTTGCTGATGGCGCTCAGCAGCCCGGTCCGGTCGTACGCCTCGATGAGGATGGCGATGGGATAGGTCTGCTGGGCCGCCTTCTCCCATTCGACGTCGATTAGCCGCTCGATGGCTCGCTCGTTGACGACCGTCGGACACGTGGCCAGGTGCACGGTCACGCCCCGACCGCGCGTGATGAAGCCCATGATGGGGTCGCCCGGGATGGGATGACAGCACTTGCTGAAACGCACCAGCAGGTCGCCGACGCCGCGTACGCGCACTCCGCCCGGTTGTGGAGGAGGCGGTGCCACCTGGGGCAGCTCGATCTCGTCGACATCGTCGACCACACCCAGGCGCGAGACGATCTGCTGGGGACCGATCTGGCCGTAGCCGACGGCCGCGAAGAAGTCATCGACGGTCTTGAAGTTGTGCTGCTCAGCGAGCTCCTCGAGCTTGGCGTTGTCGACCTTGTCGAGGGAGGTTCGAGCGAGGCGATGCAACTCCCGGTCCAGCACCTGTTTGCCGTGGGCGATGTTCTCATCGCGCTGCTGGCGCTTGAACCATTGGCGGATCTTTTCACGGGCGTGGCTGGTGGTGACGATGTTGAGCCAGTCACGCGATGGTCCGTGTGCGCTCTTGGTGGTGACGATCTCCACGATGTCGCCGTTCTTGAGTCTGTAATCGAGGGGCACCAGGCGGTTGTTGACCTTGGCCCCGATGCAGGCGTGGCCGACCTCGGTGTGGATGCGGTAGGCGAAGTCCAGTGGTGTTGCCCCTGCAGGCATGTCCTTGACGTCACCGCGAGGTGTGAACACGAAGACCTGGTCCTGGAAGATGTCGAGCTTGACGCCCTCGACGAACTCGGTGGCGTCGGAGACGTCCATCTGCCATTCCATCAGCTGGCGGACCCAGGCCAGCTTGGCGTCGTAGGCGCGGTCGGAGCGCGAGCCTTCCTTGTAGCGCCAGTGCGCCGCGATGCCGACCTCGCTGACACGATGCATGTCGTGCGAGCGGATCTGAACCTCGAGCGGCTTGCCGTCGATGGCCACCACGGCGGTGTGGAGGCTCTGGTACATGTTGTTCTTGGGCATGGCGATGTAGTCGTCGAACTGGCCCGGGATGGGGCGCCACAGCGAATGCACGACGCCCAGTGCCGCGTAGCAATCCCGGACGTCATCGACCAGCACGCGCAGCGCATGGACGTCGTAGATCTCGCCGAACTCGGCGCGCTTGCGAGCCATCTTCTTGTGGATGCTGTAGATGTGCTTGGGCCGTCCTGAGAGTTCGGCCTTGATGCCGGCGTCCTCCAGAGCGTCGTCGAGGCACCTCCATGGCCCGTCTGCACGTAGGCCTCGCGCGCCTTGCGATGCGTCTCCAGCTGGCGCCGCGAGATCCCGATAGGCCTCTGGGTCGAGGTACTTGAACGAGAGGTCCTCGAGCTCCCACTTGATCTGCCAGATGCCCAGGCGTTCGGCCAGCGGCGCGTAGATCTCTGCGGTCTGCGTGGCGATGCGCATCTGCTTGGCCGGCGGCAAAGAGCCGAGGGTGCGCATGTTGTGGAGCCGGTCCGCAAGCTTGATGAGGACGACGCGGATGTCCTCGGCCATGGCCAGGAACATCTTGCGGATGTTCTCGGCCTGCTGCTGTTCGTGGGTCAGGGTGCTGAACTTGCTCAGTTTGGTGACACCGTCGACCAGGCGGGCCACGTCCGGGCCGAAGCGTTCTTCGACGTCGCTGAGCGAGTATTCGGTGTCCTCCGGGATGTCGTGGAGGAAGGCGGCCGAAACGGCGACCGGGTCCAGCCCCAGCTCGGCCAGGTCTTCGCTACCGCCAGTGGATGGGAGACGTACGGCTCGCCGCTGACGCGGACCTGGCCCTCGGTGCGCGTCCCGGGCGAACTCGAAGGCGGCCGATACCGACGAAAGGTCCGCCTGGGGATAGCGGGTGTGGAGCTCGTGTTCGATCTGATCGACAGCGCGCCGCATGCCTGCCGGCGAAAGATCACGCGGGGGCGCAGGGCGAGCACGGCGCTTGGCAGCGGCCGCTGCCCGTCGTGGTCGACGGCTTGATCGCTTGGCTGGTATCAGTCGCGGGACTGGTCATCGTGGAAAGAGTGTAGCGAACACAATCTTGGTTCCATCCGAACCACACCCCGAAGCCGCGCAGCGGCGCCGGTGTCGGTGTACCGTGCTATCTCGTGATGCCGTGGAGTTCGCGCCCCAGTCGGAGGACTGGCGTTCCGTTCGTCTTGCTTGCCCTGTCGCTCGGCGTCGTGGTCTCGTGTGTCTCGGTGGCATCGAGTGCGGACAGCTCCGATGCGTCGGCCCGGCCCTCGGTGGCGCCCGTCGTCGCGGAGCTTTCTGTCGAGGCTCAACCGCTGGCGTCGACGGCTGAAGCAACGGCGAGCTTCGCCGCCACCGCGACGCCGTCCGCCAGGTTCAGCGCCACGGAGACGCGGTCGCCGGCGGTCCCCACGATGGCTCCGCATCCGACGGCCACTCCGACCCGGCTCGCGGTGCCCACGTCGGAAGCGGCGGTGGTAGCGAGTGCCTCGCACGCACCAACGTCACCCACGCCCGCGTCCGCGCCGACGTTCGCGCCGACGGTGGGCGCCTCGCCCATGCCCAGCCTGTCGCCGGGGCCGCCGTCACCCACGAGGTCGCGCGGGCCGGGTCGGCCGCCAAGGCCTCCCTGGACCGGCGCACCCGCCGGAAGCTGGCCAAGATCGTCACCAACACCGTCAAGAACAAGGCCGTGGCTGGCCTTCAGGTCGCCGTTCGCCTTCCCAATGGCGAGACCTGGCTCAAGACGGCTGGCAAGGCGGAGTACTCGCCCCAGCGACCCATCCACGATGACACACAATTCTCGATCGCCAGTGTGAGCAAGACCTTCGTGTCGGCGCTGATCCTGCAGCTGGTGGACGAAGGCAAGATCGACCTCGATGCGCCCTTCGGGACCTACTTCAGCGATGCTCCACGCAGCAAGAACGTCACCATCCGCCAGCTGCTCAGTCACACCAGCGGCATCTACAACTACTTCGAGAATCCCGCGTTACTACAAGGCCAGCCGAGCGTGGTTGCGGGCCGCCCCGACCGGCCTGGACTCGCGCGAGCACAGTCTGGACGTACGACGAGATCATGGACCTGGTCAAGCCTGGCTACTGCAAGCCGGGGAAGTGCTACCACTACTCCAACACGAACTACGTGATCCTCGGAAAGGTCGCCGAAGCCGTCGGCGAGGCGCCCCTCGACAAGCAGATGCGACGGCGCTTCTTCAAGCCGCTGGGCCTGAAGGACACCGTCTACCAGCCGGCCGAACAGCCTCGGCCCGATGCCGCCCACGGGCACTGGAGCTCGGGCGGCGGATTCACCGACCACACCCGCGGAGCCAGCGTGCTTCCGTTCGTGGCCGCGCTCACCGCGGCAGATGCCGCCGGCGCCATCGCCTCGACGGCACGTGACCTGTCCATCTGGGCGGATGCACTCTACGGCGGCAGGGTGCTCTCCAGGCATTCGTTGCACCAGATGACCACGTTCCTGCTCCCGGGGACGTATGGCCTGGGCACCGACGAGGCGTGGTATTCCGGGAACCACGGCTTCGGCCACCGCGGCGGTCTGCGCGGCTTCGAGTCGTCGATGTGGTACTTCCCGGATTCGGGTGTGTCGGTGGTGCTGCTATCCAACCAGGGCAACTGGCTGACCGATGTGCCCATGGGCAAGCTGGTGCAGGCGATCCTGGGCAAACGCTGATCGGCGTCGATCGCCCTACGGGGCCAGTCTGGCGATGGCGTCACGAGCCGTCGCGACCTCATCCCACGCCATCTCGCCGGCTGCCAATTCGATGGTCTTCTCATGTCCCTTGCCGGCCAGGAGAACGGCATCCCCGGGGCGCGCTGCGGCGATAGCCGTCCGGATGGCTTCGGTCCGGTCGGGGATGAGCAGCAGGTCGCGGCCGCGATGCAAGCCGGCCTTCTCGGCACCCGCAGCGATGGCCTCGAGGATGGCCAGGCGATCTTCGCTGCGAGGATCCTCGTCGGTCAGCACGACGAGGCGGCAGCGTTCGCCAGCGACCCGGCCCATGACCTCACGTTTCGACGTGTCCCGGTCTCCGGCCGACCCGAACACGGCGATCAGGCCCGCGTCGTCCACGGCTGGCGACAGTTCATCGAGGACCTTGGCCAGGGACTCGGCAGTGTGGGCGTAGTCGACGACGACGCTGAAGGGCTGACCGGCGTCCACGCGCTGCATACGGCCGGGCACGGCGGCGACCGCGCCGAGTGCCTCAGCCGCGACATCAAGGTCCAATCCAAGTGCATGGGCCACGCCCATCGCCGCGAGTGCGTTGTAGGCATTGAAGCGACCCGCCAGTCGCAGCTCGACGCAGCCTGACCAGCCCGTGGCGGCGGCCATCTCGATGCGCAAGCTCGATGGCGTCTCGCGGAGGTCGGTCGCGGCCAGGTCCACGGTCGCAGCCGTGGCCGGTGACCCGCCGGCGAGCCCATATCGAACGATCGCAGCGCCGGCATGGCTGGCTGTCGCGGCAGCCACGCTCGCCTGGCCATCATCGGCGTTGATGACCGCATGCTTGCCCCAGCCCTTGTCGGGATTGGCCTCCGACGCCGCCAAACGCGCGAACAGCGAGTGCTTGGCTGCCCGATAGGCTTCGATGGTGCCGTGGAACTCGAGGTGCTCGGAGGTGATGTTGGTCAGCACCGAGACGTCGTAGGCGACGCCTGCGACCCGATCCTGGGCCAGGCCATGCGACGTCGAATTCGACGACCGCCCAGGTGTCGTCGCCATCGACCATCGCCGCGAGATGGGCCTGGAGCTCCGGTGCTTCGGGCGTACTGGTGCGGGCGTCGTTCCCGAGGCTACGACCGGCGACCACGACATCGGTGGTCCCGATCAGGCCGGTGGGGTGGCCCGTTGCCTCCAGGACGGCTCGTACCAGATAGGCCGTCGTGGTCTTGCCGTCGGTGCCGGTGATACCCACGATCCCGAGGTGGTGCGATGGATCGCCGGCGCGCCAGGCAGCGGCATGACCGAGTGCCGCCCGGGTATCGGTGACCACGAGCTGGGGAACTTCGAGCGATGGCAACTGACGTTCGACGATGACGGCGCTTGCGCCGGATGCCACGGCCCCCGCCACATGATCGTGGCCATCGGCGTACTGGCCACGTCGGGCCACGAAGACATCGCCGGATGCGACCCTCCGGGAGTCATAGCGGATGGCACCCACGCGCCGGTCCGCGCCGTGCCCCCGCGGAGTCGCATTCGAGAGGAGCAGGCCACGACGCTGCAGCACGTCGACCAGCCCCGACAGGCGAGCGTCAGTCACCGGTCGGGGTCGCTGCCACCGGAGCGCCGGGATCGAGGCCACGCCGCCGCCGAGCCAGCCACACGAAGGCCCGGCGTCCGCGCAGGTACGCCGATCTCGCCACCGGGTTCACCACCAGGTCGAATGTGCCACCGTATTCGACGACACGCCCGCCGAAGCCCTGCTTGAAGTGGGCGATGCCCCTGGTGGAGCGTCCCCACATGTCGAAGATGGTGGCACCGGCCGCCTTGCTTCGGACGATGGCCTCCCATTCGAAGAAGTGCCCCGAACGCGCCTGGCCACCCTCGTCGGTGAGCCCACCGTACAGCTGCGAGGCACGCCCCCCGCTGTGGATGATCATCTTGCTGGAGACGGCGGTGCCGTCGGGCAGGTAGCCGATGAGGATGTGTGCCTTGCCCTGGCGCTCGAAGGCCTGGTAGACGTCGCGATAGGCTTCCATGGCGCGTGGGATGAACCCGCTCCGCCCGGCGGTCTCGACGAGGATCTGGTAGAACACCGGCAACTCGTCCAGGCCACATTCCCGGACCTGGCAGCCCTTCTTGCGGGCACCGTTGGCGTAGCGACGGCTGGACTTGTAGACATCCGACCAGAGCTCCTCCTCGGTCTTCGAGAGGTCGATGATCTGTGTCGACTGCAGCTGCACCACGTCACTGGGCTCCCACCCGGCCGAGCGAAGGAGGGCGTGATGGGCCGTGCCCTCCAGTCCGGGATCAGCCGTGAGATGTGTCAACCGTCGCGACCTCGCGAAATCGCGCAAGGCTGCGGTGATAGCGGACACGCTGGCAGCATCGAATACGGTGGCCACTGGTCCTCGCGGCAGGTAGCCCATGGCGAACGGACCGGGCCCCAGGCGGCGCAACAGGACCTGGGCGCCGACAGCGCCTGAACCGCCATCCGCCACGACCCGTGCCGCTTCCCAGCCATACGGTGCCTTGGCGGCCGCCCAGGCCGTCATCTGGAGCGGGAACGCGGTGTCCGAGCCTTCGACGAAACCATCCCAGGCAGCATCGTCGGTGCGCAGGCGGTCGAGCTCTGCATCCATGGGTGTGGGGGGCGACATCCGCCCTATCTTCGCATCCCTCGAAGGGTATCGATGGCGCGGCGCCGGAGGCGGGCCATGCCTTCAGCGGCGGGCCGGAGGACGATCCTTCGAGCCGGCTCCCGCTCGATCCACTCGGCGCCGAAGCCGCGCTTGTGCTCATAGAGTCCGCGGTTGGGGTCGCCCTTGCCGGGTCGATCGCGATGTCCGGGCAGGTCCACTCCGCCGAGCTCGATGGATGGGCAGCCCTCAGCGAGGGCATCGCTGATGGCGACCCAGCGGACCAGGTGCATCGTGCCCGGGAGTTGCTCGCGTCTGGACGCGTCGTCGGCGGAGAATGCGGTGGCGTGGATGCCGCCCTGCCGGAAGAGCAGCAGCCCGCCGACGACCTCCCCCTTGTGCTCCGCCAGTAGCAACCGTGCCAAGCCGGCGGAGATGAGCCGGCTCCAGCCATCGAGGTAGTCGGTACCTTGCTGGAGAGCGATACCCAGCGCATCCGCACGATCGCGAAGCAGTCCCGCGAACGCTCGCATGTGATCCTGGTCGCTGGCCTCGCGGACGCGAGTATCGGCATCCCGCGCGGCCCGGATCCGTTGGCGTGTGGATTTCGATAGACCCGCGAACAGCGAATCCTCATCAGTGCCGGGTTCGAACGTCAGGCGCATGACGTGGATCGAGGGCTCGCGCTCGACGGCGACGTGGAACCCGGCCGCGGCCATCGCAGCGCCATAGCCCGAGTTGGCGTCGATCTGGGGATCCAGGAACAGGTCGCGAGCACCGTGGGCACGAGCCCAGGCGGCGATCACGGCCGCTCGCGAGGCCAGCTGGGATGGGGTCGCGTCAGCCTGGGCCGGACCACGTCGGACGGTGGCTTCGGCACCCGGGAGGCCTCGTGAGCGACGCAGACTGGCCAGGGCGACGGCTCCATCAGCGAACGTCAGAAAGTGGAAGTCCTCGGGTCCGCCGGCCCGGTATTCGGCCCAGGTGCTCGACTGCAGCACGTGCCCTCCGGGTGCCGCGACCGCTCGAGCATCCCAGTCGGTCGGGGCGGTGCTCTGGTCCGACGTGACAGCGACAGGCTGGTTCATGCGTGGTGCAGCGCCGATCGCAACAGTCCGATCGTCCGCGACAGCTCAGGGAGGCGCACGGCCCGACTGTACAGGAGGTATGCCGCCAGTCCAGACCCAGCCGTGAGCCCCAGGTCCAGTGCCAGTCCGATGGCCGCAGGCAGCCCGTCGGGCACGAGGTCCAGGGCCAGGACACCAGCAGCCACCAGTGCCGCGATGAGTGCGCCGACCAGCGACATGAGCCCGCCGCTGATGACCGGGCGGACTTCGATGGTGTGGTGACGGTGCCGCAGCAGGCTGGCCAGCATGAACGCCTCGAACCACGCGCCCAGGGCGATGCCCAGCGCCAGGCCTCGGATGCCCAGCTCACCAACGGTCGCGACCGAGATGGCTACGTTCACGCCGACCGAGATGAAGGCGACGACCACCGGTGTGACCGTGTCCCGGGCGCTGTAGAAGGCTCTGGCGAGGATGATGTTGAGTGCGTGGGCGGGAAGCCCGATGAGGAAGACGCCGAGTGCTGCCGCCGTGGCGGCCAGGGAGGCTTCGTCAAAGCCCCAGCCGAAGAGCAGCTCGGTGACCTGGTCTCGAGCTACGATGCCGATGCCGGCCACGAAGAACATCGCCCACAGCATCAGTCGCAGTGACCGCACCACCATGACCCCGAATTCGGCTTCCTGACCGCTGGCGAGGAGGCGGGACAGAGCCGGCAGCAACACGATGCCGAGCGGAAGGCCGATGACTCCGATGGGGATCTGGAGCACGTTGAAGGCGACCGTGTAGCTCACCACCGCGCCCACCGCCACGGTGCTGGCCAGGGCCGTGTTGACCAGGAAGGTGATCTGATTGGCGCCCATCCCGATGGCGCGCGGCAACATCAACCAGAATGACTGTCGGGCATCAGGGTCGGTGATATCGACGCGGGGCGAGTAGCTGAAGACGCGCCGCAGCATCGGCAATTGGACCACCAGATGCGCGATGGACCCGATCACGACTCCGATGGCGGCAGCATAGATGCCGATGACCGGCGCCAGCAGCAGCGCTCCGAGGATGATGCTCAGGTTGTAGGCGATCGGGGCCAGGGCGGCCGCCCCGAAGCGGTCCTCGGTCTGCAGGATGGCCGATGCGATGGCGCCGAGCGCCAGGAAGATCGGCGAGATGAGCATCAGTCGCGTCAACTCGATAGTCAGCTGCGTGCTGGCCTCGTCGAACCCCGGCACCAGCAGAGGCACGAGGGATGGGGCGAAGATGGCCAGCAGCAATGCCGCGAACACCAGGACCGCGAGCATCAGGTTGATGACGGTCGAGGCGACTCGCCAGGCTCGATCGCGCTCGCCATGTGTGACCAGCCCTGACAGCACCGGGATCAGTGCCGAGGCGATCGCGCCGGCCGCCACGAGCTGGAAGACGAGATCAGGGATGCGGAAGGCAGCGAAGTAGGCGTCGAGTTCGGCGATCTGATCGCCGTAGAGGTTGCCCAGCACAACCACGCGCAGCCAGCCCAGCATGCGCGAGACCAGGAAGGCTGCCGTCACCACGAGGCCGGCGCGAGCGAGAGCGCCGCGTGTCACGAGTCGGCGTCGTCCCCATCGGTGGTCGGCTTGGTGGGGTCGGCCGATGAGACCGCCCGGGGGTGCGCCGAGCGGTAGCTTGAGCGCAGCCGACCGGGACTGACATGCGTATACACCTGCGTCGTCGACAGGCTGGCGTGGCCGAGCAGCTCCTGGACCACGCGCAGGTCAGCGCCACCCTCCAGCAGATGGGAGGCGAAGGAGTGGCGCAGGGTATGGGGCGTAGTGCGTTCGGGCAGCCCGGCCCGTCGCACCAGCCGGTCGATGCGCATCCGCACGGCCCTCGTGCTCAACGCCGCTCCCCCGGTTCCCAGGAACAGTGCGTCGTCGCCGCCACGATGGGCTGCCAAGTACCGGACGACCCTCGCGGAGGTACGCCTCCAGCGCATCTCGTGCCGGCGCGCCCAGCATGCCGATCCGCTCCTTTCGGCCCTTGCCCAGGACGCGGATCTCGCCGTGCGCCAGGTCGACATCGGCGACACGGGCGCCGGCGACCTCGCTGATCCGCAGTCCGGCAGCGTAGGCGCACTCCACGATGGCGCGGTCTCGCAGCTCGATGGCGCCGGGAATGTCGGCGGCCCAGGGCTCACCGACGCTGTTCCCGGCAGATCCGGGTACGACATCGAGGAGCCGTTCGATATCCTCGACCTCCATCACCTGCGGCAGGCGCGACGAACGGCGGGGCGTGACGATGGCCGCCCAGGGATCGCCGGCGACCCAGCCCTGCCGGCGACAGAAGCGGTAGAACGACCGCAATGCGGCGACTCGACTGCCGATGGTCGACCGTGACAGGCCCCGGCTGTCCAGCTCGGCGAGATAGGCCCGCAAGGTCCGACGCGGAGGGCGTGTCCAGTCTGAATCGGGTACGCCTTGCAGCCAGTCGAGGAACTGCCGCACCGACGTCCGGTAGGCACGCTTGGTGTGGACCGAGGCATCGCGGGCGTCGAGCGAGGCCATGAAGGCCGTCGCCGCTGACGCCCCGTCATGGCCTCCCTGACCGTCGTTCACGGATCGCTGCAGCGCAGCTGTGCCATCAGGCGGCCGCGTCGTCGGGCGTCGTGGTCGTCGACTTGGTGGTCTTGCGCTTTCGGGTCGCGGGCGTCTTTGCACCGGTCGCGCCCGATGCCTTTCGCTTTCGCGCTGGCGCCAGGGCCTCGAGGTTCGGCGGTCCACCGGTGAGCTTCTGGCCGGGCAGCGACTCCCGCTCCGGGGGCAGGTCGACACTGGCGCCGCACTTGAGGCAGATGCCACTTTCGTCCTTCAGGGCGATCGGTCCGTCGTCCGCGTCGTGGAGCGCGCCGAGCGGTTCGAAGTTGGTCGTGAAGTCGCACTTGGGATAGCGGCCGCAGCCGTAGAAGACATTGCCGCTGCGCCGAGCCCGGCGAGCCACCAGCGTGCCTTCCGAGCACTTTGGGCAGGTCACCTCAAAGGGCAGCGGTGGCGGTGGCGGCGGGCCGGTGCGATGGATGTAGTCGCACTCGGGGTAGCGGTTGCAGCCGGCGAAGGCGCCGAAGCGCCCACGACGAGCCACCAGCTCCCCCTGGCCGCACTTGGGGCAGGGTTCACCGGCGCCTTCGACCTGGGGCATGTCGGGTTCCTCGCCCGGGATGTCCCGCGTCTCCTTGTGCTCGGGATACATGGAGCAGGCCAGGAACCGGCCGTTCCGCCCCAGCTTGATGACCATGGGATGACCTTCCGAGCAGACCTCGTCTGTCTCCTCGGTGGTCAGCTCCTTGCGGGTGAGCGTCTTGCGCTTCTCGTCGACCAGGGCGATGAGTGGATCATAGAACTCCCGCAGGAGGGGCACCCATTCACGCTTGCCTTCGGCGATCTCATCGAGCTCCTCCTCCATCCGGGCGGTGAACTCGAGATCCACGTAGTCGCCGAAGTGCTCGACGAGGACATCGGTGACGATGCCGGCGACCACCTCCGGGCGCAGGCGTCGGTCGACCACCTTGACGTAGCCGCGGTCCTGGATCGTCGAGATGGTGGCGGCATACGTCGACGGCCTGCCGATGCCGTGCTCCTCGAGTGCCTTGATGAGCGAGGCCTCGGTGAAGCGCGGCGGCGGCTCGGTGAAGTGCTGCTCGCCCTCGATGTCGTCGACGCGCGTCTGGTCACCCTCCGACAGGGCCGGCAGTCGCGCCTGATCCTCGTCGTCGGCGCCGTCATCGCGGCCTTCGGTGTACACCTTGGTGAAGCCATCGAACGTGGTGCGGGTGGCGCTGGCACGGAGCCCGAAGCGCCCCGACTCCAGCTCAGCGGACGTGGTCTCCATCTGCTTCTGGGCCATCTGCGAGGCCAGCGCACGCTGCCAGATGAGTCGATACAGCCGCAGCTCGTCATCCTTGATGCGGCCCCTGAGCGAATTGGGATCGCGGCCGAAGCTGGTCGGTCGGATGGCCTCATGGGCCTCCTGGGCACCCTTGGCCCTGGTCTTGTAGCCGCGCCCACCCTCGACGGCGTACTCCGGCCCATAGCGCGAGGTCACGATGTCCTGGGCCTCGAGTTGGGCCGACTTGGCGAGGTTGACCGAGTCGGTCCGCATGTAGGTGATGAGACCGGTGGGCTCACCGTCGATCTCGATGCCCTCATAGAGGCGCTGTGCGACCGACATGGTTCGCTTGGGTCCGTAGCTGAGCTTGCGGCTGGCCTCCTGCTGCAGCGTGCTGGTCGTGAACGGTGGCGCGGGATTTCTCTTGCTGCTGCGCACCTTGACCGAGGTGACGGTGGCGGTCGCGCCACGAAGCGCCGTTACGTAGGCCTGGGCGGTAGCCTCATCGGGGATGGGGATCTCGTTCTTGCCGACCTCGCCGCCCTGGGCGATCCTGGTGCCGTCCACCCCCGTGAGCGTGGCCTTGAACCGCTCACCGGCGTCGGTGGCAAGCAGGGCTTCCAGCGTCCAGTACTCTCGCGGGGTGAACTTGTCGATCTCGCGTTCACGCTCGACCACGAGGCGCACGGCGACCGACTGGACCCGGCCGGCCGACAGTCCGCTGCGCACCTTGCGACTGATGAGCGGACTGAGCGTGTAGCCGACGATCCTGTCCATGATCCGACGCGTCTGCTGGGCGTCGACCAGGCCCATATCGATGTCGCGCGGGGCGGCGAATGCCTCGGTGATGGCGCTCTTGGTGATCTCGCTGAAGGTGACCCGACGAGTCTTGTCGATGGGGATCTCGACGGCCTCGACGACATGCCAGGCGATGGCCTCCCCTTCGCGGTCGAGGTCAGTGGCGAGATAGATCATGTCCGAGGAGGCGGCTGCCTTGGTGATGGCGTTGAGCTGCTTGCGACGATCCTCATTGATGACGTAGTCGGGCTTGAAGTCATGCTCGACATCCACGCCCAGCTTGCCCTTGCCGGGGTTCTCCGGCAGGTCACGCACATGACCGTACGAGGCCAAGACCTTGTAGCCGTCGCCGAGATAGCGTTCGATGGTGCGAGCCTTGGCTGGGGACTCGACGATGACGAGGTTCCTGTTCACAGCCGCGGAGTGTAGCACCGGTGCATCGACGCACCACCCGGGGACCCCACGTCGCGACCGACGGCTAGGCCTCCCGGATGCGCCGCAGGAGCTCTGCGTCGGGCTCCAGGTTCTCGATGGCTTCTTCGGGTGGCGGGGGCTCCGGTTCGTCGAATGAGCCCGGTGGCGGGGTCACCAGCACCTGCCCATCCTCGGGAATGGCGCCGGCCGATGCGGGCAGCTCCGGTCGGCGTTTGGGCAGGTCGACATCGAGGCCGGATTCGTGGATGGCTGCGCGGGGGATCTCGATGAACCGGATGATGTTGTATGGGAGGAGGAACACCGAATCGAGGAATTCCGTGGAGATCGGCTTGCGACCCTCCAGCGTCCGCAGGTTGGTGCAGAGCAGGCCTGCATCGGCAGCGGTCGGCAGCGATTCGACGTCTGCCTTCATGGGCAGCTCGCCGTGGAGGTGAAGGATGACGTTCCTGATCATGCTTCCATCCTAGCCTGTGCCGATCCAGGGTCGATAGCCACATCGGATGGCGACTCATGATTCCGTTGCGCCCAGGAGTGGCCCGGCAGGCAGGATCGTGGTGCCCAGCAGCTGCGCCCAGCCGCGCAACTGGAGGAAGGTGAGCGCCGCCGCGACCACGCCGGGCTCCATGCCGGTGAAGCTGCACAGTCGATCGACCGTCTGCGGCCCCTCACTGAGCGACCTCGCCACGATCCGTTGCTGTTCGCCGAGAGACGCGAGGGCGGCCTCGAGTGAGAGACCTGCCGGCCGCCGCGGGGTGCCTATCGTCCCCGCCTCCGCGCGATCCAGGCCCGAGATCGACGATCATCTCGTCGAGTCCGACCAGGGGGATGGCGGGGGATTCACGCAGCAGCATGAGATTGCCTGATACGCGGGAGTCGAGCGGGCGACCCGGTGCGACGAGGAGTTGCCGGCCCTGTTCCAGGGCATGTCGAGCGGTGATCAGCGCTCCACTGCGAGCCGGGGCCTCCACCACGATGGTCGCCGAGGCCAGCGCCGAGATGATGCGGTTGCGGCGCGGGAAGGTGCCCTGGGTCGGCGAGACACCGGGTGCCAGTTCGGAGATCACGGCTCCGGTTCGTGCGATGTCCCGGGCCAGCTGTCGATGGGCGGTGGGCCCCGGAGCATCCAGGCCACCGCCCACGACTCCGATCGTCTCGCCCCCGGCATCCAGGACGGCCCGGTGCGCGGCACCATCGATACCGACAGCCAACCCGGACACCACGATCACCCCGGCCTCGACGAGGCGCTTGGCGATGCGCTGCGCCAGGTCGCGCGCCGCGGATGTCGGTCGCCGGGTGCCAACGACGGCCACCGAGCGGTCCCCGTACAGGAGGCTCTTGTCGCCCAGTCCGTAGATGACGAGAGGCGGCGACTCCAGGCCGGCCAGCGCTGCCGGATAGCCGGGGTCATAGGGCGTCAGCTCCCAGCCACCAAGCTTGAGCATGGCCTCTTGGGTGCGATACGGATCAGTCTGGCTGGTCTGGATCGCCGCTGCGAGTCCCGCCCGATAGCGCATGCCGATCGCCCGAGCCAGCTCGCGGTCCGCCCCACGCGGCTGCAATCGGGCAACGCCTTCGAGCGCCTCGCGGGCGCCACCGTACGACGCGAGCAATCCCTCGAAGGTGCTGTCTCCCACCCCGGGGGTGCTGGCCAAGGCGACCCAGGCGTCACGTTGGGCCAGGGAGTCGGTGCGGCTCACCCGACCAGCTCCGTCTCCAGGGAGCGATCACGCATGGACGTGGCGGCGAGGATCTCGTCACTGCGAACACGCTCGAGCGTTCGCAGGTCAGCGATGGTCCGTGCCACACGCAGAACACGATGGACGCTCCGTGCGGTCAGTTCCATCGCGGTGGCCACTTCAGTGAGTGTCTGGCGAGCCGTCGAGTCGAGCGCGCATGCCTTGAGCAGGTGCTGGCCGCGCAGGGACGCGTTGGGCTGGCCGCCGTTGCGGTCGTGGGCGAGGCGCCATGCCTCATGGATCCGGGTGGCGACCACAGGGCTGTCCTCGGGCTGGGCCACCCCGACCAGCTCTTCGGCTTCCACGCGCGGCATGACCACGCGAAGGTCGATGCGGTCCAGCAGCGGGCCACTGACTCGACGCATATAGCGTGCCGGCTCCCGCAGCGGACATCGACACGTTCGTGCCGGATCACCGAACCAGCCACAGCGACACGGGTTCATGGCGGCGATGAGCTGGAGGCGGGCCGGATAGGCCATCGATCCGTGGGCACGCGCGACCTCGACCGAGCCGTCCTCGAGCGGTTGCCGCAGGGCGTCCAGGACGTTGCGGTCGAACTCGGCCAGTTCGTCGAGGAAGAGTGTCCCGTGGTGCGCCTGCGTCACGAGGCCGGGTCGCAAGCGTGGACCGCCGCCGACCATGGCGGCGTAACTCGTGGTGTGGTGTGGGGCCAGGAACGGTCGCGCCAGGCGGTCGCCGCCGGTCGCTTCCAGGCCGGCCACACTGCGGATCACCGCCACCTCCCGTGCCTCCCGGTCAGTGAGTGGCGGCAGGAGGCCCGGCGTGGCACGCGCCAGCAATGTCTTGCCGGCACCTGGCGAGCCGATGAGCAACAGGTTATGCCGGCCGGCAAGCGCGACTTCGAGGGCCCACCGTGCCTGTTGCTGCCCGCGCACCTCGCCCAGGTCAGTCGGGGTCGCGACCGAGATGGCCGGGTCCCTTCCGGTGGTCTCCGTGGCATCTCCTGTGGCCACCCGGACCGACGGCCGACGGCGAGCCGCGGCAGCCTTGCGCCCGCGCGGTCCAGCGATCAGTCGTGCCACGTCGTCCAGTCCATCGACCCCGACGACCTGCACACCCGAAACCAGTCTGGCCTCGGGGACGTTCGCCACCGGGACGCACACGCGCGCGTGGCCGGCATCGCGCAGCGTGGAGACCATGGGCAGGACACCCGGGACGGGCCGGACAGCTGCGTCGAGCGAGAGCTCGCCGAGCAGCGCCCAGGTGCCACCCGATGCGCGCAGTTCCCCGGCCGCGAGCAGGATCCCGATGGCGATGGCCACATCATAGGCCGCGCCGTGCTTGCGCCGGTCGGCCGGGGCGAGGTTGACCGTGATCCTCGACAGCGGATACGAGAAACCAGCGTTGCGGATGGCGCTGCGGACCCGTTCCCGGGCCTCCGACAGCGCGGTGTCAGGCAGGCCAACGATGTGGCAGCTGGGCAGGCCAGGCGCGACATCGACCTCCACGCGGACGAGCTCTCCGCGCAGACCACTGACGACTGCCGTATCGAGGATCGCGAGCATGCCTGGAGTGTGCAAGGCGTCGCTTCACCTGGACTTACGTCGTCACGTGTCGCGCCTGGTTCCACTTCGATGCCACCGCAGTGAACGAGCTACTCATCGACGAGCAGGTTCGGAGTGATCAGCTGGAGCTCCAGGATCTCGATGACGGCCACCTTTCCGAGGACCTGTGAGATCTTCGTGTACGCCATCGAGTTGGTGTCGTCGACGGGTACAGCACGCAGGGCGACCATCTCGGGCCCGATGCGCGTCCCCTGCTCGATGGATTGGACAGCGAGCATGACCTCCCGGCTTGGGATGGGGATCAGCGGATCTGCGGAAGGTCGGAGTGCCTCACACCCGACGGCCGAGGCCGCGACCAGGAACAGGACGATGCTCACGAGACCCAAGCGGAGCCGCATCACCATCGCGGCTCGCCTACGCTCGCTCTGAAGCCGGACTGGTACCGACCTGCAGGATCGGTGCACATCATCGGTGACCGTTCGTGACCGAGCGACAGGCGCCGTCTCGTGGCCTTCGGCATCGCTGGGCTGGTCCTGGGCGTCCGGGGCTCCCTCCGCCTCGTCTTGTGGGGATGTCGCCTCATCTCGCCACCGACTGCGCGGCCTGCCGGGACGGTGCGCGTCACACACCGGTCCGCCGTACACCTGCCTGCACCAGGGCGCCTCGCAAGGCATGGGCAGTCTGGACGTTGGCACGTGACCAAGGCTGCCCGGGCTCGTCAGCACCGCGACCTGATCGCTGCCGGTGTCGCGTCGTCGGTAGGCAGCCGCGTACATCGAGATCGGTGGCACCCGCCCAGGGCCTATCGGTTGGCCCTTGAGGCGCGGTGGTGGTAGCGCGAGTCTCATGCACGTGAGCCCTGTCGTGCGTCTGCTGGTGGTGGCAACGGGATGTCACCACGCCGGCGTTCATCGACTGGCTTGAGCAGGATGGCTCCCACCCCGAAGAGAGTCACGCCCAGCCAAAGGGCTGCCGTCGGTCCGTTGGCGCCCTTGAGCGGTCCGCCCACCAGGTCGACGACCGCCAATCCCAGGGCATACGCCAATAGCCCCGAAGCGGCTGTTGCGACGTTTGACAAACCCATGTAGCGACCCGAGGACGCCTTGGGGATGATGTCGGTCATGAGCGCCCAGTCGACGGCCAGGAAGGTCCCTGCTGACAGGCCATACAACAGCGTGCCAAGGAGCGCCACCTCGAACCTGGGGTCGACCAGGAGCCCGCCGAACAGCTCCAACGGCGGGGGCGCGGGTGCCGTCACATGGAGTCCCAGGCCACCCGAGGAGAAGGTCACCATGGCTGGTCGCGGAGCGACGAACAGCCCCGGCGCGAGAGCCACAAGCCCCAGCCCGATGGCACCGATGAGGCAGCTCGCGTAGATGACTGACTTGCGCCCGACTCGGTCCGAGAGCCGCGCCGATGGGATGACAGCCACGAGTGTTCCGACGGCCACGAGACCGACCACGATGATGAATGAGGCGCCGGACTGGGACTCCGAATAGCCGAGCGACTGGGCCAGGTAGAAGACCGCCAGATTCACCAGGATGCCGCCGGCGATGAGCACGGCGAGCCTGGAGCCGACGAGCCACAGGAACGACCGTTCCCGGAGGATGTCGGTGGCCCAGGCCTCCGCCGCGATCGACCGCCAGGAACGCCCACGACGGGGGCGAGGTGGGTGGATGTCCCGAACATGGATGACGACTGAGAGCATCGTCACCAGCTCGATCAGCCCGAGTGCCATCAGGGCCAGATCGTAGCGGTGTGTGAAGAGGCCCAGGCCAGCGACGATGAAGCCAGTCACGTTTCCAAGGACCTGCATGAGGCCGACGAGCGCACTGGCCACGCCCACCTGGGGCGCAGGCACGAGATCGGGTACATATCCCTGATAGGGCCCTTGCGCGACATTCGAACTCACCTGGAGCAACATGATGAATGCGGCGATGGAGAGCAGATCCTGGCCGAGTGCGATGCCGGCGAGGAAGACGATGTCGAGCAGCGTGCCGATGAAGATGTACGGCTTGCGGCGACCCCAGCGTGTGAACGTGTAGTCCGAGATCGAGCCGATCGTGGGCTGAACCAGGATGGCGATCAACGTACCCGGAAGCAGCAGCAGGGTCAGCGTGCTGGTCGCCGTGTCCTCGTTGGGGGCCAGGCCGTCATAGAGGAACCGCGCTCCCAGGATGACCCCAAGGCCGGCGAAGATCGACGTCAGGCCCAGCCAGTACAGTGAGACACGGATGAGCTCCCGGGCCGGCAGACGGTCCGTCGGCCGACCCGTTGCGATATCGAATGCCTTGACGTTTTGGGGAACTGCGGTCATTGCATCGCTCCCGGCGTGCGCAGCAACATGATGACCCCCATCCCTTGATGGCACGCTATGCGGACGGCGCCCCATTCGAGCCCTACCATGCTCGGCGGGACAACGACGTCACGATCCCGGCTGCCGGGATGGCCCAGCGATGGCCACCACCCGATGGGACGCAGCGGTCACGCAGGCCGGTCTGCGACAGGGTTGTCGACCCTCGCTGCTGCGCCACCCCGGGTCTCGAGGACACCGCCGGCACCGGCTGCGTCCGTGCGAACCTCGCCCCGCGGATCACGCTTCACCTCCCTGGCTGCAAGATCAGGATGTCTCCCATCATCGACGCAGCCGCGGGCCGACCACATCGGGCAAATCCTTAGGCCGGTCCTCAGACGTCGGGGGGCTGGTCCAGTCGCGATTCAGGTGAGAGCCGCGCCCCTCGGGTGTGTCGTGTGACCGTTTCCTGGGACCCCGCACCGACGATCGAGCTTGCAGTGACACGATCGCAGGGGCACCATGGCGCCATGGCAGCTGCCGGATCGCGCCGCGTCTCGAGCGCCGTGATGGCCGGCCGCGAGCATGAGCTTGCGGCCATCCGTGATGCCATCTCACAGGTGTCCGAAGGCCGACCGCACGCGGTCATCGTCAGTGGCGAAAGCGGCGTCGGCAAGACTCGATTGATCGACGAGGCCGTGAGCGAGGCGGGCGACGAGGTTCGATTCCTCCGCGGCCACTGCCTGCCACTGGGCACGCGGATCCCGTACCTGCCCATGGCCGAGCTGGTCCGCGGCGTGCTCCGTGGCATGGAGTCCGGGGATATCGCCAGGATCTTTGGACCAGCGCATGCCGAGCTCGCTCGACTCATGCCGGAAGTGCGTGAGGCTCTGGGCGAACCTCCGGAGCGCAAGCCGTTCATGGGCAGTGAAGATCTTGAACGGCTGCGCCTCTTCGAGGCGCTCCTGCGCGTCGCGGAGCGCGTCGCGCAGGAGCGGCTGACGGTCTTCGTCATCGAGGACGCACAGTGGATCGATGCCGCCAGTCTTGAACTACTGTCGTTCCTGGATCACAACATCCGTCGGGGTCGGGCGCTGCTCGTCCTGAGCGTCCGCGCCGAGGCGCTCGCGACGAACACACCCGTGCTTCGCTTCCTGGCCGATCTCGAGCGCGGGCCAGACGTGGTGCGCCTGGAGCTGGGGCGCCTCGACATCGAAGCGACACGGCGGCAGATCGTGGGCATCCTCGGGGAGGGCCATCCAAGCGGCGAGATCGAACGCATCTGGCGACTCGGCGACGGCAATCCACTGTTCACCGAAGAGCTCGTTGCTGCCGCTGAAGATACCGGGAGCGAGATGGCGTCGCCCAGGCTCCGCGATCTCCTCGGAGCGCGATCAGGCCGCCTTCCACGCGAAGCGCAGAACATCCTGCGAGTGGCCGCCGCGGCTGGAGGCAGCATCGACGCGGGCCTGTTGAGGGAGGCCGTCGCTGTCGACGATGCCGATGTGGAGCGTGCCCTGGCGAGCGCCCTGGATCAGCAGATCCTCATCCGCACCACTGACGACCCCGGTCGCTACCGCTTCCGGCACGAGCTTATGCGTTCGGTGATGGCAGCCCAGCTCGACGCCAGCCACGTGGAGCGCGTCCATGTCGCGTATGCAGCAGCGTTGTCTGCTCGGCCGCCTGGCCGGTTCGACCCGTCCGAAGTGGCGTTCCACTGGGACGCCGGTGGCGCGCGGGAACAGGCGCTCACGGCGCATGTGGCCGCAGGCATCGCAGTAGAAGAACGGTTCGCGTATGCCAGCGCGCTCGTCCACTACGAGCGAGCACTCGCGCTTTGGAGTGACGTGGCCGACGCTGAGGAGGTCGCGGGTCAGACCCTCGGGTTCATCATGCTGCGGGGGGCGTCCAGCGCCGCTCGAGCCGGGGAATTCGAGCGTGCCGTCGAGCTGGCAAGGAAGCTCATCGCTGAAGTCGAGGCCGACGAGCAGCTCATCGAGCTGGCGCGCTCAAGCTTGCGTTGGTACCTGTGGGAGGCGGGACGGCCCGACGAGGCGTTGGCGGAAGCGCGCGCAGCCGTGCAAGCACTGCGTGATGACACGCCGGCCCGCTGGCGCGCGAACGCTTTGGCGCATCTCGCCGGGCTTCTGCTTGTGAAGGACCGCGTCACGGACGCCAGGGCGCGAGCGGAAGAGGCATTGGCGATCGCCTTGGCGGGCGACGCACTGGACGAGCAGATCCTTGCCAGCGGCGTCATCGGTGGCTGTCTGTTCCTCCAGGGGGACACTGACGACGGCATCGAACGTCTCTCGGAGGCGTTGGCCGCGGCACGCCGTATCGAGCAACACGACCGGTCGCTGCCGCTGCAGTCGGGTGACGATCGCCGCTTCCCCCTCGGCGTGGTGCTGGCATACACACAGCTGACCGGGGCCTACGAGCTGGCCGACCGAGCGGAAGACGCCGCCCGAACGGCGGAAGAGGGCTATGCGGTCGCCGTCAGCCAGGGAGTAGGCATGACCTACGGTGCGACCATCCGTGCGGTTGGGGCAAGGGCGCTCTACCGTCTCGGACGGTGGGACGAAGCCGTCGGTGTCATCGAGACTGCTCTGCATACAGGTACCTCAGGGTCGGGTCGGGTCGGTCTGCTCGCGACGAGGTCACTGATCTCCATCGCACGCGGTGACGCCAGCCAGGCTGACGCGTCGATCCGGGCCGCCGACGATGATGTCGACCCATCCACCGCCACCGACGTCCTTCGCTGGCTGGCTGCGGCGCGAGCCGAGGCCCTGGCGTGGGATGGTCGCACGCTTGAAGCCGTTGGCGTCGTCGCTGCCGCCTCTGGAGACCCTGATCCAGCCGCACGACATGCTGCCATGGGACAGGCCATCGGCCTCGACGCCAGCATCCCTCACCTGCTCGCCCTGGCTGCGCGCCTCGGCGCCGACCTGGCCCTGCTCGAGCGATCGGGCAGCGTCGAGGCCATGGCCTCGGGCATGGCTCTCGAGCGGGTGCGCGACGGCATCCGTCGGGCGCGGCGAAAGCCGGGGTTGGCAGCTGCCTGGATAGCGGACCTGGCGGTTGCCAACGGCGAGCTGGCGCGAGCGGAGCACGGTGCAGGCCCCAGGGCGATCCGGCGGTGGACGGCGGCCGTCGCCGCCACTCACGGACGACCCTACCTGGAGGCCTACGCTCGTTGGCGGCTGGCGGGAGCCCTTTTCGGCGACCCAAGGCGCGCGGCAGAAGCGGCCCTCGAACTCGAACATGCCCGGACCCTCAGTTCGTCCCTGCGTGCGGCGCGACTCGTGGCGGCGATCGACGCCCTGGGCAGAAGCGCCGGTGTCGCTCGAGCCGCCCATGGAGCGACGCAACGCGCTGAGCGGCCATTTGGTTTGACGCCGCGAGAGGTCGAGGTGCTCGGTCTGCTCGCGGCCGGGCATGGAAACAAGGAGATCGGCGCACGACTCTTCATCAGCCCCAAGACCGCGAGCGTGCACATCTCGAACATCTACGGAAAGCTCGGAGTAGAGTCGCGCGTCGCTGCTGCCACGATGGCCCTGGAGCTTGGAATGCTCGCAACCGAGGATGGCCACAACGGATGATCGAGCCGCAACCGACTCCGATCAGAGACCCTGCGGCGCTGGCCCTACGTGTCGTCGTCGGCAGCTCGGGGGACACCCCGAACCATCCTCGATAGCCAGACCGCCAGCTCAGACGGGACGAAGCCGAACGTCAGGGCCACCAGCAGACCCACGACGACCACGACCACGAACGATAGCAACGTTCGAATGATCATCATGTCGCCGACCTCGGACGACTCCGGAAGCCCTTGCGATCCATGTCGTCCCCGACAAGCCGCGTCGGAGGGCCTCCGGCGGCAGTCGTGACCGGACCCCAGGTGCCGGCGTGCAGGCGGGCCCAGGCAGTCCCAGTCCACGACGCGACTGTCGATGCGACGCGTGCCGGCGAACGGCGTTCCGCCCGGCAGAGGAAGGGACTGGAAGACGGACCGTTCCCCGACGCGACCGTCGACCCTCCACTGTGAGCCATCGCTGTCCCGATAGACGCGAACCTCGCCCCGCGGATCACGCTTCACCTCCCTGGCTGCAAGATCAGGATGTCTCCCATCATCGACGCAGCCGCGGGCCGACCACATCGGGCAAATCCTTAGGCCGGTCCTCAGACGTCGGGGGGCTGGTCCAGTCGCGATTCAGGTGAGAGCCGCGCCCCTCGGGTGTGTCGTGCGACCGTTCCTCGGACGTGATGCCAGGCAGCCTCCACGCCGCACCATCCCATCCGCCGGGGGCCATTGCGGCGCTCCGACGAGGATCGCGGCGCTCGAACGACTGGCTGGTCGGCAGGTCCACGACCCGGTCCATGCCGCGGTCGTCGCCGCCTGGCAGCGATGCTATCCGCCGGGGCACCTGGGAGCCGCGAGCGAGTGCGCCCGCTAGCTATCCGTGGGGGTCGGTCCTGCGTAGCCCGAGGACGAAGGCCCATCCGGCATATAGGATCAGGCCTCCGACGATGATCCACAGGATCTCGTGCTCGCCCATCTGGTCCCCTCGAAGTCGTGATGCGTTGGCGCGCCCGGGAGGAACGACCCTCCTCGCCTCCGATACCTGATCAGGTGCTCCGATCCCATGATCGCGGGCGCTTCACCACATCGTGCACCGTTCAGGGTGATCTTCAACTGGTCTACTGATATCCCGGTGTCCCGACGCACCCCGTCGCAAGCAGCGGATCAAACATCACTTCGGCGTCGATGGCCATGACGACGTTCCCACTGACGGCCTTCAAGAAGTCCACTCCTCGACCCCGATCCTGGCCACTGGGTGAGCCCGGGGTCGCACAGTGGCGATATCAAGCCACCACATGCCGCGGCACGACCACAAGTCCGTCCGTCGGGTCGTCGAACGAAGCAGCGGACGACCAGCAGAACGCCGGCTCGGGTTGCTCGTTTCGGCGGGCCGTGGCCGAGGTGAAGGCCGGGAGCAGCGCCGCGCTAGTAGACGACCTCGTCGACCTCCGGGATCTCGATGCTGTGGACGTCCCTCGTACCGGAGCCGATCTGGGCCTTGATCACCCAGAGGCCCTGACCCTCATGCTCCAGCATCTCTCGCACAGGACCCGTGACGGTCAGGCGAACGACTGCTTCACCGTCCCGCTCGTACCGCACCTGTGTCTCACTGGGGCCGTAGTGATCGATGCTGCGGACGACCAACGCTCCCGGCTCCAGCCCCATGAGGCTCGCGAGCCATTCACGCGCATCCCATGTAGCCATGACCAAGGCTCCTCGTGATCGCCGCGATCTGCGGTGGTCCATAGCATCGCTGGCACCAGCTCAAACCGCAACCCGGCACGCGAAGCTCCACTTTGGGTGGAGAGGTTTAGCTCAACCGCCGGCCGGAACCGCATCGGCTACGACACAGTGCGGCTCACCAACGATGGCGGGGTCAGGATGGGCAGTCGGACTCATCTCTTCGTTGATACGTTCGCGGACCCGGTCGTCCATCAGACGCTCGATCTGTAGCAGCTGACCGGCGAGCAATGTTACGACGGCCTGAGTCTGCGACTCGTCGACGAGGACCCCAGTGGTGGTGGTCTGGTCCTGCGGGGCTTCATCGTTCCCGCTGATGTGATGGCGCCCGTCAGGTCGCGCCCTCGCGCCACCTCGACTTCCGCCGCCAGTGCTCGCTTCGACACCGACCAGGGTGAGTCATGTAGACCAGGCCTGACCAGCGGTACCGGGGTCGGCGCGACGATGGTCGCGTTGCCGGCCTACTGCTCCGCGGCCAACGTCAGCGCTCCGGACCGTTCCGCTCACGTGCTTGCATCGGCCCTGCCGCGGATGCAAGGAAGCGGCTCGGGCCGGCCAGGCCCCGGTGGTCTGCCTGACCCTCCACAGCCGTGCCACCGGGGCACATCGCTGACGCGCCCGCGTCGAGTGGACGACCGTTCGGCGACCATGCGCAGCTGTCCTTCCGGGCGGATGACTTCCAAGCGGAAGATGCAGAGGGTGGCGGATGCAGCTCAGGATGTCGCCAAGACCCCGCGCATGACGTCGGGGTCCTGGCGAAGGGTGGGCCTGGTGCCTTACTTGATCGGCTTCAGCTCCGTCACGACGTCGCGGCCGACCTTGAGGTCGACGACGCCATCTGCGGCATCGCTGACAAGCTCGATCGGGATGACGTATTCGTGCTTCACGAGTCGGCCGCTCTTGACGCCGAACTCGTGATCCTTGACGTATGCGACCTCGCCGATCGCGTCAGGCCCGGCGAAGACCTTCCAGCCTTGCCGGATGTCCTTGGTTAACGCTTGTGCCACCGGTGATCTCCTTTCGATCAGGTGCAGGCAGTCCCCGGGCCGGGGACCGGTAGGCGCTTGGCACGGGCCACGGCGCCCGAACCCATCGATAGCCATCGCGTGGGCAAACGATGACGCTGGCGATCGGTGACCGCACTCGCACAGCGTGGACCGCAAAGACCCCGCGCTCGATGACGACTTTAGGATCGGGCTGCCGCCCATCGGCTCGCCAGAACCTCAGCGCGTGGGCCGGTCTGTACTGCGCTTCACGGCGCGCCATCGCAAGCCACACGGCTTATGACTAACGATGTTGAGGAGATTTAGCACCCGTTGATACCGGGATTGCAAGTCCGAGTGGTGGTCCGGCCGTCGAAGGATCCTCGAGATGGCCGGCCTTGTCCAGCTTGGCGCGCTCCACCATCGGCACGCTCATTCCGTCGCGACCAGCGGACGCAGCTCGACACGGACCCCGACCTCCTGCCGGTCGAGACCATCATGGTCGCAGCCACCCTGACAGACAGGCGCTCCGTCTGCTTCATGATCCATCGACCCCTTGGTGCGCCGAGCGACTCCAGCGAAGCGGTGGCCGGTTCGCTCAGCCCGAGGGTGGTCGGCTCCGTCCTGGCCGGATCGACCGTATCGTGTCGGCGCTCCGCGAAGATCGACGTCGCTCGCGCCAGGTTCTATCCCTTGACGATGAACCCCCGGTCGTTCATCGGCTGGACCGGCCAATTCGTGCCGTGCTGGATGGCGCGCATCGTCAGCACCTGGTCAGCAGACAGCTCGACGGGGGTGACCAGGACGTGCCAGGTGACGCCCTCGGCACAGGGCGGGGTCGTCAGCGACCCGTGGTAGGCGACGTAGCGGCGATCCGTCGGTAGCAGGTCAGTGGCGTTGACCACCACGTCGTTGACGGTCACACCAGCCTTTTCGGGCAGGTTGTGCAACAGCGGAGTGAAGACCTGGTTGTCACTGCCGGTGACGATGAGGACTCCGATGACCAGGATGTTGTCGTCGGCGTCGGTGTGGACCAGGTGCATCTCCATCTCGCGGTGCTCCCCCGCGATGGTGTGTTCACTGGGACCGTGGAAATGGAACTGCTGGAGGGTGTACTCGACACCGGCGATCCAGACGCAGGAGCCAGGCCGGTAGTCCACCCGGACGGTGGCGTTGTCGTTCACGATCGCCACGGTGCCGTCGCGGTAGGCGTAGACGACGTCATCGGCGTTGACCGGGGCATTCGCAGGGATATCGATGGGCGACTGCTCCATGCCCTCTTCACAGGTGGTGAAGGCATGATCCAGGCGGCCCCATGACTCAGGGCCGTTGTCGCCCTCATAGCTCCACATCGGTTCATGGTATCGCCGGGAGCACTGGCTGGGCCGCTATCCTCGGGCCGACGATGCGATGCACCCGACGAAGTCGCAGGCCCGAGTCCCGGAGGCGACCCCCGATGAGCGAAACAACGCAGCTCGATGGAGCGCCCTGGCATGAGGAGCATCGGCCTGGTCGGCATGGGCGCTATCGGCCGGTCGGTGTATGACCGGATCACCTCGGATGCCCGGCTCGGCATGGAGATCGCCTTCGTGCACATCCGCTCGCCGCGGCCGCTCAGGAGATGCCCGCCCGCCTGGTGCTTCACCAGCTGGCCGACTTCGCTGAGCGTGGCGCCGATCTGATCGTGGAGATGTCGCATCCATCGGTGACGCGGGGGTACGGGGAGGCCTTCCTGGGGGTCTGCGACTACATGGTCCTCTCGGTGACGGCACTCGCTGACAGCCAGCTGCATGCGCGACTGCAGTCGGCCGCCGAGGCGAATGGCACCTGGTTGTTCATCCCCCATGGCGCACTCGTCGGCTGAGACAGCCTGCTCGAGTGGCGGGAGCATTGGTCCGAGGTGACCATCACGTTTCGCAAGCACCCTGACAACATCGACTTCTCCGAGAGTGGAATCGATCCGGCCGGCATCGTCGGCAAGACGGTGGTCTATGACGGACCGGTCCGGGGGATCGCGGCGCGCTTCCCACGCGATGTGAACACCATGGTGACCTGTGCGCTGGCCACGGTGGGTCTCGACGAATGTCGTGCCGTCCTGGTCGCCGATCCGTCGCTCCATGTCGCCACGGCAGAAGATCCGTGCCCGGGGCCTCGATGGCGAGACCCTCGAGTCGGTGCGCCGGCAGCCTGCCGTGGGCGTGTCCGGAACCGAGATGTTCGAATCGCTGTTTCATTCGATCGTCAGGGCAGCTGGCGACAGCCCGGGAGCCGTCTTCGTTTGAGCACCCGCGCTCGCGATGACTACGGCGTGGCCGCAGGATGGACCAGACGTCGATAGAGCCGCTCCAGCTCAGCCCTCGGATCGGCACACAGGCCCGAGTGCACCGGCGAGACCTGGATCATCGTCGAGCGCGGAGAGACCAGCCAGTGGAACCGTTGTGATGCGCTCAGCTGCCCCAGTGATCCGGCCTCGGGGCCACCCTCAGCGAGCTGTTCGATCGAGGCAAGGTGGGCGCGAATGGTAGCGACATTCCGGCCCGACGCCAACATCCCAAGGCGCTCGTCGTCGATGCCGACTCTGGCCAGGAGCGAGCCACGGGCCTTGGAGAAGAGGACGACGCCCACATTGACGAACTCGCCGCGATCCAGGTCGGGGACCAGGCGGACTACGGCGTAGTCATACGAGCTCAGCTCGGGCACCAACGGCCTCCTCCACGAATGCCCGGGATCCTGCCAGGCGAGCCTCCAGATAGTGGCGATAGGTCGCGCGGATGGTGGCCGGATCCTCGCCGCCATAGTGATCTTCCAGCCAGGCCCCCGGGACCGCGGCTACGATCGCCTCGATGGCGCTCCCGTCCAGCCGGGCTCGGGCTCGTTCATCCGCCTCGGGGAGGGACCCCGCGAATGGCAGCAACACGTGGTCGCGTACGCGCGTGAATGGGTCACCTGCCCGAGCTACCGCGTCTCCCCAGTCATGATGGAAGTAGAGCGAGGCGCCGTGGTCGATGAGCCACGTGCCGCCGTGCCAGGTGAGCATGTTGGCATTGCGCGCCGTGCGGTCGACATTGGTCACGAAGGCATCGAACCAGACCACATCAGCCGCCAACTCGGCGGCCGCTGGTGGCGGCACCAGCGGGTCGTAGGTGATCGACCCGGCAGGAAGTCGAGCCCATAGTTGAGGCCCTCGCTGGCGCGGAGCAGGGCCTGGATCTCAGGGTCCATCTCCAGCCGAGCGAAGGCCGGATCCAGGTCGAGCAGGACCGCCTCGGGCACCGGCAAGCCCAGCGCTCGCCCGATCTCACCAGCCAGGACCTCGGCCACGAGGGCCTTGGGCCCCTGCCCTGCCCCGCGGTACTTGACCACGTAGGTGCCGTCGTCATCGGCTTCCATCAGGCCAGGCAGCGAGCCACCCTCGCGAAGCGGCGTCACGTAGCGGAGCGCACGTACCAGCGGCAGCATCTCCAGGCAGCCCGCGACCTGGTCAGGCGGCGCTGTCGTCCGCCCCTTCCTCGCTGGAACCGCCCAAGCGGACGCGTTCGCCTGTGTCCAGTCCGCTGTCGAGGAAGCCGCCCAGATGCTTGGCCAGGTCGGTCAGCTCGAGCGGGATGATGTACTTCGTCGCGGACTGGCGCCCAGCTCCTTGAGCGCCTCGCAGATACTGCAGCGCCATCGTCTTGTCGTCGATGTTCCGGGCCGCCGCGAAGATGCGGTTGAGCGCCTCGCTGAAGCCCTCGGCCTCGAGGATCGGCTGCCTGCCGGACACCCTCGGCACGCAGGATGGCCGACTGCTTCTCGCCCTCGGCCACGTTGATGTTGGACTGGCGCGAGCCCTCGGACTCGGTGATGACAGCGCGCCGGTTGCGTTCGGCGCTGAGCATCCGGTTCATGGCGTCCTGGACGTCCCGCGGCGCGATGATCTCGCGGATCTCGACGGTGGTGACCTTGCCACCCCAGCGCTCGGTCTGCTCATCGAGCTTGGTGCGCAGCACCTCGTTGATCTGCTCGCGCTTGCTGAGCACGTCGTCGAGCAGGATGTCGCCGATGACGGCACGAAGCGTGGTCGTGCTGATGCCCTGCAAGCGCACCAGCGAAGTTGGCCACGTTCACGACGCTGCGCATGGGATCGACGATGCGCCAGTAGATCAGGAAGTCGATGTTGATGGGCGCGTTATCGCGGGTGATGTTGGTCTGGCTGGGGACCTCGATGAACTGCTCGCGCAGGTCGGTCTTGACGGCCCGGTCGACGATGGGGATGAGGAAGACCAGTCCGGGACCCTTGACCCGCTCGGGCCCGGTCTTGCCCAGGCGGAAGACCACCAGTCGTTCGTACTCGTTGACGACGCGGATCGACAGGTACGCGAGCACGATCAGGACGACGGCGATGAGGATGATGCCAGCGATCGTGACTGGGTTATCCATGGGCTAGGCCATCCTTTCGCCTGGGCTGCTGCCGCGGCGGGTGGGCGGGCCGGTCGACGCCGCACGAGCGGTCATCTCTTCCGGCGTCATGCGTTCGACGATGAGCACCATCCCATCCTGACCGACCATGCGCACCGGCGGTTCCGCGTTCGAGCACGCTCCCGTCGATCGACCGGGCCGTCCAGTCCTCGCCCATGGCGTAGACGGTGCCATCCGGTGTCAGGGACCGTCTCACCGAACCTGGAGTGCCGTCCGGCAGAAGAAGCTGCTCGAGCCCGCCAGCACCGATGTTGACCGGCGGGACCTTGCGATTGCGGCCAGCAGCGATGAGGACGCCGATGACGAAGAGCGCCGTCAGGAGCGTCATCATCGCGATGATCCGCCAGTCGACCTGGACCGACGGCGCGACCGGGTCACCCGGCTGGGTGTACAGGGCAGACGCACCAAGAGCGAAGGCGACCAGGCCGCCGATGGTCAGCAGGCCGCCACTGGTCACGGTCAGCTCGAGCACGAACAGGATCACGGCCAGTCCGATGAGCAGCAGGCCGGCGATATTGAGGGGCAGGCTGCCGAAGCCGATGAAGGCCAGGATGAGGGCGAAGGCACCCAGGATGCCGGTCACGTAGTTGGGGTTCTGGAGCTCGAAGAAGATGCCGTAGAAGCCCAGCGTGAACAGGATGAAGGCGATGTTCGGGATCCGCTCAGCAGGTGGAGGAAGGCCTGGAACGGATTCATGCCCAGCTCCTCGACGGGCGCGCCGGCTGTCTGGAGGACGACATCCGAACCGGCCACATTGATGGTCATGCCGTCCGCCTGGGCCAGCAAGTCCTCGATCGAATCGGCCTTGAAGTCGATGGCGCCTGCCGCCAGGGCCTCGTCGACGGTGTAGGACTCGGCCTCGACGACCGTGCTCACGGCCCAGTCGACCGGTCGGCCGCGCTCCTCCGAGATGGACGTGATGGTGGCGACGGTGTCATTGAGCACCTTCTTGCCGAGGTCGTCGGGGATGTCCTGGCCGTCGCCGCTGATCGGAGTCGCGGCGCCGATGTTCGTCGCCGGGGCCATCGAGGCGACGTTGGCGGCCAACGTGAGGAAGGTACCGGCACTGGCGGCGCGACTGCCGGCGGGCCCGACCCATACCATGACCGGCACCCCGGCCCCAAGCTCGGCCTGCACGATCTCTCGCGTCGCTTCGAGCGAGCCACCAGGAGTGTCCAGCTGGATGACGACCGCCGGGGCACCGTTCGCCACCGCGTGATCGATGCCCTCGCGGAGGTAGTTGGACATGATCTGGTCGACCACCCCGGAGGTAGGCAGGACGATGACCGCAGGCTCCTCGTCCTGTGCCATGGCAGCGCCGGCCACCAGGGACAGCAGGCCGGCCAGTAGCAGCAGGCGGAAAACGATCGAACGGGGCGTGACGACGATGTGCCATGGGAGACACCTCCTGACGGTGATTATCCCATCCCCGCAGCCGATCCAAGCCCCGGCGTCACGTTTTCCGAGCGTTGTCTGTCACATGGTCGTAAAGAAGCTGACTCCACGTCTCCATGTGGTCGAAGACGCGGCCGGCGCCCTGCGGCGTCACGAACTCGCCCCGGAGCTTGTCGGTTTCCCGGATGGCCAGCGCGCGACCCCGGGCATCGGCCTCGAAGACGACTCCAAGATGCACCTTGCCGACCGTCACATCATCATCGTTGAGCAGACCGATGAGCCGGGGCTCGGGGTCCCAGTCGGCCACCATCTCCTCGTGGAATTCGCGCTTCAGGCCACCGAGTACCCCGCCGTCCTCCGGATTGAGATGGCCACCGATGCCCAGCGACCAAAGCTCGTGGAGGCGCGAGTCGCCACCTCCGGTGGTGCGCTGCATCAGGAACAGTCGTGCGCCGTCGCGCATCAGCAGGTACGGGATGATCTGCTTCCAGGCGGTGTCGTGCTCGGCTTCGCCCCGCGGACGGTAGACACCTTCGTTCTCGATCAGTTCGAGCTGTGACGACACGTCGCCCTCGAGAATGCCGCGCCACGTTCGGGTACCCATGATGCGTTCCCGTGGGAGGCCCAGGACGAGCTCGTGTTCCTTGTCCTTTCGGTCGTTCACTCCACAACCTTACGCGTGCTGTGCGCTCGATGCCGGTGTTGGAGCTTGTGTGGTCTTGATGTGGAACAACCGTTGCTTTGGGCAAGTTCCCACGTGAGCGGGCCTTGTATTGGCTGCCAAGAGTGGAATAATGCAGATGTCTGTCGCATCCTGTCGCGTCATCGCGGTCGGGACGACGTTCAGCAGAGGTAGGAGGATCCTCGTATGACCATGCAGAACCGCCCCGCGCGCCTGCTCGGTTTCTCGATGGCCATGGCGCTCGCTGGTAGTGCGGTCGCAGGCTCGGCCGTCTTCGCCCAGGATGCGTCTCCCGCAGCATCCGCCGGGACCGGCAGCGAACAGGTCGTGCAGGAGGTCAAGGAAGGCGATCTGTGTACGCCCGCGGCATATGGCGGCGATGGCGTACCTGCCATCGACCTGGCCACTGCCACCATCGGTTTCGCGCAGTCCGAGAAGGAAGCCAACCCCTTCCGCATCGCTGAAACGCAGTCGATCAAGGATGAGGCTGAGGCGCGTGGTATCAACCTGATCACCACCAACGCCAACTCGGACCTCAACAAGGAGATCTCGGACATCAAGTCGATGGTCGACCAGGGCGCCAATGCGTTGATCATCTCCCCGCTGAACTCCGAGGGTCTCGACGAGGCACTCAACTATGCCCGCGACAATGACGTGCCGGTATTCACCATCGACCGGTTCCTGACCTCCGACGTGTTCTGTGACACATACCTGGGCTGGGTCGGCTCCGACTTCGTGGAGCAGGGTCGCCGTGCCGGTCAGGCACTGATCGATGCCACCGGTGGTGAGTGCAACCTGGCCATCCTGCTCGGCGCGGCAGGCGTCAACGTCACCGATGACCGCAACGCCGGCTTCAAGGAGACGCTTGCCAACGTCGAGAACAACATCAACCTGGTCGCCGAGCAGACGGCCAATTACGTTCGCGAGGAAGGCCAGACCGTCACCGAACAGCTGATCACGGCCAACCCGGAGATCGACTGCATCTACGCCCACAACGACGAGATGGCACTCGGTGCTGTCGCGGCGCTCAAGGCCTTCGGCAAGAACCCGGGAGATGTGGCCATCCTGACGATCGATGGCACCCAGGGTGCGGTGCAGGGCATCATCGACGGCTGGATCTCCGGCGTCATCGAATCCAACCCGCGCTTTGGCCCGCTGGCCTTCGCGGCTCTCGACGCCTTCTACAACGGTGACGGCGTTCCGCAGGTCACCATCATCGGTGACAAGGAATACACCCCGGAGAACGCCCAGGCAGAGCTGGAGAACGCCTACTAGTCACGTTCATGCCGGGTGGCCCACCACCTGGCAGCGAGCGGAAGTCATGCTCGCGGCGCCCGATGCCTCTCGGCTCGGGCGCCGCGACCATATCCTGACCGGCACTTCATCCAGGGAGGAGCAGTGGTCGTTCTGAGCGAGGGCACGCAGGCGTCCGAGGCCAGCCCGGCGACGCCGGTCTTCGAGGTGCGCGCGGTCTTCAAGCGTTTCGCCGCGGTCCAGGCGCTCGAGGACGTGTCCCTCTCGCTGCGACCGGGTGAGGTGCGCGCACTGGTTGGCGAGAATGGTGCTGGCAAGTCCACGCTCATCAAGATCATGACCGGCGTGTATCAGCCCGACGAAGGCGAGCTCCTGTATGGCGGTGAACGCGTCCAGTTCGCCAAGCCGCGCGATGCCCAGACCGCTGGCATCAGCACCATCTACCAAGAGATCAACCTGGTGCCACTGATGAGCGCCGCCCAGAACCTCTTCCTCGGTCATGAGCCGACCAATCGCTTCGGCCTCATCGACAAGCGACACATGGCCCGGGAGGCACGGGAGATCCTGGCCCGCTACGGCATCGATGCCGACGTCAACCGACCGCTCCAGGATCTGAGTACCGGCGTCCAGCAGACCGTGGCCATCGCGCGCGCCATGAACGAGAAGCACCGCGTGGTGATCATGGATGAGCCGACATCGTCATTGGAGCCACGCGAAGTCGAGCGTCTCTTCGGCGTCATCGACATGCTGCGCAAGCAGGGGGTGGCGGTGGTCTACGTGTCCCACCGCCTCGACGAGGTCTTCCGGCTATGTGACAACGTGACGGTCCTGCGGGACGGCAAGCGTGTCCACGATGGTCCGCTCGGCGAGCTCGACCGGCTGGGCCTCATCGCTCTGATGCTGGGCCGCGACATGGCCGACGCTTCGCGCGTCACGAGCTTCCGGGAGGAAGGCGACCGAGACGCCCAGGAGGTGGTCCTCGCAGCCAGGGGCCTGACGCGACGCCGCATCATCGAAGATGTCGATGTCACGGTGCATCGTGGCGAGGTCGTAGGCCTGGCGGGACTGCTGGGTTCGGGTCGATCGTCCACGGCCAAGGCCATCTTCGGTGCAGACCCGCTGGACGCGGGCAGCGTCGCCATCGAAGGCACCGAGGTGCGCAAGGGCTCCACGCGTGCGGCCATCGCCGCAGGCATCGCCCTCATCCCCGAGGACCGCAAAGCCGAGGGGGTGGTCCCCACGCTGTCGGTGCAGGAGAACATCAGCCTCACCATCCTGCCTCGGTTGGCCAGGCATGGCCTGCTCATCAACACCGATGAGCGGCGGATCGCCGAGGAATTCATCGAGCGGCTCCGCATCAAGACGTCCGGACCCGACCAGCGACTCTCCGAGCTGTCCGGCGGCAACCAGCAGAAAGTGCTGTTGGCGAGGATGCTGGCCAGCGCTCCCAAGCTGCTCATCCTTGACGATCCCACACGCGGCATCGACGTCGGAGCCAAGGCCGAGATCCAGGCGCTCGTCAGCGGCCTGGCTGGCGGCGGCCTGGCGGTGGTACTCATCAGCTCCGACCTTGAGGAGGTCGTGGAAGGCTCGGACCGGCTGGTCGTGTTGCGTGACGGCGTCGTCATCGGGGAATTGAGCGGCGAGGATGTCCACGAGGATCGCGTCGTGGAGCTCCTGGCGGAAGCATCGGCAACGCCAACCATCAGCCCTGAGTCGGGCGCATGAGTCGAGCCGTGACCGCGGTCCGTAGTGGCGGTCGGAGCATCGATTGGCCGAGCTTCCTGCAGGACTACGGGGTCTACATCGGCGTCATCGCACTGATCGCTTTCAATGCGGCACAGAACCCCAACTTCCTGTCGTACTTCAGCCTTCGCTTGCAGCTCGTCCAGGTGGTCCCCGTGGCCATCGTCTCCCTGGGCCTGGCCTTGGTCATCGGCACGCGCGGCATCGATATCTCCCTGGGCTCCGTCATGGCCGTGTCAGCCGCTACGTTGGCCGCCTTCCTGTGGATGGGCCCCATCCCGGCCATCATCGCGGCCCTCGTGGCCGGCAGCTTGCTGGGCCTCGTCAACGGCACGCTCGTCGCGCACGTCGGCATCCAGCCCATCGTGGCCACCCTGGGCATGCTGGTCGCGGGGCGAGGCATCGCCCTGGTCATCGCTGAAGGCAGGCTGACCGAGATCTTCGACCCATTCCTGAGTAGCCTCGGTTCCGGCGGGATCCCCGTCCCCTACGTCGAGAACATCGAGTTCCTCGCGCCCTATGCGACGGGCATCCCGTTCGTGCTCATCGTTACGCTGGTCATCGCCACCATCATCGCTTTCGTCATGGGCCGGACAACATTCGGTCGCAACATCCTCGCCACCGGTGGCAACCCCACCGCGGCTCGATTGTCGGGCGTGCCAGTCAAGCGAACCCTGGTCACGGTCTATGTCGTCTCAGCCTTCCTGGCGGCGGTTGCCGGCATCATCGCCACCGCCCGCACGGGCGCCTCTGACCCCTCGTTCCTGGGCAACCTCATCGAGCTCAGTGCCATCTCTGCCGTGGTCGTCGGCGGCACGCCATTCTCGGGTGGCAAGGTGCGCATCCTGGGCACGCTCGCGGGCGCACTGTTCATGCAGCTGATCGAGGCCACCCTGATCAGGAACAACCTGTCGGACTCGGTCAGCCGGATGGTGGCCGCGCTGATCATCGTGGGGGCCGTGTTCATCCAGCGCGAGCGCGAGTCCTGATGGCGAACCTTCAGCCCAGCATGATGCATGCTGATGGATCGGGGCCGGGAGACCTATCGCGCTCGAGTGCCGAGGCCGGCTTGTCCCGCCGGGCTCGCGTCGCTGCCTGGGTCCAATCGAGTGCCGCCGCGCTGGTGCTCGTCATCGTGACCGTCCTCGGCGCCCTGGCATTCGGGCCCAAGTTTGCCAGCGTCAACAACTTCCTCAACATCATCGAGGACAGCTCGTTCCTGCTGCTGCTGGCCATCGGCATGACCTTCGTGATCATGGGTGAGGGCATCGACCTCTCGGTCGGATCGATGCTGGCACTGGGTGCGGTGGTCGCCGCGTGGGCAGGCCAGGACGGCAGCTCGCTCCTGGCACTGTCGATGCCGCTGGTGATCGGCGCTCTCATCGGCCTGGCCAGCGGTGCCCTTATCGCATACGGCCGGATGGCACCCTTCATCGTCACGCTGGGTGCCCTCCTCTTTGCCCGAGGCCTCGCGTTCTTCGTCGCCGACAACGGCAACAAGGTCTTCCTCATCCCCGATGACGCCTGGTTCAATCAGCTCGGCCAGGGCGAGATCCTGGGCCTGAGCTTGCCCATCTGGGTGGCCGCTGCGGTCTTCGTCGTGGGCTGGGTCATCTTCAACCGGACAAGGTTTGGTACCGCGGTGGCAGCCATCGGCGGTTCGGAGGACGCGGCGCGGCTGATGGGTCTGCCCATCGCCCGGGTCAAGATCGCCTGCTACCTGGGAACTGCGCTCCTGGCCACTCTGGCCGGGATGATGGTAGCGGCGCGCTCAGGCTCCGGCCTTTCGTCGATCGCCCAGGGCTGGGAGCTGCAGGCCATCGCTGCCGTCGTCATCGGCGGCACGCTGCTGACCGGTGGCAAGGGATCCATGGTGGGAACCCTCGCCGGCGTCCTGCTCTTGGGTGTCATCCAGAACCTCATCAACCAGGTGGGCACACTGCGCCCGGAGTGGCAGTTCGTGGTCAGTGGGGCCTTCCTTCTCATCGTCGTGGTGGTGCAGACCATCCTGACGCGCGCCCAGCGCTGACAGAGCGGCTCCCGTCGCTCCACTCCAATCGAGGAGGGCTCCAATGGACACACAACGCAAGCTCCGCGTCTCCGTCGTGGGCACGGGCGAATGGTGGGGCTACCATCACGCACGTATCTACCATTCCCGGCCTGATACGGAGCTGGCCGGCATCCTGGGGCGCAGCCCGGAGCAAGGCCGAGGCGCGCGCCGCCGAGTTCGGTGTCACTGGGTACACGGACGTGCACCGCCTCATCGACGAGGAAAAGCCTGATCTGGTGTCGGTGTGCCTGCCGAATGAGGCCCACTTCGAGACGACACTCGCGATCATCGAAGCTGGCGTGCCCCTGTTCGTGGAAAAGCCATTGGTATTCGAGCTCGACCAGGCGGACGCGCTTCTCGCGGCCGCAGCCAGTCAAGACCTGTGGTTCGGCCTCAATTTCAACCATCGGTTCGCCAAGCCCGTGCAATTGGCCAAGGCCGCGGTTGACGCTGGCGAGCTGGGACCGATGATCTTCGCCACGTGGCGCTTTGGGGGTGAGGTCGGCACCAGCACGCATCCACAGGCCAACCTCATCGAGACGCAGTGCCACGGGCTTGACATGCTCGAGCACCTGTGCGGCCCCATCGACAGCGTCATGGCCGAGATGATCGATCCGGCCGGCAAGGGACACACCACCATGGTCGTGGCGTTGCACTTCGCCTCGGGCGCGGTGGGTAGCCTGGTGGGCTCATATGACTCGTCCTATGCGTACCCAAACACCCACATGGTCGAGCTCAATGGACGCGATGGGCGGATCCTGATCGAGGACACCGTCCGGCGATATACGTTCAACAAGTCAGGCGACGAGATGGCGCGGGTGTGGCAGGCCGGCTACTTCAACGACCGCGAACGGGAGTTCCATCGCATCTTCGACCGCCACCTCGATGCCGCCCTGGCAGCCTTCCGGGCAGGAGACGAGCCGCCGGTTCATGCCAGGGCCGGTCGACGAGCCTTGGCCCTGGCCTGGGCTATCGTGCAGTCCCACCAGACCGGTATGCGCACGTCGATCGACCCGTGACCCCGATGCTCCAGTCGACCTCGGGCCTGTTCGATGCCTGACTCCGGAGCGTCGTCCGAAGATCACCGGCTCGAGGGCCGCCAGCGTTCGAACCGGTGACCACGGTCTGGTCCGCGAGGTCGATCAGGCCCTGGTGCGGCCGAGACGGTGCCATCAGACCGACGGAACGGTTTCCAGGGCGTGTTCGATGCGCTCCTGCGGCAATTCGAAGTCCTCGAGCTCGCCGTCGAGGTAGCGCGTGAACGAAGACGCATCGAAATGGCCGTGACCGCACAGGTTGAACAGGATGGTCGGGCTGGTGCCGGCGTCCCTGGCCTTCTGCACCTCGTCGATGACCACGCTGATGGCATGCATCGGTTCCGGCGCCGGCAGGATGAGCTCGGCCTGCGTAAAGAGCCGACCGGCGTCGAAAGTCTTCGACTGCGGCACCGCCTGCGCCTCGATGACGCCCTGGTCCTTGAGCAGGCTGACCTGGGGTGCCATGCCGTGGTAGCGAAGCCCGCCAGCATGGATGGGGTCGGGAACGAAGTCGTGACCCAGCGTATGCATCTTGACGATCGGGGCCATCTTGCCGGTGTCGCCGAAGTCGTAGGCGTAGACGCCGCGCGTGAGACTGGGTGCCGCCGCGGGCTCGGCCGCGATGATGCGGTAGTCGGCCTCGCCGCGCAACTTCCTGCCGATGAAGGGAAAGGTCAGACCCGCGAAGTTCGAGCCACCGCCCGTGCAGGCGACGATGATGTCAGGATCCTCGCCGGCCATCTCCAGCTGCTCCATGGCCTCCTGGCCGATGACGGTCTGGTGCATCAGCACGTGGTTGAGCACAGAGCCCAGGGCGTAGCGCGTATCGTCATGCGTGGCGGCATCCTCGACGGCCTCGCTGATAGCGATGCCCAGCGAGCCTGGTGTATCGGGTGTCTCGGCCAGGACGCTCCTGCCGTATTGCGTCCGCTCGCTTGGGCTAGCTACCACGTCGCCGCCGTACATGCGCATCAGGTCTCGCCGGCCAGGCTTGGCATCGTAGGAAGCCCGCACCATGTAGACCATCACTTCGAGCCCGAAGATGGCACCTGCCAGGGCCAACGCTGAGCCCCACTGCCCGGCGCCTGTCTCGGTCGTCAAGCGGGTAACGCCTTCCTCCTTGTTGTAGAAGGCCTGGGGGATGGCGGTATTGGGCTTGTGGCTGCCCGACGGGCTGTTGCCCTCGTACTTGTAGAAGATCTTGGCGGTCGAGCCCAGCGCCTGCTCCAGCCGGTGTGCGCGGTAGAGCGGCGAAGGGCGATACATCGCATAGGCCTGGCGTACCGGTTCAGGGATCTCGATCTCGCGCTCGGCGCTCATCTCCTGGGCGATGAGCGCCATCGGAAAGAGCGGCAGCAGATCGTCTGGCCCGACTGGCTGCTGGGTGCCAGGATGGAGCGGGGGCGACAGCGGCACCGGGAGGTCGGCGTTGATGTTGTACCAGACGCGGGGAATGCGATCCTCGGGCAGGATGAACTTGGTCTGCTGCAGCGCCATGGCTCCTCTTCCTTCCTAGCCGCCGACGGCGGTAGCTGTCGCGATCGTCGATACGTTTCCGCAGACTACAACGCGCGCTCGTAGAGCGTCTCGTAGCTGGCGCCGTGAGGGCTCAGGTGGCTGCGCATGAGCACCAGACGATCGATGGTCCAGGCGACGTCGACCGGCCCAAGTCGCTGTTCGCGCAGGTCCCCGATGACAGCTGTGCCAGCGCTCCGGGCGACCGTAAGATGCGCCGACGGCGACCGCCTGGCTGGCATGCCGTGCGTGATTCCCGGTGGACAGGCCTGGGCCAGGGCATCGGCGAGAGCGATCAGGCGGGAAGCCCCTTCGCTGGCGCCGAGCCAGGCTACATCGATGCCACGGTGCGAGCGGCCCTCGCCCTGGTCGAGCCTGATCGGATATGGACCAGGGATGCGTACCGCGGCGTGGTCGATGAGCCGTCGCAGGTCCGGGACGGACGCGGGGTCCACCGAGCCAAGGAACAGCAAGGTCAGGTGCCACGTGTCGGGTGGGGTCCAGCGTGCCCCGGGGTGGCGCTGCCGGTACGTCTTGAGCCGTTCCTCGAGATGTTGGCGCGCCGCCGCCGGCACGGGGTGGGCGATGAAGATTCGCCAGCTTGGGGTGACCGGGCCGTTCAGGCGTCGGCCTCGATGAGTTCGGACGGGCGCGGTACCGCGAGGAGATCGAGCAGACCCCCGAAGTCCGAGATGATGGGAGTGCCCTGGAGGGGGTGACCAGCCTCAACACGGTCGCGATGGTCGCCCCGACGATCGATGAGGATGGGTTCGATACCGGCGCGCCGGGCACCAACCACGTCTGCCTCGACACTGTCGCCGATGTGGACAGCCCGGTCGGCCGCGACTTCGAGCAGGTCCAGGGCATGTTCGAAGATGGCCGGGTGCGGCTTCTGATATCCCACCCGCGCGCTGATGCTCAGGACCTCGAAATGGCTCGCCAGCTCTAGGGTCTGGAGCAGCTCCGGCGCGGACCAGCCCCAGTTGCTCACGACGCCCAGCCGGAGGCCGGCGGCCTGCATCGCCTTCAGCGCCGGGACGACATCCTCGAAGACACGAAAGGCCGAACGTTCCTTGAAGGCGGCGTCGACGTGGCGAAAGAATGATTCTGGAAGGTCCGGATACCCGAGCCGTGCGAACACCCGCCGATCGAGCGTCACGAGTCGCTGGAAGGACGCCTCCTCGCTGGCCTCGAAGGGGCCTTCGTGCGCCCACTCGTCCCATGACGCGCGGAACGCCTCGGCGAATTCGCCGGCAGTGGCCTCGATGCCGAAGCCGGAGAACACGGTCGCATAGACGTCGCGCCACGACGGATCAGGCTTGGCCATGGTGTCGCCGACGTCGAGCAGGACGACATCAGGTGTGGTCCGTAGCATCGGTCTTGCAGCGCTGTGATTCGTCACGCCACAAGTCTAGCCAGCCCATGGCCACATCCGCGCGACGCTATGTCAGATGCACGGTCGGGAGCAACGGACCTGGGCAGGGTCCGCCTGGCGGGCCGTGGCGCCTGGCTCAGGCCTGGCCCAGTCAGGCCGAGCCTCAATCGTTGTAGAGTCGCTCCTCGATGAGCTTCTCCATGACCGCTCGCCCGTTGGGATCGAAGCAGGAGTATTCGAAGTACTTCTGGTACTCCAGATCGACCGCGTTGGTGCCGCCGCGGTTCTTCTCGACCGTGAGCACGACCCAGTCGCGGAAGCGCTGCGCCTGGTAGGGGTTGAACTCGATGTTCACCTTGGCCACGATCTGGTACTTCTCATTGAGGATGACGATGATGTCGGCCTCGTAGTTGATGGCAGACGAGCCGCGCAAGTGGTGGTTGCGCAGGCGAGCGGCCTTCAGGCCCTCCTTGTCCGCCGCCACGATCGAGATCAGCGGCACCTCGTAGTTGAGCGCCAGGTCCTTGAGCCCCTGGACGACGGAGGTGATCTTCTCGACCTCGTTCTCGGGCTCGGGATGGACCGGGACCTTTTGGAGATAGTCGACGAAGACGACCAGTCGGCGGTTGCCGGCAAGTTCCTTGTACTTCTCGACGAGGGCAGCCATGTTCTCGACCGTACTGGTGGTCTGCGATCCACGCAGCAGGTACAGGTTGGGGCCGTAGCGATTGAGTCGCTCGAGCGCCGGCCGAAGCTTTGGATTGGAGCCCAGGTCGGCGTTCTGGCCGCCGGTGGCCATCCATGTCCCCAGGATCTCCTGGCGGACGTCCACCAGCTTCACGCCGCCGCTTCGCGATGGCAGGCTGGGGAGGACCGATTCCTGCGCGATGATGCGGTTGAGGAGGTACTCCTCGTCATGCTCGAAGCAGATGTAGAGCACGCTGGCGAGGCCACTCATGACGATGTTCCTGGCCATCTGGACGGCCATGGTGGTCTTGCCGGTACCCTGCGCGCCGCCCAGCAGGAGCATCTCCCCTGCGCGGATCCCGCCGCCGATGGACTTGTCCAGCGGGGTGAACCCGAGCGGGACAGGCTGGTACTGGGACACGTCGCCCTGGGCCACCTTGCCGGCCAGGGTCGTCAGCACCTGGGTCGCGCTGCGCGGCTGGATATTGCCAACGCCCGAGTCATAGGCCCACTGCTTGCCGCCGATGGACTCCTCGGTCCGGGTGATGGCGCTCGGCTGCCGTGGGGCCAGGGCAGGCTGGGACAAGGCGGGATCCAGTCCGATCTGCTGGGATGTGGGCAGCGGCGCGACAGGGCCGGGCGGTGGCGTCGGTGGCGCCAGCGGCGGCGGCGGAGCCATGGGCTGGGGTCCGGGGGCCGTGAGCGGTCCGTCAGGGGGCAGCGCCGTCGGTGTCTGCACGCCTGACCCGGCCGAGCCGGACTGACGCGGATCGTTGGGCTGGCCGTAGCCGGTATCGGGGGCGAGAGGATCGGTCATAGCGTCAGGCAAGGCCGAGACCTTGCGGCTCCATGTGACAGGCTTCCAGTGCCTGATGCTAGCAACGTTGACGGGTTGTCAACGGCGGCCCATGTCTCCTACGGGCCGCCCTCCATAGGTCCTACTGCTGGGCTGCCAACGCCGACCAGTAGCGCGCCACCGTCCGGGCACCACCCTCGTAGTTGGCCAGCACGAAGGACTCGTTGGGCGAGTGCGCCTGGTCATCGGGATTGGTAAAGCCGAGAAGGACGATGGGCGCGTCAAGCACCTTCTCGAAGCTGGCCGCGGCTCCGATCGAACCGCCTTCGTACAGGAGATACGGTCGCTCGCCGAAGACCTCCTCAAGGCAGGCTGCTGCCGCGCTGGCAGCAGGGTGGTCAGGGCTGACCTGGACTGGGCGCATCCCGTCCATCGGTGTGACGTTTACGGTAACGCCCGGCACCTTCACTGCAAGGATGGCGTCGCGAACGCGCTCGAAGGTCCGGTCAGGATCCATGCCGGCGGACAATCGGCATGAGACTTTCGCGTGGGCCGACGCCGGGATGATGGTCTTGCCGCCTTCGCCGGTAAACCCGGACCACATGCCGCAGATGTCCAGGGTGGGTCGTACGCCCTTGCGTTCCAGTGGACTGAAGCCCGGCTCTCCGAAGAGCTGGGAGACTTCGATCTCGCGTGTGAAGGCGGCTTCGTCGAACGGCATCCGTTCGAATGCCGCGCGCACCGCTGGGCTCGGTTCCATCCACTCGTCGTAGAAGCCCGGAACCGTGATCCGGCCATCGTCGCTGCGCAGGGAGGCCAGGATCCGGGTGAGAGCGACTGCCGGGTTCTGCACCATGCCCCCGAAGCTGCCCGAGTGGAGATCCTGTCTTGAACCCCGGACGTCCACCTGGAGATAGGTGTTGCCCCGGAGGGAGACGGTCAGCGCGGGCCGATTACCCTCGAAGAACCCGGTATCGGATATGACGACCACATCGCCCTGGATGCGTTCGCTGCTGGCGGTGAGCCAGCGCTCGAAGTTGGGAGAGCCCGACTCCTCCTCGCCCTCGATGACATACCGGACGTTGATTGGCATGCGGCCATGCGTCTCCAGCCAGGCCCGGGCGGCCCACAGATGCAGGTGCACCTGCCCCTTGTCGTCGGCGGCACCGCGGCCATGGATGCGGCCGCTGGCGATGCGCGGTTCGAACGGAGGCTCTGCCCAGAGATCGAGCGGATCCACGGGCTGGACGTCGTAGTGGCCATAGACGATGACGGTCGGGGCCCCCTCGGCGTGGAGCCAGTCGGCGTAGACGACCGGCTTGCCCCCGGTCTCGAGGATCTCGGCGTGCTCAAGTCCGACCGCCGTCATCCGGCCGGCCAGCCAGTGCGCGCCAGCACGCATGTCTTGTTGGTGCTCGGACAACACACCGATCGTGGGGATGCGGAGGAATTCAAGGAGCTCTGACAAGCGCTCATCCCGGGTGCGCTCGAGGTACTGGTCGATGATGGAGATCTCGTCCGACATGCATGACTCCTGGACTACGCGAAACCGCCGCGCTCGTAGCGCGGCGGTCCCAGCCTAGCGGGCTGACCAGCACTGGTCCTATCGGGGGCCGCGCCTGAACGAACTCTGAGGGCTCGGAGCCTCAGGCTGGGCTCGGAGCCCTCAGGCTGGGCTCGGAGCCCTCAGGCTGGGCTCGGAGCCCTCAGGCTGGGCTCGGCCGCGCCGCCGGCTGTATCAGGCCGGCTGCGGAGAGGGCTTGGGGGCCTTGGCTGATGCGGGTGGACCATCCTCACGCGGCTTGCTACTCACACCGAGCGGCGTGGCCAGCTTGGGCGTGGGCGATCCACCGGGCTCATTTCGAGGGTCCGGGAGGTCGGCGAACAGGGCCGCGAATTCGTCAGCTTCAATGGTCTCCTTGGCCACCAGTGTCTCAGCCAGCAGGATGAGCCGATCCTTGTGCGTGGTCAGGACTTCCGTGGCGCGCGCGTAGGCTTCATCGATGATGGCCCGGACCTCGGCGTCGATCTTGCGAGCGACCTCATCCGAGTAGTTGCGCTGCTCACTGATCTCGCGGCCGAGGAAGACCATCTCCTCGCGCTTGCCAAAGGCCAGAGGGCCCAGCTCATCGCTCATGCCGAACTCGGTGACCATGCGGCGTGCCAGGTTAGTGGCCTTCTCGATGTCATTCGAGGACCCGGTGGTGGTATCGCCGAACATCAGGCGCTCTGACGCATTGCCGCCGAGCATGCCGGCGATCTTGTCCTTGAACTCGGTCTTGGACTGCAGGTAGCGGTCCTCCATCGGCAAGCCCATGGTGTAGCCGAGGGCCATGCCGCGGCTGATGACGCTGACCTTGGAGACCGGATCGCACTTGGGCAGGATGCGCTGGACCAGCGCGTGGCCACCCTCGTGGAAGGCGATGATGGCCTTCTCCTCATCGCTGATGATGCGGCTCTTGCGCTCGGGTCCAGCAACGACGCGTTCCAGCGCCTCACTGAACTCCGGCGTGCTGATGGTCTTCTTGTTGCGACGAGCGGCCAGGATGGCGGCCTCGTTGACGAGGTTGGCAAGGTCCGCTCCGGAGAAGCCCGGTGACTGCTTGGCCACCGTGGGGAGATCGATCTCCTTGTCGAGTGGCTTGCCCTTGACGTGCACGTTGAGGATCTCCAGGCGGCCCTTCATGTCGGGGCGATCGAGGATCACCTGGCGATCGAATTGGCCTGGACGCAGCAGCGCCGGGTCGAGCACGTCGGGACGGTTGGTGGCGGCCACCACGATGACGTTGGTGTTGGTGTCGAAGCCGTCCATCTCCACGAGGATCTGGTTCAGTGTCTGCTCACGCTCATCATGCGAACCGCCGAGGCCTGCGCCTCGCTGTCGGCCGACGGCGTCGATCTCATCCACGAAGACGATGCAGGGACTGTTGCGCTTGGCCTGGTCGAAGAGGTCGCGGACGCGGCTGGCGCCGACACCTACGAACATCTCCACGAACTCGGAACCGGAGATGCTGAAGAAGGGCACGCCGGCCTCGCCGGCAACAGCACGGGCCAGCAGGGTCTTGCCGGTGCCTGGGGGTCCGACCAGCAAGACGCCGCGAGGGATACGTGCGCCGAGGGAATTGAACTTCTCTGGGTACTTGAGGAACTCCACGACCTCCTGGAGCTCCATCTTGGCCTCGTCGACTCCGGCGACGTCAGAGAATGTGACGACGGTCTTGTTGCCGACGAACATACGAGCGCGGCTGCGACCGAAGCTCATGGCCTGGTTGTTGCTGCCCTGGGCCTGGCGGAACATGAACCACAGGAACACGCCGATGAGCAGGATGGGGAAGAGCATCGAGATGAGCAGTCCGAAGAAGGCGTTGCCGTCATCGGCGGGCTGGCCCTTGAACTCGGGGGCTGCCTCACAAAGTGCCGGCGACCCGCAGGCTGCCATGTTGATGTCCGCCTGCAGGGAGGTCGTGAACTGGGCCGGGACGAACGAGTCGACGACCTTTGGGTCGCCCTTGTCATCCTTCTCATTGAGCGTGATCTCGAGCTTTTCACCACGCGCCAGGACCGACGCGACCTTACCGGCCTCGACCTGCTCGAGGAACGCATCCGGCGCGCCGCTGTAGGCGATCGGCTCAGTGGTGTTGTTGTCGACGATGAAGAGGTAAAGCAGCGCGGCCGTGGCCACGACCAGGACGAGCGTGACGAGCCCGTTGCGCATGAATTTGCTGTTCAAGGAGAACGCTTCCTCCGAAGTGTGACCGCCCGGATCCCCGGGTCGGGAACGCGATTATAGGGCTGCCGGTGGAAATACCCGTCTCGATGGGATGACAGAGGCGGGGGTTGGCGCTACGGCCCGGAAGTCCCGGTCTGCCAGATTCGTCGGTTCCGGGCAGGGTGATGTCGATCGCAGGTCTGGTAGCGGAGGGCGGATTCGAACCACCGGCCAAGGGCTTATGAGTCCCCTGCTCTACCACTGAGCTACTCCGCCGTGGATCCAGCCCTCGAATCCTACCAAAGGGAGCTGGACCGGTCGCCCAGCGTGTCCGACTCTGGATGTGAGCTCCCTGACATCAACGCCGACTTGTCTGGCACACTCGGGCCATGAGTGCAATCCGTGGAGTCGTCATGGGGATCGCCGATTCGATCGTGCCTGACGGTACGATCACCAAAACTCGCGCGCGCGTCACGCTGGACATGCTCGTGACCGTGGCCATCACCATCCTGGCCATCGTGCTGGCCATCGGCTATCAGGCCCTGGGTCGATGGGGCGCGCGCTTCTTCGGCGACCCGGAGTGATGCGCGTTCGGCTGCGATCTCGGTGACGACCGGGAGCGATCGGGAGCCGTCGATGCCGGAGCCGGGGCCACCCCCGCAGCCCGACCCGATGCGCTTTGGCACGATCCTGGACGTTGGCGTGCGGATCGTGCGTCGTCGCTGGGCTGTGCTGCTTGGACTGGCCGTCCTTTTCGTTGGTCCTGGGGCCCTGCTCACGGCAGCCACCGGCATGCGCTTCACGGACGTCGCCATCGAGGTGTTCCCCCGCATCGAGGACGGCATCCTTGACCGCAATGCGGTGATCACCGACGCGCAGCTCGACCGCCTCCTTGGCGCCCTGATGGCCTACGTGGCGGCGACCATGGTTGCCGGCGTCCTGGCCAGCATCGGCGCGCTCGGCTTCAGTGCCGTCGTGGGTGCCGACTACCATCACCGTGCGATGTCCTTCAGCGAAGCCCTGCGCATCGCTCTCCGCCGCGCATCGAGCGCGATCGTGTTCATCCTGGTGACCACAGCCGTGATCATCGCCCTCGCGGTCGGCGCCCTGCTGCTCATCGTCGTGGTCGGCGGTGTCCTTGGTGGTGGCACCCTGGACCAGGGTGGTCCCGGTGTCTTCGCCATCCTCATCGTCGCCGTGGCCCTGGTCCTGTCGGTCGCGTACCTGACGATGCGGTGGGCGCCGGCATTCCCGGTCATGGCCAACGAGGGAGCTGGTTGGCGCCAGGCCCTGTCCCGCAGCTGGCATCTCAGCGGGGACAATGTCTGGCGCATCACCGCGGTCATCCTGTTCGCAGCGATCGCCACGGCGGTGCTGACAGCCCTTGTCTCGGAGCTTCTGGTCGTCGTCCTCGTCGACGGCGTCGCCACCACCCTTGGCCTCGACCCGACGATCGCGGCGTCCGTCGTCACGGCATTGGGGACGGTCCTGTTGGCCGCGCTGGCGCCGGTATGGACGGCCGTGCTCTACTACGACCTCTGCGTGCGGCGCGATCCGCCGCCTGTCCCCGGGGGCAGTTCGCTCTAGGCGCCGAAGAGCAGCTCCATCCAGGCGTCGAATGGTGTCTGGCTCGCGCCACCTGCCGACTCGGTCCCCAGTGGAACGATGGGTTGCGGCGACGGTGCGTCGGGCTCAAGCTCGATGGCGATCTCACCTCGTTCGCCGTAGCCGATCCCGCGCGCTACCTGCTCGACGAACGCGTCCGTATCCAGGAACGCGATCTCGTCTTTTCCCGACGCGACGCGCTCCTGCAGCACCGCGACCTCAGCCCGGACCCGTTCAGCGTCCGCCTCGATGGCGGTCGCGCGAGTGAGCGTGCCGATGAAGATGATGACGACGCCGAACGCCACGAACAGGACGAGGACCAACGCCGCAGCGCCTCGCCGCTCCAAGGGTCCGCGTCGCAGGAAGCTCATCTGATCGGAGCGTAGCCATCTCCGAGCGACCCTGTCAAACGGCCTGGTTCCCTGCTAGACTGCCGCATCAAACCGAACGGGTGGTCGGTTTCGTACGAGGTCGTCGTGATGAGACTCCATCAGCCCATGTCAACCCTCGATGCCCTGGAGCGCTTCCTTGCTGAGCCCGGCGTGGCAGATGCCGTGGCTGCGCGACGGGTGCTGCCTGCGCAGGAGGCCGTCTTCGCGGATCTGCCGCCGTGGCTGGATGCCCGACTGGTCAGGGCACTCGAACGGCGGGGGATCACCGGCCTGTACAGCCACCAGCGCGAAGCGCTCGATGCCCTGCATGCGGGGCAGGACATCGCGGTGGTCACCCCGACCGCATCGGGCAAGTCGCTCTGCTACAACCTGCCGGTGCTGCAACAGATGACGCAGGACCCAGCCGCCCGCGCGCTATACCTGTTCCCCACCAAGGCACTGAGCCAGGACCAGCTGGCCGAGTTTCGGGATCTGGCAGCTCTCGCTGAGATGGATCTCTCGGCCGCGGTCTACGACGGTGATACCCCGTCGCCCATCCGCGCCGTGGTGCGCGAGGCCGGCCAGGTGGTGGTGACCAACCCGGACATGCTGAGTGCCGCCATCCTGCCCCACCACACCAAGTGGTTCCAGCTCTTCGAACAGTTGCGCTACATCGTCATCGATGAGGCCCATACCTATCGCGGCATCTTCGGCAGCCACGTCGCCAACGTCCTGCGACGCCTGCTCCGGATCTGTGCCCACTATGGTTCGCAGCCGCGGATCGTGTGTTGCTCGGCCACAGTTGGAAACCCGGGCGAACTGGCCGAGACGCTCACCGGCCGTCCTTTCCGTGTCATCGACCGGAGCGGCGCACCGCAGGGGGAGCGCCATATCGTCGTACTGGACCCTCCCCCGCTCGATCAGCGGAGCGGTGTGCGGCCAGGCCCACATCGACTGTCCTATCTGGCCGCCCTGTCGTTCCTGCGGGCCGGGCGCCAGACCATCGTCTTCGGCCGGGCACGAGTGGCAGTGGAGCTACTGCTCAGCGCTTTGCGTGAGTCGATGCGGGAGGGACGCGGCCCGATCGATCGCATCCGGGGCTATCGCAGCGGCTATCTGCCCAGCGAGCGCCGGTCCATCGAATCAGGGCTTCGGAGCGGCGAGGTGCTGGGTGTGGTGGCGACCAATGCCCTGGAGCTGGGCATCGACATCGGGCGGCTGGATGCCTCCATCCTGGCTGGCTATCCGGGCACCATCGCCGGCACCTGGCAGCAGATGGGCCGTTCGGGACGTCGTGCCGAAACGAGCGTATCCATCCTCGTCGCCGGAGCTGGCGCGCTCGACCGCTACGTCGCCAGCCATCCGGAGTATCTCTTCGAAGCCACACCCGAAGAAGCCCGGTTGGATCCGGAGAACGTCCATGTGCTGCTGGCCCATCTGCGCGCGGCTGCCTTCGAGCTGCCTTTCGAGCCTGGCGAACTCTTTGGGTCGGCTGGTGCGGATGATCTGCTGGCATTCCTGGCTGAGGAAGGCCACGTCCGCCTGGCTGACGACGGAAGGTGGTACTGGGCCAGCGAGAATTTCCCGGCTTCGGAGATCAATCTGCGACTGGGCGCTCCGGAGAACGTGCTCATCATCGACACCGGTCCCGAACGGCCCCGTGTCCTCGGTGAGGTGGACCTGTTCGCGGCCCGTGTGCTCGTACACGAGAAGGCCATCTATCTGCATGACTCGCAGCAGTACCACGTCGACGAGCTCGATTGGGAAGAGCGCAAGGCATCGGTGCGGCCAGTCGATACCGACTACTACACCCAGGCCGAGCTGGCGGTAACGCTGAAGCCGCTCGAGATCTTCGACTCGGCGGCGCGTCGCGGCGGAAGCCGTCACCACGGCGAAGTCATGATCAGCAGCATCGCCACCATCTTCAAGAAGCTCAAGCTCGACACGCACGAGAACGTGGGCTGGGGACACATCCACCTCCCCGAGATGGAGTTGCACACGACGGCCTGGTGGGTAGCCCTGGACCCCGATGCCATCGGGACATGGCGGCGAGATGAACTCGACGCTGCACTGGTCGGCGCGGGCCGCGCACTCCAGACCGTGGCAAGTGTGCTGTTGATGGCCGATCCACGCGATCTCGGCATGGTCGCCCAGGTGCAGTCTCCACATGCCCAGTGTCCGGTCGTCTATCTCTGGGAGGCGGTGCCCGGCGGCGTCGGTCTGTCCCCACGGATGTTCGATCGCACCGATGAGCTCATCGAATGTGCCCTACAGCTCGTGCGTCGCTGTGATTGCGAGGTGGGCTGTCCGGCGTGCGTCGGGCCACGCGGCGAATCGCGCCTAGACGGCCGGGCGCTGTCGTCGCGACTATTGGGCGTCCTGGTCGGCCGTGAAGCACCGGCGACCGATGCGATCCCTCCGGGGAAGGTGGCGGCATGACAGCCGAGCTGGCACAGGTCCGCTCTTCGCTAGCGCCGATGGATGGGATCGGTGCTGGGCGCTTGCGTCGGACACGCCTCGAGCGGTTGCGTGATGCCCAGGTCCGAGACGCGACCGAGTTGCGTGGTCCCGCGTTGCCGGGACCACGACCCGACCGCGCTGAGGCGCTGGCACGCGATGTGGACGGCTCGGTGCTGGCAACGTCCCAGCGCCCCATCGTCATGGTCGAGTCACGCGAGCACCTTGACGTGGACCTCACGGGCCTTCTCGAGCTGCCCGATCCGGTCGATGCTGGGCGACCCTTCGTGCTCCTCGATACCGAGACCACCGGGCTTGGGAGCGGCACCGGGACCGTCCCGTTCCTGGTGGGCCTAGGTGGCTGGGAGGGCGCCTGGTTCGTGACCCGTCAGCTGCTGCTGCCGGAGCAGTCGGATGAGGCCGGCTATCTGGATGCACTCGAGTCGCTCATCCCCCCGGATGCCTGCCTCGTGTCATACAACGGTCGGTCGTTCGACTGGCCACTCCTGGTGACCCGGTACCGTCTCCACGGGCGAACACCACCCGCCTTTGGCACCCACCTCGACCTCCTCCCGCTGGCTCGACTTCTCTGGAAGCACCGGCTCCCGGATGCGCGCCTGGCAAGCGTGGAGGCCGCCATCTGCGGCGTGCGTCGCAAGCATGACTTGCCCGGCGGACTGGTCCCCGGTCGCTACCTTGACTATCTCCGCAGTGGCCACGGAGGCCTGCTTCGCGACGTCCTGGAGCACAACCGCCAGGACGTCGTGTCCATGGCCTTGCTGCTCAGGGTGCTGGCATCCGACCTGGCGCCGGTCGGTCGTACCGGGCGCTCGCCGGCCACGGTCCACCCCGGGGATCTGGGCGGTCTGGGACGCGCCTATGCTCGCAGACGTCGTCACGCTGAGGCGTTGAGCTGCTTCGACACGGCGATGGAACGACTCTACGACCCCTGGGAGGTGCAGAGATATGAGTCCATCGCCATCGATCGAGCTAGGACACTCACTCGACTCGGATTGCGCCAGGAGGCCGAGGGTGCCTGGCATGCGATCGCGCTCGAAGGTGGGCAGAAGGCCGCGCTGGCCTGGCTTCACGTGGCCAAGCACCGGGAGCATGACGGTCAGGATTATAAGGCTGCGCTCGTTGCAACGGGCAAGGCCCGAACCATCGCCGAACGCGGCCGCCTGTTCGGGCGGCGAGATCGTGTCGTGGAGCGCGATCTGGCGCGCCGTGTCCCGCGGCTGCGACGGCGCCTGCTGGCAGCCGCGCCCTGAGCCGGGCGCATCCACGGAAGACGTCCCCGCGCACGGCCGCTGCGGCATGCGCTAGTGTCCGCGACTATGGATGACGCGAGCATCGCTGCCGCCAGCGGGGCGACCATCGAGTTCGACAGCGTCAGCAAGCACTACGATGCGGCGAGCCTCAAGAAGGGTGGCGGTGGTGCGGTCGAGGATCTCACGCTCACAGTGCCCGCCGGACGGATCTGCGTCCTCGTGGGTCCGTCGGGGTGCGGCAAGACGACGACCCTCAAGATGGTCAACCGCCTGATCGAACCCAGTGCTGGTCGGATCCTCATCGACGGTCGGGACATCTCGGCAGTGGACGTCACTGAGCTGCGGCGGAGCATCGGCTACGTCATCCAGCAAGTCGGGCTTTTCCCGCACCAGACCATCGCCCAGAACGTGGCTACGGTCCCGCGTTTGCTGGGCTGGGACAGTGCTCTTCAGCGGAGCCGTTCCGACGAGCTGCTCGCCGTCGTGGGCCTGGAGCCGGGCAAGTATCGTGATCGGTTTCCGAGCCAGCTGTCAGGCGGCGAGCGCCAGCGGGTCGGCGTCGCCCGCGCGCTGGCCGGTGATCCGCCGGTGATGCTCATGGACGAGCCATTTGGCGCGGTCGACCCGATCGTCCGTGAACGCCTGCAGAACGAGTTCCTGCGGTTGCAGGAGGATCTCGCCAAGACGATCCTGTTCGTCACCCACGACATCGATGAAGCCATCAAGATGGGCGACCTGGTCGTGGTGATGCAACAGGGCGGAAGGATCGCCCAGGCGGGCGCGCCCGCAGAACTGTTGGCTGAGCCCGCGAGTGACTACGTGGCCAGGTTCGTTGGGGCCGATCGAGGCCTGAAGCGCCTGTCCCTGTATCGCGTCGGGGATGTGGACCTCGAACCGGCCCCACTGGTCCACGAAGGCGACGCCAACGCGCAGGTACGCGACGACGCCCGGGCCGCCGGAAACGCCTTCGTGCTGCTCGTCGATGATGGGGAGCGGCCAGTCGGATGGATCGAGGTTGCGGACCTGCCCGCCGACGGACTCGTATCGCCGGGATATGCCGACCCCACTTCGCCGTTGTTCGACCGACGCACCACCTTGAAGGACGCCACGTCGCGCCTCCTCGATCAGGAGGTCAACAGTGGCGTGGTGGTCGACCGGGCGGGGCGCGTCATGGGCCTGCTAAGCCTGCAGTCGGTGATGGACTGGATGCAGAGCGCTCGCTCACTGGATGTTCCCAAGGACATCGCCGAGGCTGTGGCTGAAGTCGTGCTGGCCTCGGAGCCCGCAGATGCCGGGCTCACCGAAGTCGGTTAGCGCATGATCGAGATCCGCTGGGACTGGATCGCTGGCCACCTCGACGATGTTGCCGAGAAGACCTGGCAGCACCTTCAGCTTCTCGTCATCCCCATGCTGGCCGGGTTCGCGATCGCTTTGCTGCTGGCGGTACTGGCGATGCGCCGACCCGGCACGATCGGACCCGTCACCGCCATGACCGGCCTCCTCTACACCATCCCCAGCCTGGCCGCCTTCGCAGTCCTGAGGCCGATCCTGGGTCTGTCCCTCGCGACAGCGGTCATCCCACTGACCACGTATACGTTGCTGATCTTGTACGTGAACACGGTGGCCGGCCTGCGCTCGGTGCCCCCCGAGGTCAATGAGGCCGCAGACGCCATGGGCTATACCGGCGCGACCCGCTTCTGGCGCGTGCAGCTGCCCCTGGCGGTGCCGCTGATCATGGCCGGTGTCCGTGTCGCGGCGGTGACCACCATCGGCCTCGTGACCGTCGCCTCGATCATCGGAGGTGATCGATTCGGCGGCCTGGGCCAGTTCATCACCGAGGGGCTGCAGACCTCCTTCGACACGAAGATCTACCTTGGCGCCATCGGCTCGGTCATCCTCGCCTTCCTGGTCGACGGCGCACTCGTGGGGCTGCAGCGATGGCTGACGCCATGGTCCCGAGCCCGGGCGATGCACGCATGAATGCGCTCCAGCCGATCCTCGAATTCCTTTCCGACAGCGCCAACTGGAGTGGCGCTGATGGCATCCCCACGCGGCTGGTCGAGCACATCATCCTGGCCCTGCTCGCGGTCGTCGCGGCGGCGCTCCTGGCCCTACCGCTGGGCGCCTACATCGGCCATACCGGGAAGCTGCAGCTGCTGGGCATCAACCTCGCCAATATCGGCCGTGCCATCCCGTCGTATGCGGTCATGGTCATGGTCTTTCCAGTGGCTCTGGCGATGGCGCCCACGCTGGGCTACGACCCACGTCTGGGCCTGACCTTCCTGCCCATCTTCCTGGCCATGTTCCTGATGGCCATCCCGCCTATCCTCGTGGCCACGTTCGCCGGAATCAGCGAGGTCGATCGTGACATCGTCGAATCATCACGGGGGATGGGTCTCACGGAGAGCCAGATCCTGCGGCGAGTGGAACTGCCCCTGGCCTCGGCCGTGATCGTGGGCGGCTTCCGGATCGCCATCCTCCAGGTGATCGCCACCGCCACACTCGGCGCCATCCTGTCGGGTGGCGGGCTGGGCCGGTACATCATCGATGGACTGGCGCGCCACGACGACGGCATGCTGTACACCGGGGTCATCCTGGTAGCTGGGCTGGCCATCGGCACCGACCTCGTGTTGGCATTGCTGCAGCGACGCCTCACCCCGCGCGGTGTGAAGATCGCGGCCGGCCAGTCGGAGGGTGCACCGCCACCAGGCGCAACGGCCACGACATAGTTTGAGCCTGGTTCGTCATGCCCCCGACACCTATGGTCGGGTGAGAGACGTTAGGGTAAGCAGGGACCGCAGTCGCCGAATGAGCGTCCGGTCAAGGACACATAAAGGGAGGTACCCATGCGGACAACCCGCAGACTCGCTCTCGGGGCGTCACTCCTGGCATCGCTTGCGATGGTCGGAGCGACGGGTGGGGGCGTCATCGTCACCGCACAGGATCAGCCGACGGTGCGGATCGGCTCGGACGGTTTCCCCGAGTCGGATCTCATGGCGGAGATCTATGCCCAGGCACTCGAGGGTGCTGGATTCAGCGTCGATCGCCAGCTGGGCTTCAGTTCGCGTGACACACGTGCCGCGGCATTCGAGGAAGGCCAGATCGACCTGGCGCCTGAGTACGTCGGATCCGGTCTCGGGTTCTATGTCCTAGGCAGTGACGACCCGGTGCTGGCGGCCCTCGAGGTCACTGGGGACGGTGAGACGAACCGTGCCAATCTGCAGGCAGCCTACGATGCCAAGGGCATCGAGGCCACCGTGCTGGGCATCACGCCCGGCGAGGACACCAACGCCTTCGTCGTCCGACGGGACAGCGCTGAAGAGTTCGGACTCGCGTCCATCGGCGACCTTGCCGCGGTCCAGGACCAGCTCGTCTTCGGGCTGCCACCGGAGTGTGACGTCAACCCGCTGTGCCGGGGCGCGCTGGAGCAATACGGCATCGATTTCGACGCCATCCAGAAGGAGTCCCTTGGGGCGTGTGGCGCTTTGATTGCCGATGCGCTCGCGCTCAAGTCGGTCGATGTCGGCGAGCTTTGCTCGACCCAGCCGGCGATCGCACAGAACGGCTTCGTCGAGTTGACTGATGACCTTGACACGCAGCCTGCGGAGAACCTCGCCCCGGTCGTGCGCAACGATCTCCTGGCTGGGGTCGATGGCGGCGCTGACGCCGTTGCCGCCATCCTCGATCCGGTCTCGGACGCGATCACGACCGAGGTCCTGACGAACTTGGGCGTGCGCGTTGCGGTGGACCAGGAGGACATCGATGCTGTCGCTGCGGAGTTCCTCGCCTCGGTAGGCGCGGACGACATGGCCCTCGCCAGCGGGGAGCCGATGGCCGAGGAGAGTGCCTTGCCTTCCGAGTGACCAGTGACGGCCCAGTTTCGGGGCCGCCTTCCAGCGAGACCACGCCACCGACCCCTGGGACTCGAATCCCGGGGGTCGTTGCGGTGTCTCGTCAGAACCCGAGGGCGGCGAGCCACTCCCGGTTATGCGTGTGCAGCTCGAGCAACGCCTCCGGCGTGTCGATGGGCTTGAGGAATTGGTCCTGCTCCACGACCAGCCAACCCTTGTAGTCGCGCGCCTTGAGCGCCTCGATGAAGGTGCCCAAGCCGGCGGTGCCATCACCAAGCTGGCAGAACACGCCGCGGTCCCAAGCTTCCATCAATCCACCGCCTGATGCGCAAACGTCGCTCAACACACCGCGGTCACAGTCCTTGATATGGACATGTCGGACGATCTCGCCGTAGGTCGTCAGAAGCTCGACCGGGTCGGCGCCACCGAACAGGGCATGCCCGGTATCGAGGCACATACCCACCAGCGACGGGTCCAGGGAATCGAATACGGCGTGGATCTCAGCACCGCTCTCGATGTAGCTGCCAGCGTGGAAATGCAGGACCGGATCGAGGCCTCGCGCCAGACAGACCTCAGCCGCTCGATGGATATTGTCGATGAGCGTGCCGAAGCGCTCGGCTGGCAGGCGGGCCTCGGGGTGGTCCGGGATCTCGACCAGCCCACGCCATCCGCTCCGGCTCCAGCGAGGCGTCCGAGAGCACGGCCTTTGGGGTGACATCGTCGGGTTGACCTGCCAGCAGGAGGTCGATCACGCCCTCCATCCAGGTTCGGTCTTCGACCGCGTGCTCAGACCGGCTGAATCGCTGGGGCAGGAACGCGCCGACGAGCGAAAGACCACGTCGCGCCAGGCGCTGCTTCATGTGGGCGGCGTCACCGAAGAAGCCCGGCGGGCCCAGCTCGGTGCCTGCATATCCGGCGGCAGCCATCTGCTCGAGCATGTGCTCCGGTGCCAGTTGCAGCGGGTCGTCATCGGCCTTCTCGAAGACACCCCATGACACCGGCGCTGCAGCAACCCTGATCGTGGTCATCGACCTCCCCTCCTAGACGAATGAGCGTTCCCTGGCCAGGTTGGCCTCGTATTCCTGGCGCGCAGCGCGCACGCGCGCCGACGTCGACACCTCGGCCACCGGCACGTCCCACCAACTGTCGTACGCAGGCACCGATGGCTCGGGGCTGGTCTCGACCACGATGACGACGGGGCGCCGATCGATGGCACGGGCTTCGGCGAGTGCGGCCTCCAGCTCAGCCGGCGTGTCCGCGGTCAACACCTCCGCGCCGAGGCTGGCAGCGTTGGCTCGAAAGTCGATGGGCAGCACTTCACCGGTCAGCCTCCCGGAGCCCGGGTCCCTGGCCACGAAATCGTTGAATGGATTGTCACCTCCGCAGGCCTCGGACAGGTTGCGGATGCAGCGATACCCGTGGTTGTCGAGCAGCACGATGGTCATCGAGATGCCCTCCTGGCGGGCGGTCATGATCTCGTTGGCCAGCATCAGGTACGAGCCGTCACCGACCATCACGAAGATGCGTCGTTCCGGTGCCGCGATGGCCGCACCCAGGCCGCCCGCGATCTCGTAGCCCATCGTGGAGTAGCCGTACTCGAGGTGATAGCTCCCAGGGCCCGTAGCGCGCCACAACTTGTGCAGGTCGCCCGGCAGGCTCCCGGCGGCGCAGACCACGGTGCCGTCGTCGCTCGCGGCCTCGTTGACGATCCGGATCGCCTCGGGCTGGGAAACGTGGGCGCTTGCCGCGAGGTGCAGCACGCGTTCGACCTCGTCATCCCACTCCCGGCGCAACTGCTCGAGGTGGTCGAGGCGAGCTGGCGATGCTCCGGGCCAGGCGCGAGCGTCGAGCGCAGCATGGAGCTCGGCGATGGTCGCCCGGGCATCGCCGACGAGCGGGACGCTGGCGGCCTTGGCCGCGTCCAGCTCGGCCACATTGATCGAGATGAAGGCGACGTTCGGATCCTGCCACGAGGACCAGCTCATGGTCGAGAAGTCCGACAGGCGCGTACCGATGGCGATGACGAGGTCTGCTTCGCCTGCCACCAGATTGCCAGCACTGCCCCCCGTGGAGCCGAGGGCACCGAGGTTGAAGTGGTGGTCCCAGGGCAGTCCGCCCTTGCCTGCCTGTGTCTCGGTGACGGGGATCCCGAAGCGACTGGCGAAGGCGGCGAGGGCGTCGGTGGCGGCGCTATAGAGGGTGCCGCCCCCCGACACGATCATGGGGCGCTCGGCGTTGGCGATGAGCTCGACAGCCCTGGCCAGGAGGGCGCCGTCCGGCCTGAGGCGAGGGATGACCCAGACCCGGGTCGAAAGGAGCTCCTGGGGCCACTCCCAAGCCTCGGCCTGCACATCCTGCGGCAGCGCCAGTGTCACCGCTCCGGTCTCGGCGGGCGAGGTCAGGACCCGCATCGCCGCGGGCAGTGCGTCGATGAGCATCTCGGGTCGCTCGATGCGGTCGAAATAGCGTGATACCGGACGGAACGCGTCGTTCACGGAGATGTCGCCGGCCTCCGGACGTTCCAACTGCTGCAGGACGGGCTTGACGCGACGTGTGGCAAAGCGGTCGCCGGGGAGCAGGAGCACGGGCACACGATTGACCGTGGCGGCCGCGGCTCCCGTGATCATGTTGGTGGCACCGGGCCCGATCGAAGAGGTGCAGGCGAACGTTCGCAGCCGCAACCGCTGCTTGGCGAATGCCGCGGCAGCATGGACCATGCCCTGCTCATTCCGGGCCTGATAGAAGCGGATTTCGTCCTGGGCGGCCTCAAGTGCCTCACCCATGCCGGCCACGTTCCCATGGCCGAGGATGCCGAACACGCCTTCGAAGAATCGGCCCTGCTGTCCGTCGCGCTCGACCTGCTGCTTGGCCAGCCAGGTCACGATGGCCTGGCCCACGGTCAATCGCGGCATGGCGGCCCTCCTCGCTTCATGTGTCGGGCTTCCCTATGCTGCGATATCGGGGTCGGGGATCATCAGCTCATCGATGGCTCTGACCAGCTCCCAATACGACGCGACGAAGGCACGCAGGGTACGCCTCGTGGCGCCGTAGCCGTCGAATTCGGCGATGCTCAGCCCATCAGGCTCGTAGGCCTTTTGAAACTCCGGGACGCGCTCGAGCAGTTGGTCGACATAGGTCTGCGGAACCGGGTCGTTCCAGCGATCCCTGACCTCGACCGAAGAGGCGTTGAAGCGTCGTTGCCAGGCGGCGGGGATGGTCATCGAGATGTCGCCCCCGATGAGCTCGGACCAATGCAGGTGATGTCGATAGGCAGCTGCCAGCAAGCGGGTTCGATAGCCACGCTCGGCGTAGATCGCAGCGGCCCGCTTGAACACCGCGATGCCCGCCCAATCAGGAGCTGCAGGATCCACGATGATGCCGTCACGATCGCAGGACTTCTTCACCCAGTCGTCGGTGCGCCCGATCATGATGGTGCACACCGGTGCCATCCACGACGTGTCGTGGCCTTCGGCTTCACGCCTCACCAGTCCACGTTCCACCGCTGCGCCGATGGCCAGGGCCTGCGCCACCGTGAACGACACGGTCGCATTGATGCTGATGCCCTCCGACGTCGCCTGCTCCATGGCCTGGACACCCGCGGCAGTCGTGGGGAACTTGATCTGGACGTTCGTCGCCAGCCCCTGGAAGTGTCGCGCCTGTTCGAGCATCCTCTCGACCGAGACGTTGTAGGTAGGGTTCGTTTGGATCGATAGTCGACCGCACTGCCCCCGGTTCTGATCATAGATCGTCTCGAGCATCTTCCAGCCTCGGATGGCCATCTCCTCGATGACCTGCCAGGTCACCTGCTGGTCGGTCCAATCCGGGTGCAGCGCGACGATCTCCCGTACCCGCGGCGCCCAGAGGTCGTATTCCTGCTTCATCACGGTACCCACGATGGTGGGGTTGCTGGTCGCGCCGACGGCTCCGTTGTCGATGGCATAGGAAAGCTCGGCAGCGTTGCAGGAATTGTTCCAGTACTGGGTGGGGAAATCGCTTGCGGTCCGCTGCAGTGGGCTCGCCAGTCGGGTGGCCATCGGTCGCTCCTTGTGCCTGGTTGGGTCAGCTAGCTGGGTCGGTCAGGATCCCAATCCATCAACCACTGGTGGTCCGGGTCCACGGTGAAGTGCCAGGCCCGATTGGGGCCGGCCATGACATTGAGGTAGTAGGCGTCGTAGCCCGCCGGCGCTCCGAACGGATGGTACCCGCGGGGGACGAGGACGACGTCACCATCAGTCGTGGCGAACGACTCATCGAGCGTACGGTCCGGGGTATAGACGCGGGCAAAGCCCCAGCCCTCTGGCCGTGCATAGCGGTAGTAATAGAGTTCTTCGAGATAGGCCTCGGTCGGCGGGTCCTCGGTGTCGTGTTTGTGAGGCGGGTAACTCGACCAGTTGCCGCCCGGCGTGAATACCTCGAACAGGATCAGTCGCCCAGCCCGCTCGCTCGGTGGTAGCAGGTGATGGATGCGACGCTCGGTGTTGCCGCTGCCGCGGCTCTCGACATGGATCTGCTCTGGGCGGATCAGCCGCGTCTCCCTCAGGCGGGCGGCCGGAGCGTCGGCGACCACGATCGTGGCATCGTCGTCGGCGCGCACGTGAAGATCGAGTCCAGGTTCCAGCAACAGGACCGGCGGGGGCGGTCCATCGAATACCCTGTCGCGGCTACCCAGGCGGCCATAGTCGACGCCGCCAGCCCGGACCTGGGCATGGCCCTCGAGCACGACGAGCGCCACCTCCCGGTCGTCGGCCGACCGCGAGATGACCGTCTTCGGAGTGAGCCGGTATTCGTGGAATCCGACGTAGTCCCAGCCTGCGTCAGTCGCATCGATGGAGTGCACCGCGCCGCCGGCGGGCGCAGGGACAGGCCGCCGATGAAGGCTGGCGTTCACCGTCGCGGGACCGCCCATGCGATGTGTTCCTCCCGGGGACAGGCACGTCCACTCAACCACGTGGAGGTCGGCGCAGCGTTTGACACGCGACCCTTCGACTCTCCATGATACGCGTTCGCGTAAACGATTACAGTCCAGCACGCAGTCGAAGGCCATTCCCGCATGCACATCAACTCGAGGCCAGCGACCATCCGTGATGTCGCCGCCCGAGCCGGCGTGTCCACTGCCACGGTGAGCCGCTCGCTACGAGGTCATGCGAACGTGTCACCCGAAACGCGAGCAGCGGTATCGCTCGCCGCGAGCGAGTTGCACTATCGACCCTCCGGGGTGGCGCGGTCGTTGAAGCTTCGCACGACGCGCACCATCGGTCTGATCGTGACCGATATCGAGAATCCCTTCTACCCTCAGATCGTGCGTGCCATCGAGGATGCCGCTCGGGCCTGGGGCTACTCGGTGCTCCTCGCGGACGGACGTCGCGATCCCGATCGCGAGATCGAATCGCTTGAGGTCCTCGCAGAGCGAGAGGTCGACGGGATGATCATCGCCAGCACAGCACTGACGCGGCGTCACACGGCACGTATCCGCGAGCTGCACTGCCCCGTCGTCATCGTCAACGGCGAGTCGACCGTTCCGGCGGTCCCCGCCATCCTGTCGGACAACGTCTTGGGCGGGCGCTTGGCGGCGGAGCATCTCCTGTCCCTGGGACACCGCCAGCTGGCATTCCTGGTCCTGCCCGACATCGATCCCGGAGCCATGGCGCAACGGGTCGATGGCGTCCGTGCGGCCATCGCGACGTTCGGAGCTGACGGCGTCGACCTTTCCGTGGTCAGTGGCGAGACCGGCGTGGTGGGCGGGGACGCTGCTGTCCGGCTGGCCCTCGCCTCGTCACCGTCCACGAGCGCCTTCATCTGCGCCAATGATCTCACCGCGATCGGGGCGATCCGCGGCCTGCGGGCGATGGGGCGAGACGTGCCCCACGATGTCAGCGTGGTCGGATTCGACGACATCGACATCGTCCCGCACCTTGACCCACCGCTTACGACGATCCGTCAGTCCACCACCGAGATGGGCACCTGGGCCGTGGCCAACCTTGGCCAGCGGATCGCCACCGGGCCTGGTGAGCACGGCGATGCCACGGCCACGACACCGGGCGCGACCATGCGACTGGAGGTAGCGCTGGTGATCCGGGGCTCGACGATGGCGCCGCGCCAGGGCACCTTCCCAACGGGTCGCCCAAGTTGACAGCAGGCCCTGCGGCGGGGTCGTCGATGGCCCTACGCTGCGACAACGTGCACGGATCGCTGGGGACCACGGGTTGGGCGTTGCGATGCCACCAGCCGGCTCCATGGAGGAAGGCATGAGGATCGCCCTCTTCGGCGCTGGCCGCATCGGACCGCTCCATGCCCGCGCGCTGATGGCGAGTGGGTCGGTCGACCGGCTGACGATCGTCGACGTGATGGCCGAGCGCGCGGAGGCGGTCGCACGCGACCTTGGCGTGGCCTGGTCGGCGACGCCTCAGTCGGCACTTGTCGACGCTGATGCCGTGGTGATCACCGCGTCCACCGACGACCATCCGGCGCTCATCCGTGAGGCCATCGGGCGTGGCCTGCCCACGTTCTGCGAGAAACCCCTCGCCGACAGCCTTGCCGGCTCGATCGCGGTGATGTTGGACGTGGAGCGCAGCTCGGTGCCGTTCCAGCTCGGGTTCCAGCGGCGCTTCGATCCGGCCTATGTCGAAGCTCGACGGCTGATCGCATCCGGTGAGCTGGGCGACATCCACATGCTGTCACTGCGAAGCCACGACCCGGCTCCGGCGTCGGAGGCATTCATCGCCTCTTCGGGCGGGATGTTCCAGGACCTTTCGATTCACGACCTCGATGTCCTGCGGTTCCTGACCGCGATGGAGGTCGACGAGGTGTTCGTGGTCGGAACGGCTCGTGACTTCCCGCTCTACGAGAAGTACGGCGACTACGCCAACGCGGTCGCAGTGGCCCGACTGGTCGATGGCACGCCGGTAGCCATGAGCTGGGCGCGGCACGATCCCCTCGGGCACGACGTGCGCACCGAGGTCTTCGGCTCTCGAGACAGCGTGAGCGTGGGTCTTGGTCCGCGGATGCCGATCCGCTCGCTCGAACCGGGTGTGCCGGCCCCGGCCGGCCCGGCGTGGAGCATCTTCCTCGATCGCTGGGACGACGCCTATCGCGATGAGCTGGTTGCCTTCATCGAGGTGGCGCAGGGAGCTCGGCCCTCCCCCTGCACGGCCAGGGACGGCGTCGAGGCACAGCGCCTTGCCGAGGCGCTGGCCGTCTCCGCCGCCGAGCACCGAGCCGTGTCCATCGCGGAGATCGCAAGCTGATGCCCCGGCCCGATCCGACGACCAGCGATGGAACGGTGTCACGGCAACAGCCGAAGCGCCGGTCATCGAAGCGTGGGCGACCTCGAAGCAATTCGGTCACGTCCGCACCTTATCGAGGTGCTCCCCGAAGCTGATGTGACACCCAGCTGGCATCGGCCGTCATGGTTCCGTCCATGGAACCCGAAGTGGCGGCTCGCAGGGAACGCTTCGTCACGAGTGACCTGGATGCATCGTGTGGGTGACCTCCGGACTGCGGGCGGACCGTCTCCGTACGGGTGCCGAAGCGAGTTGACATCTCTGTGTCGTGGTCACCATGATACGGAGCGACGTAGAGGAACTCAGAGCCCGTCCGAGGCCGAGCGGCAGGGCGGAATGGCCTTCTGGATATTCCCGGGGGAGGACTGCTGATTGAGGATTGGGCTGTTGGGGGCCGGCCGCATCGGGAGGATGCACGCGCGCGTCTTGTCTGATATCGATGACATCGACGAGGTCGTCATCGCGGACCCGCTCGAAGAGGTGGCGGCGGCGCTGGCGCACGACGTCGCGGCACGCGCGGTGACGGTCGAGGAGGCCCTCGGCGAGTCCGACGCCGTCGTCATCGCGGCAGCCACGGACGCCCACGAGCCACTGACGCGCGCGGCACTCCAGCACGGGATCCCGGTGTTCTGCGAGAAACCGCTGGCGGCCGACCTCGATGCGACCATCAGGCTGGCCCGCGACGTGGGGCGCTCCGGTCGGCCCTTCCAGCTTGGCTTCCAGCGACGCTTCGACCATGCCTACGTCGAGGCACGGCGGTTGGTCGAGAGCGGCGAACTGGGCACGCTCTACTGCGTCCGCATGGCGGGTCACGACCCGGAGCCCCCGCACGAGTCCTACATCGCGGCGTCTGGCGGGCTCTTCCGCGACTTCAGCGTCCATGACTTCGACATCCTGCGCTGGCTCACCGGCAGCGAGGTCAGCGAGGTCTATGCCGACGGCGCGGTGCGCGGCTTTCCGGTCTTCGAGAAGTATGACGACGTCGACACCGCGGTCGCGACGCTGCGGCTGGAGAGCGGTGTGCTCGCGGTCATGACCATCACCCGCCAGGACCCGCTCGGCTACGACATCCGGACCGAGCTCTTCGGGTCCCGCGATAGCATCAGCGTGGGCATGGGCCCGCGCCAGCCGATCCGCTCGGTCGAACCAGGCGTGCCGCCACCCTCAGGACGCCCCTGGCCCGGGTTCGCAGACCGCTTTGCCCAGGCCTACCGGGCCGAGCTCGAACACTTCGTCAAGGTCATCCGTGGCGAGGCCGAGTCGACCTGCACCGCCCGAGATGGCGTCGAGGCCCTGCGCATCGCGGAGGCCGCGACCCGCTCGCGCCTCGAGCATCGACCGGTCCGCCTCGAGGAGATCGCCGCATAGCGACCCAAGCACGAAGGAGGTGCGCTCCGTCCGACAGTCCCATCGTCTCAGCTTCGCGGGGCCGGGAAGTCCCGCGGAGCGACCCGCCAAGCGAGGAGTGATCCAAGAGATGCGATACCAGAAGAAGAGCCTCGTCGGCCTCGTCAGTCTCGGCCTGTTGGCCGGAGCCGCCATCGGGCCCGCGTCCGTCTCGGCGCAGGACGACCAGATCCGAATCGAAGTTGTCAGTCATGGTCAGGCCTCTGACCCGTTTTGGTCCGTCGTGCAGAACGGCGTCCAGGATGCGGCCGCCGCCATGGGCGTGACAGCCAACTACAGCGCGCCCACCACCTTCGACATGGTGGCCATGGCGCAGCTCATCGACACCGCGGTGGCCTCCCAACCGGACGGCATCGTGGTCTCCATCCCGGACGCGGACGCGTTGGGCCCGTCGATCGAGGCCGCAGTGGCCGCCGGCATACCCGTCGTCTCCATGAACTCGGGCTCCGATACCTACAAGAGCCTCGGCGTCCTGACCCACGTCGGCCAGACCGAGTACGAGGCCGGCGTCGGCGGCGGCGAACGCATGGCCGCAGCCGGCGTGACCAAGGCCCTGTGCGTCAACCAGGAGGTCGGCAACGCGGCGCTCGATCTGCGCTGCCAGGGCTTCGCCGATGCGCTGGAGAAGGCCGGTGGGACCTCCACCGTCATCGCGGTCGATCTCGGGGATCCGGCCGGGTCGCAGGCTACCATCGAGTCGGCTCTGACCAACGATCCCGACGTCAACGGAATGCTGACGCTGGGCCCGACCGGCGCCGCTCCCGCCCTCATGGCCCTCGACGACATGGGGCTCACCGGTACCGTGCAGCTGGCGACGTTCGACCTCTCGCCGGAGGTGCTGCAGGCCATCGTCGATGGCAAGATGCTCTTCGCCATCGACCAGCAGCAGTACCTGCAGGGCTACCTGCCCATCGTCTTCCTGACGCTCTACAACCGCGACGGTGGCCTCATGCCAGGTGGCGGTGGCGTCACCCTGACCGGGCCCGGGTTCGTGACCGCAGACAACGCCCAGGCGGTCATCGACCTCTCCGCACAGGGCATCCGCTAGCGCACCTCAGGAGGACCGGGCAGGCTGACCTGCCCGGTCCTCCTCGTCGGCCCCAGCACTTCTCGGAGGAGGGATGAGGAGCGTGAGCGAAGCCCAGCGCACCGACGAACGCGTTCGCTCCAGGAGGTCGTGGTACCGGGCCTTGAGTCGGCCGGCTGCTGGCGCGGTCATCACCACCATCATCGCGCTGCTCGTCTTCACCTGGCCGCTGTGGGAGTGCCTCGGCGACTCCCAGGCCTGTCTGGCCAAGGGCTTCCTGACCCCGCGGGGCATCAGCAACTGGCTGGAGGTCGGTGCCCAGGTCGGGATCCTCGCCGCCGCCGTGACCCTGCTCATGATCGCTGGTGAGTTCGACCTCTCGATCGGCTCCATGATCGGAGCTGCCGGCATGGTGCTGGCGCTGGGCATGTCGCAGTTCGGGCTCGACCCCTGGCTGGCCATCGTGGTCGCCTTCGCCTTCGCCATGGCGGTCGGCTTTCTCAATGGCTGGCTGGTCGTCCGGACGGGCCTGCCCTCGTTCATCGTCACGCTGGGCATGCTCTTCCTACTGCGCGGCGTGACCATCGGCACGACGCGCTTCATCACCGGTCGGACCCAGGTCGGCGGTCTCCGCGAGATCACCGACGGCGACGCACTCGTGCAGCTCTTCGCTGGCGACGTCGTCGTCGGAGACTTCCACCTGCCTGCCTCCATCTTCTGGTGGCTGTTGGTCACGGGCATGGCCTGGTGGGTCTTGACGCGGACGACGTTCGGGAACTGGATCTTCGGCACCGGCGGCAACGAGACCGCGGCTCGCAACGTCGGCGTCCCGGTCCGTGGCGTCAAGATCGCACTGTTCATGACCACCGCAGCCTCGGCTGCGCTGCTCGCCTGCATCCAGGTCTTCACGGTGGCCTCCGCCGACGTCCTCCGCGGCGAGCAGAAGGAGCTTGGAGGCCATCGCCGCCTCGGTCATCGGTGGGACGCTGCTGACGGGCGGCTACGGGTCGCCCATCGGTGCCTTCTTTGGGGCCCTCACCCTGGGCATGACGAAGGTCGGCATCCCCCTGGCGGGTCTTGCCTCGGACTGGTACCTGGCTATCCTTGGCATCGTCCTCCTCGTCGCGGTGCTCCTCGCCAACGGGTCCGGCAGCGAGGCACAGGAGTCGCGCTCATGACCACCACCCCGACCGTGCCGGCTCCGGGCGATGTGACCGCGACGCCGCTCATCGAGGCTCGCGGCTGACGAAGTACTTCGGCAACGTCATCGCCATCGAGGACGTCTCGCTCTCGGTCCGTGCCGGCGAGGTAGTGTGCCTGCTGGGCGACAATGGGGCAGGCAAATCGACCCTCATCAAGACGCTCTCGGGCGTGCACCCGCCGGATCGCGGCGAGCTGTTGGTCGAGGGTAGCGCGGTGCACCTGCGGTCCCCTCGCGACGCCCTCCACCTGGGCATCGCGACGGTCTACCAGGACCTCGCTATGTGCCCGCTGATGAGCGTGTCGCGCAACTTCTTCCTGGGCAACGAGCCCACGCGCGGCTGGGGACCGTTCAAGCGCTATGACGCCCGTAGCGCTGACCGCGTCAGCCGCGAGGAGATGCTGCACATGGGCATCGACCTCCGTGACACCACGCAGGTCGTGGGCACGCTCTCGGGGGGCGAGCGACAGTCAGTGGCCATCGCTCGGGCGGTGCACTTCGGGGCCAAGGTCGTCATCCTCGACGAACCCACCTCGGCCCTCGGCGTCAAGGAAGCCGCCATCGTGCTGCGGTATATCGTCGCGGCCCGGGCGCGCGGCCTTGGCATCATCCTCATCACCCACAACGTCAACCATGCGTATCCCGTCGGCGAGCGCTTCATCGTGCTCGACCGCGGGCGGATGGTCGGTACGTTCGCGAAGGAGGAGCTGCCCCGCGAGGATCTGCTCAAGCTCATGGGCGGCGGTGAGGAACTCGATAAGCTTGGTCACGAGCTCGAGGAATACGCCGCCGAGGTCGCGACCGATGAGCTCACCGCCGGCCCCGAGGCCACTGACGGCTGAGTCCCACGCGTACCCTCGGGCCATCCGGCGAGGCACGTCAGTGACCCTCGCGCCGCGATCAGCGACCGCGGGCCACCCGAGTCATGAGTTGCGCGAAGGTCGGCACCGAGTTCAGTCCCGGTCCCTCGACCAGCAGACTCGAGGCCGTAGCACCCAACCGCAGGTCTCGCCCAAGCTTGGAGCCGTCTTCCCCAGCCACGATGCGGGCGGCGACAAGACCCGCAAGCATCGTGTCGCCGGCACCTGCGGGGTCGACCTCAGCGACGGACGGCACGCTCGGGTAGGCCCGCGCGCGGGTGACCTGTCCGGCTTCGAAGTGGACCAGCAGTCCGCCCAGCAGACCCGCGGTCAACAGCAGATCCGCCTGCGGCGCCAGCCATCGCCCGATGTGGCGCAAATCCAGGTCGACGGGGATGTCGTGTCGGCTGACGGCCACGATATCCGATCGCTGCAGGAAGGGCGAGGGCCCGGGCGTCGCGGGCCGGACACGGGCGCCCGTCTCGAGCTCGCGCAGGATGCCCTGCCAGCCGAAGGCCACGCAGGCGTCGGCACTGGGCACATCCACCCAGGCGTCAGGGAGCTCCGAGGCGATGGGCGCGAAGACCCAGGCGCCTGCTCCTCGCCACGCCTGGGGCAACGTCGTCACCGGCACCGGATCACTGATGGAGCCACAGGTCTGGACCCGGCCCCTGGGTGTCTCCACGTTGGTGAAGATCGGTCCTCGCTCGAGGGGAACACTGATGACGTGGACGCCGGCCTCGTGGATGAGCTCCAGCTCCGTGGCACCGGCGGCCTCGGCGTCCAGGCCGAGCACGACGCCGGTGCGAAGTCCGAGGCGCGCCAGGGCCAGCGCGCCAAAGGTGACACCGCCGCCCAGCAGCCACCCGCGTGGGTCTTCATCGTTGAGATCGCGCGTCGCTGCGCCGACCACCACGACATCGGGTGCCTGCATCGACTACTCCCTGTGCGCGCCGACCGCATGCCTTCGTGACGGTGCCTGAGCAGCCTATACTCGGAAGCGTGAGCGCGCGCGACGGGGACGCACCCCCTTACTTCTTCTACGAACTGCACGAGAGTGATACCGACCTGTTCGCAGATGTCCTGTTGGCGCACGAGACGGAGTTTGACGATGCGCAGTTCCTGGAGCTCGTGCTGGAATCGCGGGCCAGGGTCATCGAGGACTTCGCAGCGGACTCGCTGATCGAAGCCGTCGCGGAGGATCTGGCTGAACACGCCGGGTTCTTCATCATCGATGACTCGCAGTTGCGGGTGGCCGTGAACGTGTCTTCGGACGAAGACGGGACGTTCGTCGCCGACGTCGACGAGACTGGCTCGACGGGGGGCCGGGGCGAGGACCTGCGGACGTTGCTCGTGGACGTCGAGCCTGACGACGCCGATTGGGGCGTTACGGACGGCACGCGCGTCAGGGACGACCGCTACTCCGACGACTAGCTTGGCTCCCGTGACGACGCTCTGAGGCGCCGAGCGTAGGAGACACGTCCCGGGTCAGATGTTGAACAGGACCTCGATGACATCCCCGTCCCTGACCTGGTAGGTCTTGCCCTCGGAGCGAAGCTTGCCCTGCTTCTTCGCCTCTGCCATGGAGCCCAGGCTGAGCAGCTCTTCCCAGGCGATGACCTCCGCCCGGATGAAGCCACGAGCGAGATCCGAATGGATCGTGCCCGCAGCGTCGACCGCCGAAGCACCTTGTTGCAGGGTCCAGGCCCGAGTCTCATCCTCGCCAGCGGTGAAGAAGCTGATCAGGCCAAGCAGCCGGTAGCTGGCCTGGATCACCCGCTCCATGCTGGAACCCTCAAGGCCCAGGTCGTCGCGAAAGACCTGGGCCTCATCATCAGCGAGCTCACCGATCTCCATCTCGATGCGGGCGGAAAGCTGGACGACATCGGTGTGCGCGTGTTCGATCGATCTGGCCAGGTCCTCAGCCATGGTCTCGGCGCGCTCGAGGTCGGACTCGCCCACGTTGAGTAGCACCAGCACAGGTTTTTCGGTGAGGAAGCGAAAGCCGCGGATCCTGAGGGTTTCGTCCGCATCGAGGTCCAGGTCACGGATGGGCCGGCCTTCGGTCAGCGCCGGTAGGATCTTCTCGAGTACGAGTTGCTCACGCTCGTTGGCCTCTTTCTCGGCGGCCGTGCCATGGCGGCCGGATTGCCTGAGCTTCTCGACGCGTTTCTCGACCACGCCGAGGTCAGCCAGCGTGAACTCCAGCTCCAACTGCTCCACATCGCGAGCAGCATCGATACTGAGGAGCGGGTGCGAGACGGCATCGTTCTGGAACGCGCGGACCACGTGGAGTAGCGCGTCCGCATTGCGCAACCTGGATAGCTGGTCGGGCGGGATGTCAGCGTGCGGTTCTCCTTCAGCCGAGGTCGCGGCTGCTGGCAGGTCGACGTACGTGACGTCCGCCGGAACCTCCTTGCGCGGCCTGAAGAGCGCCGTCAGCCTGGACAACCGCTCATCGGGCACCTTCACCACCCCGGTATTCACGGTCAGCCCTCCGAACCCACCGGTGGCGGCATCGCCCCGTGTCAGTGAGTTGAAGACTGTGGTCTTTCCTGCCCGGGCCAATCCGACGATGGCGATCTGCATGACCTAGTACCCCGCTCCCGGGTCCACCAGGTTGAGCATCTCGCGACCGTCCCGGTAGCGCGCGAGGTTGTCGCAGAAAAGCTCGATGCTGCGGTCGAGCACACGTCCGGACGACCAGGAGGTGTGCGGCGTGATGATAAGCCCCGGTGCGTCCCAGAGCGGCGAGCTGGGTGGCAGCGGCTCCTCCCAGAGGGTGTCGAGGACGGCGCCTTCGAGGGGCCCAGTGCGAAGCGCGCGCAGTAGCGCCTGCTGATCGACCAGTCGGCCGCGAGCTACGTTGATGAGCCAGGAACCGGGCTTCATCAGGGCCAGCCGCTGCGTATCCATGAGCTTGTCGGTCTCACGCGTGAGCGGTACTGCCAGGACCACGAAGTCAGCCTCGGCCAGCAACTCGGGTAGCTGGTCGTGATGGAGGATACGGTCGAGCCCGTCCGGCATCGGACCAGCGATATCCCCCTCCTTGTCGGGCCCCCGGCGCGTTCCGATGACGCGTGCTCCGAAGGCGATGGCCAGGCGCGCCACGGTGCGGCCGATGGAGCCCAACCCCACGATCCCGATGGTCACCTGGCGAAGTTCGCGAGCCGGTAGGGGTTGCCAGGTGCGCTCGCGCTGAAGCTCCATCAACTCGGGCAGTCGGCGCACCACCGAGAGGATCATCATCATGGTGAACTCAGCGATGGGTTCACTGAAGACGCCTCGGCCGTTGGTGATGGTGAGACCGTGCTGGGCGGCTTCCGGGGTGAGCACGCGTTCGACGCCGGCGGTGGCAGAGTGGACCCAGCGAAGGTCAGGACACCGGGTTAGCAATCGATCGAAGGTAGCCGCCGGCATGGGGCCACGGAGCAGCACCTCCACGTCGTCGAGCGGGCTGTCGGATAGTCCTTCCAGCGACACGTTCACCAACCTGGCACTGGGGGCCACGGCGCGGATCCGGTCCAGGTCCTCCTCGCGATAGCGCGCCGACAGGATCGGTGTCAGCGCGATCGCCGCGGGCTCACGTCGTGCCCGCGTGGCCTCCGTCATCAGTTTCCCCCTGGTATCAGCTCGTCGGGCAGCACTCGCCGGACCCACGACGCCGGCTCATCCATCTCGCATTCGGTCGGGAGTGTCTCAGGTCCATCCCAAAGATGGGCTACAGCAGCCGACCCTCCGGCAGCGTGGACTCCGGCCACGAAACGCTCGCCACGTCGATATTGCTCCAGCTTGAGGTCCATCCCGGTGATCCTGGCCATGATGCGATCGATACCCCGGCGACGCTGGCCACGGCGCGCCTCGAAGCGGCGGCGGATGGAGGCCACGTCGGGCAGCACCTCCGCACCGACCCGGTCCATGACCCAATCGCTGAAACCCTCCATCAGGCTCATCACCAGCTGCGTCTCCTTGAACAGACCGCGCTGCTCCGGGCTGAGGAAGCCACGGATCGAGCCCTCAGCGGCGGCGGCGCGCCATCGTCGTGCAAGGTAGCGCAGTCCGTTCTTCTGCAGGTGGTGGGTCTCATCCACGAACAGCGCGACCTGTCGCTCCAGGCGAGACCGCATGTAGGGTCGCAACCACGGGTGGGCTTCCATCTCGAAGGCGTGCGTGGTCTCGTGCAGAGCGACCCAGAGTCGGAATTGGTCGACCGGTACCCCGACGGCCCGCGCCGTAGCGCGGATGTTCTCTTCCACGTACAGCAGGCGCCCCGCCTCCTGTTCGGCTGACAGCAGGGCCACATCGTATTGACCCAGCACGCGACTCCCGAGGTAGCCCAGCAGAAATCCGACCTGGCCGGTGGTCAGCAGGCGGTTGGCGGTGGCCGCGATGCCGTGTCGGACGTGACCGCTTGGCGTGCGCGGCACGAGCAGTGGTTCGAGATGCGCGATGAGCGACTTGAAGGTATCGATGTTGGCACTGGCCCATTCAGCCCGACTGACCACTTCATGACGCTCCACCACCCCCGGCAGTGGCGCCCCCAGACGATCTTCGAGGAGCGGGACGACGCGAGCCATGTGTCGGGCATAGGCCGGGCCGGCGGCCTGAAGCTGAGCGGTGGTCATGCGGCCCGGAGCGCGACTCGCCCGTCGCCGTGCGATCTGCTCAGCCCGGTCCCAATCCACCAGCCCCTCCCCCGTGGTCAGGAACGCCCGGTTGGCGATGGCGCGAGCCGTGACGCCCAGGCCGATGGCCACTCCCACACGCAGCGCCCGGCTCGAGCGGAGGCGATTTGCCGTCATGGAGATGGTCACTTCAGTGCTGCCACGCCGGAGGGCTGGAGGACGAGCTCCTGGACCGGGCCGAAATCATCGCCGAAGAGGCGTACGGCGGTGGCTGCGAAGGCCTCGACATCGCCAGTCGTGAGCATGATGTGATGGCCGGGCCCAGCGCTTGGAGTCCCCAGTGCATGTACCTCCACGAGACTGGCCAGGGCGCTGGCCGTCGCAGACGCGGAGTCGATGACCGCGGTCCGGTCTCCGATGATGGCGCGGATGACCGGTGCCAGCAACGGGTAATGGGTGCAGCCGAGCAGCACCGTGTCGATGATCGCGTCGTCGCTCTTGGGGAAGACGAACGAAGCATCCGAAGAGCTCAGGCCAGTCTCGCCCACGGCCGTCGAACCGAGCAACGGGGCCAGGGCGCTTCGGATGGCCGCTTCGACCGCGGGTCCCGACACCGCGCCGGCCTCGACCAGCGGCACCAGCTCAGGAGTGGCGTGCTCGAAGACTTCCACGAACGGGTCCTCTTCCTTGATGGCCTCGAAGTAGGCATGCGAGCGGACGGTGGCCGAGGTGGCGATCACACCGACCGCGCGGGTACGCGTCGCCAGTGCCGCCGCGGTCGCACCAGGCCGAACCACTCCGAGGATTGGTACCTCGTAGCGGCGTCGAAGAAGCGGGAGAGCGACGGCAGTCGAGGTATTGCAGGCCACCACGATGGCCTTGACGTCGCGAGCGGCGAGCTCATCGAGGCATTCGGTACTGAAGCGGATGACCTCATCATCCGGACGCGGACCATAGGGCGTACGTGCATTGTCGCCCACGTACAGCGTGTCCTCAGCTGGCAGACGCCGGATCACCTCACGGAGGACAGTGAGTCCTCCGACTCCTGAATTGAAGAAGCCGATGGGTCGGGCGTCGCCCATCCCGGTCAGGCGGTCGAGTTGGCCAGGGATGGAACTGCGACGGGTCGGGCCGGCTCGGGTTCTGCGGGTGCCGTTAGTCGACGCGCGATATCCATGACTTGCTGGCTAGCCTTGGCCCGGGGTTGTGCAAGGACGAAAGGCACGCCCTCGGCGGTCGTGGCCTTGACGAGCTGCGGATCGTCGGGGATGGCGACGTCAGGCAGCCGGCCCAGCTCGCTGGCCATCTGCTCAGGCTTGAGTCCGGGAGCGCCAGCGCGGTTCATGACCAGTAGCATCTTCTGGGGAGCGATGCCGGCAGCGACGAAGGCCTGGCCGGCGAGACGCGCGGTGCGCACCGAGTTGCGATCGGGCGTGATGATGCTGAGGATGCTGTCAGCATCATCAAGGTAGGCCATCGTCGTGTCGCTGAGAGCCGGTGGCGCATCGATGATCACGACGTTGTAGATGCGCCGCAGCAACGAGATGACCTTCTCGACATCACGAGCCGTCACCATCTCTGCCTGTTCGACCCGGGGCGGGGCGAGCAACAGGTCGATGCCGGATGGGTCGCGCCACAGCACCGAGGCAAGGTCGCTTTCCGCGATCCGATCGGTGGGGAGCTGGAGGATCGAGGGTGCCGTGTCAGGTACCCGCAGCAGTCCGCGCAGGTCACTGAACTGCAGGTCCCCGTCGATCAGGACGGCACGCACGCCAGCCATCTGACCAAACGAGACGGCCAGGTTGTAGGCGATCGTGGTGCGTCCCACGCCACCTTTGCCGGAGTACACGGCATACGAACGCGACATGGCGCTCGGGGCGGTCGCCCGATACCTGGCCGCCGTGTGAGTGAGTGCGTTCATGAGCTCATAGCCAGAGAAGGGCATGGCGAGCACCTCGACGATGCCCATGCCTTCGCCAGCCTTCACCGGCTTCTGGGGGACAGTGATGATGATGATGGGGATGCGGATGCCGGCCTGGCGCACCTGTTCGGCCACCTCAAGGCCGTTGACCTTGCCCTGCAAGAGGGCATCGACCATAAGTGCATCAGGGCGCAGTTCACGGATCTGGTCCATGACGGCGCGACCGTCGGTCACGGTGTCGAGCAGGCGAACCTGCTTCTGGTGAGTGAGCAGATTTCGCACATACTGCGATACCTGCACGACGTCTTCAACTAAGAGCAGGCGGATCTGATCGTCGGTAGCCACGGGTCGACTATACCAACCGAGCTACCAGGATGACCCGGTGACTTCCGGCACCATAGGGTATGAGCAGATGGTCCCCCCATAGGTCGACCCTGGAGAAGCCAGCCTGCGTCGCCAGATCCCCCAGGTGCTGGGCCGTCAGGAGGTGCAGCGTATCGACGTTGGTGACCCGGCCGCGTGGGCCGCTCGGTCGCGTCCACTCGTACGTCTGAGCGAGCCGCAGGGTGTTCGACTCGCCATCGTATTCCGCGGCCATGGACTTGCTGACGTCATCTCCTGTCTCAGGGTCACGGCGCAACCACTCACGGTGGGGGCGGCCGTCATAGCGGGCCAATTCCTGGTCGTCGGGCGTGCCGAACTCCACGGCCGCGATGCCACCCGGCCGCAACGCCTTTCGCATCCGCGTCAGGATGGCGGATCGGGCGGCGTCGTCCTCGGCCAACAGGAATGTATTGACAGCGATGAAGGTGAGCCCGAATCGCCCACTCGGTCGGAAGGATCGGAGGTCACCCTCGAAGAGTCGGAGCCGTTGAGGATCGATGTCACCGCGCACCTTGTCCCAGGCTCGCCGTGCCCGCTCCAGCATCGCCGGATCGTGGTCCACGCCCACGACCTGGTACCCGGCAAGTGCCAACGGGATGGCCAGCCGTCCGCTGCCGACGGCCAGCTCGTAGACCGGGCCTCCGGCTTCGTGGGCGAGCTCCTGGTACAGCTCCGCGTCATAGGCGATATCGATCAGGTCGAGGTCGTAGTAGCGCGCGATCCTGCGGGCTCGATCTTGGGCCGGTGTCATCGACGAAGCGAGAAGGCGACTTCCACCAACACAGCCCCGATGACCAGGAACAACACCACCGGCAACTCCACCACGTCGATGGCGCGGAGGATCACCAGGATGACCACGACCAGGCCGGCGAGGCCGCTGCGCCGTGCCGAGATCGAGATGCTTCCGGGCGCGGCGCGATTGCCTGACCAGAGCAGCGGCCACAAGGTCAGGGCGACGGCCACCCCCAGGCTGAGCGCTCCGAACAGTTGCGCGCTGGCGCTGCCGACCGGTGAGATCATGGTGAACACGACAGCCACCGTCAGCCAGGCGATCACGGCGGCGATGACCATGATCGTGGTGATCGTACGTTCGGTGGCTGACACTCTGTCCGAGTGTAGCCGCGTCGTTCACGAAGCCGCCGGACACATCCGGCGATACGGACACCAATCACATGCCGGGTAGCCCGGCGTGGCTCCGAATTCGGCTGCCCGGATCCCGGTGGCAGCCGCCACCAGCTTCTCCCTGGCACGATCCAGCTGCTTGCTCGTTGGGGTGGTGCGGCCGACGACGTCGCCCTCCAGGAAGTGCAATTCCACGCCATCTGGTTGGGTGCCGTGCTCCGCCTCCCAGGCCAATGCGTACAGCTGCAGCTGCAGCGAGTCGCGGGCCCGCACCCTGGCGCGCTCCGGATCCCGCATGTCGCCGGACTTGTAGTCGGTGATGATCACGCCGTCGTCTGTCCGGCGGACGGCGTCGTACCGACCACGGACCCGATCCTCGCCGATCCGCACCGAGAAGGGTTGCTCGACCGCAAGCACGGTGTCCGTCGCATCGCGCGCATGTTCGACGAATCGCGCCAGGGCATCCTGACCAGCGGCAAAGCGAGCGTCTTCATGCTCCTGGGACAGGAAGCCCTCGCTCCGCCAGTGCACCGAAAGCGTCTCATCGACGGACTCGACATCGATGTCGCGGCCGTGCAACCGCGCCTTGTTTGCCACCGCCACTGCCTGGTGCAAGGCATTGCCGACCACCAGGGCGTGATGTGGCGGCGTGGGGACCCGCAGGCGGTGGCGAAGCTTGTACTTGAGCGGACACGACAGGTAGTCATCGACCTGGGTGAAGCTCAGGGCCAGTGGCGTCCCCTGCTGCGGTCGTGTCGCCGGCGGAGCTGCCGACGAGGATCCTGGCGGGCTCAGGAGCATGTCAGTCCCTGCGTCCGGTGGGAGCACCTCGACCGACTGTCCCAGCGCCTCCGCGAGAAACCCGGATGGGCGCCGGTAGCGGCCGCCGTGGTGTCCCGCCGCGGAGTGACTCAGCACCAGCTCGTCGCGGGCACGTGTCATCGCTACATAGAAGAGCCGTCGCTCCTCTGCCCGGTGGGCGTCGGCGTCACTCATCGCAGCATGGCCAGTCAAGGCCTCCGGGAGGCTGAGGCCGTCGCGGCGTGCCCGAACCGGGAAACGACCCTCAGCGACGCCGACCACATAGACCACTGCGAACTCCAGGCCCTTGGCCTGATGAACCGTCAGCACCGAAACGGCGTCGCGAGGTTCTGCGTCATCTGGCGCCACGGGATCTTGGCCAGCCTCGATGAGGGCCTGCAGCGCCGGCACGACCACCATCAGACGTGCGTCGGAGGTCAGCTCCGATTGCTCGCTGACGATCTCGAAGAGACGGGCGATGCGATGCAGGGGCCCATCGTCGCCGCGTTCGGCGTCTGCGATGAGCTGCTTGAGCCAACCGCAGCCGCGCAGGTAGTCGTACAACACCACCGGTGCTGTTCTTTCGTGGGCGTCCGTGATACCGCCTCGAAGGTCGGCGACAAGGCGCTCAAGCCTGGTGCGAGTACGTGTCGATACCCGCACCAGGCCGGGCTGTTCCATGAGTTCCGTCACGACCGCCCAGAGGCTGCGCCGTCTTCGACTGGCCAGCTCGCAGATGGCGGTGAGATCCTCGCCGCCCAGGCCGTAGGGAGCCGAGGTCATGACCGCATACAGGTCGTGGGATGACTCCGGACTGGCGATGACGGCCATCAGGCTCAGGACGTCGCGGACCTCGCGATGCTTGAGCAGGCCGGAGGCACCGGAGAACCGACGCGGGATGCCGAGCACATCAAGGCTTGCGAGGAGTGGTGTGGCGTCAGCATTGGTCCGCACCAGGATGGCCATGGATGATGCTGGCGCGCCGTCTTCAAGCCGGCGCCCGATGTCTGCTGCAATGGCGTCTGCCTCGGCACTCGCGGTGGCGTATGCGTGGTGACTGACCAGAGCTGGTCGACGCGCGCGACGCACCGCCGTCAAGGTCTTGTCAACGCCGCGTTGGACCTCGAGCCGATCGGGGTCGTTGTGGCGGATCAACCGACGCGCAGCTTCGAGGATCGGCCTCCGAGACCGGTAGTTGCGCCGGAGTACGACGTCTTGGACCGTCGGGAACATCTCGTCGAGACCGGCCAGCCCCTGCCCAACGGCGCCGCGGAACGAGTAGATGGCCTGATCGTCGTCACCCACGAACATGACATTTCCGCTGGCTCCCACCAGATGGCGCACCAGCATCAACTGCTGTGGGTTGGCATCCTGGGCCTCATCCACGACGACATAGCGGAACCGGCGACGGAGCTCCATGCGCACAGCCGGTCGCTCACGTAGCAGACGGACCGCTTCAGCGACCTGGTCGCCGTGGTCGACAAGAGAATGCTCGAGGAGCAGCTCCTGGTAGGTGGCGTAGGCCCGTGCCAGCTCCGCCTGTGCTGCGGCCTCATCAAGCAGACCGCCGATGACCTCTGCCATCCCGGCAACCGTCGCGTCGTACTCGACCGCGCGAGCGCCGGCCTCGAGCTCCTGGGCGTACACCGCGAGCTCCGACGGGGTGATCCCCTCTTCCTTGGCACGACCAAAGAGATCGACCAGGGCGCCCGCGAATCGGGTTGGGTCGCCGAGCGGGATGTAGCGGTCCAACCCCAACTGGAAGACGTTGTCCCGGATCAGGACGATGGCCTGTGACCGGCCGATGACTCGAGGATCATCCGGGCGGCCGATGGTGTGTCCGTGCTCCCGCAGCAGCCAGTCGCCGAAGGCGTGGAAGGTGTGGATGGCGGTGTCGGCCTGGCCATAGGGGACAAGCAGGTCCACCCGTGCCTGCATCTCGTCGGCGGCACGCTCGGTGAAGGTCAAGGCCAGGATCTCCGAAGCCCGCGCCCGACGAGTGGCGATGAGCCAGGCCGCCCGACGAGTGATCACCTCGGTCTTGCCGGTGCCTGGTCCGGCTAGCACGAGAAGCGGTCCTTCGGCGTGTGTCACCGCTTGTCGCTGGCGACGATCGAGCCGTTCGAGCAGCTCGCGTACAGTGTCGATGGCGACTGGTCCGCCGACCTGCGCTGGCGTGTCTGCCCGGTGTGGCGTTGGAGCGGCTGGTGTCCGAATGGCTGTCATCGGACCCCATGCTGCGGGGCGTACGTGACAGCTCTCGTGTCACGCCATCAGGTGACCAGCCCGGCCTCCCGGAGCGCTCGCTGTTCCTCGCCAGACAGGGGTGCATCAGCGACGCCGCCGCGGATGTCCTTGATGAAGACGCGCGTGGTCTGGCGCGAATGCAGACTGGTCAGGATCACTCCGTCGCCCTCGTCATCGATGAGTGCCAGTGCGAAGGACTGCCCGCCACCGGTGTCTTCGAACGCATCGAACCGGGCGAGACCGACGTGCGAGATCGCCGACCCGGTCCGCCGGATGGCATTGGCCACCGGTCGAGCCTCCCCGGGCGTATCTGACCGCTGCGCGTCGACATCCTTCTCGAGCAATTCGAGGCGTTGCGCCGTTTGTGTCAGCCGCCGCTCCAGGTCGATGACGCGGGCTGCACTTGGCGTGAGCTCGCCTCCCCGGCGCTCCGCTCGAAGCGCGAGGACGATGGCCACGACAGCGACGCCAAGGGCCGTCAGTGCCGCGAGCGTGGCCACTCCCTCCATGCGCCGATCGTAGCAGCGCCATCCGGGCCATGCGGGTCACCTTGGTGCTATCCTCACGCCGGTTCCCAACCCAGCCGACAAGGAGATCCATCCGTGGCCAAGCGGGTCCGCGGCAGCCGGTCCAGTCACCGACCAGGTGGCCAGGGTCCCAGCCGCACCAAGACCGACGAGGCGTCGACATCCGACCCTGCGCTCGCACCCGAAGCGGCCGCCGGCGTCGACATCGATGGTGCCGTCGAGACGGTCGAAGCTGGCTACACGGAGCTGGCCATCGATGAGTCCGCCGCGCCGGCCACGAAGACACGGCGCGTGCGCCGCACCACGAAAGCCCGGTCGGACAGCCTGACGGTGCGCGCCGCTGCCGAGGACGCCTTCGTGCGCGAGGACCTCCGCAGGATCGGCGTCGTCTCGCTCGTCCTGGTCATCGGACTGGCCGTGGCCTGGATCCTATTCGTGGCGATGGATCTGCTCGGGCTCTACTAGTCGGCGTGCGGCCCGGTTACCGCTAGGAAGCCTTGCCTTTCAGGGCGTTGGTTCGTAGCCAACCCCAGACGGCCAAGACCACGATCGCGCCGACGGTGGCGGTGATAAGCGGGAACGGCGACAGGAAGAACCAGTCCTTGTTGAGCAGTCCCTCACCGCTGATGAGGTCACCGACCGCCGCCCCCAGGAACCAGCCGATGATCCCGGCCACGAACAGCTCCCAGGGCTGGAAGCCCTTGCCCTTCCCGACCACCATGTTGGCGACATACCCGGCGGCGAGTGGTACGACGACGAAAACGAGGATGAAGAACACGTAGTTGACTCCTGCTCGATGTGGCTCGATCAAGCTGCAGTGTAGGCGCTCTCGATGCCCCGGTCGGCCGCGTATGCCACACAGCTGGCACCGGGTCGCCGATGATGTAGTCAGTGAAGGCCCCCGACCCGCTCGTCATCCCCTGGTGCGGCCGGCAGCTCCGGGTCCGTCACGACGATCCTGGACTCGGGCCGTACACCCAGGCCGGCCAGGTCATCCGAGCGGCCGTCGAGCTGGCGTCGGACGTCGAAGGCTTGCGGCTCGTGCTGGCGTCGACGCTGGGCGACCGCTACCAGGTGCGCGTGACTGACGATGGCTGTGCCATCGGACTGTGGCGACTCTGATGCCTATCGGCGCCGGCGGCTCCCCTGCTTTCGATCAGCCTGTAGTCGGTCCATGCGCTCGCGGATACGCGCCTCCCAGCCACGCTCGGAGGGATCGTAGTAGCGACGGCCCTCGAGCGCATCAGGGAGTCCCTGCTGGTCGACATCGGCACCTTCATAGTCATGGGGGTTCCTGTAGCCGACGCCGATCCCGTGACTCTTCATCCGTCGGTGTGGTGCGTTCAGCAGGTGCTTGGGCACTGGCAGGGAGCCATGTTCCCGCACGTCCTCCATGGCCAACCAGTAGGCCGCTCCCGACCGGTTCGATTTCGGCGCCGTGGCCAGGTACACGGTCGCCTGCGCCAGGGCGTACTGGCACTCCGGCAAACCCACCCGTTCCACTGCCTGCGCCGCGGCGATGGCGATCTGCAGTGCTCTTGGGTCCGCGTTGCCGACATCCTCGCTGGCGCTGATGATGAGCCGTCGGGCGATGAACTTGGGGTCCTCCCCCGCTGCGACCATCGTGGCCAGCCAATACAGTGCCGCGTCTGGGTCATTCCCGCGGATCACCTTGATGAAGGCACTGACCGTGCCGTAGTGCCCATCGCCGGCACGATCGTAGGCCAGGACGCGCTGTTGAGCTGCCGTCTCGATGTCTTCGAGGTTCGGCTCCACCGTGGCGGCGCCAGCAGTGTCGTCGGCGCCGGCCATCGAGGCTGCCGACTCCAGGATGTTCAGCGCGGTACGCGCATCGCCGGCACTGATCGCCAGAAGGTGCTCTAGCGCATCAGGGCCCAGGGCGACGCGGCTCCCAAAGCCACGTTCGTCTCGCAACGCACGTTCGACGATCGCCGCGAGCTCTTCGTCGGACAGCAGCTCCAGCCGGAATACGCGCAGGCGGGACAACAGCGCCGAGTTGACCTCGAAGTAGGGGTTCTCGGTGGTGGCTCCGATGAGTGTGACGACGCCTTCCTCCACGTGGGGCAACAGGGCGTCCTGCTGGGCCTTGTTGAAGCGGTGGATCTCATCGATGAACAGGACGGTCGCGGGACCGCCACGATCGGACCAGTCCCGCGCGCGAGTGACCACCTCGCGCACGTCCTTGACACCACTCGACGTCGCCGAGAGCACCTCCAGCGGCGACTCGACCGCCTCGGCAAGCAGGCGGGCCAGCGTGGTCTTGCCCACGCCAGGTGGTCCCCACAGCACCATCGAGGCCAGCCGGCCACGCTCGATCATCCGCCGCAGCGCGCCGCGGTCGCCGATCAGCTCTCGTTGACCGGCGACCTCCTCGAGGTTGGTCGGCCGCATCCGGGCAGCCAAGGGCATGCGTCCGCTGGACGGCAGGGCCAGCTCCTCCGAACGTGCCGAGGGTGTGCCATCACGACGAGTAGCTGCCATCAGCCCCGAGTCTAGTGCGCCACAGCGGTGTCGCGGCTACCATCTAGGGACCGGCTTTTCCCGAGCCTCAACTGACTTCGCTCCACCGTCGATCGAGGAGACTTCCGTGCCGCCCCAGAACCTGCGCATCCCCGGTCCCACGCCCTTGCCTGACGCAGTTCGCGAGGCAGGCTCGCGTCAGATGGTCGGTCATCGGGGACCCGAGTTCCAGGAGCTCGTGCTGCGCGTCAGCGAGGGCATGCGCCCGGCATTCAAGACGACACAGGACGTCATGATCCTGACTTCATCGGGGACCGGCGGCCTGGAGTCCGCGATCGTCAGCTTCCTGTCACCAGGAGATCCGGTGCTGGCGGTCAGCATCGGCAACTTCGGTGAGCGCTTCGCGAAGATCGCCACGGCCTATGGCGCGGACGTGACCCTGCTCGAGTTCGAATGGGGGCAGGCTGCGGACCCTGAGGCGCTGCGGGAATTGATCGCCTCCATGCATGCCGCAGGTGCCGCCCCCAGGGCCGTCCTCATCACCTTCAACGAGACGTCGACCGGGGTCACCAATCCGCTGCGCCAGCTGGCCGCCGCCGTCCACGAGTCAGCCCCGGACGCACTCGTCATCGTCGATGGCGTCAGCGCCATCGGAGCCATGCCATTCGAGATGGACGCCTGGGGCATCGACGTCGTCGTCACCGGCTCCCAGAAGGCCTGGATGATCCCGCCCGGACTGGCCATGGTCGCTGCATCGGATCGTGCCTGGGCAGCTGCGGAGACCGCGACGATGCCGCGCTTCTACTTCGACCTGGTCAAGCATCGCGAAGCATTGCCCAAGGGCCAGACTCCGTGGACTCCCGCAGTCGGACTCTTCTTCCAGCTTGAGGCGGCTCTCGTGCTCATCGAGGCCGAGGGCTACGAAGGTGTCTACGCTCGTCACGCGGCGTGTGGTGCGGCTGCGCGTGCCGGACTCCGGTCGATGGGCTTCGAGCTATTCGCCGACCAACGCTATGCCTCCAACAGCGTGACCTCGGCGCACGTCCCCGTGGAGATCGAATGGTCAGCATTGAACAAGGAGATCCATGGGCGGGGCCTGGTGCTGGCGGGGGGTCAGGGCAGACTCAAGAACAAGCTCTTCCGCATCGGTCACCTGGGCGACGTCAGCGTCGGCGACATCGTGCGCGCCATCGAGGTCCTCGAGGAGGGCTCGGTCGCCGTCGGCCTGCCCATCGATCGCGGTGTCGGACCAGCGGCAGCGCGTCGAGCCGGTGAGGAACACTCGCCCGCGACGTTGCACGCAGCCACGGCCGGAGCCTGAGGATGCGGGTGCTGGTCGCTGAGAAGCTGGCGCCGGAGGGCGTGGCGCTCCTTGAGACCGATCATGACGTCGACGTTCGCGTTGGACTGTCGCGCGAGGAGTTCCTCGCTGCGCTCCCGGGCTACGACGCACTGCTGGTCCGCAGCGGTGTGCAGGCAGATGCGGAGGCCATCGCTGCGGGCCGCCGACTCATGGTCATCGGTCGCGCCGGTGTCGGTGTCGACAACATCGATATCCCGGCTGCCACGGCTGCCGGCATCACGGTGGTCAACGCCCCGACCGGCAACACCATCGCCGCTGCAGAACACACGCTGGCGATGCTATTCGCGCTGGCCCGACACATTCCCGCTGCGGATGCCTCCATGCATGCCGGGCAGTGGAACCGCTCGGCCTTCATGGGGCGCGAGTTGGTGGGCAAGACCCTCGGCGTCATCGGTCTCGGCAAGATCGGCATGGCCGTGGCCGATCGCGCTCGTGCCCTGGACATGGAGGTCGTGGGCTTCGATCCCTTCGTCACCGCCGAGGCGGCGTCGCACCACGGCATCACCGTCATGTCCGTCGCTGACGTCCTGGTCGTAGCCGATGCCATCACCGTGCACGTGCCCAAGACCAGGGACACCACCAACCTCATTTCCACTGCGGAGTTGGCCAGCATGAAGCCGGAGGCCCTCGTCATCAATGTCGCTCGTGGTGGAGTCATCGACGAAGCGGCGCTGGCCAAGGCACTCACCGATGGCGTGATCGCTGGGGCCGCCATCGATGTCTACTCATCCGAGCCCCCGGCCGCCGACCATCCCCTTCGCAGTGCACCAAACGCCATCCTCACGCCGCACCTGGGTGCCTCGACAGAGGAGGCGCAGACGCGCGTCGCCGTGGAGGCGTCCGAACAAGTCCGGGATGTCCTCGCTGGGCGCCCCGCTCGCCATGCCGTCAACGCGCCGCTGCTGACGCCGGAGACCGCGGATGCGTTGGCGCCGTACCTGCCACTGGCTCGAACCCTGGGTCAGTTCTACGCGCAATTCTCACCGGGTCTCGCCGACCTCACCCTGGAGGTCGCCGGGGAGCTGTCAGACCACGACTCGGCCGCACTGACCGCGGCTGTCCTGGGCGGCATCCTGGGGCAACACACAGAAGAGCGCGTCAACGTCGTGAATGCGCCGTCGCTCGCCAAGGCCCGTGGCATCAACCTGTCCGTCCACAAGACCCGCGATGCCGGACGCTACTCGTCGTTGCTGACCCTCAAGGGTGAGCGCTCCGTGGCCGGCACCGTATCATCTGGGGAAGCCCGATTGGTCGCGCTGGACGGCTACGAAGTCGACCTCGCGCCGTCCGCCAACATGTTGGTCTCACGCCACCAGGATCGACCCGGTGCCATCGGGCTGGTCGGCCACGCCATGGGCGAGGCCGATATCAATATCAGCGCCATGCACCTGGGTCGGTCGGACAAGCGCTCGGTCGCATTCATGATCCTGGCGCTCGACGAGGTCGTTCCCGAGGATGTTGCCGACACCATCCGCTCGTACGACGGCATGCTCGACGTGTGGCTGATCAATCTCGATCTGCCGGAGTGATCCGACCCTCCATCCTGGTGCTCGTCCGCCATGGGGAGTCCGAGTGGATCGCGCAGGGACGCTTCCAGGGCCGCAGCGACCCGCGACTTTCAGATGTCGGTCTGCGACAGGCCGGGGCCGTGGGAGCCCGCCTGGCCGCTCCGGCCGATGCCCCCGCGGTGCCCGTCCCTGATTCGGTGCCGGTGGCCATCTGGCATTCACCCCTCAGGCGTGCCGCCCAGACGGCACAGGCGATCCACGAGGCCCGCGAGGCAGATGTGCCGCTACAGCCGCTGGCCGACCTGACAGAGCTGGCGCAGGGTGAATGGGAGGGCCTGACGCACGACGCGGTCCGCGCGCGATACCCGAAGCAGCTCGCGGCCTGGCGGTCGGACCCCATGCACCATCATGCTCCGGGTGGTGAATCGCTTGATGCTGCCCTGACTCGCGCACGGTCGGCCGGGCAGACCATCCTTGGCACTGACGAATCGGTCGACCAGGGCTCGGAAGCGACGGAAGGGTCACCCGCGGAACCAGTATTGGGCTACCAGTCGACGCGTGATGACGGACATCACCCCCCCTGGGCCATCGTGGTCGCCCATGACGGCATCCTGCGCCTCCTGATGCTGGACATGCTGGGCATCGATATCGCGCGCTTCTGGTCGTTCCCGCTGGCCTTGGCCGCGGTCACCGTGCTGGACATGACCGCGGCCGTGGTGCGGCTGCGTGCCCACAATCTCGACGAGCACATCGCGGCGCTCGATCGTCGCTAGCTGGGTCTACGCCGGCGCAGGGAGATGCGAAGCAACGCGGACCTGATGCGACGATAGGCCTGCCGCAGGGCCATCCGGCCAGCATCGTCCAGTTGGCGCTTTCCATAGGCCGTCTCGACCCGCGCCGACGTGACCACGTAGAGATCTTCGCGAACGGCCGGCAGCGTCTCCGACAGGCTGGCGGCGAATTCGTACTCGGTCTGGGCCGGATGGGGACCGTAGCCCAGGCGCGTGGCCAGCCTCACGATACCGCCGTACGCCATGCCTCCATCCCCCATGGGCAGGCGGCGCAGTCTGAACAAGAGGAGGACCGTGGTGGCGACCAGCAAGAGACCGGCCATGCCGCCACCGACGAGCAGCGCATAGAGCGCACCATCGTCGTCGATGCCTCCCTCGCCACCGCGGGGATCGACCACTGTCTCCGGGCTCGCCGATGGGTCCAGGGAGGTCTGCTCGGGCGTCGGTCGCGGCCGTGGTGTCCTTGATGGTCTGGGTGTCGAATCGGTCGTACCCGGTGCAAACCCGGTTTCCTCCGACCCGAACGTCTCCAATCTCTCACCGGGGGGTGTGGGATCGAAACGGATCCAGCCGAAGTCGGGAAAGAACACCTCGACCCAGGCGTGAAAGGCCTCGTTGGGCACCACCCAGGAGCCGTCGCCCTGCGGTTCGCCGGGCAGGAACCCGCGCACCATCCGAGATGGGATGCCCATCTCACGCAGCACCATCGCCATGGTGGAGGCGTAGTACTCGCAGTAGCCTCGATGGAAGGTAAGGACGCACTCCGGCACGTTGAGACCGTCGCAGATCCCGTCCATGTCCGTCGTGTACTGCCAGCCACGTAGCTTGTTCTGGATGGCGATGGCGCTGTCGTAGGGATCGAGCTTCTCCTCCAAGATGCTTGTGGCGGTGTCCTTGGTCAGCTTGCCGGTGGCTGCAGAGTCCACCTGGAGATATCGCTCACGAACCCACCTGGGATAGTCGGTCCCGGCCCTTCGGAGCTGCGATGCCGTCAGGCTATCGGGGCCGTCGCTGTAGTCGCGGACCGCCGAACTGACCTCGTACCCCTCGACGGCCATCGAGCCATCCAGGAACTCGATCTCGCCGACGCTGTCGTTGCCATCGATGAGCGTGAGGCGAACCGGTTCCGAGACGGAATACGCATCGGCGGGGCTGACCACCGTTCGCTTCCAGGGCAGGTCCTGGACCTCGATCGTCGCGGTCCAAAGCTCCCAAGGTTCGGCCCACTCCCCGGGCGTCAGGTCGAAGACGTCGAACGCACTACCGATCGACTTGGGACGTTCGTCGGCCATCCGCCATTTCCAGCCGTTGAATTCATCAAGCGCCTGGAGCCACCAATAGCCTCCGAGGGCACCTTCATCAACGACTGCGGTGAAAGCGATCCCCTTGCCGGGCGTCCACTTCTCCTGGATGGTGAAGCTGTCATCGAGGTCGCGCGGCATGCCTGATCCACCCGGGACCCCGATCCACTCCCCCAGGCGCGAGAGTTCGTCGCTGAAGTCGTCGAACACCCCGTCGAATTCATCGAACGAGATGTCGTGGGGCCCGGTCGATGCGGCCAGGGTCAGCGAGGATGCACCAACCACCGTGAGGATCACGAAGACCGTCCCGGTCCGCAGGAACAGCCGGCTGACCTCACCGGTGTCGGCGATGTGGCGTCGGACCCACCGGTAGCGCTGCTGTGTCAGTTGCAGCCGCATCAACGACAACATCGCCAAGCTGGAGAAGAGCACCAGTTGTGGCAAGGCCGGCAGGAATCCGGAGTCGGGATATAGGCTGGCCAGGTACAGATTGAGGAACAGCACGATGCCGATGGCCAGCACGGCCGGACCGCTTCGTCCGTAGCGGAAGATGCTGAACGCGCTGAACTGTGCCGTGGTCCAGCAGATGGCGCCAAGCAACAGGTAGCTGACCACCGCGGGGATCGTGCCGGCGGCGGCGGCCGGATCAAGGTCCGCCTGTACGCGTGCCGACAGCAACGCCATCGACGCGGTGAACTCTTCCCACGAGGCGGGCAGCACGTGGCCCCGATCGTCTACGGCGGCTGCAGCCACGAGCAGGAGCAATGTCGCTCCGATGGCGGCGCTGATGAGGTGTGCGCGAACCACGCCAAGCGAGCTTCGAGCCAGCACGAAACCGATGAGCCCGCCCGCCAGCATGACCACGACGAAGGAGCGTCCGACCTCGTTGCCGTCGATCATGGGTAGCCGTGCGTCCCCTACCGACACCCCCACCAAAACGAGCATCGCTAGCAGCAGGAGTAGGCTCGACCAGCCCTGTTCAGGACGCCGGAACACGGCCGGGCTTCGCAGCTCGAGGCGGCTCATGCGACGAGCATCCCGGCGCCACGTGTGGACACCAGTTGTTCGGCAAGCGGGATACCGGATCGAAGGACATGGCCACGGACGTCGTGCTCCGCGAGCGCATGCGAAAGCGCGCGCAGGCCACGCTCGAGTGGCTCTCGCTCTGAAGGGTCGGGGGGCTCATGGCCGGCGCTGACGAGACTGGACATGGCGTGGGCCAATGGCTCGATGATGCAGGCGATGGGTGCGGCCCCGGCGCTCCGAAGCGTCGCCAGTGGTGCCACCCACGAACGGTCCAGTGACGGAGTGATCACCACAACCACCGTGCCACGGCGCATGTGGTGCGAACCCTCGAACAGCAACTCTGGGAGCGGTGTCGAGCCTTCCGCCTGGGCGACTGCGAGCAGGCTCATGATCTTGTGCTGCTGACGGGCCCCGCGATCGGTAGCGACGACAGCACGCCGCAGTCCGATCGCCTCCATCCCGACGCCACGATCATCGGCCAGGGCGTGAGCGGCCAGGGCAGCCGCGGTACGCACGGCCGTCTCGATGGTGGCATGGTCCCCGTTGCCGGTGTGCTGGGATCGATCGAGATCCAGGAAGATCCAGAGGTCGGCCGAGGGCTCCACATCGAACTCCTTGACCTGCAGCTCCTGGTGTCGAGCGCTGGAGCGCCAATGGATGCGATTGAAGGCGTCACCCGATGTGTACGGACGCACGCTGTTGGCCAGCGGCGTCAGGTGCGGTCCCTGCTCCGAACGCCTCGAAGCGCCCTCGATGGTGCTGGGCGGCAAGCTCCAGCCGGGTAACGTCTCGACTCGCGGATAGACGAGCAACGCGGCCCCGGGACCGACCGACGCCACGGACTCGAACAATCCGAACGGATCCCCCGTTCGAACGACCATCGGGTCGACCCGGTATTGCCCGCGGTCCGATAGCGGCACGCGTGCTGCCCACGTACGCGACGTTCGCGGTCGCAATGAGATGACACGCCCCGGGATGGGGATGGGAAGGGTCGACGGGCTGTGGATCTCCAGCCATGGCTTGGGCAGCCGCGCAGCCGAGCGGAGCGTATAGGTGACCGTCAGCGTGTCGCCCACCGTGGCATGTTGACGGTCGAGCCACGATCCCGCTTCAAGGTTGGTCAACCCGCGGCGTGCCAGCAAGTAGGCAAGCCCGACGCTGACGAGGCCCAGGTACAGGAGGAAGAAGATCTCCTCACTGCCGAATAGCGCAGCCACCACGAATACCAGTCCTGCGGTCAGCAGGAATCCGAGCTTCCGTAGCATCGTGCCTCGTGCGCGGCGTTCCCTACGCCTGCCGCACGCCTTGTCCTTCCTGGCTTGGACGGGGTGCCTGGACGGGCACGGAGAGCAGCATCTCGCTGACGATGTCGCGACCTTCGACGCCGCGGATGGAGGCTGACGTCTTGAGGATGATCCGATGGGCCAGCGCCGGCTCCGCGAGCGCCTTGACATCATCGGGGATCACAAAGTCCCGGCCGGTCAGTGCAGCCAGGGCCTGGCTGGCCCGATACAACGCCAGTGACCCGCGCGGTGAAGCACCCAGATAGACGTCAGGGTGGGCCCGCGTGGCACTGACGAGGCGAACGATGTAGTCCGAGATGGCCGGGTCGACGTAGACCTCGCGAACGGAACGTTGCATGGCCAGCACGTCGTCCGCATTGGCCACCGGCGTCAAGCCATCCACGGGATGGCCCCGTTTCTGCTCGTCGAGGATGAGCATCTCATCGATCGGCTCCGGATATCCCATCCGCAGCCGCAGCATGAAGCGGTCGAGTTGGGCTTCTGGCAACGGAAAGGTGCCCTCGTATTCGATGGGGTTCTGGGTGGCGATGACCATGAATGGCTGGGGCATGGGATGCGTCACGCCATCCACCGTCATGTGGCGCTCTTCCATGGCTTCGAGCAGCGCCGATTGCGTCTTGGGCGTGGCCCGATTGATCTCGTCTGCCAGGACGATCTGGCTGACTACCGGCCCCGGGCGAAACTCGAACTCCTGGGTCTTCTGGTTGTAGATGGACAGACCGGTCACGTCGCTCGGGAGCAGATCAGGTGTGAATTGGATGCGTCGGAAGCTGCAGTCCAGGCTCTTGGACATGGCCCTGGCAAGCATCGTCTTTCCGGTGCCGGGGACATCCTCGATGAGCAGGTGTCCCTGGCACAGCATCGCAACCAAGGCCAGGCGCACCTCACGGTGCTTGCCGACGATCACGCGCTCGACGTTGGCGGCCACGCGTTCACTTGATTCCTGGATGTGGACCACGGTCGATGGATCTCCCGATGGGTCTTTAAGTGTGCTGTGCCGCACTCTGCGTTCCGGCGGATGGTATCCCGACTCCCGGTTCCGAGCCGCTGCAACAGCACGCGAAGGCACCCCGGACCTTCTCGCCGTACTGGTCAGGGTACCCCCGTGCTGGTAGCCTGCACGCGAGATCAAGCACTACTCTTGGATGAACCACCCTCAATCGACTCCGAGCCTGCCCCGAGGGAGAAGCGCCGTCCCGTCATGACCGACACTGTCCTACAGTCGTTTTGCGAACGATGTGGCACGCGCTACACCTTCACAGAGCCGCAGGAAACGAAACCGGAGGGAGGCCGGGCCAAGCTCGGCCTGTTCGGGCGTCGAACCGCCGAGCCGGCCGACGAGTCGAACGAGTCGAACGTGTCGACGACGCTCCCTTCCAGTGAACGCTTCAAGGGCACCTTCCACTTCTGCCTCGAGTGCCGTCAGTACACCTGCTCCAACTGCTGGAACGCTGAGGCCGGGGCGTGCATCAGTTGTCGCGTCCCGGGCGAGACCGTGGAGTCCAAGCCCGGCGGGATCTTCGGCGCAGCCACGATCACGCGTGGAGACGCGGCCTCATGGCCATCCGGCGACTCGGATCGAGCCCGGAACGACCCTGGCAGTGGCGACGACGGCAGCCGTGCTGGGGCCTCGTCCGCGCCAGCAAGTCCGGCAGCCCCGGACACGCCCTGGGCTGCACGCACCCGGGGTAGCGGTGTCCCGGATGGGTCGGCGGCCGAACTGGATGAGTGGGGTCGACCGCGAACACCCGGTCCCACCGAGCCCGAACCGACGAAGTCAGACAAGGTTGAGACCGCAGAACCGGCGGCTTCGGAGGTCGATCCATGGCGTGGCGTGGCCTTCACCGAAGATGAGGGGCCGACTCCCGCTGTCGTGACTCCCCTGCCGGAGACGCCGGATGGCGTCATCGACTTTCGGGCGGCTGAACGCAAGTCGCCAGCCTCGACGTCGTGGCCGACTACCGATCGGTCGGTGGATGCTTCGCCGACCGTGGAGATGGTCGAAGAGGAGACCCATCTCGACCCAGGGCAGGCCGTTGACGATATCGATGACGATGCAGATCACGATGCCACCGCGAGCAGGCTCCAGGAATTGACCACCGGTGTGGATGCGTCGAGCTGGGCGCGAGCGACCAGTGCAGCTGCAGCTGCTCGCGCAGCGGCCGAAGCGTCGGCAGCGAGCGAGATCCTGTCTGAGCGTGAGAAGACCGCATCGCCCCCGGGATCTACGCCGGAAGCTGTACCGGCGGTCACAGACACCGTGTCGTCGCCGCACGAGACGCCATCTCCAACACCGATCACGCCAGAGCCCGAGATCGTCGCTCCGCCGGAACCCGTCGCTCCGCCGGAACCCGTCGCTCCGCCGCAACCTGTCGCGCCACCTGAACCCGTCGCTCCGCCGCAACCTGTCGCGCCACCTGAACCTGTGGCGCCGCTCGTGGGATCGGTCGAGGCCCTTGAGGCCTCAGGATCCGAACGGGCAACTACCCCGGCCGAGCCGCTCCCCGAAGAAGACGACGACACGGATCGGGTCCCGACACTCGATGCGGCGGAACCTCGCGGTGAGCGCGAGCATCCATCCGCATCGGCACTTCCGCCCGAGCCCGCGGCGCCCGCACCAACCGAGCTCGCCCCCCCGATCGACACTCCCACGCCGGAGGCGGTCGTGCCGTCGCCAAGGGCCGAGCCCACCGCTGCGCAGGCCGCGCCTCCTTCGGTCGAGCCACCAACGCCGCACATGCCGTCGCCCCTGGCCGAGCCGGTCGCAGCGCAGGCCTCGGATATCCCGGTCGAGCCACCAACGCCGCTGTTCATCTTCGGCGAACCCGAGGCTCCCAGCTCGCCACCGGAACCAGCCATCGTGATACAGAGCTCAGACACGAGCACTGGCGATGAGCCACCTGGCGATGAGCGGACGGCGGATCGACGAGCCCACGGGAGACCTGTCCGATCACCCACCCATCGAGTCCATGCCCGCGTCGCCTCCCCCAACGGTGGAGCCCTCTCCGATCGCGCCGATCCCGGCGCCCAGCATCGACGTCTGGAACACACCCGCAGCGCCGGGGCCATTCGCGCAGCCGTACGCGCCCCCGCCGCCACCCGTCCAGCCGACCGCTTCCGCTGCTCCCACGCAGAGCGCACCGCCAGCGCCACTACATCCGCCGGCACACGTACCGCCACCGATGTCGCCTCCAGAAGCTAGCCCGCCTCCTCCGCCAGTGGCACAGTTCATGCCGCCTCCTTCCCAGGCACCGGTACCGCCGCCCCCGCCTCGAGCCGGCACGCGGGCGTGTCCGAATTGCTCCTTGCCACTGTCGGCCAAGGCCAAGTTCTGCCGTCGCTGCGGTTCCCCCCAGGCCTAGCCGGGAGCCCCGTAGTCAGAGAAGCGGAGGGCCCTGGGAAAGGCGGTCCCGATCTCGACGGATGCGTGCGAACGCGGCTCCATAGATGAGCGCCTGGAAGACCAGGTTGAACCAGATCAACGCGATGAACACGCCGCCGACGAACCCAAGCCCTTGCCAGTAGCGGACCAGCAACGGTGCGATCAAACCGAACAACGACGTGAACGATCCGATGATCGATCCCGACGATGACCGCCGGCCAGAAGGCCTGACTGATCGTCGCGCCATCGGGTGGCACGGCGACGTATACCACCAGCGCCACAAGGAATGCGATGGCCATCGCTCCGACGACCTGGATGGCCCAGCCGATCTGCACCAGGTCGATGGCGCAGAGGTCATTGACCACGGTCGCGTCGAGGTTGCTGAGCGTCGTGCAGATCTCGTTCTTCCAGTCGGTCACCAGCGGTAGCGCGACGAGCACGACGACCGCCATGAGCATGCTGCCCAGGATGAACACGACCGTCACCGTTCCGCGGATCCGCGTGTTCAGGAAGTCTCGCCCGCCGGGACCCGGAAACATCCGCTGCATGGCGCCCTGCAGGGCGCCATAGAACCCACTGGCACCCCAGACCAACCCGATGATCCCGACGACGGTGCCGATGCGTCCGGTATCAGCCAGGTTGTTGACGATGAACCGCGACAGGTCGGCGACCGGCTGGACCTGGCCGACGAGCGCATCGATGAGGTTCTGGCGCACCTTCTGGTCCTCGACCAGGATGCCCAGCAAGCCCACGAACAACAGCAACGCCGGCACCATCGTGAAGAACGCGAAGTACGCCAGTGCGCCGGCGAGCATGCCCCCGCCGCTCCGATCGTAGGCGCGCGTGACATCGAGCACGCCGGCTACGGCGGACCGGCGCATCACCGAACGCTGGAATGCTTCGAGGCGTGCGCGCCAGCTCAGGACCGGCGGCTCTCGCCCCGCCCCGGGCTCGCTACGAGGAGGCGCGTCGCCTCCCTCGGTCACTCCCTGAGATCCTTGAAGAGGCCGGGCTGGACATCGGCGGCCTTGACGCCTCGACGCGCCGGTGGCCGCAGCATGGATCTCACCTGGGCGCGGCGAACATAGATGCTGCGACCAGGCTGGATCGACTGCAATTTGCCGGAGTGGGCCCACCGCGCCAGGGTGGAACGGCTGATAGGCACGTTCGCGTCTGCGAAGATCTGGGCTGCTTCGGTAAGGCTGATCCAGTCGGACGCGACGCGTGGCATGCCCAGGGCGGACCGGTCAGCCGGGCGTCGTACCCGAGGCGCTACCGGAGGTAGCCTCGGTCTTGGATTTGGCACCCTGGGCCGGGGCCTTGCTCTCGTCCGTGCCTGGCTTGCCGCCGGCGTCTACGGTTTGCTTGGCGTCGTCCTTGGGCTTGTCGGCCTTGGCGGAAGCCTTCTTCGCAGATTGCGCGTCCTTCTTGGCCCAGCCGCTGCCCTTGAAGTGGATGGCCGGCGCGGACATCGCCTTGCGCATGGCGCCCCCACACACCTCACAGACCGAAGGGCCCGCGGCGTCGATCGCGTGGACGACCTCGATCTCGTGAGGGCAGGCGATGCAGCGATAGTCATAGATGGGCATCGATCAACCTCTCAACAGGCGCATGCCGCACTTGGGGCAGAAGAACGCGCTCTTGCCGACCTGCGCGAAGTGGCAGTGGGGACACACCAGTCCGGCACCCGAATCGGGTGGCAGTGGCCGGTCGAGTTCGACCAGCTCGGCCGCGCCGCGCGAACCGACGATGGCCACCAGGATGCTGCTCAGGTAGCGAGTCGCGTTGCGCTCGGTGTCGCCTCGAACCCCCTTGCCACCCCAGCCCACGATCCCGCGAACCATCTGGTCGCCAGTGACCTCGTCCCAGTACGAGGCCACCGCCCCGACGATCCCGGTGTAGTCGGGGTAGCCGCCCGAATCGAGCGTGCCTTCCAGCAAGCAGAGGGCGACGGACTCGAACCCGGGATCGACCGCATCGAGCGTCTCCAAGACCATCAGGCCGTAGCGGGTCACTGGAGAACGGTGGTGGTGCGCATTCAGCCACTGCGACGCCTCGATGGTTCGCATCACGGCCGGGTTGGCGTCAGCGAACTGCGGGTCGAGCGGCTCGATGAGCTCGATGGGCGTCTTGTTGAACTGCTCGAGCATGAGTGGCAACGCCGTGACCGAGCCCTCCCCGGGGGCGAAACGGACACCCTTGCTGCTCCGGGCGCGATAGGTGATCTTGATCTCGTAATCCTCGGCCGGCGGTTCCTCGGTCAGGATCCCGGGATCAGGCAGGCCCAATGACTTGGGCGGCTCAGGCGGTTCACTCTTGCGTTTCAGGAAGTCGAAGGTCACGGGCAGGCCCCTTGCTCAGCGTGGAGAGTCGAGTACCACACACGCATCCTAGCGTCTCCCCTGCACGCCGGTGGCGGTACCTTCCTCCTGTGACCCGGAACACTGCGTCCCGCTAGTCCGCCAGGTGGTTCCGCAAGCGCTCCGCAAGCTCCCGCAGCTCCCGTTCTCGAGCGCGCACGCCATCGACCACATTCGCTGGTGCCTTGCGGGTGAATGCCTCATTGTCGAGTTTCGCGCCCGTGGCCGCCAGCAGTCGCTCGGTCTCAGCCAGCTCCTTCTCGAGGCGCGCGCGGTCGCGCGCGCGGTCGTCAGCGCTGACCGACAGCCGGGCTTCGGCGCCGCGGCTGACGACCACAAGCGCCGAAGCACCGGAAGCGGCCGTCTCACCCATGGCGATGCTCGGCCGGACGCGCGCCAACCGGGCGAACACGTCCGCGATGGACGCGAACGCCGACCGGCCATCGTCTCCCTCGAAGCGGATCTCAGCATCCAGCCAGGTGCCCGGTTCGATGGCCGCATCGGCCCGCGCGTTACGGATCTGCCCGACCAGCTCGAGGATGTCTGAGACGGCTGCGGCTTGTGACTCGTCGGCGGCCGACTTGAGACGCGTGTCGACCGGCCATTGGGTCGTGATGAGCAACTCGCCATCTTCGACACGGTGCGGCAGGAGGCCCCAGATCTCTTCGGTGATATGCGGCATCACAGGGTGCAGCATGCGCAGGTAGCGGTCCAGCACCCAGGTCAGCACCTGCCATGTAGCCACGCGCGTCGCGGTATCGACATCGGCGCCGAGGCGGACCTTGGCCATCTCCAGGTACCAGTCGCAGTACTCGGACCAGATCGCGGCATGCAGGATCCGTGTGGCTTCGGCGAACTGGAACGACGAATAGGCAGCATCGGCATCCCGGAGGGCAGCATGGCAACGCGATAGGATCCAGTGCTCGGCGGGTCCCAGGCGCTCGGCATCAGGCAAGGTCAGCACGGCCTCAGCCGGCAGTTCCAGGGGCCTCGCGTTCAGGACGAAGCGAGCGGCGTTCCACAGCTTATTGGCGAAGTTGCGTGCTCCATCCAGACGGGATGGCGTCAGGCGCAGGTCGGCGCCAGGCGCGGATCCGTTGACCAGGGCGAAGCGCAGGGCGTCGGCACCGATGTCATCCATGACCTCGAGCGGGTCGATGACGTTGCCCTTGGTCTTGGACATCTTCTTGCCATACGGATCACGGATGAGCCCACTCAGGTACACGATGCTGAACGGCGCCTCGCCGGTCAGCCACTCTCCCATCATCATCATGCGGGCCACCCAGAAGAAGATGATGTCGTGCCCGGTCTCCATCACCGACGTCGGGTAGTACGTCTTGAGATCACCGGTCTGCTCGGGCCATCCCAGCGTCGAGAATGGCCACAGCCCACTCGAGAACCAGGTGTCGAAGGTGTCCTCGTCCTGGGTCAGCTGGTGGGAGCGGCACTCCAGGCAGCGGCCTGGACCGGTCGCTACGTCCGATACGGTGACGTGCCCATCGGGGCAGTACCACGCGGGGATGCGATGGCCCCACCAGAGCTGCCGGCTGATGTTCCAGTCATGGATGTTCTCGAGCCAGTCGAAGAAGACCTTCTCGAATCGTTCCGGCACGAAGCGGGTGCGCTTGTCGCGAACGGCCTGCATGGCCTTCTCGGCCATGGGCTTGACATCGATGAACCACTGCGTCTTGAGGCGAGGCTCCACGATGTCATCGCTGCGCTGGCACCGGCCGATGGCCATCTCGTGGTCCTTGACCTCGACCAGGTCTCCCGTGGCATCGAGGTCCTCGAGGATCCTCCGGCGACATTCCTCGCGGGTCAGGCCCTCATACGGTCCGGCAGCGGCGTTCATGGTGGCCGTATCGGTCATGACGTCGATGCGCGGCAGATGATGCCGCTCACCGGTCTCGAAGTCGGTGTGATCGTGCGCCGGCGTGACCTTGACGGCGCCGGTGCCAAATCCACGCTCCACGAATGGGTCCGCGATCAGCGGCACATCCCGATCCACGAAGGGGATCCGGACCAAGCGTCCGACCAGGTGCGCGTAACGCTCGTCGTCAGGGTGGACGGCCACCGCCGTGTCGCCGAGGAGCGTCTCCGGGCGGGTGGTGGCGACGGTGATGGTCTGGTCAGCGCTGGGCCGGCCACCCTCACCGGCATCTTGTGGCAGCAGGTGATAGCGGATCGACCAGATCTTGCCCTCCTCGGGGGTGCCGATGACCTCGAGGTCGGATACGCTGGTGCCGCAGCCGGGACACCAGTTGATGAGCTTCTGGCCCCGGTATGCCAAGCCATCCTCGTAGAACTGCTTGAAGGCGACCCGTACCGCGTGGGCTGAGCCTTCATCCATGGTGAACCGCTCGCGGCTCCAGTCGGCCGAGCTGCCGAGCCGGCGCTGCTGGCCCATGATCACCGGGCGGGTCTCATCCATGAAGCGCCACATGCGCTCCAGGTACCGCTCGCGACCAAGCTCCTCAGGTGTCGTGCCCTCATCGGCGAGGATGCGTCGAAGCACCCACTGGGCCGCGATGGAAGCGTGATCCACGCCGGGTAGCCAGAGGGCCGGTCGAAGTTGCATCCTGGCGCGGCGGATCATCAGGTCCTCGGTCGCGGAGCGTGCGGCGTGCCCCAGGTGGAGTGCTCCGGTGACGTTGGGAGGCGGCATGATGATGACGAAGGGCTCGGCCGTCGGGCCCGCACGGGACCCGGCTCCATCCGGGGCGAACGCGTCCGCTGCCAGCCAGCGTTCCTGGACCGACGGCTCCACCTGCGCGGGCTGGTACGCCTTGGCCATCGGTTCGGGACTGGTCCTTGCTCCCTGGGTCACGTCGGACCCCGGTGCCTTGGTCATGCGTTCTCCTGTCGGAAACGGACGACCTCGCCCCTTCCTGTCCGGAGGAGCGAGGTCCCGGATGTGTCGTGTCTCGTTGACGCCACGAACGCGGGCGCCAGCCTCGAGTCTAGCGCACGCTGCTATCGTTTCTGTCCGACGTGGAGACTTCCGACCGTGTGCTTCAACCACGACAGCCATCCGCCGATCACTCCGCTGGCAGGCGCGTCCATCGAGCATCATCACCTGGAGCTCACCGCCGCCGACGGCAACCGATTTGCCGCGTTCCGCGCCGTCGCTGCTCAGCCGACAGGAGCGGCCCTGATCGTGCTCCCGGATGTGCGCGGCTTGTTCGGCTACTACGAGGAGCTGGCGTTGCGATTCGCCGAGATCGGCGTAGACGCACTGGCTATCGACTACTTCGGCCGGACGGCGGGCGTCTCCAGTCGAGACGCCGAGTTCGAGTACATGCCCCACGTCGAGCGAACCACCTGGTCCGGGCTCCAGGCTGATGCCATGGCGGCCGCGAGTGAGTTGCGTTCGAGCGGCGACGTCCGATCGCTCTATTCGGTGGGGTTTTGCTTCGGGGGCCGGACATCGTTCCTGCTGGGCACCGTCCCGGGCCTGGACTTGGCCGGGGTCATCGGCTTCTACGGCTGGCCCGTGGACCAGGGTCGCAACGACACGCCGGCGCCCATCGACGTCGTCGACCAGATGAAGACGCCCGTGCTGGGACTCTTCGGTGGTGCGGACAGGGGCATCAGCACTGCCTCGGTCAAGGCCTTCGAGGTGGCGCTGGCGGGGGCCGGCGTGCCCCATCGGATCGTCTCCTACGCAGGCGCGCCGCACTCATTCTTCGATCGTCAGCAGGATGCCTTCGCCGACGCCTCGAAGCAGGCTTGGGCCGAGGTTCGGGAGTTCATCGGGGGACCTTCGGCCGACCGACGGTGACCCGTCCGTGGCGCGGACCGCACGAGCTCGGCGACGTGTGACTCCCGGCGTGGATCAGGCGCCCTTTTCCACGAGCTCATCGTAGTTGGTCTCATCGACGCCCTTGTCGAGGTGGGCCTTGGTCAGGAGCAGCGGTGTACGGCCCTCGCGAATGACTTCCTCGGTGATGATGCACTTGCGCACGTCCGTGCGATCGGGGATGTCGTACATCACGTCGAGCAACGACTCTTCCACGATGGAGCGCAGGGCTCGAGCGCCGGTCTTGCGGGCCAGCGCCAGGTCTGCAGCAGCTTCGATGGCGCCATCGGTGAAGACCAGCTCCACCTTGTCGAGCTTGAGGAAGCGCTCGAACTGGCGGGTCACCGCATTCCTGGGCTCGGTCAACACCCGCATGAGATCGTCCCGCGTCAGGGCTGACAACGTCACGGTCACCGGCAACCGGCCCACGAACTCGGGGATGAGCCCGAACTTCAGGAGATCCTCCGGCATCAGCTGCTCAAGGACCCGGGCCCGTTCGACTCGGTCGACCTGGGACTGCGAGCCGAAGCCCATCGACTTGCGCCCCACTCGCTCCTCGACGATGGTCTCGAGCCCCTCGAATGCACCGCCGAGGATGAAAAGGACGTTGGTGGTGTCGATCTGGATGAAGTCCTGGTGCGGGTGCTTGCGACCCCCCTGTGGCGGGACGTTCGCGACCGTGCCCTCGAGGATCTTGAGCAACCCCTGCTGCACGCCCTCGCCGCTGACGTCGCGGGTGATCGAGGGGTTGTCCGCCTTGCGCGCGATCTTGTCGATCTCATCGATGTAGACGATGCCGCGCTGGGCCTTGGTGACGTCGAAGTCGGCCGCCTGGATGAGCCGCAGCAGGATGTTCTCGACGTCTTCGCCGACGTAGCCGGCTTCGGTCAGCGAAGTGGCATCTGCGATACAGAAGGGCACGTCAAGGACGCGCGCGAGGGTCTGGGCCAGCAGCGTCTTGCCCGAGCCCGTCGGACCCACCAGCAGCACGTTCGACTTCTGGAGCTCCACCTCGTCGACCAGGTTGCCCGCGTTGATGCGCTTGTAGTGGTTGTACACCGCCACGGACAGGACTCGCTTGGCTCTCTCCTGGCTGATGACATAGGCATCGAGCGCGTCCTTGATCTCTCGCGGGTTGGGGAGCTTGGTCGCCTTGGGCTTGTTGGCAGCCTTGGGCGTGTCCAGCATCTCCTCTTCGATGATCTCCTGGCACAGCGTGATGCACTCATCGCAGATGTAGACGCCCTGCCCCGCGATGAGCTTGCGGACCTGTTCCTGGCTCTTGCCGCAGAAGCTGCAGCGATATGGGACCTTGCTTCCCTTGCCAGAGCTGCTGGCCACGGATCGTTCTCCTTGTCAGCTAGTCGGACCTAGCCCTTGCTGGACGACTTGGACCTTGACTCGCTGATGAGCGAGTCGTTCCGGTCGGCGTATACCTCATCGATGATGCCATACGCCTTGGCGTCCTCGGGTGACATGAAGTTGTCCCGCTCTGTGTCCGCGGCCACCTTCTTGGCAGTCTGACCAGTGTGCTTGGCGAGGATACCGTGCAGGCGCTTGTTGAGATCCTCGAGCTCCTTGACCTGGATGAGCACATCCGGGGTCGCGCCCCGGAAGCCACCGGAACCCTGGTGGATCATGATCCGACTATTGGGCAGCGAGTATCGCTTGCCCTTGGCGCCGGCGGCCAACAGCACGGAACCCATGGACGCGGCCATCCCGATACAGATGGTGCTCACCGGGGCGCGCAGGTACTGCATGGTGTCGTAGATGGCCAGGCCGGACGTCACCACACCCCCTGGCGAATTGATGTACAAGCTGATGTCGCGATCGGGGTCCTCGGCCTCCAGGAACAGCAGCTGGGCGATGATGAGGTTGGCCATGTGGTCTTCGATGGCGTCACCCAGGAAGATGATGCGATCCTTGAGCAGCCGGCTGTAGATGTCATAGGCTCGCTCGCCGCGGCTGGAGGTCTCGATGACCATCGGCACCATCATGGCCGTGGTCTGACGTGCCGCCTCGGCGGCCTGCGATACGTTGGGGATGTCAGATCGACGAGTCATCGGGCGGCCCCTTCTGCAGTCAGCTCCTCGGCCTCAGCATCTTCCTCGACCTCATCGACCGCATCGGCGACGGCGTCGTGTCCGGACGCATCGGCGTGGTCGTGGGGCTGATGCTGATGCTGGACGTTCTCGAACTCCGGATGCGCCTCGATCCAGCGGTCGACCAGCATCTCGACCGTCTGCGAACGACGCAACTGTGAACGGATGTAGTCGCGGCCGCGGTCGGACCGCAGGTATTCCTTGATCGAGTCTCCTGCCGACTCGTCGGCCATGACCTTGTCGATCTCGGCCTGGATGTCCGCGTCGGGGACCGTGACCTCTTCCTTGTCGGCGATGGCACCCAGGACGAGCAGCACCTTGACACGCTGCTCGGCACCTTCGCGATACTCCTCACGAAGGGCGTCTTCGTCCTTCTCGGTGACGCGCAGGTAGTCCTCATAGGCGATGCCCTGCTCGGAGACGCGAACCTTGAGCTCGTCGATCATGACGCTGATCTCACGTGTGACCAGGAGCTCCGGCAACACCACGTTAGCGTTGGCGGTGGCGTATTCGATGATGCGGTCGCTGAAGGCGTGACGGGCGCGGTCGAGCGCGTTGATCCTCATCCGCGAGTCGAGGTCTGCACGGAGCGCCGCCATGTCCGCGTACTCGCCGACCTGGCCGGCGAAGTCGTCGTCGGCCTCCGGGAGCCGGCGTTCACGCAGCTCCAGCAGCTTGACCGCGAACTCGACCTCCTGACCCTGGAGTGCTTCCTCTCCGTAGTCCTCGGGGAAGGTGACGCTGAAGGTCTTCTCCTCCTCCTCGCGCATCCCCACGAGGTTGGCTTCGAAGCCCGGGATCATGCGCTCCTTGCCGATGATCAGCGGGAACCGATCTGACTGCGCGCCATCGACCAGCTCGCCCTCGCGACGTCCCTCGAAGCTGACCACGACGAAGTCCTCGTCCTGCGCCGGCCGATCCTCGACTGGTACGAGGGCCGCCTGCTGATCGCGCAGCTGCTCGACCACCTGGCCGACCTGGCCATCATCGACCTCGTCGATCTCGGGTGTGAAGGGGTACTGGGTGTAGTCACCCAACTCGACGCTGGGGCGCACCGCGAGGCGAACCTCGTAGGTGGCGCCGACGCCTTCCTCGAAGCGCGTCCACTCCGGTGCGGCGGGTAGTTCGAGCACGTCCTGCTCGCTCTCGGCCACGGCCCTGATCACGGTCCGCTGATAGAGGTGCTCACGGGCCTCGTCGTAGACCGGGTCAGGGGCATCAGGGTCGGAGCGGTCGATGCCCAGGGCGCGCTCCAGGATGGGACGCGGCACCTTGCCCGGGCGGAAGCCAGGGATACGGGTGCGGCGGGCGAGATGTCGAACGCCCTCGCTGATGGCATTCTGGAGTTCCTTGTCAGTGAGCTGGACCGTGAGCACGACGGTGCTCTGGTCGCCTTCGCGGATATCGGTATTCACAGCGTCCTTGTCGTCGGTGGATGGGGTGGCGGCCTGAGTATAGGGATGCGTCGGAGGCCTGTGTCGCGTGGTGCCGGGGACAGGACTCGAACCTGCACGTCATCTCTGACAACAGCTCCTAAGGCTGCCGCGTCTACCGTTCCGCCACCCCGGCCAGGCAGCATCCATTATCGCCGGGCGGATCCCGCCGCGCCGCCGGACTCGAACTCAGCCCTCCCGTTTTGCCTCGGCGCGATCGAGAGCGCGTTGCCGTGCTTCGGCCCGATACATGGCGCGCGATCGTTCAGCCTCCATGAGCCGCTGGACCATGACACGAGCTCCGGCCGTGCCGAGCGGGCCTGCCAGCCGGTCGAACGTGCGCCACAACGAAGCCGCCGCGTTGGGCTCACGGGTGAGTTTGCCCTTCTTCCGCAGGTACTCGGCGAAGTCCTTGTTCAGCGCACGCCGAACCTCGGGGTCGCTGGCGACGCCGGAGTCCTTCAGGACCTTTTCGATCTCCGGCGGGAGCAATCCGGCATGGGGGTCAGGTCTCGGCTGCGGCAAAACGCGTCGAGCCACGAAACGAGCGACTCGACGAGGCCCACCCACCACCAGGAAGCCGGTGCCACCGACCAATGCAGCTGTCCTGATGGGGTTGCGCCTGATCTTGGCGGGGATATCGAGGGCCGACTGTGTCGCGTCGGTCAGCCCATCGAGTGCGTCGGCCATGCCGTCACGGGCGGCCTGAAGCTGCGCCACGGCCTGCGCCACCTCGGGTGACGGTTCGGGCCGGTCGGCGACCAGGTGCTCGAAGGCGTCCTTGGTGTCAAGCGAGGAGCGCTGTGTCCCGGGTTCGCTCATCGGCCCATCATCCTGCCCTTCTGCTTGCGCCACTGCTCAAGGAGGAAGTCCTTGGTCAGCTCGAACGCCGCGATCGACTCGCGCGGCACGAGCCTCGCGTAGCGCGCCTGCGTGTCGAAGCCGGCACGGGCGGCCAGCGCCGCCCCGACGACCAGCCACGTCAGGAGGCCCAGCGCGATGCTGAGCCCGAGCACTCCGTCGACCGCTTCATATCGCGTGGATGCATAGATGGCACCGATCAGGCCGCCGGCGAGGAGGCCGAGGACCAGCACCGGCACGAGTGGCACTTTTGACCGACCGACTCGCCACGCCACGCCAAGGGCGACGACCAAGCCGACAAGGGCGCCGATGGCCAGGCCAGCCAGGGTCGCCAGCCATTCGTCTCCGAACGGCAACGACCCGGTCGCGAGGCTGTCCTGTGTCACACGGGCGACCCATTCGGCCGACTCATTGCCGACGTTACTCAGCAGCAGGATGCTGACGACGATGGTCACGACGAGTCCGATGAGTGCCCCGATGGCGTACATCCGCACGCTGCCACCAGCCAGTTCGATGGCGATGGCGCCGATGAAGGCGACAGTCAGGAGCGTGCCGTGGATGATGCCCCAGCCCATCGAGCCGAAGAGCCATTCTCCCAGGAAGAGGAAGGTACCGACGTACAGCAGGATGCCGACCAGCACAGCCAGGGCGAAGGCGCCCACCCCGAGGGCCAGGATGATCCCGAGCTCTCGACCGGCGATGCCCAGCTCTGCCCTGAGCAAGGTCACATGTGCGTCGACCAGGCGCATGAAGGCGGCACGGACGCCGCCCACGGACTCACCTACGCCTGGAGCTTCCTGATCGTCCTGACGCGACTCGTCGCGTGGCGCGTCAGAATCCGGGGCTGCGCCTGCAGCGCCCGGTCGGTCGGCGTCGTTGGGGTCGGGAGTCGATGTCAGGGTCAGCCTCACGTGGGGTCAGTCGAAGCGAGGGTCGCGCGAGCTCCCTCGGTCGTGCTCGTTCAGGATACCCGAGCGAGATGGGATCAGGCGCCGGCCAGACCCTGAGCCGACAGACGTTCACCGGCGTCGAAGAAGGCATAGACGCGCCGCCAGGCGGGATCGGTCCGGCGAGCGGGACGCCCGGCGGCTGCCCGCCACAGGGTCCGCTCGACCTCTTCGATGCGCGCTACGAACTCGCCCGGGGTCCGAGGCACCGCGATGTCGGCGTAGCTGGGCCGTCCGCGATAGTGCACATCGGGTGGAGCCGTGTGGGGAACCATGGCCATGGCGATCCGAGCATGCTCCAGCGCCGTCAGCTCACGCCCGGGTGCCGCCATGACTTCACGTGGACCCCCCGCTCCGCTGAGCGCCTGCATGGCCTCGATCAGGGCGGCCCGCCGTTCTGCCTCGGTGCGCGGTTCGGTCACACGCAGCCCGGCGCGTGCCATGAGCCCGCGCAATTCGGGCAGGTCGATATCAGAGGCTCTCAGCCGTGCCCGGAAACCGGCTTCGATGCCCTCGACATGCGGGAGCGTCTGGTCTGCGATGAGTGAAGCACCTGTCCCGCTGGCACGCCCATGTTCCAGGACCTGGTCGAGGGCTGCTCTGGTGCGCCCGAAGAGCGCCGCGAGAGCATCGAACTCTTCGAAGGGCGAACTGCCGATCGTGCTCATATCTCGTGCCCGAACATGGCCGGAGAGTAGCGACCGATGTGCCAGACAGCAAGAGGCCCGACCGCTGATCGGCCGGGCCTCCGGTCTGTGGTTGGGGGCGAACGCGCTCCCAGGCGGGGCTAGAAGCCGCCCATGCCGCCCATGCCGCCCATCGGGTCCATGCCACCGCCGCCGGGAGGCATCGCCGCCTCGGGCTCCGGCTTGTCGGTGATCATGGCCTCGGTGGTCAGCACCATGGCCGCGATCGACGCGGCGTTCTCGACGGCTGAGCGGGTGACCTTGGCGGGGTCCACGATGCCTGCCGCGACCATGTCGACATAGTCGCCGGTCATGACGTCCAGGCCGATCTTGTCCGACTTCTGCTCAGCCTGCGCGCGTCGGATGTTCTCCAGCACGACGGATCCGTCGTAGCCGGCGTTGATGGCCAGCTTGCGGACGGGCGCCTCAAGGGCTCGCGACACGATGGCCACACCCGTCTTGGCGTCACCCTCGAGCTTGATCTTGCCGAGCGCCTTCTGGGCATTCAGCAGGGCCACGCCGCCGCCGGGCACAAGGCCCTCCTCGAGCGCGGAGCGTGTGGCAGCGAGGGCATCCTCGACGCGGTGCTTCTTCTCCTTGAGCTCGACCTCCGTGCCGGCGCCCACCTTGATGATGGCGACACCGCCAGCCATCTTGGCGAGGCGCTCCTGGAGCTTCTCACGGTCGTAGTCCGAGGTGGTCTCCTCGATCTGCGCCTTGATCTGCTTCATGCGCCCGTCGATGGCGCCGCTGTCGCCCTTGCCTTCGACGATGGTGGTGTTGTCCTTGTTGGCGACCACGCGGCGGGCCTGGCCCAGGTCGTTCAGCTCGACGGATTCCAGCTTGCGGCCGACTTCCTCGCTGATGACGCTGCCGCCGGTCACGATGGCCAGGTCGCGGAGCATCTCCTTGCGACGATCACCGAAGCCCGGCGCCTTGACGGCGAGGACGTTGATGATGCCGCGCAGCTTGTTGACGACCAGCGTGGCCAGGGCCTCGCCGTCGATGTCCTCGGCCACGATGAGGAGGTCCTTCTTGCCGGTCGCGATGACCTTCTCGAGCGCCGGGACCATGTCCGCGATGGCACTGATCTTCTTGTCGGTGATGAGGATGTAGGGCTCGTCGAGCGCCGCTTCCATGCGGGTGGTATCGGTCACGAAGTACGGACTGATGTAGCCCCGGTCGAACTGCATGCCCTCGACGTATTCGGTCTCGAAGGCCATGGTCCGGCTCTCCTCGACCGTGATCACGCCGTCCTTGCCGGTCTTGTCGAAGACGTCGGCGATGAGGTCGCCGATCTCCTTGTCAGCAGCGCTGATCGCCGCGACCTGGGCGATCTCGTCGTGGCCGGCGACCGGCACCGAAGCATCGCGGATGGCCTGCGACAGGGCCTTCTCGGCTGCGTCGATGCCGATCTTCATCTGCATCGGGTTGGCGCCGGCAGCGACGTTCTTGAGGCCCTCGTTGACGATGGCCTGGGCGAGCACGGTCGCGGTGGTGGTGCCGTCGCCAGCGACGTCCTCCGTCTTGGTGGCCGCCTCCTTGAGCAACTGCGCGCCCATGTTCTGGAACGGGTCGTCAAGCTCGATATCACGGGCCACCGTGACGCCGTCATGGGTGACGGTGGGAGAACCGTACTTCTTGTCCAGTGCCACGTTGCGGCCCTTGGGCCCAAGCGTGGTGCTGACCGCATCGGCCAGTGCGTCGATGCCGATCTTCAGACTCTCCCGAGCCTTCTCGTCGTAGGTGATGAGCTTGGCCATCTTGCCTCCCTATCAAATGCGCGTATGCGCGTCTTGCCACACATGGATCCACGCCGGTCCGCGACGACTCGCGCCGGTCCGGTGACCCCTCTCCGGAAGCACTGATGCTCCCGTCCGGTGGTTAGCACTCTCAGTGCTAGAGTGATAACACAGAGCCACCTCACTCGTCAACCATGCAGCCTCTCACGCGGTGCTGGCGTAGCCGAGCCCGAGGCAAGACGCGTCTTCCCGGCGCGCTTGGCGCGACCTACGACATCGGGCAACCCGCAGCTCGGCGCGCACCTGGAGGATGCCCGGCTCGCGCTAGACTCACTCTCGCATGCCTGACCACGTCGCTCCCATCTCGACCGCCGAACTGCTCGCCATCGGGGCGGAGTTGCTGGTTGGCGAGACACGCGACACCAACAGCGGCGACATCGCCGGCAGCCTCGAGGGACTGGGTGTCGCGGTACAGCGCATGACCCAGCTTCCCGATCGTCGCGAGACGATCAGCCTGGCCTTGCTCGACGCGATGGAGCGGGTCGATCTGGTCATCACGACTGGCGGCCTGGGGCCCACGCCGGACGACCTGACGCGGGAAGGCATCGCGGCTGCACTCGGTGAGACCCCGCATGTCGACCCCGTGATGGAGAGCTGGTTGCGGGGACTGTGGTCACAGCGGGACCTGCCCTTTTCGAATGTGAACCTCAAGCAGGCATGGCTCATCCCAGGCGCGACCGCGCTGGACAACCCTCATGGAACCGCTCCTGGTTGGTGGGTCGAGCACATCACAAGCTCATCGTCGCGCTGCCGGGGCCGCCGCGAGAGCTGCTTCCCATGTGGGCCGACCAGGTCGTGCCCCGCCTGCAGGCACGGGGCCTGGGCATCGACCGAGCGGCGCGGACCTTGCGACTCACCGGCATCGGTGAGTCAGCCGTGGTCGACCTGGTCGGCGCGGACCTGCTTGGAGCCGACAACCCACAGATGGCTACCTATGCGCGGCCTGACTCCGTTGATCTGCGCATCAGCGCTCGAGGCGATGGCCCGGGCCAGGCCGCGCGTGTCGTGGCTGATGCCATCAGCGCGTTGAGCCCGCGACTCGATCCGTATGTCTTCGCGCACGATGAGGAGGGCTGGGATGTCGCGTTGGGCGCCCGGCTCGGAGATCGGGAGCTGGCGGTCGCAGAGACCGGGACGGCCGGCTACATCGGGCTGCTCCTGGGTGGCGCTCCATTCCTCTTGCTTGCCGAGCAGGTTCGCGGCGCCAACACGGATGCCATCGCGATGGCCGACGCGGTCAGGGCTCGGGCCGGCGCTGACGTCGGGTTGGCGGCCATCGGCCACGACAGTGGCGACGACATGAACGTGGAAATCGGCATCGCGCTCGGGGACCAACGCATCGCCGCCAGCCAAACGGTCTTTCGGGGTGGTGACGCAGGACGCCGGCGCTCTGCCAATGCCGCTATCGGTGAGTTGTGGAGACGCCTCGCCGAGTAGCCCGGCGGATGCAACCCACCCGGCTATATCCGTCGGCCCTGGCTGCTGATCGACTAGGTCATGCTCAGGACGGGCGCCTCGGTGTTTGCCTGCATGCTGACGCGACCCGCGACCTGCCGGGCCACGTCGCGGATGACCTCGGCCGCGGGACCCGGTTCACGCTGCGCGACAGCTGGGACGCCTGCGTCGCTGCCCTGTCGGACCTTCACGTCGATGGGGATACCGCCGAAATAGTGCAGGTCGTTGGCCTTGGCGAAGCGCTCACCGCCACCGCGGCCGAAGATCTCGGTCACCTCGCCGCAGTCGGGGCAGACGAAGGCACTCATGTTCTCGACGATGCCCAGGATCGGCACATTGAGCCTTCGGAACATGTGCAGCGCCTTCTCCACGTCCGAGAGCGCCACATCCTGCGGCGTCGTCACCAGCAGGGCGCCGCTGACCGGGACCGACTGTGCCAACGTGAGTTGCGCATCCGAGGTCCCGGGCGGCATGTCGACGACCAGGTAGTCCAGCTCACCCCAGTCCACATCACGCAGGAACTGCTGGATGGCGCCACCAACGAGGGGCCCGCGCCACACGATGGGCTGCCCTTGGGGCACGAAGAACTGGATGGAGATGACCTTCACGCCATACCGCTCCAGGGGATCGATCTTGCCGTCAGGAGTGGATGAAGGCTGGCCTTCGAGGCCCATCATCTGGGGGATATTGGGACCGGTGATGTCCGCGTCGAGCAGCCCCACCGTGGCACCCTCCAGGGCCAGCGATGTCGCCAGGTTCACCGACACGCTGCTCTTGCCGACGCCGCCCTTGCCCGACGCGACGGCGATGATGTTCTTCACGCCAGGCACGAGGTTCTCGGGTTGCTGCGCGGTGGCACGCCGGACGGTGGCGCCCCAGGAGATCTCGACATCGGTGGCGCCAAGCGGCGTCAGGTTGTCCTTGATATCCGCCTCGATCTGGTCCTTGAGGGACAGGCCGGCGTGGTCAGGTCGACCTTCAGCGCCACCGACGTGCCGTCGATGCTGATCTCCTTGACCATATCGAGGCTCACGATGTCGCGATGCAGTTCCGGATCCTGGACGTTCCGAAGGGCGTCGGTGATGGTGGTGTCGCTGAGCATGTCTATATCTTACCTGCCCACTCAGGATTACCTGCAGCGACTGCCTACTCGGTCATCGCCGACGGGGCCGGCTTGTGGCGCTCCGGCGCTGAGACGTACTTCTCGATGGTGGACTTGTTGCCGGTGATCCGGAGCTGCTCGAACAGGAACTTCATCTTGGCCTCCTGGCTGGCGATGATCTGACCCTTGGTCTCGAGGTCCCAAAGCTCGCGCTTGATCCCGCCGAGTGCCTTCTTGCGTGTCTTGTACACGAACTGGGCATCGGTCTGGCCCTCGGAGCGTTCGTCGGCGAGGTTCTCGTGACAGTAGCGTTCGACTCGCGCGTGCAGTTCGGCGGGGAATGCAGGGTGCTCATACAGCGCGTTCTGGAAACCGGTGGCCAGGTGGATCTCCGCCGTCTCGACCTCCGGGAAACGGTGGAAGAGCTCGTCGGGCAGGGTCGAGGCACCGTGCTGCACGGCGCCGGCAAGTCCATATTCGCGCGCCACCTCGCCCAACTCCCGCAGAACCCCGAAGTCGAGCTTGACCTCGGCCACGCTGCCATCAGCGGTAGGCACGCCACCATGGGACGTGCCGGTCTGGACGCTTACCTTGGCCAGGCCGACGGCCGCGGTTCCCGCGCGGGCCTTGAACTCACGATCGAATCCATCGAGGTAGGCGCGCAACTCGTCGGTCGTGGAGTTCTCCTTGCCGACCTCACCGATCTCGCCCCCGATGGAGATCACCATCTCCTCGTTCTCACGGATCAGCGCGGCCAGCTCTGCGGCACGCGTGTAGTTGACCTGCTGTTGGGCGTCCAGCGTGTCGAACGTGAGGTCGACCAGGGTGGAGGAGTCGATGTCGATGTTGCCGTAGCCTACCGACAGCGCGTTCAATGTGGCGTCATGGAGTGCGGTCGTGACCTTCTCGGGTTCGGCCGCGTAGTTCCTGGCATTCCACTGGTAGTGGTCGCCCTGGACGAAGACCGGGCCCTGCCAGCCAGCGTGGATGCAGCCGGCCAACACGCTGGTGATGTACTCGCCCGGTCGCTGGTAGGTGTAGGCCTGTTCGCTCCGGGCCAGCTCCCAGATGGGCAGCCCGGCATCGAGCTCCATGGCGGCTCGGCAGCCGGCCGCGGCCATGTCGAAGACCTGCGTACGCAGGTTGATGGCAGGCTGTGTCCAGCCGCTGTAGTCCCCCCGGGCCCGGGCCATGTACAGCTCATGGATGCTGGCCGACGGGCAACCGAGCTCCTGGGATGCTTCCCAGGTGATCCATCGAGCGGCCTCGACAGTGGACTCATCCTCACTGAAGGTGGCACTCCAGGCGACGTCCCCGATGCCGCGCGCCCGGAAGGCAGGGATGTCGTCGACGACGAGGCGACCCCCCTCGACGTGAGCGATGCCGTCGAGGAATGTGCGGAGTTCACCGACGGAGCTAGCGACACGGGGGGCGGACATGTGGAACCTCCGGTGGGCGTCAGGGGACGCAAGTAGGGCGATGTATGCGAATGCTACTCGCTGTCGATCCACACGGTCGGTCGTGCGATTTCGCCGGCACGTCGGTGCCCTTCGGCGGATACTCATAACTGTCATGGACCGTCCGCGTGCCCTGCTCCTGGTCAGCCTGAGCTGTCTTGCCCTGATGGTTCCAGGCGCGGCCAACGGGCGATCGACGGTCGATCCACCGCGAGCCTTGCGACCGGAAGGGGTCTCACCACTCCAGGGCACCACCTGGCGACTACGGAGCTACGTTCGACGCGGGATCGAACGAGAGGCGGGTCCTGAAGTGGCCGCGTGGATCCAGCTTCGCGGCGGCCGCTTGACCGGGTCGGGAGGCTGTACCCGCATCCGCGGCAGGTACGCCAGCATGGGCGGCGCCCTCACCGTGAACCTGGCCGGGCCCAGGAAGCTCACCTGCGTCGAGCAGACAAACCTGGTGCAGCAAGGGCTCGACGAGGGCTTGGAGGCGGCCACCGGGTACGAATTGGTCGCCGGCGGATCCACGCGCGATAGCCGATTGCTGGTGAGCGACGTGGACGGCGAGGTGGTGCTCACCTTCGAGGTCGATGACGCCATGCCACTGGAGCCGGACGAGTGGCGGCTCCAAGCCTACACATCGTCGGGGCAACGCGTCGCAGCTGACGCCACGCTACCGGCCGTGCTCACGTTCCAGCCACGCCGTTCCACCGGAGCTCGACGGCGCTCCAGCGGCCAGGTCGTTGGCTCGACAGGTTGCAATGGCCTCGTGGGCGACTACGTACGTCGGGCCGACGTGCTCAGCCTGGGCCCGCTCGAGGTCACCGACGCCCCATGTTCATCTGCCATGGCGGCCCAGGAGTCGGTCATCCTTGGCGTCCTCGGCGCGACCTCGTTGTCCCTGCAGGTCCCACCCGATCGGCTCATCCTCACGGCAAATGACGATGGTGATCAGCTCGAGCTGTCGGCGGCTCACTCACTCGAGGATCACAGCTGGTTCCTGGAGAGGATCGACTACGGCGCCGAAACCCTCTGAAACGGTCACGCTGCGCCTTCGCGATGGGGAGGTCAGCGGCGAGGCGCCGTGCGGTCCCTATGTCGGGACCTATGACACGGACGGTGTCTTCATCAGCTTCGGCGACCTGGAGGGGGCCGACGCTGACGGTTGCGTCGACCGCCAGGCCCAGCATCGCCTGCTCGAGGCGCTCGGCAGCACCGTGCTCCTCGACCGTGGCGAGGGCGACCTTCGTCTGCGTGATGCGGCGGGCAAGGAGCTCGCCCGGTTCAGGCAGCTGGCCGCACCCTAGGATCAATGTCGATGAGGCTCGCTCAGGTCCGGGTGGAACGGCGATGGCTGCGCCTGTGCACGCGCCGGTGCAGGGATGCGCGGCGGCTCTGACGCGAGGTACCCGCGCAGCCGTGCCTCGATGGGGCCCGTCGCTGTCTCGTCCGCTGTCAACACGTTGAGGAAGGCAGCTCGGTCGCGCTGGCGCTCCTCGAAGTCAGCCTGCGATCGGTCCACCCGGTCGGCCAACTCGGGCGTGATGCCCCAGGCGTAGTGCTCGTGGCGGTCGATCTGCCCGTCCCACGTCGCGAGGACCGCGGGCGGACGACGCTGGACATGCCCCTGGCCATCCCGCTCGCTCGGGCGCAGATAGTGCGCGGCCCGACATCGCAACCCCGGCTCGAGCTCGTCCAGCACGAGCACGGCCCCCAGGCGTCGCACGCCGTCCTCGGGCAACTCGCGCAACGGCCCCTCGCCCTCGAGCATCGACCTGAGGTCAGGCGCCCTCCAGGTTAGCCCCAGGCCGACGCCACCTTGCAGCAGGGCTGCCAGGCGGCTGGTGGTCGGGGCCTCATCGTCGGCATCGATCACGACCCAGCCATGGTCCGGCGACAACGACAGGAGGGCGCCTGCGGTATCGGACCGTCGGATACCATCGGCCGTGCCGATGATGGAAAGTGGCACACCCCCCTCCCCCAACAGCCACAACAAGGCCATCAGCTCGGCATCGACCACTCGGTCGCGCAGCAGGGTGGCAGCCGTGATGCTGCTCATGTCTCCAGTATCAGGCACGCTGGACCTGCTCGCCACTACACTCGAGTCGGGCACCGTATCTGAGGAACACATGGGCTTGGCGAGCGTCCGGGATCGGAAGATGATCATCGACGGTCAGGAGGTCGGAGCCACTGACGGCGCATGGGTCGAGGTACGGAGCCCAGCCACCGGGGACCAGGCTGGTCGCGTGCCACGTGGGACCGCATCCGATGTCGATCGCGCCGTAGCTGCGGCCCGCGCTGCCTTCCAGGATGCGCGCTGGCACGGTCAGTGGCTACCCGATCGCGTACCCGTCCTGTTGCATCTGGCCGACCTCATCGAGGCCAATCTCGACGAGCTGGTCGCGCTGGAAGTGGCCCAGACGGGGCGATGGGGACCGGCAAGCTGAGGCGGGTCGGCCCATGAGCAACCCCGCCGGAGATCTTCCTCCCTGCCCTGGGCTGGTCTGAGGAGCGGGCTCGATCGTTCGCTCCCCACGCCGCCGCCGGCCTCGTGCCGGGGCGCTTGGTGAGCAGTGCATCCGGCCGTGCCGTGACGGCGACCGGCGCCACCGAGGTGATCATGCAGCGCCGCTTCGCGCGTGGGGCTGCATCACGCGTCGAACTGCCTGCGGTCGGCGACTGGCTGGCGCTCGAGCCGATCGGCGACCACCCCAGGCAGGCTGCCGTTCGGGAGGTCTTGCCACGGAGCGGCACATTCGTCCGCAATCGACTCTCCGATGGCCAGCCCCAGGTACTGGCCGCCAACGTCGACACGGCCTTCGTCGTATCCGGTCTCGACCTCGATCTCAACCTCCGACGCATCGAGCGCTACCTCGTGCTGTCACTCGATGGCGGTGTCACGCCGGTGGTCGTGCTCAACAAGGCAGACGTGGCCATCGATCTCGACCGGGCGGTGGCCGAGGTGCACCACGTGGCCGCCGGGACCCGGGTCATCGTCACCAGCGCGCTGCATGGCGACGGACTCGAGGAGCTCCGCGCCCTGCTGGATCCCGGTACCACGGCCTGCCTGCTCGGTTCGTCAGGCGTGGGCAAGTCGACCCTGACCAACGCCCTGCTCGGGGAAGAACGCCAGCTCGTCCGGGCGCTGCGCGTCGATGACAGCAAGGGCCGTCACACCACGACGCACCGGGAGATGTTCGCGGTGCCCGATGGTGGCCTGCTCATCGACACCCCCGGTTTGCGCACCGTTGGCGTGCTCCAGGACGCCACTGGGCTCGACGCCACCTTCGTCGAGATCGGAGAACTGGCTCGCGACTGTCGCTTCACCGATTGCGGCCATCAGAGCGAGCCAGATTGTGCCGTCCGAGCGGCGCTCGATTCGGGCACCCTGAGCGTCGATCGCTATGAGAGCCACCTGAAGCTGGAGGCCGAACGTCGATCGGTCGAGCTACGGGCGGATGACCGAGCGCGTCGGCAGGCAGAACGAGAGCGAGGTCGCTTCTATCGACGGGCCACCCGACAGTCAGAGCAGTTCAAGCGTGGTGCCGACCGATGACCTCGGCGAGGCCGAATGAGACCTGGCTCCCACGACCGGTCGACATCCCTGGGCTGACGTTCCGCCCCTACGCTGGTGAGGCCGATGTCCCGGCCATGGTCGAGCTCCGGCAGATGGTGAACAAGGGGTTCGGCGTGCCCGAGATCCTGTCGGTCGAGCAGGAACTCCATGCGCTGCGCAACCAGACCCATGTCGATCCCGGCCTCGACTTCATCAATGCCTATGTCGACGACCGGCTGGTGGCCACATCGTCGATCGAGTGGGCCGACACCTCCGACGGTCAGCGACACTACTTCTCTCGCGGCTGGGTCCATCCTGGTCAGCTGCGCAGAGGCATCGGTTCGGCGATGCTGACGCGCAACGAGGCCCGCCTGAGACAGATCGCCGAGTCACAGCGACACGACCGGTCGTCCCGGCTGGTCACCTGGATCGAGGAAGCAGACGTGGGCGGCCGAGCCCTCTTCGAGTCACACGGCTACGAGCAGGTGCGAATCTATCGTCACATGGTCCGTCCGGACATGGACGACATCGATGTCGGGATGCTGCCCGACGGCATCGAGATCCGCCCGATCAGTCGTGGATCCCTGCCGCGCCTGTGGGACGCCATGATGGAGGCCTTTCGTGACCATTTTGGCGCCGAGGACGACAGTCCTGCCGCATATCGACGTTGGGCTGACGATCCGAGTCTCGATCTCGACCTGATGGCTGTCGCCTTCGATGGCGAGGAGATCGCGGCCGGCGTACTTGGCTACATCGAGGCTGAAGAGAATGACCTGTTCGGATACCGGCGCGGCTGGGCCGACCCGGTCTTCACGCGTCGCCCGTGGCGGCGGCAAGGTCTCGCGCATGCCCTCATGGGTCGTTGTCTGTTGCGACTCCGGGAGCACGGCATGACTTCCGCGCAGCTCGATGTTGACACCGAGAACCCCAACGACGCGTCGACCCTGTATCAACGCCACCGCTTCGAACTCGAGCGCGCATCCACTGAGTGGCACCGCCCGCTCAGCGTGTAGGCTTGCGCCCTCGTCGGTGCATCCAGGGGTCGGTCCATGAGTCAAACGATATTCGAGCGCAACGGAGGCTTCGCCACGGTGCGCAAGGTGGTCTCCACGTTCTACGACTACGTCCTCGATGACGAGACGGTGTCGCCCTACTTCGCGGGTATCGATATGCGCCGCCAGATCGACCATCAATCCAAGTTCATCTCCGCGGTCATGGGTGGCCCAGGGTCATACAGCGATGACCATCTGCAGCGCGTCCATGCACGCCTCGACATCGACAACGCTGCCTTCAAGGTCATCGCCAGCCTGCTCAGAGAGGCCATGGAGGACCATGGCATGACCGAATCCGATATCGCCGCTGTGATGCATGAGATCACCATCCGGGAGCATCTGGTGGTGACCCACCGATGACGGAGGAGGCAGGCACGCCCCAGCTCCACGCGGACCCAGCTGGCGACTCGATCGCACCGGGCGACCAGCCGATGACACTACCGGATCTCGCCTTGCGCTCGATCGGCAGCGCAGTCGCTATCGTCGATCCGGCGACCTGGCAGATCCTTTTCGAGAATGGGCTGTTCTTCGAGTGGTTCAGCCGATCCGAGGAACCCGATGCGCCGCTCGACCAGCGCATCGAAGGCATCGACCTCAAGGCGCTCAACGACCGGCTGGAACGAGGCCGGAGGTACACCTGGGAGACCGAGGTCACCAGTGGCGCCCGCACCATCACCGCAGAGGTGGAGTCTCGCGGTCTCAGGTACCGGGATCGCAGCGTGGTGCTCATCGAGGCCCGCAACGTCAGCAAGCGCAAGGAAGCCGAGTACCTGCTGGATTCGTACTCGCAGATGGCAGAGAAGAACGCACGCGACCTGCAGCGTGAAAAGGAACGAGCGGAGAAGCTGCTCCTCAACATCATGCCGCGGGCGGTGTACGAGGAGCTCCGTGATTACGGCTCCACCACGCCGCAACGGTTCGAATCAGCCAGCGTGCTGCTGCTGGATTTCGTGGGCTTCACCAACATGGCCATCGCAAGCGACCCCACCAGCACCATCGCCGAGCTCAATGACATCTTCAGCGCGTTCGATCGCATCGTCGAACTGTACGGCTGTGAACGGCTCAAGACCATGGGCGACGCCTACATGGCCGTGTCTGGACTACCTGAACAGAACCCTGAACATGCCGTCAATATCGCCAAGGTCGCGCTCCGGATGCGACGCTATATCGAGCGGCGCAACACCGCGCATCCGGAAGCCTGGCGTTGCCGCATCGGCGTCCATAGCGGCCCCATCATCGGATCGGTCGTCGGCGTCCAGAAGTACGTCTACGACATCTTCGGGCCGGGTGTGAACATGGCAGCACGCATGGAGAACCTCGCTGAGCCCATGCAGATCGTCATCAGCAGCGACACGTGGGCCCTCATCCGGGACGAGTTCAATTGCTCGGATCTTGGAGAGGTAGACGTGAAGGGCTTCGGCAGTCACAACATCTATTCGCTTGACGCCGAGGCTTCGGGCCGCTTCGGCTAGACCCGTCCCATCACCACGGCAGACGCTGGTGCTTGGCCACCAGCTCCAGCCAGGACTTCTCGCGGCCGATGGTCGACTGCTGTCCGTGCCCTGGGAGCACCGTCAGGCCACTGTCGAGCGTCCCCAGCCGTGACAGCGACTCGACCATCGCTTCGGCATCACCGCCAGGCAGGTCGGTGCGCCCCCAGCCACCTGCGAACAAGGTATCTCCGGTGATGACGATGCGGTCCTCGTCACTGAGGAGGCAGACCGAGCCCTCGGTGTGACCCGGCGTGTGGATCACGCTCAGCTCGATATCCCCGAAGCGGATGTGCGAACCCTCGGCCAGATCGAGCGCAGGGACGCTGGGCGGGATGGGGAACGGCGCGGACGTCGATTTCGGGCTCCACGAGGCCGTGGCGGTCGGCCAGGTGCGCGGCAAGGGTGGCGCCGGTGGCGATGACGGCCTCCGCATTGTCCCCGATATGGTCCCAGTGCCGATGCGTGCTGATGATGAACCGCAGGTACCAGCCTTCATCCTCGAGCTGCTGGGTCAGCCAGCGGACGGAGGGCGTTGCGGTATCGATGGCGACGGCTTCCTGGGTGCGGATGTCGCCAAGGATCCAGACATTGGTGGCGAGAGGCCCGGTCGTCAGATGCAGCACCTTCATGCGAGCAGCATAGCGACCACCACCTAGCTCGCCGAGTGGCTACGATGGCGGTGGTACACCCTTGATCGATCCGGGAGGCGGCGATGTCTGACCAGCTTGGCTTTACCTTCACGTGGTACGGCCACTCATGCATACACCTTCAGACCACGGCTGGCACCGACATCCTCATCGATCCCTGGTTCGGCAACCCGAATTCTCCGCGGTCTGCCGCGGAGGTCGAACGGTGCGATGTCATGCTGGTGACCCACGGTCACCATGATCATCTCGGATCGGTGCCCGGCGAGGTCGCGGGTGCTGACGCCATCACCATCTCGCGTCGTACCCGACCGGCCTGGCCCGCCATCCATGAACTGAGCCTGTGGCTGGAAGCGCAGGACACTGCTGCCGACATCGTGGGCATGAACAAGGGCGGCACGGTCGAGGTCGCCGGGATCCGCGTCAGCATGGTGTCGGCTGATCATTCGGCCGGCGACTTCCTGCCTGATCAGGGAGTGCCGCTGTACCTGGGGGAAGCCGCTGGCTTCGTGATGGAGTTGGAGAACGGCAAGCGCGTGTACCACGCCGGTGACACGACGCTCTTCGGCGATCTGCGTCTGATCGGGGAGATGCACCGACCGGACCTGGCCTTTCTCCCCATCGGTGGGCACTTCACCATGGACCCGATCGCAGCCGCGCGTGCTGTCGGATTGCTCGGAGTGAACACGGTCGTCCCGGTCCACTACGGCACGTTCCCGGTCCTGGCCGGCACACCGGACCAGTTGCGCGACGCCTTGGCGCAGCTGGGACTGGGCAACGTCAGCGTCATCGCTCCCGAACCAGGCGAGGTCGTCGCCTGAGTAGCGCCCTCGCCATTTCGAGACGGAGTTGGCCGGTCGGCACGCTTACATCGGGCTGACATCGAACGCGGGCGGCGGCGTCCACCCACGATTATGCTCGGCCCGTGAAGACCATCCTCGTCGTCGATGACGAACGGAACATCATCGAACTCGTTCGTCTGTACCTGGAGCAGGCTGGCTTCGCCGTGATCGAAGCCCGCGACGGGCAGGAGGCGCTGGACCAGCACGATCGCGTGGATCCCGATCTGATCGTGCTGGACCTGATGCTGCCGGGCATGGACGGCATGGAGGTGACCCGCGAAGTTCGTCGGCGCGGCGAGACGCCTATCCTGATGTTGACCGCGCGAAGCGAAGACATCGATCGCATCGTGGGCCTGGAGGTGGGTGCCGATGATTACCTCACCAAGCCGTTCAACCCGCGCGAGATGGTCGCTCGCGTCAAGGCCATCCTGCGCCGTGCCGACCCGGCCTTGCGTGGAGCCAGGCCCATGGACGTGGGCGAACTGCGCATCGACCCGCGCCGGCGCGAGGCCTATGTCGGCGAACAGCGCATCGAGCTGCGACCACGAGAGTTCGATCTGCTGGCGGCCCTGGCACGTGACCCCGGCGTGGTGTGGAGCCGGGATGACCTGCTGTCGTCGGTTTGGGGCACGGATTTTCCCGGCGAGACGCGCACCGTCGATGTCCACATCTCCGAGCTGCGACGGAAGCTGAACCAGGACGCACCGCCGATCGAGACGATCAAGGGCATCGGCTACCGACTGGTGCCGCCGCCACGTACACGGGTCGGATGAACACCCTTCGGGGTCGGATCGGGCTGGCTCTGCTAGCTTTCGGCCTGACCACGCTGGTGGCGGTCGGCGGCACATTGTGGGTGGCGCTACGGGATCTCCATCGCGATGCCACGTTGGGCTCCCTGACGGAGCTGACGGTCCCATTCGCCGGTGTCGTGCGCGCCAGCTTTCCAGGCGCCGCATTGCGCGACTCGGGTCCCGGGCGACGCACCGACCCCGGGGCTATCGCGCGATATCGCGATGGTCAGCTCAGCCCCGACGACGAGAGCCTGACGGCGTTCTTCGAGCAGGTCCAGGACGAGATCGATCCCGAGAGTCTGTCGGTCATCCTGATCGAGGACGATGACACCTACTTCGTCAATCCTGTCGACCGCACCAGGACGACGCTGACCACCGCGCCCGACATCGCCTCGGGATTGAGGCGCGGACAAGTGGTCAATGGCACCACGAGCATCGAGGGCATCGGCAGCGCGCTGTACGCAGCGACCCCGATCCGTGACCCCATGGGTGGCCGCCAGGGACCGCTGCTCGTGTTGGCCCGGGAGGACGATTCAGCCAAGCTCGCGACCCAGGACCTGTTCCGTGCGCTCACGCTGGCGGGACTGGCACTGCTGGTGATCGGGGTCCCCATCGCGTTCGGGCTCGGCGCATCCGTGACCAGGCCTCTGCGGCGTCTCTCCGCCGCGACCGAGGCGGTCGCCGCCGGCAAGATCCCGGAACCGCTCCCGACTTCTGGCCCGGTCGAGGTCTCGCAAGCCAGCGCTGCCTTCAACACCATGGCTGCCGAAGTGGGCGCGACACGTGAGACGCAACGCCAGTTGCTCGCCGACATCCGTCACGACCTGCGCACGCCGCTCACCGTCATCGGTGGCTTCTCCGAGGCCCTGAAGGACGGCACCGCGACGGGTGAGACCGCGATCCGGGCCGCTGACGCCATCTCCGATGAGACCGCGCGTCTGGGCCGCATGCTCGACGACCTGGACCACCTCACCATGCCGGGCATCGCTCAGCCCAGCCTGCATCTCGAATCGCTCGATGGTCGAGAGGCAGCCGAAGCTGCCGTTGCCCGTTTCACCGCCGAAGCCGGCAGCCGGGGCCAATCCATCGCCGTCGCCGCTGATGCCATCTCGGCGACGTTGACCGCCGACCGGGACGCGGTCGATCGCATCCTGGGCAATCTCATCGCCAATGCCCTCAGCCATGCGCCATCACCGGGCGGCACCGTCCGACTGGAGGTCGCCCGACCGGAGGCTGACCGCGATGCGGGGCCACGAGCGTTCCGGTTGGAGAATGACGACCAGGTCGTGCTCGCTGTCAGCGATGACGGACCAGGCATCCCGGCGGCCGCCCTGCCCCATGTCTTCGATCGCTTCTATCGGGTCGATCCATCGCGCAGTCGCCGCGGTTCGGGTCTCGGCCTGGCGATCGTGAGTGACCTTGCCGAAGCGCTTGGTGGCCACGCCTTTGCCGAGAACCTCCCCGACGGAGGCGCACGAGTCGGCATCGTCCTGCCGCGAACGGCATGATGGATGGGTGACATCCCGACCTGAGCCCGCGATCATCCCGGCGCGCCTCGTGCGTGGTCGGCATGGTGCCGTGGCGAGCCCCCATCACCTCGCGACCCAGGCAGGCCTGGCGGCGCTGCGATCCGGTGGTACCGCCGTGGATGCCGCCATCGCCACCAATGCCGCGCTGGCGGTCGTCGCGGGACACAGCTGCGGACTCGGCGGCGACGCCTTCTGGATCATCTGGGATGCCGCAGCGGAGCGCGCGGTGACCCTCAACGGCAGCGGCCGATCGGGACGCGCCGCCACCATCGAGGCAGCCGCGGCGGCTGGGCACCACGAGATGCCCGAGCGTGGTCCCTGGTCCATCACCGTGCCCGGTGCGGTCGATTCGTGGGGTCTTGCGCATGGGCGATTTGGCCGGCTCGCGTGGGCCGACCTGTTGGCTCCGGCCATCGACCTGGCTGTAGCCTTCCCGGCCTCGGATGACTGGCTCGCCGCGATCGAGCGATCAGCGACCATCTTCGGCGACAGCGGGGACTGGGCTCGGACCTATCGCTCCGATGACCGAGCGCAGACGCCCGACGACATCGTTCGCCTCCCGACCCTGGCACAGACATTCAGCACCCTGGCCGACGAGGGCCCGGGGTCCGCCTATCGCGGCTCGATCGCCGCGAGCACCGCGACGTACTTCGCATCCCGGGGTGTCCCCATCGATGCCCACGACCTGGCGAACCACGTCTCGGACTGGGACACCCCGGTCGGGCTCGACTACCGCGGCATGACCTCGCTCAGCCACCCGCCCAACAGCGTCGGTGTGGTGGCGCTCCAGACCCTGGGAATGCTGGCGCGCTTCGACGCGCCTGGGCCGGACGGCTACGACGGGCGTGGCTGGGCTGATGCCGCGTGGATCCACCTTGGCCTTGAGGCATCGAGGTTGGCGCTTCTTGAACGCGATGCCAACGTGACTGACTCGCGGGCGATGCCGGATGGCAAGGTCGACGAGATGCTCTCGACTTCCGTGCTCGATGACCTGGCGGCACGGATCGACCCGGCCCACGCGATGCCCATCGGGCCGGGCAGTCTGCCCGGCGGTGGCGGCACTATCTACCTCACGGTCGCCGATGACCGCGGCAATCTGGTGAGCCTCATCGAGTCCAACTATCAAGGCTTCGGATCAGGGCTGGTCGACCCGGAGACGGGCATCGCCTTCCAGGACCGCGGCGCCTTCTTCCGGTTGGACCCGGATCACGCCAACGCCCTGGGCCCGGGCAAGCGCACCACACATACCCTCGCGCCTGGCATGCTGCTCCGCGACGGACGACCCTGGATCGTCCACGGCTCGATGGGTGGAGAGATCCAGCCGCAGGTCTTCGCTCAGTTCGTCTCTGCGGTGGTGGACGCCGGGGCTGACGTCGCTACCGCCGTGGCCGCACCGCGCTGGGCAGCCATGATGCGGCGCCAGCACGGTCCAGCCGACGTGGCTGTCCTGGAGTCACGGATGTCGCCCGTGGTCCGCGACGAGCTGACGGCCATGGGACATGCTGTCAAGGAGATCGGCCCGTGGGAGGCGGTCATGGGCCATGAACATGCCATCGAGGTCATCCGGGATGAGACTGGTTCAGTGGAGTCGTACGCCGTGAGTTCGGATCCCCGATCCGAGGGTGCCGCAGCGACCTGGTAGGGGTGCCCGTCGGTATACTCGGTCCGAGCCGCAGAAGTGTCCCGTCGCCCTCAGATCCCAGGAGTCCGCCACGGTGAGTTCGAACGTCAGCCAGAGTTACCCCTACTCCAGCGAGTCAGAGGCCCAGCGTGCGGATGCCATCAGCAAGGCGGCAGCCGGGTTCGAAGGCGTCAGCGATCGGATCGCGGAAGAGTCCACGCCACTCGGCGACGCGGAGCCGGCCGAGAACGGAGCTGCGCAGAGATGGTGGACATGGGTTTGCCCCAAGGACATCGAGGGACGGCTCCACGTGGCTGGATATGCGCGTGACCGACACGCGCTCTTTACCGTCTGTGACCACTGCGGGAGCACGTTCCTGCGCTAGGTCGACTGGTTGCGCCCCGCCTGAGCCAGCAACAGCCCGGCCAGGAGGGTCGTTCTCGGCACGATCGAGTCCAACAGCAGGTGTTCCCCGGGGGTGTGGGAGTCACCGCCCGCCGGACCCAGCCCGTCGATCGTCGGCACACCGGCCTCGGCGGTGAGGTTGGCGTCCGAGCCACCCCCAGTGGCCGTGTCGGCGAGCTCGAACCCGAGAGCAGCTGCGATGGCGATGGCCTGACCGACGAGCTCCGCGGATGCCGCTGTCTTTTCCATCGGGAACGTGGCTGCGGTCACTTCGACGGTCGTGGCCGTGTCGGCGACGGTCGATGCGGCGAGGATCTCGCGGATCGCGGCTGCGGCCTTGCTTTGGTCATCCCGGCGGCTGGCGCGCATGTCGATCAGCATCACGGCCTCGTCGGGCACGATATTCGGCCGGGTCCCGCCCTTGAGACTGCCGACGTTGACGCTGACTCCGTCCCACCTTCCGTTGAGCTCATGTAGCGCAACCGTCTTGTGTGCCGCCTCCAGGACCGCGTTGCGACCCAGATGGGGTTCGACTCCGGCATGGGCCGCACGTCCAGATATCGTCGCCCGCAGATGCATCATGCCCTTCCGAGATGAAACGATATCCCCGTTGATCCGCGCGCACTCAAGCACGAGGGCCACGTCCGCGCCCTGGGCAAGGGGGGCGATGATCGGCTTGCTGCTGGGAGAGCCGATCTCCTCGTCCGGATTGACCACGTAGATCAGGCGGCCGACCGGCAGCCACGGCTGCCCTTCGGGTGCGATGCTTTGAAGCGCTCGCAGGGCGTAGAGACCGGTCAGCAGCCCGCTCTTCATGTCGCTCACGCCCGGGCCCAGCATCTCGTTGCCCCGGATCTCGAGGGGGCGACGGGCGAGGTGGCCCAGCTCGAATACCGTATCGGCATGCCCGATCAGCATTACCGTGGGGCCATCTTGGCGCCCCTCGAACGTGGCCACCATGGTGTCGCCAAGATCTTCGTTGGCATGGCGTACGGTCGTCGCGCCGAGTTCCTCGAGCTCGTGGGCCATCCATGCGACGACCTCGTTGACGCCGGACTTCGTATAGGTGCCCGACTCGATCAGGACCAGCCGCTCAAGGTCACCGATGAAGGCCGGGAGGCTGCGGTCGATCACCTCGTGGAGCTGTCCCAGCACGGCTTGCTTTGGGATCGTCGTCATGGCACAGAGTCTATGACGCGGACAAGGCTGGCGGTAGGATGCGGGCGATGCCCCCAGGATCGTCCTTTCTCCGTGACCCCAAGCGGATCGCAGCCATCGTCATCCTCGTGGTGTGTGGTGCGTCGATCACCGTGTGGCTGCTGTCCCGTGGCGACCTTGTGGGCGCTGACGCCCGAGCCTATTGGGGCGGGGTGCGACTGTGGCTCGGTGGAGGCGACCCACTCGATCCGCCGCCGCCGTACATGCCATACGTGTACTGGTCCTGGTCGCTGCCGCTGTTCACGCCGTGGGCGGCCCTGCCCTGGGAGACCGCCTGGTTCGTCTATCGCAGCCTCAACATCCTGTTGTTCCTGTGGAGCGTGGCGTGGGCGTATCGTCAACGACCCTTGGCAACGGCGCTGCTGGTGTTGCTCATCACCCCGGCGCTGGCGGCGACACTCGATACCGGAAACATCACGTTCCTGTGCGCCATGGGGATCTGGGCGGCCCATTTCGTGGGGCCACGCGTCGGTGGCTTCATGTGGGCCCTCGCAGCCACGCTCAAGTGGTTCCCGGCGCTGCTGTTCATCACCCTCAGGCCACGGACCCGGCTCTGGGGCCTGGCCTGGGTCGGCCTCTTCGGCATCCTGACGCTCGCGGTGTGGCCTGAGGCCCTGCGACAGATCGAACTGGCCATCAACTTCCCACGACCATTGCGTATCGACTACATCCTGCTGCTGTGGGCCGCAGTCCCCTGGCTCTTCGACCACCCCCGCTGGTTCGACTGGCGCACGTGGGGTGCCCAGCTCGACGAGGCGCGCGATGAGGTCCGTGGCGGCGTCGCGACATGGTGGCGTTCGCCGCACCGTCTCAACGGAGCCCGGGACGCGGCGATCCAGAGGACCCGCCTCGTCCTGGGGTTGGAAGAGGCGGAGTCGGAGTCGGAGTCCAGGCCAGGGGTCATGAGTCACACCGGGGAGACCCAGCCGACGAGTTGACGTGGCGAGGACCGTCGAGGTGATCGCGACGCGTCAAGCTGGCGGCCTGGCCTGCGCCCCATCGGTTCCAGTCGTGATGGGCGGGCCGAGCCAGGAGGGTCGGCCGTGGTCCTGGCTAGGTTTGCCCGCCATCCGCACTGAGCACGAGACCCCGATATGCCTGCACGAAGCCCAATCCGGCGAGCCGCGTACGGTGGTCTGACTCGGACACTGGCACCCCGTCGACGCGGTCGACCTGGAGACGCCTGAGCCGACCATCGCGAACAAGGTCGCGAAGCACCGCGACGGCGGCCGAGGCGATTTCTTCGTCATCGAATGCAGTGAACGTCTGGAGCGAGCGCCCACCCCGTTCCAGGTAGAGCACCACTTCACCGTCGTGCAGCACCACGTAGGCACCTGCGGCACGACTGGGTCTACGCTTGTGTCGGATCTCATCGCGTGGCCAGGCCAGTACGGCACCGTAGGGATTGGCGGGATCCGCCGCTGACAGCACCATCGTCTGAGGCGACAGACTGGTGGTGGCACCAGGTCCACGACGCATCGCGCGCAATCGGTCCACGGCGCCCGCCACGGCGAATTGGGCACCGCCGAGGCCCTCCACGAAGTAGCCGCGCCGGACCCGGCCGCGCTCTTCCATCTCGCGATACACCGGGTAGACCGCACCGAATCCGCCGATGACGCCCTCGGCCGCGACGGTGTCCCGGGTGACCACGCCATATCGCTCGAGCAGCGAAGCCGCCAGTGCCGCCCGCTGTTCGGTCAGGGTCGGTCGTGTGCCACCCCCGAGGTCCGCAGATGTCCCGAACGTTTCGCCCACCAGCGACCAGCGTCCTGCAGCTTCAGGCGGACCCATCCGGGTACCGACCCTGCTCCGAGGTCGACTGGCACCACGACCTCCCCGGCGCGGCCAGCGCAGTGCGCGAAGCGGTGCGAACGTGTCGTTGGTGATGCGGCCCGACCACACCAGGTCCCAGAGACGATCGAGCAGATCGCGCTCGCTGGGCCGCGGTTCGCCTCGCTCGTCGGCTGCAGCGTGCGCGGCGGTGAGGAGCTCGCGATAGAAGGAGGCCCCTCGCGACCCCAGGTGTCCGATCAACTCACCTCCGAGCCATCCGCCGGGCTGGTCTTCAGGTGCCTCGTCGAGGGTCCGGGTCGGCAGGAGCAGGGCCAGCCGGTCGGGGCGGTACAGCGCGATCCGGCCGTCATCCCTGCCCAGGCTGCCGGCGCCGACCCAGCTGACTTCCCCAGCAGCGCCCAGCTCGTCGAGCATGCGAGGCTGATAGTCGACGACGCGTGCCGGCAGGACATCCTGTTCGAGCACACTCGCAGGCATGGCCAGGCCCTCGAGCTGGACGAGGACCTCAGCCAGACGATCGATGCCGCGCGCCGTTGCTCCGACACCGTGCCACGCCGGCAGGAACCTGGCCAGTGCGGTGGGCTCCACGGGCTCGATCTCACGCCGCAGGCGTGCCAGCGACCGTCGGCGGATGAGCCGCAGTACCTCCGGCTCGCACCACTCACGTTCCACGCCACCAGGCCGGAACTCGCCTCGCAAGAGGGCGCCCCGTGCCATCGACGCTTCGAGTGCCGTCTCGACCACGCCCGGAGGCAACTTCCAGCGTCGAGCCGGTTCCTCGGTGTGGAATGGACCGTGGCTGCGGGCCCAGCGCAGCAACAGCGACCGCAGGGCATCGGTGGTCCCAGCCAGGAATTCGGTGGGCACTCCGGCCGGTGGCGAGGCGCCCACCGCGTCACGATAAGCCCCACTGTCCTCGGCCACGATCCAGCGCTCCTCCCCGCCGATCCTCACGTTGACCACGCGTCGATCGGAGGCGAGCGCCTCCAGCCACTCGTGAGCCACACGGGAGCGGGTCCCGGCGTCGGCGCCACGAACGCGGGCGGCGACCTCATGGGTGCCCAGATCGCCGAGCCGACGCAGCAGGTCGTGGACCTGGTCTGCCGATCCAGCGGCCCGTTCGTCGGTCAACGCCTGGAGCTCCAGCTCCACCTCCGCGAGTGCATCGCCATCGAGGAGCTCGCGCAGCTGCTCGGCACCCAGCAGCTCTCGTAACAGGTCACGGTCCAGTGTCAACGCCTGGGCCCGGCGATCGAGCAGGGGTGCGTCGCCTTCGTACATGTAGGTGGCGATGTAGTCGAACAGCAATGACGCGGCGAATGGCGAGGCACGCGAGGTCTCGACGCTGACCACGCGAACCTCCCGCCGCTCGATCGAGGCCAACAGCTCACGCAGGGCGGGCAAGTCGAAGACGTCCTGCAACACCTCGCGGTAGGTCTCGAGCATGATCGGGAACGAGCCATAGCGACTGGCCACCGAGAGCAGCTGCGAGGCGCGCTGTCGCATCTGCCACAGCGGGGTCCGTTGACCCGGCCGGCGTCGTGGCAACAACAAGGCTCGAGCGGCGTTCTCACGGAAGCGACTGGAGAACAGGGCTGAGCCGCCGACCGATGCGGTGACCACGTCCTCGATGTCATCGGAGGCGATGAGGATGGCTGCCTCTGCGTTCGCCACGAGCGACTGCGGCGTGTCCGGTTCCAGCCGTGTCGGCCTGCCTGTGTCGGTCCCATCGGTGGCAGGCAGGCGGATCACGATGCCGTCGTCAGACCACATCGGCTGCACCTCGATGCCCAGCGACTCGCGCAGCCTGGCTTCGATGGCCAGTGCCCAGGGAGCGTGCACCCGGGCCCCGAAGGGCGTCAGCAGGCAGACGCGCCAGTCACCAAGCTCATCGCGGAAGCGTTGCAACACTACGGTCGTATCGGTCGGGAGAGCGCCGCTTGCCTCGCGCTCCTCATCGAGGTAGCCCAGCACGTTCTCGGCCGCCGACTCGTCGAGGTCGTGTTGCTCACGCAATCGCCTGAGGGCCCTGGCGCGACCACCACGCTTGACAGCGGCAAGCTCCGAGATCTCGCGGGTGAACTGGCCAAGGGCGCGCCCAAGCTCGACCGGACGACCGACACCATCACCCTTCCAGAAGGGCACCTTGCCCGGTTCGCCAGGCGCGGGAGTGACCAGCACGCGGTCGTTCTCGATGGACTCGATGCGCCAGGCGCTGGCGCCAAGGAGCACGACCTCGCCCTCGCGTGTCTCGTAGACCATCTCCTCGTCCAGCTCACCCACCCGCCGACCGCCGCCCCGGGCTCCCCGGGCACCGGGTCGAGCATCGACTCCGGCGTCGTCGGCGAGGAAGACCCCGAAGAGGCCGCGATCGGGGATGGTGCCACCAGAGGTGACCGCGACCATCCGGGCGTCGCGCCGCGCCTGCACCGTGCCAGCCACCCGGTCCCAGACCACCCGGGGCTTCAGCTCGGCGAACTCGTCGGCTGGGTACTGGCCGGCCAGCATTCCCAGTGTCGCCTCGAAGGTGTCCCGGCCCAGCTCCGCGAAATTCTCCGCCTGCCGCACGGTCGCGAGGAGCTCATCCACCGACCAGCTACGGTCGACGGACATGGCCACGATCTGCTGTGCCAGCACGTCAAGGGGGTTGCGCGGAACCACCGTCCGTTCGATGGCGCCGTCGCGCATCCGCCGGGCAACCACGGCCGTCTCCAGCAAGTCACCGCGGTACTTGGGAATGATGACCCCACGCGATGGCTCTCCGACCTGGTGACCGGCTCGTCCCACCCGCTGCAGGCCTCGTGCCACCGAGAGGGGCGACTCCACCTGGATCACCAGGTCCACGGCACCCATGTCGATGCCCAGCTCGAGCGAGGATGTGGCCACGATGGCTGGCAGCTGTCCGCCCTTGAGTCGCTCCTCGATGATGAGGCGCTGCTCACGGGCGATGGAGCCATGGTGGGCCCGGGCCAGGTCCTCTCCGGCCAGCTCGTTGAGGTTCAGGGCGATGCGCTCGGCGAGGCGTCGGCTGTTGGTGAAGACGATGGTGCTGCGATGGGCTCGGATGAGCTCGAGCAGCCGTGGGTAGATCGATGGCCAGATGCTGGTCCGGGCAGCCGGCCCTGCGAGCGGCCCACCGGGCGACTCCTCGAGTGGGATCGACTCGCCCAGCCTGCCCATGTCCTCGACCGGGACCACGACGCTGAGATCAAGCTCCTTGCGTACGCCGGCATCGACGATGCGCACCGGCCGCGGAGGCGCAGGCACGCCTGGATCCATCGCCATGCTCGACTGGCGGCCACCCAGGTAGCGTGCGACCGACTCCAGTGGGCGCTGCGTGGCCGACAGCCCGATCCGCTGGGGCGATCGGCGTGCCAGCATCTCCAGCCGTTCCAGTGACAGCGCCAGGTGTGCACCACGCTTGGAGCCGGCCAGCGCGTGGATCTCGTCGACGATGACCCATTCGACGCTTCGCAAGGCCTCGCGCGCCTGCGATGTCAGGATCAGGTACAGCGACTCCGGCGTGGTCACCAGGATATCCGGCGGCCGCTTGCCGAAGGCGCGCCGCTCTTCCTGGGGCGTGTCCCCGGTGCGCATCCCGACCCGTACGTCGGCTGATCTCAGACCCAGTCGCTCGGCAGCGAGAGCGATGCCGGCCAGCGGCCCTCGAAGGTTGCGATCGACATCATGCACGAGTGCCTTGAGAGGCGACACGTAGAGGACGCGCAGTCGGTCGTGCGGGTCATCGGGCGTTGGTCGGACCGACAAGCGGTCCAGGCACCACAGAAAGGCTGCCAGTGTCTTGCCGCTGCCGGTAGGTGCGCAGATCAGCGTGTGCTCGCCCGCGGAGATCGCGGGCCAGCCCTGTGACTGAGCGTCGGTAGGCTCGGCGAACGTAGCCTCGAACCACGATCGCGTGGCGGGTTCGAAGCCAGCGAGTGGGTCATTCGGGTTGGAACGCTTGGCACGTGGCACGGGAGCGGAATCCTATCACCACACGTGCCCAATAGCACATCTGTTCTATGACCGGTCGGAGCGCAGGTCGGCCATGGACGACCGTGTGTCCATGTCGTCTGACGCGCGCATCCATAGGGAAACTCGAACGTCACCGCCTGAGGTCGTCAGTCGGCCCGGACGCTCCGATACCGTTGCCTCCCATGGCAGTCGTCACTTCGGACCCGTCCAGCCCGGTCGGGCCACCATCGGCTCGTCCGGAGCATGGTTGGCGGGCACGCCTGCGGATCAACTTCTCGGCGCAGGACGGTCGCACGCGCATCAGCGGTCGCTCACACGAGGGGCCACTGCTCGTCCAGAAGCCGTTCTATCCCGAAGGTGAGGCCGTGTGTCACGCCTACATCGTCCATCCGCCAGGCGGTGTCGTCGGTGGTGACGAACTCACCATCCGGATCGATGTCACCGATTCGGGACATGCACTGGTGACCACACCGGCTGCGGCGAAGTTGTACCGGAGCGCCGGCCAAAGCGCCAGGATCGACCAGAAGCTCACCGTCAGCGGCAGCTCTGTCCTGGAGTGGCTGCCCCAGGAGACCATCGCGTTCGATCGGTCGCTGAGCAGCCTGCGCACGCGCGTCGTACTCGAGGAAGACGCCCGCTTCATCGGCTGGGATATCGTGGCCCTGGGCCGGCCGGCTGCGTCCGAGGCCTTCGAGCGAGGTCGCTTCGAGCAGCGCCTGGACATCCGGCGTGCCGGCGTCCCGCTCCTCAACGAACGCCTTTCGCTGACTGGTAGTGGTCCCGAGCTGCAGGCGCCATGGGGCCTCGCCGGATACGACACCAGCGCGACCCTCATCGCGGTCCATCCGAGCGGCATCGACGATGACCTCGTCTCCCGCGTACGCGAGATGGTCTCGGCCCGTCCCGTCCTCGCCGCGGCCAGCGTAGTGTCGGAGGCACTCGTCGTGCGGGTGCTGGCCGATGGGGCACGGCGCGCGCACGACGCACTCATCGAGGCGTGGAGCATGGTCCGACCGACGCTCCTCGATCGACCGGCCGAGATCCCGCGGATCTGGGCGACCTAGCCGCGTGCCACAGGAGAAGCCATGGAGCTGACACCCCGCGAGAAGGACAAGCTGCTGCTCTTCACCGCCGGGTTGCTCGCCGAGCGTCGGCTGGCCAGGGGCCTGAAGCTGAACTATCCCGAGGCGGTGGCGTACATCTCGGCCGCCATCCTCGAGGGCGCGCGCGATGGCCGCAGCGTCGCCGAGCTCATGGATGCCGGGACCACGCTGCTCCGCCGCGCGGACGTCATGGACGGTATCCCCGACCTGGTGACCGAGGTCCAGGTCGAAGCCACGTTTCCCGACGGCACGAAGCTGGTGACCGTCCACGACCCCATCAGCTAGGTGCTCCGATGAAGCCTGGCGAGGTCATCACGGCTGCTGGCACGATCGAGCTCAACGTCGGTCGCAAGGTCGTGACCGTGCGTGTAGCCAACACCGGCGACCGTCCTATCCAGGTCGGCTCGCACTATCACTTCTTCGAGACCAATCCGGCCCTTTCGTTCGAGCGGGACCTGACACGGGGCTATCGACTGGACATCCCGGCTGGGACCGCCGTGCGCTTCGAGCCAGGCCAGGTGCGTGAGGTGTCGCTGGTTCCGTACGCCGGCGATCGCCTTGTCTATGGCTTCCGTGGGGCGGTCATGGGCGCACTGGAGTCCGAGGCTTGAGCCGGATCGGGCGCGCTGCCTACGCCGAGATGTTCGGTCCCACCACCGGGGATCGCGTCCGCCTCGCCGACACGGACCTGTGGATCGAGGTCGAGGCCGACCACACCGTCTACGGAGACGAGGTCCGCTTCGGCGGCGGCAAGGTCATCCGCGACGGCATGGGCCAGAGCCAGCGAGGCCGCGACACGGCGGTCGACACCGTCATCACCAATGCTCTCATCGTGGACCACTGGGGCATCGTCAAGGCGGACATCGGCATCAAGGATGGTCGCATCGAGCACATCGGCAAGGCGGGCAACCCGGATGTCCAGGCAGGTGTCGACATCATCATCGGGCCGGGCACGGAGATCATCGCGGCCGAGGGACAGATCGTCACCGCCGGCGGACTCGACGCGCACATCCATTTCATCGCACCCCAGCAGGTCGACGAGGCCCTGATGTCGGGTATCACCACCATGCTTGGCGGCGGCACCGGTCCGGCCACGGGGACCAATGCCACGACGGCCACCCCAGGCGCGTGGAATCTCGCGCGGATGCTCCAGGCATCGGACGACCTTCCGGTCAATCTCGGCTTCCTGGGCAAGGGCAACGCCAGCCTGCCGGTGGCCCTCGAGGAGCAGATCGAGGCCGGCGCCATCGGCCTCAAGCTGCACGAGGACTGGGGCACCACACCCGCCGCGATCGACAACTGTCTGTCGGTGGCGGAGCGATACGACGTGGCGGTAGCCATCCACACCGATACGCTCAACGAATCAGGGTTCGTCGACGACACCCTCGCGGCCTTCAAGGGCCGCGCCATCCATGCCTATCACACCGAAGGCGCCGGCGGCGGCCATGCACCCGACATCATCAAGGCCGTCGGTGAGGCCAACGTCCTGCCGTCATCGACGAACCCGACGCGGCCGTACACCGTCAACACGGTCGATGAGCACCTGGACATGCTCATGGTGTGCCACCATCTCGACGCCTCGGTCGCGGAGGACGTGGCCTTCGCCGAGTCGAGGATCCGCCGGGAGACCATCGCAGCCGAGGATATCCTCCACGACCTCGGGGCCATCAGCATGATCGCCTCCGACTCCCAGGCCATGGGTCGTGTGGGTGAGGTCATCATGCGGACCTGGCAGACGGCGCACAAGATGAAGGCCCAGCGCGGTGCCCTGCCCGAGGACTCGGCGGTTGCGGACAACTTCCGCGTCAGGCGTTACATCGCCAAGTACACCATCAACCCCGCCATCACCCACGGCATCGCCGACAGCGTCGGCTCCCTGGAGGTGGGCAAGCTGGCCGACATCGTGCTCTGGAAGCCCGCCTTCTTCGGGGTCAAGCCATCGCTGATCCTCAAGGGCGGCTTCATCGTGGCAGCGCCGATGGGCGACCCTAATGCGTCGATCCCCACGCCGCAGCCAGTCCACTATCGACCCATGTTCGGAGCGCTCGGCGGAGCTCGGCACGCGACGCGCCTGACCTTCGTCTCGGGAGCGGGCCTGGAGGCGGGGATCGCGGAGGCGTTGCGGCTTCGTTCGCCAAGCGTCGCCGTCTCAGGGACTCGCTCGGTGGGAAAGTCGGACATGGTCCTCAACGACTACACGCCTGTCATGGAGGTGGACCCCCAGACCTACGAGGTCCGCGCCGACGGACAGCTGCTCACCTGTGAGCCCGCGACCGAGCTGCCGCTGGCGCAGCGCTACTTCCTGTTCTGATGCTGGAGGTCCATGCGTTGGCGACCCACGGCGTGGCCGATGGCATCCTGGAGCTCCCCTTCGAGCAGCGCCAGCGCAGCCGCCTCAAGGCCACGCTCCAGGATGGGGAGGAGATCGCCGTCTTCCTGCCGAGGGGCACCATCCTTCGTGACGGTACGCTGCTGCGGGGCTCGGGTGGCCGGGTAGTGATGGTGTGCGCAGCCGGTGAGGACGTATCCACGGTAAGGTCGAGCGACGCGCCCATGCTCGCGCGCATCGCCTACCACCTCGGGAACCGGCACGTTCGCCTCGAGGTCGGCGATGGCTTCGTCCGCTATCAGCACGACCGTGTGCTCGACGACATGGTGCGCAAGCTGGGGGGAACGGTGGAGGTAGAGACCGCCCCGTTCGAGCCTGAGGGTGGTGCCTACGAACCGCTCCATGAGACGCCCCCCATGAGCCACCCAGCCGACCATGCCTGAGCCGCCTGCCCGGACCTCGGTCGACACGCTGTTGACGGCGCTGCGGCTCGCATCACCGGCACTGCCCATCGGCGCCTACGCCTACTCCCAGGGGCTGGAACAGGCCATCGAGGCAGGCTCCGTGTCGGGTCGTGCCGCTGCCGCGGCCTGGATCGCGGGTGTGCTGCGTCACGCCATCGCCCACTTCGACCTGCCGCTCCTGGCCCGCTGCTGGTGTGCCTGGTCCGACCGCGACGAGCTGGAGGCTGCCCGGCTCGACGCGTGGGTCCTGGCCGGCCGCGAGTCGGGCGAGCTGCAGGCCGAGGAGCGCCATCTGGGTGCCGCGTTGATGCGGCTGCTCAGGGAGACCACGGCGGAGTCGGATCCCCCACTGCCCGCGACCACGCCCAGCAGCTACGTCGCCGCGTTCGCCTTGACCGCTGTTCGGGCCGGGCTCGACCTGGTCACGACGCTCACCAGCTATGCCTACGCCTGGCTCGAGCACCAGGTCAGCGCGGCGACACGGCTGGTGCCGCTGGGTCAGACCGATGCCCAGCGCATCCTCATGCAGTGCCTGGCGGAGATCGACCCGATGATCGCGCTCGCGGCGGACATGGCGGAGGAGGTCATCGGCACGTCGACACCCGGGCTGGCCATCGCGAGCGCGCTGCACGAGACGCAACACACTCGCCTCTTCCGCTCATAGGAGGTAATGATGACGAACGGACGGCCGACCCTGCGGGTCGGTGTGGGTGGGCCGGTAGGTTCCGGCAAGACGACCCTGGTCGAGCACCTCTGCAAGCAGCTGCGCGATGCCTACCGGATGGCCGTGGTCACCAACGACATCTACACCCAGGAAGATGCCCGGTACCTGGAGCGACACGGCGCCCTTGCGGCGGACCGCATCGTGGGCGTCGAGACCGGAGGTTGCCCCCACACGGCCATCCGCGAAGATGCCTCCATCAACCTTCAGGCCATCGACGAGCTCGGCGCGAGGCATGGGGAGCTCGACCTGGTCCTCATCGAGAGCGGCGGGGACAATCTGGCCGCGACCTTCAGTCCTGAGCTATCCGACCTCACCATCTACGTCATCGACGTGGCCGCCGGCGAGAAGATCCCGCGCAAAGGCGGGCCGGGCATCGTCAAGTCCGACCTGCTGGTCATCAACAAGACCGACCTCGCCCCCCTCGTGGGTGCCTCTCTCGAGGTCATGGAGCGCGACACCATCGGCATGCGCCAGGACCGGCCCTTCGTATTCACCAACCTCAAGGCAGGCGATGGCATCGCCACCATCTGCGACTTCATCACCACCGAGGGGATGCTGACCTAGGGTGCCAGGCGGATTTCCGCACACGTGCGGGGTCGAATCGTCGATAATCGATGATGCAAGCCTCGTTCGGAGAGACCGCCATGAGCCAGTTGGACATCTTTCGACTTGACGATCGCGTCGCCCTGGTGGCTGGTGGTGGCGGCGCCATCGGATCGGCGCTCGCGGTCGGACTGGCGGGCGCCGGTGCCACCATCGCCGTCACGGGTCGAAGCCAGGAGGCGCTCGACGGCACGGTCGCTCGCGTCGCGGACGTGGGCGGTACGGGCATGGCGGTGCCAGGGGACATGACTGACCGGGTCGCCGCCGAAGCCGCCATCGCGAAGGTCGTGGACAAGTTCGGACGCCTGGACATCGTCGTCAACGCCATCGGCGGCGGCGCGGGCAAGGTCCTCTTCGATGCCCAGGAATACCCCGATGATGCGTGGCAGTGGATCATCGACCTCAATGTCACCTCGACCCTCCTGCCGACCCAGTACGCGGTCAAGGCGATGGTCAAGGGTGGCCGCGGCGGCAGGGTGCTCAACCTCAGCTCGGTGCGCGGGATGCTCGGGATCAACGCTGGCTATTCGGCGTACGTCGCGGCGAAGGGTGCCATCAACTCGCTGACGCGCCAGTGGGCTACCGAGTGGGCCAAGCACGGCATCAACGTCAACGCCATCTCACCGACCTTCGTGGACACGCCGCAGGTCGCGATGCTGCTCGATGACCCGGCGTTCAAGCAGTCCATCGTGTCCCGCATCCCCCTGGCTCGCGTGGGCAGCACCGACGACCTGGTGGGTGCCGCGATCTTCTTCTGCTCGGATGCATCGTCGTTCATCACCGGCCAGATCCTTGGCATCGACGGAGGGCTGACTGCCACCCAGTAGCCCGTCTCAGCTTTCGGGGAGGAGCGAACGCCCATGGAACCGCCCATGCAGCTGGTCACCGCGAACGTCTATTCCAACACGGCCATCCGTGGTTGCAATCCCAGCTACGTGGTCACGGAGGACGGCGTGGTGGTGGTGGATACGCCACAGCTGCCGACGCGCGCGCTCGCCATGCGGGCTGAGGCCGAGTCCCACGGCCCCATCCGCTATGTCATCAATACCGAGCACCACGTCGACCACATCTTCGGAAACTACTACTTCAAGGGCGTGCCCGTGGTCCATCACCAGGGCGTGGCTGACAACTTCATGACCGTGGCGCCGATCCTTGATCCCTTCGCCTACGCGCAGGAGGCCATCCCTACCGATGACCCCGAGGGCGCCGCGATCTTCCCCGACCGCGACGAGTACTACCGCGACCCCAACCGTGGCGCAATCGTCTTCACCGGTAACCTGACGCTGTCGGTCGGCGGGACCACCCTCCGGCTGATCCACGTGGCTGGCCACACTCCCGGGCAGATCGCCGTCCATGTGCCCGAGGAGGGTGTGGTCTTCACCGGCGACACCATCTTCAATCGGTGCCAGACCTGGCTGATGACGTCGGATATCGACGGCTGGCTGGCGGCGCTGGAGACCATCCGCGCGCTCGACTTCGACCACCTTGTCCCAGGTCATGGGCCAGTCACCGATCGCTCGTCGCTCGATGATCAACGCGCTATCCTGCTGGAGTGGAAGTCCCGGGTGGCCGCTGCGGTGGCCGAAGGCCTTTCGCGTGAGGAGACGCAGGAGCGTGTCAACCTTAAGGAACGCTTTCCGGTGGACATCGGTCAGGAATACATGATGGACTACATCATGGGCCACAACGCCGGAGCCCTCTGGGACCAGATGACCGCGAAGAAGGGCTGACAGCCGACTTTCCAGCTCGGCTCGCACAGAGCCCGACCCCGCCGCCAGACGCCCTGCCGAGCCATCGGTGGGGCGTTCTGGTTCCGTGAGGGGCCCTACGGAGCGTGGGCGCGGTGGGAGGCGCGAACGTGGATCGGGCCACGCACGGGCTGGGTCCTGCCGATGAAGAGCAGGGCGATGGCGAGCGCGCCCAGGGCCAGCATGGCGTCGAGCAGGAACGCCCTCGAGATGCCTTCGGCCAGCGTCGAGGCGGAGACCACGATGGCCGTGTTGATGCCGAGCCCGACCGACCCGCCGGCGATCTGCGCCATGTAGATGATGCCTCCGGCAAGGCTGGCCTGCGACGGGTCCACGGCCGTCACCGCGGTCGTGGTGATGCTGGAATAGAAGAGTCCCACACCGACACCGACGACGAGCATCCCGGGCACCAGGTCGACATATGCGGCATCCGCTTCGAGGAACGAGAGCAAGAGCATGCCGCCAGCAAGGGCCGCGGCACCCGCGCTGACCACGATCCGCCCGCCGAGGCGGCCGTAGATCGCTCCGGCCGCGAACGAGGTGGCCGCGAAGGCGACCATCATGGGCAGCAATCCAGCTCCGGCACCGATGGCACTGAACCTAAGATCGTTCTCCATCAGCTGTGGCAAGTAGATCACGACCGCGAAGAACAGCGCCGACATCATCAGTGTCATCAGGGCCGCGGTGAGGAACTGTCGATTGGCCATCACGCTTCGCGGGACGAGCGCTGCCTCGCCCTGGCGACGTTCCACGATCGCGAAGACGACGAGGAGGGCGAGACCGACGCCGAAGAGCAGCAGGGTGGCCGGATCGGTGTAACCGGTGTTGGCGCCCATGTCCAGGGCCACGAGGAGGGCGACGACCCCCGCCGACAGCGTCGCCACACCCTGGATGTCGATGCGGGGTTCCACCCCGGCGACTTGCGACTCGGGGACGTAGCGAAGCGTGATCCACACGGCCACGATGGTGATGGGAACGTTGAGCAGGAAGACCCACGCCCAGCCCAGTGTGTCGGTAAGCACGCCGCCGAGCAGGGGCCCGAAGGCGTTGCCCAGCCCCGCCACGCCCAGGATGAGGCCACCCGCCAGGCCGGCGCGTTCGGCCGGGAGGATCGCGTAGGTCATCCCCAGGATGGCCGGCCACATCAGTGCGCCGCCGATGCCCATCAATGCCCGACTGGCGATAAGGATCTCGATGCTGGGAGCCAGGGCGCCAAGCAGCGAGAAGGCGGCGAAGATCAGCGCGCCGATGACGAAGACCTTGCGCCGCCCCAGCATGTCGGCAAGACGACCGCCCGTGACCACCAGGACGCCGAACACGACGGTGTAGCCATTGACGACCCATTGCGCCGAGCTCAGGCTGGTGCCGAATTCCTGCTCGATGGCTGGGATGGCGACACTGAGAGCGGTGAAATCGTTGGCGATGAGGAACACACCCGCAGCCATGGCCACAAGCGCCATGAGCGTTCCGCGGCTGATCCCGGACTCCGTCATGGGCCCTCCGTCTGCTGTATCTCCGGAGTCATCGAGTCTAGCCAACAGCCACAAGCCGGGGGCTGGGACGCCCCAGGTCAGGCCCGGCCGGCGGCGACCTCATCTTCCCGGGTCCTGCCCGCCAGGCGGATGAGGTCCTCGTGGAGCTCGAACCAGACACCGTGGTAGCTATCCACCCGGGGTGAGGCGATGAACCGCCCATCCCCAGCTGCAACGGCAGCGACTGCCGCATCCAGGCGCACCCGGTAGGACGCCAGGCGCGGCAAGCCGTCGATGTACGGGCCGATCCAATCCGACGCATCCGCCGCCAGCGTTCCCAGATCGGCGAGCACGCGACCGTCGTACTCGGCATCGGCATGATCGTTGAGCACCGGCTCGCCATCGAGCTCCCGCATCTGCCAGGCCGTCACGATGGTCTTCATCCGGCCGTCCAGGGCAAGAAAGCCATCGAGGGCACGTTCCGCCTCGTCGGCGCCCCAGGCCTCGCGGTCCGCGGCCACCAGCTCAGCACCGAGCGTCTTGCCAGCATCGGTGAGGCTGAACATGTCGCCAGATCCCCTGGCCAGGCCCTCGACGACCAGCCGGTCGAGCTGACCACGGCTCTCGTCGATGGTCGTTCCCAGCGCGACAGCCAGCATCTCCGCCGTCACGTACCCCTTGATGGCAAGCGCCCGGACCGCGTCTTCGGGTGCCGAGCCGGTCCCTGATACCGGTGTCCCGTTGTCGACCGGATCGGGGCACAGCTCGACGACGTGGATACCCAGCTCCCTGGCCCAGGCAGAAAGCGTCGCCGCCTCGGGCACCACGGCAGCTCCTGATGTCACGAGCCCAATGAGAACCTCGCCAGTGTTGCCGTCGATGCTGAGGACGTCACCTTCCTGGTACAGCCGGTCACCGATGGCCACTGCACCCTCCCCCACCACCACGCCCACCGCTCCGACGACCGCCGGGATGTTCCAGCCACGCGCGACCACGGCGGCGTGGCTGGCGAGACCGCCACTCGAGGTCAGGACGCCCACCGATCTGGCCATGCCATGAACGTCGTCGGGCGAGGTCTCCGCGCGAACCAGCAACACGTCGAGCCCCTCGGCGGCCATGCGCACGGCGGACTCCGGCGTGGTCGCCACCGCACCGGAGGCCAGGCCCGGCGAAGCCGCAAGGCCCACCGCGATCACCTCGACGTCCCCAGCCCGCCGAGCCGATAGCTTCGGCGGGTCGGCCAGCAGGTCTCGCACCCGCAGGACGGCCTCCTCACGGGAGAGCGGAAAGGACTCATCGGTGGCCATCTCCACGGCCGCCCGGCAGGCCGCCTGCGCGGTACGTTTGCCGACCCGGTTCTGGAGCAGCCACAATCGTCGGTCCTCGATGGTGAACTCGATGTCGCAGATATCACCGAGGTGACGCTCGAGGCGATCGGCGTATGAGCGCAACTGTTCGGCCACGTCGGGCATGCGCTCGTCGAGAACGGCGATGGATTCGGTGGCATGCGTACCGGCGACCACGTCTTCGCCCTGGGCGCCGAACAGGAGATCGCCGTAGAGCTCCTTCTCGCCGGTCGCGGGGTTGCGTGTGAAGAGGACGCCGGTGGCCGAATCGCTGTTTCGATTGCCGAAGACCATGGCCTGCACCACCACCGCAGTACCCAGGTCGGCCGGGATCGACTCCTTGTCCCGGTAGCTCCGCGCTCGCTCGCTGTCCCAGCTTCGAAAGACCGCTTCGATGGCGGCCTGCAACTGTTCCCATGGATCGCTCGGCACTCGTTCTGCGCCGACGATGTGGCGATACATCGAGTGCAATCGCTCCCGGCAGGCAGCAGCGAAACCGGCATCACCAGACGACTCCGCCAGCCCAGCGGTCGTCTCGTCATTGAGTCCGAGGTTGAGGATGGTGTCCAGCATCCCGGGCATCGATACCGGTGCACCCGACCGGACGCTCACCAGCAGCGGGTCCGACCCGGAGCCAAAACGGCGGCCGACGCGTTCCTCGATGCCGGCCATCCTGGAGCGCAGTTCCTCACCCAGCCCCTCCGGCCAGCCGTCACGCCGATACGACGTGCAAGCTTCGGTGGTGATGATGAAGCCCGGCGGCACCGGCAGCTCGAGCTCGTTGGCCATGACCGCGAGGTTCGCTCCCTTGCCCCCGAGGAGCGCCAGGAGCTGGTCTGCCGGGACATCGGGCGGGCCATCGAATGGATAGGACCAGGTCATGGCTCGAGCGTGCTCCTCGTTGCGGCCTGATGGCGGCGATGCCTGGCTCCGCGCATCCTAGTGGCGCCCTCCCCGTCCCTGACCAAGTTATGGGTCGTCGTGCGCACGCGCGTCCCGCAGCGCACGCCACACATGTTCGGGGGTCAATGGCAGACTCCTGATGACCACGCCCGTGGCGTCCGCTACCGCCGCGCCGACCGCGGACTGCGACGCACAGCAGGCCGCTCTCGCTGACGCCCTTGGAGCCATACGGTCCGGGGCCGTCCTCGTTCTCGATGGCCAGGCTTTCGATGTGCTGTGGCAGGTCCATCGAAGTCGGGATGCGATAGTCGATGGCGCCGAGGTTTCGGATCCGTCCGGAACCGTCGAGGATGATGTGCTCCATCAGCGTATGACCCAATCCCAGGATCGCGGCTCCCTCATCCTGACCGGCCACCTGCTGCGGATTCAGGGACTTTCCGGTATCGCCCACGATGACGTGCCGGTGGATGGTGATATAGCCGGTGTCCTCGTCGACCGATAGCTCCACGGCGGTGCAGTTGAACTCGTAGAAGGACGGGCTACCGCCGAGTGGGTGCTCTGGTTCGGCATCCTTGCGATATTCGCCGTTTCCGATGACCTCGCCGCGAAGCTTGCCGAGCGCCACCTGGACCACGTCGATGATGGGTCGCTCGCCGCCAGGCAGCCGGACCAGCCCCTGGTCCACCACGATCCGGCTCTCCGGCACACCACTGGCAGCGGCGGCCATGGTTCGTGCCTGGGCCTGGATATCGCGGCATGCAGACAGGACGGCGTTGCCCATGAAGACGGTCGAACGGCTGGCCGACGTCTGCTGGTCGTAGGGCACGATGGCGGTGTCACCCATGACCACGCTGACCGCGTCGAGCGAAGCGCCCAGCTCGGTGGCCGCGATCTGGGCGAGGATGGTTCGGGCGCCCTGGCCCATGTCGCTGGTGCCCGAGAGGACCACCACGCTGCCGTCGACGAGAAGGCGCACCGTAGCGTACGACAGGCCCGTCGTGGCGCTGGCCTTGATGCCGACGGCCAGTCCTCGGCCGCGGCCCTTGGGCGTGGGCGTCTCCCAGCCGATGGCGTCCATGGCCGCCCGGACGGCCTCGGGCCAAAGCCCATCGGCCGGCGTGTCATCCCTGATGACCTCATCGCCGCGCGAGGCGAGGTTGCGGAGCCGGATCTCCGCGTGGTCCATCCCCAGACGGCGCGCTGCGGCGTCGATATTGCCTTCCACGGCCCAGTTCACCTGCGGCGTCCCGAAGCCGCGGAACGCGCAGGCCGGCGTCGTGTTCGAGAGGATCGACCGCGCCGTGATGCGGACGCTGGGGATCCTGTACGGCCCGGCGGCGGTGTACTGGCTCTTGCCCACGACCCGATCGGCGATGTCGGCGTAGGCGCCGAGCATGCAGTCGCTTTCGATGTCCTCGAACACCAGGGTGCCATCGCGGCTGAAGCCGCTGCGCACCCGGATCTCCGTCGAGACGCGCCGGCTGGCCTGGAACGATTCGTCGAGCGACAGGACCAGGCGCACGGGCCGGTCTGCCTTGAGGGCCATGAAGGCCACCAGCGGCTCGAGCTTGATATTCTGCTTGCCACCGAAGGCACCTCCAGGGTCGGGCGCGTAGACCCGGACCTTCGAAAGCGGCAGTCGGAAGATCTCGGCCATCAGCCGCTGCAGCAGATAGGGGTGCTGGATGGTCGACCAGATGGCGAGGCCGCCCTCGTCGGGCGCCGCAGCGAAGGCGTGTGGCTCGATGGCGAAGTGCGTCACCATGGGGAATGAGTAGGATTCGTCGATGACCAGGTCGGCCGTGGCGGCGTCGACATCGCCCCAGCCGAACCGATGCATCGCAAGCACATTGGTCTCGCGAAACGCATCGTCGCCGGGGCGAAGGTCGGGCTCACGGACCAGCGGCGCCCCGGGCGCCAACGCCTCCGCCACGGTGTAGACGCCAGGCAGCTCCTCGTACTCGACCTTGACAAGCCGTGCCGCCTCTTCTGCGGCGTCCCTGGATTCCGCGGCGACAGCAGCCACCGGCTCACCGTGGTACTTGGTCTCGCCGACCGCCAGCACCGGTCGATCCCGGTACTGCGGCCCGAAGCGCGGCACTGGCTGCGGCAGGTCATCCGCGGCCATCACCAGGTGCACGCCGGGTACGGCCAGTGCAGCCCGCTTGTCGATACGGATGATGCGACCGCGCCCGCACGGGATGGTCACCAGCTTGGCATGCAGAAGGTCGCTGAACGGGATATCGGCGAGGTATTCCTGCGAGCCGGTGACGCGCTCGTAGCCACCGACCCGCTGCGGGGAGGTGCCGATTCGTGGAGCTCACGCGCTCGTGCCCCGTGCTGCTTGACGGACGGCCGCGAAGATCTGCTGATATCCGGCGCAACGGCACAGATTGCCGGCCAGTGCTTCCTCGATCTGCTCGTCGCTGGGATCAGCCACCGCTTCGAGGAGGGCCTGCGCGGACATGAGCTGTCCGGGGATGCAGAAGCCGCACTGCGCGGCGCCGCTGTCCAGGAAGGCTTGCTGGAGCGCGATTCAGGTGGCCGTCGACGGCGAGGCCCTCGACCGTGGTCACCGTCGTGCCATCGGCTTCCACGGCCAGCATCAGGCAGGAATTCACGGTGCGCCCGTCGATCCAGACGGTGCAGGCGCCACACTCGCCCACGACACAGCATTCCTTGGTGCCGGTCAGGGCGATATCGTCCCGCAGCACCTCCAGCAGCGTGTGATGGACAGCCACGTCCAGTGACCGGGCGCGCTCGTTCACGGTGAGGTCGATGGTGCGTCGCTGGGTCATCAGGCTGCCGCCGCTCGACGCGAGATGGCGGTCTCGACCGCGCGCATGGCCAGCACACGCAACATGGCCAGGCGGTACTCGGGGCCTGCGCGGAGCGATCGCACTGACGGGGCTGCCTGGGCAAGCAATCGGTCGAGGACCGCCGTCCGAGCCTGCGGTGCAGCGTCGAGGTCGGCGAGGACGCCCGTTCGGTCGGTGACCAGGAATGCCCGCGGGCCCACACTGCCATAGGCCAGCTGCGTCACGCCCGCGCCGTCGACCGAAGCACACAAGGTCACCGAGGCCAGATCGGTGCCGCGTCTCCGCACCAGTCGGGTGTAGGCAGCACCGATGCGGCCACCCGGGATGGGCACCTCGATGCCGACGACCAACTCCCCGCTGCGCAGGCCGGTGCGCTTCGGGCCGGTGATGAAGTCATCGATCCCGACGCGTCGCTCCCCGTGCGGACCGGCCACCACGACGGTGGCGCCGTAGACCAGCAGTGGCGGTGCGGTGTCGGCGGCCGGTGAGCCGTTGCAGATGTTGCCTGCCAGCGTGGCCCGATTGCGGATCTGCACCGAACCCACCACTCGTGCCGCCTCAGCCAGGGCCGGCATGTGCTCGAGGACGGTGGGGTCATGTTCGACCTGGCCCATCGTGGCCAGGGCGTTGAAACGCAGCACGTCCCCGGCCCGCATCAGGCTGGGACCCGTGAATTGCTCGATCCACTTGATATCGAGCACGACCTTGGGCGTGATCGATCCGTCGCGCAGGCCGACGATCAGGTCGGTGCCGCCGGCCAGGACCCGGGCATCGGCGCCGGCTTCGGCAAGGAGACGGGTCGCCTGGCCCAGGTCGTCGGGCCGCTCATAGGTGAAGCTACGCATCGTCGTCCGCCGGTGCGGGCCTCAGCGAGCCCGGTCCTCGAGCCTGGACTCGAAGGGGGTGCCGCCGTGGCCATCGACGCGGCATCGTACGGGTCCTGCCGACCCTTGCCGGTTGACTGCTGGCTGGGGACTCATGACTCCTTTCAGCTGGTCGGACGGACTGGGTACGACGCCGACTCGTCGCGAATGGCTGCCTGGGCCGGGCTGCCATGGTGACCCGAGGTGGGCCAGGCTTCCGACAGTCCCGCCGCAGCCTGCTCGAAATGCGATCGCAGAGCTGCCTCGACCGATCCCGGATCCCGCTTGCGAAGCGCATCGATGATGGGGAGGTGGCGGTCGGCCACGGCCTGACCATCGACGCCCGGCGAGACGATGGTGATGTAGGTCCGCAAGAACGGCTCAAGTGTGCTCCAGACTCGCTCGAGGGTGGCATTCCCGGAGCGACCCATGATGAACCGATGGAATTCGGTGTCAGCCGTAGCCTCGCGGTAGGGGTCGCCAGCCAGGGCCGCGTCGCGCATCTGGGCCACCAGCCCATCGAGCCTGTCGAGGTCCTCGTGGGACATCCTGGCCATGGCCAGGACGGCACCATGGCTTTCCAGGATGGAGCGTACGTCAAAGGCCTCCAATAGCTCGGCTCGAGTGGGCTGGCGCACCCGGGCGCCGCGGAAGGGCGCGGTCTCGACGACGCCGAGTGCCTCAAGGTCGCGCAGTGCCTCTCGCACGGGTGCCTGACTGGTGCCGAACTCCCTGGCTACGCGAGTCTCCACGATCCGAGCGCCGGGAGGATAGCGTCCGTCCAGGATGGCTTGCAGCAGGCGGCCCTTGACCTGGTCGCTCAGCACGCTCCGGGTGATGGCATCTTCCGACCACGGTCAGAAATCCTGACTCCCGATGCTGGTGACCGGAGCGGTCGCGGCACGCTCGAGGACCAGGGCCGTGCCGGCGCTGCCATCGACGCGAAGACGGTCGCCCGAACGGATCTGCCGAGTGCCGCGGGAAGTGCCGACCACGGCCGGGATGCCATATTCCCGTGCCAGTACGGCTGGATGCGACGCCGTGCCACCGGCATCCGTGACGACGGCGATGATCTTGCCGTAGAGCACTTGCCATGCCGGGTTGGTCATCTGGCAGACAAGGATCTCACCGACCTGGAGATTGTCGAACTCGGCTTCGGATGAGACCACTCGGGCGATGCCTTCGACGACACCCGGCGAGCCGGCGAGCCCGTTGATGATGCCTGCTTCCCCACCCTCGGAGCGGTGGAACTTCTCGGGGAAGCCCCACAGGTTGAGGTATGGGAAGGCCAATTGGGTCTCGGTCGCTGTACCGACCCAGTCAGGTGGCTGGATCTTCTCGGCCTCGGCGCGCTTTGCCTTCGCTGCCGCGACCACGGCGCGTCCATCCACGCTTGACGGGTCGCCGACGAACGCTCGCAGCTCGTTGTACCGGAACATCACCACGTCGTCGGGCGCGTCGAGCGCGCCGGCCTCGACCAGCTTCTGCCCGAGCGCGACGAGGACCAGCCGGACATGTGCGTTGGCTCCCTGGTCGATATAGAAGTGATGGTCCGGTGTGAGTGGCGCCATGCGGAGGTTGAGCTCGTTCGTGGCCCGCATCTCCTCGAGCGCCTCGCCCTCAAGACCCTCCAGCACCTCGTTGGCGGCGGCGTCGATGTCGGCCCTGAGCGCGGCTACCTTCGTTTCGTAATCGTAGTCGTCGGAATACTGGTCGCGCACGAGCTGGATGACCGGCGCCATGTCCTCGCGAAAGGTGGGAAAGACGAACTCGTGGCTCCACACCGAATGCCAGCCGTACTCCTTCTGATAGGGCACCACGCGCTCCTCGATGAAGCGCCGGCCACGCTCGCTGGCCTTGAGATCCGGCACGATCCGTGTCGCCGACTCAGTGCTGAAGATCGCGGACAGGTCTGGGTCACCCTTGACCTCTTCCTTCATCTGCCAGAGCGCGCGGATCTTGTCCCAGTTGCGGTCGTTGGCGGAGTTCTGGAGGCGCCCCAGCAGGACCTCGTCGATCGTGCCGTGAGTCTTCTCCATCACCGCACGCAACTTGAGCGTGGCGCTGAACTGCGCGAAGTTCAGCATCCAGTGGATCTTCCAGTGGCGGTCGTGCATGTCGATGGCGTCTTCGAGGAGCACTGCCATGTCGGCCAGGTCAAGCGCATCCCGCTTCTCGAGCATGCCCTCGATGTAGTCGAAGTTGCGCTGCATCTCCGGCACGAAACGGTCACGCCACCAGTCCACGAAGTTGTTGCCGTAGACCGGCAGGACGGTGTCGAGGTACGGCCCGATCTTGCCCGCATAGCCGGCCTCGCGGGGCACGATGGGACTGGTTCGCTGGTCGTACTCCTGCGTTTCGACTACGAGGCCCGCCTCGGCCGGGATGGCCGCGGTGTACAGGTAACCATTGACGTTCTTGTAGATCCAGTCGGTCGCGAAGGGTGTGCCGAATCGGCGGAACATGTGGTCACAGCTAAGCCACCAGCCACCGATGTCCTCGAACATCGGGCTGAGGGGCTTTGGGCAATGTAGGTCGTCGTAGACCCAGAAGAGGAGCTTCTCGGTCTCCGACGTCCACGCGATGGGGAACGACTCGTCGCCCAGGAACTGCCCCAGGACCGCTTCCTTCAGCGCCATCCGTCCCTCGCCTCCCTCCTCGCAGCCAGTCGCATGGCCCAACGATACTCGGCCTTCCGAGGCCGCGACCTTCTTCGATAATCGATTACCGATGACGATACGTTGGCGGGCCGAAGGACGTCAAGGCACTGAGATGCCGCAGATGAGGTGCCCTTCTTCAGCTGGACGCTTCGCCGCGATCGCCTCGGACAGGTCGCAGCAGTGGCTTCCGGCTTGGGCTATCAGCGACCCTTCCCCACCACCGACCGAGGCGGGCGATACTGGTTCGATGCCCAACCCGTACATCCCTCGCGTTCCCGATGACTGGACCGTTTGGGCGTTCAGCGACTCCCACGGCGTCACGAGCGGATTGCTGCGCGCGCTTGCGCCAGGCCGGCCTGGTGGACGCCGACGGGCACTGGTCAGCGCCCGTGCACACGGCACTCGTGGGCTGTGGGGACTACATCGACGGTGGCGCGGATTCGGCGGGCATGGTGGCCCTGCTCCAGCGACTCCAGGCTGAGGCGGTGGCGGCCGGGGGTGCTGTCCATCCCGCCAGGGGCAACCATGAAGCGATGGTGCTCTCGATCCGCGCAGGCAGGCATGAATTCATGGAGCCCTGGCTCAAGTACGGCGGTGTCGCGGCCTTGCGATCGTTCGGATGTCCGCCCATGACGATCGCTGACGCCCCCGGACTCGCGGCCGCCATCGACAGCCACGCCGGCGGGCTCTTCGCATGGCTGGAAAGCCTGCCCCAGGCCGTGCTCTGGCGGGACATCTGCTTCGTCCACGGCGGCCTGCCCCCGGGCATGAGCACCGATGACTTCGGCGTCCATACCCAGGAGCACCTCTGGGTCCGCGAGGCCTTCTTCGAGGCGCCGTGGGAATCAGACGATTTCGCGGCCTATCGCCGCGCGGGCATCCAGCGCGTGGTGTTCGGGCATACACCAAGGCCGGAAGGCGCGACGCTCTTCCACGATGGTCGCTCGTGGCTCATCGACAGCAACGCGGTCGGCGGTACACGACTGCCTCCGGGATCGCGCCAGGAGGTGACACTCGTGAAGCTGCACGACAACGTTGCCTTCGCACAGGCTGAGTGCATCGTCATCGCCACCCACGACGCAGCAGACGCCATCCACGAGCCGAGATCCAGCTAGGGACCGACCCATGCGGCCGCTAGTGCAACAGCCGCACGACCTGGTCGAGGACGCGCGACACCGTCTCCTCGTTGATGGCCACCAGGCCCGGATCATCGTCGGCGAATGTGCCCGGAGGATCGATGAACGCGGCGGGCATCGGGGCCTGCCCGTACTCCTCCGCCGGCTCCGTCCAGCGTTGCCGCCACGGGGAAGGAGTCGCCTCGATCACATCCCTGTGCGCCTGGGCCAGCCAGATCAGTGACCATGCACGCGGCACCACACGATAGGCGTCGTAGCCACCTCCCCCAGTCGCCAGCCAGCGACCCTCGCAGTACTCATGGCTGAGCTGGTCGACCAACCGGGCAGCTCGGTCATACGCGGCGGTGGTGACGCGGCAGATGCGCGAGTGGGTCGAGACGCATGACTGTCGCAGCCATGCTGCGAAACGATGAACGTCGGCTTGAACGCCGTGCACACGGCAGGAAGCATGCGCTCGATCGCCGGCCACCAGCTGGCATCGCCCGATGACGCGCCCAACGGCACGTTGACCGCCGTTCCGGCCGCCGCGGCTCCTCCGGTCTCGTCGGTCGAACCGGTGCCCGGGAACAGCGAGCTCCCGGACTCATGGATGGAGAATGTCAGCACCTCGGGGTCATCCCAGAACATCGCCTGCGTGCCGTCGCCATGGTGGACATCGAGGTCGATGTACAGGACCCGATGCCCCGCGTCACGGGCGGTCGCCACCGCGAGGGCGACATCGTTGTAGACGCAGAACCCCGACGCTCGAGTCGGCATCGCGTGGTGCAGACCGCCGGCCGGCGAGAAGGCATGGTCGGCGTCACCCGAGAGGATGCGCTGGACCGCCCCGATGGAGCCGCCGGCGACCAGCGCCGATGCCTCGTGCATGCCGTGGAACGCGGGCACATCCCCGGTTCCCACGCCCATGGCCGCGGGTTGCCACGGGTGGTCGGAGAATGACCGGATCTGCTCGATGAAGTCCGGGGGCATGGAGGCGCATCAGGGCCTCATCGCTGGCCTCGGTCGGCGCCTCCAGCCGATCGGCCCCAAGTGCCCGCATGAGGTCGATGCCCGGCCCGAAACGGCGCGGGGTCAGTGGATGGCCGGGTCCGAAGTCATAGGCCAGCAGCGCTTCGCTCCAGATGAGGAGCGGGGCCTCACTCACCTTCGTCGCTGGAGCGTTCCCAGGCGCTGTCGCCGAGCGCTGCCGAGAAGGCGTCGGCAGGCGACTCGCCCTGGTCGAGGCGCATGGCGTATTCAGCCACGAAGGCGCCGAACGCTGCGTCGTCTGCCGCCAGCTCGCTCTCGCTGGGTGGCTCGCCGTCGTGATCGTCTTCGGGTTCGGGTCGCTCGAGCAGCGTCACGCTATCGTCCAGGGCAGCTGGCATCGACACTGCCGGCGGGGGCCACCATGACCACGGCGGCGCTGTGATACTCCGCCGACTCCAGGGCCCGGGCCAGTGCATCGGTCTCGATCATCGCGGCGATGACCAGCACGCGACATTCGGGCACGTAGCGCAGGCCCAGCTCGATATCGGCAGCCTCGAGGCGTGGCAGGATGCCGTCGCTGGAGCGGATGAGGGTCGGTGTCCTGGCCGCAGGATCTCGCAGCAGGGCAGCGTGACCGACACCGGCTCGGCCAAGGTCCACCACCACCCGGTCCCCTTCAGGGTCATCTCCGATGCTGCCCACCATCTCGACGGCCGTACCGGCACGGCCAACGGCCAGCGCGATCTCAGCTGCCAGTCCGCCGGGGGCCAGCGGGCCGTCGGGTTCGGGCCGGTAGACGCGTGGTCGGCCCAGGATGACGATCATGCGTGCGCCACGCCGGTGGTCATGCGCTACGACCCACGGTTGCTGAAGCCCTCGTCACGAACGACCTCGACCTCCTCGTAGCCGGCCTCGCGCAACGGCGACCTCGAACCTGGCGACATCGCCGACGACCACGATGGACGCCGCCGCCGGGGTCGATGTATCGCTGCGCCGCCGCGTGGACAGCATCGGCGGTGACCGCCGCTACGGTCGGCCGGTAGCGGTCGAGCTCATCATCAGGCAGGTCATACACCACCAGGCCGGCCAGTGCACCGGCCACCTGGGCGGAGGTCTCGAACCGCAGCGGGAAGACGCCGACCAGGTAGTCACGCGCTGCATCCAGCTCGTCCTTCTCGACCGGCACTTCGCGGATGCGTTCGAGCTCCGCCATGATGTCGGCGATGGCAGGCGCCGTGACATCCGACTCCACGGCACAGCGGACGGCGAACGGACCGGCACCTCGTCGCATGTCGAAGCCGGAACTCACCCCGTAGGTATAGCCTCGCTCTTCGCGCAGCAGGCGATTGAGCCGCGAGTTGAAGAGCCCACCCAGCAGCGCGTTCATGACCGAAACGGCATGGAAGTCATCGATCCGTCGCGGAGTGCCGACGTGACCGACCCGGACTTCCGATTGTGGTGCCCCGGGGCGATCGACCAGGACCACGCGCCGCGCTGGCGCGGGGGCATCCACGAGGCTGAGTCCGGAACCTACCCCTGCGTCTCCAGCCGTGTCGACCCAATCGCCGAAGGAAGCCGCCACGATGTCGTCCACCGGCACGTCCCGGAGGTCGCCGCAGATGACCAGGGTGGCGGCGCCGGGCCGGAGCACCGCGGCATGGCGCCCCACCAACGCCTCGCGGTCGATGCCGGCCACGGTCTCCTCGCTGCCGCCGACAGACCGTCGGTACGCCGCGTCCTCCCCGTAGATGACCTCGGGGTAGGCCTTCTCGGCGCGACGGCGTGGGTCGGCCATCACCTGCTGCAGATCATTGAGGCGTTCGCCTCGTAGCCGCTCGACCTCGTGCTCGGGAAAGCTGGGCTGGAGCATCATCTCCGCGAACAACTCCAGGGCGTTGGCGAGATGCGTGCGCGGGACCTCCACGTGACCAGCCAGGCTGTCCCAGCCAGCGACGGCGCCCATCTCGGCTCCCAGGCGCTCAGCGGCCTCGACGAATGCGACCGCATCGCGCTGCTGCGTTCCCTCGGACATCGCCCGTGCCGTGAGCATGGTGGCACCGGCCAGGTTCGCAGGCTCGCTGGCAGCACCAGCGCCGGCTTCGCCACGGACGATCAGCTGCGCCTGGAGCAACGGCCGCCCCGGTACGTGTGCCCGGATGACGGTGAGCCCGCTGGCCAGGCGCGTCCGTTCGAAGTCGGGAAAGTCATAGCTGCGCGGCGAGCCGGCCTGGGGGCGCGTGTCAAGTGCGCGGAGCGTGTCAGTCATGCCGCAGCCTCCTCGGACGTGCGGGGTACATAGGTGATGGTGGCACGGGCATCAGTGCCGAAGACGTCGGCGAAGACCTCGCGCACGGCTTCCGCGTCGACCGCGAGATAGCGACCCAGCTGCTCGTTGACGAGCTCGGGTCGGTCGAAGTAGGTCGCGTACATCGACAGCCGATCGGAGACCTCGTCCATGTGCGAGAGCGCCGAGAGCTCAGCCGACTCGACCAGGGCGTGAGCACGGGCCAACTCGTCGTCGGTGACGGGTTCATGGGTCAGGCGATGCAGCTCCTCGTCGAGGATGCGCTCGACCGTTTCGGCGTCGAACTCGGGGCGGGCCGTGACCCACCCGGCGGCGATGGATGAACCTGCCACCAACGGGAGCGCGAAGAAGGCCACGTCCTGGGCGACCCGCTCCTGGCGCACCAGGCGCTTGTGCAGGCGACTGCCGCGCCCACCGGCGAGGATCTGCATGCCGACCTCGAGTGCATCGAACTCCCGCCTTCCGAATGCCGGGCATCGGTAGCCCACGTGGACGCGCTCGAGCGGGACGTCGTCAGTCACGACCTGGCGGCTCGCCGCGACCGGTCCCGCCTCGGGCCGGCGGAAGCGAGGCAGCTCCGGATTGGGTGCGATCGGTCCGAAGTAGCGCTCCACGGCGTCGATGACCGGTTGCTCATCCACATCGCCCGCGATCGTGAGCACCGCGTTGTTGGGCACGTAGTACGCACGAAAGAAGGCCTCGACGTCCTCGAGCGTGGCCGCGTCGAGGTCCTCCATCGAGCCGATGGGGGTGTGATGATACGGATGGCCAGGCGGGAAGACTGCGGCCATCAGCTTCTCGTAGAAGGAGCCATAGGGCCGGTTGTCATACGACTGGCGCTTCTCGTTCTTGACCACGTCGCGCTGGTTGTCCAGGTTCTCCTGGGACATGGCATCGAGGAGCGTGGCCATGCGGTCCGCCTCCAGCCACAGGCCCAGCTCGACCTGGTGCGACGGTAGTGTCTCGAAGTAGTTGGTGCGGTCGAAGTAGGTGGTGGCATTGAGCACACCACCGGCACCCTGCACGATGCTGAGGTGCTCCGCCTTGGCCACGTGCCGGCTGCCCTGGAACATGAAGTGCTCGAAGAGGTGGGCGAATCCGGTCTTGCCGGGCTGTTCATGTTTGGAGCCCACGTCATACCAGAGGTTGATGGCCACGACTGGGGCGACGCGGTCGGGTGCGATGATGACTCGCAGGCCGTTGGACAAGGTGCGCTGGCTGAAACGGACGTGTGTGGTGTCGCTCACGCAGGCACCGGGGTCAGAGCGTTGGGCATGGGCACCATCCTAGCCGAGCCCGCGCCCGGCGCGTCTCAGTCGGGTCGGATGTTGATCTCGCGGGCCACCGGGAGGGCCTCCGGATGCTGCTGCTGCAGGTAGGTGATGAGCTTCTCCCGCACCAGGCAGCGCAGGTTCCATTCGACGCTGGAGTCAGGTGCGCTATAGAGCGCCCGCACCGTGATGGTACGGTCATCGGCATCGGTCACCAGGACGCTCCACGTCTCGCCGTCCCAGAGGCCCGAGTCATCGAGGATGCGCTTGTACTCGGCGCGGATGTCATCGATGGGCGCCCGATAGTCGGCGTGGATTCTGACCGTGCCCAGCAGCTCGCCGCCCTTCCGCGTCCAGTTCTCGACGGGCTTGTTGACGATGTCGGAGAGCGGCACGATCAGGCGGCGCTTGTCCCAGATGTAGACCACCACGTAGGCCGCGGTGATCTCACCGATGGTGCCCCACTCCCCTCCGATGACGACGACGTCACCGAGCTTGATGGGTTGCGTGAAGGCGATCTGGATGCCGGCGATGAAATTGCCGATGATGGGACCGGCCGCGACACCCAGGACGATGCCCAGGACGCCGGCGCCTGCCAGAAGGCTCGCAGCCAGCGGGGCCACGCCCGGGATGGTCAGCAGGGCAAGGCCGACGGCGAGCAGCCAGATGATGATGGCGCCAAAGCGTTGCAACAGGTTGATCTGGGTCTTCATCTGGCGAGCCTCGAGGCTCGCCGACTCTTCCTCGGGGAAGCGCCGCAACATCACATCAGCCCCCACCAGGGTGAAGCCCACCACCAGCCAGCCCAAACCTATGATGCCCACGAAGATGACCGCCTCGACTGCGATCTGACGCGCTTCCTGGCCCATGAAGATGGTCGACACCAGGACCGTGCCCAGGACGATGAGCAGGCGCAGCGGCCGAGTGCTGTGTTCGATGATCGATTCGTCGAGGGTCGATGGCGTCCGCCGTGCCAGACGGTCAGCGACGCGGAACACGAGCCAGTGCAGACCCAGTCCGACGAGGACCGCGATAGCCACGATCCCGAGTGCGGACAGGTTAGCGATGGCGTCCTCGAACCCGAACATGCCCCTGACACCTCCCCTCGTTCTGTCGCTTCATCGGCAGGTCGGCGAGCGACGCAGACCCAACCATACCGAGGTCAGGCAGTCCCGATGTCCGGGTCGCGCAGGATCCAGGTCTGGTCGATGTCTTCATCGGGCAGAGCGGCCTTCACCGTCTGGAGCTGCGCATGCTGTCTGCGCACCACTGCCTCCGGTACCTGCCGCTCCGTGCGTCGTGCATTCTGGCGCAGGCACCGTGCCAGGGATACGTCGAAGATGATGGCCACAACGGGTCGGCCAGCGCTGTGGGCGTAGCGGAGCAGGGTCCGGCGGGCACCTGCCTGCAGGTTGGTGGCGTCGACCACCGTGAGCAGCCCACGTCGCAACCGGGCCTCCACGATGATGTGGAGCACCTTGAACGCGTCCGCGTTCGCCGCCTGGTCGGCGGCGTCGCCCGCGACCAGGGCGCGACAGGCGTCGGATGAGACCACCTGGTCCGCGCCGAAGTGCTGTGCGGCCCATGTCGACTTGCCGGCACCGGATGGGCCGATCAGCATGACCATGGCTTCGGACGGGAACGCCGGGTCGGTGGCAACCCCAGGTCCCAGGAAGTCGCCAGCCATCGGCTAGCGCCGTGACGCAGCCAGCCAGGCGTCCAGCGAGCGAACGTCGTCGATGTGCGCCTGCGCTGCTGGCTCCAGCGAGTGCGCTGCCGCGATGGCGGTGTCCATGGTGGTCATGCAGAGCACACCTTCCGCGATGGCCGCGTGGCGGATGGCGGCCGCATCGAGGACCGGTCCCGGACGCGGCGTCGGCGTATTGATGATGAGCGACACGTCCCCTCGGGCGATGACCTCCAGGACAGAGGGCAGGTCACCTTCGTCACTACCGATGAGGGCCACTTCCTGTACCGGGTATCCCAGGCTGCGCAACGCCCGGGTCGTGCCCGGTGTGGCGATGAACTGGTAGCCAGCCGCAGCGAGTGCCGTAGCCAGCTCGGCCAGGCGCGACTTGTCACGGTCGGCTACCGAGATGATCACCGAGGCACCGTCCGGGCCTGGCACGGGAGGACGCAGTGCGGCGGCCATGAGAGCCTTGGCCATCGCCACGGGGGCTTCCTGGTGCAGTCCGATGACCTCGCCGGTGGACTGCATCCCGGGACCCAATGACGGATCGACCCCGCGCAGCTTGGCCGTCGAGAAGACCGGAGCTTTGACGGCGACCAGGCTCGGCGTCGGCAGCAGGCCGTCGCTCCATCCGAGGTCGCCGAGTGACGCGCCCATGCCGATCCGCGTGGCCAGCGCCACCATCGGCACGCCTGTGACCTTGGACATGAACGGCACCGTTCGACTGGCGCGCGGATTCACCTCGAGCACGTAGACGTCGTCGCCCCGGACGATGAACTGGGCGTTCACCAGCCCGCGTACGTCGATCTCGAGGCAGATGCGGCGCATCGCTTCGACGATGCGGTCCTGCGCAGTCGCGCTGAGTTGTTGCGGTGGAAACAGGGCCACGCTGTCGCCCGAGTGCACGCCGGCCCGCTCGACGTGCTCCATGAGCCCGGGGATGAGCACCGCCTCACCGTCCGTGATGGCATCGACGTCGACCTCCAGACCCTCGAGGTAGGCATCGATCCGGACGGGTCGGTCCTCGGTCACGATGGTCGCCACGGCCAATTGGCGCGCCAGGTCGTCAGGCCCGTAGCAAAAGTCGATCGCCAAGCCACCGATGACGAAGGACGGCCGCACCAGCACCGGATAGCCGACCTCGTCGGCCACGGCGAGCGCCTCGTCGAGCGAGGTCGCGATACCGCCGCGCGGCTGCGGGATAGCCAGTCCGTCGATCATCCCCGCGAACCGGGTGCGTTCCTCGGCCCGGTCGATGCGGTCCACGTCGATCCCAGGGAGGGGCACCCCCGCCGCCTCCAGCGTCACCGCCAGGTTGAGTGGCGTCTGGCCCCCGAACTGGATGAGTGCCGGCAGGCGCTCCTCACCTGGGGCCGTCTCGACGTCGATGACCTCCAGGACGCTCTCGGCGTCGAGCGGTTCGAAATAGAGTCGGGTGGAGGCGTCGAAATCGGTCGAAACCGTCTCGGGGTTGGAATTGATCATCACTGCCGAGACGCCGTCGTCACGCAGGGTCTGGGCCGCCTGGACCGCGCAGTAGTCGAATTCGATGCCCTGTCCGATGCGGACCGGCCCCGAACCGATGACCATCGCCGCGGGCCGGGGCACCGGCGGCGCTTCGGGCTCCGACCCGGTGGCTGCGTAGGTGGCATAGAAATAGGGGGTCTCGGCCGCGAACTCGGCGGCGCAGGTATCGACCATCGCGAAGCCGGGCCGAAGGCCCATGGCATGCCGCCGTTCGGTCACCGCTGCCGCGGACAGGCCGGTCAACGCGGCGATGTCGCGATCGCTGAACGAGGCCCGCTTGACCGAGACCAGCAGTCCGTCGGAGAGCTGGCGTCCTTCGTCGCGCATGCGCCGCTCCAGCTCGGCCAGCCGCTCCATCTCGGAGACGAACCATGGGGCGATCCCGGTGACACGCTGCACGTCTGTCCCCGGTACCCCACGCCGCAACAGCGCCAACAATCGCCACAGCCGGGAGTCCGAGGGCTTCAGGAAACGTGCCAGGAGTGTCGCCCGCGACGCCGGGATGGCGTCGGCAGTGGCAGCGGCGTCACCTGCCACGACCAGGCCATCGCTATCCATGAGCACATCGGCGAAGGCATCGTCATGGGCACGGGGATCATGCGGGATGGCCGCGCGATCATCACGACTCCCCGCAGCCCAGCCGGCCAGTACGTCGAGCGTGGGCAGCCAGGCTGGGTCCTCGGCCAGGAATCCTGCTCCCGCCTGCTCCAGTCCTCTCAGGGCCTTGTTGAGGGCCGACCCGAAGGTACGCTCGATGGCCATGACCTCGCCGGTCGCCTTCATCTGCGAACCCAGCGCGCGGTCAGCGCCGGGGAACTTGTCGAACGGGAATCGCGGCAGCTTCACGACGACGTAGTCGAGAGCCGGTTCGAATGCGGCTACGGTCGTGCCGGTGATGGCGTTGGGGATCTCATCGAGCCGCCGACCGATGGCGATCTGGGCGGCCACGCGGGCGATGGGATAACCGGTCGCCTTGGACGCCAGCGCCGATGAACGACTGACGCGTGGGTTGACCTCGATCACGGCGTACTCGCTCGAGTCGGGCGACAGCGCGAACTGGACGTTGCAGCCACCCTCGACGCCGAGCGCCCGGATGATGTCGAGGGCCGCGGTGCGCAACCGCTGGTGGACCGGATCCGGCAGCGTCTGCACGGGGGCCACGACCACGGAGTCACCGGTGTGCACGCCGAGCGGGTCGACGTTCTCCATGGAGCAAACCGCGATGCAGGTGTCGGCGGCATCGCGCATGACCTCGTACTCGATCTCCTGCCAGCCGGTCAGGTAACGCTCCACCATGACCTGGCCGATGGGGCTCATGCGCAGTCCCGAGCGAACGCGCTCATCGAAGCCTGCGCGCGTGTCCACGATGCCCCCGCCGGTACCACCCAACGTGAACGCCGGCCGCACGATCGCCGGCAGGCCGATGTCGGCGAAGGCACGTTCGGCGGCAGCGGCGCGGACCTCCTCGGTATCCCCTTCGATGATGGCCGATGGCGCGTAGGGCTGGCCGATCGTGTCGAGCAGATCGCGGAACCGCTCGCGGTCCTCGGCCATCTCGATGGCCTCGATGGGCGTCCCCAGCAGTCGCGTCCCGGTTCGCTCCAGGACCCCGGCCCTGGCCACCTCCACGGCCAGGTTCAGGCCGGTCTGACCACCAAGCCCGGCCAGGATGCCATCGGGCTTCTCGATCTCGAGGATGCGCTCCACCGAAGCCACGGTGAGCGGCTCCAGGTAGACCGCGTCGGCCACACCGGGGTCGGTCATGATGGTGGCCGGATTGGAGTTCAACAGGATGGTTCGGATGCCTTCCTCACGCAGCGCGCGGCAGGCCTGGGTACCGGCATAGTCGAACTCGGCGGCCTGTCCGATGATGACCGGCCCGGAGCCGATGATGAGGATGGAGCCGGGTCGCTCGCTCATCGGCTGCCGGCTCGAGCCCGGACGTGGCCCAGGAAACGGTCGAAGACCTCCCCTGCGTCGAGCGGACCCGGCGACCCCTCGGGGTGATACTGCACGGTCTCGATGGGCAACGAATGGTGGCGCAAGCCCTCGACGGAGCCATCGTTGAGGTTGCGCTGGCTGACGAAGAAGCCGGAGGCCTGGGGCAGCGACTCGCCGACCACCTCGACCTCGTGGTTCTGGGCGGTCACGATGACGCGGCCCGAGGTCTCGTCGCGCACGGGATGATTGGCTGCATGGTGCCCGAAGCGCAGCCGCTGCGTGGTACCACCCGCGGCACGGGCGACGATCTGGTGGCCGAGGCAGATCCCCAGCAGCGGCCGTCCGTCGGCGATCACGGCCCGCGCCAGCTCGACCGGCCCATCCAGCACGCCGGGATCACCGGGCCCGGGCGAGATGACCACGCCGTCGACGTCCGTCGCGAGGACCTGCGCCACGCTGGCGGTATGTGGCAGCACACGCACCCGGGCACCGCGTCGGTGGAGCGAGCGCACGATGTTGGTCTTGAGACCCAGGTCGATGACGCTCACCACGGGGCCCCGGTCGCCGACCTCGTAGGGTCCGTTCGCCGAGACCTGCGAGACGAAGTCCTGCTTTTCCCAGACCGGCACGGCCCGGGCCGCCGCGACCGCGGCGACGGGATCGACCTCGCCGGGAGCAGTGATCACGCCGCGCAGGGAGCCACTGGCTCGCAGATGCCTGGCCAGGGTCCGCGTGTCCAGGCCTGCGATCGCCGGCACGCCCTGGGCTCGCAGCAGGTGCACGATCTGACGGGCTCTCCCCAGGACACCTGCGGTGGCATGTCCGACCACCAGGCCGGCCAGCCAGGGGCGCTCCGACTGGTCGTCATCGGCGAACCGACCGTGGTTGCCGATGAGCGGAAATGTCATGACCACGACCTGGCCGGCATAGCTGGGGTCCGTGCAGACCTCCTGGTAGCCCGTCTGCGAGGTATTGACCACCAGGTCGCCGCCACCGTGGCCGGTGGCACCGAAGGCGATGCCCCGGAACACGGAGCCGTCCTCGAGCGCCAGCAGGCAGGGACCACTACTCCCGATCCTGGGGTCGACGACCGCGTCAGCCGGAAGGGGTAGGACCGGGGAAGGCACCACGACCGGCGCCACGGGGGACATGCTCAGGCTTCCTCCATGCTGGCCTCACAGGACCGGGATCCCGGCCTCACAGGACCGGCTATGCACGAGGGCGCAAGCGTACTACGGCTCCAGAGAGGACAGCACGCGACGGATCTGCTGGCCGATGATCTCGACCCAGCCGGCGTACTGCCGGGCGCTTGGATAGGGGCCGCCGTCGAGGACCAGGCCGGGATCATCCACGACCATCTCATATACCGGTGCGATATCCACGACCACGATGCGACGCTCGCCGGCGACATCATCGAGGATGGCGTTGGCCAGAGTGACGTCGTTGCTATCGGCACCTTCCCGACCCATCGCTCGACCTTTCAAGGTGAGCTCCTGATCGGGGGTGGTCACGGCCAGGATCCGATCCGCCGGAACGATCGCAAGCAAGCCCTCGAAGATGGCTTCGAGGTTGGTGCGATACACGTCAGCCCCGGACGCGCTGAAGTCATGGGCAGTGAAGATGTCGTTGGCGCCCACCTGCAGCGTCACGATGTCGGGCTGATAGGACACCACCTGCGGCAGCTGGTCGATCAGCACGTTGAGGCTGGTGTCGCCCGGTTCCGCCAGGTTGTAGGCATTGAACTGGAAGGGCATCTGGCTGCGGTTGATGAGCTGGACCAGCTGCGCCGGCCAGCTGTCGCGGTTCGGGGCATCCGTGGTGGTGCCGGCGGTGTAGCCGTCTCCCAGCGCCACCAGGCGTAGTCGCTGGCGATACGCCGGTGGCTCGTCGTCCACGCCCATCGACGCGTCGACACCGTGGCTAGCCAGCGGCGAGGCCGGCGCTTCGGGAGCAGTGGACCCCGTCGCCGTGCATGCCACAAGCAGTAGCGCGATCGAGAGCGACCAGGCGACATACCTTCTCAACGTGGGAGGCAGGATAGCGCTCACAGCGCATCCGCCTCGTTGGCAGGACCCAGGGACGACGGCATCGCGGCGGATGGCTATGCTGGGCGGATCAACGGGCGTCCTGTCGCCTGCGCAGCAAGGAGTACGCACATGCCACGTGCGATGTGGCGCGGCGCCATCCAGTTCGGGCTCGTGACCATCCCGGTCAGGCTCTACCTCGCCACGGAGTCGCGCGGCGGGCTGTCTTTCAACATGCTTCACGAAGAGGATCTCGAGCGCATCCAGATGAAGGTGCACTGTCCGGTCCACGGCGAGATCAAGCGCTCGGACACGGTCCGGGGCTTCGAATGGTCCAAGGGCCAATACGTCGTCCTCGACGAAAGCGACTTCGAGGCCGTGCCACTCAAGACGGTTCGCTCCATCGAGATCGAGCAGTTCGTGCCGGTGAGCCAGGACGGCAGCGAGACTTCCTTCGTCAAGCAGTCCTACTACCTGGAGCCCGAACCGATCGGCGTCAAGGCCTTCCAGTTGCTCAAGACGGTCCTGGCCGACAGCAAGCTGCAGGCCATCTGCAAGATCGTGCTCAAGGACCGCGAGCAGCTGGCCGCACTGGACCCGTTCGGCTCCACCATGCTCCTCTCCACGCTGTACTGGCCCGATGAGGTCCGTGATGCCGGAGACCTGGATGTCCCCGAGCAGGCCGAGGGGTTCAAGGACAGCGAGCTGGCCATGGCACGGCAGCTGGTAGACGCGCTGACCGGAGAATTCGACGCCTCGCGCTACAAGGATGAATACCGGGAAGCGCTGCTGAAGGTCATCGATCAGAAGGTCGCCGGCCAGCCCGTCGAGGTCCCCGAGCCCGAGGTCGAGACGAGCAAGCTCACCGACCTGATGGCCGTGCTCGAAGCCAGCGTCGCGGCCGCACGCAGCGACCGCAAGGCCGGCGATGCGCTCGCCACGGCTGCTTCGGAGGAACCCGTCTCCGTGGCCAAGGCCCGCCAGCGCCGCACGACCAAGGCCGGGGCCGGCGGCGCCAAGGGCAGCTCCGCCAAGCGAGCCACGTCCAGGACCAAGTCCACCACCACGACCAAGGCTCGCTCGAAGACCACGGGTACGGCGCAGAAACGCAAGTCGGCCTGACACTCAGCGTGCCTCACGGACCAGGCGTCGCAGCCCCCCGGTGTGCCTGGTGAACCGACAGCTCTCGCTCGATCTGACTGGGGGGCCCGACGCGCGGGCGGCGGTGCTGCCAGCGCGGCTGGCCTTCGCCGCGCCGATCGAGGCTGGTGCCCCGTTCGACGACGACAGCTACTTCTTCGAGCCCTGGTGGCCGGGGGCGCAGGCTCATCTCCGACTCCAGGCCGGATCGACTCGAGCTGCGTACCGAGCACCTCAGCGATCCACTCGCCGCGTTTCCCGAGTTGGCCACCGCGGCCCGGTCCATCGGCACCGACAACGTCATCGTCGAGGGCACCCTGCTGGCACTCGATGCCGATGGCAGGCCCGATGCCCGGCTGCTGCGCCGCCGGCTCGCGGGGATCTACGAGGGAGCGGCCGAGGGTGCCTTCGTGGCGTCTGACCTGCTCTACCGCAAAGGCGTCAGCCTGGCCGACGAGCCGTTCGTCGAGCGTCGACGCCAGTTGGCGGCGATGGTGACGGACTCGGAGCACTGCGTCGTGGGGCGGGGGTTGGCCCGCGAAGGGGTCACGCTTGGTCGTGCCGTCGCATCGCTGGGGCTTGAGGCCATCTCGGCACGGCGGCTGGATGGTCGATGGCGCCCGGGTCCCGGGCATGATGGCTGGTTGAAGCTGGCCGTGACCGACGTGCCGACCCGTCCGACACGCCCGTTCCTGGTGCTGCTGGAGAAACTTCCATTCGAGGGCTGAGCGCCCACCGACGGTCTAGAGCCAGTTGGTCGCGACCTCTCCCCATCCCCGCATCGACCAGCCTTGCAGCACCTCGTCGACGATGCGCTCCGCGAAGTCCGCATCCAGGGCTCCGCCGAACATGAGGCGGAAGTAGACGGGACCGATGAGCATCTCGGTGGCGACATCGGGATGTACATCCGGACGCAAGTCGCCCCGGCGGATGCCGCGGGCGATGACGCGACCGACCTCGTCGCGGCGAGCCTGCACGACCGAAGCACGAAACGGATCGCCCAGCTCCGGATTGCGTGCGATCTCTGAGAGAAGCTCGCGGATGACCGGGCCGAAATCGGACTCGGTCAGCGCTCGCATGGGCGCCAGCACCGTTGCCAGCAACTCGGTTCGCGTGTCGCCGACGTCCGGTACAGCGATATGCGGGTTAGCCAGTTGTGTCAGCACTTCCTGTGCCAGCGCCTGCTTGGATGGCCAGTGCCGGTAGATGGTGGCCTTGCCGACCCTGGCCCTCGACGCGACGTGCTCCATGCGGACCTTGTCGAAGCCATCCTCGATCAGGAGCTGCCTGAATGCGTCGCAGATGTCCCGGTGGGCCCGATCGCTGCGCGGCCGGCCTTGGCGACCCGATGTCGTACTCGTCGCCTCGACCGTCTCACGCGCGATGACCTCGTCCAACGGGTCCATGTTCCCGGCTTCTGGATCTCGTACCTCGAACGTCATCGACTCAATGATACGAGACGTCATGTCTCATTTGCAACCGTTTCGATACCAATAATCCAGAACGGTCCGTCTTGCAAATGCTGGAGGGCTGTTGTACGATACGGACCGGCTCGAAATATCAGACGGATAGCAGGGCCGCTCAGATCGAACGAGCATCAACCTGGAGGTTGAGGCACATGACGCACACACAGGTCCCAGGAGTTGCAGCAGGGGCTGCACCATTCCTCACGGAGCGCGACAACCAGCGAGCCGTGGACCTCATCGAGACTGCGGAGCGATCGGCTCCCTATTGCCTCTGCGGCGAGCACATGATCGCGGTTGCCCACGATCACTATATCTGGCTGGAATGTTCCTCGCTGGCCAAGCCCAGGAGCGGTCTGTCGAGCCTTCTCAACCGCATCACATCCTTTACTCACACCCGCCGGATCATCATGGAGGACCCATCCGCCTAAGTCCGGCTACCAAATGAAGATCGAGCGGGGTCGGTTTCCTCCTCCTCCTCCGCCGGGTCCGCTCGATCCTCCTCCTTCAGCCCATCGGGGACGCTGCTCCTTCGACTAGTCTGCTACTCCCTTAGTAGTCATAGTTGGAGCGGAAGAACCGGTGGGCTGATCCGTTTCCCGGTACCACTACTAGTACCTTCGCGTGGGTGCGCAAGAGCAACGCTCCCAACAAGACTGAACCCCTCCGAACCATCGGAGGGGTCTTGCTTTGGTCGAGGGTTGGTGAGCCGCGAAGGATTCGAACCTTCAACCTAGTGATTAAGAGTCACTTGCTCTACCGTTGAGCTAGCGGCCCACGAGACGGACATTCTAGCAAATCCCGGCAAGGATGCCCGTACCGCACAGTAAGAAGGGATGCTGCGACGACTGACTCACTGCGCCACCGGGCCCTGTCCCGGGAGACGCTCTTCGGCACGTTCCTGGTCAGCCCCTCTCCGTTCAGTGCAGAGGTCGTGGCCCGCACCGGTCTCGACTGGGTCCTGGTGGACCTCGAGCACGGCACGTCCGATGAAGCCGGCTTGGTCAGTCTGACCATGGCCATCGCGTCAGCTGGTTCCACTCCACTCGTCCGCGTCGAGAGTGGTGCACGCATCCGAGTCGGTCGGGCCCTGGATCTGGGCGCACGTGGGGTGATGGTGCCGCAGGTCCATAGCGCCGACATGGCGCGGGATGTCGCCGGCTGGATGCGAACGCAGCCCGGCGGTGAGCGCGGGGTCGCCCTCTTTACGCGCGGGATGGACTTTGGCAGTGGTGGGCATGGTGGCGCCGCCGTCAGTCACCACGACCTGCTCTGTATCGCCCAGATCGAGTCACGCGAGGCGGTCGGGGAGGTCGACGATATCGCCGGCGTGGATGGCATCGACGTCCTTTTCGTGGGTCCCTCCGACCTGTCTCACGCCCTGGGGGTCCCTGGCCACATCGAGCACCCTGACTTCCAGTCGGCGATCGAACGTGTCGCCCTGGCGGCCCGCGCTGCGGGCAAGGCGGCCGGCGTCCTCGTCTGGAATCCGGCAGATGTGGCAGCCTACGCGCGCATGGGCTACTCCTTCTTCGCCCTGTCATCCGAAGCCAGCATCCTGGACCGAGCCATGCGAGATGCACTGGACTCGGCCCGTTCGGTCGCACCCGCGGCCGCCACAGCAGAGGTCGTATGAGTCGTCGCTACGCGCCCCACATCGAGTCCCGCCGTCCCTTCCGCCAGATCGGGGTCGCAATCGCAGCGGTCGTGATCCTGGCGGCGCTCTTGCCGGGCGCGTCACTGGCCCAGCCAGGCACCGTCAGGCCCGACGATATCGAGAACCGATGGCAACTGCTCGAGTTCCGCGACGCCAACGGCAAGTTGACAGCGGTCCCGCCTGGGATCAGCGTCACGTTCCTGCCATACGGGGGCGTCCTCCAGGGAAATGGCGCGTGTAGCACGTACAAAGCGATCTATACGCAGACCGCCAATGACATCAATATCGAGACACCGCAGATCGACGCCGTTTCGTGCGACTCGAGCGCACAGGCGGTCGACGATGCGTTCTACCAGGCGCTTGCCGGCGCGTCCGGAAAGTCGCTGGAGGGTGACATCCTTCGGCTGTACGGCGTCACTGACGAGCCGTTGCTGACGCTGACCGCTGCCACCATCCCATTCGATCCCACCATCGCGCCATGGGAACTGGCTCGCATCGGCGATCCGGACGGCGGCATCGAGACGATCACCCTCGGGGCGCCGCCAACCATGGAGTTCCTCCGTGGCGGCGGCAGTGGCGACCAACTAAGCGGGCACGTCGTCGGCAGCACCGGCTGTGGCACGTTCCTGGGTTCATTCCGCACCAACGACAGCAGCATGCGCATCACCGACGTCGCCTATCGCCCCTCCAGTTGCCCCGAGGCCCTGGCCGAGCAGGCGCAGGGGTTCATCGACACGTTCGACACGATCACCGATTTCCAGATCCTGCCCGCCGGCCTGACCCTTGGTGACGCCAACGGCAGGGCTCGACTGGCGTTCAGCCCATCGATCGAGCTCGGGGAAGACGTCTGGACACCGACCGAGATCCTGGATCCCAACGGTGAGCCGCTCGAGCTCACCTCGGTCGACCTGTCGAAATCGGCTGTCCAGTTCTTCGGCGGCCAGGTGCAAGGGCGCACGTACTGTCGGCCGTTCGATGGGAGCAGCCTGGGCGCCGCCCTGGCGCTGAGCGTCTACAAGCTGGCGCCTGCCGGCAAGTGTGGACGGAACGAGAGAAGCAAGACCATCGACGCAGCATTCCTCGAAGCCCTGAAGGCCACGGCATCACAGGCATTGCGTGGTGATCAACTCGAGCTCCTCGACCGGACCGGTACCGTGCGGATGCGACTCCTTCGCCAGGCTCCCCTGGAGGGCCCCACCTGGATCCTATGGAGGATGGACCAGAAGCCCAAGGCCAAGGGAGGTGTACGCGAGGTGTTGCCGGACACACCAACGCCCATCACCGCCGCGTTCACAGAGATCGGAGTCGTGCAGGGTGATACCGGTGCTGCCACCGCGAGCAGCACCAATGACTACTTCGCGAACTTCACGGCGCGTGCCGCGGTCATCGACATCGGGACCCTCAGCGTGCACGGACGCGCCTGCCCGCCAGCCAAGGGCAGGTCCACGAAGCGCAGTCCGCTGTGCGTGCAGCAGAACATCTTCCAGTCGCTCATGGAGAATGCGACTGGCTACATCTCGCGGGGGACCAACCTGACGCTTCTCCAGGGCCGGACGGAGGTCCTGTGGTTCTGCAACCCGGGCAAACCATCGCCCGAGTGCCCCACGAGCCTGACGCCAGCGGAGTAGCCTCAGCCGTCGCCCTGCCTGCCTCTACTCCGCGGGCTGGTTGTCGATCTGGGCACGCTGCAGGGTGCCCGAGTAGTCGACGTAGATGGCCTTCCACTCGGTGTACGTGTCGAGCGCGGCGTGGCCAGCCTCACGATGCCCGTTGCCGGTGGCCTTGGTGCCCCCGAAGGGCAGGTGGGTCTCCGCCCCGATGGTGCCGGCATTGATGTAGACGATGCCGGTGTCGAAGTCACGCATGGCGCGGAACGCGGTGTTGGTGTCGCTGGTGAAGATGCTCGACGAGAGCCCGTAGCGCACCCCAGTTGCCGCCGTGACGGCAGTGTCGTAGTCCGGCACACGGATGATCGAGAGCACCGGGCCAAAGATCTCCTCCTGGCCCATCCGTGAATCCGCCTCGACATGATCGAAGATGGTCGGCTCGAAGAAGTGGCCACCAGCAGCGAGACTGCCACTCGCGCGCGTCCCGCCGGTGACCAGCGTCGAGCCTTCGCCCTTCCCGATCTGGATGTAGCGCTCCACCTTCTGGACCGCAGCCTCGTTGATGAGCGGCCCGACGTCGATGCTGGGATCGAGCCCGGACCCCAGGCTCAGGGAGGCCGCACGCTCGGCGAGACGCCGCACCAGCTCGTCGGCCACCCCTTCGGTGACGATGACCCGACTGCACGCGGTGCAGCGCTGCCCGGTGGTGCCGAAGGCCGACCAGATGATGCCGTCGACCGCGAGGTCAAGGTCGGCGTCGTCGAGCACCACGATGGCGTTCTTGCCACCCAGTTCCATGGACAGCTTGACGCCCCGGCCGGCCGCTTCGATGGCGATGGCTCGTCCGGTCTCCCCGTTGCCGGTAAAGCCGACCACAGCCACATCGGGATGCTTCACGATGGGCATCCCCACGTCGGCTCCCGAGCCCGTCACCAGGTTGATGACGCCCGACGGAAAGCCTGCCTCCGCCAGGATCTCCACCAGCAGCACCGCGTTCCAGGGTGTATCCGAGGCCGGCTTGAAGACGATGGTATTGCCGGCGATGAGGGCGGGCATCATCTTCCAGCAGGGGATGGCGATGGGAAAGTTCCAGGGTGTGATGAGGCCGGCCACACCGAGCGGCTCACGCACGCTCATGGCCCACTTGTCGGGCAGCTCCGAGGGCACCGTGTCCCCGAACAACCGTCGGCCCTCGCCGGCCATCAGGTAGGCGATGTCGATGCCCTCCTGGACATCACCACGCGCCTCGGCGATGACCTTGCCCATCTCGCGGGTCATGGCACGTGAGACCTGCTCCTTGTGCTCAGCCAGCAGCGCGGCGAAGCGGAACAGGATCTCGCCGCGGCGAGGCGCTGGCGTCGCCCGCCAGCCCGGGAACGCTCCGCGTGCCGCTGCCACTGCGGCGTCCACGTCGCTTGCATCCGACGCCGCGAAGCGTCCGATCAGGGATCCGTCCGATGGATCCATGGACTCGAAGGTGGCGCCGCTTTGCGCGGGCAGCCATTGGCCGCCGATGTAGTTGCCGTAGTCGCTCACCCCGGGGGCATCGTGGTCGCTCATGGCTCCTATCCTCCCCCACTCTGATCGGTCCCGTCGACCGGGTAGGCACGCGTCACCGAGAGGTCCACCGCCGTTCGCGGATCGGGACCACTCGCGGGCGTGGCCTGGAAGGCGAACTCGAAGCGGCGCAGTCGAGCCAGCGGCAGGAGGGCCACTCCCAGCAGGGCGAGTGTCGCGAAGAGGATGCCGTCGAGCGCCCAGAGCGATGCCGCGACCGCGCCGATGAGCGCTCCCACGATCTGCCCGATCCCCAGGAACACGCTGTACAGGCCCATGACGGCACCGCGATCGGCGGGGAACGACTCCGACATGTCCGCCAGTAGACCCAGTGCCGCCGGCGTGGCACCCGCGATGAGGAAGAGCCCCATCCCCAGGCCGCCGAGCAGGATGGCGCGGATGACGGGTCCGGCCTCGCCGCCATGGTTCAGCAGCAACGCGGAGACCACGAAGACGGCGCCCCCGACGATGCCGTAGAAGATGATACTGGTGCGACGGTGGACGTTGAACCGACCACCCCAGAACAGCAGCCCTGCGAAGAAGACGATCCCGCCGATCAGGAAGGCCACCGTGACCATGAGCGGGTCGAAGCCACCCACCAGCGTCTGGTCGGCAAAGCGTTCGTCAGGTCTCCGCACCAACTGGAACAGCGTTTGCGAGGTGTAGAGGCCGAGGCCGGCATTGAGCGCGATCCAGGTCGGGGCCAGCAACCAGACGCGGGAGCGCTGCAGCAGGCGTCGGTAGCGATGGCGATCGAGGCGCCGCGAGATACCAGGCGGGGACGGTAGCTCGACCACCGGCACGAACCAGCGATACAGCGCGAATGCGACCACGTAGACCAGGCCGTTCAGCACGAACGCGGTCGGGCCGAAGAGTTCCCACACCGGTCCGGCAGCCGCCAGTCCGCCACCCAGTCCGGCGATGGTGGCGGCTTCGAAGCGGGCCGAGGCCCGGCCGCGCAGTGCCTCGTCTCCACTGGTGGCGGCCGCGATGAAGCCCAGCACGGACGGCACGCTGGCGGCTGTGGACGCGCCTTCCAGCAGGCGCGTGAAGCCAAGGAGCGGCATGCTCCCGACCAGGATGGGAAGGGCGATCACGACCGAACCGGGCAGGTGCAACTCCACGGTGAGGGCGGTCAGCAACACGGCCACCGCCCCGAAGATCGGGCCGAGCTGCATGACGCGGTGATACCCCAGCCGGTCGGACAGCAAGCCGAATGGCGGCGACAGGACGAGTTCGCTCGCGAAGAAGAGCGCCGTGAAGAGGCCGATCAGGAGCGGGTCGACGGTAGGCCCACCGTAGTCCGGCAGGTCGGCCAGGAGGAAGATGAGCAGCGCACCGGTCAGTCCGGTGGCGAAGCGGAGCGCGAACGTGGCGACCGTGACGGCCCAGATGCTGCGCTCCATGGATGACGAAGGGTACCCGCTCCCGGAAACGATATGCTCGGCTCATGGCCGACACGTCCATACCACCGCAGATCGTCGCGCTCGCCGCGGAGCGAGCCGCGGCTCGTGCCCAACGCGATTGGGGACGTGCGGACGAGATCAGGGTGCGGATCGAGACGGCCGGTTGGCGCATCGTCGATCAGGGCCTCGAGTGGGAGCTGTCGCCGGCCTGGCCGGCCGACGTCGTGGAGGATGGACAGACCGTTTTCGGCTCGGTCGCCTCGGTCCCCTCACGGCTTGAGGAACCATCGACGACGGCTGTCTCGGTCGTGGTGCTCCCTGGTCCCTACGCGCTCGCGCCTGGCCCGGCGCTGACCGCGCTGGAGACGCATCGACCCGAGCGGTGCCAGGTGCTGGTCGTCGTCGACCGTGACACTCCAGTGGACGGCCGGGCGGACGAGATCATCCGCAGTGTCGCGCCGTTCAGCCCGGGCGATGCCCTTCAGGCAGCTGTCCGGCGCTCGAGCGGTGAACTGGTGATCGTCCTGGATGCCGACCGTCTGCCTCGTGCCGACATCGTTGGTCCGCTGCTCCAGACGCTGCGGGATGAACGCGTGGCGGCGGCCGGCATCGAGGGGCTCGACTCCGGCGACATGCGGCGGTATCACCCCATCGTGACCGGCGATTGCACCGCCCTGCGTTCCGGCTGCTTCGCCTTCCGACGTGAGGATGCCCGGGCTCGTGGCCCCATCGATGGACGTTTCCGTCTGCCCGGCAGCGTCGCGACCTGGTGGACCTTGACGCTGCGCGACAACGGACCCCACCACGAGCCACGGCGGGCGGTCGCCCTGGAACTGCCCATCAGCGCCCCGCCTGGCCCGGAACGCCTTCCCGCCGACCACGCACGACTGGCACGCCGTGACGCCTATCGCCTGTCGCGACTGGTGGGTGACCGGACGTGGCTAGCCGCCGAAAAGCAACAATTGGGATGGGCTGTAGGTGATGGGGCTGCTGACGACGAACGCGGCGATGACCGCGACCAGCCCGACCACGCCGGCCAGTCGTAGCCAGCGGCTCCGGTCGGCCGGATCGGGTGGTGGATCGGTCGGCGACCTGGGGCCGTCCTGTTTGACCGGCCGCGACCAGAAGGAGCCCAGCCGCGCGCCCTGCGGCACCACCAGGAACCCCAGCGCCGCGCCGGCCAGCAGCCCGCCGATGTGGGCGGCGTTGTCGATGCCAGGGATGGTGATGCCGATGACCAGGTTGATGGCGATGAGCATCCCGATCTGCATGGTCAGGTTGCGTGCGTTCCTGGTCAGTGCCGGCTTGTGCACGCGATCGGCGATCAGCAGCGCCCCGAACAGGCCGAATACGCCACCGCTGGCGCCCACGCCGGGGTTGGGCGACGTGGCGTAGCTCGCGGCGGACCCGGCAGCGACACAGATCAGGTAGATGAACACGAAGCGCCACGGTCCATACAACGTCTCCACGATGGGCCCGATGATCCACAGCGCATACATGTTGAACATCAGGTGGATGATCGAGCCGTGGACGAGGGCCACCGTCAACAAGCGCCAGTACTCGTCCCCGAGATACATGGCGCCCTTGTCGAGCAGCAGCACGTTCTCAAGGTCGACCAGGCCGCCGACGAGGATGGCGAGGCTGACGATGGTGGTGACTGCGAGGATGGCGTAGGTAACCACGGGCTGCGCCATGCCGTCGGCTCGCGACCGACTGAAGGCGCGTCTGGCGCCCTGCTCGTCGCCCGACTCCTTGCTCAACCAGCCGATGCGTGACTGGATCTCGGCCTGCTCTGATGATGGCGCGCGCCGCCCGGCCTCGCGGTACGCGCGTGCGGCGCCCGGCACGTCGTCGCTTCGGACGCGCGCGGCAGCCAGCGCTTTCCAGGCGCGCCACGTGAGCGGGTTCTCAGGTGCCTGCGTGGCCGAGATCCAGCGCCTGCAGCGCGGCGGGCTCATCGTCGAGCCGGTAGCGGCACTCGGCGAGGCCCAGGAGGGCAGCCGTGTGGAGCGAGGGGTCGTCGTTGCCGACCACTCGGGCGAAGGTGCCGGCCGCGAGCTCCCAGTCACCCTGGTCGGCCAGGGTCTGGCCACGCTGAAGCAGACCCACCGCGACATCGCTGTCGAGGGGTCCGGTTCGACCCGGATCGGGGACTGAGGATGGTTCCTGGTCGCTGCCCCAGCCAGGGACAGCCGTATTCGGCATCGGGTTGACTGTACCCGGGTCCGACCGAACGAGCCGGGGAGATGATGATGGTCAGCTCGACGACGAGGGCGTTCTCGGGGTCAGAGGCCCAGATCGAGTGCCAGCTGGTCCCGGGATGTACCCCTGAGTGAGCCGTAGTTCCGGGGACGTGCCCGGGCGGGCCGGGAGGGCCGACTGACGCCCTCGGCCAGCAACCCTTCGCCAACGCGTGCGGCGAGACGCTCGGCCAGCGGCCACCAGTCGTGCTCCTCGGTGACCTCCGACGCAGCCTGGATGACCAGACGCTCGGGTGGGATCAAACCCGGCAGGCGATCGTCAAGGATGGCCTCGATCTCGTCCCGGAACCGGTCGTTGGTGGAGCGCACACCGTCGGCGCGGATCTCGACGTCGGGCGTCAGGCGCACGACCAGGTCGTACGTCTCCGACCATGCAGATACCAGGGGCTCGATCGCGAATCGATCCAGGCCGTCGCTGGCGCGCAGGTAGTAGGCGAAGTTGTCCATCACGCCGCGGTCGGTGACCAGGCACTCGGCCCCCTGGGCCAGCTCGAGCTCACGCCGGATCTGCGACGTCAGCACCCACAGCTGGGCCTCGACAGTGGCCGCTTCGTTGAAGCCCAGCGGGTTGTCACGCACGACTTCCCGGGCGAATTCGACCGACCTACCGGCCCGCTGCATGACGCTGGCGAAGGCCAGCGCGGCGGTCGTCTTGCGGATGCCGTGCGAGCCGATGAAGGCGATCTTCGCGTTGCGGGGCCAGGGCACGCTCAGATGCTATAGCCTCAGGTCCATGAGCACACACCAGGACCGATATCCCGTCCGCGTCGGAGTGCTGCTGTGGCCCCAGCAGGCCGAGTGGCGGCAACTCTCCGCGGCCGCACGCCTGGCCAATTCGGTCGGCCTCGACTCACTCTGGACCTGGGACCACCTGCATGCCATCGTCGGCGACCCCCTCCAGCCGATCTTCGAAGGCTGGAGCCTCCTGGCCGCGTGGGCCGCCCAGACCGAGCAGATCCAGATCGGCCTGATGGTGGGCGCCAACACGTTCCGCAATCCCGGCCTCACTGCCAAGGCAGCGGTCACGGTCGACCACATCAGTGGCGGGCGCACCTGGCTCGGGCTTGGAGGCGCCTGGTTCGGCTACGAGCACGAAGCCCATGGTCTGGATTTCGGTACCGGCTTCGGTCAGCGACTCGATTGGTTCGATGAGGCTGTGGCCGCGATCTCCCGTCTCGCGGCAGGCCAGACGGTGACCTCCGAGCCAGCTGGTCACTACGGGTTCCGGGACCTGCAGCACCACCCGTTGCCCTTCCGCGGTCCCGGTCGGTTACCGGTCATGATCGGGGGTGAAGGCGAGAAGAAGACCCTCAAGACCGTGGCACGGTACGCGCAAGCCTGGAATGGCAATGGCTCGATCGACCACCTGCGACACAAGATCGAGGTGTTGGAGCGACACTGCGCCTCGGTCGGCCGCGATCCGCTCGAGATCGAGTACACGACCAATCGGCATATCGTGCTTCGGGACGACCCGGAAGAGGCGCGTCGTGTCCTCGCGGCCGCCCTGGCCAACAACGACGAGCTTGAGCAGCCCGACGCTGACAGCGCCTTCCTTGGCTCGGAGGAGGCCGTGGCCGCCTACTGGCGCGCCCTCCTGGCGATCGGGTTCACCCACGTCATCGTGGATATCCCCGCCCCGTTCGACCTCGAGACGATCGAGCGTCTTCCACGACTCCGCGAGCTCGTCGCCGCCGGGTAGGAGCCACGATCGCGGACTTGTTCCGGCCCGTGGCTGACGTCCGCGCCGATCTAACGTTCGAGCGCCGTGGCTACGATCGCCTGGGCTTCCTCGATGATCCGCTCCAGGTGCGCCTCATCGACGAACGACTCGGCATACAGCTTGGTGACGTCCTCCGTCCCGGATGGACGCGCTGCGAACCAACCTCGCTCGGTCACGACCTTCAGTCCGCCGATGTCGGCTCCGTTGCCTGGCGCCTGCGTCAACCTCGCGGTGATGGTATCGCCGGCCAGCTGCGTCGAGGTCACCCGGCCTGGCGTGAGCGCTCCCAGCGCCAGCTTCTGCTCCGGCGTGGCAGGGGCGTCGATGCGCTTGTACACAGGCGCACCGAACCGTTCGGTCAGTGCCTCGTAGGCCGCGCCGGGATCCCGTCCGGTGCGGACGGTCAGTTCCGCCCCCAGAAGGCAGGCGATGATGCCGTCCTTGTCGGTCGACCACGGCCTCCCGTCGCGGCGCAGGAAGGACATGCCGGCGCTTTCCTCTCCGCCAAAGGCTACCGACCCATCAAGCAGTCCGTCGACGAACCACTTGAACCCCACGGGCACCTCGTAGAGCTTTCGCCCCAGGGACGCGGCGATCCTGTCCTGCATGCTCGACGAGACGAGGGTCTTGCCGATGGCGGCGCTCTCGCCCCACGCTCGTGCGCCTCCGAACAGGTACGACGCGGCGGCGGCCAGGAAATGGTTGGGGTCGAGCAGGCCGGCATCGGGCGTGACGACCCCGAACCGGTCGGCATCGGCATCGTTGCCCAGGGCCAGGTCAAAGTCGTGGCGGATCCCCACCAGTCGCGCCATCGCGTAGGGCGACGACGGATCCATCCGGATCTGGCCGTCCCAATCGACGGTCATGAAGCCGAAGGTCGGATCGACCGTCTCATCGGTGACGGTGAGCTCGATGCCGTGATGCTCAGCGATGGCGCCCCAGTACGCGACTGCGGCGCCTCCCAGGGGGTCGACGCCGATGCGCAACCCCGCAGCAGCGATCGCGGAAGTGTCGATGACCTGGTCCAGATCAGCCACATAGGTGCCCATGAAGTCGTAGCCGAGTGCCACCTTCCGCGCCCGTTCCCAAGGGACGCGCGTGATCCCGTCGGTGCCAGTTCGAAGCATCTCATTGGCGGCGTTCTGTACAGCCCGCGTGACAGCGGCATCGGCGGGACCTCCGCTGGGCGGGTTGTACTTGAAGCCACCATCATCGGGCGGATTGTGCGAGGGCGTCACCACGATGCCGTCGGCCAGAGCCCCGGGGTGTTCGCGGTTCCACCCCAGCACCGCATGTGAGATGGCCGGCGTCGGGGTGAAACCGTCGTCACTATCGATCCTGACGTCCACACCCTCCGCGACGAGCACCTCCAGGGCGGTTCGGAAGGCAGGCTCCGAGAGTGCGTGGGTATCGCGGCCCATGAAGAGTGGCCCTGTGATGCCCTGCATGCGCCGATAGGTGCAGATCGCGGCTGTGGTCGCGACGATGTGGGCCTCGTTGAAGGCGGTGTCGAGCGAGGATCCGCGATGCCCCGACGTGCCGAACGAGACGCACTGGGCTGGCACTCCGACGTCAGGTCGCAGGGAGTAGTAGGCATCGATGAGGGCGCTCACGTCGACGAGCATGTCCGTCGTGGCGGGTCGACCCGCGCGCTCGTGCGTCATCCTCGCTCCTCCCTGTGCGCCCCTGGACGGCCCCGGCGCATCTGTCGCAGCCGGTCTGCCTGTACGATGTCGACAGGTGCGAAATGCTACAGCCCGAGTGGGCGTACCGGTGTGACGAAGGGTCTCGAGCATCCCGAATGGAGGTCTGGTATGGACGGCACTCCCACCATCGCAGGCGGTGGCCGCCGCTCGACCTTCCTCGCATCGCTCGCCGCATCGATGGCCATCGGCCTGCTGACGCTGCCGGTCGCCGCGAACGGCGGGGCGACGCGGTTCGCGACCTTCAATGCCTCCCTGAACCGGGGTACGGCCGACGCTGCCCTGGCTGACCTGTCCACACCGGATGACGAGCAGGCGCAGAACGTGGCTGCCATCATCCAGCGAGTCCGCCCCGAGGTCCTCCTCCTCAACGAGTTCGACTACGAACCAGATGGTGCGCTCGTCGACGCATTCCAGTCGAACTATCTCGCCGTCTCCCAGGGCGCCGACCTCGAGCCCATCAGCTACGAGTACTCCTATGTGGCGCCATCCAACACGGGCGTCGCTTCCGGCTTCGACCTCAACAACGACGGTGCCATCGTGATCGTCGTGAACGAACCCGGGTATGGAGATGACGCCTTCGGTTTCGGCGCCTTTCCCGGTCAGTACGGCATGGCGGTACTGAGTCAGCACCCCATCGATGAAGCCTCGGTGCGCACCTTTGCGGAGTTCCGGTGGCAGGACATGCCCGACGCGGCACTGCCTGATGACCCCACGACCGTGACACCGGGCGACTGGTACGACCAGGATGAGCTGTCCATCTTTCGACTCTCATCCAAGAGTCACTGGGACGTCCCCATCGACATCGACGGCAACATCGTCCACTTCCTGGTGAGTCATCCCACGCCGCCGACCTTCGATGGACCTGAGGACCGTAACGGACTGCGCAATCACGACGAGATCCGGTTCTGGGCCGACTACATCAGCGGCGGTGACTCAGCCGCATACATCTACGATGACGGCGGGGGCCGGGGCGGGCTGGAGGAAGGCGCTGCCTTCGTGATCGCCGGCGACCAGAATGCCGACCCGGTCGACGGGGACAGCACCGACCATGCCATCCTCGCACTGCTTGACCATCCGCTGGTGAATGCCACCGTCGTACCGATGAGCGCGGGTGGCGCTGAGCAGTCGAAGCTCCAGAGCGGCGCGAACGCCCAGCATCTGGGTGACCCCGCGGCCGACACGGCTGACTTCCAGGACATCAACGATTCCAATAGCGCGCCTGGCAATCTCCGCGTCGACTACGTGCTGCCGGCGTCGACCCTCGAGATCGCGGACGCCGGCGTCTATTGGCCGCTTAGCACGGATCCTGACTTCGGCCGCGTCGGCGTCTTCGATCCCGGGACATCCTCCTTCCCCAGCTCAGACCACCGGCTCGTCTGGGTCGATGTCGTCACCGGGGGGTAGGCGCCGGGAGTTCGCGCCGGACGACGGTTGCCGGAGTGATGCCCAAGCGTTGCTGAACCGCTCCTGAATCCGCGCGGCCACTGGCGTATGGTGCAACGTGCCGAAGGCAGCCGGTGGCTTCGGACCATGCAGTATCAGGAGGGTTCTATCGAATGAGCATGCGACCGTGGGCAAAGCTCGCGCGCATCACTGTGGCCGGCGCGCTGCTGGCAGGCGCGATCGGGACAAGCGGGGCCACGTTCGTGGCAGCGCAAGACGAGCCGCTGAAGTTCGGCATGATCCTGGTCGGACCACAGGACGATCGGGGCTGGAGTCAAGCGCATCGTGAAGCAGGCGAATACATCGAGGAGCAGCTCGGAGCGGAGATGATCCTGCTTGACAAGGTGAACACCGCCGATAGGCCAGAGCTGACGGTGGACCAGGTCGCACGCGACATGATCGACCAGGGCGCCCAGCTGGTCTTCATGACGTCCGACGATATGAAGGATGGCGCGCTGCTTGCGGCTGAGCAATTCCCCGACGTGCCCATGATCTGGTCGTCGGGCGACAATGCCTGGGCCGAGGGGCAGGACTACCGGCCCGATCTGGCGAACCTCGGGAACGTCATGGGTGAGATGGAATACGGCAAGATGATCGCTGGCTGCAGCGCGGCCCTGGCGACCGAGTCCGGCAGTATCGGCTATGTCGGTCCACTCATCAACGACGAGACTCGACGGCTGGTCAACAGCGCCTATCTGGGCGCCCGATATTGCTGGGAGAACATGCTCGGCAACGATCCGGCAGACCTCTCCTTCGGGGTCAATTGGATCGGCTTCTGGTTCAATATCCCCGGCGTGACATTGGATCCGACGCTGGTCTCCAATGACTTCATCGACGGCGGCGCCGACGTGCTGCTCTCAGGCATCGATACCACCGAGGCGCTCGTCGTCGCCGGCCAGCGTGCCGCAGGTGGAGAGTCCGTCTGGGCCATCCCGTACGACTTCGTCGGTGCCTGCGATGGCGCCCCGGAGGTCTGCCTGGGGACACCCTGGTTCAACTGGGGCCCGGCATACCTCGACATCGCACAGAGCGTCGCCGACGGTACGTTCGAGGCCAGCTTCCAGTGGCTGCCACCTGACTGGTCAGACATCAATGATCCAGAGACGACGGCCGTCGGGTACGTCAAGGGGCCGGGTCTTGATACCGCAGAGGAGGCTGCCCTCGACGAGTTCATCGCTGGGCTGGCCGACGGCTCCATCGCTCCCTGGACAGGCCCACTGAACAATCAGGACGGGTCGGTCTGGCTCGCGGAGGGCGAGACCGCAACGCCGCAGCAGATCTGGTACACGAAGCAATTGCTGGAGGGTATCGACGGGGCGAGCGAAGCCTCATAGCAGGCGGCGTTCCGCCGCGATGATGATGAGACGGGGAGGCCGATCTGACCTCCCCGTCTCCTGCGTGTAGCCGCCAGAACACTCCGGGGAGGACCATGGGCCTCGAGTTGCGTGACATCCGCAAACACTTCGGGCCGGTGCGTGCCAACGACGGTGTGAGCATGAGTGTGGCCACTGGCTCCCTCCATGGATTGCTCGGCGAGAACGGCGCAGGCAAGTCCACCTTGATGAAGATCCTGTCCGGCTACTACGTGGCCGACTCCGGTCGAGATCGAGCTGGACGGCGAGCCCGTCGAGCTGGGTTCGCCGGATGCGGCGACTCGTTCCGGGATCGGCATGCTGCACCAGGACCCACTCGTGTTCCTGCCGATGTCGGTCCTGGACAACATCCTGTTGGGCAGCCCTGGCAGCCGGTTCCTGCGACGTGATCCGATCCGCGCCCAGGTGCGAGAGCTGCGCGACCGATTCGGCTTCTCCTACGACCTCGACGCTCCGGTGCGCACGCTGGGCATCGGCGAACGCCAGCAGGTCGAGATCACCCGCTTGCTCTGGCTCGGCATGCGAGTGCTGATCCTCGACGAGCCGACGACAGGCATCTCCGCGGACCAGCGCACGCTGCTCTTCACGACGCTGCGAGAGCTTGCCGCCGAGGGTATGAGCGTCGTGTTCGTCTCGCACAAGCTCGAAGAGGTCGAGGATCTCTGCGAGCGGGTAACGGTCATGCGACGGGGCGCGGTGGTGGGCGTCGCCGAGATGCCCGTTTCGCCATCCGACCTGGTGACCATGATGTTCGGCGAGCCGGTGGAGATGGCGCCCCGGCCTCCCGTCTCCACGGGGTCACAGGTGCTCGCGCTTCGTGAGGTCACGTTCGAGGAGCGCCAGATGCGGCTCGAGGACCTCTCGCTGGAGGTCGCAGCTGGTGAAGTCATCGGACTCGCGGGCATGGAGGGCAGCGGCCAGCGTACATTTCTGCGTGGCATCTCAGGTCTCGTTGGTGCCAGCGCTGGCAGGCTCACGGTCCACGGGAAGGACATCACCGGTCGAGACCATCGCGCACGACTTGATGACGGCATCCACTACCTGCCGGCTGGTCGCCTGGAGGAGGGCCTCGTGGAGGGCCTCACCATCGCTGAGCACCTCATCCTCGCGGACCGTGTCGGCGGCGGCTTCGTCATCGATTGGGACGGCGCTCGATCGCAGGCCTCAGAGCGGATCGAGCACTATTCCATCAAGGGCACCGTGGACTCGACCGCCGAGTCCCTCTCCGGCGGCAACCAGCAGCGGCTCTTGCTGGCGATGCTCCCCGATGACCTGGCCGTCCTGCTCATGGAGCACCCCACCCGCGGCCTCGACATCGGATCGGCAGACTGGGTCTGGACCCAATTGCTCCAGCGACGAGGACATGGCACCGCCATCGTCTTCGCCTCATCTGACATCGATGAGCTGCTGCGCTACAGCGATCGGATCCTGGTCTTCTTCGCGGGACGCGTCATCGCCGAGCTCGATGCCGCGAGGACGAGTGTCGACGAGATCGGTCACCTCATCGGTGGTCGAATCGACTCGGCGTCGAGGGCAAGAGCGTGATCGTACGCTCAGGCATGGATGCGGCTGGGGTCCGACGGGCGGCCATCGGCATGGCGCCCTTCATCATCGCCCTCGCTTTCGCGGGCCTGCTCGTCGTGCTCGTCGGCGAAGACCCCATCCAGGCGTTCCGACTGATCCTCGAGGGTTCCCTAGGGTCCCCCGACAAGCTGTCCGATACGATCATGGTGTGGGTGCCGCTGACGCTGGCAGCGGCCGGTCTGGTGGTCACCTTCGCGGCCGGGCTATGGAACATCGGGGTCGAGGGACAGATCGTGCTGGGGGCGATCGGTGCATCGTTCGTGGCCCGCTCGGTCGATGCCCCCGCCATCGTGGTGGTCCCGCTGACGCTCGTTGCCGGGTTGCTGCTCGGGGTGGTCTGGGCGCTGCTCGCTGGCATCCTCAAGACGCGGGGCAAGGTCAACGAGATCTTCGGTGGCCTGGGCCTCGACTTCGTGGCCACCGGCCTGACCCTCTATCTGATCATCGGGCCATGGGCGCGCCCCGGCATCGCCTCGACCAGCGGCACCGAACCGTTCCCACGCGACGCGTGGCTGCCGGCCATGGGTGACACGCGGTTCTCTCCCCTCGCAGTCGCGCTCGCCATCGGTGCGGTCGTGTCGGTATGGCTGTTGCTCCGCGGCACACGAGTCGGGCTGCAACTCAAAGCCGTCGGTCGAAATCCGCAGAGTGCACGCTTGCTGGGCATCCGGACCGATCGTTTCATCCTTGGGGCATTCGCCGTCTGCGGCGCGCTCGCCGGCATCGCAGGCGCCGATCCAGGCCACCGGCTTTCACCATAAGCTGGTGCCATCCGTTTCCGGAGGCTACGGCTTCCTGGGCATCCTGGTCGTCCTGCTGGCCGGCTTCCGAGCGGCCTACGTCGCCCCCATCGCGGCCTTCTTCGCCATCGTGTCAGTGGGCAGCATCGCGCTCACGCTGCGCCTGGACGTCAATTCGGCTCTCGGCAGCGTGCTCACTGGCGTGCTGGTCCTGTTCGCCTTGCTGGCCGCCGGGCTGCGGTCCTGGCAGGCACGCCGACGAGCGGCGGCCATCTCACCGGCGCCACCGACCGATAGCTCCGCCGGATCGGCCAGCGAGCGCGCTGCGTGATGGAGGCGACCCTGGCCACGATCATCGCCGCGGCCGCCCCGCTGCTCTTCATCACTATCGGCGAGACCATCAGCGAGAAGTCCGGGGTCATCAACCTCTCGCTCGAGGGCAGCCTCATGCTGTCGGCCCTGGCCGGTTTTGCCATCGCCTTCGAGACCGGTAACACCTGGCTCGGCTTCGTCGCGGCTGCCCTGGTGGGCGCTGCATTCGCCTTCATCGTCGCGTTCTCGAGCATCACGCTGTGGCTCAACCAGGTTGCCGTGGGGTTCGTGCTGGCCAGTCTGGGAATCGCCCTGAGCTCGTTCCTGGGCAGTGCGTACACGGGCAAACCCGGTGGGCCCGTCGCGGTGCCCTCCGTGGACGTGCCGCTACTCTCCGACATCCCCGTGCTGGGCCCCATCCTGTTTCGACACGACATCGTGGTGTACGCGAGCCTGATCCTCGTACTCGTGGTCTGGGCGTACATCTACCGGACACGACCAGGCCTTTCGCTCCAGGGCGTCGGCGAACGTCCGGACGCCGCACACGCACGCGGCATCGACGTGAACCGGCTTCGCTACGTGTACACGGTCATCGGTGGCGCGTTGGTCGGGATCGGCGGTGCTGCGTTGACGCTGGATGCAAAGCTGGGCTGGTCGTTCCTGCATACGCGCAATCTCGGCTGGATCGCGTTGGCGATCGTCATCTTCGGCGGCTGGCACCCTGTGCGGGTAGCGGGCGGCGTGCTGCTCTTCGGCTTCCTGCAGTGGCTCGCGCTCGACCTCCAGGACATCCTGCCCAATCTCACCCAGGTGCTACCCATCATGCCTTTCGCTCTGATGATCTTCGCGCTCGTGGTGGTGAACGCCGACTGGCTGCGCGACTGGGCTGACCGTCACCCTCGATGGGGCGGCATCATCCTTGGCAATGCACCGTCGGCCATCGGCCGGCACTTCAGGGCTGAGTAGGGTCCGGGACTACCCGCGTGGGCGGCTGCCACGTGGCGCGCCACCCCTTCCGTCCCGACGACGGGGTCGGCGGTGGCTCGCCGACGCGTGTTCTGCCGGGCGCCCTCGCGTCAGTCGTTCGCCAGGCATCGACGTCGGCGCCTCGACCGATCCCTGAGCGCCTGGCGCTGCCTGCGGTCGATGGTTCGTGTGCGTGCTGGCGAGAACCTGGCGCCTCGTCGGCCGACCGCCCTTGGGCGGCGTCTGGTAGCCACGCCCCTGACGCGAGCGACGCTCTCCCTCCACGGCTCGGCCGCCGCCGCTGGGCTGCGATCGAAACGCGACCTGTGGTTCGAAGCCCTCGACCACCTCGCGCTCCAGAGTCCGCCTCAGCAGCTTCTCGATGGCGAACATGAGGTCGTGCTCGTCCGCCGATACCAGCGAGATCGCCGTGCCGTCCTGACCTGCGCGTCCGGTCCGCCCGATGCGGTGGACATAGTCCTCCGGAACGTTCGGTAGCTCGAAGTTGACGACGTGGGGCAAGGACTCGATATCGATCCCACGCGCCGCCACATCGGTCGCAACGAGCACCTGCGAACGTCCGCTCTTGAATGCGGTCAGGGCACGGACGCGTTGCGACTGGCTCTTGTTCCCGTGGATGGCATCGGCTGCGATGCCATCCTTGCCGAGTTGCTCGGCGAGCCGGTTGGCACCTCGCTTGGTGCGCGTGAAGACCAGCACCTGCTCCACCCGCCTGGTCTTCACCATGTGGGCGAGGAGATGCCGCTTGCGATCCTTGTCCACCGGATGCACGACCTGGCGGATGGGTGCCGCGGGGGTATTCCGAGGCGCTACATCGATGGAACTCGGATCACGCAGCAATTCCCCGGCTAGCCCACGGATTCCGGGGTGAGAAGGTGGCACTGAAGAGCAGGCTCTGGCGCTCCCTGGGAAGCAGCGCGAGGATCTGCTTGATGTCATGGATGAAGCCCATGTCCAGCATGCGATCAGCCTCGTCAAGCACGAGGATCTCGACATGGCCCAGGTCGATGGTGCGCTGCCGGACGTGATCGAGCAGCCGTCCCGGGGTGGCCACCACGATCTCGGCGCCACCGCGCAAGGCTCGAACCTGGCGGTCCATGCGCACGCCACCATAAATGGCTACAGAGCGGATGGGCCGATGGGCGCCGTAGGTACGCACGCTTTCCTCCACCTGAAGGGCGAGCTCTCGAGTCGGAACGACGACCAAACCGCGCACGCGTCGTGGTCCGGGGCCGCGGCTGGCGTGCAGTAGTTGGAGCATCGGCAGGACGAAGGCCGCGGTCTTGCCCGTCCCGGTCTGTGCACCCGCCAGCAGGTCACGTCCGCCGAGGATGGCCGGGATGGCCTGTGCCTGCACCGGCGTTGGCTCGTGGTAGCCCTGGTCCGCGACGGCACGCAGGGATTCGGGCATCAGCCCAAGGGTATCGAAGGTCAAGGTAGCTCCTGACAGGCCCGTACCCGCACGTTTCGCGGGGCCCGGTCAGGGCATAGGGTCTCGGGGTTCGAACGCTAGGGAACGGGGCGCGGACCGGAGGCGCCCATCGAGGGGTGAGTCGCAAGCATAGCGTACGTCCGTCGATACCCGCTCAAACGGTCCGAACGTGGAGACCCTCCACCTCGGCGTGGACCTGGCGAAGGACCGGGGCCATCTCCGCGAACTGCTCGAAGGTCAACGATTGCTCGCCGTCCGACAGCGCCTGATCCGGCTCGGGGTGCACCTCCACCATGATGCCATCGGCCCCAGCCGCCACGCCGGCCAGCGCCATCGAGCGCACCAGCCAGCGCTTGCCGGTGGCGTGCGAAGGATCGACGATGACCGGCAGGTGCGAGAGCCGGTGGATCAGCGGCACGGCGGCAAGGTCCAGCGTGTTGCGGGTGTACTTCTCGAACGTCCTGATGCCGCGCTCACAGAGGATGACATCAGGGTTGCCGGACGAGACGATGTACTCCGCGGCCATCAGCCATTCTTCGACCGTCGCCGCGATACCGCGCTTGAGCATCACCGGTCGAGTGGCCTTGCCGGCCGCGGTCAGCAGCGCGAAGTTCTGCATGTTGCGCGCGCCGATCTGGATGATGTCGGCGTACTCGGCCACCGACCCGACCTGCCCAGGCTCCATGACCTCGGTGACGATCGGCAAGCCGGTGCGCTCCCGGGCATCGACCATGAAGGCCACGCCCTCCATGCCCAGGCCTTGGAAGCTGTACGGGCTGGTCCGCGGCTTGAACGCTCCGCCCCGCAGGACGGTCGCACCCGCCTCGGCCACGGCGTCGGCGGTCTGCAGCATCTGTTCCCGGCTCTCGACCGAACAGGGTCCGGCCATCACCGTGAGCGATCCACCTCCGATGCTGGTTCCGCGGACCTCGATGACCGTATCCCTCGGGTGGAATTCTCGAGAGGTCAGTTTGAATGGCTTGCTGATGGGCGTGACCGACTCGACGCCCGACATCGCTGCAAGGTGGCTCATCACCTCTTCCTTGCGCAGGCCGATGTCACCGACCACGCCGATGACGACGCGCAGCTCACCACGGCTTTCATGCGGCGTCAGGCCGTCGGCTTCGATGTGCCGACGGACCTCCTGGACCTCCGCTTCGGTCGCACTGACCGACATCACCACCAGCATGCAGCCGGCCTCCTCGTACGCCTATCTCGGGTTACTCGATCGATGCCCCACGACGCGACGAGGCCCGCCAACGCTCCTGTCGCTACCGGGCCGGGATGGTAGGCACGTGATGGAACAGGGACGGGTCGGGGTCCCCCGGAAGGACCCGGATGAGACTCGCCGGCCGGAGCCCCAGCGTGGCCCGACCCAGCGGACCTTCGAGTGTCAGTGAGTCGGTCGCGTCCGAGCGGGCCAGGACGGTCACCTGGGCACCGGGACGCAGGCCGCGTGCTTCCAGGTAGGACAGCAATCCGGTGTCCTCCTCGGCCGCCTCGGTGATCCGGTAGACGGTCACCCGGTCGCCCGAGTCGGCCTCGCTCAGCAGCTCGCCGTCGGGTCGCCGTCGCGCCTCTGCCTCGTCGATGGGGTTGCCATGTGGGCAGGTCGTGGGGTGCCCCAACAACTCGCCCAGGGCGGCCTCCACGCGTGGAGAGATGCAAGCCTGGAGTTTCAGCGCCTCCTCGTCGGATTCCGCCCAGGCGATCCCCAGGACCTCGGTGAGCAACCATTCGGCGAGGGCGTGGCGTCGATAGATGGCATCGGCAGCGACGCTGCCCTCGGGGCTCAGCTCGACGTTGCGTGATCCGCCCACGATCACGTAGCCCGCAGCCGCGAGGCGCCGAAGCATCTCGCTCGTCGCCTGGGGCGAGACGCGCATCCGTCGGGCCAGCTCGGCTCCGCTCAGAGACGGCCCACCGCGAGACTGACGGATCGCCAACAGATAGGTTTGCTCGGCGGCGGAGATGTCAGGTTCGTCGTGTTCGGTGGCCATCGTCCACAGGATACGGAAGCGCCACCGTGGTGTCGCGGTGGGTCTGCGCCAGGTCGCCCGCTACGTCGGACTGGGCTCCGCCCCTGGGGACTGGGCACCCGCCGCCGCACCGCAGCGATCCCATTCGACCACGCCATCAGCCCACTGAGGACGCAGGCATTCGGCCGGTGTGGCACTCGGCATCGGAGTGGGGTCGGCCATCATCCCGAAGCGTTCGCCGAGGAGCCGCGATTCCACGGGCCACGGGGCCGCATCGTCGGGTTTCTCCGCATCGCTGGCATGCACGTAGACAGCGATGACCCCAGCGCCCGGCGCGACCTGGCCCTGCACGGTCAGGGTCTGCCCGGTGATGTCGTAGTCGATGCTGGCATCGAAGTCGCGCTCCCCGGCCGCCGGGCGCCAGGTCCCCTCCGAGCTGATGTCGCCGGGACCAGTGAGGATCAGGAGGCCTCCGGGCCGGAATGACCAGATGGCACCACCTGCCTCGGACGTGATGGCGAAGCGACCCACGACCGCATGATCGGCTTGAGATCCGGCGGCCGTGCCGCCGGCAGCCAGACCCAGCAGTATCAACACCATCAACGCGACAGCCGCTGTGGTCGCGCGACCCTTCGATGGACCTACCACAGGCACACCCTAGCAGGCCGTGGCGGGTCGCCGTGATGGAGAGCCACTACGATCGAGGTGTGGTCGTGAGGCGAAGCTGGGGCCCGACGACGCCATGCCGTGACAGGTCGCCGCCACCTGGCAGGCGCACGTCGAACTTCAGCAACCATTCACCCTTCCTGCCCGGTACGGGGATGTCATCAAGGACGACGTCGAGCGACTGACCGGGTGCCAGGCCGTCCGGGATGCGCGTCCTGGCCACGATGGTGCCGCGCCGCGGCCGCCCGTCGTAGCGCGGAACCTTGCGGGCGACGCGGGCGACCAGACGCCAGCCAGCGCTGCTGTGGTGGCCGGTGTTGGTCAACTGCAACTTTGCCTCGATGCGACTGGCCGCGACGGCTCGCCGGGGCGCCTGGAGGACTCGATAGTGAAGCCCATATGGCCGCCACGAAAGATACCTGGCGATGCCGTCGAAGTAGGCTGCCGCCAAGGCGGACCGTCCGGCGTGCCGTGCCAGGATCCGGTGCTCCGAGGCCTGGTCGATGAAGAGTGACTCGCCCAGTACCGAAGGCTGCAGCGAAGGTCGTGGCATGGCCTTCCGCTGGTACGGCTTGAGTGCCTTGAACGGATGCGAGAAGACGCCGCGCCGGATGGGTCGGTAGCCTCGCTGGCGCTTGAGGTGGACGATGTGTTCGTCGAGCAGGAACCGAGCCAGCTTGCGGCCCTCGGGTGACCAGCTCCGACGGAAGTGCGTGTACATCTCGGTACCACGCGTGCATCGGCAGCCGCTGGCGTTGTTATGGATGGCCAGGTGGATGTCCGCGCGCGCCTGATTGGCGACGTCATTGCGGGCGATGAGCTCGTCGGTGCGGTCGTACTTGCCATCGAAGTTGATGTCCTTGCCGACCGGGCTGACGTTGCGATCGGTCCTGCGCGTCATGACCACGCCGATGCCGGCACCCTTGAGCATGGCCTCCAGGCGCAGGGAGATATCGAGGTTGACCGTGTCCTCTCTGAGGTGCCGCCAGACGGCGCCTGAAGCTGCTCCGCCGTGACCGGGATCGATGGCGACCACGATGGCACCGGGGCGGCGCGGGTACGGAACACGGCGCGCGCGAGTCACCCAGGCGCGTCGCTTCACGGTCCCACCGTTCGCAGTGATGCTGGCCTTGACGCGGTACGCCCCGTCGGGCACGCGGGTGCCGGCGCCGTCACGACCGTGCCACGTCCAGGTGTGCAGACCGGCCGGCTTTGACTCGGCGGTCGCGAGCCGCTTGATCTTGTGACCGTCGAAGTCGACGATTCGCAGATCGATGACCGCCGCGCTGGGGAGTTCCAGCTCGATGCGCACCTCATCTCGTCCGCTGCCACCACCGGGATCGAACGGCGAGCCGACGACGCGCAACGAGGCCGATGCCGGGGATACCTTTTGTTCGGCGGCAACGGCGGGACCGCTTGCGAGACTGGCCGAGAAGAGGGCAAGGACGACGCCCGCCAGCACATCGATACGGATGATGTGGCCGGGTCTCACCGCGGATCTCCGTGACGACCATCGTCATCCATCGGAGCGTCAGCCACCCCAAGCACCTCGCTGATCTGCCGCAGCGCGGCCCGCTCTGCATCGTTGACCAGCACGCCCCCAGTGCCCAGAAAGCCCTGGTCCTCCTTGCCGGCCGCGGCGACCTCGCGGGCGATACCCAGGAGCCACCGCTTGTAGCCATCGGCTTCAGGTGGCGCTGACTTGGCTTCGAGCAGGCTCGCGAGCTCTCCGAGCGTCTCGAACGCCCCTTCGCGTGCACCTTGGGCCGAGGCGACGGCCACGAAGTCCGGGAACGGTTGCTCGGTAGCCAGGCGGCGCTGCAGCTCCACGATGACCGAGGTGATCAGCGTGTTGTCGACGTGTGCGGGCGCACCATCAAGGATGGAGCTCGCAGCCGCGAAGCCCTCGCTGCCGGTCTCCTCCTTGCGACCCAGGCTCGACGCGGAGACGGCGACTGCCGCAGCCTGGAGGCTGGAGCGCAGGATCTGCTGCTCCTCGGGGGTGTAGTCGGCGTAGACCGTCATGGGGGACCTCGGCGTTCGGCGCGGATCCGCTCCAGCCTAAGGCTCGCGAACCGGCCCCGTTCGGCCCGTGGCCACCACAGCACCGGTCCTCAACGCGTGCCTGCCGCTTCCGCTCCCGCCAGGCGCTGCGCGAAGTAGACCGGGATGATGGACACCAGGATCAGGATGAGCGCCACGGCGTTGACGATCGGCAACCCCGTGGTGCGCGCGTAGTTCTGCAGGATCCAGATGGGGATGGTGCGCTCACCGCCACCGGTGGTGAAGGTGGTCACGATGACCTCATCGAAGGAAAGGGCGAAGGCCAGCAGTCCGCCGGCGAGCAAGCGCTGTCCGGATGGCCGGGAAGGTGACGTGGCGGAACGTCTGCCACTGGTCGGCGCCCAGGTCCATGCTGGCTTCCTCGAGATGCCGTGAGACGCGACGGACGCGAGCCAGCACGTTGTTGTAGCAGATGACCACGCAGAAGGTGGCATGTCCGATGACGATGGTCAGCAGTCCGAACGGAAGGTCTGCGGTGTTGAAGGCGGCGTTGAGTGCGATGCCCGTCACCACACCCGGGAGCGCGATCGGCAGGATGACCAGGAAGCTGATGGTCTCGCGGCCGAAGAACTGGTAGCGTTGCACCGCGAACGCGGCCAGGCTCCCCAGCACCAGGGCGATGATCGGTGGCCAACACGCCGGCCCGGATCGACGTCCACAGGGCATCCCGAACGCCCGACTGCTCGAAGGCGCGCTCGAACCACTGCAGGCTGAGACCCGGGATCGGCCAGGCCTGGTTGGTGCTCGAGTTGAAGGCGTAGATCCCGATGACCACCAGCGGCAGGTAGATGAACGCCAGGACGCACGATCGTGGCCGAGCAGCAGGAGCGATGCGCGAGGTGCGCGATCTCGTTCACCTCAGAGTGCCTCGAAGGCGCCGAGCCGGCGGGCCACGGCCAGATACACGACCATCACCACCACCGGGATCAGGGCCAGGGCTGCCGCCAGCGGCAGATTGCCCGGACACCCCCACCTCGCGGTAGATGACGTTGCCCAGGAACTGCGTGCTCGAGACCAGCGACGGCGTGATGAAGTCGCCCATCGTCAGCGAGAACGTGAAGATGGAGCCGGCCACGACGGCCGGGAGCGCCAGGGGCAGGATCACCTTGCGGAAGGTGAAGCCGGCCCGGCCACCAAGGTCCGCGGAGGCCTCCAGCAGCGAGTCGGGATCCGCTCCAGTCCGGCCACGATGGGCAGGATCATGTACGGCAGCCACAGATAGGTGAAGACGAGCCAGACGGCCACGTCGCCGTAGCCCGGGCCCTCCAGGCCGAGCGGCTCCAGGAGCCAGTTGAGCACGCCCGAGTTCTGCAGGATGGCGCGCCAGGCGAAGACCTTGACCAGGTAGCTGGCCCACAGCGGCAGCAGGATCATCACCACCAGCAGGCGGCGCCTCCGAGGCGAGGCCATCGCGCGCGATGTAGTACGCCACGGGGAAGCCGATGATGGCGCAGGTGATGGTCACCAGCGCGGCCATGCCGATGGTTCGCACCGTGATGACGTGGTAGACAGGGGTATCGAGGATGGTCCGCGAAGTTGTCCAGGCTGGGCTGTTGCTGGACCTGGCGCGTGAACGGGTCCAGCGTCCAGAAGGCGTTGGCCGAGCAGCACTAACAAGCGAGCCGAAGTAGACGATGAGCAACGCCCCCAGCGGGAGGGCCAGCAGCGCCACCAGCTGGACCCGTGGGATGCCGATAGAGCCAGCGCTGGAGCGCGCGCATCGGGCCATGCACAGGCGCTCGATCGAGTCATCGGTCAAAGCACCCGGACGGGAAAGGACCCGAGGACCCCGGTCGGGGCCCTCGGGTCACGGCTTCACCTTCCAGGAGCTGCGCTAGCCCTTGATCTCGGTCCAGGCCTGTGACCACTCGGAGTAGTCCATGCAGGCCACGTCGGTGCGGCCATCGAGGCACTGGGCCTGCGGAGTCGCCCAGTACCACACGTTCGAGAAGTACTCCTCGTCGGTGGCGTGGTACGTATCGCAGTGCTCGGGGTTGATGTCGCAGGCCTTGGCGTTGGACGGGGCCTCGCCGAAGTACTCGGTGGCCACCGCGTTCACCTCTGGCGAGATGATGTGATCCATGAACATGTAGGCACAATTGGGATGGGCCGCGTTGGTCGCCAACATCCACGTATCGGACCAGCCGGTCGAGCCCTCCACGGGCAACACGACGTCCACGGGCGTGACCGGCTCGCTCGCGTCGATGACGTTCTTGATGATCTGCCAGGTCGTGCCGACGGTCGAGTCGCCGCCCTGGAACTGCGGCGATCTCGTCGGTATACGCGCCCCAGTAGCGGCCGATGAGCTCACGCTGCTGCTTTGCCAGGTCGACGGCGGCGGCGAACTGCGTCTCATCGAGTGCGTACGGGTTCTGGATGCCCAGCTCGGGCTGCGTGGCCATGAGGTAGACCGCGGCATCGGCGATGTAGATGGGGCTGTCAAAGGCGGTGACCTTGCCGGCCACCTGGTCGGCCCACTGGGAGTCGGGCTCCCAGACGATGGCCCAGCTGTCCGGAGCCGGCGTCACCTCTTCGGTGTTGAACATGAGCAGGTTGGCACCACGCCCGTGCGGGACGCCGTAGGGCACGCCGTCGACCGTGTTGTGGGGCTGGTTCTTGAGACCCTCGAACACGTCGGCGTAGTTGGGGATGAGGTTGAGATTGATGGGCTGGACCGTGCCGGACGCGATCAGGCGGTTGGAGGCGTCGCCGGACGCCGAGACAAGGTCGTAGTTGCCCGTCTGCATCAGCGTGAACATCTCGTCGGACGTAGTTGCCCAAGGTGACGTTGACCTGGCAGCCGGTCGCTTCCTCGAAGGAGCTGACCCAGTCATAGGCGGGGTCGTTGGAACCGTCTTCCACGTACCCAGCCCAGGCCACCACCTCGAGGGACCCTTCGCCATCTCCGAGCTCGGTCAGCGCCCCCTCGGGTACCGGCAGCTCATCCTGCGCCAGGACCGCTGGCGCCGTCGTCAGGGCCACTGCCAGGCCCACGCCCAGCGCCAGCCACGATCGGTGTGCTCTACTCATGGATCCCGATTCCTCCAACTCTTCTGTACGCTCCACGATGAAGGGAGACCGATGTCAAGGGGCCGTTCCGACCTGGCCGTCCGGAGACGACGCCGATTCGCTGCCCAGGGGGAGGGCATGTCGGCCCTCCCAGATGAGCCGGACGGACCTGCCCTTCTGGGCCAGCGCCTCGGTCGAGGAGGTGGCCACGTTCTGCTTGATGACGACCAGGGAGCCGCCCGCGTCCAGCTCGACGTGATACCGCGTGTCAGAGCCCGAGATAGACGACGTCATGGACGCGACCGGTCGCTGACGAGGAGCCCTCCGGCACGGCCGTCTCGGGGGCCTCAAGGTGGATCTTCTCCGGCCGTGACCGTGTACGTTCCCGACCGTCCGAGGATGGCTTCCGCGGTCGCGCCCGACAACAGGTTCGAGGTCCCCACGAACCCGGCCACGAAGGCACTGGCTGGGGCTTCATAGACCTCGGCTGGTGGGCCGACCTGCTCGATGAGGCCCTGGTCGAAGATGGCCATCCGGTCGCTCATGGCGAGCGCCTCATCCTGGTCATGGGTGACGTAGATGAAGGTGATGCCGACGTCCTGCTGGATCGTCTTGAGCTCGATCTGCATCTCCTCGCGGAGCTTGAGGTCCAGGGCGCCAAGGGGCTCGTCGAGGAGCAGCACGCTGGGGCGGTTGACCAGGGCGCGGGCCAGGGCGACACGCTGCCGTTGGCCCCCGGAGAGCTGACCCGGCTTGCGATCCTCGTAGCCATCGAGCCGGACCATGCGCAGCGCATCGACGGCCCGCTCGCGTCGCTCTGCCTTGGGCACCTTGCGGATCATCAGGCCATAGGCCACGTTTTCGCCGACGGTCATGTGCGGGAACAACGCGTAGTCCTGGAAGACCGTGTTCACGTCACGTTCGTAGGGCGGCAAGCCTGGAAACATCCCGCCCATCGAGCAGCACGCGTCCGGCGCTGGGCAGCTCGAAGCCCGCGATCATGCGCAAGCGTCGTGGTCTTGCCCGAGCCCGACGGTCCCAGCAGCGAGAAGAACTCACCCTGCGTAGATGTCCAGGTCGATGCCGGCCACGGCCGTGACCTCACCGTATCGTTTGGCGAGGCCCTCCAGGCGGACGGCGACGTTGGCTGCCGACGCCGTGCGTCCAGCCACCTCGTCCAGCGTCGAGACGTTCGCGCTCACCTCAGACGCCCGAGTTGATCATGACGTGCTTGACGATGGTGTAGTCCTCGACCGCATACATCGACTGGTCCTTGCCCCACCCAGACTGCTTGAAGCCACCGTGGGGCATCTCCGACACCAGCGTGAAATGCTCGTTGATCCAGACCGTACCGTACTGGATGGCCTTGGCCACGCGCATGGCCCGGCCGATGTCGCGCGTGAAGACCGAGGCGGCCAGCCCGAAGCGCACGTCGTTGGCCCAGCGGATGGCGGTGTCCTCATCGCTGAAGCGCTGGACGGTGACGACTGGGCCGAAGACCTCGTCCTGGACGATCTCGCTGCGCTGGTCGGGACCCACGATCAGGGTGGGCTCGTAGTACGCCCCAGGTCCGTCAGGGTGGGAGCCACCGACGACGACCTCGGCACCATCGCGGGCCCGGTCGACCATGCCCGCGACCTTGTCGAACGTGACTCCGGCGCGATGAGCGTCCCCATCTCGAGGTCTTCGCCCGATCGCGGGATCACCCCACGTGATGGCCTTGCACCTCGGTCGGAGAGTGCAGCCACGAGCTTTTCGTACACGGCGGGCCCGGCGATGACGCGACATGGCCGCGGTGCAGTCCTGACCGGAATTCCAATAGCCGCCCGAGCGGATGGTCTCGGCGGCCAGCTCGATATCGGCGTCATCGAAGACGAGGACAGGCGCCTTGCCACCCAGCTCGAGGTGGAGACGCTTCACCGAGTCGGCGGCGTTGCGCGCGATGCGCTGGCCGGTGGCCGTGTCGCCAGTGACCGAGACCATGCGCGACGGCAGGGTGGTTGACCAGGGCATCGCCGATGGCATCGCCACTGCCGGTGATGACGTTGAGGACGCCCGGCGGGAAGATGTCCGCGGCGATCTCGGCAAGCACCAGGGATGTCAGCGGCGTCCGGATGGATGGCTTCAGGATGACTGTGTTGCCGGCCGCGAGGGCCGGACCGATCTTCCAGCCGGCCATGTACAGCGGATAGTTCCACGGCGCGATCGAGGCCACCACCCCGATGGGGTCGCGTCGGATGAGCGAGGTATGGCCGGCCAGGTATTCGTTGGCCGCCTTGCCCTCCATGAGTCGTGCCGCACCAGCGAAGAAGCGAAGGTTGTCGGCCACCGCGGCGATCTCGTCGATGGCGGCCGCGACGGGCTTCCCGCAGTTCCGGCTTTCGAGGCGGCCAAGCTCATCAGCGCGGGCTTCGATGGCATCGGCAAGCTTGAGCAGCATGAGGCTGCGGTCCTGGGGCGTGCTGTGCTGCCACGACTCGAAGGCGGTGGCAGCCGCTCGGGCAGCCCGATCGACATCCTCTGGCCCGGACGCCTGGACCGTAGCGATGATCTCGCCATTGGCCGGGTTCAGGACGGTCGCGGTCTCGCCACCGGCGCTGTCGACCCAGGCGCCGCCGATCCACTGCTGATGGCTGTGCGGCGCCGTGGCCTTGTCAGACACGCATCGAACCTCCCTCATGGTGTGGAGCCCAGACTGTACGTGCTGCGTGAAACGGCTGTGACACCACGATGGCGGCGCGGCGCGGTCGACGCCGGAGACGCCTACTCGACGCCATCGTCGAGCGGGACGGGAGCGAACTTCGCGAACCCCACAGGCGCCATGCCGGTGAGCTCGGACTGTTCCGAGCCATCGGTCCGCATCAGCCACAGGGAGACGCCGCCCTGCCGCGTCGAATGGAAAGCCAGGATCTCGCCATCGCGCGACCAGGTGGGGTACTCATCGTCTGCCGGATGGGTGGTCACGAGATGCTGGTCGGTGCCATCCGCGTTCATCATCGCGATGTCGAAGTTGCCTGCCTGGTTGGTCGTGAAGGCGATACGGGATCCATCCGGTGACCAGCGTGGATCGTAATTGTTGCCACCATTGTCGGTCAGGCGTTGGGCGTCCGACCCGTCGGCGTTCATGGTCCAGATATCGCTGACATCGTCGATGCGGCGACGGAAGGCGAGGCGGCTTCCGTCAGGTGACCACTGCGGTGAGGATTTGCGATCATCCCACTCGGTCAGCCGAACCGTCGCCCCGGACCCGAGATCTTGCGTGTAGATGTCGAAGTCATCAGCAGCCTGGTTGGAGATGTAGGCGACGGTGGAGCCGTCGGGAGCGAACGCGGCGTTGTCCTCGTCGGCAGGGCTGTCGAGCAGTGGACTGGAGTCGCCGGTCTGCAGTGAGACCAGGTAGACGTCCCACTGCCCAGCACCCGGCTCACTCTCGACGCTGTACGCGATCGAACGACCATCGGAGGTCCAGGCGGGCGCCGTCACGAGCTTGCTGAAGTCGTTGTCAGTGACATTGCGAACGGCGGTTCCGCTGCCGCCGTCGACGAGCCAAACGTCGGGATGCTGTTCGACCTCGCGGTACACCGCGAGTGTCTCGCCGGGTGCCCGCAGTGAACCGCTTGCGGCGGTGCCGACGACCGGCTCGCCGGCGTACACCATGCACAGTGCGTCGTGTGCGCCAGCCGCCCAGTCCTCGGCGTCTGGAGCCACGCTGAAGGGGTACATCAGCGTCGACTCGATGGGGCGACCCAGAAAGGCCACGTACTGGTCGAAACAGAGTCCGTCGACGATGGGCACCAGGTCCTTGTCCGGGAAGTCGCCGTCGCCCAGCGAGACCCTCGCCACGACCTCGTTGTCGTGGAGTCCATCACACGCCGTCATCGGTGCCGGCAGGCTGTAGTCGAAGTCTCCGGTCGCATCGAAGACATCGTCAAAGCAGGTTCCGACCTCGAGCCCGTCGAACCATGTCCCGGTGTCTGCCGGTTCTGCCTCCGCCGCCATGCCCGCCATCGGGATCGCAAGGCAGCCCGTCACGGCCAGCAGCAGTGCTCGCTTCTTCACGCCCCTCCCCTTCGTGCCGGGCCGATGGTCTGGCGGACGCCTGACCGGGTCAGCGTACGATGGCCGCGCGACGATAGCACGCGGATGATGCCAAACGGGCTTCCCGGGGACAATGGTCATATGCTCGACTCATCCCAGCCGCCGCATGTGACCGTCGACGGACGTGCGTAGCTTTCTCGCGGCCGTGCCGCTCTCGACCCTGGGGCTGGCCATCACCATCATCGTTGCCGTGGCACTGAGCCCGGCACTGGCTCGCCGATTACGCTCGCCGAGGTTCGTGGCTGGGCTGCTGTTGTTCGGTTTCGGGCTGGTGATAGCGGCCACGCTTACCCCTGACGCTGCGGCCCTGCGCGGCCAGGCTTCGGACGGGGTGTGCGACACCTCCCGGCTCGGACTGCCTCCGCTTCATGAGCTCCTGCGCGTCAACTTCACGACCCTGAACGTCCTGCTCTTCGTTCCACTGGGGATCGCCGTCGGGTTGCTGCCGCGTAGCCGCATCGCGGCGGGAATCACCATCCTCGCCATTTCACTGACGTTCATCGTCGAGACGACCCAGCTCCTGGTCACCGCCCTGGGACGGGGCTGCGAGACCGCCGACATGGTCGACAACCTGCTCGGACTGGCCATCGGAGTCGTCATCGGAACACTCCTCCGCCCGGTGCTCGCGCGATCGAGGGGCTCGATCCTCCCCCGGGGGGCATGCGACACTCTCCCGATGAAGTTCACGACGACGCTGCAACTCAGTGGCTCGAATACGGGGATCGAAGTTCCCGAGGCGATCCTGGACGGACTCGGTCGAGGCCGCCGGGTGCCGGTCCGGGCGACGGTGAATGGCTATACGTACCGGACGACCGTCTCGCCGTATCGGGGCAAGATCATGATGCCTTTCAGTGCCGCCCATCGGGAAGCGTCCGGCTTGCGCGGCGGCGACGAGATCGAGGTGGAGCTCGTCGCGGACGACACGCCGCGAGAGGTGGACGTCCCTCCGGACCTGGCAGAGGCCCTCGCCGCTTCACCGGCAGCGAAAGACCGTTTCGCCAGTCTCTCACCTAGCCACAAGCGAGAGTACGTGGACTGGATCGAGCAGGCCAAGAAGCCTGAGACTCGAGCGTCGCGAATCACCAAGACCATCGCCAAGCTGAGCCGGCCTCTCAGTCCTTGAGGATCACGCCGTCCACAAGTGATGAGAAGTCCCACCAACCGCCGACTACATAGGATGGGAGCCACTCGCAGCTGCACGGTCCTGTGCTACACGAGTGGATGGGATGGCGCCGGCAGTGACCAGGTCTGCGCGCCATCGATCCACCACGTCTCGACTTTGGTATGGGTTGCTCTCCAGCCAGGCGTCGACATCGGCGGTCGGATAGCGCTCCCGGATCAGCTCAGCCGTCGCCCGGGCTCTGCGGTCCAGGCCCATCTCCACCTGCGCAGCCGTAAGCACGAGGAGTGCCTCCAGGTTGCGTGGCTGATAGTCGAGGACCATCTCGGCGGTGGCTGCCGCTTGTTCCACGCGACCGCCCAGGAACAATGAGCAGGCCTTGACGGTGGGATACCAGGGCTTGTTGACCGCAGTCAGGCGCATGGCCCGATCGGTGAGATCGACGGCCTCGTCCCATTCGCCGAGGTAGCGCCGCACACTCCCCTCCACTGCATACGTGACATCGCACGTGGGCCGCAGGATCACCGCACTCTCGATCATCGTGAGCGCTTCCTGGCCCTGTCCCATCGACATCAGTACCGCGGCTTCGACCATGTTGGCCAGACCAGAGGGATCCCCAGCTCGCGTCCCATCTGGGCCGTCTGCCGCGCCATGCGCAACGCTTCGTCTGGATCCTGGGCCCAGCCGTTGGTCACGCCCATCCAGTATGCGTACGCGGTGAGGACCGGGCCAGTGGCCTTGTCGGGATGGGACCGGGTCACGTTCGCGTAGTGCTCCAGTGACCGGGCCCAGCCTTCCGGGGTCCCTGAAGTGAGGTGATACCAGCCCAGATAGACCTGTTCGATGGCCTCGGGATCGTCGAGTTCTGCATAGATGCCCGCTGGCTCACCGATGATGAGGTCGACCTCGAGCACGCGAGCCACCTCGTCCACCAGCACATCCGACAGCTCGAACAGGTCGACCGCCTTCGAGGTCCACTTGTATGCCTTCACGACATTCATCGAGATGACATCGACCACCTTCGCGTAGATGCGGACATCGGCACCCGACTGGAGGACGCCGGTCTCGATCAGGTACCGAGCCGTCGAGCCTGATCCCCGGGGTGGCGGCTCGGCCGCAGCATCCACGACCCTGAGCTGCGGGATACGGGTCAGGCGATGGATGAGGTCCACGCGCAGGATGTCCGCAGTCGCACGCACCGACTCATCGACGGTCTCCGTGTGGATGGGCAAGACCGCGACGGTGGGTGCCTCCAGGCCTAGTGAGCGTTGATCGGTCGAGGCATTGCCATCGATGGGGAGATCGGCGAATTCGTAGATCTCCGTCTCCTCGGGGATGTTCTTCAAGTGGCGACGGCCGATGGGATCGAAACGCAGAGCTGGTTCATCGAGCGCTCGGTACACGCGTCCCGAGACGCTGATGCCTCCGGGACGCGCGATACCCTGGATGCGGGCAGCGACGTTGAGTGCGTCACCGAAGTAGTCGCCACCTGAGACGGTGAGCACGCCCTGGTCCAGGCCCATACGAAAGCGGAAGCTGCGCGAGGCGTCCCGGCCCTGGTTCATGGCCTCGATCTCGGTCGTGATGGAGATCGCAGCCCGCATCGCATCCGTGGCATCCGCAAAGACGGCCATGAAGTTGTCACCCACGAAATTGACGAGCTTGCCGTCGTTGTCGGAGACGATCCGCGAAACGAGATCCCTGGAGGCATCCATGGTGGCCGTCGTCATCTCGAGATCATCCGCGATGAGGCGACTAAAGCCGACGATGTCTGCGTTGAGAGCCACCAGCTCCGAACGTGTCTGGCTCACCGTGCCGAGCTTCCTCCGTCGCCGCGATCCGGCCCTCGTGGGAGGCGGGCTGTGGTCGCGATGTGTTCGCAGCGAGTATGCCTTCTCTGGGAGCCCCACCGTGCGCGTGGGCTGGTATCGTCGCAGATGATGGGACTCGGCTTCGGACTCCTCAGCGCGCAGCTCCAGCCCGGCGAGACCGATTGGACGCGCGCCTACGATGACGCGGTCCGCTTGGCGGTCGAGGCGGAGCGCCTTGGCTTCACGTCGATCTGGACCACCGAACACCACTTCATCGATGACGGCTACATGCCTTCCCTCCTCGTGGTCGGCGCGGCATTGGCGCAGGCAACGACACGGATCGAGCTGGGCACTGGCGTCATCCTGGCACCGATGCACCACCCGCTCCGTCTGGCGGAGGACGCGGCGACGGTCCAGTTGCTCAGCCACGGCCGGCTGACCCTGGGCCTTGGACTGGGGTGGTCGGAAACCGAATTCGCGGGCCTCGGCGCCGACGCCCGCCACCGCGGCGTGGCGATGGACGAGATCCTCCGGATCCTGCCACAGGCATGGAGTGGCCAGCCGTTCACGCACCACGGGGACGTCTACGACCTGCCCACACTCGCGGTTCGACCGACGCCATCGACACCGATCCCGGTCCTCATCGGTGGGAGCGCCGAGCCCGCCATCCGCCGCGCCGCGCGGCTCGCTGACGGAATCTTCGCGAACGCCACCGCGGCAAGGTTCTTTGACCAGGTGCACTGGGTGCTGGACGAGTGCGAACGCATCGGCCGCGACCCGGAGACCTTCCGATTCATCCACTACTCGGTCCTGTTGCCGGGCGCCTCGCGCCAGGAAGCACTCGCCCGCTACGGCGATGCCTTGTGGGCGATGCAATGGAAGTACTCCGATATGGAGGCGTCCGCGACGCGCCCGCTCCCGGCCGTATCGCCGCCGCCGTTCGAGGGCCAGGACGACCTGCTCATGCGTCGTGGAGCGATATTCGCCGGCCCCACTGACGAGCTGGTCGAGGCGCTGCTCGCGATCCGAAAGCAAGCCGGCGTACCCGTTGAGCTCGTTGCGCGAAGTCACCTCCCTCTCCTCCCGTACCAGGCACAGGTCGAGCTGATGCAGGAGGTCGCAGAGGACATCGCACCGCACCTCTGAGGCGCATCGACCGGGCCAGCTGGTCAGATCAGAACGAACCGCACGGCAGGCGCCCCTCCCAAGCTGGGTTCCCCAAACGCCACGCCGACCCGCGCGCGAGGGTCGGCGCTACGCTGGCAGCGCGTCCTCAAGGAAGTCCTGGGCCCACGGCGTGTCGATGCGATAGGTCTTGTCGGTCGCCTTGCATACCGAATTGCCGGTGACCGTGATGGAGACCAGCACGCCCTTCTTGTCGAAATGAGGCCCTCCCGAGTCGCCAAAGCACGTGCCGCCGTTGTCGACCGATCGGTCGTTCATCGCCAGGGTGAGCCAGGCACTCGTCAACGACTGCATGCTCTGGATGGCGTAGTTGCGCTGCATGTTGTCGAGGATGCCCTGCGGGCCCTTCTTCTTGCTGGTGCGCACCAATCCGTAGCCGACGGCCGTGAACCGGTCCTTGCGAAGGGCCTTCTTCCCGACGGCATCCAGGTAACCGGGGCCCGCGACCTGTGCTGGATCTGCTGACGTGGCTTCGGCGTTGAAGTAGAGGACGGCCAGATCGTGCGGGTTCGACTGACGGTGGTTGAACTCGGGGTCCTCGTAAACGCCCGTGACATCGATCGGGTCTTTCACCCCATTACTGTTGAAGGTGACGCTGACGTCCTTGATGGAAAACCCATAGTCAGACAACGCTACGGTGCAATGTGCCGCTGTCAGGAACACACCCTTGGCGATGAGGGTGCCGCTACACCACTGGTACGTGTCGCTTCCATCCTTGACGAGCATCGATCCCACGTTGGGGTGATTCGACCCATCTGACTTGCCATAGACGATGGCCGTTGCCGGCTGAACGGTTGCCACAGCCAGGCATGCGCCGACCAGCAGCGCCCCAAGCCCTCTTCTCACGATGTTCCCTCCTCACTGACCCCGGTCGTCCGCCGCAAGTTGCCTCCTTGCGATGGCTGGACCACCGACGGTGGCGATGATGCGGCCCTCCTCGCCCGTTGTCCAGAGCCTTGGGACGACCTCGGCGGTAGGACTCACGCTCGCCGCCAGGCGCGACCAGAGGTGGTGGAACACGCGCTACTGACCATCCCATGTCCATCGCAGGACCCATATGTCACCGATTCCGGGATGGAGTCAACACAGATTGAGCGGAGAGGTGAGGTGCACTGCGGCTAGTGGTAGTGGCGCCAGAGGTACTCCGGGGGTACACCTTTGGTACTACCAGGAGCCAGTGGGCGACGGCACCCGTTTCACCCCCGACGACCAGTAGCACGACACAACACGATGCTGCCTGAGGAGGTAGAGAGATGAAGAGATTGATCTTGATGGCCATGTCACTGGCGCTCATCGCCAGCACCATGGCCGTGACACCAGCGCTGGCGTGGTGGGTCAAGTCGGGGGACTGCAAGTCGAAGCCGGTGGCGCGCATCGTCGAGCCTGCTGGCGATCCGTTCGGACGGATCGTCGTCCGGCACGACCGCAGCTGCAAAGGCTGGGTCAAGGTCCCTGACGCGGACTGGCTCGACGGGGGCACGTTCTTCATCGCAGACAAGGCACTGACGGCCGGGCAACGAGCATCCCTGCCTCCCGGCGAGTACGTGGGGACCTGGAGCAACATCGACGAGATCGAGCATGTCGTCATCCGTGACGTCGCAGGACCCGTTCACGTCGCCTGGCGCGGCATCGGCCGGGCTGGACCCTTCGTCACCAGCTACGACATCCCCAATGGCTGCGTGTTGCGTACCGCCTGGCACTACCTGGTCCCAGAGTCGCTGACGTGGGTGCAGGATCGCACGCACACAAGGCGGCTCGCGACCAAGGCCGTTGCCAAGGCGGGCTACTACGGGACCCTCTACAAGGGCTACGACAAGGGGGTAACGTGCCCCGCAAGCTGAACAACGAGCCAAGGTCGCCCGCACACCGGCCATGAGAACGGCCCCTCGAGACTGATCGAGGGGCCGTTTCACGCTCAGAAGTCGGCGCGCCCGGAGGGCTTCGAGCACGCAGTACCAACCTTCTTGATCGGAGGCGTGCCGGAGTTGGTCGAGGTTCTGCGTGCTGCGTAGTCACGAGCTACGCAGGGTGGGATCAGGCTGCGGCTTGATCGCGGCTGTGGTGGGCCCACCGACCCTCGCCGGGACCGAAGCCCCGTGAGCAGGACGGCCTGTCCGCGTCCCGTGATCGTGCCTGACGGGGCCGCGGCGCTCATCGACAACGTCCACGATGCAACGGGCCCGGTGCCCCTGGCCGGGCTCGTCCGATACACCCGGCTGTACAACGGGTGTCCACGGGTCGTATGCTGCTAGATGGGTGAAGAACGGCCGCTTCCGGTCGGATGCACCCGATGATCGTGCGTTCGCTGGAGAAGGGACCGTCCCGGTGTCGTTTGCCGCGGCAGATCCTCTTCTCGGGTCGTGCCGCGCGATGCTGGAGGAGGAACATCGGATGGCCAGACGTCGGTTAGGCCGTGCCATCGCGGCCGGTATCGGGACAGCAGCGATCGTGGCACTGGCGCTGCCAGCCACGGCCCAGAGTCCCAGGCCGTTCGAGGGCGTCAACGTGAACCTGCTGACCTTCAATGGTCCGCAGATCGCGGAGCCCCTGCAGCGGCGCGCTCCCGACTTCGAGGCGCTCACGGGCGCTCACGTCAACGTCGTCGCGGTGGGCTTCCAGGACATCTACGACAAGGCGCTCCTGGACGCGGCCGCAGGCGTCAACAGCTTCGACGCCTACGTCTTCAACCCCCAGTGGTTGGGTGACTTCGTGGGACCTGGCTACCTTGAGGACCTCACGAGCCGCGTGAACGCGGATGAAAGCCTCGAATGGCAGGACATCGCCCCGTTCTTCCGGGACTTCAGCGCCACGTACGACGGCAATGTGTATACCATCCCGCTCGACGGCGACTTCCACATGGTCTACTACCGCTCGGACCTGATTGATACGCCGCCCACAACGTGGGACGAGTACCTCCAGATCGCTGCCGAGTTCCAGGGCCAGGATCTCAACGAGGATGGCGAGCCGGATTACGGATCGTGCATCGCGCAGGCGAAGGGTCAGCAGAGCTTCTGGTGGATCATCTCCCTTGCGGCCGGCATGCTCCAGACGGATGGTACCGGCGAGGGTGCGTTCTTCGACAACACCACGATGGAACCGCTCATGAACAACGACGCCATGGCGCTGGGCCTCCAGACGTACAAGAAGTTGCTGGATGTCGGACCACCCGACCAGCTCAACCTGGGTGTGGGTGACACTCGTGGCCTGTTCTCCACCGGCCGCTGTGCGCTCTCTCTCGACTGGGGTGACATCGGGACGCTGGTGCTGGGACAGTACGCGCAGGACAAGACCGGCGCGGTCATCACTCCCGGTTGGACCCAGGTCCTCGACCGGGAGAGCGGCACGCTGGTTCCCTGCGACGAAACGACATGCCCTAACGCGGTCGACGGAGTCAACTACGCACCCTTCGCATCGTTCGGTGGCTGGTCAGGCGCCGTCAACGCGGCAGCATCCGACGCGGCCAAGGACGCTGCGTTCGCGTTCCTTTCGTACATGAGCGCCCCGGCCCAGTCCAGCGAGGATGTCACCCTCGGCAAGACCGGTTTCAACCCGTATCGCGCTTCCCAGTTCCAGAACCTGGGGCCGTGGGAAGACGCGGGCATGAGCGAGGCGGCTGCAACGAACTATCTCGGCGCCATCGGTGCCAGCCTCCAGAACCCGAATATGGTGCTGGACCTGCGCATCCCGCTGACCAAGCAGTACGAGCAGGATGTGCTGGATCAGCAGCTTGCCTCGTACCTGGCCGGTGAACAGGACGAAGCCACCACGATGCAGAACATCACGGATGGGTGGAACCAGATCACCGACTCGGCGGCGGGTGGCAGGGATGCCCAGCTGGCTGCATACAACGCCAGCCTTGGCATCACGAGGTAACTCACCCGACATAGGCCCTCGAGACCCGGACCACGACGGTTCGGGTCTCGAGGTATCTGGCGGGGCTCAGCAGATCCGCGCAGGTCACCTGCGCTCGGATGCGACGACGCGCTGGCTGTTCATCTGGCCGGCCGTGCTGGTCATCCTGGCGTTGTCCATCTTCCCGTTGGTCGCGTCCATCGTGATCTCCGTCTCGAACCTCGTCTTCAAGAAGGGATCCGTCGAACTCGACTTCATCGGGCTCCGCAACTACCAGATCCTGCTGTTCGGGACCGAGCGCGTGCACTTCCTGGGTGTCCTCAAGGACCCCAATCCGCTTGGCTGGGTCATCCTCCTCGGCAGCGTCCTGATCGCGGTTTGGTGGTTCACGCGCGAGGTGCGCTCGGGGACGGTCGGCCCGTTCGGACTCGTCCTGCGCCTGGGTGCCGCGATCATCTTCGTGGGCTACACGGCGCTGTTGGTGCAGACGCTCGTCAGCGATGGCGGACGTCCGGGGGCACTGGTGGTGACCACGATCTTCGTGGTTGGTGGCATCACCGTCCAATATGTGCTCGGACTGATCCTGGCCCTCCTTGCTGTGCAACAGGTGCCCGGCCGCCGCTTCTTCCGCGTGGCGTTCCTCATCCCCCTGACCATCACGCCCGTCGGCGTCGGCTACCTGATGCGGATGCTGACAGACACCGGCAAGGGCCCCATCGAGCCGATATGGCAGGCCCTGGGGATGGCACAGTACAGTTGGGTGACTGATGCCTGGGCCGCCCGGGTCGTGGTCATCCTGGCGGACTCCTGGCAGTGGATCCCGTTCATGTTCATCGTGCTGCTGGCAGCCATCGAAGGTCAGGATCAGGAGGTCCTCGAGGCGGCCTGGGTGGACGGCGCCAGCCGGCGCCAGGCGTTTTCGCACATGACGCTGCCGGCGATCATCCCGGTGAGCACGACCCTGATCCTCATCCGGCTCATCGAGAGCTTCAAGCTTATCGACATGCCCAACATCCTCGTTGGCGGCGGACCCGGCACGGCGACGCAGTCACTGACCCTGGAGGCCTATTTCGACTGGCGGACGCTGAACCTGGGACGTTCCGCCGCGATCGCCTATCTGCTGCTCATCGTGGTCACCATCGCCGCGGTAGCCTACGTGACCTTCGTCCGAAAACGTGCAGCGAGCGTGTGATGGCGACCGACTCCGGCGTGCGCCGGCGCTCGAGGAACCCATTCCGTCGGCGCTCGGCTACGGACCTCTCACCGGCGGCCAAGCTGGGGGCATGGCTGCTCCTCGTGTTGTGGTCCTTCGTGGTCCTGTTCCCGCTGTACTGGCTGTTCGTGACCTCGTTCAAGACCCCTGTGGACGTTGACAAGGGCCCCTTCTATATCCCCTTCGTGGACTTCCAGCCCACGCTCGATGCGTGGACGAACATCCTCTTCCAGGTAGGCAACGACACATTCCGGCCCTACATCAACACCGTCATCATCGGTCTGTCGAGTGCTACGGTCGCCCTACTGCTGGGGGCGACCTCCGCGTACGCGCTCGTCCGGTTCACGTACCGCCCGCGTATCGGCATCATCGGGCTGGGCATCGCCTGCTTCGCGGGGGTCTTCATCGCGTTAGCTCTGGGGGTGCCGACGCTGGTCGCCCTCGCCTCTGGCGGCGCCATCTTCTTCCTGCTGGCGCAGACGATCGGGCGCCGCTTCCGACGCTCGATGGGCAACGACGACATCGCGTTCTGGCTCATCTCGCAGCGCATCCTGCCGCCTATTGCGGCAGTGGTGCCGCTGTTCGTGCTATTCCAACAGGCGGGGCTACTCGATACGCAGCTGGCCATCGCGGCCACGTACGTGGCTTCCAATCTGCCCATCGCGGTCTGGCTTATGCGCGACTTCTTCGCGACCCTGCCCATCGAGCTGGAAGAGTCGGCGGCAGTGGATGGCGCCTCCGCGTTCCGGATCTTCCGGTCGATCGTCCTGCCGATCTCGGTCCCGGGGTTGGTGGCTACGTTCCTGATCGTCCTGATCTTCGCCTGGAACGAGTTCCTGATCGCGGTGATCCTTTCGGGTGCCAACTCGCAGACGATGCCGCTGCTTGTGGCTGCCCAGAACGCCACGCGAGGACCGCAGTGGTGGGCCATGTCCGTCCTCATCCTGATCATGATCGTGCCGGTGGTCGCGATGGCCGTGCTGCTCGAGCGATACATCTCGCGCGGCCTCCTGGTCGGCGCACTCAAGGGTTGATCACAGTCGATGGGCACGCGGCAACCACTCTGCCCACGGCAGCGGCTCGCGCTCGTAGAGCACGTCGCTACCATCCAAACGACCAGGTCCTGTGGGCTGACGCGGGCGCTACTCGGTGGGCAGCCGCTCCAGCAATACCGGCAGGTCGCCCTTGGACGAGAGGGCCGGCGGGAGCACGTCGCAGTCATCAACGAACGCATTACCGTCACCCAGTCGGGCATCGTCCACGTGGAGCTCACTCGGGAAGCGCAAAGGCACGGCGCGATGCTTGCGTTGCCGGAGACCGTGGTTTTGGCGCGCCCGGAGGGATTCGAACCCCCGACCCTCTGATCCGAAGTCAGATGCTCTGATCCACTGAGCTACGGGCGCTAGTTCACGCTCAACTAGAGCGTCTTACTCGATGGCCGAACGAGCATGGTGCATGGACAGCGTATAATCCGAGAGCATCTTATCCCTCTCGGAGACTGCCACGACCATGACCGAGTCGACCATCATGGCGCCCATTGTAGGCGACATCGCCGAGCTGGCCGCGTCCTGGGCCCGGGACCTGCGAGCCGCGAACCTCTCCCCTCGCACCATCCAGAGCTACGGCGAGTCCGTCCGCCTCCTGAGCGAGTACCTCGCGGACAAGGGCATGCCGACCGACGTGGCGAACATCACCCGCGAGCATGTCCAGGCGTTCATCGAGGATCAGCTGGAGCGATGGAAGCCGGCCACCGCTGCCGTGCGCTTCGCCTCGTTGCGCGTGTTCTTCCGTTGGCTCGAAGAGGAAGGCGAGATCAAGGACTCTCCGATGGCCCGGATGCGCAAGCCAAGGCAGCCTGAGCGGTTGACCGATATCCCGTCGACCGATGACCTCAAACGGCTCCTGGTCGACATGAGCGGGGATGCCTTCGATGACCTCCGCGACACCGCCATCGTGCGCGTCTTCATCTCGACCGGAGCCCGACTCGGCGAAGTAGCCGGACTCCGCTACGATCCGGCAGACCCGACTGCCAACGATATCGATCTCGATGCCCGCATCGTCCGGCTCATCGGCAAGGGTGACCGGCAACGTGTGGCGAGTCTCGACCCCAAGGCCATCAAGGCCCTCGACCGCTACCTTCGACGAGGACGACGCAGGCATCTCGCGACCGAAACGACCTGGCTCTGGCTCGGACGCAAGGGCCGGCTCACGTCGTCAGGCATCAGCCAGATGGTGCGCGACCGGGGAGAACGGCTCGGCATCAAGATCCACCCTCACGCCTTCCGTCACTTCTACGCGGATCGGATGCTGGCGTCCGGCATGCAGGAGGGCGACTTGATGGCCCTAGCCGGCTGGCGCAGTCGGGAGATGCTCGCTCGCTATGGGGCAGCTCGGCGGACGGATCGTGCGCTCGCCGCAGCACGTCGGATGATTCCGGGCGACGACCTGTGAGCCGCAGGCCCGACTACGAGCTACGCAGCATGACAGCGACTCGCGATCCGTCAGGATATCGTCTCGCGATCGCGCTGCTCCGCATCAAGGGGGCAGTCGTTCATCTCCAAGTGGCCCGCGGCCAGTCAGCTGGCCCCGCCTTCTGCGTTCACGTCGATACCCTCGAGATCGGCCCGCTGAGTACCGCCGTGCGGATCCCTGTTGGACGCGAGATATGGGCAATGCCTGACGAACATGCCTATCTAGGCCGCCTCGTTTCGGCGATCATCCTCGTCGGTGACGACTCACTCCACCTGCGATGGCCTGACGGCGCTGGCTTCACTGCGAACGAGGCACTCGTGTCCGACCTAGCACGACTCACCCAGCCCGACCGCGGCCCGCTCCGCAGAGCGGTGCGCGGAGTGCTCGGTCTACTGCCCGACCTCGGCCGTCCCCGGGGCTCTCTTGATCCGGACCGTAGAGCTGCACTGATCGAGATCCGGGCAGCCAGGGACTCTGGTTCCGGCGACGACAGTTCGTATTGGGCGATCCTGACCGAGCATGGCCTTCAGGAAGGAACGCTTGATGAGAACGATCCCGATCTAGACCACAAGCAGCGCTATCTGCGCGCCGCGAAAGCCGACGCCGGTTCGCTCCAGGACGACTAATCCGGGTCGGTTTTCCCATCCGTGCATTAGCGCCATGCTCGCCCCAGCATCGCGACCATGTCTGCAGACAAGCTCAGTCCGAACGAACGAACGATGCGAGCCCGCATCGGCGGACTGCGGCTGCACGCGCTCCACGACACACGAGTCGTAAGTGCGCCAGGTCGGCTCGCTGCCGCTACGAAGCTGGAAGCTCGGCTCGTAGCTGATGTCGATCCTGCCGGATCTCTGAGTCCGCAGGAGCGCGCGCGGCGCGTCGAGATTGCCCGTCGGGCGCACTTCGCCGCGCTGGCCTACAAGAGCGCCCGGGCCAGATCATCACAGGGAAACACCCCGGCCGTCGGTGATTCATCGGTCGGGGCGTCCATGTCGGAGCTGCGCCATGATCGCGCAACACCGACCGAGCGACAGTAACAGCGGCGAGGCTGTGGCTGCAGCGCGCCTTACGGGCCCGTCCGCCATCGCCCGCGGAGATGTCCGCTCGGTGAAGCTCGGCAGGCGACGCCTGATCCCGAACGATGCTCTCGCGGAGTTGGTGGAGTCGAGATGGCCACCACCACTAGCTGTACCCGGTCACGACGTTGGTGCCAGCCGGCTGACGGGAGGTCGGCCCCCGATGGCTGAGTGGTGTCTCCGAGTGTTGTAGTGCTCGAGCCAGGGGTCAAGTGCCGCGGTGCGGGCGTCATTGCTGAGGAAGACCTGCCGATAGGCCCACTCGGTCTGCAGCGTGCGGTTGAAGCGCTCGACCTTGCCGTTCTGCCAGGGGCAGTGCGGCTTGATGAACCGCTGGCTGATGCCGTGTGCGGCGCAGACCGATCGCAGCGAGTAGCGGTAGGCCCAGGCATTGTCCGTGAGCAGCCGCTCGATGCGCTCGATGCCGTGACCGGCGAAGTAGCCGATGGCCCGTTCGAGGAACGCCGCACAGGTCGCACCCCGCTCATCGGGCAGCACCTCGGAGTAGGCCAGCCGGGAGTGGTCGTCGACGAGGGAGTGGACGTAGTCGAAGCCGACCCGCGCGGTCCGGTCGCGCCGGATCGAGTCACTGGCTCGCCCGTGGGCCCGCCAGCCGCCGCCATCGGGGATGCGCCCGAGCTTCTTGACGTCCATGTGCACCAGCTCGCCGGGTCGTGCCCGCTCGTAGCGGATCGCGGTCGCCTTCGAGGCCCGGAGCAGCTGCCCGGTGATGGGGTCGAGCCGGGACAGGTGCGGGACCCCGTGGCGGGCGAGGATGCGCGACACCGTGCGTGGGGCCACGCCCAGTCTGTGGGCGATCACATCCCGGCCCAGGCGTTCGTGCCCGCGCAGCGCGAGCACCGCGTCCTCGACCGCTGGTGCCACACGCCGTGGCGAGCCGTGTGGTCGCGAGGAGCGGTCGTGCAGGCCGGCCTCGCCCGCCGCGGCGTAGCGCTCGAGCCAGCGGCGCACGCAGCGGCGGGAGATGCCCATCGCGGCGGCGATGTGCGCCTGGGTCCAGCCGGCCCGGGCACGTTCGACGATCAGCTGTCTGCCACGGACGGTCAGGCGGGCGTTAGGGTGGGACACGAGAACCTCCTGGTCGTGAAGACGTCAGACATCTCCACTGAGCCTGGGGGTTCTCGCTATCTCCTGTCCCGGTGTGGTACCAACCTCATGGCCGGGTACAACTAGCGCTGGTGAAGGTCGCGATCGTGTCGTGGATGCTGTGACGGACCTCGCGCCATCCTCGATCGGATCGATACGACCGCGCTCGAGGCTGCTCGGTACGCCGAAGAGTCGGAGCGGGCGATCGCCCGACAGATCGCCGGCAAGTCCATCGAGAGGCTGGTGAACGCATGACCGCGACGCCCGCCAAGCCCGCCGGCTGGAAGCTCGCCTGGGAAAGGAACCCTCCTGTTCCCGGCGATGCCGACTACGACGACTACCTGGAACTGGTGCCGGCGATGCGCGAGTACCAGCGAGCACTCGCCGAGGCCACGGTCGCCGCGCCGCCACTCACACCGACGCCATACAGCAACGGGCGCGCGATGGTCACGCCCGAGCCCGCCGCGGACGTACCGCTTGACGAGCAAGCAGCGCCTCGCCGAGACCATCGCGGACGCGGTGCGCGTGCCTGCGAGCCTGGGCGAGGCGCTGGACATGGCGTACGGGTACATCCTGCGATACGTCGTTTGCCCCAGCCCGCACGAGCCCGTGGCCGTGGTCCTGTGGGTCGCCCACGCCTGGGCGATCGAGGCGGCCGAGACGAGCCCTTACCTGGCCGTCACGAGCGTCCATCCACGCTCGGGCAAGACACGCCTCGGCGAGACCGTCGAGCAGCTCGTACCGCGCCCCTGGCGGGCCATCACGCCCAGCGAGGCGGTGCTGTTCCGCAAGCTCGAGCAGGACCATCCGACGTTGCTGCTCGATGAGGTGGATGCCATCTTCGGCACCAAGCGCCAGGCCGAGTCCCACGAGGGCCTGCGGGCCATCCTCAACGCCGGTAACCGCCGCGGTACGACCGTCCCGCGGATGGTGGGCGAGGGCAAGCGCATGAAGGTGCAGGACTTCAGCACCTTCGGCCCCAAGGTCGTCCTGGGCATCGGTGAGCTGCCCGCCACCATCGCCGACAGGAGCATCCCGATCCGACTCGAGCGCCGCGCCCGGTCCGAGCCGGTCGCCAAGTTCCGCGCCCGGGAGGCGGAGCCCGCCGCTGTGCCCATCCGCGATGCCCTCGAGGGGCACCTGGCGCCACTCATCGACCGACTGGCCCATGCGCGCCCGGACGTTCCGCACCAGCTCGGCGACCGCTCAGCCGACGGCTGGGAGCCGCTGCTCGCCATCGCGGACGCTGCCGGCACCGACTGGTCGGTGCGTGCCCGTGCCGCTGCCATCGCTCTGTCCGGTGAGCGAGCCGATGACATGGACGACGCGCCCTTGAGCCTCCTCCTGCTGGCCGACCTGCGGGCCATCTTCGACCGACGGGGCACGGACAAACTCATGACGGCGCAACTCCTCGAGGATCTGGCGGCCGACGACGAACGGCCCTGGCGTGAGTGGCGCGACGGCAAGGCGCTCACCTCGCATGGGCTCGGCCGATTGCTCCGCGGCTATCAATCAAGCCCGCCCTGCTCCGTCTTGGTGGCCGAGGGCACCCGCGGACGCGGCTATCACCGTGCCGCCTTCGAGGGCGCCTGGGCTCGCTACCTACCCTCTCCTGGGGAGGGCATCGGGGGCGACCTCCGGGCGAGCGCTGAGGGCATCTTCGGACCCCTGGGCGGCACGTGGAGCAACGGCCACACCTGGGCCGATGGGACGCCATTGCCGCCGGAGCCCGGCCCCGACGAGCTGCTGGACAAGGCCGTGTCGTGACTCCACAGAGCCTAACCGTCATCCCGATACGGGGAGGCCACGGCCATCCTCGACCGGCTCCTACACCACGCCACCGTCGTCGACATCAAGGGCCAGAGCTACCGCATGCGGGCTCACGTCCCCGCAGCGAAGGAGGGCTCCGCCATGCTCGGCTGACCACATTCGCCTCTGCACTTTTCGCGGCGAACTCTCGGCATCTTTCGTGCCCACCCACAAGGGATGAGCGGGCTCGCTCATGAGCCGTTCGGCGACTGGGGGGTGGGGGTGCGTCGTGAACCGGCCTTGTGCAGTGCGCGCGAGTGCCCCTCACCGCGAGAATAGCCGGTCGATCGATGAGAGCCTGCCAGCGATGCGGCAGCACGGCGCCCTGCGTCCATCGAGGCCCGGTCCGTCGTCGCGTGTACGGTGCCCGCTGGCGTCGCCTCAGTCAGCAGATGCGCGCACGCCAGCCGTGGTGCTCGAACTGCGGGGCCACCCACGACCTCGTCGTCGATCACGTCATGCCCATCCACCTCGCCGGCACGGACCACCCCGACAACCTGCAGGTCTTGTGCCGCTCGTGCAACGCCATGCGCACCAGCGGCTTCACCGACGACGACCGGCGAGGCCTGTGGCCGCCGGTTCCCCAGTTCCACCGGACCGGGCCGACCCCGTCGCTACTGCCTCGCCTGCAGCCCGACCGACCCCGCCGCGAGGACACGAGCATGGAGGGCTCGCATCCGATCGGAGTACAACGCGAGGACGCGAGCAAGGTACCGGCAAGCCCGCGAGTCCAGTCTGATGGCCGGGCCCGCGGCGCTCGAGGCCTGGAAGCTGTCGCCGCCGCCTCGAACCGTCCTGGCAAGGGCCATAGCGGCATCACCTTCCTGAACGGGTCCCTCCCCGAGACGCGAGAGGCGGCCGAGCACGAGATCGTCGTCACGCTCGCCGGGGACCTGGCCGCCATCCGTGCCTCCTGCGCTGGTGCAACAGCCTGGGGGCACCTCCGATGACGGGTCGTGTCCGCCGGTCGCCTACTGATGGCGCGCCGATGGCGCGCAGCCCTTTCGCGGCTCGGCACGTCCCCGTGTCGCCGGACCCCGCAGGACTCGGTCTGGCCGTCGAGCGGCGAGGGACCCTGGCGATGGTCCGGCGTTCATCAGTGGGCCATCGACGGGTTGGCGCTCGTCGACGAACCTATGGTGGAGCAGCAAGGGACCCGACGAGTGCCACTTCACGCCTCCGAGGCGTACCATCGACCGTGCCGGAACTCGCCCCGCTCGGAGGGAGCAATGGACGACCATCAGTATCCCAAGATCGACCTCGATAGTCTCCGCCACCCCATCGGCCTCGCCGCGGAGGCCGCGGCCGAGGTCCGCGAGGGCATCATCGCGACGCCCTCCCATGGATCGTGCTTCCGTTTCGACGACGGCACGACGCAGGGATGGACCCTCGACCAGGCGTACGCCTCCGGCGCTCCGTACAACAAGCTGACCATCGTCGGCGGCTTCACCCTCTCGAACCGCGCGAGCCTCGCGCTGCGGGCGAAGGCCGACCCGTTCGTCGTGACCGACCTCGATCAGAGCGGCGACATCTATCTTGAGTCGCCCGACCTCAGCCAGGATGCCGCGTGGCAGGGCATCAAGGGCTACAGCCTCGACCTCCACGCCTGGTTCTGGAGCGCCAAGTACGCCTTGCCCTCGAAGGGGCAATACTTCGTCCAGCTCCAAGTGAGGGCCCTCGAGCCCGATGGGACACCCCATCTCTATGCGGAGTGGCACGCGTCGACGAACGACTTCGTGTTCCACGACATCGAGAACGGCAAGCCACACCACATCGCCTGGAAGGCGGCGACGTTCGACGAGATCGTCGAGCTGGGCTACAAGGTCGTGCGCGTCCGGGTGAGGCTGACCACCCCGCTCATCCACGAGTGGGAGGGCGGCGTCCACGCCGAGTGGCTGATCGGGAACGTGTGCTCCGAGGTGTGAAGACAGCCGAGCCCCTCGTCGATCTGACCCGGCGCGGGAATCATCCCGCCTGGCACCGGAACGTGGGCCGGCAGCGACCGGGGCTCTTGATTGGTGCGCCGCACTGCTGTCACCGCCAAGCCCGAGCATCGGCCCCGTGCCATCACCCGACCCCCTCGTCATCTCGTGGCAAGGCCGGCAGATCCGTGTGCGCCACGATGACCCGCGCATCGGCCCCTATACACCCACACGGCTCACGCATCCGCGCGGCCGTCGAGCTGGCATCCGATGTGGAGGGCTGCGGCTCGTCCTGGCGTCGACGGTGGGCGACCGATACCGGGTCCGCGTGGCTGACGACGGCTCCATGGTCGGGCTGTGGCGGCGCTGACAGGGGGAACACCCCTATTCCCTCGCTGCCGTCCCGTGGATATCCTCAGTCGGCTTCGCCGGCATCCGACCGGCAGCGATCGAGGGAGGGCGCTCAAGTGCCCAAGGTCAGGACGCTCCTCATCAGCGGTCTGGCGGCCGCATCACTCACCGCCGGACTGGTCATCCCGGTGACCGCGGCCGACACCAAGGGGACGCTGGCCATCGTCAACGGTATCCCCGGTCAGAAGGTGGATGTCTGCCTGGATGGCAAGGAACTCAAGTCCGGCTTGAAGTACGGCGGCTCGGTGTTCAAGAACATCGTGCCCACCGGCTCCAGGAACCTGCGCGTCACCAAGCCCGATCCACGCACCTGTCGCGGCACCCTCGTCGCCAAGCAGGGCTTCCCCCTGGCTGGCGCCGGGGACCTGACCATCGTGGTCACCAAGAAGGCCCCCAGGATCGTCACGTTCGAGAACGGCGGAGAGATCCCGCCCTGGGGGCACCGTATGCTTACGCCCTCTTCTCCTGGCGTCACGCCGCGGAGTTTGCCGTCAACTTCAGATATCGCGCCTGGACACCCGATCCGGAGAGTCCCGATCGGGCCGTCGATCGACCCCATCTGGTCGAAGGGGCAACAGACCTCCGGCAGTTCGGAGCCGGACGACATCTGGCAGCTCCGAGCCACCCTGCCCGAGAGCCCTGACACATCGCCCTGAAGCAGGCGCAGATGAAGGTGTCCCACCGCTACGAATGGATCTTCGTCGGGACCAACCCGGGCAACGCGAGGTTCGTCTTCCTCGATCGGAAGGTCTCGCAACCGACACCGTAGCCGGCAGTCCTTGTTCGATATCCACAATCAGCCAAGCCCGAGATAAGTCGCCACGGCTAGCGTGGCATCGAGCCCCGGCAAGGCTGATTGGCGCGGGGATCCGGCCTGGCACCGGAACGTGCTGGCAGCGACCGGCCACTAGCATGCCGACGATGACCGACACCGCGCTCCTCTCCGAAATCGAGGCCATCGCCGCCGAGCTGGAGGCTGCCGACCTCATCACCATCCACACCGCCGACGATGGCCATGTGACCGACACCCCTTGCCTGCCGTGGGGCGGAGTCAGGCGATGAAGCCATTGATGGACTGCGGGATACCGCTGCCATCGACGAACAGCGACGCTGGCCCGAAGGCGCCCTCGGCCAGGGCGCCCGCGATCACCGCGTAGTCCAAGCTCGCCGTGCTGCCATCGACCATCGCGCCGGCAATGAGAAGAGGCCCGCCCCTCCAGGGACGGGCCGTGGTGCTGGCGAAGCCGTCGACTACCCGGCCGGCGATGCCTCGGGCGCCATGGGTGAGGCGGCCGCGTTACCCGGTTGCATCTGGCTGAAGTCGGGGGCCGGCCCGACCGACCCCCCCATCGGTCCACGCTGATGCGCTGCGCGAAGACCTCGCTCGGACCGAGCTGACCTTCGGGCAACCCCACCATCTGTGCCATCGCCGCGGGCGGCTCGATGGTGTAGGTGGCGGTGAACGTCTGGCCGTCCTCGGCCACCTCCCCGCTGGCGCGGATCGTCACGAGACCCCCGAAGCCACCATCCGGCGTGAAGGTCAGCCCGCGGAACGTCACGTCGGCGGTGCGATCGCCGGTCGGCTCCCATGAGCCCGCGGCGGGACCCTGCCCGCTCAGCGAGAGGACTGTCCCGCCCGGGTTGACCACGAACAGGTCGACCGCGTCCGACGGGTCGTCGGGCGTGGTGTCGAGGACCCAGGCGCCGACCAGCGGATGCTCGGCCCCGTCTTCTTGGGCGATGGCGCCGGGGGAAAGGGCCACCAACGCCAGCACGAGGGTTGCCAGCATCGCGACAGTGGAACGCATCGGGTGCATCGGGCACCTCCCGTCCCCCCGATGGCACCGTCTGGAGGCGGCCTCCACCCCGAACGGGCCGGCCTCGGCACGGCGGTCGCGCGTGCTCGCGACGCAGCCACCTTACGCCAAGTGTCAAACCACGCCATCCTGTCGGCACGCGGCCACGGCTACCCTCGATTCCGGTGAAGCCCGACCCGGTCCTAGTCTCCTGGCAAGGCCGGCAGCTTGGCGTCCGCCACACATCTGCATCGTCGCCACTCCCGCGTTAGGGCAGCGATAAGCAGGCGCTAGCTAGCCTGAGCCCCATCAACGAAACCATCGCCGCCGAGGTCGAGGCGATCGCACAGGATCTCGACACCCGCTATCCCATCGACGCGCACGGCAGTGCCCACTCGCGGGTCGTGTCCGTATTCACCGCGGGGTCCCTGGTGACAGGTGTGCAGGCTGCAGCAGCCGATCTGGCCGTCCCGCCCGGGAGTACGATGTCTGGAGGGGGCGCAGCGGGCAGCGACCTGCCCGAGAGGAGGCCACCCATGGCAATGTTCGCCATCGCGATCCCCATCCTGCCTGGCAAGACCGATGCCTGGCGCTCGTTCATCGAGGAGCTCAACGGCCCATGGAAGGACGATTTCGACGCTTCACGTCGCCGCCTCGGCGTGCGTGAACGGACCTTCTTCCAAGAGACCCCGATGGGCGACCTGGTCGTGGTGACGCTGGAGGGGGACGATCCGGGAAGTGCGTTCGCGGCCTTCGGGCAGGGAAGCGACGAGTTCACGACCTGGTTCAAGCAACAGGTCCACGCCGTACATGGCGTCGACCTGGCCGCGCCGCCCCCTGGCCCACTTCCCGAACTCGTCTCGGACACCGGGACGGACTGACGCAAGCCGCTCGCCGCCACTCAGCGTCATACACGCTGACCCCCGAAGGGGGCCTAGGTCGGACGCTGCCCGGCGTCGACGGTGTGGGCGAGCGGTATCGGGTCAGGGTCAGAGATGACGGGGCGATGGTGGGTTGAGGCGCCAGACATGAGGAGAGGCCCGCCCCTCGGGGGACGGGCCTCTTGATTTGGGGAGCAGCCGTGTGGCTACTTCCAGTTGCCGTGACTGTCGATGGGGCAGGCGTCGCTACTGCCGGCAGGTTGGCGGCTACGCACTGAACGCTTTCAATGCCACGGGTGCCTTCCTGACAACAAGCTCCCCGGCTACGAGTTCGACTGGGACGTGATGAACTCCGCCAAGCCGTGGTCGAACAAGTCCAGGTCAAGGACCTGCGCGCGCTACTGATGCGCTGACGGGGGCAGGGGCTGGCTCGGCGAGAGCCCCCGACCCGCCGGGCGACACCGAGCTGGCGCACCTGGCCCGCTACCCTCCTCCCATGACCGACCTTGAGGCTGCCTATAGGCCGCCGTCCACGAGAACACGCCAGGCGAGTGGTATGTCGGCCGGCCCGGCCACGTGGAGCGGTACAGCCGGTGGGGGCATGTACGCCTTCGATCCGAGCGAGACGCCCATCGTCGGGAAGCGGTCGCGAGAGTGGGCTGGCGGTCGGGCGGACGGGACTGCGTTGCGTGCAGAAGATGGCCCGCTGCCTGGGTGAGCTACGGGAGGGACACTAGCCGAAGTAGCTCCCTAACTACAGCTGTCGCTCCACGTCCCTGGCTCGCCGACCGGCACCCCGCGGTCGAGTACCTGGACGGCAACCCCGGCGGTCGTCGCGAGCGAGTCGCCCGTGACGAAGGTATACGTGACCTCGAACGGGACCCTCGAGTCCTGCTTCGGGAGCAGGCGGGTCTTGCTGTCCACGTACCCGTCGCTGAGCGAGACGGTCACCTCGTAGTCCACCCATCGACCCTTGTACGACGCATCGATCGTCAGGTCGACCGCCTGGCTGTACGCCCCGGGCTGGCCTGCGTTCGCACAGGACCCGGAGACCGATGCGCTGGGCTCGGGCGGCGCCTGCCAGGACCGTAGAGCCGAGCACGAACATGCCGACCGAGGCGAAGACGAGGCCGATGGCCGCTCGACGTATCGGCAGACGAGTTGTGGGCGACATGGGAACCTCCGTGACTGCGGGCATGCGGAGGATGACGGCCCCGTCGGGCGGCGGTCAATAGGTTATGTGGCGCATGGGGGTCGTCCCCATACGGCCCAGTGAGCGACCCTGCCTTCGATCGCTACTCTGGACCGACCAATGCCGCGTGCGACTCACGGTGAGGGATGCCGGAGGGGACGGGCAGGACGCGCTTGTCGCGGCGCTGCTACCAACAACACGCACCAGTAGCGCATGTGCACTACGGTAGCGCCGTCAACCCGCGAGGATGCCAGCTCGCCGTGTACTTTCGGCGGTAGCGCCCGAGCCCCTCCTCTAGAGCCTCCCACCCAGCAACCGCGCCCCGGTGAAGTCGCCCGACCCACTCGTCATCGCCTGGCAAGGCCGGCAGCTCCGCGTCTGCCATGACGACCCACGCATCGGCCCCTATGCACCGACAGGCTCACGCATCCGCGCGGCCGTCGAGCTGGCGAGCGATGTGGACGGCCTGCGGCTCGTCCTGGCCTCCACGGTCGGCGACCGCTATCGGGTGATGGTCGCTGATGACGGAGCCATGGTGGGGCTGAGGCGCCGGACATGAGAAGAGGCCCGCCCTCGCGGGACGGGCCTCTCCTTCGCAATCAGCGCTCGCTACGCGAAATTAGATGGGTAGATGGCAGACGAGCGTCACATTCCCGCTAGCACTAATGGTCTCGTGCCGCTGGTCCGTCCCCCCTGCGGGAGGTACGCCGCATGCCAGTCCGGGGCCGACGGGGTTGTTCTGGCTGTCGTAGTCGACCGCTCGGCCGGTGTCGTTGGCAACACCCTTGACCTTGCAGGTAACTGTGCCCACGTTCAGGTTGATCACGGTCTTGCCTTCGGCTGCCACGACGACCCCGTTGCCGTCGAACACGCCGCACCCAACGTCACGGATGATGACGGCTGCGTTCGGGTTCGAGCCATCCGGGTCCGCCGAGACCGGGATTGCCGCGAATACGGTCAGGGTCAGGGCCAAGCCTGCGGCCAGACTGATTAGCTTGCGCATGTGCGCACGCTCCTTCTCCCCCCGGCGTGCCCGGACGCTCGGGTCCGCGCGGCCCTCGGCTCGGGCACAAAACCAAGGGTGACGGTCGGGAGTCTCGGCAGGCACGGCGTCTCCCGCATCGCCAAGTTGGCGATGCTGGGCGTGCTGGTGACCGATGTCAACGGGGTTGTCCACCATCTCAGCGCCGCCACAGCCCACGACCGCATGGTGACGAGGCGCACCGCACGAGTGTCCTCACATGCGTCAGGACCTTGGTCCTACCCCATACTCATCCCCCCGAGCGACGACTGTCGCATCCGAGCCGGGCCCGGTCGAGAGTGGAGGACTCCCGATGCGACCCACCGCGCGTGCCGCTGACCAACAGGGCTACGAAGCCAGGATGCTCGACGGACCGCTGGCCGGGGTGCGCGTCCACGTGGATGCCCGCACGAGTGCCGATCCGCTGGACACGCTGCCGATCGCCGGCGAACGCCAGGGCGCCTATGTCCTTGCCGGTCTGGCATCCAAGGGCGGGTCCCTGCCGTACCGCTGGGTCACTTCGAGGGAGTGGGCCGGGTTGAGACGCTGGTTGCGCTTCGGCAAGGCTGGGCGCGAGGGCACATGATCCGCCCACCGCCACGTCGAGCGTGGCGTGCGTCAGGGACGTGGCCCGTGCAGACGTGGATCATCGTGACGGATGCGGACCTGGGTGCCATTCCATCCGATGCTGAGCGGGAGCCCCGGCGACGCTGACCCGGCGCGGGGATTCGGCATGACCGGAACGCAGGACCGATGCGACCGGGGCTCAGACACAAAGAAGAGGCCCACCCGTCGCGGGACGGGCCTCCGTCGTACCGATGACCCGATGCCGTCAGTCGAGCGTGATGTGGTACAGGCCGCCGTTGTCACCGTCGTAGCCGCCCACCGCCCAGATCGTGCCGTCCGGCGCGGTCGCGATCTGGTTGATCCGCGTGCCCGCGAGAAACGTGGTCTCCTTGCCCGTGGCATCCACGCAGGACACGCCCCTACCACGTCGCATCCGACAGTCGCCATCGTCAGCAACGGGGCCTGCTCCGTTGAGTATGGTCCACCCGGAGTCCCCCTTCGAGGTGGCGACGGGTGCGCCCCACGCCATGAGGAGCAGCGTGCCGTCGGACAGCTCGTCGAAGTAGATCGGACCGGCGGCCGCGCGGGTCTGTTCCTCGACCGTCAGCGTCCCGGGCTGTCCGAGTGCCCACACGAGCGGCCCCGGGGGGTTAGCGTCGTTGTCCTGGCGACTGTAGGTGCTCGCGAGCCAGACGGTGCCATCAGGCGTGACCGTGATGCCATCCATGTCATAGCGGTGCTTGGGGTGCGTCGCGTCGAGGTCGTGGCCCGCGCCGTCGCTGATGATGCGCTCGACGCCTGGCTCCACCTCCTCGCTGACGAGTCCCGACAGCGTCCTGTGCCGTGACCCCGACCGCCGAGCCAGCCAGCAAGGCGACTAGTACGGGCAATGCCATCATGTGCTTCTTCATGACTTCTCCCTCCGCCCCCAGCGCGGTCGCCATGACAGGGCTGCGATGCCTCACCGGATGCTGCGACCGTGAGCGCCGATGATATGGCCAATGCGATCGATGTATTACGCAATTTCCAACGGATGGAGGAGTGGAGCTCGCACATCCCGCGCCGTAGCATCGGCCCGGTCCATCACCCGACCCGCTCGTCATCTCGTGGCAAGGCCGACAACTCCGCATCCGCCACGATGACCCGCAGCTTGGCCCCTAGACACCACGAGGCGCCGCCATCCGCGCCGCTGTCGAGCTGGCTTCCGATGTCGATGGCCTGCAGCTCGTCCTGGCGTCGACGGTGGGCGAGCGGTATCTGGTGATGGTCGCTGATGACGGGGCGATGGTTGGGTTGAGGCGCCGGACATGAGAAGAGGCCCGCCCCTCGCGGGACGGGCCTTGATGTGAGACGACGGACTAGCTATCGGGACAGAAGCCCAGGTACCAGGTACCAAGCGGAATGCCGGGAGGCCGGACACTGACGTGAGCGTCGAAGGCTTGCGCCGGTAGTAGCCACCCGGGCCCGTTCTTGCCGACATGGAAGAGGGCGCTCGCCCTAAGCGTTCGGATTGCAGATACCGGAGATGTCGTTCCTGACGAGAGTGCCTGGGGATCTCTACCGCGGGCGGGCCCGGTGGCAAGTCCAGGGAGGAGTGGGGAATACTACCGGGGTTGTCTCCGCGCGTCGCCGAGCTGCAGTACGACGCGCCGTTCCCACCTGCTGCCGAGGCCACCCCCGGCACAGTCGCCACCTTGAGCGCACCTGCAGCCAATGCCATCGTCAATCGCTTCCTCATGCGAGCGACCCTCCACTGCTGGCCGTCACCCGGCAGGCTGCGGCACTCGCCGCAGGGCGCGACCGCTACTGGCGCAGTATGCCGACGCCGATACCGTCCTGGCCGCGCTGCTCGGGGACGCACAAGCTGGCACCGCCAAGCCCAAGCATCGGCCCGGTGGAGGGCCCCGGACCCGCTCACCATCTCCTGGCAAGGCCGGCAGCTCCGCGTCCGACATGACGACCCGCGCATCGGTCCCTGCACAGCAACGGGCTCACGCATCCGAGCCGCCGTGGAACTGGCGTCGGATGTCGATGGCCTGCGGCTCGTGCTGGCCTCGACGGTGGGCGAGCGTTACCAGATCCGGGTCTTGATGACGGCGCGATGGTGGGGTTGAGGCGCCGGACATGAGTTGAGGCCCACCCCTCGCGGGACGGGCCTCCGATCCGCGGGGCTACACGCGGAGGCCCTCCGCCTCCATCACTCGAACGGCCCGATGGGTTCGCCGGGCGCTTCGACGCTCATGCGCGTGCCGGTCAACTCGATGGGTCCGAGCTGGCCGGTCGTGCCCCCGTCGGGCGTCGGCAGCTCGACCGTGCTCACGACCGTCGTGCTGTCGCCGTCGGCACTGACGGTGGCCGTGGAGCGCACCAGCACGTTGACAGCGGCCCCGCCCTCCTCGACCGGGGTCTCGACGAAGAAGGTGATGTTCACGCTGTCATCGCCGGCCGGCTCCCAGACGCCTAGTCCCGCGGACCCGTCGGGATTACTCGCGATGAACGAGCCGTCGGCACCGACGATGGCCACCCCGCCGTCCTCCAGTGCCCACGCCCCGACGGCGGGGTGGTCTCCCGCGTCCTGGGCGAGGGCGACCGAGGCAAGGCCGGTCGCCAGTAGCAAGGTGACCCCCAACGCAGCGAGCATGCGACGCATGCGCTTCCTCCTTCCCCCCGGCTAGGAGGCGCCGGTTGCCGGTCGGGCTCCGTGCCCCGTCTGGGCCGGCGCCTGCTCGCCAGCCTAGCAGCCGCGTCCAGCGTTTCCGATCGGTGCGGGTGTCCGTTTAGCGGCGGACATGGACGCGGGAGGTGCCGGCGGCTACGCTGGGTCGATGACTGACGAGCCGACCCAGGATGAGGGGTTCGACACGATGCTCGGCGAGCTGGAGGAGGCTGGCTACGTGGAGCAATACACCAACGCCGCAGGAGAACCTACGATGCGCCTGACCGCCTCGGGCACACGGGTGGCACGGCAATTGGCGATGGTCGCGGAGGAAGACGCGGCGGCGCTGATGGCCGGCCTCATGGACGACGAGCTGGAGGGCGAGAGCGATGACGGGCCGTAGCGCCGCGCCCAGGGAACCCCCTTTTCCTCGAGCGTCAGTGGTGCGACTGACGGAGCGACGGTAGTTCACTGCCAAGCTCGACACCAACTAGCCACAGAATAAGCGCCACGCCGTAGCGTGGCACCGAGCCCCGGCAACGCTGACCCGGCGCGGGGATTCGGCCTGGCACCGGAACGTGAGCCGGCAGGACCGGGGCTCAGACACAAAGATGAGGCCGGCTCCTCGCGGGTCGGGCCTCCTTCAGTCTGCCGGCGCCGATGAAGTGCCTACACTGGCGCAGGTTGGTCGTTTCCATCAGGCGATCCCTCCGCCCCCCTGCGTGGCCGTCACCCGCAGGCTGCAGCGATGACCGCAGGAGTGGAGACCGTGAGCGCGGAAAGTACAGGGCGGCGCTTTGCGTTGTCGAGGTGGCGCGCAAACGAATAGGCCCGCCCCCAAGGGGACGGGCCTATTCGTTCTAGGGGACTCGCTCGACGCTAGTCGCCTGCTTGGTTGTGCGAAGCAGAGTTGCCAGGATCAATCTCACAGCTTGCCCCGATGTACCACTTGCTCTTGTACCACTCGAAGATCGCGAACTCGCACGCGTCCTCAGTCGTTTGGTGAGCGATGGCGTCTGCAGCATAGAGGAACTTCAGGACGTCTTCCTTTTGCGTCAAGTCGAACTTCTTCTTCAGGCATTCACCTGCCAAGACAGCCTTGGGATGGAAGAACGTTCCACCCAGTCCAACAAGCTGGTACTCGGAGTCGTTGCCGGCGCCAGCATTGGAGCACTGCGTCAGCGCAAGGCGAACGGGATTCTGACCGATGGCCTGACCGTTGTCGTCATCGCCCAGCGCCGCGGCCGCGGGCAGTGCCGCGAGCATCAGGCCGACCATCATGGCGATTGAGAGAGCTCGTGACTTCATGTTGAGTCACCCTCCTTCATCGCGCATCGGCGCCACTAGGTAGAGCAGGCAGGCGGCGAGCCGGTGCGTACAGACAACATCTACCCCGCCTGTCTATACGTCAATATACGTATTCACCCTCCGGAGAGCGTGGGTGGTGCGTCTTGTCAACGCCGGCAGCCTTCCGACCACCAAAGCAGAGTCCCTCGAGGACGGCGCATGTCAGGGGAGGTGGCCCTGCACTCAGCGTCTAACTAGGTCGATTTCGCTCCCATCGCCACTCGTGGGAGCATGGCGCACAGACCGGGCTACTCCGAAGTCAGATGCTCTGATCCACTGAGCTACGGGCGCGAGATCGTCATTGTAGGCGACAGCGGGCTTGGGTCTTGCCCCAGAGCCAGCCTAGGGTCCGTATTCGAACGCCGCGAGCGCGTTGGTGGCGGGCCGCTCGGAGCCGTCGGACGGTCGATTGGTGACCCGGTAGCCGCCATCGGGGAAGCGCCGGGACATGACGGTGGAGCCGCCTCCATCGAGGTTGAACGCGTCACGCGCACCCAACGAGCGCATCAGTGCGCCCATCTCGGACAGCGTCACTCCGACGCTGTAGCCGGCACGGCGGCCGTCCACGGTGACCATCAGCACGCGGCCGTCAGGCGTGACACCGACGCCCGTTCGAGGGTGACGCTGCGATCCGGCTGGATACACAGCCCTCGAGGGAGCGGCGATCTTGCCGTTGCGAGCGGTGAAGTGATTGCCGCCCATGGCCTCCACGACATCGCTCCAGCCCGAGGCCGCTGCGATGCGACCGCCGCATTCGGCGTCGACCTTGCGGACGATGGCCGTGTTCAACCGCAGTCGCTGGCCGACGCGCAGGCGCTTCACCCACTTGTTGTTGGGTCCCTTCATGGACAGGACCGCCTGGCCTGCCTTGAGCTTCGTGTTGCCCCCGCCACGACGGACCTTGACCACGCGCACCTGTTGTGAATTGTTGGGTCGCAACATGCCCGCAAGGTCCAGGATGACCTCGGTCCCCCCGCTGGCCGTCCGAGTGCTCGACGCGAAACGCTTGGTGAAGAGGACGACTTTCTTGTCGTTGCGATGGGTATTGACGCGATGGACGGTCCTGGGGTCCCGCTTGCCGGGGACCTCGACCTGGATGGACACGCGAACGTTGCCGATGCGGGCCTCGCCCTGAGCATCGATACCGACGACCGGGCGGGTACACGGCCCAGCCACCATCAGTTCACCGCCCGAAACGTGCATGGACAGGGGCGCGGCATACGCCCCCACAGCACCACGTTGCACCGCCTCGCCGTTGATGGCAGCCATGGCTTCCAGGCCTGGCCGGCTCTTGCGCCGCGCCAGCCGACTCGAGCGCTCCCGCATGACGACCTTGTCGTTCGACAGCAGTGCCTTGATCCTGACGTCCGGGCGGCTCCCGTCGATGCGGACCACCCGGACCGATTGCCGTCGTCCGCCCGTCGTCCTCATGACACCGACGAGGTACTCGACACCCGGCGAAAGCGTCGCCTGGCTCGTCGACGTGAAGGGTTTGGTGATGGCCGCCTGTACACCACCGCCAAGCGGGGCGCTGATGACCGCGAGGACCAGGGCAACTGCCGCGCCGCGGGACAGAGACACACCAAAGCGCCAGAGCGTAGTCATGGCAGGAGGATGCCACGGAGTCGGCCCCACCCCCATGACCCCGACGTCCACCCCGCCCTGACCATGGGTGATCGGTGAAGGCTATTCCGGAGCAGAGAGGTGGACTCGTGGTGGATGTGGTGCGATCACACGCCGTCAGCCTGGAGGCGGGACGGTCGGAGGTCTTCCGCGTTGGTGCTGATATGCCTCTGTCGCGGTGACGATCGTCTCCGCGACAGCACGGTCCACGACTTGCACGCGATCGGCCTCGAAGGTTCGAAGGGCGCCGTCGGTCGTGACGCAGATGACGTCGGTCACCGTGCCGGTCTCTTCGGACCAGTTGCTCACGAAGCCGACGATGCTGACCGGGTAGCCATTGGGGTCAGTGCCACCGGGGTGGTAGATGGCGGCCAGTGGGTTCATCCGGGTAATCCCTCGTGGTGATGTGTCGTCGTCACAAGGCTAACGCGACCGGACCATCGCGCGACGAGCCTGCGCTCAATCGACGAGTCTGAGCCAGAAGACCGCGGCGATCCACGCGTTGACGACGATAGCCGCCACCAGGGCTACGGCCGCAGCGCGTGGCAAGGATGTGCGAAACGCCAGCCCGAGCATCAGCCACAGGATCGGCAGAGCATCGAGGATGAACCGATAGCCGACCTGCGCAAAGCCGGGATTACCATGCAGGAGGTCAGGCAGCAGCACCAATGCCGCTGAGATCGCCGGCCACCAGCGCAAGTCGGCCACGTGCGTCGAAGATCCACCACAGGATGGGCATGGTCAACAGGGTCGCGGCGCCTGAGATGTTGCTGTAGACCCAGGGGAACTCCTCCCTGAACTCGAGGCCACGCAAGAGCATCGCATGCAACCCCCGCGGCAGGTAGCTCAGCGAGACGATGCCATCCGCGTACCACCACTCGCTCAGCACGCTCCGACCCTCGGTGTCGCGGATGAGTCCGTATCCGAACTCGGCGGAATCCCCGAACCGCGCCAGGTTGTAGAGACCGACCAGGATCATCGGGCCTGCCATCCCTGCCAGCACCACCATCCACGGCTGGCCGCGAAGGCCGCGTGGACCAGGCCCGAGCGGACGATACAGCCAGAGGATCAGTGGTAGCGCCAGACCGACGGGCAGCCGGGCGGTGGCCGCGCCAACCAGCAGCAAGCCGGCCACGAACGGCCACTGACGTCGGAGCCCGAGCGTGATCGACGCGAGGAGCAGCGTCGCCGCAGTGACCTGGGGTGCCAGATGTTGTCCGCCCTCGCCGGCCACCCACAGGAGCTGCGAACCGATCGCCCAGGCCACGGTCAGCGGCAGTCCCACGCGATGCGGTACCTCGAGACGTCCCAGCATCACCCACACCAGCGCGACCGAAAGACCACCCATGATCGCCGCGATGACGTTGGTATCGATGGGGATCCCCATCGCCGCAAAGGGCACCAGACCGACGCTCAGGAGTGGCGGAAACGGTGAATACCACCCTCCCCCTGTTCGAGGGACCAGTTCCAGCCAGGGATAGTCACCCTCGACGAACAGGCGCCCATCGAGGAATGCCTGCGCCACCAGGTAGTGCGAATCGGTCCCGGCCTGCTCGGATCCGACCAGGAGGTAGAGCAGCCCCGCTGCGATGCCGAGCACCACTCCGGTCCAGCGACTCACGGGCTTCCTCTCACCACTCGCACGAAGCGTCGGGCCGTGCCCGAATGTGCCACCAGCGGCTCGGCCATCCTACTGTCCGACTGGCATGTTTGGTCCGTACCGGTCGGATCGCCGGTCCCGGTGCCCGGGTGTTCAGCTCCCGACCTGTTTCTCTGCACCAGCCATGAGCACGCCCCAGAACACGCCGCCCTGGGCTGCCAATCCCATCTGCACCAGCAGCGTGGTCTGGCCGGTCACGCCGAGGTCTCGCCACACGGCGGGAAACACCACCAGCGCCACTAGGCAGGCGATGGCGACCCAGGACCAGCTGAGCTCGATCCGGATCGGCCCACCTCGACGCGCCATGGCCACGGCTTCGGACAGGAGCACACCGACGACCACGACCACGTACAGGAGTGATTGCTGCCAGGCCGGTATGTCCGCGCCACCGGCAGGTCCGATGCCGCCGCCGCTCCCGTTGAGGTCGAACCAGCCTGCCAATGCATCCATAGCTGCCCTCCTTCGATGCGTGGAGCCATCAGGCGGGTTGATGGTGCGTCTGGTCAACACGCAAGACTGCGTAGCACCCAATCATCGGGGAGGCATAGACCGATAGTCAGGTTGGCGGTCCGGTCTGGTGGGTTTAGGTTGCCTCCATCATCGTCGCCGGACGCCAACCGGCCGCCATCATCGCGTCGAGACCCCCGAGGACCGAGCCGAATCGGGGGTCTTGCCGTACCTGGGTGCAGCTACCCTCGTCGCGGGATGAAGGCGCCGACGACCATGATCACCCCCAGGCCCACGGCGACCATCGGCCACACGGTCGCCAGATCGATGGCGATCTCGTCCCGGAACAGGAACCACACGCCGAGGAGTACCAGGAAGATGCCGACGATGGCAGCTCCGGTCCCACCTTGGTGTTGCGGTCGCCTTCGGACCTCCTGTGCCTGGGCAGCCTGCTGCTGGGCATACGACGCCTGCTGCTGGGCATAGGCATTGGCCTGCTGTTGCGCGTACCACCATTCCTGTTGTTGCTGTTGCTGGGCGTATGGATCGCCCGGGCCCTGGCCGAAGTAGGGATCGCTGGGCTGCTGCGGCGGAGGTCCATACGGTTCCTGGGGAGGCTGACCGTTGTAGTAGGGATCCTGCGGCGGCTGTCCACCTGGATACTGGCTCATGAGCAGACCTCCGGGCGCTCCACGGAGAGGGATGAGAACGTGCTGGTGATGCGCAGGTCGATGCGGATCGCTGCGGTGGGGTAGCCCGGGGTCTGCCAGCCATCGCCATCCTGGATCAACCCACTCGATCCCAGGTCATCAGAGGCGAGCGTGGCATCGACGCGCAGGCGTGCCTCGGCGCCTTCAGGGATGCACAGCTCGAGCGATGAGGCGTTGAGCGTGATATCGCCCTGGAGGGAGCCCGCAGGTAGCACGACGCTACTGCTGGAGGCATTCATGGTCAGTCCGAGCCGAGCCGGCTGGGGTGTCGTGACCGACCCCAGATCGAAGTCGGCGTCGGATGCGTTCAGCGTGGCGCTGACCGTTGCCACCGGCCCGGTTCCAAGGTCCACCGATGCGTCCGCAGCATTCAGCGTCGCATCAAGGCTGAGGGCAGCGGTCGCGGGGACCTGTACCTGCCATTCGTCGCGGACCTGCTGCGCCAACGCGAAGAAGCCGCCCTCGCCTTCCGCCTGTCGCAGACGCAGGTCGGTCTGCGTGCCTTCGATGGTCGGGACCTCCGATTCGTCGTGGGTCGCGATCACATCCCAGGATGCATCACTGGCCCGGTCCAGCTGCAGCGAGCCGCAGGAGAGCTCCAGGTCGACAGCGAAGTCGGTCGGCGAGGCCAGGTCACCGTCCTGGGTGGTCACGGTGTCAGCGTTGCCCACTCCGATACAGGTATTGCTGATCCCCGAGAAGCCGCCGGCGATGAGGGCGCCGAAGATGAGACCGAACGTGCCGGCCACCAGCGCACCGCCGACCCAGGCCAGCGGAGTCCAGCGCATGATCAGACCAAGTCCGATGCCGACCAGGATGAGGGGCCACAGTCGCCACAGGTCCCCGGCGATGGACTCGTCGGCGAGACCTTGTTGCACCGCCAGCGGGACCCCACCCAGTGCGATCAGGAAGACGCCCCAATTCAGAAGGCTGCGATTGATGCGCATGACGCGCCCAGTCTACCCATCAGCGGGTCGACGCGGGAGACCTGTTCAGCGAACGACGTTCCCGGAGCCCTCTGGTCAACTCGGCGCCGGCAGGTCTCGACGCGGGAAGCGGTACCAGGCCAGCAGGACGAAGACGATGGTGAAAGCAAGCATGATCATGATGTCGCTGGGCGCGACCCCATCGGTAAGGACGGCCTGCGCCTTGAGCAGGTTGAAGAACGAGTAGTCCTCGAGCCAGCCCATGTCGGGCCAGATGGAGCCGATGGCGAACGCCAGGTAGTTGATGATCACGAACGCTGCCGGCACGCCGATCGCCGGACCGGCTCGATCGGACTGGACCGAGGCCGCGAAGGCCAGTGCCATGAACGCCACGAACAGCGATGCGCCAGCCAGCCATAGCTGCACGAGGTGACTGACGTCCAGCTGATCCCCCAGGCCAACGGCGACGGTGGTGATGCTCATGGTGACCACCAGGACTGCCACCAGGGCGGCGATGAAGAGCACGCCCGCAACGAACACGGTGGCGTACAGGCCCCGGCGCGAGATCGGTCGCGACAGTGTCACCTCCAGCGTGCCCCGTTCCCGTTCGCCGGCGATGGCCAGAGCCGGGAAGCCGATGGTGATGATGCTCAACAGGAGCAGGGTCACCGGGTGGCCGAACCCAAGGGCCAACGTGCCGTACAGCGAGAACACGTTGCCACCGCCGAAGTTCGCGAACTGCGCGAGCAGGGGGACGGACTCCATGAGCTGGCCCATCTCCTGGCCGAACGCTGCGTACATCACCGGCATGACCACGCCGATCGCGATGAGGCCTGAGGCGAGCGCGACCAGCTGGATCGTATTCGAAGCGAGCGTTCGGACGAAGAGGGCCGCATTCATGACTCGACGTTCTCAACGTCGTCGTCCGCGTAGTACTCCATGAATGCTTCCTCGAGGCGGGCTGGCTCCACCAGCAGGTCGCGGATGTCGACGTCGACGAGGGCTGAGATGAGCGACCCGGGCTCCCCTTCGAGCTGGCAGGTCAATACGTCGCCACGCACCTCGATCTCGCTGATGCCCGGGACAAGCGCCAGCTCGGGCACGGGGCCGCCCAAGCGGATCTCGACGCGGCGGCGCCGGCGGCGCAGCAGGTCGCCGATATCGGTCAGCGCCACCAGCTCACCCCGTCGCACGATGGCCACACGGTCGCACACCCGCTCGACCTCGGAGAGGATGTGCGACGAGAAGAAGACCGTCCGTCCCGCTCCCTGGCGCTCGCCGAGGATGTCATAGAACGCGCGCTGCATCAGCGGATCCAGGCCCTCGGTGGGCTCGTCGAGGATGGCCAGCTCCGGGTCGGACTGAAAGGCCTGGATGATGCCGATCTTCTGGCGCATACCCCGCGAGTAGTCGCGGATGTGACGCTTGAGATCGCGCGCACTGAGCTCCATCCGCTCGACCAGCTCACCACGCAACGTGGCCGGCCGGCCGTCGAGCGCCGAGAGGTAGTCCAGCTGTTCGGCACCGGTCATCCGGTCGTAGAAGGCGATGCCACCGGGAAGATAGCCGGTGCGACGGCGGATCTCCTCGCTGTCGGTGGTGATGTCGCGGCCCAGCACTGCAGCTCGGCCAGCACTGGGGTGCAGATAGCCGAGGAGCAAGCGGATGGTCGTCGACTTGCCGGCGCCGTTGGGCCCCAGGAACCCGAAGATCTCGCCCTCCCGGACCTCGATGCTCAGGTCATGGAGTGCCTGCACCTCGGGGGCTCGGCCAAGCAGTCTTCGCTGTCCGCCGTACGTCTTGCTGAGACCCTCCGCGACGATGGCGGTCATCAGGAAGCCGCGCTCGACCCCTCGCTCTTTTCCGAGGCACGGCGGTTGACCAGGCGCCAACCAAGCGGCAACGCCCCGGCCGCCACGAGCAGCTTCAGGACGTCACCGGGCAGGAACGGCCACAGACCGAAGGACAGCGCCTGGCTCACGTCGAGACTCGCGGCAACTGCCAGCCAGGTCACACCGAACGCGTAGATGACAAGGCTGCCGATGATCATGGCACCGAGGGATCCACCGATGCGCCGATCCCAACCCCGCTCGGCGAGTCCACCGACGATGCCGGAGGCCACGAGGAACCCGAGCAGGTAGCCGCCCGTCGTGCCCATCACCAGGCGTCCACCGTCGAAGGCGGCGAACGTCTCGAGCCCGGAACGATGGACTCCCTGAGCGTCCGCCGAGAAGACCGGGAAGCCGACGATGCCGATCAGCAGGTAGAGCCCGGTCGCGGAGATACCCCGGCGCACGCCCAACAGGGCCCCGATGAAGAGCACGCCGAACGTCTGAAGCGTCAGTGGCACGTACTCGTTGATGGGCACGAAGATCTGGCCCAACTGGATGGCCGGGACCGTGAATGAGATGTAGCCGCCCAGGATGAGGAGGGCCGTCCCAGCGGCCACAAGGACGACGTCTCGGATCCAGACGGGGGCGCGAGCAGCAAAGGTCGCGGGAAGGAGGAAGTCACCCAGCGTCAGTCCTCGCCGCGTTGCGAGCCCTGTGGTGTGTTCGGCGGTGGTCATCGGGCTGATGGTATCAAGGCGGGCTCCTTGTCACGGGACGAAGCCGTCTAAAATGGAGCGCCATGCGGCGTCACTGGCGCGCGATCGCCCTCATGCTCATCGCCGTGCTCGTCGGTGTCGCGGCCGTCGGGTACGTATGGCTCACCGACCTGGCCGATCCCATGCCACAGACCGAAGCCGCGCTGGTGTCGGATGAGGGGGTCACGGTTTCCACGGATCGCTGGCTGACGTTGACGCCGACCGATATGTCGAGCACCGGTTTCGTGTTCTATCCCGGTGCGCGCGTGCCAGTCGAGGCCTACGCGCCGGCCATGCACGCCATCGCCGACGCTGGTTACCTCACCGTGGCGGTGCCCATGCCCTTCGGGCTCGCGGTCCTGGCGCCGAACGCTGCGGACGACGTTATCGACGCGCATCCCGAAGTCGACCGGTGGGTCATCGGAGGACATTCTCTCGGCGGTGCCATGGCGGCCGGCTACTCAGCCGATCATGACGTCGGCGGCCTCGCGCTCTGGGCCGCTTATCCAGCCGGGGACAACGACCTGAGCGACCACGACATCGCCGTCACCTCGATCTACGCCAGCAACGACGGGTTGGCCACGCCCGATGACATCGAGGCTTCGATGGCACGGCTCCCCCCGAACACGAACTTCGTGGAGATCGACGGCGGCAACCATGCGGGGTTCGGCTGGTACGGGCCCCAGGACGGCGACGGAGAAGCCACTATCTCGCGTGAGCAACAGCAGGATGAGGTGGTCGCGGCAACGCTCCAGCTCATCGAGACCGTCGAGGCCGGGTCGGACTCAGCTGCTGGCTGGTCGGACCTTGTCCTTGAGTGACAACGAGAGCACTCCCAGGTTGACCTCGTAGACGTCCACCTCGAAGCGATGTTCACCTGGTGCCAGTGCGTGGTCAGCGATGTGGAACGTGACGACGTCGCCCCGGCTGAACGAGACCGGCGCCCGAGGTGAGACATCCGCCGCCCGATGGACCGTGTCATCCCCTGCTCGTGTCGCGGTGATGGCCGCGGCGTCGATCACGTTTCCATCGACCTTGATGGTACCGATGCCCACCACCGTTCCGTCGCCCATCCCGTTGCGGGCCTGAACGCGAAAGCCGTTGCCTTCATGCTGGAGGCTGCCAGCCACGTAGAACTGGCGGACCAGGAAGTCGGGGATACGCATCGTATGCAGCCTAGCGTGTCGGCGCCGAAGAGGATCGGAGTGAACGTACCACCGCCAGATGGCGTCTCCGTACAGTGACGCTGGAGATCTTCCGACTGTTCGTCATCATCTTCCTGGTGATGCACGGACTGGTCCATGTGGTCTGGTTCGTGGCTTCGTGGACGAAGCTGCGGACCGGGTTTCGTGATGGAACCTGGATCCTGCCGGGAGGGTTCACCATCCATGGTTGGGTCGGGAAGTTCTGGGGTCTCGGGGGGCTGGTCGTCATGGCCCTGTTCTCACTCGGGGCATTGGGTCTGGCACTGGGGCTGCCAGGCTGGGTCAATCCCACCAACCTCGCGATCTACCTGTCCTTTGGCGTGGTGGTCCCGTGGTGGCGTCAGTCTCCGGGCTCGATCGGTGTGACCGCGGTGTTCGCCAACCTGGCACTGATGTTCCTGCTTGCGGTCCCGCTGGCGACCGAGATGGTGGCGTCCGGTTGAACGAGGTCTCGGCACGGCCACTGCCGCGCCGTGGCGAAGCATGGCCCTCGGTGGCCAGACGATGTACCGTGACGCCATGAAGTACGTGCTCGCCATCATCATCCCGCCCCTTGGCCTCCTGGTCGCGGGACGGGGCGGCCAGGCACTGGTGTGCCTCCTCCTTTGGATCACCATCATCGGCTGGCCCGTGGCCGCGTTGTGGGCGCTCCTGGTCGTCAACAGCGCCGAGACCGAGTCGCGGGTGCGCCGCGCCATGCAGGAGGAACGCGACCAGCGCTGAGCTTGAGTACGAGCTCGAGGTGGCAAGAGCGGTCAGGCCGCTGTGGATGTGGCCATGGTCCCGGCGCCGTGGTCATCGTTCATGACCGGGCCACCCTGTCATCACATCCAAACGCGGTACACTCCGTCTCGCTCGATGGTCCGATGCCACTGGCTCGGGATCACTCGACGCATGGTGGCTATAGCTCAATAGGCAGAGCATCGGATTGTGGCTCCGAAGGTTACGGGTTCAAGCCCCGTTAGCCACCCCACCTCCCCTCGTGGATGAGCGGCACCACGCGGCAAGGAGCGGCACCAGGCGGCAACGAGATTGCTGCGATCCGAGGGCGCGACCAGCTCCCGACGGACTTGGGGACGCCACGTTCAGTGTTCTCGACCGAGGGCGTCGATGTGCTTGTGATGGATTTGCCGGCGCCGTAGATCGCCGTTGTACGCTCGCTGCCGCAGCCTCTGCGGATGACATTGAAGCGGGTCCCCAGCCCGAAGACCAAGGGACCCGTGTCTCTCGGCAAGCATTTGCTGAGCAAGCGTCACTCGGCGGCAGGTGGCTCCGGCAGCGGCGGGGGGTCGCCGGGGAAGATGAGACCGGTCAGCGGTACGGGGACCCCTGCCCCCGGGTCGAAGACCGACCAATCGAGGATGAGGAGAGCCGTGAGTCCGTCGTACTCGCCGCCCCCGATGCACGTAAGCGACTCGGTAGTCACAAGTTCGGCGTAGCGGCCCATGCCGGTGGCCAGTTCGGCAGGATTGCTGCACAGCCAGCCGCCGGACTCGTTCTCCACCGCGTAGGTACCCGCTTGGACCGAGATGATGCCTTCCTCAGACTCGTAGATGTCGTTGACCCATGTCGCGGTCGTAAGGCCGGTGAGTCGAGGGTCGCTCGTCTGCCACCGCTGTGGCCCGCATTGATGGTGTTCTCGCTCCGGCCGAACGCCGGGTTCGGGCGTGGAGGCGGTCGGCCCCGAACAACCCGCCGTAGTGATATCGCCGGTGACCCATACGGCTGCGACGGGGCCGGTATCGGTCTCCGCCCCCGGAACGCTGCCCTGCTGGTCGAAGGGCTGGGCGATGAGGAAGACGCCTCCGATGGCGAAGACGATGGCACCGGCGGTGATGGCCTTGGCTGGACTGAACATGGACTGGGTCCTCCCGATGACGGTGGGGGTATGGCCGTTCGTGGCCGGGATGGGACTGGGCTGGTACTCGGTCGTGTTGCCGTCGGTGGTGGTGTCTCGGTCCTTCGGTAGAACACTGGGAAGGGCCACCAGCGACTTCGCTGGCGGACATGTGCCTTCCGCTCCATCACTTGACGGGTGCTTCGCTCGACATCCTCGGGCGTTGTGTTCATAGCCTCGAACCCCTCTTCGAGGAGCGACTGCATCTGCTCGTCGGTCATCGCAATGACTCCTCTCGGACGGTGCCCGCCATGACAGGCGAGCGAGCCTCCGCTTCGAGTGCTGTCCGCATGGCCTTCAGGGCACGGTCCGACCGTGCGTAGACCGTCCATCGGGAGATGCCGAGCGTCTCGGCCACCTTCTCCGGGGTCATGCCCAAGAAGAAACGGAGGACGAGGACCACACGATGGTCCATGGACAGTCTCTGGAGACCTCGCTCCAACTGGTCACGGGCCGCGACCGTGGCGTATGCATCAGCGGTCGCTGGCTCGACCGGATACGAGTCGACCGTGACCTCCTTGTCTGGCCTTCGCTTCGCCTCGGCGTAGCAGGCACGAACAAGCAGCCGGTAGGACCAGCCCTCGTACTTGGCTGGGTCTCTCAGTCGGGTGATGTCCCGCCAGATTTCGACGAAGGCTTGCTGGGTGGCATCCTCGGCAAGATGAGAGTCCCCGAGCACTCCTCTCGCCACACGATAGAGGCGCGGAAAGTCAGCCTTGGTCAGCGACTCGAAGGCTTGCTCGTCCCCCCGCTGTACCCGTGCGACGATGTCTTGGTCCATGACCCTCGTCCTTGACCGCCGGCCCGTTGGGACTGGAGAGGGACCAAGCCACTTCCGGTCCTCTACAGGGTACGTGGTCGTTCCAAGTCATCGATTGGACAAGTTCGGTAGAGCGGCCCTACTTCGGTACTTCGGCCAGCGACCGGCCTTCAAATCATCGAAGCAGTGAGCCGCACATGAAGTTGAACGTTCGCCGAACGCGCCCAGAATAGAGATCCTGGTCAGTCGCCAGTCAGGGCCGCGAAGACGATAGCGGCCATCTTGGCGTGGCCGGCGACGGACAGGTCGTTCATGTCGGAGGCGACATCTACAGTCATCAACGCCATCGTCTGCATCGTGCCTCCACGATCCGACGTTCAGGTCATCGGGTTCATGGAGCCAGCCGACGAGCCGGTGGCCGAGACGCATGGCGCGTGATGGCAGGTCCGCGCGGAGGGATCTGCTGGACGGACTCACTCAGCAGCTGGTGGCTCAGGCAGCGGCGGGAGGTCACCAGAGAAGATGAGACCGACGAACGGATGGCGCGGAGGGTCGTCGGTCTCCACGAGAACGGCCGAGAGTCCGTCGTACCCATCCTGCCCGATACAGGTGTACGTCGTGCCGGTAAAGCTATCCGAGAAGAGGCCGGTCCCCTTGAGGAGGTTGGTGGTCGAACACGTCCACCCGCCACCATCGTTCCGCAGGTAGCGGGCATCCACGTTGACTGCTATCGCTCCGTTGTCCGTCTGGTAGACGTCGTTGTTCCACACCGCGGCCACCTCGCCGCTGAGGCGAGGGTCGCTGGCGGTCCATGTCTGCGGGTCGCACACGTAACTCCGTTCATGCATGACAGGGCCGTCGAACTCCCCTACCGGAGTGAAGCACGAGGACGCGAGGGTGATGCTGCCGGTCACCCACGTCGGGTCGATGGCTTCGGTCTCCGTCCCCGGCACGCTGCCCTGCTGCTGGAACGGCTGGGCGATGAGGAAGGCACCGCCGAGGGCGAAGACGATGGCTCCGGCGGTGATGGCCTTGGCTGGGCTGAACATGGTCATGGTCCTCCCGATGACGGTGGGGGTGCGGCCGTTGGTGGCTGGGATCGGACTGGGCTGGTACTCGGCGATATCGGTGGTCGAGGGAGTGGTCGCTGTCGACTTCGGTCGATGGATGGGCAAGGGCAGCCACCGACCCTGCTGGTGGGTCCGTGGCACGTTCGCCATCACCTTGGCCACGCCTTGCGGCACGCTCTCCGGGGCTTCCTCACGGTCGCTGAACCATCTTCGAGTAGACGCTGCTCCGCTCGTCGTTCATCGCACGGCCTCCTGCCGGCACCGGAGCGGCGGCCACGCTGCGTGCATCTGCCTCCAGCACCGCACGCATCGCCTTGGTGGCGGCCTGCAAGCGGGAATAGACCGTGGGCCGGGGCAGGTCCAGCATCTCCGCCACCTCATCAGGGGTCATACCCAGCAGGTAGCGCAGCGTGAGGACCACCCGGTGGTCCATGGACAAGCGTCGGAACGCTCGCTCCAGCTGGTCACGGTCGGCGATGCCACGGTAGGAATCGGGTGCCCGTGGCTCGTCAGCAGGCGGCAAGTCATCGCTCATCGTCCACGTTGGCTGACGCTTGGCCTCGGCGTAGCAGACCCGAACGAGCAGCCGATACGACCAGCCCGAGTACTTGGCCGGGTCACGCAGGCGACGCATCTTGCGCCAGATGTCGAGAAGGGCCTGCTGGGTCGCATCCTCTGCAAGGTCCGATCACCCAACACGCCGTGGGCGACTCGGAACAGCCGGGGATAGTCAGCGGTGGCCAACATCTCGAAGGCACGCTGGTCGCCCTGTTGAACCCGAACCACGAGTTCTCGGTCCATGCCACCGCATCTCTTGGCTGGCGGTCAATCCGACCGCTGGACCGCCCGGGTCTTGTTCGGACCCTCGTAGGGTACGAGGGCCGATGACGGGCGGGATCATGAGATTTCGTCGTCCGTGGCCTCGGCGACCTCGTCAGTTGTCGCATCGTCGTGAACATGCTGATGGCGGTGGGGTCCTGCGCTGGCCGGACGCCGAACTCGTCGCCGGCACTATCACCATCAACGGCTCGCTCCGCGCCATGCCGCGACACACCCGACCAGACGTCCCGAAGGGCATGCACACTGGCCTCCGACCACAACTCATGGACGTCAGCACCTGTATCCCAAAGTGTGGCTTCGGGAACGAGATTGATGCGAACACTCCTGCGCCGAGCCGAGTCCGGCCCGATCTGAGCGTGAAAGCGGGGCCCCTCCTTACCCTTGTGGTTCCGAGGGTTACGGGTTCAAGCCCCGTTAGCCACCCACCTCCCCTACGTCGACTGATGCCCTTCAGGTTGACTGGAGGGCATCAGTCGCGCGAGCGTCCCATGGGCCTCATGTCGTAACGCCTCGACAAATCCGGCACCGCTCCCTAGGCTCGCGCCACCGACGGCCTTCCAGGGCGGCGAGACTCACCCGTCTGGGGGAGGCCCAAGCACGAGGGAGGACACCGCGATGAGGACTCCACGGGCAACCTGCATGGTCGCGGCCACCGGGGCGCTGGCGATCCTGGCCACGTCGGTCCTGGCCACATCGGCGACCGCCGAGACATGTGACTACACCTTCCCGCCTGGTGGCGACACGCTGGCCACGCTCGAAGCCGGCCAGGTAGCTTGCGGTGGCCCCGGCGTCGACGTCATCACGACGATGAATGGGGGCACCTTCTACGGTCGCGGCGGCGACGACTATGTCTCCGACCAATACGGCGGCAGGTTCCTGGGCGGGCCCGGCAAAGACGTCGTCAGCTACCACGATGGCGGAGTATTCAAGGGTCAGAGTGGCGCCGACACCACCGGTACACAGGACGAGGGGACGTTCCACGCGGGGTCGGGCGATGACATCGTCTACTACCTCAACGGCGGCCGCTACAACGGCGGCGACGGCAAGGACGTGGTGTTCTACGGCCACGCCGGTGGCCTCTTCGTGGGCGGGCCCGGCAACGACCGTGACGAGAACGTTCAGGGTCTCGGCATCTACAAGGGTGGCGCCGGCAACGACCGCGCCGGCAACGTCTTCGATGGCGGCGTGTTCTACGGCGGATCGGGCTCCGACGTCGCCAGCGAGGTCTTCACCGGTGGCAAGTTCAAGGCTGGTCCCGGCTCCGATCGCGCTGCCATCGTGGATAGCGACGGGGTCTTCAGCGGCGCCCGCGGCAACGATCGCATCACCGAACACCTCTACGATGCGACGTTCCACGGTGGCCCCGGCGATGACTCCGCCGTCGTCGCTGACTGCAGCACGACTGAGGTCCTGACGAACGTCGAGAACACGACCGTCTGGGTCTGCCCCTGAGCTGGCCGGGCTATCGCCTGAAGACGAGCATCCCGACGATCAGGACGACGACGGCGATCCCGACCAGCATCTCAGGCGGAAGCGAGGCCACCTGGTCGACGGCATCCGAGATGGCGCCCATGACCTGACCGGTCAGATCCGTACCGCCGCCGCCGCCACCGGAAGCGCCGGAGCTTTGGCCGACGATCCGGCCGTACTCGCCCATGGGGGCATCTTGGCACCACCCCAATACGATCTGAGCGTCGTGAGTGACATGTGGTGCGTCTCGTCACACCACTCACGGAACGATCTGGGTCCCGCTATCCGCGGTCCGTAGTCTCTGCAGCGCCGCCCTGGGGAGGACCCGGCGTATCGGGAAATGATCCTGGCTCGTCGATCCCACCTGAGGTCCAGGCCGCGCCGATCGAGCTCGATCCGCACCGCCATCTCCATGACCCTTCGATAGGGCGGACGGCTTTCGAGCTGCTCCTGCGCGTATGCCGTCAGGTCGTCGTCGCTGAATGAGCGCAGAAAGCGCTCGAATGCCCTGGTCAAACTGTTCCCCAGCACCGAGATGATCGTCACTCGATCCTCGGACCAGTCGTGAGAATGCTCCATGCCCGGGTGCGGCAGACTTGGGACCCCGTATCTGCGCGCGACGTGCATGTGGGAGCGCGCGCCCTACTTGGTCAACGTCACCTTGCGGATGGAGCGGGGCTGCTCGGGGTCGCCGCCCTTGGCGATGGTCAGGTGCAGAGCGTGGAGCTGGCCTGGCACGATCGAGACGATGGGCATGAGCCACTCGGGCAGGTTCGTGGGAAGCGCCAGGGACCAGGTGCCCCGTTCCCGCAGACCCTCGTCGTCTGACAGGATCAGCAGCCGAGCATCCAGCTCACGACCGAGCCGCTCGACGACGGCCTCCATGTCCGCCAGCGTGGCGCCGCGCGGAGCCACCGCGAAGGTCGGGAAGCCAGCCTCGATCAGAGCCAGCGGCCCATGGATGAAATCCGCCGTGGAGTACGGGTCGGCCAGCGTATAGCTGAGCTCCTTGAGCTTCAGGGCCCACTCCCGAGCGGTGGCATAGTGGTAGCCACGTCCCAGGATGATGCAGCGATCGAGATGGGCCATGTCGGCTGCGATGCGGGCGGCTTCGTCGTCCAGGTCCAGCACACGGGCGAGAGCGTCGGGCACCCGTGCCAGTTCGGCGGACGCATCCGAATCGGCCAGGCCGGCACTGATCATGGCCAGTACGAGTAGCGTCGCGGTATACGTCTTGGTCGCCGCGACCGCTCGCTCGGGACCCGCGCGCAGGTCGAGATGATGTGCGGCGGCGACGGCCATGTCGGATCCCGGCGTATTGGTGATCGACAGTGTCAGCGCCCCCTGCTCCCGCGCCGCCTGGATGACTCCGACCACATCGGGGGATGCGCCCGATTGGCTGATGCCGATCACGAGGGCACGGGCATAGTCGGGCGAGGCACCGTACAGCGAGTGGACACTCGGCGTGGCCAGCCCGACGTTGATACCGGCAAGCACACCCATGGCGTACTGGGCGTAGATGGCGGCGTGGTCCGAGGTGCCGCGGGCCGCGATCACGACATGGCTTGGGTCCGCCGCCCTGATCGTCTCGCAGAGTGCCTCGACCTCCGGACCGGCCTCCGCCAGCAGCCGGGCAGCAACCGCCGGCTGCTCTCGGATCTCATCGATCAGGGCCACGACTTCACCTCCATACCGTGCCCACGAGGATAGAGCCCAGCGATGTCGACGGGCAGTCGGCCCACGATAGGCGCGTGGCCGAAGATGGCATCGGCGGTCGCGCCGACACTGGCGGGGACGATGGAGTACGCGCACAGGTGAGTCGCCGAACGGGGGTATTCCGCGAGGTCGTATGGCGTTCGCATGGCCACCGTGATCGTCGGCGTCCCCGAGTCAAGCACCGCATCCACGAGACGCGCCTGTGCGGGCTGGACCGTGGCGGCCATGGTGGCGACGATGACACACGCGGCTCCCCTGGCGGCCTCGCGTGCCGCGGCGATGTCCACGTCCGCCGGTTCCGCGGGCACACGCAAGTCGACGACATCGGCGTGATATCGACGCACCGCCTCGGCCAGTGCCAGGGGCTCGTCGGCTGACGAGTCGGCCGGTGTCAGTTCGCGCGGCTGATGGGTCACGACCACGACGGGTGCTCCTGCTCTGCGGCCGCAGTGGCAACAAGGCCGCATCATCGCGCACCAGGGTGATCGCAGCGGCCGCCGATCGGCGCGCCAGTTCGCGATGTGCCGGGCTCCGGACCACGCCCAACGGCGGCCAGCCGAAGCCCTGAAGCCAGCGCCGAAGCGCCATGACGCGTCGATTGGACGCTCTGATCTGGCTGGCCGGCAGGAGCCCCCGGCGGGCCGCCTGGCGCAGACCCTCCTCGAGGCGAAGCTGCGCCTTGCGATCGGGGGTGAGCAGGAGCATGTCCACGCCAGCCCGCAGGGCCACGATGCCGTCGATGACCTGCCCGGTCCCCTGGGCGACGGCCTTCATGTCCATCGCATCCGTGATCGATACCCCCCTGAACCCGAGCCTTGTTCGCAGCAGATCGTGCATCACCGAACGTGACACCGTAGCCGGCAGGGCGCGGTCTCCAGTGACGGCCGGCAGCGCCACATGGCCCGACATGACCATCCTCGCACCGGCTGAGAAGGCGCTCCGGAACGGGATCAGCTCGCGGGCCTCGAGAGCGTCGATCGAGCTATCGATACTGGCCAGGGCGAAGTGCGGGTCGATGGCGACCGCCCCGAAGCCGGGGAAATGCTTCGGCGTCGCGACCACACCAGCCGATTGGAGGCCTCGCGTCAGGGCCGCGGCGTGGCGCCCTACAGCCTCAGGATCGGAGCCGAACGTGCGAGTCCCAAGACTGACGTTGCCGGGCTCGACCGCGACGTCACACACCGGTGCGTAGTTCACGGTCACACCCAGTGCTCGCAGCTCCATCGCCATGGCCCGACCGGTCGCCTCGGTGAGCGACTCGTCGTCGGCGGCGCCAAGCGCCATGGCGCCGGGGAACCGGGTGCTATCGCGACCGAGCCCGACGAGCTGGCCTCCTTCCTGGTCGGCGCCGATGAGGAGCGGCAGATGGTCTGGGACCGCGGCATGCAGCCGCTCGGTGAGCGCGACCATGGCGTCAGCATCTGCAGCATTCGCGCGCAGAAAGACGGTCACGCCGTGCGCATGCCCGGCCGCGACTCGGCGCAGCAGCCAACCCGGCGGATCTCGCCCCTCGAACGCGGGCAGGAGCTGGCCCAGTACCGCTTCCTCCGGCGAGAGCGGCCTGGCTTGAGCGGCGCTTCCGCCCGCGGCCGGCGTGACCTCAGGGTCGGAAGGCCAACTCAACCGCCATTCCCTTCCTCGCCGATAAAGTCGCTAGCCCTTGACCGAGCCGGCCAGGATCCCGCGGATGAAATAGCGCTGAAGCGCGAGGAACACGAGGAGTGGCAGGATCATGCTCACGAACGCGGCCGCCGTGAGGACGTGCCATTGCTCCCCACGGTTGCCGACCAATTGCGTCAATTTCACGGTGGCCACGGCCACGTTCTCCTGCGGGCCCAGGAACACGAGGGCCACCAGAAGATCGATTCCAGACCCACATGAACTGGAAGATGGCGAAGGCCGCCAGTGCCGGCACGGACAAGGGAAGCACGACCCGAGTGAACATCTGGAAGTGCGTCGCACCGTCGATGCTGGCCGTCTCGAAGAGATCCTCCGGCAGCTGGCTGATGAAGTTGTAGAGCAGGAATACCGCCAGCGGTAGGCCGAAACCAGTGTGTGCAAGCCAGACGCCAAGGAACGTACCGGCGATACCGGTTGCGGAGTAGATCTGGAGCACCGGGATGAGCGCCATCTGGAGCGGTACCACGAGCAGGCCAACGACGATGATGAAGATCGTCCGCCTGAGCGGGAAGTTCATCCACGCGAACGCGTAGGCCGCGAAAGCGGCCACCGTGATGGGGATGACCGTTGCCGGGATCGCTACGATCAGCGAGTTGACGAAGGCGGTGGCCATGCCATCCGCAGTGATGACATTGGCGTAGTTTTGCAGGGTCCACTGCGAAAGGTCGAAGAAGCTGAACAGGGCCACCCACCATCCGGACTGCGTGATGTCCTGCGGGTCGCGCACGGAGGTGACAAGCAAGCCCAGGGTGGGCAGGAACCACAGGAAGCAGACCGCGAGCACCGCGAAACGAACCGGGGCACGTCCCCAGAACACGCTTCGACGCTTGGCGTTCGAAAGGTCCCCGACACCTGGTTGCGCGGCCATCAGCGGATCCCCTGTTGTCGCATCTGGCGCACATTCAGAAACATGAGCGGAAGAACCGCCACGAAGAGCACCACGGCCAGCACTGAGCCACGACCGTTGTCGAGGAACTGGAACATCTGCAGGTACATCTGATTGGCCACGACGTCTGAATTGAAGTTTCCACCCGTCGTCACGTAGACGATGTCGAAGATCTTGAGTACGAAGATAGCCACGGTGATGGTGACGGTGATGATAGAGCCCTTGATCATGGGCACGATGATGCTGAAGAACTTCTGACGCTCTGACGCACCGTCAAGTGACGCAGCCTCGGTGATCTCCACGGGCACCCCCTTGATGGCCGCGGAAAGCACCACCATGGCGAATCCGGTCTGCAGCCAGATGAGGATGACGATCATCAGATAGGTGTTCAGTGGGGGTGTCTGGATCCAGGCCACGGGATCGCCACCGAAGCCGGTCCAGATCGCGTTGAGCAATCCGTACTGGGAGGTCCCGCCCGGTCGCCAGGCATACACGAACCGCCAGATGACCGAGGCCCCGACCAGTGAGATCGCCAGCGGGAGGAAGACGAAGGTCTTGGCGAGCGACTCGCGCCTGACCCGGTCGAAGAGCCACGCGATGACCAGGCCCAGTCCGACGGATCCCGCCGTCCCGACGACGAGCCAGATGAAGTTGTTCCAGTAGATCTCGTGGTTCTGAGAGTTGAACAGTCCCCACTCCCAGTCACTGAGACCCGCACCCGGCACGACGTGGATCGACGGCGGGATCAGTCTCACGTCGATGCCGAAACTCAGGAAGACGGTGGAGATGGCGGGCCAGACGAGGAAGACGGTCAGCAGCAACAGGCAGGGACCAACGAAGACCCACGGGATGAAACGCTTCGTCCAAGGTTCGCCCAATCGCTCTACGAGTACGTTGAGCCCGGTGTAGATCAGCCAGATGCCGCCGACGCCGACGGCCAGGGCTACGGCCATGATGATGATCTTGGCCAGGAGGCGATCCCCACTCCCGGCGCGCAGCAAAGCGGCCTCCTGCGGATTGCCGAGGAGGTCGTAGAACCAGGCCGCGACGTTGGCTGACGCCTGCTGGTCAGCCAGGAAGATCAGTGCAAGCACGACCGCCGCGATGCCAGCGACGGCTCCCAGTGGTACAAGAAGGCCCCGCCACCCTAATGGCTGGCGTTCGGGCGCGAGACCGGTCATGCCTTAGGTTCCCTCATGACGCCTCCCTTGCGCTGGGGGATCCATGGTCCCTGCGGGCACGAGGTTCAGGCCTCGCGCCCCCAGGGACCATCAGCGACTATTCCGTGGGCCAGCTATCGTCGATGGCCTGCAGCACCTGCTCGGTGTTCTCGCCGTTGGCGGCGATCCAGTCCACCATACCGGTCCAGAAGCTTCCCCGACCTACCGACGGAGGCATAAGGTCAGACGCATCGAAACGCGAGACGGTGGCGTTGGCGAGCACGCTGGCCGCCACCTCCGCCTCGTAGTTGCCCGCGTACCAGTCGGCCGGCACACTCGTGATGGCCGAGGTAGCGCCGGAGAGCTTGGTCCAGCCCTCGATGCCCTGCGGCGTCGAGAGGTACTCGGTGAAGGCGCGAACCTCGGGCCGGTCATTGAACACGATGGCCGCGTCACCGGAGCTGAGCGCCGGCACCACCGCCGGATCGACAGGCGGCAGCGGGAAGATGCCCACATCCTCGCCCACGATGAACTTGGACTGGGTGCCCGGGTTGGCGCGCTGGTCGGGGAAGAAGTCCGGCCCATACCAGAACGGGATGGTGTGCATCCAGCAGCCCGGGTTGGTGAGGTCATCGTCCTCGGTGCCCACGACGCCGTCGGGCCCCTGGAACATGGGATCCATCGGAGTGGTCTGCTCGAGCGCCGTGATGGCCGTGTTGCCGCCCAGGACATAGCCAGGCGTGAAGTAGATCTGCGCGACCAGGTCCATCGCGGCCTTCACCTCGGGCGAGTTGAAGGGCAGCTCATGGCTGACCCACTGGTCATAGGCCTCCCCGCTGGCCGTGCGCAGCATGGCCCCCTCGAGGAGGTCGGTCGTCTGCCAGCCGGTCGCCGTGCCGGCTCCGATGCCGACACACCACGGGGTGCCACCGTCGGCAACGATGGCGTCGGAGATCGCGATGAGCTCGTCCCAGGTCTGAGGGATTTCATAGCCTGCCGCCTCGAAGGCGGGAATCGGATACCAGACGACCGACTTGACATCCACCTTGTAGGGGAGGCCCCAGAGGCTCTCGCCGTCCTCATAGGCGGTGATGTTGGCATGGTCGGTGGCCAGCGCCGCGACGTCCATGAAGCTGGCGATATCGACGAGGCTGCCCTCCTGACCGTACTGGACGATGGCTGATGGCTGTGCCAGCATGGCCATGTCGGGCGGGGCGCCGCCCTGGACGCGCGCCCGCAAGGTCGTCTCGTGGCTGGTGCCGATGATGTCGGGAACCACATTGATGCCGGTCGCCGCCACGAATGGCGCGAACGCCGCAGCGAAGCCCTCGCCCTCGGCGCCCCGCCATTGTGTCTGGATCGAAACCTGTGTGCCGGCGAAGTCGCCGGCCATCGCCTGGTCGAGCTCCGCGAGGCCGGTCGACGTCATCTCGGGCGCCATGCTCTCGGGCGCCATGCTCTCGTCCTGGGCGGCCGCGCCCATGCTGCTGAAGGTCAGGGCCATCGTCGCCAGCGCGGTGCCGGCGAGGACGGTCTTTCGATGTGCGTGGTGCATTGCACCTCCTCCTTGATCCCACCCGATTGCCGAGTGAGAAGGGTTGCCTGAGCGGCCGGGGCGCTCCAAGCGCCCAGCCATCATGTGGGACCCTCGCTGCCCTCCTCCCTTGGCGTCCTCCAGCGCGGGAGGAGCGCGGTGGTCCTCGTAACAGAAGATGCTAGTACCTGATGAGCGACTTCGTCGCGCCCGACGCGTGATTCATGCGGCCAGGGCCAGCCCAAGCTGGGATGTCATGAGCATGGCGGCGGCACCGAGCTTCGACGACCTCATCGCCGGTGCGACCCAGATGGATGGTGCTCCGTTCCGCGAGCAATGGCAAGGCTGAGCGGACAGCCTCGGCGCGCACGCTGGCGAGCCAGGCTTCGCCGAACGCGGTCATGGGTCCGACGACCACGATGTCACGAAGGCCCAGCGTCCCGATCATGCCGGCCAGTACACGGCCCAACGGCGGACCCGCTTCCAGCACCACCTGGCGCGCCAGGGGATCGTCCGTCATCGGAAGGCGCGCAGCAACGTCTCGGCGGTGATCTCACGGCCGGCCAGGGCCGATGCCGGCATGGCGGGGCGCCAGGCTGACGTGCTCGATCGAGAACGCCGCGCAGGCTGGCCACGGTCTCCAGGCAACCGCGTACTGCCACAGCGGCAACGGATCTCCGCGTCGCTGACACGCGTGTGGCCGATCTCGCCGGCGCCGAAATCGTCACCCGTGAAGAGGCGACCACCGATGACGATGCCAGCCCCGATGCCCTCACCGACCTTGACCACGACCATCGTCGACGACCCCTCCTCGCGCCCGAAGGCCCACTCGGCCATGGCGGCCGCCTGTGAGTCGTTGACCACCACCGTGGGCAGGCCGGTCAGCACGGTCAGCCGCTCGCCGATGGGGACATCGCGCCAGTCCAGACCGACCGCCCAGCGGACCGTGCCGGTGGCCGTATCGATGAGTCCGGGCGCGCCGACCCCGACGCCGACGAGCGGCCGCTCGGCCAAATCGACGAGGCTCGACACCAGCGACTCCAGTTCGCACGACCGACTCCTGGCCGTCCTGCCCGATGAGGGTCCGGCTCTGACGTGACAGCACCTCGCCATGCAGATTGACGAGGGCACCACTGAGCCGTTCACGATCGACATCGACGCCGAGCAGGTGGCGCGCGTCCGCGGGGACCTGCAGCAGGATCGGCGCCTTGCCACCGGTCGATGGGCCCGTACCGACCTCGCTCACCAGTTCGTCCTTGATCAGGCGCTCCACGACGTCGGACACGGTGGTCCGGGTCAAGCCCGTGGCCCGGGCGACATCGGCGCGACTGAGCGGACCGCTCTCGTACACCGTTCGGAGCACGAGCTGCTCATTCGATCGCCGGGTCTGCCGGTGGGTAGCCTTCGCAAACGTCGCGGTGGGCACGGTCCTCGCTCTGTGAGGGGACTGGACCGAACCCAGCCTAGCGCACTTTGTCAATTCCATGGACAAAGTCCACTGCGTCGATCGGCTCGCGCGGACCTACACCGGCACCTGGGGCTCGTTGCCTGTGGCTGTGGCAAGCGGGCTCGGAAGGGGCGACAGCAGGCGGGCGGGACGGGGCGCCGAAGCTCGGGATCGCTTGTGCGTGTACATGGCGGCGTCGGCGGCGCGCAACAGCGCCTTGCCATTGCGGCCGTCTCGTGGATACAGGGCCAGACCGACGCTGCAGGTGACGTGGACCTCGGACCCGTCCGCCATGAGGTGTGTCAGTTCGGCCACGGATCGGGCGGCCCTTCTGGCCACGCGCTCGGCTTCGGCGGCGTCGGTATCCGGCATCAGCACCACGAACTCGTCGCCACCGTAGCGCGCGACCACATCGCTGGTTCGGATCGATGCACGCAGCACCCCGGCGATGGCACGCAGCACCCGGTCACCAGCCTGATGGCCGTGTCGATCGTTGACCAGCTTGAAGTCGTCCAGGTCGACCATCAAGACGCTCAAGGCTGAATGGGTCCGAGCGGCCCGCGCCGTCTCCTGGCGGACGCGATCCTGCAGGTGGCGATGGCTGTAGACGCCGGTCACGAGGTCGGTCTCGGCGGCGTCACGCAGCTGCCGCACCAGGCTGGCGTTCTCGAGAGCCGCGGCAGCCTGGTTGGCCATCGTGCGCAAGAGTGCCGTCTCGCCATCCTGGATCCGACGTCCACCGTGCTCCGCCACGAATTCCACCAGCCCGACCACATGGCCCGCCGTGGACAGTGGCAGCAGGAGTGCCGCCGCGCCACCGAGCTCGCGCAGGCGCTCCAGCTCCGCGGCTTCCAGGTCGAACAGGCCCGGATCGAGCAATCGCGGCTGGTCGCTGATGAGGACCTGTCGCAGGGTCCGCAGGACGGCCACGTCGCGCGGCGTTCCGTCGAGCGGCCGCCCGCTGGCACCGATGGCCACCAGCGCTCCGCTGTCATCGTCCCATCGAGAGATGACGCAGGCGTCCATGTGTGCAGCCGCTCGCAGCTTGTCAGCCAGGACGTCGGCCAGGTCGCGCTCATCGGTGGCGCCACCACCGGCCTGGCTGATGTCCAGCAACGCAGCCAGCTCGATGACGTGTCGTTCTCGCTCGGCGAGCAGACGGGCGTTCTCGATGGCCACCGCGGCCTGGTCGGCGAGCACTCCGAGCAGTCGCAACTCGTCGTCGGAGAAGCGATTCAGGCCCAATCGTGACAGGACCACCACGCCGATGACCCGACCCTCGGAGCGGAGCGGTGCCAGGAGCATCGACTCCTCAGCCAATTCGACCGAGCCGGGCACGTGCATCGCGCGGGGGTCGTGTGCGGCGTCGTGGACGATGAGTTGCTGCCCGGTGGCAGCCACCCATCCGGTGATGCCCTCCCCGACCTTGACGCGCAGACCGGCCACCGACTCGCCCTGGTACTCGCGAGCGTGAGGCCGGAACGCCACCGGGTCCAGCGTGCGATCGTCGCCGAGCAGGACATAGACGCGGGCGTTGTCGAACGCCACCACGCGTTGCGTCTGGGAGCACAGCGCGGCACTGACCTCCTCGACGCTGGTCAACCGGGTCAGCTGAGCGGCAACGCTCTGGACAGCCTCGAGCTGCGCCGACCAGGCGATGGGCCGTGGCCCGAGCTTCGTGGCCACCTTGCCGACCAGCTGGCGAGCCTGGACACGTGCCAGTGCCAGGTCGTCCTCGCTGAAGGGCTCGCTGCGCTTGCGCTCCAGCACCAGCAGCCCGCAGCGCTCCTCCGGCAGCGCCAGCCGCGCAACCGCACCGGCCGCGCCGCCAAGGGACGCCGCGCAGCAGACGTCGGAACAGGCCGGGTGCGTCAGACTCGGGCCCCGCGCCTGGCCTGCTCGACCTGGAGCGCCTGCCCTTCGCGCACCGACGACGCCAGGTCCAGCACGCCATCGCCACGGTCGAGGAAGCAGGTGCGCCCCTCGGTCTGCGTCGACCGCGACAGCAAGGTGCTTGAGCGCCGACGTGGCCGCCTGCGACGATACGCTCAGTCAACGCGGCACCGCCTCGGTGTGCATACCGGCCCGCGGTGGCGAGATGCGCGCACCGCCGCGCATGGCTGCGACGAGGAACACCACTGCCCCGATGGCGATGAGCGCATCACCGATGGAGAAGGCCGTGGCCATGGGCAATGGTCGTGGGAACACGAAGATGTCGCCGAGGAACGGGAAGAGCGTGTCCCGGCCCGATGAGTACGACGTTGGAGATAGTGCGTGACCGGCACCGCCGCCGTACGCCGGTGAGCTCCAGCCAGGCCTCCGGCGACGACGGCATGTAGCCACCGTTGGCCAGCGACCGCGATGAGGTTCAGGGCCGCTCCCGACGGCGACGATGGCCAGACCCGGGAGGCGCAGGTTGCGCAGCAGCGCGGCCATCACGGCGAGCGTCGAGGCCACGTAGATCGCCGGGCCCCAGCGCCGATGCGCTCCTGGATCGGGCTCGGCGAAGAGCACCAGCTGGACCAGCAAGGCCGGCCAGCGCCAGCTGCCACCACGCGAAGCGGACGCGCTCGAGGTTGCGCACGCGGCCACCCGCCAGGCGGCCGACGATCAGGCCGGCGCGATGGAATACAGCAGCAGCACGTTCGGTCATGCGCCTCCGTATCGACGACGCCGGCGCACATGGCGCCGGCGGCACGGTCGATGCGGTTCGCGCACGAGCGATGAAGGAACGGGGGCCGACGACCGGCGCGAGGGTGGTGCCGCCGGCCCCGAGGTCAAGCAGCGGAGGTGTGTCCTACCAGCGGAGCGGTGCCGCCAGTACGAGCACGAACGCAGCGACCACCGCGAGGCGGAGCGCCAGATCCTTGTATCGGCTCATCCTGTGAGTCTCCCAATGATCATCGGGCCGTAGGCCCTGGGCTTGCTGCGAGTGCTCGGTCTCGGTCGGAGGCTGTGCCCCCGACATCGCCGATACTGGCCGGACCGATGGGCCACCTCCATGGCGAAGTGGTACTAGGACGGGGTTTGACTGCGCGCACCACTGCCGCGGCCCACTCACCCGTGCGTGCGGCGACTCCGTATGCTGCGGTCATGAGCGACGAACACCTCATCGAGACGACCGTCGAGCCAGCGCGTGCTGCATCGCGGCCGCTTCATCACCTTTCGCGTCGACACCATCGAGGATGCCGAGGGCAAGCGGCATACCCGGGAGATCGTCGAGCACCCGGGCGCCGTGTGCATCATCCCGATCCTCGGCGCCGACGTGCTGATGGTGCGCCAGTTCCGCACGCCGGTCGGCCGGTGCGTGCTGGAGCTGCCGGCTGGCACGCTCGACCGGCTGCCCGACGGCACGCATCGAGGACCCGGCGCTGGCGGCCCCGCGCGAGCTGGGCGAGGAGACCGGTCATCGGGCCGCGACGTGGCGCTGCCTGGGCCGCTTCTGGACGGCTCCGGGTTTCACCAACGAGCTCGATGCACCTCTACCTGGCCACCGACCTGGAACCAGTCGCTCGACTACGCGGGCCCAGATGAGGACGAGTACCTCGAGGTCAGCGCATGCCCTGGCGAGAGGCCATCGCGCATGGCCGAGGACGGCAGCATCCTCGACGCCAAGACGCTCGTCGGACTGCTGCGCCTGGCACGGCTCGCCGACGCCGGCGAGCTGAGCTGACGCTCAGCCTGCTAGCTGGGCAGCCAGGCCTCGAGGTCGACCGGCTGCAGTCTGGGATTGGCCGTCACGCCGGGGATGCGGCCGCGCTTGGCGATGGGCTCGGCCGTCGATCTCCTTGAGGTCGCCGGTGAAGTCGATCGGGCGTGGCGCCGCTGATGTAGCTGCCCACCGCGAAGATAGTCGACCGGCTGCCCCGGCCTCCTTGAAGTAGCGGATGCGATCGGGCGTCAGGCCGCCAGAGACGATGATCTTGACGTGCTGGAAGCCAGCCTGAGATCGAGGCGAGCCCGCACCTCGCTGACCAGGTCGGCGGTGACCCGGCCACGCTCCGAGGGCGTGTCGAGGCGGACGCCGTAGAGGCGATCGCCCAGGGCGTGGGCGACCCGCAGTGACTCCTCGGCCTCGTCCTTGAACGTGTCGACCAGCACGATGCGCGGCACGTCCGCAGCCACGTGTCGATCGAATGCCTCGGCGGCACGGACGGTGTCGCCGATGACCAGCACCAGGGAGTGCGGCATCGTGCCGGTGGGCGCGAGGCCTGCCAGGCGCGCCCCGGCCGGCGTCGACGCGCCCACGCAGCCGCCGACGATGGCGGCATAGTCGAGCGTGTCGGTGATGTGCGGGATGGACGTGCCGCGCCCCGAAGCTGATGACCGGCTGCGGCGCCGCCGCCGCCACGCACTCGCGAGCCGCGTTGGTCCAGCCGGTCGACTGCGCCAGCATGCCCAGGATGGCGGTCTCGTAGAGACCGAAGGCCCGATAGCGAGCGCGGATGCGCATCACCACCTCCTTGGACGAGAAGGCATCGCCGTCGGCGAGCGATTCGACGGTGGCTTCCTCGCCGCTCGTCGCGAGGACATGCGCCAGCAGCACCTTGGCCTCATCGATGCCGCACAGGATGCCCTCTGCTCGCGAGAAGACCTCCATGACCACGACCGGGTCCAGCCCCTCGCCTTCGAGGATCTCCTCGGCCCGGCGAAAGTAGACGTCCGCCGAATCGCCGCTCAGCACTTCATGCGACGGTTTGCGGCGTTCGCGGATCGACGTGTTCCATGTGGTTGGCGAGTGTAGCCGGTACGACTGGCATCGGCGTCGGCCGCATCGGTCGATGCAGTCGTCACGGCGGTCGCTTCGCCGGGACGTCGGGTCGTCCGAGAGTCGCGGGAGGGCTGAGCTCGACCAGCTCGCGCGGCGTAGCGTTCGAAGAGGGCCGCCTGTCGCGAAGGTCGACCCATGGCCGGCGGGGACTTGGCACCGGGGCACAGCCACGTCAGCGCCCGGTCCAGTGTCAGGTCGCAGACCGCGAGCAGGCGACAGATGGCCAAGCCCAGCGAATCGCGATCGAGCCGTGCCGCCTCGATCTCGGAGGTGAGTACCGGCCGGTCGTCTGCGGAGAGCGCGAACTTGACGAAGGGCAATTCGTCGTTCCAGCGCAGGAACTGCCGATAGGAGACCCGGAACGAATCGTTCAACGGCGGCGCGAAATGGACCCAGCAGCAGCATCGCCGTCGCGGGGTCAAGGATGAGCGTCAGCCGGACGTCCGCCCGTCGCAGTCCATCGAGCCGCAGATCCCAGCTGCTGATGCCCTCGCGGTCAGCACGTTCGATCGGCTCGAGGCCCAGCTCGGCCAGCCATGCAGCGACGGCTGCGGCCTCGACCGACACCGAGGCTACCGGGTCAGCCAGCGCTAGTGACCCCCGGTCGACGAGCCTGGTGCTCGACACTCCCGCCGCTCTTCACGCGCCTGGACTTGAAGTCGGACGGGCGCACATCGCCGCCGATACGCACGTTCCGTCCGATGCGTGCCGAGGCCGGGATGACGGCCCGCTTGCCCACCACGGTGATGCCGGTGTTCAGCCGCTCAGGCTCGACCTCATTGGGCTTCCTGAGGTCGACGCCGGTGCCGACGATGGCATTGGGCCCGACGCTGACCTCCTTGTCGATGATGGCTCGGTCCACGACGGCGCCGGCCCGGATGTGCGTATCGAACATGATCACGCTGTCTCGGACGATGGCTCCCGGGTCCACACGGACGCCCGGCGAAAGCACGGACCGCTCGACCGTTCCCGCGATGGTGCAACCGTGGCTGATGAGGCTGCGATGGACGTTGGCCGTGGAGCCGATGCGAGCCGGGGCACGCTCCTCGGATCGGGTGTGGACGACCCAGTCGCGATCGTACAAGTCCAGCGGCGGGTGGTCGTCGAGAAGCTCCATCTGTGCTTCCCAGTAGCTGTGCACGGTGCCGACATCCTGCCAATAGCCGTCGAAGTGGTAGCCGTAGACGCGCGAGCCAGCCTCGAGCATGGCGGGGATGATGTGCTTGCCGAAGTCGTCGCGTCCGTCGCCCAGCCAGCGGTCGAGCGCCTTGCGATTGAAGACGTAGATGCCCAGGCTGGCAAGGTCACTGCGCGGGTGCCTGGGCTTTTCCTGCCACTCGGTCACCGCATCGCTGTCATCGAGCGTCAGTAGCCCGAACCGATGGGCCTCCTCGAGCGGCACGTGCTTGACGGCGACGGTCACTTCGGCCCGTTTGCGACGATGGTGCTGGATGAAGGGCCCGTAGTCCATCTTGTAGATGTGATCCCCGGCCAACACCAGCACGATGTCAGCGCCCGACTGCTCGATGGCATCGAGGTTGGCGGCGACCGCATCGGCCGTGCCGCGATACCACTCGCGCGGCCGCCCTCGGGATACGAAGGGTTGGAGGATGCGGATGCCACCGGTGTTGCGGTCCAGGTCCCAGGGTCGCCCGGCGCCGATGTGATCGTTCAGCGACAGCGGAGCGTACTGGGTCAGCACGATGACGTTGTTGATCCCGGAGTTCACGCAATTCGACAAGGTGAAATCGATGATGCGGTACTTGCCGGCAAATGGCACCGCGGGCTTGGCTCGGACGCCTGATAGCAAGGAAAGACGCTCGCCCTCACCGCCTGCAAGGACGATCGCCAACGTTCGGCTCACGTTTCGATGCTACACCGCGCCAGCACGGCGCTACCGGCGCATCCGCAACCACCCGAAGCGCACCACAACCCTCACGACCCACCCGAAAGTCATGCCTGCCGGTTGACCAGGCGGCTACGGAGACTGACCGTCTGGCCCCGATAGCATGGCCGCGCGACCGACCTGCCCAAGGTCGAACCGAACCCCACGTTGCCGGTCGCGCAAGTCGTCACGACCACGGGAGAGACCGAACCGGTGAGTGTTCATGGAGTGCGCGCGCCGTCGAACGGTCAGGCTGCGACAGCGACTGGCAAGTGCCGGCCTGGCTGTGGCCTTCCTGGTCTCCATCGGCTTCGTCGAGGTGGCACCAGCGACCGCGACCGACTGGACCCGCCAGATCGCCGCCACCCGCGCCAGCCAGATCTACTACGAGTCCGTCATGCGCGGCGCCGACCAGCAGCTCAAGAACGCCAAGCGGGGCATCAAGCAGACACAACGCAAGCTCAAGAGCGGGAAGCGTCACCTCAAGCGTGCCAGGGAGCGTCGTACTCGACTGGTGGCCCGGTATCGCCAGACGAAACAGCGATTCAAGACCGCCAAGCGCGAGCTGACGCAGGCACGCGCGTCGGTCGCGGTCGAGACGCCGGACCTCGCGGGCGCCATCCTCGTACTCAGTACGCTCGCCCCTCCCGACCAAGGCACCACCATCGACACCGACAGGATCCCGGCGGACGCAGCTGCACCCGACTGGTTCTTCGCAGCCCAGGCCGCGACTCCGCCAGCGGACGTCAGTGTCGAGGACGTGGCCAGGGCCAGACACCAGATGAAGGCACACCGGCACGCATCCAGGAAGGCCGCCAGGAAGTGGCGCCGTACCGTGCGCAACACGCGATCGCGGGCACGCACGCTGGCCTCGCTCAAGCGCCAGCAGCGGGCTGCCATCGGGCGACGCGAGAGTGCCGAGGCCGCCCTCGGTGGTCGCATCATCGCGATGTCCCAACTGGCGCACCGTCGCGTGGCCAAGAAGACCAAGGCACGCCCCAACGCGTCGTCTGGCTTCGGCTGGCCGGCGCGCGGCCGGCTCGCACAGACGTATGGATGCACCGGTTTCGTGATGAATCCGCCCAGTGGCTCGTGCCGGCACTTCCACGACGGCATCGATATCGCCGGCTACCGTGGCTCCGCCATCCGCGCGGCAGCCATCGGGGTCGTCTCGTATGTCGGCTGGAACCCGTGGGACAAGGAGGGCCGGGCCTTCATGATCGATGGTGGCCCATCCCGGCGGATACGAGACGCTCTATGGGCATGCCCTGCCGACCCGGCGCGTCAAGGTCGGTCAGCTGGTACACCGTGGAGAGGTCATCGGCTACATGGGCAGTACTGGTCACAGCACCGGGGTGCACCTGCACTTCGAGATGCGCCGCGGCCGAACCACGCTCAATCCCCTCGGATTCCTGTAACGCCTGGAGCTGAAGCCGACGCGGACGTCGGCCGGCTCCGCTCCCGGGGCTGAACAGCCGAAGGTCCCACCGGGGGGCCGACCGACGGGTAATGCCTAACCGCACCGCACCACACCAGCATCGTGCCCATGGTCCGAGCGTTCCGTGCCCCTGACCGGGTCCTCTTCGGGTGGCGTCTGCTGGCGCCGCTGCTTTCCATCTCGCTGCTGCTGACCTCCGCGGCCGATCCTGCGATCGTCGTGGCTGGCGGCTCCAGCGCCGGAAGCTCACTGCGTCATCAGCAGGCTCGCGCTGAGGCGACCATGCTTCGCGCCGATCGCCAGATCAAGAAGCTGCTCAAACATCGGCACAAGCGGTCCAAGCGGCTGGCCAAGTCCAAGCACAAGCTCGACCGCGCCATGAAGCAGCGCGATGCTGCCCGCAAGCGAGCCAGCAAGGCCGCCGCTCGGACGGGTCTGGCCCAGATCGTCCTCGGTCGGACCCTGCGTGTCCACCCCAACCCCCAGGGCATCCAGGTGACCGACAAGCCCGCGCTGCGGAAGCGCCTCCACCGATTGCGGACGCGCGAGCAGCATGTGGAGCGCAAGACGCGAGTCCTGGCCAGAAAGGTCGATCGGGCTCGCCACCGGAAACAACACAGTCAGCGCAAGGTGAGCCGATCCCGGGTACAGGCGCGCAAGGCCGCGCGCGAGCGCGCCGAAGACCGCCTCAGCGGTCGCATCACGCAGATGCTGGCCATCGCCAAGGAGCGCGCCGGGATCGGACCTGCCTCGAACCGCAAGCAGGCCTTCCGCAGACCTGCCCGCGGCACCATCAGCCAGGGCTACGGTTGCCAGGATCACCGAGGCAAGGGCCGACACGGCCCCTGTCTCCGTTTCCACGACGGTATCGACATCGCCACATCCAGTGGCTCCACTGTCCGGGCCTCAGCCGACGGTGTCGTCGCCTACGTTGGCCGCAACCCCTGGGACGACGGCAAGCGCGCGTTCGTGGTCATCATCGGACACGCCCGCGGCTACGAGTCCATCTATGCGCATCTCAAGCCCGTGCGCAAGGTCAAGGCCGGCCAGCGGGTCCGGCGCGGCCAGGTGATCGGCGTGGTGGGCATGACAGGCCACACCACCGGGCCACACGTGCACTGGGAGATCAGCCGCAACTTCCACACCATCGACCCGCGACGCGCCGGACGCTAGGCAGGACCGGGGGAGTCCCCCGCAAGACGTTGGTCTACAGGTATGTGTACGGGCTGATGGGGTTCCAGTCACCACTCCAGACCTCGAAGTGGAGGTGGGTGCCGAAGGCCATGCCGGTGCTGCCCATCCGCCCGATGGCCTGACCACGCCGCACCGTTTGGCCGGGATGCACGCTGGATCCCTGCAGATGGGCATACAGCGTGGAGATACCGCCACCGTGGGCGATGACCACGATGTAGGCCGCGTTTGACCCCTCGTACGGGTTCCAGCCGGCGAAGGCTACGACGCCATTGTCGGCAGCACGGATCGTCGAGCCCGCTGACCCTGCGATGTCGATACCGTCGTGGAAATGTGCGCACGAACCGCGGGGCGGGTTGTAGACATATCCGGTGCAGCCGTAGGGCTGGCTGATGCTGCCTGACGCAGGCCAGGCGAACCGGCCACTGCCGCTGCCACCGCGAACACCAAACTGGTGTGTCGCCCGGGCCTGCATGGCCGCCACCTTCGACTGGATGCTGCGCATCAGGCGAGCGCGCGAGGCCACCTGGCGAGCCACGATGGTCCGTGCCTGCTTCTTGTTCCTGATGATCTGGCGCACCTGCGCCTCCTGGCGCTCCCGGGCCCGCTCCGTCTTCTTCTCGAGCACCTTGAGGCGCCGGCTCGCCGCGGCCAGTTCCTTGCGCAGACTATCCACTTCAGCCTGGGTATCGAGGGTATCGCGGCGGAGCTGGTCGGTCTGGAGGCGTGTGGACGTGGTCAGCAGTCGCAGGTTGTCCAGGGCCTGCTGGTCCTCGACGATCTGCCTGGCCAGCTGCGCATCCTGGTCGCCGTACGACAGGAAGGCTGACGTGTCGGTCAGGACATCGGAGAACGAATCAGCGGTGAAGACCTGGTCCAGCAGCGTGGTGTTCTCAGATCGAGCGGCCTCCACCAGCCGCGTGGCCAGGGACTGACGCCGTGTCTTGAGATCCGATTCGCCCGAAGCCAGCTCCTGCTCCAGGAGGCCGAGTGTGAAGTCGGCCTGGCGCTGTGCCTCGACCAGCTGAGCATGCCGGGCCTTGATCCGCTTGAGCCGCGCTCGTACCGCCTCGATACGCTTCTTGATGGCCACCTGGTCGGCGCGAATATCCTTGAGATCATCGCGTGTCTGGGCCAGGTCGCTGCGGGTCCGTGATTTATCGCGCTTGAGCGACTCGACCAGGCGCTGCGATCTGGCGATCGACTGGGTCAGCTCCTTGGATCGCTCCCGCTGAGCGGTGATCTGGTCCTGGAGGCTGGCCGCCTCCACGGGTGGTGGCGCCGTCACTGGAACCGCCAGTAGCACGACGAAGACGAGCACGGCGATCACCGACCGGGGCACACCGGTGCGCTGACCTCGCGCTTTCACGCTTGGCACGTTGCCATACAACTCCCACTTCGCTGCCGGACAGCGCCCCGGGCACGGGGGTGGACCGACTTAACACGGCGTTCGGTCGGGGCCATCCTACCTCGGCTGGGTGTGGGTCGCAAACGTCAACGGCCACTGCGGTTTGGTGTAGTACGTTCGAGCCGGTGCATCCGGACACCACCCCCGGCATTCTGACGGCCATGGATCGAGACGAGTTGCCAGCCGTGTCGGCATCGGGCGTGGCAGGGCCGACATGATGAGCAGCGAGGTGCTGATCGTGTTGGCGGTCGTGCTCGGCGCCATCGTTGGCGTGGCCGCGGATCGGATCTCCGCGCGGTGGCCACTCCACGAGGACGCGATGATCCGCGGGCTCGACTGGCGCAGCCTCGTGGTCGTGATCGCCGGCGGCGCGTCGTTCGGAGCCCTCACGGCACGCTGGACCGAGCCTGCCGACCTGCTGATCCTGGGCATCTATGTGGCCGCGCTCATCGTCCTGCTGGCCACGGATCTGGACCAGAAGCTCCTCCCGGACCTGATCACGCTGCCGCTCATCGTCTACGCCGCAGCCGTTACCCTGCTCGGACTCAACCCGGTCCTGGCTGACAAGAGCCCGCTGTTCTTCGTCGATGGCGGCCTGAGCGCCGCTCCTGGCCGCCATCCTGGCGCCGGGCCTGCTGGCCATCTCGGACCGCGTCTTCCACGGCGCACTGGGCATGGGTGACCTCAAGCTCGCGGTGAGCCTTGGCCTGTTGTTCGGGTTGAGCCAGCTGTTCATGGGCTTCCTGCTCGCCACCCTGGGTTTCGCTGCGGTCGTCCTGGTGTTGCTGCTGTCACGGAGACTCGATCTCAAGACGGCCATCCCGTTCGGACCCGCCCTCATCGGCGCGGGCGTCCTGGCCGCCGTCCTCCAGCCCTGACCGCGGCGGCGCCGCACTCCGGCGTCGAGTCAACCCAGATCGGGCCCCGGGTCGGTCTCATCGGTGGTGGCTGCCGAACCGGTGGCGCCGGTCAGGGCCAGGTCCACCAGCGTTGCGTGCATCACGCCGGTGGCGCCCTTGGTGGAGAAGGCATCGACCTTGCTCAGATTGGCCGTGCCTGCGATATCGAGGTGAACCCACGGCACGGTCACGAACTCGCGCAGGAAGAGGGCCGCGGTGATGGAGCCACCTTCAGCAGGGCCCGTGTTGGCCATGTCGGCGAAGGATGAGTCGATGTCCTTGCGCAATTCCTCGATGATGGGCATCCGCCACAGTGGCTCAGCCTGGCGGCGGGCAGCTTCGGCGATGTCCGACCACCACGCCTCATCGGTCCCGAAGCCGCCGCTCATGTAGCGACCCAGGGCACGGGCCATGGAACCGGTGAGCGTGGCCACGTCAACGAGGTGCGTGGCGCCCTGCCGTTCGGCCCAGGTGAGCGCGTCGCCGAGGATGAGTCGGCCTTCAGCATCGGTGTTGGTGATCTCGACGGACTTGCCGTTGAGCGCGCGGACGACGTCCCCGGGGCGAGTGGAGTGTGGTCCTGGCATGTTCTCCACGGCCGGTGCCACCGCGAGGATCGGCAGGTCAGGCGCCAATCGCGCCGCAGTGCCGATGGCGTGGATCACCGTGCAGGCACCGGTCTTGTCGGTCTTCATGTCGCCCATGTTCAGAGGCGGCTTGAGGCTGATGCCACCGGTGTCGAACGTCACGCCCTTGCCGACCATGGCCAGCAACCGGTCCTTCGCATCGCGCTTGGTGGCGGGCTCGTTGCGCATTGCGATGAAGCGCGGCTGATTGGACGAACCACGGCCCACGGCCATGAACATGCCCATGCCCAGCTCCGCGGCCTGCTCCGGCCCGAACACGGTGAGTTCCATGCCGAACCGTCGAGCGACATCACTAGCCTCATCGGCCAGGACCTCCGGGCTGACATCGTTGGCGGCACGCTGGGCCAGTCGCCGCGTTCGGTTGCCACCCTCGCCGATGATCTGGCCCCGCTCGGCGCGCACCAGGAGGTCGCTCGCGTCCCCTGATTCCACGATGAGCGTACAGGCGTCCAGGGCCGGGGGGAGTCGATCATCGGGCTCGCGGTAGATGGTCGACGGCTCGGCAGCCCCTTCGATCAGACCACGTGTGACCAGCTCGATCACGGCTGCCGGCGTGGCGCCGCCACGACGGATGAGTCGATCCGGAAGGTGCACCGCCAGGGTCCGCACGTCGCATCCGATGAGGGCGCGGACCATGACCGACCCCAGTCGCCGGGCACCGAGGCGGCCGATGGCGGCTCCCTCCCCGACGCCCACGGCCAGCACGAAGCGAGCAGCCATCCCCTGCGCCGGCATCAGCCGTGATTCCCAGAGGGCCCCCTTGATGGCACCGAGTCGACGCATCTCCTCGATGGCGCCACCAAGCCGATGATCGACCTCACCCAGGTACTCGGGCAGCGCAAGGTCCGCGGGGACGGTCACGACCAGGACATCGGCTTCGACATCCCAGGGAGGGCGGCGTTCGACGGTCAGGCGCATGCTCGTATCGGTCTCACTTGCGGGTTCGATGCCAGCCTCCGGATGCGGCATGGCGTGGCCGGGAGGTGGCCCCACGAGTCTATCCCGGGAATGATCCGTACGCCGCAGCGCCGAGTCGTCCGTCCTGCGGAGCGACTCGCTGCGGCCTCGCGACGCTAGCATCACCGACATGGATGGCGAAACCGACGACCTGACGCGCTGGTTGCGGGCCATGCCGAAGGCTGAGCTTCACCTCCACCTCGACGGTTCGATGCGTCCACAGACCGCGTTAGACCTGGCTGCTGGCGGGTTCGTGTGACCACGACGATGTCCCATCCGATCTGGCAGCCATGCGCGAGCGGCTGGTGGCCCCCCCGCAGTGCCGGGACCAGGCCGACCTGTTGCGCCGATTCGATCTGCCGGTCGCGCTGCTCCAGGACGCGGCGGCACTCGAGCGAGTGGCCCGTGAGTTGGTCGAGGATGTGGCAGCCGAGGGGACCCGCTATGCCGAGATCCGCTGGGCGCCCGCCTTGCACACCCGTCGCGGGCTGCCCTTGCTCGACGGTATCGCCGCCGTGGCCAGGGGAGCCCACCAGCGGAGCCGCCGCACACGAGATCGACATCCGCTTGATCGCGGTCGCCCTGCGCACGCATGACCCGGCTATCGCCGCCGACGTCGCCCGCACTGCGATAGGGGCGCTCCCGGACGGCGTCACCGGTTTCGACCTGGCAGGCATCGAGCATGAAGCGCCCGACCCGGGCACCTTTGCGGATGCCTTCGCCATCGCCCGCGCTGGCGGCCTGGGCATCACCTGCCACGCGGGTGAATGGGGTGGCGCGGCACAGGTGTGGCGGGCCCTGGAAGTGGACCCCTGGCGCATCGCCCACGGCGCCCCCGCCGCCGACGATGTGAGCCTCATGGCCGAGCTGGCTCGTCGAGACATCACCCTGGACCTGTGTCCGACCAGCAACCGGCAGGCCGGCATCACGGGCGATGGGCCTGGTGCTCCCCTGCCCCGGCTCCTGCGAGCCGGCGTACCGGTCACCATCAGCACCGACGATCGCACCGTCAGCGACATCACGCTGGTCGACGAGCTGAAGCGAGCCGTGCGACGACTGGGTCTGACCAGCAGCGAGATCGTGGTGGCGATGCGACGTGCCTACGCAGCGGCGTTCCTGCACCACGACGAGCAGCTCAGGGCAACGCTCCAGGAAGACTTCGACGTGTGGCTGGCACAGCATCCGGCGCCATAGTCGCGTTGCCCGAGTCAGCCGGTCTCAAGGCCAGCCAGGATGGCCTCGAGATCACTGGGGCCCTGGCTGATGGCGGTCGGCCGCTCCGCGACCGGCAGGGCCTCGGCCATCGCGACGGTGCTGACACCGGTCAGCACCAGGACACTCCGAGCACCGACCGCGTGGGCCGCCCTGATATCGGTCAACAGGCCGTCGCCGATGACCACCGCCTCATCGATCGGTAGACGCGCTACCGCCGCCGCTGCCAGCATCAGACCGGGCTCGGGCTTGCCGATGACGAGGTCCGGCTCGCGGCCTGACGCGGTGACCACCGCTGACACCACGGCGCCGGCCCCGGCCAGGAGGCGACCCGGGAGAGGGAAGACGGGATCGCGATTGGTGGCCGCGAAGAAGGCGCCACGCCGGACGGCTTCCGCGGCAGCCGACAGCCGTTCCATGCTGAGCTCGAAATCAACGCCCACGACCACGACGTCCGGGTCCTGCGAGAGAGCGTCTTCGGAGCAACGCACCGCGGCCAGCCCGACATCATCGAGCTCCTGGATCAGGCCATCGCCACCCAGCACCATGCACAAGCGGGGTCGCCTCGGTCGGTCAGCCAGGGCCAGCGCCGTCCCACGGGCCGAGGTCAGGATGCGCTCAGGCTGGACCGGCGCCCCCATGCCGGCGAGTCGCTCGTGATACTGGGACCGATGCCAGCGCGAGTTGTTGGTGACATAGACGATGATGTCTCCGGCAGCCTCACGCCGAGCCAACAGCTGGGGCATGCCGGGGATCGCCTCGGTTCCCCGATAGACGACACCGTCGAGATCGACGAGAAGGAGCACGCACTGATGGTAGCCGCCGCCCATCCGAGCAGCACATGAGTCGGCCGGCCGAGGTCGATGACCTGGATGTGCTGCTCGTGGATGGCGACAACCTGCTGCATGACGTACGGGGCAGTCGCGACGAGGGCGGGGTCGCTTGGCTACTCCCGAGGCTGCGCGGCTGGCGACCGGAACATCTCTACATCATCGTCGCGCTCGACGGCCACCCACCACCAAGCGAACCGCGTCGCAAGCGAGCCACCAAGGGCATCGATTTTCACCACTCAGGTTCTCGCAGCGCAGATGACCTGATCATCGATATCCTCAGAGCCCAGCCCTATGCGGGCCGGTCGCGGACGGCAGTGGTGACCCAGGACCGGGGCTTGCAGGAGCGGGCTCGGCGGGCCGGCGGAGCGACGCGTTCGGTGGACTGGTTGATGCAGCAGGTGGCAGCCTCGGCTAACCCTGGCGGGGCCAACAGCGGCAAACCAGTCGGGATCGGCCAAGGCAAGGCGCCCCCGCAACGGCACTCTGACGGCCGCGACCTGGGAGTGGTCGAGCGTGCGCCCTGGCAGCCCGGGCGCCGCGCGACCCGGAAGAAGGGCAATCCGCGGCGAAATGCCAAGCCGTCGCGCCAACGCTAATATCTGGCCATGGCCCCGGACCCGTGGACCGCATTCCTCGATTGGCTGACGACCGTGCTCGTGCCCTCGTGGGGCGAGCTCATCGCGCTCCTGCCGATGGTCATCGTCGCCACCCTGGTCGGACCCATCCTGACCATCATCGTGCTGATGTGGGGCTGGCACCTGCTGAGCCGAAGACGTGGTCGCGTCCGGCGAGCGGAACCGGGACCTACGCCGGCGCTGATCGGAGCTGACGGCACAGCGACCTTCCCGCCCAACGTGCCCTTCTGTGAGGAACATGGGCTGATCTATCCACCGCGATCGCGGTGGTGCGACATCGACCGAGCCGACCTGCGCGTCATATGTCCGGTGGACGGTACCCTGCGTGTCGCCGATATCGACACCTGTTCTGCCTGTGGCACCAGGTTCACGCTCGGGGCCACCTCGTCCGCCCTTACCGTGATCGATCCAGACGGACCGCCCGAAGGCGGCGCGGCGATCGCCTAGGCACCAGGAGGGCGATCACGATGGCTACTCTCTCGGGATACCTGGCGGTCACCGGCGCACTGCTGCTGCTCTTCGCATTCGTTTCGGCCATCGCCTTCACCACGCTGCTGGCGGTCGGCCGGAAGGCTGCCGGGGCGGCGGTGTCCCTTGCCGCGAGCGGACCCCAGCTGGCCACCGCGGGCGGTGCCGGTTCACTCACAGGAGCTGCTTCGTCGAGCCCGTCCTTCCCCGGTGCTGCGACCGCCTCGGGCATCGCGCACGGCCTGACCTGGGCCAGCTTCCTGATGCTGGCCGGTAGTCTCGTGACGCGAGCCGTTGTCGTGGAGCGCGGGCCGTGGGGCAACATGTACGAGTTCTCGATCGCCTTTGCGGTGGGCATCCTCGGCGGCTACCTGTTCCTTGAACGGCGCTACCCCATCCGGTCGATCGCCTTTGTGCCCCTGGCCGTGGCACTCTTCCTGGTCGGCTACGCAGCGACCCTGCCATCGGCTATCGAACCGCTGGTGCCGGCACTGGACAATGCGCCCCTCCTGACCATCCACGTGGCCATGGCCATGATCGCCTACGGCGTGCTGGCGATCTCATTCGGAGCGGCCGTGGGCTACCTGGCCCAGGGTGAGAACGACCGTTTCTCGTGGCTGCCGCCGCGCAAGGTGCTCGACGAGGTGGCGTATCGGTCGGTGATCATCGGCTTCCCGGTCTTTGCCACCATGATCATCCTGGGTTCGTACTGGGCCTCCATCGCCTGGGGTCGCTACTGGGGCTGGGACCCCAAGGAGACATCCGCCCTGGTGACGTGGCTCATCTATGCCGTCTATCTGCATGCACGGAGCCACAAGGGCTGGGCCGGGCGCCCCTCGGCCCTCATCCTGGTCATCGGCTTTGGCGCCGTGTTGTTCACCTACTTCGGCAATCTGTTCTTCACCGGACTGCACTCCTACTCCGGCCTGTAGCGCCTCCCGGCTCGGGACGGTCAGCGCGCATACGGGTAGGTCTCAGCGGCTGGCACTCAGACGTCGGCGAGTCCGGCGACACGCTCCGCGATCTGCGAACGTGACGGCAAGCCGTCCTGGGCGCCGGACCGGGTCGTCTTGAGGGCGGCTCCGACCATGGCCCACAGCAAAGCGGTCCGGGATGACGCTCCTCGCGAAAGCTCGGCGGCGAAGATCCCATTGAGCGCGTCGCCCGCGCCGGTGGTATCGATCGACTTGACCCGGTAGGCCGCCAGTCGCTGTGGTGATCCATCAGCCCACAGCAGCGCGCCCGCAGAACCCATCGTCACCACGACCGAAGCTCCTGTCTGCGACGACAGGATTTTCGCTGCGGCCGCAGGATCCGCTTCGCCGCTCAACTGCTCGGCTTCGCTCTCGTTGGGCGTCAGGATCGGCCGCAGGGCCAGGAGTTCAGCGGCGATGGCGCGCGCCGGCGCCGGGTTCAGCACGATCAGGAGCCCGTTCTGCGCTGCCCAGCGGGCCGCTGCGAGCACGGCCTCGTCGCCGACTTCGAAGCTCAGCAGGCAGACACCCCTCTGAGGCGGGTCAAGTGCTGCCAGCTCAACTTCGAGCATGGCGGCATCGAGTCGACCATTGGCGCCGGGCGCCACGGCGATCTGGTTCTCGCCGGCAGCATCCACCACGATGAGTGCCAGACCAGTGTGCTCCCTCTCCACCACGCGACAATGCGAGATGTCCACCCCAGCTCCTGACAAGGCGTCCAACGCCGAGCGACCCAGGTCGTCATCGCCCACAGCACCGACCATTCGAACGTGGGACCCGGCTCGGCTGGCAGCCACTGCCTGGTTGGCGCCCTTGCCACCCGGCAGTTGCGCGAATCGATCACCCAGGACGGTCTCACCAGCGCGGGGAAGACGCGAAACGCCGACCACCAGATCGATGTTGATGGAGCCGACCACGACGACGTCGCCAACTCGTTCGTTCATGGGCTCAGGATGGCATACCTGCGGCCTCTGGACGGCCACCCCCGGCCAGTCCGCTCTCCGCCCACGAGGCTCATGCACAGGTCATCCACAGCGTCCGCGGTCGTCGGAGCGCCACCGCTACATATTGTGTACGCAGGCGAGCAGAGACCGCAACATGTAGTGTTTTGGGGCTTGACAGTGGCGGACGTCGGGTCCACAATCCAGCGACCGTCGGACGGGACAGGGAGGTGCTCCCCCGGACCGGACCTGGCGAAGGAGCGTGGCCGGTACCTGCCCAGGGCTCGGCGACTCGCCGGCGGTTTCTCAGATGCCGTGAGTAGCGGCGATACACGACTGTATGCGCGCCAGTGTCGTCGCTGGCGTCGAACGTTAGAGGAGAGGTCATGGCTGAGGCTGTCGCCCGCGCCCGTTCCACCACTGTGACCAGCGAACCGACAGCTCGTTCCGGGTCCGGCCATCGCCGCAGCAAGCGATCTACCGCTCGCGCCGCCATGGACAAGGAATTCCGATTCACCGGTGCGACCTCCAAGGGTCTGACCTTCGAGCGCCGCTGGACCACGCCAGGTGTCCATCCCTATGACGAAGTCACCTGGGAGCTTCGCGACGCCAGTATCGCCAACGAATTGGGCAAATCCGTCTTCGAGCAGAAGAGTGTCGAGGTTCCCAGCTCCTGGAGCCAGCTGGCGACCAACGTCGTGGTCAGCAAGTACTTTCGTGGCCACATCGGGACGCCGGGACGAGAGCGCAGCGTCAAGCAGCTCATCGACCGGGTCGTCAACACGATCACCAGTTGGGCTGCCACACAGCGGTATTTCGCGACCGATGAGGACCTCGGCACGTTCAAGGCTGAGTTGACCCATCTCCTGCTCCACCAGAAGATGGCCTTCAACAGCCCGGTCTGGTTCAACGTCGGCGTGGAGCCCCGGCCGCAGTGCTCAGCATGCTTCATCAATTCGGTGCAGGACTCGATGTCATCGATCATGGACCTCGCCAAGACCGAGGCCATGCTCTTCAAGTACGGCTCCGGAGCGGGTGTCAACCTGTCCACGATCCGCGGCTCCAGGGAGAAGATGTCCGGGGGCGGCATCGCCTCGGGTCCGGTCAGCTTCATGAAGGGCTTCGATGCCTTCGCCGGTGTCGTCAAGTCCGGCGGCAAGACCCGCCGCGCGGCCAAGATGGTCATCCTCGACTCCGACCATCCGGACATCCTCGACTTCGTCGACTCCAAGGCCAACGAGGAGAGGAAGGCCTGGGCCCTCATCGAGGCCGGCTACGACGCCTCCTTCACCGGTGAGGCCTATGCCTCGGTCTTCTTCCAGAACGCCAATCACAGCGTCCGTGCCAGCGACGACTTCATGACCGCTGTCGAGACCGACAGCGATTGGACCACGCGCGAGGTCACCACCAACGACCCGACCGACACCTACAAGGCCAAGACCATCTTCCGGCACATGGCCGAGGCGGCCTGGATCTGTGGTGACCCGGGTATCCAATACGACACCACCATCAACGACTGGAACCCGGTCGCCAACTCCGACCGCCAGTACGCCACCAACCCATGCTCGGAGTTCTCGTTCCTCAACGACACCTCCTGCAACCTGGCCTCCCTGAACCTGATGAAGTTCGTGGACAGTGATGGCGAGTTCGACGCCGAGGCCTTCCGATTCGCGGCCCGGCTGACCATCACGGCCCAGGAGATCCTGGTCGACAACGCGTCCTACCCGACGCCCCAGATCGAGGAGAACTCGCACCGCTTCCGGCCTCTCGGCCTGGGCTACGCCAACCTCGGCGCTTTGCTCATGAGCCGTGGACTGGCCTACGACTCGGAGGAAGGCCGGGCGTTCGCTGGCGCGATCACTGCCATCATGACCGGCGAGGCCTATCGTCAGTCGGCTGTCGTGGCGCGCGACCACGGTGGTGCCTTCAACGACTATGCCATCAATGAAGGGCCCTTCCTGCGGGTCATCGGCAAACACCGCGATGCGGCCTACCAGCTCGACGACGCCATGACGCCTGCCGGCCTGGTCCAGCAGGCCCGCACGACCTGGGATGAGGCCCTGCAGCTGGGTGAGGCGCATGGCTATCGCAACGCCCAGGTAAGCGTCCTCGCGCCCACCGGCACGATCGCCTTCATGATGGATTGCGATACCACCGGCATCGAGCCCGACATCGCACTGATCAAGTACAAGAAGCTCGTGGGCGAAGGCTTCCTCAAGATCGTCAACGGCACCGTCCCGCAGGCGCTTCGGCGCCTCGGCTACACGCCCGACGAGGTCGAGTCCATCGTCGCCTACATCGATGAGTTCGAGACCATCGAAGGCTCGCCTGATCTCAAGCCTGAGCACCTGTCGGTCTTCGACTGCGCCTTCAAGCCGGTCAATGGTGAGCGCTCCATCGGACACATGGGTCATCTGCGCATGATGAGTGCGACCCAGCCGTTCCTGTCAGGCGCCATCAGCAAGACCGTCAACATGCCGGAGCGCGCCAGCGCTGAGGACATCGAGGATGTCTACATGCAGGGCTGGAAGCTGGGGCTCAAGGCCATCGCTATCTATCGCGACGGCTCCAAGCGAAGCCAGCCACTCTCGACCGGCAAGAAGAAGGAAGCGAGCGCTGAAGCGACTATCCCAACGGCAGGCGAGGCGCCGGTGCCTGGACTCACTGGGGAGCCCAAGCCGTACCGGCGCCGCCTGCCGGATGAACGCCGTGCGGTCACGCACAAGTACCAGGTCGCGGGACACGAGGGCTATATCACGGTAGGCCTCTATCCCGACGGCCAGCCTGGCGAGATCTTCCTGAGGATGGCCAAGGAAGGCTCCACGGTCAGCGGTCTGATGGACACCCTGGCGACGATGACCTCGATCGCGCTGCAGTACGGCGTGCCCTTGCGTGACCTGGTGAACAAGTTCACGCATGTGCGTTTCGAGCCATCCGGTTTCACCGGCAATCCTGAGGTTCCCATCGCCAAGTCCATCGTCGACTACATCTTCCGCTGGATGGGTTCGCGCTTCCTCGACAAGGACGATCGAAATGCCCTGGGCATCCTCGGCGGAGAGGTCGTGGCACAAGTTCCAGGGACGGCCACACACCTCTCGGCCGTGCTCGACCATCCTGATGAGAGCACGACTGAGACGGACTCCACCGTGGCCGCGTCCCTGCCCGCTCCTTCGACCTCCTCCGGGGGAGAGGGTGGGGTCCGGCCGCTCAGCCTCGCGCCTGTGGCACGGGTGGGAGAGGCAGCGACCCCGGCCAGCAATGGCAATGGCAATGGCCACACCAACGGCAGCAACGGACTCGCCAAGGCTGCACTCGGTGCGGCTCAGCCGGTGGCCTTCTCGGTCAGCGCTGACTCACCATCGTGCATGGACTGCGGCAGCATCATGGTCCGCAACGGCTCATGCTACAAGTGCCTCAACTGCGGCTCAACGAGCGGCTGCAGCTGATCTTCGCTCCGCTTCGATCAAGACGGAAGCCCCGTGCCAGACACGGGGCTTCTCGATTCCTCTACCCTCCCCGTGGATGCGTATCGCCACCTGGAACGTCAACTCCCTCAACGCTCGCATGGAAGCCGTGGAGCGCTGGCTGCAGCGTGCTGAGCCGGATGTCCTGCTCATACAGGAGACCAAGCTGGCCGACGATGATGCCCCCACGATGGCCTTCCGGATGGCCGGGTATGAGCTCCTGCATCACGGCGAGGGCCGCTGGAACGGCGTGGCCATCGCCAGCAAGGTCGGCATCGAGGATCCCATCGTCACCAATTTCGGCTACGGCCCCGTCCGGCAGAGCAGGAGCGCCAAGGACGCCCCGACGGAGGCCGATTGGGACCCGCTCGTGGAGGCGCGCATGGTCAGCGCGGTCTGCGGCGGCATCCGGGTCGTCAGCCTGTATGCGCCCAACGGCCGGGTCCTCGAGTCCACATGGTACGAGGGCAAGCTGCGCTGGTTCGACCGACTCCGCCAGTGGCTCGATGAGACCGCCATGCCGTCCGAACCCGTCCTCCTCGGTGGGGACCTCAACGTGACCCCGACCGACGCTGACGTCTGGGACGCCGCGAGTGCCCACGGCTCCACGCACGTCTCCGAACGCGAACGCGCTGCGTTGGGGCGCCTTCGCGACTGGGGCCTGGTCGACACCTATCGGATACAGCGACCCGAATCCGATCGCTTCAGCTGGTTCGACTACCGAGCTGGCATGTTCCACAAGAACCAGGGCATGCGTATCGATCTGCTGTATGGCACGCCGTCGGTGGCCGAACGCGTGGTCTGGGCAGAGATCGATCGTGAGGCGCGCAAGGGTCCGCCGACCCCCTCGGACCACGCGCCGGTGTTGATCGACCTCGACGAACCCGGCAAGCCGATCGATGCGGGTTGGGAAGCAGCACTGGCACGCGTGAGGAAGCGAACCCGGTCGACATAAGCTGTCTGCGTGCGACGACCTGCACGGGGCATCTTCACCACCCGTGCGGCGCCCTGCGCCATGCGGCGCTTCGCAATCACGCGGCGCGCGCGGCGGTCGCGGTGAGCCGGTGCGGCGGCAACGTGGTACCGACCGACTCCGCGAGCTGGTGGTGGCTGGGCTTGCTCGATAGCATGCGCCACCGCGGCGCCTTATCCCTCGGGGACTGACCAGGCCAACGAATGCGCCGAAATCTCCATGCTCCTGGCTTTCTGCATCGCCGCCAGACTGAGATAGCTATCGGATGGCCATCTCAGACCTGAGCAGCATGAAAAGGCCAGTCCGGCCGAGTGACGCGAAGCTCGTTGGCTCAGTCAGTCCCCCCGGGTTTGAGCCGTGTTCCCACACAAGGCGTTGGCGGCTCTGGATCGTCGCTCAGATCACGAGCTCTACAAATGGAGGATCCCCTCGCCGGAGACGAGAGGCTCCTCTCACATTGTCCCTTCGGGTCAGAGATTCTCGGGGAACCACTCGGCGGTCGTGGTGATGGCCTCATCCGCAAGCGTCTGGTCGTCGGTCAGTACGAGCTGGAGTACTCGCGGCTGTGGTCGAGGGTGCGGAACCCAAGGTCGACCACGATGTGACCCTCGCCGGTCGCTTCGCATTCCGCCAGCGATGCCTGATAGCTCTCGGGATCCGCCGTTGTAGATGGCGCCCGACCAGGAGCTGAACGCGATCGGCCGTCATCCGTACCGACCCAGTGAGCCCCGATGAATGAGCCGTTGCTGAAGCTCTGCACGCCGACACGCTCAGGATCGACGGATGTCCGGCCGAGCAGCCAATCCAGCGCGATCATGGCATCGGTCGTCTGGGTCTCGTAGTCGTAGTCGAGCTGCGACGCCGTGCTAGCGCCCATGCCCGCGAAATCGATGCGTAGCGAACCGATCCCTTCCGCAGCCAGTGACTCGGCAAGCCGGCCGTACATGTCACCGACGTCATCGGCCGAGCTGCCGTAGCCGTGCAGCATCAGGACGGCGGGCACGGGACTCTCGGCGTCAGCCGGCAGGGCCAGCACGCCCGGGATATCGCGGTCGTGTGATGGGATGCTCACGGTGGTCTCAACAGCGGCCATGTCGTCCTAGGCGAGGGCGGGGACGACGCCGACGGCGCTGGCCAGCAGGGCCAGGCTCGCCGCTGCAGCAAGCGATCGCACGGAATGACTGATCACGAGAGTCTCCCTTGTGTAGACGGTGCCAGGTTGGCTCTCCGAGCATGGGAAGGGTCGACCGCCCCGGTTTCCTGGATCAGGCGATGGCCATGGCGTGCGCGATACCGATGGGCAGCACGGCACGGTGACGCTGATAGGCGAGGATCGCGATGAGACCGACACTGGCCTGAAAGAGCATCGCATTGGCGAATGCAGCCACCAGGTCTCCGTGATTTGGCTCGACCAGGAGTGGCACATGCACGAGACCGAAGAGCAATGCAGCGCCCACCGCGGCCAGCGCCGGTCGGCGCAAGAACGCTTCCAGCGGTGCATACAGCCCGATCAGGTACAGCAGCTGTTGCCCGACCCCGCTTGGCAGCGTCAGCGCCAGGGCCACCAGGACTCCCGGACCCCCGATGAGCAGACGGGGTAGCCCGATCAGGAGCAACAATGGGGCGAACGGTCGCACGTCCCGGGTCAGGCGGGTGGCGAGGTCGCGGAACCCAGACGTACGCCAGGCGACCCAGAGCCAGCCGGCCAGACCAGCAGCGAAGAGCACGGCACCGGCAGCGATGCTGACATCGAAGCCCCATACCAGCATGCCGGCCACGCCGAGCAGCGCAAAGAGCGTACGAGCCGCCGGCGCAGGCACCGGATCGGGAGCCGGATGAGCCAGCCGATGGCGGCCTGCCCACCAGGCGCAGAACGCCAGCAACAGCATGCCCAGCCAGATGAACAGCACCATCGAGACGGTGCCAGGACCGCGACGCCACACGAAGACCAACCCGCCGACCGCCTCAAGACCAAGGAACACCACGATGGGCGGCGAGCGCAATGCGACTCCGAGACTCGAGAGGAGCGCTCTATCCAGCCGCATCCGTCGGAGTCTACCGCTGCGGCCCTTGGCCACTTCGCCATATCCTGTGGGGGTGACGCTCTATCATCTGCTGGACCATCCCGAACTGGAAGACCCGCTCATGGTCGTCGCGCTCGACGCCTGGGTCGATGCTGGCTCCGCCGCCACCAAGGCCGCAGCGTTGATCGCCGGCGACGGCTCCAAGATCGCCGGGATCGACGGCGACGGCCTCTATGACTACCGCTCCCGGCGACCGACCCTGCATATCGAGGACGGTCGGTTGACCTCGCTGGACTGGCCCGAACTGGCGGTGGTCCATCGTCGTTTCGAAGGCCGTGATGCACTCATCCTGACCGGCCCCGAGCCGGACTATCGCTGGCAGGAGCTGGCCGGCGAACTGGTGATGCTGGCACAGGACCTCGAGGTCACCGAATGGATCTCACTCGGCGCGATCCCGGCCGCCGTCCCGCATACCCGCCCGGTGCCGGTGCTCGGCTTGGAGGCCCAGGACGGGCTCTTGCGTGGTGGCGTGAAGCCCGGCCCCACGGGATCGATGCAGGTCCCCGCAGCGGCCGTCTCGGTCATCGACATGACCGTCGCCGCTGCCGGCATCCCGTCGCTTGGCTACTACGCGCAGGTTCCCCACTACGTCAGCGGCGAGTACCCCGCGGCGGCCGTGGCCCTGGTTCGCGCCATCGAGAGACACCTTGGCGACACGGTCACCACGGCCGTGCTCGAACTGGAAGCCAGGGGCATCGCGGCGCGTCTCGACGCGGCGGCCGCTGCGGACGACTCGACCAAGTCGTACATCGCCAGACTGGAGGAGATGGTCGACGAGTCACGGTTGCCATCCGGCAACGAGCTCATCGGAGAGATCGAGCGCTTCCTTCGCGATCGTGGCAGCGAGGACAACGGTCCGATCCACTGACATCAGGGGCTCCACGAGTCGTGGTAACGACCACTAGACTCGACCGCCGTGGGATTGAATCTCGATAGTGATGTGGATGTCGGGCTGATCGCGCTGGCGGTGGCTGCGTATGGCTTCGTCGCGGTACTGCTCACCCGTGCGTCGGTCTCAGGTGCCTTCTCATTCATGGCCATCGGGGCGCTCATCGCTGGAGGCGGCCTGGGACTCCTCGCCATCGAAGGGCCTGAACCCGATGCGCTCGGCATGTTGGCCGAGGTCACGCTGGCCCTGGTGCTCTTCAGCTCCGCATCGACCATCGGCCTGCGACACCTGGAGATCGACTCTCCGATCGTGGCCCGGTTGCTGCTGGTCGGCTTGCCGCTGACGATCGTGACGGGCACGCTCCTGGCCCTCGGATTGTTCCCGGGCATCTCGTTCGGGCTGGCCCTGCTGATAGCGACCATCCTTGCACCGACCGATGCCGACCTGGGGCATCAGGTCATCACCGACCAATCCGTGCCCGCCCGGGTCCGTCGCGTGCTGAACGTCGAGAGCGGCCTCAACGACGGCATCGCTGCGCCGATCGTGACCGTGGCCATCGCAGTTGCCGCCTTCGGCGACATCGGCAGCATGAACCCTGTCATCGATGCCCTCTTCGAGCTGGCGCTGGCAGTAGGGGTGGGGCTGCTGGTCGGGCTCACCGGCCGTGTCGTCCTTGCATCCACGGAGCGACGAGGGTGGTCGTCGCCGACCTCAGCTCAACTCTCGACGCTGGCGCTCGCTGTGGCCGCCTACTTCCTGTCGGCCGGGCTGGGGGCGAGTGGCTTCATCGCCGCATTCGTGGGCGGACTGGCCTTCGGCCTCGGCAACAAGGCACGCGTCGAATCCGCAGTCTCGTTCACCGAGACGCAGGCGTCGCTGCTGTCGATCGTGGTGTGGCTCGTATTCGGCCTGATCATCTTCGATGGCCATATCCTCGGACTGCAAGATCCGCTGGTCATCGTCTACGCCATCCTCTCGCTGACCTTCATCCGGATGGTGCCCGTCGCCATCAGCCTACTCGGCACTCGATTCGACAGGGCGACGCTGCTGTTCGTAGGTTGGTTCGGTCCCCGTGGCCTGGCGTCGGTGGTCTTCGGCCTGCTGGCCCTCGAGGCGCTCGACGAAGCAGGCGTGCCGTCCGATCCGCTTGGTGCGGTGGTCAGCTGGACGGTGTTCCTTTCCGTCGTCGTGCATGGCTTCAGTGCCAGTCCGCTGGCTCGTCGGTATGGCCGCTACAGCGACGGCCTGCCGGCTGACAGCCCCGAGCTTCGTGGCAGCGGCGAACCCCGACGCGCGGCCTGGGCGCTCCACGACCATGCCGGCCACCACTCGATCGGGGCGAGGCCGTCCGACTGACGGAAATACGGCCACGCCCTATCCTCGAATCATGAAGACCCGACACACCATCGCGATCCCCGCAGTGCTCGGCGTACTGCTACTGCTCCTGACCTCCGCGACTTCCGCCCAGGTGGCCACGCTGAGCACCCCGGGACCGGACAGCGCCGCCAGCGAGGCACCTACCCAGGAACTCGACGGTCAGGAGGCCATCCTGGCGTTCGTCGCCTGTCTCCGCGACAACGGCATCGACTTGCCGGATCCCCAGTTCGGAGCCGCTGGACCGTTCGGCGGTGACCCCGATGCCCTTGCCAACATCGACTTCATGAGCGGCGAATTCCTCGATGCCATGGAGGCCTGTCAGGGGTTCCTCGACTCTCTGCAGCCTGACCTCGATCCCGAGCAGCAGGCCGAACAGAACGAGCAGCTCCTGCGATTCGCAGAGTGCATGCGGCGAGAGGGCATCGACTTTCCTGACCCCGATCCCATCCGCGGCCTGACCATCGGATCGCTGCGTGGCGAGGATGGTGGCCTGGCCATCGATCCCTTCTCGCCCGAATTCCAGGCTGCCAGCGGAGTCTGTTCCGACGAAGTAGATCTGGTAGCACCGGGCGTCGCGACCCCCTGAGACGATGTCGCCCGGGCGACAGGCATGGTGGACACGACGACCCGGCGTTCCGTGCCAAGCGACACACCCAGCCGTAGGCTCGGCACTGTCGACTGAGCCACAGGAAACATGGTTACTCGCAGCTTACGCGCTGGCCTCGCCAGGATGACCGCTCCCAACCAGCCTTGGTGCCGGTCGAGGCAGCCCCGTCGGCGACGTCAACGACGGAGGCGGCAAATCCGCCCTACTGACTAGACTTGACCGACAGGAGATCCTCGCATCGCCATGAATCCCGTACAACGCTCCACGGTGGTCGCCGCCTCACTCGCGATCTCGTTGGCCGTCGCGCTCGGCGGCGGCGCTTCAGCACAGGTGGCCACGCTCGCCGGTCCCGACCAGACTCCCGAGCCGGAAGCAGAGCTCGCGCAGAACGACCTCGCCTTCGCCGATCGGGAAGAGGCGTTGTTGGCGTTCGCCAGCTGCATGCGCGAGAACGGCATCGCGATGGACGACCCTGATGTCAGCGGCGGCGGTCGCGGTTTCTTCCGGGATGGCCAGGGCGCCTTCGACCGACAGAGTGACGAATTCGAGGCTGCTCGGACTGCCTGCGGTGCCATCCTGGAGGCGTCCCGGCCAGATATCGACCCGGCCGCCGAGCAGGAGCGCCTTGAGACGCAGCTGCAGCTGGCTCAGTGTCTCCGCGACAATGGCTATCCGGAGTACCCGGACCCGGTCGTCGATGCCGATGGCCGCCTGCAGCGAGGTGGGCGCGCGTTGCATGACCTCGGCATCGACCGTCGCTCGGAAGCGTTCCGCGGCGCCATGTCTGGCTGCGCCGACGAGCTTGGGCTTGAGCAGTTCGGCCCCGGCGGCGGACCGCGCCTGGCAGGTGACGGCTGATGAAGGCACTGATCGGGCTCATCGGAGTCGGTCTGCTCCTTGCCGGAGCCGTCTTCCTGGGGGCGAACTACCCATTCGATGAGGACGACGGCAGCGCCTCGGCCGCAGTTACACCCGTCGTGCCCGTCGCGACCGCTGCCATCACGCGACGCACCATCGAGTCCACCGAGGAGTTCGACGGCACCTTGGACTACGCGGGCGAGGGCGTGATCATCGCGGGCATGAACGGCACGTATACGCGGCTCCCCGAGGTTGGTGACATCCTGACCTTGGGCGACAAGATCTACGAAGTCGACGGCGACCAGTCCTCGTACCTGATGTACGGGAACCGACCCGCCTGGCGGCCCCTGGATGCGGACAGTCCCAACGGTGCGGATGTCAAGCAGCTCGAGGAGAGTCTCAAGGAGTTAGGGATCCTCGACAAGAAGTTCAAGCCAGACTGGAACTTCCGACGGAAGACCGAGAAGGGCGTGAAGCGCTGGGAGAAGCGCACCAACCAGGACAAGGATGGCGATATCGATCCAGGCCAGGTGACCTTCCTGCCGAGTGATGTCCGCGTCACGGAAGTCATCCCGGAGCTAGGCGGACGCGCCCAAGCGGGCAGCGTCCTGGCCCGGACCAGCGGCACCCAGCTCGTGGTGACCGTGGACCTGGCAGCCGACCGACGCAACATCCTGTCGGTCGGCGACGCAGTCACGGTGGAATTGCCCGACGGCAGTGAGTCCGCAGGCTCCGTGACCGAAGTCGATAGCGTGGCCCAGACCCTCGCCGGGGCGACTGAGCCCACGGTACAGGTCACCATCGAGCTGGCGGACCTGGCGGAGGTCGGTGACCTCGATGGAGCCGAGGTCACCGTTCAGGTGGTCCGACAGACGCGTCCGAATGTCCTGTCGGTCCCAGTCGATGCGTTGCTTGCCCTGCGCGAGGGCGGCTACGCGCTGGAGATGGTCGCTGATGACGGCTCGACATACCTCGTCGCCGCAGAGGTCGGACTCTTCGACGATAGCGGCGTGGAGGTCAGTGGCGACTTTGGAGCGGGTGACACGGTGGTCGTGCCGGCATGAGCGGTCCGGGTGCAGGCGACGCTACCGTCGTTCGGGCACCCACGCCCCCAGGTCCGCAGTCACTCCCGCACCGAGCGCGTCCACTATCACAGCCAGCCCGCGCGACCGTGATGCCCCGACCCGGTACAGCGCCGATGCCTCGACCCATCGTCGGCCCACCTCCGGGCCCGCGTCAGGTAGCACCAGCCGCGCACTGGGCGATGCCGCCCGGAGCACACCGCCGGGCCCTGGGGCCCGTCGTGCTGGACCTCCAGGATGCCGTGCGCACCTATTCGGGGGATCCGCCGGTCGAAGCCTTGAGAGGCGTCAACCTGCGAGTGCATGCCGGCGAGCTGGTCGCCATCGTGGGCCCATCCGGCTCCGGAAAATCTACCCTTCTGCACGTGCTGGGCACCCTCGACAAGCCGACCAAAGGCGTCGTCAAGGTCGCCGGGTACGAAATCAGCAGACTATCCGACAAGGACCTCTCGGGCCTGCGCAGCCAACACGTCGGCTTCATCTTCCAGCAGTTCTTCCTGCTCTCAGGCATGAGCGCCCAGGACAATGTCGCCAATGGGCTCCTCTATCGCGGCGTGAGTCCGGCCGAGCGGCGGCGACTCGCGGGCGAGGCCCTTGAGCGGGTCGCGCTCTCACACCGCGCTGATCATTCGCCGGGCAAGCTGTCGGGAGGCGAGCGCCAGCGCGTGGCTATCGCGCGGGCCATCGTGGGCCGCCCCAGCGTGGTGCTGGCTGACGAACCTACCGGCAATCTCGACAGCAAGACCGGGAAACGCATCCTCGACCTGCTCGACGAGCTCAACCGCCGCGACGGCACGACCATCGTGGTCATCACCCACGACCACTCGGTCGCTCAGCGCATGCCGCGCAGATTGGAGATCCTCGACGGTCGGATCGTGCACGATCCTGGATGGCTGGGCGGAAGATGACCAGCATTAGCACTCCGGTCACGAGCCAGCGACGACCGCCCTCGGCCCCAGCCCCATCTCGATCGAGAAAGCCACGCGCCAGCCGCCTGCATCCGTCTGACCTGCTTGGCCTGGGCGCCGTCGGGCTCAAGACCAGTCGCGTCCGCGCTGCGTTGACGATGGCAGGCATCGCGATCGGGATCGCCGCCATGGTCGGCGTGCTGGTGATCAGCGAGTCCAGTCGATCTGACCTGCTGAGCCAGCTCGACCGCCTGGGCACGAACATGCTGCGGGTCACGGCTGGCCAGACATTGTTCGGCGGCAGCGCCGAGCTGGCGCCTGAGGCACGCGGCATGATCGAACGTATCGGACCGGTCGAATCGGCCGCATCGGTCGCCACTGTCGATGCCACCGTGCGCCGCACAGACCTTATCGACGAGGGGCGCACCGGGGGCATCAGCGTGACGGCGACGGAATTGGATCTGCACGACACGCTGCGAGCGCAAATGGCTAGCGGCACGTGGCTGAGTGAGGCATCGGCCGCGCTGCCAACGACGGTGCTGGGTAGCACCGCCGCGCGCCGCCTGGGTATCGATGAGCCCGGTGTGCGTGTGTGGCTGGGCGATCAGTGGTTCAGCGTCGTCGGCATCCTGGCGCCCGTCGAACTGGCCAGCGAGCTGGATTCCTCGGCCTTCATCGGCGTGCCCGTGGCCGAGCAGCTCTTCGAGTACGAGGGCCATCCATCCACCATCTACGTCCGCAGCGACGTCGACTACATCGAGGATGTCCGCGCGGTCCTGGGCCGCACCAGCAACCCCGAGGACCCCAGCGAGATCGAGGTGACCAGGCCATCGGATGTCATCGAAGCGAAAGCCGCGGCCGCGACCGCCTTTACCGAGCTGTTCCTCGGTCTTGGCGCTGTCGCGCTGATCGTGGGCGGCGTGGGCATCGCCAACGTCATGCTGATGTCGGTGCTGGAACGGCGTTCGGAGATCGGTTTGCGGCGGGCACTCGGCGCGACCCGCCGGCATATCGCTCTCCAGTTCGTGAGTGAGGCGCTGGCGCTGGCACTCGTGGGCGGTCTGCTCGGGGTCCTGCTGGGCGCCGGCCTGGCGATCGCGTATGCGCTCTCACAGCAGTGGACGCCGATCATCCCTCCGGTGGCGGTCATCGGCGGCATCATCGCCGCCCTGGCCATCGGCGCGATCGCCGGCTTCTACCCTGCCATGCGCGCCGCGCGCCTGAGCCCGACCGATGCGCTCCGCGGTTCGGAATGAGCCTGGCGCCAGCGCGGTTCGGAATGAGCCTGGCGCCAGCGCGGTTCAGCGCACTCGGATGAGCGAGACGCCGTCTCGAACGGTGAGCATCACGGTGTCGACGCGTGGGTCGGCCGCTGCTCGGTCGTTGAACACTCGCATCCCAGCCGTGCCGGCGTCATCACTTGCCGGATCGAGCACCCGCCCACCTCGGAGCACGTTGTCGGCGACGATCAGACCGCCTGGACGCATCAGCGGCACGACCGCCTCGTAATACGCGGGGTAGGCTGACTTATCGGCATCGATGAAAGTCATGTCGTATGGCCCATCCAGCGTGCCCAGCGTCTCCACCGCGTTTCCCTCGATGATCGAGATGCGATCGCTGAGGCCGGCCATCTCGATATGCTCCGCAGCCTTGGCGGCGTGCTCCGGGCTCACCTCGAGCGAGGTGATATGGCCGTCGAGTGGCAGGGCCTCGGCCATGCTGATCGCGGAATAGCCCGTGAACGTGCCCACCTCCAGCACCTGGCGAGCCCCGACGAGGGCCACCAGCAGAGCGAGCAGCTTGCCCTCGGCGGCATCGACCATCATGGACGGATTGGCGCTCCACTCCCGCGTTGATCGAGCCACCTGTCTCAGCACATCCGAAGGTGGCGTGCTGTGGGCGGCCGCGTAGGCGTCCATCTCCGGATCAGCGATGGATCGCGGCACTCGGTCGCTCACGATGCGCGCAGGCGCGTAGGCTGAACGTGGATCCGCACGGGATAGTCCGCGGCGAATGACGCTGGCGTCATGGCCAAGTCGGCCATCGCGTCTCGGTATTTGTCGACATAGGCTCCCTCCTCGTCTGCCGGGCGGTCATCAGCGATGATCGTGGCGCTGCCCTCGATGATCACGATCTCGCCGCCGTCAGGCGTGCTGTTGAGATTGAGACAGACCCTCGGATTGCCAGCGATATTTCGCGTGCGAGGCGTCCCAGCCAGGGAGAAGATGATGATGACATCGTCCCGGACGAGGAACCACACCGCCGAGGTCTGGGGCTGGCCCGCAGCATTGACGGTCGTCATCCAGGCCACCAACTCGCCGTCCAGTCGCTCCTGGATGTCAGGTCGCTCATCGAACATTCGTTCCAGCATAGCCGCCCATCATCGTCTCGACCGCTCATCACGCCGCCGAGCCGGGCCGGCCAGAAGCCACCTACCATGAGGGCGTGCTGCAGCATGATGGCTCCATCCGCATCGCCTGGCAGGCCGACGGCTTCGAGGCCATCTTCGTGCGTGCCCGCTTCCGGCCACGGGTGGAGTTGGACGAGTTCGCCAGGAGCGTGGCGGATGTCGCATTGCTCGAGCGAACCCTGCACGACCTTCGGACAGCTCTGCGCCAACGCTACCCCGGAGCCTTCGACCTGATCACCGACGAACCGGTTTCGGCCCCCTGGCGCGTCATCATCAGCTTCCATCCGCCTCGCGGCGAGCCGAACCCCGACCCATGGTAGGCAGCGCCCGGCAGCCGCGTGAATCACAAGTCCCACGCCCTCGGCGTGGGTCTGTTCACGAGAAGTCAGATCGGAGCGGGTTCACGTACCCCGACCACGTTCATATGCCGGCGCGAGTATCAGATGAGATATTGCCCGCGCGGGGCACCGTCTGAAGGTTGCTCATCCCCAAGGATCCATCCGCAGTCTGCGGCAGCCCCATCGTCCTTCCTGGGGACCTGGAGCTCCGAATCTGCCGGACTTGCCGGTTGCGGAGATCGAACATGCGACCTGAGTACCTCCGCCATCAACATACACCCAGGGCCCGGGCTTGTGAAGTCCCTTCCTACCTCCGGTCGGAGACTCAGGGCGTTGGCGTGGTGCGGGTCGGATCCACGGGGTGGAAGCCGACTCCCTCTGCCTTGAGCTTCCGCTTGTGGGCCCGCTTCTTCTCCTGGTAGGCCGCGAGTGCTTCGGCCGAATCGACGTCAGCAAGCGTCGGATAGGTGGGCATGACTTCGTCGAGCCCCGCCAGTTGGAGACCGAACCGACGCCCCAGGATCGCCAGCAGCGCCTTGGCCTTCATGTCGCCGATACCGGGCAACCCAAGCAGGCGTGCCTCCAGATCAGGACCGTCGGCGGCTTCCCGCCAGATCCGCTCCGGATCGCCGGCATAGGACTCAGCGATGACGGCACAGCACGCCTGGGTGCGCTTGGCCATATTGCCCGGGAACCGATGCAGGGCAGGTCGCTTCCGGAACGCTGCCTCGAGGTCGCCGGCGTCCATGCCGGCGATGACCGCGGCTTCGAGAGTACCGATCCGGCGCTTCAGCTCCAGGGGGCCACTGAACGCCTTCTGGACGCTGACCTGCTGATCGAGCACGAAGCCGAGGAGCAAGGCCATGGGCTCGGTCGCGAGCAGCGCGTCGGCTTCCGCGTCGCCGGTAAACGGGAGCTGGTCCGGGCGGTTGGCAGTCATGGCCGAAGAGTACCCCGACGATGGTCCCAGGGCGAAGTCGCGGAGATGAGCTATCATGACCGGGCATCCCCGACCCGCACGCGGTCGAGCACCGGATACCGAGTGCTCCCGCAGGTGCGAGGCCCATCCAACGACCTGCTCGCCCACCGGGATGCGACGAGCGGAAACCAACGTACGTGGCTGACCGGGGAGCGATCGATCGCACCCCGTCGGCCGGAAGGAAACATGCTTACCCGTTCACCACATGCCCCAGCCGACCTGAGTCGGCGCAGCCAGGCCCAGCGACGACTTCGTCGCGCGGCGACGTATCGGCTGTTCTGCAGCACCAACGGCTGCACCACCTACCTCGTGCTTGATGAAAGCGGCCGCCGCGCCGTGTGCCCCGTTTGCGGGCTTCGGCGCACCATCCAGGCCGACCCACGGACCGCGCAACCCTTGCGTCAACACTGACATCGGGTCGACGCGTCGGCTGCGTGCAGGGACGACGATCCGGTGCACCAACGATGCGACATCGGCCACGGCGTGCGAGCATCTTTTCGTGAGCGCACCACGACGCCCTGACGACCGATCCGTGGTCCGGAGCGATGCCGATGGCAACAAGCAAGCCGCGCCTGACTGGGAATCGCTGACCGAGCGCCTTATCCGGGAGGCGCAGGAAGACGGCCGGTTCGACGACCTGCCCGGTATGGGTCGACGACTGGCGCTCGACGCCGACGTCTATGCCGGCGACATGGCCATGGCCAACGTGGTACTCAGGAATGCAGGCGCCGCACCACCCTGGATAGAGCTGGACAAGCGAGTACGCGAGCTTCACTCCAAGGTGGAGCGACTCCTGGAGCGAGCCCAACTGAGCTCGCCAGCCATGGCGCCACGCCTGCGGCGAGAGCTGGACGCTCTGATCACCGATCATGACACGGCGATCGCGCACCTTGAGATGGTGGCGCCAAGCGCCCTTCAGCATCGCCCCAGGATCGATCGGCGGACCATCCTTGCTCGCCTCGAAAAGGGCCTCGCGGAGGACGACGAGGCACGATGAGCCACGTCACCGGCCGGCCGGCCTTCGAATCCGACCTGCTTGCCTGGGGGCGTGTCATCGCCCTGGAGACCCGGGGTCGCCGCAGCGGCCAGCCGCGTCGTGTCAACATCGGGTTCGTGGAGGGATCCGACGGTGCATTCCTGGTGGCGGCAAGCTCTGGATCCGCCCATTGGGCATTGAATCTGCAGGCTCATCCCATTTGTCACACGGAGCGATCGGGCCTGCGCGAGACCCGACGGGCCGTCCCGCTCCTCGGTGCGGACCGTGATCAGGCCATCCAGTCGCTGATCCTCAAGTACGGCACACCCTCGGAGACCCTCGGTGCCGGCCCAGCCTTTCGACTCGAGCCGGTCGATAGCCCTGTCGAGCGCTCCATACCTACTCTCAAGGCAGCGTCTACACTGCCCTCATCGCACTACTGCGCTCTGGATGAACTCAAATTCGGCATCTCCCGGTCGATGCTCTGCGCTGCAGGCGCCACATGAATCGTGCCAGCCCTGGACCTGGCCCTGCGGGGTGGGCGGCACGGAACCTGAAGGACTTGCATGCCATTCGACCACTTGGGCCTAAGCCCGGAACTCCTCGCTGCCGTCGCTGAAGAAGGCTACACCGAGCCAACGCCGATCCAGGAACAGGCCATCCCCATCGTCCTCAAGGGCGGTGATCTCATGGCACGAGCTCAAACCGGCACTGGCAAGACCGCGGCATTCGCGCTGCCCATCCTGCAACGCATGAAAGTCCACGCCAACAAGTCCTTCTCGCCAGCTCGCCACCCCATCCGGGTGCTGGTGGTCGCGCCAACCCGCGAGCTGGCGATCCAGGTCCACGACAGTTTCAAGGCCTATGGCCGTCACGTCGGTCTGCGGTCGACCATCGTCTATGGTGGCGTGCCGATGGGACCCCAGGAGAAGGACCTCCTGGGCGGGGTCGAGATCGTGGTGGCCACTCCCGGCCGCCTCCTGGACCACGCTGGCAGCCAGACCCTGAACCTGGGTCAGGTCGAGGTCCTCGTCCTCGACGAAGGCGACCGGATGCTGGATATGGGTTTCATCGACGACATCCGACGCATCCTTGCGCTCCTGCCGCCCAAGCGCCAGAACCTGCTCTTCTCCGCGACTCTTGATGCCGAAGTGCGCTCGCTCGCAAGCACCTTCCTCACCGACCCAGCGTCGGTGGATGTGGCCCCGACCGTGTCGGCCGCCGAGTCCGTCGAACAGGTCGCGTACCTCGTCGACCCCGACCGCAAGCGAGAGCTGCTCGCCTACCTAGTGCAGTCCCGCGACCTGCACCAGGTGCTGGTGTTCACGAGGACCAAGCAGATGACTCGACGTCTGGCCTCGCAGCTCGATCGTGGCGGAGTGGAAGCGACCGCCATCCACGGCGATCGCAGCCAGCCTGAGCGCGAGAAGGCGCTGGAGATGTTCAAGAGTGGTGAAGTGCGCGTGCTGGTAGCCACCGATGTCGCCGCTCGCGGTCTGGACATCGAGGCTCTCCCGGTGGTCGTCAACTTCGAGATCCCCTACGACCCCGAGGATTACGTGCACCGGATCGGACGTACTGGCAGAGCCGGCATGGAGGGACTGGCGATCTCACTGGTCTCGTTCGAAGAGGAAGATCAGCTCAAGGGCATCAACCGCCTCCTCAAGCGGGACCTGCCGATCCGCCAGGTGAAGGGCTTTGAGGTCGACCCCAGCTCCCGGCCCACGAGGTCGAGCGGCGGCAATGGCCGCCGGCCCGCGGGCGGACGCGGACGAGCGACCTCGTCACGCCGCCCCCCGAGCCGCCGTGGCAGCAGCTCGGCGGCGCGCTAGGCGATCAACTCGGGAGCAGAGAACTCCCGCACGCGGATATCCCGCTCGACATCGTCGGCGATCTCTACCAGGTGGCGCTGTAGAAGGTCCTGATCTTCATCCAACCCCGCCGCGAACGTACGGATCCGCTCGAGTTCGCTCGGTTCGGCCCACCGATCGGGGATCAGCCAGCGCAGGTAGCTTTCGGCATAGGTGTGATCACGGGTCGCGTAAACGTCCGCGATGTGCTCATAGAACGGCCCCCGAAACGGCATGAGGATGTCGCGTTGGTGTACCCACTGGAAGCCCATGATGGCCGATCGGGTCAGGTAGTCGGACCCGTAGCCATCGGCGTGGATCCGTTCCCAGGCCCCGAGCTTGACTTCGGGTGCCGGCTGGCTGACCTCGGCACGGATGAGAGCTCTCTGGCCGCGGTCCGAGCGGTCCCGGGTTCGCTCGACCTGCAGGCGCTCGTTGGCTCCATCCAGCCCGAAGGCGACGGCCTTGGTCACCAGCGCCCAGCGTAGCTGTTGGTCAGGTTCGAAGCCATCGACGGACCAACCGCCATCGATGAGATCGAGCATCTGCTCGACATCGTCCCGGGTGGCGGCGAGGCTGGTGGCGGCGCGAGCCCAGATCAGGCGCAAGTCCTGATCGTCGACTGCCCGAAATGCCGCGATGGCCGACCCGGCCAGCGCGTGTGCCGTGTCGTCGAGCTCGGGTTCAGCCACGTAACGGCGCTGCACGACCGACGCCCGATCCACGATCGATTGCACGAGCGCGCGGTCGGTCTCCTGCGGTGCGAACTGGCGGACCGCTTCGAGATACTCGGTCGACCGAAGCCGGGCGCCACGCACCATCTCCCACAACGTGGACCAGACCTGCTGGCGCAAGAGCGTGTCAGGTAGCTCCGGGAGGCGCTCGAGCGCGAAGTCCAGGGATACCGGATCCAGCCTCGCGAGCGCATAGTCATGGTCGCCATGGTTGGGGAACACGAAGAGTGGCGCGGCACGACCAACCGCTGCCGGCACCGCCTGGCGCTCCCTGTCGATATCGACCGGGATGGCGTCGAGACGAAGTTCTCCGCTGTCCGGCATGCTGGTCACCAGGCCGATACTGGTGCTGTGTGGCCGCATGGTGTGATGTCGCTCGGGCGCCTGTTGCCGAAGCTCCATGGAGTCGATGCGACCGTCGCTCGCGGTCCACTCCACGCCGATGGTGTTGAGCGAAGGTGACTGGAGCCACAAGCGGGCCCATTCGTCGAGCGATTGCCCGGCGGCGTCGCCAAGGGCCCCCAGGAAGTCTTCCAGGGTGGCATTGCCCCAGGCATGCCGCTCGAAGTATGTGTGCAGGCCCGTCCGGAATGCATCGTCCCCCAGCGCTGCGACGAGCTGTTTGATGACCGCGGCACCTTTCTCGTAGGTGATGGCATCGAAATTCCCGACCGCTTGATCGGTGTGCTCGACCCGAGTCGCGATGGGGTGTGTCGTTACGAGCTGGTCCTGGCGATAGGCAGCTGGGCGCATCTGTCCATTGAACACCTGCCAGGCGTCGCCAAAACGGGTCGCATCGGCCAGGCTGCGGAAAGAGAGATAGGTCGCGAAGGTCTCGTTGAGCCAGAGGTCATCCCACCAACGCATGGTCACCAGATTGCCGAACCACATGTGCGCCAGTTCGTGGAGGATCACCTCGCCCCGGATCAGCCGCTGTGCGTAGGTCGGCGGGTCCCGGAAGATGAAGCTGTCATGGAACGTGACGGCCCCGACGTTCTCCATGGCGCCCGCATTGAATTCCGGTACGAAGAGCTGGTCGTACTTGCTGAAGGGATATGGGTGCCCGAAGAGATCAGCGTAGTAGTCCATGCCCTGCGCGGTGATCTCGAACAACTCATCCGCGCTGCGCTCCAGCTCTCGGCGCATCGAACGGCGTGTGTACAGGCCCAGGGGGATGCGTTGGTGGCTACTGGCGATCCGCTCATAGGGCCCCGCGATGAGCGAGAACAGGTACGTCGAGAAGCGTGGTGTGGTCATGAAGTCATGGAGCTGGCGCCCATCCGGCAGACTACTGATCTCCTGGGCCGTGACAGCCGAGATGACGTGCCAGCCGGCTGGCGCCGTGACCAGGAGCCGGTAGGTGCCCTTGATGTCCGGTTGGTCGAAGCACGGGAAGAGCCGGTGAGCCGAGAACGGCTCAAGGTTCGTGTACAGATAGGTCAGGCCGTCCTCTGGATCGACGAACCGGTGGAAGCCGTCCCCAGTCGCATCGAGGTCGTTCTCGAACTCGATGACGATACGGTTGTGGGTCACCAGGTGCTCCGGCGCGAGCCACAGACGATGCCCCCGCCGATCGGGCTCCAGAGGTGCGCCGTTGACCGTGAGCATCCGCGGCCCGCCAGTGAAGTCAAGGAACAGGGGCGTGGTCGAAGATGTCAAGCGAAACTCGATGACGACCCGCCCGGAATAGGTGTCGTGGCCCTCAGCCAGCTCAAAGCTCAGCTCATAGCTGACGTCATGGACGCGATCGGCCCGTTCCATCGCTTCGTCGCGATAGAGGACATCACGTCCTGGGCCGCCGTTCGATCTCATCGTGACTTGAAGGTCCTCATGGCGGCGGTCTTGCGTGGGCAGTCTAGCGCGGTGGCACTTATCCACCACTTATCCTGACCTTCGATCTTTCCACAATCAGGACCGCCCGATATTTGTGTCACTCTCTAGGCATGCCCGTTGCACCAACTGCAGCCGACCAGCTGCGCTCCATCGGACTCGAAGTCGACGGACCGGTCCGTTGGGGCACCCAGCCATCCAGCCGGACCGCCGGCATCTTCGTCGTCGAGGCCATCGAGCCCGCGCCTTCGGCGCATATCGATATCGATGAGGTGCGCCGCTGGCTGGAACGCGTCCCCAGCCTGCGCATGGACGGCGAGCGACCGACACAATCGACACTGGCAGCCCGTTTGCGTTCGTATTGGCTGCCACAACAGACGCTGCTGTACGTCGGACGCACCAGCAAGTCGATGGCCGGCCGCGTGTCATCTCTGTACGCCACGGAGCTGGGCCATTCCCAACCCCATCCAGGAGGGCATTGGCTCAAGGCCCTCAGGGGCCATGACAAGCTGCGCCTATGGTGGGCAGAGACGGATGCGCCCGAGGAGTACGAGGACGCGCTCATCGCGGCCTTCGCCGAAGGTGTCTCCGAAGAGGACCGCTCGGCACTGCCGGATGGCGCTCCCCTGCTGCCGTGGGCCAACCTGGGATCGCCCACCGGACCAGCTCGCGAGACTGGCCTGAGCGGATATCTGCTGTCCGTCGAGGCGACTCCGGTCAAGCCGTCCAACATCAAGCGTTCGAGTGGCTCGAGTATCTCCAGACGCCCTGCCTCGAGCGCCGCGAAGTCTCGTTCCGGGCGGCCTACTGCGACCAAACCCAAGGCTGGCAACGCCGCGGCCGCAGATTCCAAGCCCAAGGAGCAGCCGACGCATGTGACGGCCGACGGCCTTGCGGTCATGCAGGCGGAATTCAAGCGCCTCACCACCATCGAACGCCCCCAGGTCATCGAGCGCGTCAAGAATGCACGTGAGCTCGGGGATCTGCGTGAAAACGCCGACTACGAGGCGGCCCGCAATGAGCAGTCCTTCCTCGAAGGTCGCATCCTCGAACTGGAGCAGCGCCTGCGGACAGCGGTCGTCATCAAGGCGGACAAGGGTGGCACCATCACCATGGGTTCCACGGTGCGCTACGAAGTCGACGGTTCATCGGGTGAGCTCACCATCGTCGGCTCGACCGAGTCAGACCCTGGTGCCGGCAAGATCAGCGCCGCCTCACCGGTGGGCAAGGCCCTCGTGGGGCGTCGTGAAGGTGACGAGGTCCAGGTCGTCACGCCAGCTGCGGAGATCCGCTACCGCATCCTCGAGGTGCGTTAGGCGCTTCGTCTCAGCGGGGACGTGGATGTACCAGGGCGCGGTCAGACCGACCGGTCCTGGTCATGCTGCGCTTGTTGATGTCCGCCCAGCGTGATGGTCGTGCTGGCCTGCGGGTCGGGACCGTGCCTGTCTGGCGCAGCCAGCCAAGACGGCCGTCGGCCGTGACGACCTGGACCCAGAACGCCCCGTTGCGGCTGCGCTTGACAGCGTGCACCCTGAGCACCTGTCCATCTCGCACACGACCCTCCCGCGGCCACGTCGCGGCGGCCATGCCGAGGCGCAGCTTCTGGGTCGTCTCGGAACGTCGCCAGTCGCCGCGTTTGGGCCGCGAGCTGGTCCGAGGCGGCATGGCGGCCCCACCCGCGGGGGCCCGCTTGCGCATGCGCATGATATTGGTCACGTAGCCGCTCGCGTAGGACGACCATCTCTTCTCGTTGCGATCGGTCTGCCCGGTAAGCCACCAGTAGGCGACGCGCTTCCATGAACCCAGCCAGCGATACAGGTCACGCAGCTTGCCATAGGCGACCTTCTCCTGGTTGTAGGGCGTCTGATCGGCACGCCCATCACCAAGATATTGACCTGCCCACACCGGCCAGTTGAAGGGCATGATCTGGTACTTGCCGAATGCGCCAGACGTGGCGTTCCGCGCATAGTAGTCGGCATTCGACTCCTGCCGCGCCATGGCCCACATGAAGCGTACCTGCTCACGATGCTTGGGAGCGCCGGCCAGCGCGAAGTCCCCACGCCACGAACCGAGCGCCCCACAGGCCAGTACCGCGACCATCACCATGACGGCCCAACGAGACCAGCGCGGTGACACGAGGTCGATCAGGTATCGGCGCAATGGTTCCCTCCAGCGACAGGCGGTTGGCTGTCACGAAGATGGCCCGGTGCGGTGGGGAGCGGCTACGGGACGATGGTCGGGTTGCAGGGTGGACCAGTCGGGTCCGGTGCGACCGGTCAGTCGGTCGACCCGGCTTCAAGCAGACGAACCGCATGGCGGAGGGGCACATCGTCGCTATCGGCAAGATCGATGGCGGTCATGCTCAGCAGGTCACCCGGCTCAAGGGCGACCGCGCCAATTGGCAGGGCCACCGTTTCATCCGGTGTGATCCCGACCCGGAAGACCGCTTCGCCATGGGGCGTCAGCCACTTGAGCACACCGACCCGCAGGGCCGACCCGTCGGAGAGTTTGAAGGTATTGAGCACCGTCCCGGTCCCGAAGGTCTGCACACCGACGATGCGCGCTCGGCCATTGTCGCGCAGTGCGCCGGCCAGGATCTCCGCACTGCTGGCCGTCCCGAAGTCGACCAGCGCCACCAACGGCAAGTCCGGCGCCAGCGACGAACCCGATCTCACGTCCACGTCGTGGCGGATCCCATCGCGACCCTGCTCCTGGTAGGCCACCCCGCCGTCCATGAACGAGCCGGCTACCACCAACGCCTCGTCGACCAAGCCTCCCGGATTGCCACGGAGGTCGAGCACGATGCCGGTGGCACCAGCCTGGAGCGCTGTCTCGATGGCCGAGCGGGTCTCGCGGCCCGACTGCGCCGAGAATTGCACGATGCGGATGACGGCGATGTCCGATCCCGGGGCGAAGGCCCAGGAGACCGCTTCGATGTCGACATCGTCGCGCAGGATCTCGAACTCTTGGCGCTCGGTCGCACCGGGGCGCTCGACTCCGATGCGAACTCGAGTGTCGACCTCGCCGCGGACCAGACCGGCGAGGTCGTCGACCGACAGGCGTGAGGTGTCCGTGCCGTCGACACTCACGATCACGTCTCCGGCCTGGAGGCCAGCCAGGTCGGCGGGTGAGCCATCGATCACGGAGATGATCTCCGGCGAGCCGACGCGCTCATCCACGACCACGCCGATCCCGATGACGCGCCCGTCGAGTGCGTCTCGCTCGACCTTCAGCTCATCCTGAGTCAGGTAAGAGGTATGGCCATCGTCTCCGAGGGCATCCACGATACCCCGGATGGCACCGAGGGTGAGGTTCTCGGTGGTCAGCGCGTCCCCGTCCACATAGTGCTCGCCGATGACCTTGAGGGCCTCATCGATGAGCTGCTGGTCCAGGACCGGGGCGTCACCGTCGTCACTCGTGGTCGCCGCGACGGTCGCACTCGAGGCCAGGATGGCTACGGCGAGGATGAAGGTGCTGACCCGAACAGCCAGCGGATGCATCGAACGCATGGTCTGGTCATCATCGGTGACTTGGCCCGAACCTGCACTCGTCAAGTAGCCCTGATGGCTGGGTGGAGCGATCGTGGACGATCAGTGTGGATCGATCGTGGACAGCCGTCGGTCGAATCCCGAGAAGTTGGTGGACAACCCCATTGCCGCCGGTTGGCCTGGGCCTTACTGTAGGTATCAGCCCGGAGGGGTCAACGAAACGGAACCGGAGAGGCTGGTCCGCCAGTCACTTGGGAGCCGGGACGGCGACTCAGCCGGGCTACTTCATGTCCATGTCAGATCGCCGTGACACCCTAGCTGGCACGACCGAGCGGCAGGCTGTGAAGCAAGCCGGCACCGAGCCAGCATGCGATCTCACAGCGAGGAACGTGGACATGGTCACGATCACCTGCCCGTGGTGTGCCGAGGAGGCGCCACTCGCATTCGCGGAGCTGGATGCGCCGGAGACGACGTTTCGTTGCCCCGACTGCGGGACCGCCGTTGTCGTCGTCGACGATGCGACGGCCGCGATGGACCTTGCAGCCTAGCCAAGACCACGCCGCCCTGGCTTCAGACCAGGGTCGAGGACTGAGCCAGCACGTCGGCCTTGAGTCGTTCGTAGCCGGGTTTGATGACACCATTGATCAGGCGCAAGCGCTCATCGAAGGCCAGGAATGAGGACTTCATGGCGTTGGTCGAGAGCCATTGCATCTCGCCCAGACCGATACCGAAGGCGTCGTCGAGCGCGGCGAACTCGTCGCTGAGACTGACGCCGCTCATGAGCCGGTTGTCGGTGTTCACCGTGACCCGATAGCGCAGCCGCCGCAGCAGGTCGATGGGATGTTCGCCGACAGAGGCGACGGCCCCGGTGTGAACGTTGGACGTGGGGCACATCTCCAGGGGCACCCGATTGTCACGGACGAATTGCGCGAGCCGACCCATGACCACGTCGCCGGCCGGTCCCACTTCGATATCGTCGACGATCCGAACCCCGTGTCCAAGTCGCTCGGCCCCACACCACTGCAGGGCTTCCCAGATCGAGGGCAACCCGAACGCCTCACCAGCATGGATGGTGACGTGGAAATTCTCACGATGGATGAGTTGGAAGGCATCGAGGTGGCGGCTCGGTGGGAAACCGTCCTCGGGACCGGCGATATCGAACCCGACCACCCCCTGGTCTCGGTAGCGGACCGCCAGCTCTGCGATCTCGACCGACCGGGCGAACTGGCGCATGGCTGAGACGATGGCCCGGATGACGATGGGGCGGCCAGCCTGAGCAGCCGCTTCCGAACCGCTATGAAAGCCATCCAACCAGGCTTCCATGACCGCGTCGAGCGCGAGCCCCGCCTGCGTCGAGAGTTCCGGTGCGTAGCGCACCTCGGCGTAGACGATCCCATCGGCAGCCAGGTCCTGCGCGCACTCTGCGGCCACTCGCGCGATCGAGTCCGGCGTCTGCATGACGCCCACGGTGTGTCTGAATCCTTCCAGGTACAGCTCCAACGAACCCCGGTCGGCCCCGGAACGGAACCATCGACCCAACTGCTCAGGATCTTCGCTGGGCAACTCCACGTAGCCGGTCTGGTGGGCCAGGTCGACGACCGTAGCCGGGCGCAATCCGCCATCGAGGTGGTCGTGCAGCAAGACTTTGGGGGCGTTCTGGATCGTTTCGCGCGTGACCATGCGGGGATGGTACCGCCGATGGCAGGCGCCACGTTCGGTGATACTTCGGGCTGTGAGCGATACCCGGACGACCCGCGTGACCTTCCTCGGGCACGCCACGGTCCGCATCCAGATGGACGGGGTGAACGTGCTCACCGATCCGATCCTGCGCGCCCGGGTCGGCCCACTGGTGCGGCTTTCCGGCGTTCCGCGACGAGTCACTGTGGCGCGATATCGATGTCGTCCTCCTGTCGCACTCGCACTGGGACCACGTCGACTACGGCTCGCTCAGGCTGCTGGGCCCCGAGGTCCCTATCATCTGCCCGACCGGCATGGCCGCTGACCTGCAACGGCGTGGTTTCAAGAGAGTCACGAACTCAACGCCGGGGAAGACCTGGAGATCGGCGGCGTCAGGATCGAGGCCGTCCCCGCTGAGCACAAAGGCTTCGGTCCACCGATCGGCAGCACCGAGTTGGCCCTGGGCTACGTCGTCCACGGGACGCAACGCCACTACTTCGCCGGCGACACCGCGTTCTTCGACGGCATGGCCGATCTCGGCGAGGGCATCGACCTGGCCCTCCTCCCGGTATGGGGCTGGGGTCCCACCGCCAACCCCAGCGAACATCTCGACCCGATGGGCGCGGCTCGCGCTACGGCCGTGATCAAGCCGCGCTACGCCGTCCCCATCCACTGGGGCACGCTTCACCCGGTGGGTCTCCGCTGGATGCGCCCCTCGACCCGTATCGATCCGCCCCACCAGTTCGCCCAGCTCGTCCGTCGGCTGGCGCCGGACACGATCGTCCGCGTGCTGCCCAACGGCTCATCGCTGGAGGTGCCGCCGGCACGATCGCACGCGTCCAAGGCCCGATGGCTAACGCGGTCGCCGCTGCGCCTCCAGTCCGAGGACGAAAGCCGCCGCGTCGATCCAGGGCGTCCCCGAGGACTGCCTTGAGGCTGTGAGCCGACGCTCGGGTAGGTCACCAGCGTGGCCGAGGGGAGACGCTCGTCGATGGCTCGTCTGAGCAGATCGATGCGTGCGAACGGATCGGACTCGCCGGAAAGGAAAAGCGCGGGCACGTCGATGGCCGGCCAGTGTCGGCTGCGCACATCCCAGTCGGGCTGGCCGGGCCGATGTAGCGGGTAGCTGAAGCAGATCAGTGCGGCGCACGCTGGCTCCGGCTCGGCCGCCAGCAGGCTGGCCACGCGCCCACCATAGGATTGGCCGGCGATGACCAGCTGACCCGGGGCTTCCGTCTGCTGCTCGACGTGTTGGCGATAGGCCGGGACCGCCAGCTCGGCCCGGCGCAATGGCAGGTCGATGGGCGTGGCCTGGACGCCGCGTGACTCCAGGCCGTCCACGTGTGGCTGCATGGATGCGGCCTTGCCTGAGGCGCCATGGGCGATGAGCACACGCATGCCCACAGCGTAGCCGACGGCGTGACAGACGAGCTGGCACGCGAGGCGTCGAAGCTGGGCGTATGGAAGCCGCCACCATCGTCCAACTGCCCGAGGTCAGCCCGCAGCGGTGCGTCACCGTCGACGGCGACCGCATCACCATCGAGAGACTCACACTCGTGGATGCCGGCCTCGCCGCGCTGGTCGCAGATCGTGCCGTGACTGAACGGGAGGACCTGATCAGGCGCGCGTTGCGTCTGGGCCTCATGGCGATCCAGGATGCGGGGGCCTCACTCGACGTGGACGTGGTCCGTCGCGAGTTCGAGTCCATGATCCGCCACACCGAGAGACTCAACGAACGCGTGGCTTCGCAAGTCGACGAGGTACTGCGCCAGAACTTCGCCGACGTCGACGGCCGCCTGCCGCGCACCCTCGAGACATTCCTTGGAGACCGAGGACAGCTGCGCACCTTCACGCGCGAACTGTTCGATGAGGACCGCCGCGACTCGGCCATCGGCCGACTCAGGGTCGTGTTGGGGAGCTACTTCGACGGTGACGCCTCCCATCTCGCACGCCTGCTCGATCCGACACGGATGGGGTCGCCGTTGCATCAATTCCGCGTCGAGGTGGGCAAGGGCTTCGAGCAGCTCAATGATCGCCTCACTGCCATCGAGGCCGCCGCTACGGCTCGCGCAACGGAGCGTGCCAGGTCGGCCGCCAAGGGTGCTGACTTCGAGGACCTGGTGGAGGAACTCCTGGCTGACTGCGTGCGCGGCGGCGATCATCTGGTCGAGCGCACGACCGACTCAGCCGGCAACGCGATGCGTTCGAAGAAGGGCGACTTCGTGCTCACCCTGGACCCGGCGATCACGCGTGGAGCCACCGTACGCGTCGTCATCGAATGCAAGGACCGTGCGATATCGGGCAAGGCCATGCGCGACGAGCTGGTCGACGCGCGGCGCAATCGTGACGCCGCTGTCGGACTGGTCGTCTTCAGCGCGGCGCATGCGCCCGCCGGAATCGCCCCCTTCGACGTGCGCATGGGTGATGTCTACTGTGCCATCGACCCCACCGAACCAAGGATGGCCGATCTCCAAGCCAGCCTGCGCCTGGCCCGATTGCTGGCCCTGAGTTCGTTGCGCGCGACGGATGCCACGATCGACGCGACCGCCGTTCACGATGCCCTCGAGCGCATCGGCGCAGAGCTCGACGCGATCCGTGGCCTCAAGACTCGCCTTACCACCATCGGTACCGCGGCCAAGGCCGTCAACGGCGGACTGGATCTGTTGCGCGACGGCATCGTGGCTCGAATCGCCGAGGCAGAGGAGGAGCTCAGGCTGGATGGATCATCGCGCAAGAGCCGGGGGTCGTAGTCCGGAAGGGGCACTGTCGATGTCGAGTCCCACCATGGTCACGGGGTGGAGGCCTCACCCGAACGCACCACCAGCACCGGGCCCGGGATGTTCCGGATCAGATGGTCGGATACCGAACCCAGCAACATGCGACCTGCGCCGCTGCGCCCCCTGGTCCCGACCACGACCAGGTCGGCGCATTCAGCCTCGGCGGCCGCAACGATGGCATCACCTGGATCGCCCTCCCAGACCAGGAACTCCGCCGTGACGCCAAGGCTATTGGCCGCAAGCACCAGGTCGACCAACCGCGCTTCACGTTCGGCTCGGGCCTGGTCGATGCGCTCATGTGAGCCGCTCCCCGAGAGCCGACGGCGTTCGAGCACATTGACGATCAGCAGGCGCGCGGTCAGCTGGCTGGCCAGACCGATGGCATGATCGGTCGCCTCGTGCGAGGCTTCGCTGAGGTCCGTCGCGAGGAGGATCGTGTCGATGATTCGCACAGCCATCCCAGCCTGATGGCCGCCCTCATCCTCCTGCGAGGGCGGCTTGACCCCTTTCCGCGGGCCATCGGGCACCTCGAGGCTGGTAGATTGCACCACGATGAAGAGCCGAGCCGCCGTTCCCCCGATATCCACCGCTCTACCGGAGGCCATCGCGCCTGTCGCGCCGGGCCAGGACGTCGACGCCCTGATCGTGGCGGCGGCTGAATCACGCCGCCGCCTGGACGCTTTCGATGCCGCGACCGTTGCCATCAGCCAGGAGCTTTCGATCGAGCGGGTCTTGCAGATCATCGTGGACAGCGTGCGTCCCCTGGTTGGTGCGCGCTATGCCGCTCTCGGCATCCTCGACGAGCGAGGCAATCTTGAGCGCTTCATCACCCGAGGCATCAGCGCAGAGGAGCGACGTGCCATCGGGCAGGAGCCCCGCGGTCGAGGCCTTCTCGGCTTCCTCATCCGCGAGGGCGAATCGGTCCGCGTCCACGATATCGCCGCCGACGATCGCAGCGTCGGCTTCCCTGTGGGCCACCCTCCTATGACCACATTCCTGGGCGTACCGGTCCGGGTCGAAGGCCGCGCCATCGGTCGTCTGTATCTCACGGACAAGGAGGGAGGGGCACCCTTCAGCGAGGACGATGAGCACCTGGTCGAAGGGTTCGCGCGGCACGCCGGATTGGCCCTCCACAACGCACGCATGCACGCAGAGCTGCGCCAGCTGGCTGTGCTGAAGGAGCGAGAGCGCATCGCACAGGATCTCCACGACGGTGTCATCCAGTCGCTCTATGCGGTCAGCCTCGCGCTCGAGGACACGCAGCGGCTGGTGGAGGCTGAGCCACAGCGAGCCGAGGACCGCATCGACCAGGCCATCGATTCCATCCATGGCACCATCGGCGAGATTCGGGAGTTCATCACGGCGCTGGACCGCGGTTCGCTGTCTGCCCTCGGTCTGGCGGCGGGTCTGGACGCACTCCATGAAGAGTTCGAACAGCGCACCAACATCAGGATCGTGACCAGTTGCCCGGCCGATGTCGAGCTCGGAGCTGATGCCGTGGAGCAGCTGGTCCAGCTTACCCGAGAGGCCTTGAGCAACGCAGCCCGACATTCTGGCGCGTCCAGCGTCGACGTCGACGTCGAACAACACCACGGCTGGCTTCGGCTATCGATCACCGACGACGGACGAGGTTTCGATACTGGCCGCGCCCAGGAGTCGGGACATCATGGCCTGACCAACATGCGTGCCCGATCCGAGGCGATCGGAGGCACGCTGAAGATCGATAGCGATGAGCACGGGACCTGCGTGGTCATCGAGTTGCCGCCCGAGCCAGGCGGCCCAGATGAGGAGTCCAGACAGTGAGCCGACCCCAGGACGATCCGGATGTTCTCGAGGGTCGCCACCCGGCCGTTGAGTCGTCGCCCGCGAAGCAGCTCCGGCTCCTCATCGTCGATGACCACGAAGTGGTACGGCAGGGTCTCAGCGCTCTCCTTGACCGTCACGAGACATTCCAGGTGGTCGCAGAGGCAGGCTCGGTCATGGAAGCGCTAAAGGCGGTCGAGCACTACGCCCCCGACCTGGTCGTCATGGACATACGCCTGCCTGACGGCTCGGGTATCGAAGCCTGCCGCGAGATCCGGACGGACCACCCGGATATCCGGGTTGTGATGCTGACCAGCTATCCCGACGAGGAGGCCGTTCTCTCGGCTATCGTGGCTGGCGCCAGCGGCTACCTGCTCAAGCAGGTCCGAGCTCGCGATCTGGTCAGTGCCCTGGAGACCGTCGCACGCGGCGAATCGCTCCTGGACCCGGCGGTGACCGAGAAGGTCCTGGAACGGGTTCGACGCATCGCCACCAACGCCTATACAGACGAATTCGCCCAGCTCACGTCGCAAGAGCAGAAGATCCTGCTCCTGGTGGCCGAGGGCAAGACCAACAAGGAGATCGCCGCCGAGATCTACCTTTCCGACAAGACCGTCAAGAACTACGTCAGTTCGATCCTCTCGAAGCTCAACCTGCAACGCCGGGCGCAGGCCGCTGCCTACGTCGCCAAGCACAAGCCTGGCACGGGCTACTAGGCCACCCAGCGGCTCTCGGCGGGTGGCGTGCCGCCCAGAGCCATCGAGCTCCCATCGCGGTGGCGTCCTGCGTGAGCGAGCCGAGCGACGGATCGTGCCCCCAGTCCGGCGGGGCCCCTGCGATTTAGGCGACACGGCCGTATCCTGTGCCCTCACTGGCTCATTTCCCCACATGGTGGTGCTCGATGGCAAAGAACGATCAGACTCCCTCGACCGATGGCATGAGCCGCAAGGAGCGGCGAGCCGCCGAACGAGCCGCTCGCAAGGGTGGCGGAGGAGGATCGCGATCGCGCCGGCCGTCGGGGTCGTCCGGCCCATCGATGATGGTCATCAGCGTCGCCGCCGTGGTTATCGGACTCATCGCCGTGGCCGCCCTCGTCGTGCTCAGCGGCGGACTCGGCAATACTGCCGCCGCCGTCTCGGAACCAGACTTCGAGAGTCCTCCCCAGGACATGCGGGTCGGGCGAAGCTTGGGCGATCCCAACGCGCCGGTGCAGCTCGAGGTGTTCGAAGATGCCCAGTGCCCCGTGTGTGGCCGGTTCACGTCACGTATCGAACCACTGCTCGTCGGGGCCAACGGTCCGGTCGCCGATGGCACCGTCTTCTTCACCTACCGGGACTTTCCCTTCATCGGGCAGGAGTCGTACGACGGTGCGGTCGCGATGCGAGTGGCTGAGGAGATGGACGGCAAGTTCTGGGACTACCACGACATCCTCTTCTTCAACCAGGGCGGCGAGAATACCGGTGCCTTCTCCACCGATCGATTGGCTGACATGGCCGAGCTGGTGGGGCTTGACCGCGCTCGCTTCCTCACCGAGATGGAAGACCCCAAGTACCTTGACGCCGTACAGACCGAGGCAGATGAGGGGCGAAGTCGTGGCGTCAATAGCACGCCTACCCTCTTCGTGAATGGCCAGGCCATGCGCGGGCTGCCGACATGGGAGGACCTCAGTGCTGCGATCGCGGCGGCCGCGGCAGCGCCCCAAGCGTCGCCGAGCGCGGCGCCCGAGCCCGCCGCCAGCACGGCTCCCGTACCTGAGCCGAGCGATCCCGCGGCACCACTGGCCAGCACGACGCCCCTACCCGTCACCAGTGCTAGCCCAGCGCCCCTAGCCAGCCAGTCCCCCGGGGCCGTGGCCAGCGCGTCGCCCGGGGCGGCCTGAGGCTAGCGATGCCACGGACCCTGGGGAACCAACGCATCGGTCCGCTCGTCACGATGCTTTCGGCGGCATTGCTCCTGAGCCCCGTTGGCGTCTCGGCACAGGAAGCCAGAGCGGAGCCGCTTCCCGACCAGGGGACCGCACTGGAGCCCGGCCGCTATGTCAGTGACGTGGTGGGGCCCAGCATCGACTTCCGAGTCGAGGATGGCTGGGTCGTGGGGACTTCCCCGCCCGGCCCCATCTTCAGCCTGGAACGCTCGGACCAGCCCGGCACCGTGCTCACCTTCACGCGTTTCGATGGTGAGGTGTTCGTGGACTCCTGCGACTCGACGTCGATGACCCAGGTCGACGCCGACATCCGTCGCCTTGGCGAGGTCATCGGCGGCAATCCCTATCTCAACCCGGGACCACCCAACGCCATCGAGGTCGATGGCCATCCCGGCATCTGGTTCGATGTCGGTGTACCCGCATACACTGAATGCACGCTGCCCTTCCTGCTGCTCTGGGCACTGCCGATCGACGAAGGCGGTGAGTTCGTCCAGGTGGCCGACCAGCAGACGCGCTTCATCCTCGTCGATGTCGACGGCGATGCCATCGTGATCGCCATCGAATTGTTCCCTGGCGTGCCGTTCGGTGGGTTGCTGGATGCTTCCATGGAGGTCGTGCGATCGATGCAGATCGAGCCTGGCGAGTACATCCCCCCTTCCCCATCCCCGCACCCGGATCCTGTCCCCAGCCCCACCGCGGAGAACGTTCCCGATGTGACACCGGGGATCTCGGCATCGATGCTGGGCGGACGCGACCCGCTGGATTCCCAGGGGCACGCCCAGCAGCCGTGACCAGAGGTAGAGGTCAGAGATGCCATCGCCTTCCATGAGCCAGGCCGCCGAGGCGACTCCCCTGGGTGAAGAAGAAGCACGGCTCATCGACGCCTGGTGGCGTGCAGCGAACTATCTCGCGGTCGGCCAGATCTACCTTCTTGACAATCCCCTGCTCCGTGAGCCCCTGGCCCCTCGCCACATCAAGCCACGCCTGCTTGGCCACTGGGGGACGACGCCTGGCCTGAACTTCATCCACGCCCATGCCAACCGGGTCATCAAGGCCCACGATCTCGAGGTCATCGAGATCATCGGGCCTGGTCATGGGGGCCCGGCGGCGGTCGCCGCGTCGTGGATGGAGGGCAGCTACACGGAGGTCTACCCCTCTGTCACCCACGACGAAGATGGCATGCGCCGCCTGTTCCACCAGTTCTCGTTCCCGGGCGGTGTCGGCAGTCACGTGACTCCGGAGACGCCGGGATCGATGCACGAGGGTGGGGAGCTCGGCTATGCCCTCGTGCATGCCTACGGTGCCGCCTTTGACGACCCAGACGTCGTCGTGTTCTGCACCATCGGTGACGGTGAGGCGGAGACCGGTCCGTTGGCTGCGAGCTGGCATTCGACCAAGTTCGTCGACCCCGTCCGGGACGGCGCTGTCGTGCCCATCCTTCACCTCAACGGCTACAAGATCGCCAGCCCGACCGTCCTGGCGCGGATCCCGGACGAAGAGTTGGAGGCATTCTTCCGTGGGCACGGCTACACGCCGTACCTGGTGGCAGGAGACGACCCTGGGCACATGCACCAGCGGATGGCGGCGGTGATGGACCAGGTCGTGGATGACATCGCGGCCATCCAGAAGGCAGCGCGCGAGGACGGCGATGACAGTCGGCCGATGTGGCCGATGATCGTCCTCCGCAGCCCCAAGGGATGGACTGGGCCCAAGTTCGTAGACGGCCTGCCCACCGAGGGCAGCTTCCGATCGCACCAGGTCCCGCTCGCCGGGGTGCGCGAGAATCCCGAGCATCTGCGCCAGCTGGAAGAATGGATGCGCAGCTACCGACCCGACGAACTCTTCACCGACGGCGGGGCGCTTCGGCCGGAGATCGCGGCGCTTGCCCCGGTCGGCGCACGGCGGACGACAGCCAACCCCAGGACCAACGGCGGCCTGGTGCGCAAGGACCTCCGGCTGCCTGACTTCCGCGACTATGCCGTGGACGTGCCATCACCCGGTCGCACCCAGAATCAGGCCACACTTGAGCTGGGCCGGTTCCTGCGAGATGTCATCGAATTGAATCCCGATACCTTCCGCATCTTCGGACCTGACGAGACCGCGTCGAACCGCCTGACTGCGGTGTTCGATGTCACCGACCGCGTCTGGGCCGCCGATCTGGAGCCGACCGACGTCGGCCTCGCTCGTCACGGCCGTGTCGTGGAAGTCCTCAGTGAGCACCTCTGCCAGGGCTGGCTAGAGGGCTACCTGTTGACGGGTCGCCATGGCTTGTTCAACTGCTATGAGGCGTTCATCCACATCATCGACAGCATGTTCAACCAGCACGCCAAGTGGCTCAAGATGATCGGTGAGATCCCCTGGCGAGCACCCATCTCATCGCTCAACTACCTGCTGACCAGCCACGTGTGGCGCCAGGACCACAACGGTTTCAGCCATCAGGACCCCGGCTTCATCGACCACGTCGTCAACAAGAAGGCTGAGCACATCCGTGTCTATCTACCCCCCGATACCAACACCCTGCTCTCGATGGGCGACCACATCCTGCGGAGCAAGAACTACGTCAACGTGGTGGTGGCCGGAAAGCAACCCGGTCTCAACTACCTGAACATGGATGATGCCGTCCTGCACTGCACGCGCGGCCTGGGGATCTGGGACTGGGCCAGCAATGACGACGGCGAGCCTGACGTGGTGATCGGCAGCTGCGGAGACATCCCCACCCTCGAGGCCCTCGCGGCCGTGGACCTGCTGCATCAGCACTTGCCCGATCTCAGGGTGCGCTTCATCAACGTCGTCGACCTGATGCGCCTGCAGGACGAGAAGGAGCACCCGCACGGGTTGTCGGGCCAGGCCTTCGATGCGCTCTTCACCGAGGACAAGCCGGTGATCTTCGCGTACCACGGGTATCCCTGGCTCATCCACCGTCTGACCTATCGCCGCACCAACCACGACAACCTGCACGTGCGTGGCTACAAGGAAGAGGGCACCGTGACGACACCCTTCGATATGGTCATGCGAAACGACCTCGACCGTTTCCACCTGGTCATGGACGTCATCGACCGGGTGCCCGGCCTCAGGGTCAGGGCCGCCCATGTGCGCCAGGAGATGGTCGATGAGCGATTGCGCTGCCGCGAGTACGCGCAAACGCACGGTGAGGATCCCGAAACGATCCGCGACTGGACCTGGCCGAGCTAGCGAGACGACCCGCCATGGGCGAGCCCCGGATCCTGGTCCTCAACGCCGGCTCGAGCTCGCTCAAGATGGCGCTGATCGAGCCGCCCGGCACCACCATCGCCCGTACGGATGTCTCGTGGGGTGTGGACGCTTCGCGCAGTTCCGATCGCGCAGAGGGATTGTCTGCTGGTCTCGCCGAGCTTGGGCTGGTACATCGCCCCGATGGCACGCCGGGCATCGATGCCGTGGGCTATCGCGTCGTGCACGGTGGCACGCGGTTCACCAGCCCGGTCCTTCTCGATGCCGATGTCGTGTCCGGCATCGAGTCTGCCGCGGACCTCGCACCGCTCCACAACCGGGTGGCCCTCGAGACGATCGAGGTGGGGCGGGCCCTGCTGCCTGACCTCCCGCACGTGGCCTGTTTCGATACGGCCTTCCACACCACGTTGCCGGTAGCGGCATTCCGGTATCCCGTTCCGGAACGCTGGTACACCGAATGGGGAGTCCGGCGCTACGGCTTCCATGGGCTATCGGTCGCGTGGTCGGTGCGCCGTGCTGCCGAGCTGCTCCGACGAGAAGCGGGCCGCGTGTCATTGGTCGTGGCGCACCTTGGCAGCGGCTGCTCGGTGACGGCAGTGCACCACGGCGCGTCGGTGGATACGTCGATGGGTCTCACGCCACTGGAGGGACTGATGATGGGCACACGATCGGGGTCGATCGATCCCGGAGTGCCGTTCTTCCTCACGAGCCACGACCGGCTTGACAACGCGCAGGTCGCTGACGCCCTCGACCATCAGTCCGGCTTGCTGGGTGTGTCGGGCACCTCGAGCGACATGCGCCAGCTGGCCAAAGCCGCGGCTGGCGGAGATGAGCGCGCAGCCCTCGCCATCGAGATGTTCGAGCGCCGTGCCGCCGCCTGGATCGCGGCCTCCGCGACTACGCTTCCGCGACTGGATGCAGTGGTCTTCACCGGGGGGATCGGCGAGCATGCCGCGGACGTTCGTCGCGGCATCGTCGACCGCCTGGGGGTGTTGGGTCTGCGGCCACTTCCCGAAGACACGCACCAGGACGAGGGAGATGGGCGCCTCGACGACGGGCACACCGCGACCGCTGTCCTTCGTGTCGAGTCGCGTGAGGACCTCGTCATCGCCCGGGAGACGGCCGGCCTCATCGCCTGATCCGAGCCGGCCCCCACAGGACCGGCAGATCAGCCCACTCGGCCCCTCATCGGGATGACCGATGGCACTCATGCCCACATGTGCATATGTCGATGCTATGGATATGGACGCGATCTACGAGCTGCAGGCCGAGATCTGCCGAACGCTCTCCCATCCGGTACGGATCGCCATGTTGCACCTGCTGGCGGAAGAGCCGCGCGAAGTGGGTCGGCTGGCGACAGCCATCGGCATCAACCAGCCCAATGCCTCCCAGCATCTCTCGGTGATGCGAGCGGCCGGCCTGGTCGAATCGGAGCGCGATGGGCGCGGCGCCATCTATCGGTTGACCGATGCTGGCGTCATCGACGCCTGCGACCTCATGGCCAAGGTGATGCGCCGTCGCCTGGTCCGGATAGCGGAGCTCTCCGCGGCCATCGAGCGGACCGACCGCCAGTCGGTGCCTATCACACGAGGATGACTCCCATGGACGACCAAACCCTGGCCCTGGTGCTGTTCAGCGGCACCGACGACAAGCTCAACGCCGCCGCCGTGATGGCTGCCGGTGCCACAGCCCTGGGTCGACCGGTGCACATCTTCCTGCAGTACTGGGCGCTCGAGGCCTTCCGCGCCGATCGTATCAAGGACGACCACGGTCTCGCCGCCGAGGCCGGCACGGAGGGCAAGGTCGCGGTCGAGGCACTCCGGGCGAACGGCCAGGCGCCCTGGTACGAGACGCTCGCGATGGCCAAGGAGCTCGGCGGACTCGAGATCCAGGCTTGTTCACTTTCCATGGACCTTCTCCGCATCGACGAGAGTGACCTCGATCCCCTCGTCGACGGGGTCGAGGGCGTGACCGCCTTCTACCTCAACGCCGGCGACGGCCAGCTGATGTTCATCTAGCCCCAGACCATCCGCAAGGAGTCGTGATGACCACCCAGACCATCCACACCACGGTCGATGCCAAGGGTCTCTCCTGTCCCATGCCCATCGTCAAGACGGCACAGGCCGCCAAGGACGTGCCCTCCGGGGTGCTCATCGAGGTCCTGGCTACGGACCCCGGTTCGGTGAAGGACTTCGCTGCCTGGGCCCGCAGCACCGGCAACGACATCGTCGAGCAGTCCGAAGACGCTGGCGTCTTCCGCTTCGTCGTGAAGCGGGCCTGACGACGTCCGTCCCTCCAAGCGCAGATGTGGAGACATCATGACCACCGAAACGGTTACCCGTCCAACCGAAGCTGGGGCTCGCTCCGAGGAGCGCCTCTCGTCCGCGATCGCCGCTGCTGCCGCGCCTGCCTCGAACGGCGAGGTGGCACAGCGCCAGCTGGTGATCATCAACTGGAGCGGTCAATACGACAAGGTCATGCCCACCCTGATCATGTCCAGCGTGGCTGCTGCCAGCGGCTACAAGGCCCAGGTCTTCCTGACGTTCTGGGGGCTCCTGCCCTTCGTGAAGGACTCCCGGCGGATCGTCGGTGAGAACTGGATGCAGAAGATGTTGTCTGCCATGCAGCGACCCGGCATCGAGCACCTCAAGCTGTCACAGATGAACTTCCTGGGGATGGGCCCGTGGATGATCGGAAAGCTGAGCAAGCAGTACAACATCGCGTCACCCAAGGACCTCCTTGAAGCCTGCCAGTTGATGGGCGTCGAGTTCCTGCCCTGCCAGATGACCATGGACATGTTCGGCCTCAAGCGCGACGACATGATCGACGGACTCGGCGAGCCCGTCGGCGCCGCCACCGTGCTCGAGCTGATGACCGAAGAGCACACCGCGGCGCTCTTCATCTAGACCTGAAAGGAAGCCACCATGACCACCCTCGAACTCGAGACCGTCGCCACCACCACGATCGATGCTCGCGGCAGCTATTGCCCGGGACCGCTGATGGAGCTCATCCGCGGCATCCGCGAAGGCGCCGTCGGCGACATCCTCGCGGTCATCTCGACCGACAACGGATCCAGGACGGACATCCCGGCCTGGGTCCAAAAGGCAGGCCATCGACTCGTCGGCGTTTACCCGCACGAGGGCTACGACGAGATCGTGGTCGAGAAGCTCAGGTAGCGCGCGTCACACAGCGGAGACGACCCGATGCAGAACATCCTCATCCTCGGCGGCGGCGTGGGTGGCACGCTCGTCGCGAACCTCATCAGCCGCAAGATCAAGCAGCAGATCGATGCCGGCGCGGCCACCGTTACCGTCGTGGATGAGACCGGCGAGCACGTCTATCAGCCCGGCTTCATGTACATCGCCATGGGCTCTCAGGACCCCAAGTCGCTGCGCAAGCCGGAACGTCGCCTGCTCGACGATCGGGTCCACCTTGAGCTCGGGACGGTGGTGAAGATCGATGAGGCCACCAGCCACGTCGAGCTGGCCGATGGCAGGTCGCTCGGGTATGACGCCCTCGTGCTCGCCACCGGGTCCCGCATCCTGCCCGAGAGCATCCCCTTCTTCGAGAGTGAGGCCCACCACTTCTACAGCGAAGCTGCGGCACAAGGCTTGCGCGCCGCCTTGGACCGCTTCACCGGCGGCAAGGTCGTGGTCGGCATCGCGGCGATGCCGTACAAGTGCCCACCTGCACCGCTGGAAGTGGCGTTCCTCATCGAGAGCGAGCTGCGCGAACGGGGACTGCGTGACAAGAGCGAGCTGCACTATTGTTCGCCCATCGCTCGCGCCTTCTCCATCCCGTCGGTCAACGACATGGCCACACCCGAGCTCGAAAGAAAGGGCATCGAGCTGCATACCTTCTTCAACGTCGAGACCATCGACCCGGAACGCAAGGTCGTGCAGTCACTGGAGGGTGAGGAGCTCGAATACGACCTGCTCGTCCTGGTGCCACCACACAAGGGTGCCCAGGTGCTTATCGACAGTGGGCTGGCGCCAGCACCCGGCGGCTGGCTCCCGACCGACCACGAGACGCTCAATGTGGGCGACCGCCCCAACGTGTGGGCCCTTGGCGATGCGACCGACCTGCCGCTGTCCAAGGCTGGCTCCACGGCCCACTTCGAGGCCCCCGTGGTCGCCGAGCGGGTCGCCGCCATGGTGGAGGGACGAGAGCCAAACGCCACGGACGGCATCTACACGGGCAAGGTGATGTGCTTCTTCGAGGTCGGCGACGGCAAGGGCACGCTTCTGCGCTTCGATTACGAGCATCCGCCCCAACCACCCAAGCCCAGTCGGCTCTGGCATGTCGGCAAGATCCTGTTCAACAAGACCTACTACCAGATCGTGCCCAAGGGCCGAGGCAGCTCGATCGAGAAACACATCTAGGCTCCCGCGGACGGTCTCATCGCCCGGCGTAACCGCCGCCGGACCGTCAGCTCCTGACGTGACTGCCTGACGGAGCCGGGAGGCTCGACACGTCCAGCGAGACGTCACTCGCCGACCGCTCCTGGTCCGACGGTGGACTGGGGCGGTCGCGTAGACGCGCCTCAGTGACAAGCACACCGAGGATCTCTCGCCAGCGTTCGTACACGAAGTGGTGGCCCTCATTGCGATAGTACGTTGCCACCGCGTTGGGGATACTGCGCTCCATATATCGACCCATGCCCACCGGCACGACCTGGTCCTGGGCGCCGTGCCAGATCCGGACCGGAACCGTGACCCCGCCGATCGGAAAGCCGAAGGGGCGGGCCAGGCACAGGGCCTCGTCATAGATGCCGCCGTTGCCCTGCCGGTACATCTCCGCTGCGTTGGCGATCATGACCGCCCGCAACGCCGGGTCGCCCAGGATCTGGCGGTCCGCCTCGACCATGCCCGAGATGGCCTCATCGAGCTGCTTGTTGGGGTCCGACTTCTGCTGCCGGGACCACTGCCACATGGCCAGTGCGATGACCCAGGGTGCATGATCGGCGGTGCGGGACATGGCGCGATGTCGCCGCCACGTATAGCCGGAGCTGCCTGGTGCGCCTGAGAGAGGTGCCGGTGCGCTGATGAGACCGACGACCGAAAAGCGCTCAGGCAATTGCCAGGCACAGGCCAGTGCGTACGGGCCGCCGCCCGACCACGCCACTACAGCGCAACGCTCGATGCCGAGGATGTCGAGCAGCTCTTCGATGTCGCGCGGGAAATCTGTGACGCGGCGGTTGGACTGGCGCGTTGAGATGCCGATCCCGGGTCGGTCGACGGCAAGGACGCGGGCGCCCAGCTCGGTCGCGATCTCATCGTCGGGGTGACGAACGACCCGGGATGAACCGAAGCCATGGAAGAAGAGGACCGGCATCCCGTCCGGGTCGCCGAAATCATCAAAGCCGAGCGCCCGGCCATCGGAAAGTGTGACCTGGCGCGACTTGGGTCCCAGCTCGACGAGTGACTCCCGAAAGCGCGCCCGACGTCGGGCTCGGCGTAGCACGCGAACCCGGCGTGGTCCCCGCCCCGTTCGGCGGTGATGATCTGATTCGAGATCCATGACTGCCATCATGCCACGCTAGACGCTACGATTCGAATCCAGCCGGTCCTGGCGCATCGACCGGGACCTACCAACGAGAGGGAACGTCTGTGAAACAAGCCCACCGATGGAACGCCTACCTGGCCGAAGGGTTGGGGACATTCTTCTTCTTCTTCATCGGCATCGGCGCCGGATACGCGGTCGCGGAGCTCACCGGCCAGGCAGCGGCAGGCACCGTGGTCGTGGCCTTCGCCCACGGACTCGCCCTGGCCGTGGTGGTCTCTGCGTTCGGCGCCGTCTCGGGCGGACATTTCAATCCTGCCGTGACGTTCGGCCTGTGGGTCGCGGGCAAGATCGATCCGATCAAGGGCGCGGGCTACATCGTCGCCCAGCTGATCGCGGCAGTCCTCGCCGCGGCCGTGGGCTTCTGGATCTTCTCGGACCGAGCCGGGATCGAGGCGTCGATGGCGGTCCCGGCCCTGGGCGACGGCATCGATGTGCTCCGCGGCATCGTAGCCGAGGCCATCATGACCATGGGTCTGCTCATCGCCGTCTTTGGTACGGCCGTGGACAACCGTTCCGCCAAGATCGGAGGTCTGGCCATCGGGCTCGCAGTCGCAGCCGGCATCTTCATGGGCGGTGGTGTCACCGGCGGCGCCATGAACCCTGCGCGCTGGTTCGGTCCGGCACTGGTGGCCGGTGACTTCAGCAATGCCATCGTGTGGATCGTCGGGCCACTCCTCGGCGGTGCCATCGTCGCCGGGGTCTACCGGGTCCTGATCCTGCCCGAAGCCGAAGCAGGCACATCTGACGAGCCGCTGGTCGACGTCGCAGAAGACGCCTAGGCTCATGGGACCGCGGGGTGGCGGGTCCCGCCCTCCACCCCGCTAGAGCTTCAGTCCCGCTGAACGACCGCCGACCACCGTGCTGGTCAGGCGCCCAGCGCTGCTCGCATGGACTGTACCGCGGCGAGCTTGTCTCGGAACTCGTCGCGGATGGCGTCGACCTCGTCGGCGCGAAACCCCAGCTCCTTGCCGATCTCGTTGAGCTCGGCGCTCTCCGCGGCGGTGATGCTGTCGTCTGCGGCTCCCACAGCGAACGCAGTCCGCAGGAGGTCCTCACGCTGCTCGCGCGTCGAGATCTCGGTGAACCGTCGGGTCACCACGAAATCATCGGTCGCCCCATACAGCTCAGCCATGTTGCGTGCCATTTCCACGACCAGCACTGCCTGGGGCTCGGACAGGTGGGCCACCTCGACGACCGCGAGCTCCATGTACTTGAGCTCCTCATCGGTGATCTCCAGATCGGCATGCGCAGCCCGCGCCAGGACATATGCGAACCCGGCGATGTAGCGGCGCCGATCGATGGGCAGCGCCTCGATCTCACCGGCGATGCGCCTGATCGACTCGGTCGCGAATCCCTGTGACTGTGGCGCGGCCGGCTCGGGCCCGGGCTGCTCATCCTTGTTGCCGCCGAAGAGGCCTCGCAGGACCATGTGGGACTACCTCGTCTGTGAAGCACTGATGGTTGATGTTGCAGGAGGACGCTAGCACGGACTCGACAGCCCGGCGTGGCATCACGGGAACAGCCCGTGGCGACAGGTGGATACCCGTCGGAGGATGGCCGGGTACACTCGCGCTGTGACTGCCACACCCTCCCCCAGCGGCGAACCCCGGCCCCGGAGCGCGACACCTCGCAGTCCCGCCACCCGTGAGCTGGGCATGAAGGCGACACTCCTCTTCCCTGATCGTGAGATCACCGAGCAGTATTACGTACCGCTCATCTACACCGCCTGTCGGACCTGCTACAGCGAGCTGGAGCCGCAGGACATCTTCGAACGCGCGACCAGCGGCCAGGTCGCCAGCGAGCGTCAACAGGACCTGGTGCGACGGGTCATCGACTCGGGGCATGGCTCCACCATCGAGCACATCGTCTTCACTTTTGCCATCAGCGGCGTCACGCGAACGCTATCCCACCAATTGGTCCGCCACCGCGCGGGACTTGCCTTCGACCAGCAGTCGCAGCGATATGTCAAATACAAGGAACCCAGCTACATGGTGCCGGGTTCGGTGACCGATGCAGACGATGCGGTACGCGGTCGGTTCGAGGGACAGCTGGCCTCGTCACTGGAGCTGTACGAAGACATGCTCGAGGCAGGCATCCCGGGAGAAGATGCCCGTTTCGTGATGCCCAACGCCACGCGCACCAACCTGGTCATGACCACCAACCTGCGCGCCCTGATCCACATGGCTGGGCTGCGGCTGTGCACCATGGCCCAATGGGAGATCCGGCGCCTGTTCCAGCTCATCCGCCACGAGATCTTCACGGTCAGCCCATTCCTGGGCTCATTCCTAGCACCAAAGTGCGTGCCCCTGGGCTACTGCGACGAGGACCGCAATCGGGATGAACATTGCCCCATCCGGCCGCACAAGGACAACGTCCTCGATGCCTGGGCCGAGAAGAAGGCCGCCGCCAAGGCCGCAGGCCGGGACCTGCCCACCCTGTAGTCCTGCTGGTCGAGCCACCGCAGAGGCGCCTCGCTAGGTAGCGCCGGCCACATCCTCGACAAAGCGGCCGATGACGCGGGCCAGGCGCGGCCCGGCCTGGTCGGCCGCCGCGACGACCTCAGCGTGGCTCAGCGGTGTCGGCGACAGACCGGCGCCGGCATTGGTCACCAGCGAGATCCCGCAGACGCGCAGGCCCGCCCATTTGGCCGCGACCGCCTCCATGACGGTAGACATGCCCACGGCATCGCCGCCGAGGGCGCGGAGCATCCGTACCTCAGCCGGCGTCTCATACGCCGGCCCTGTCAGACCCACGTAGACACCCTCACGCAACTCGACATCCTCGGCGCGACCGGCCGCGTGGAGTCGATCACGCAAGTCGCGATCCCAGACCTCGGTCATGTCCGGGAAACGTGGACCAAGGGCATCATCGTTAGGCCCCGACAGCGGACTACGCCCGGTCAGGTTGATATGGTCATGCATGACCATGAGCGTTCCGGCACTGAACCCCGGGTTGAGGCCGCCGGACGCGTTGGTCAGCAGGAGCTTCCCGGCCCCAAGGCGACCCATGAGGAGGGCAGGTTCCACGACCAGGCGCTCGCTCAAGCCCTCATACATGTGCAGGCGTCCCCGCAGGCAGGCCACCGGAACCCCGCGTAGCCTGCCCAGGAGCAGGCGCCCGCTGTGTCCCGGCACCGATGGCGTCGGCCATCCGGGCAGTTCCTCGAACGGGATCGAGACAGCCTCAACGACCTCGTCGGCCAGACTGCCGAGCCCGGAGCCAAGGACCAGGCCCAGCCGAGGGCGAAGGTCAGACCGGTCACGCACTGTCGCTTCCAGCACATCGAGTCGACGGCTGAACGGGATGGTCTCATGTGACATCCGAGTCACGCTCCTGCGGGCGTTGCCATCACGACATGGGGTAGCCCGCGGCGGGACAACGAAAGTGCCCGAAGGAACCATCGCGCTCCCGGTCCGCTTTGATGCGATCTCTGCGTTCCTGGCTCGTATCTGGCCCCTCCGGGCAAGACTCACTATGTGCCTTTGCCGCTGCAGCGTCAAGGCGGTTATCCACAGACTCCTGAGCATTCGAGCGAGCGTATCCACAACCCGGTGACCGACTGTGGACCGATGGTGGGAAAGGAGCCGACCGCCGGGCCATCTTGCTGGTCAGGCGCGGTGGCGTCTGCGCTTCAGGACGACGGTGTGGGAGTACCGATCGTGTATCCCCTGGTTGTTGTCGCTCCTCGCAGTCGTATAGAGCAGCACTGCCAACCACACCGACCCGAGGGCGCTCAGGACGATACCCACCAGACCCGGTACATACACGACCATCGACACCAGCACTGACGGGATGCCGACGAGAAGCCAGCGCACCACCGCCTGGCGAGCGCTGATGTTGTTCCCCCGTACCTCGTCACCGACCTGGAGCCCCAGTAGCTTCATCCCCAGGGTCGCTCGGACGGCCGCCCAGAGGTAAACGAAATAGGCCAGGCTGAGCGCCGTCATCAACATGAAGACCACGACGAAGCCGGCCGTGTCCAGCCCGCCCGCCGGAGCTTCGAACGCACCCGGTGGGATGGCCAGTCCACCGAACACCTGGGCCAGGAGCAGGCCTGCTATCGACAATGCGATGATGTCGATGATGAGCGCCATGATCCGATTGGGCACATCAGCGATGAAGTAGCCTGCGGGGCCCGGGATGCGCTGAGTCGAGGTGATGCCCTCGGTCAGCCCCTGGGACGTCCGAACGGCGTGGCCGGCCATGGCCCGCCCGGGTCCAGGGCCGTGGTCGTCTGGGTCATCTCGGCTGGCGGAGGCATCGCGCATCCCGTCCTTCGCGGGACCGGCCTCCTCTCCCTGCGGCTGTCCAGACCGTGTCATCGATGGCCTCCCTGCCCTGCCGCACTGCCATGACCCAAGCGTCAAGCGCACGAACGACCCGCCTGACCGTCAGCATACCCGGACCACTCGCGATGGCGCGTCCGCCATCACCCGCCGATGTGCGACATCTCCACCTTCGGCAAGTTGGTGGTGGCCTCCGAGCGCAACTCGGAGTAGCGATCGCTCCGGGCCGCCCAGGTGCCCGCCAGGAGCGCACGCACGCGCTCGTCGTCGCTGCCCGCACGCAGAGGCGCCCGCAGGTCAACGCCATGGATACCGAACAGGCACGTGTAGAGTGTGCCTTCGGCGGTCAGGCGGGCCCGCGTGCACGTGGCGCAGAACGGCTGGGTGACCGAACTGATCACCCCCACTTCCCCGGAGCCGTCGCGGTAGGCCCAACGTGTGGCGACCTCGCCCGGGTACTGGGACGCTATCGCCATGAGCGGCAACTCCGCGTCGATGGCGGCCACCACCTCAGCAGAGGGCACGACCTCCTCCAGCGCCCAGCCGTTGGTATGGCCGACGTCCATGTACTCGATGAAACGCAGGATGTGGCCGCGCTCACGCGCGAATCGCGCCATGGGCAGGATGCTGCCTTCATTCAGACCGCGGCGAACGACCATGTTGATCTTGATCGGATGCAGTCCGGCTCGCTCGGCAGCCTCGATGCCCTCCAGCACACGAGCCACCGGAAAGGACACGTCGTTGAGCTGGGCGAACGTCTCGTCGTCGAGCGAGTCGAGACTGACCGAGACGCGGTGGAGCCCCGCCGAAGCCAGCACCTCCGCCTTGCGTGCCAGCAGCGATCCGTTGGTCGTCAGCGTCAGGTCCGTCAGGCCGTCCAGATCCGCCAGCATGCGCACCAGCTCCTCGACATCACGCCGAAGCAGTGGCTCGCCGCCAGTCAGCCGGATCTTGGTGACACCCAGCGAGATGGAGATACGCGCCAGGCGCGTGATCTCCTCGAACGTGAGCAGCTCTGCCTGCGGCAGGAATTGGAAGTCCTGCCCGTAGATCTCACGAGGCATGCAGTAGGTGCATCGGAAGTTGCAGCGGTCGGTGACCGAGATACGCAGGTCGCGCAGGGGTCGGCCCAGCCGATCGATACTCGGCAGGACGCTACTCGGGTCGACGCTGCTTCGATCCATGCCCATATTCAGCTCTGGATCGGCCGTGATGCTGAACGTCCGAATTCGCGCCGTTCGACCTCGCGTCCCATCCAGCCCACCACGATGGCAGCGATCCCAAGCAGCATGTGGGCCAGCTGGTCGATACCTGAAGTGGCTGCATCATAGAACCCGAGGAGATCGCTACTGACCAGGCTGACAAGGCCGGTCAACAGGAGGAAGAGCCCCAGGCCGATGAGCCCGAAGGCCCGAGTCCGACCGTTGAGGGCGACACCCACGTGCAGGAACAGCGCCCCGGTCACCAGGTGCACGAGGTCGTGCCCGAATCCGGTGACGACGATCCCGGTCGTGTCCGCTCGTCCCACGATGGGATTTCCGACGACGCCGGCCATCCCCAGGCTGATCAGCACGATGCCGACCACCATCGCGAAGCTGCGTTCCAGGCCCAACGAGCCCATCCGACCTCCAGTCCCGTATCAGCACGACCACCCATCGGCCGAGTTGCGAGACTAGTCCTCTTCCGCAGAGCCTGCACCGACGCGGATGGACTCCACGACCGACTGATCCGCCAACGTCGTGGTGTCGCCCAGTGAGCGACCCTCGGCGACGTCGCGGAGCAGCCGCCGCATGATCTTGCCTGAACGGGTCTTGGGCAGATCGGGCGTGAACAGCAGGTACTTGGGCTTGGCGATGGGCCCGATGACCGTGGCAACGTGCGCGCGCAGCTCGGACGCCAGGGCATCGCTGGTCTCGATCCCGGCGCGCGTGATGACGAACGCGAAGATGGCTTCACCACTGACGGGATCATGTTTACCCACTACCGCGGCCTCCGCGACCGCGGGATGGTCCACCAGTGCCGACTCGACCTCGATGGTGCTGATGCGGTGACCAGAGATGTTCATGACATCGTCGACCCGACCAAGCAGCCAGAAGTAGCCGTCCTTGTCTCGCCGGGCGCCATCGCCGGCGAAGTACATGCCTTTGAAGCGGCTCCAGTAGGTCGCCCGATAGCGCTCGGGATCGCCGTAGATGCCGCGGAGCATGCCCGGCCAGGGTCGCTTCAAGACGAGGTAGCCGCCCTCGCCGAGTGGTACTGGCTTGCCGGTCGCATCGACGACGTCGGCATCGATGCCGGGGAATGGGAAGGTCGCGCTGCCGGGCTTGGTGGCGGTCACGCCGGGCAGTGGCGTGATCATGATCTGACCCGTCTCGGTCTGCCACCAGGTATCCACGATCGGCGCCTTGCCACCACCGATGTGCTCGTGGTACCAGAGCCAGGCCTCAGGGTTGATGGGTTCGCCAACGCTCCCCAGCAACGCGAGCGATGACAGGTCGTGCCGAGCTGGAAGCTCCTCGCCCTGCTTCATGAAGGCGCGGATGGCAGTCGGCGCGGTGTACAGCTTGGTGACCTTGTACTCCTCGATGATCTCCCACCAGCGTTCCCAGCTGGGCGTATCGGGCGAGCCCTCATAGAGCACCCCGGTCGTACCGTTCGCAAGCGGCCCGTACACGATGTAGGAGTGTCCGGTGACCCAGCCGATGTCCGCCGCGCACCAATAGACATCTTCTGGCTTGATGTCGAAGACGGTCTCGTGCGTGTACGACGCGCCCAGCAGGTAACCGGCCGTGGTGTGGATGATGCCCTTGGGCTTGGCCGTGGTACCCGAGGTGTACAGCAGGTAGAGCATGTGCTCGGAGTCCACCGGCACGGGTGGACAGTCTGCCGCCTGCCGTTCCACGATATCGTGCCACCACACGTCCCGGCCGTCGACCATGGTCGCCGGTGCCGCATCCCCGACGCGCTGCACCACGAGGACATGCTCGATGGTGCTGGTCCGCTCCACGGCGGCGTCGCCGGCCGACTTGAGGTCGACAGCCTTGCCGCGTCGCCAGCCACCGTCAGCCGTGATCAGCAGCTTGGCCTCGGCATCATCGATCCGACTGGCCAGGGCCTCGGCCGAGAAACCGCCGAAGACCACCGTGTGCGGCGCGCCGATCCGGGCGCACGCCAGCATGGCGATGGGCAGCTCGGGGATCATGGGCAGATAGATGGCCACCCGGTCACCGGTCGCGACCCCCAGCTCCTTGAGCGCATTGGCCGCCTTCTGGACCTCACGATGGAGGTCACTGAAGGTGATGGTCCGGGTGTCACCAGGCTCACCGATCCAGTGAAAGGCGACCTTGTCCCCGTTGCCGGCCTCGATATGGCGATCCACGCAGTTCTCGGCAACGTTGAGCTTGCCGCCCTCGAACCACTTGGCGAACGGGGTCTCCCAGGTGAGGGTCTTGGTGAAGGCTTCGTTCCACAGCAGTCTTCGCCTGGCGAGGTCAGCCCAGAAAGCTTCGAAGTCCTCGTCAGCGTGGACATACAGGTCGGGACCCGCATTGGCCTGGGCCACGAAGGCCGGGTCAGGCGGGAAGCTGCGGCCTTCGACCGTGAAGTGCTCGATCTCGGGTCCACTGGCTGCGGGCCGCTGTTGGTCTGTCACGCTGTCATTCCTCCATGGGCGCGGTCGTCCCGATGAGCGATGGGATACGGGTCACACCGTCAGGATAGCCAAACGCGCGCCCCCCTTGGAGGACGCGCGTCGTGGCGTCGTGACTCGGTTTCGCTTGCAGGCTGCCCGAAGGCGACCCTACACGGAGGTCGGTGGACGCTCCTCGTCGGGTACAGAGGATGCCGTCGGGGCGGTATCCGCATCCGCTGCCGTTGGCGACGTGCTGGGTGGGACCTGGCCGCTGGAAACGGCAGCACTGGTGGAACCACCGCCATAGCGCGGGGCGCCGGACGGGTAGTACTTCACCGTGGTTTCTGTAGCTTGCTGGCGGTTGGCCCACATCTGGCTGTACTTCCAGAGATCCAGGAAGAGGCCCAACAGGACCCAGAGCCATTCCACGCCCTCGACGCCGCCACCACCACCAACGAGGTTGGGCGTCCACGCGAGCATGTACATGATGGTGGTGTAGGGCAGGAAGATGATCCCCAGCAGGGGGATGATGAAGTCACCCTCCCAGACTCGTGGCCAGCGATCGCTGAAGATCCACGCGAGGATCAGGATGACACGGGGCGCCACCGCGGCGCTGAATGCCAGCAAACAGCCCAACAAGATCATGACTTCCCTCCACTAATCAAACGTTGGCCAAATCGTACTTGATGCGGGAGACGATGACACCCCCGTTCATGCCGCGCTGGCCATGACCAGCTACTCGTCGACAGTGGGCATGCCGTCGACCGTGGATCCGTCGTCCTCAGCCAGTGCCCCAGGCGGCAGCGCGGCCTCGCGGGCCTCGGACGGTGCCAGGAAGGCGTTGGCCAGAAAGCCCGTCAGTGTGCCGAAGACACCTACGCCAACGACGATGATGAATGCGCCCACGACTCGGCCGGCATCGGTCACGGGGTACACGTCACCGTATCCGACCGTGGACATCGTGACCAGCACGAACCAGACCGCGTCCTGGGCAGTCTTGAACGTGGTGCCGGGCGCATCGTGCTCGACCGCGAACATCAACAGTGCTCCGAACTCCATCACCAGCAGCGCCACCAATAGCACCGAGAGCAGGCCCCCGGCGGCCTTGTTGGAGAAGAACGCTTTGAACGCCCGCGCCGGTCCGCCCAGCTGACGGAGGACTCGGAACATCCGAACGATGCGGAAGAGCCGGAAGATGCGAAGCAGCGGGAATGCGGCCAGCACATCGATCCAGCCCCGACCGCGGGTCAGGTAGGCCCTTGCATCGTCGGCCACCGTCAAACGACGCGATACATCGGCCAGGAAGACCAGAGTGAGGATGGAGTCCATGATCACGTAGACCATGTCGAGCTCGGGGTTTCGGGCCAATCCGACCACGACCAGGTTGAACACCGAGAGGATCGAGACGCCGAGGATGAAGACCTCCCACGCCGGTGACAGCAGGACCTCGCCACTGGGCTGCTGAGTGCCCCACGGGATCTTCAGGAAGTGCTTCCGGATGTCGTCGGACACCGACCAGGTCCCCTCCTCGCGCAACAGCCGCCGGGCAAGACACCCGGCGGCTGCCGTCCCTTGTCCTGACGTTGGTCAGGCAACGGCACTCAGGCCAGGAGCTTGGCCTTGGCGGCGGCGAACTCGGCGTCGTCGAGCACCCCTGCCTGGTGCAACTGGGCGAGCTGGTTCAGCTGGCCCATGAGGTCATCGCTGGCACCCGCCGGGGCTGCTGCAGCAGCTGCGGGTGCGGCTGCAGCAGCAGCTGCCTGCTGGGCCTGCATCTGCTCCATCTGCTCCTGCATCTGCTGCATCTCGGCCTGCTGCTGCGCATCGGACTGCGCGGCCTGCTGCTGCGCCTGTGCCTCGGCATTCTTGTTGGCATACTTCTGCTGCTGGTGGTGGGAGACTGCACCGGCCGTGCCGACCACCACCGCTGTGGTGGCCATCGTGCCGACGATGCCCCTACGTCGTCTCATCATGGGATCGTTCTCCTATGTTCGGGTTGCGGACGGTTCCGCCTTGGTGGTGCCGCCGCTAGGATGCGGCGGCCTCAGCGACCAGTTGCTCGACGACCGCACGCGGGATGCGCTCGGCCATGACCACGGAGCCGCCGGCAGCCTCGATGGCATCGGCGATCGGCGCCAGCCAACGGTGCTCGAAGACGATCAATGCGACAGCGGCGTCGGGGCCAAGACCGGCGCTCAGTGCGTAGGCGTCGAATTCGCTCAGCAGGTTGCCGGCATCGGCGATCACGGGTTCCCAGCGCTTGAGGATCGGATCCTGCAGCTCCTGGACCTCAAGGACCTTGAGGGGTTCATCGCCCACACGGACCGCGACCAGGAGGTCGATGACCGCGATGGTGCCGGCATCGACGGCCTTCTGGATCTCACGCAGGACGTCACCCCGGAAGTCCGTGCCGTCGAAATGCAGGACGACCAACTCGACTGGACCGTAGGACATACGTGCTCCTCTGATGGATGAATGTGATCGGTCGCGACGTCGCGATCCAGGTCCAAGGGTATCGCGACGGAGGGACATTCGCCATACGCCAGCGACGACCTCGCATCGCAACCCATCGGCCTGCGCTTCGAACTCGGCCGCCGACCACGAGACCAGTGGCCAACCGATGGGTATGGTGGCGATCAGACGGGCTGCGTTTCCGACCGACGGAGCCAGCGCAACGCGGCCCGTAGGTGTCGTGGTTACGCCTCCGGCGACTCGGCGCCGCTACCATCGTGGCGATGACCGCGGAGTCCAACGACCGCCCGAGGGTGTCGGCCCGGCACGATGCCTGGGACCTGCTGGTTCGATATGTTCCCATCATCCGCTGGCTGTCGGCCTATCCACGCGCCTGGCTGAGCCCGGATATCACCGCCGGGATCACGTCCTGGGCGGTGATGGTGCCCGTCGCCATGGCCTATGCCGAGCTGGCTGGCGTGCCAGCGGGCGTCGGCCTGACCACCGCGACCGTCGGTCTCACGGTATACGCCTTGCTGGGTACCAGCCGGCATGCCAAGGTCACCACCAGCTCGACCATGGCGGTGATGTCGGCATCGGTCGTGGCACCCATCGCTGGTGGCGATGCGGGAACCTATCTCGCCTTGACCGCGACGCTGGCCATCATCGTAGGGCTGTATCTGCTGGGCGCCGGGATCCTGCGCCTGGGTTTCCTGAGTGAATTCCTGGCCAAGCCAGTCATCACTGGCTTCCTGGTCGGCTTGGCCATCACCATCGCGGTCGGGCAGCTGCCCAAGCTCTTCGGTGTCGCGGGGTCGAGTGGCAATGTCTTCCAGCAGCTCGCCAGCCTGGTCCATGAGCTGCCTGACACTGACATCACCAGCTTGCTGCTTGGCGGCGCAGCCATCGTCGTCATCGTGATGCTGCGGGCCATCGACCGACGCATCCCCGGTCCGCTCATCGCCGTCGTGGGTGCCATCGTGATCGTCACCGTCCTGGGCCTGGCCAACGACGGGCTCGCCGTGGTGGGCGAGATCACCGGCGGTGTGCCCGTCCCTTCGCTGCCGGAGGTCGACTTCAGCGACATCGCGTACCTGGCGACTGGCGCGGCCGGCATCTTCTTCCTCGCCCTCGCCGAGTCGGTCGCCGCTTCGAGGGCCTTCGCCAACCGCCATGGCTACCGGATCAGACCCGACCAGGAGTTGATCGCGCTGGGCGGGTCCAACCTCGGCAGCGGCCTCTTCGGCGGCTTCACGGTCGATGCCAGCGTCAGCTCGATGGCCACCGGGGAGGCGGCCGGCACCAGGAGCCAGCTCTCATCGTTGGTGATGGCAGCCGGCCTCGTGCTCACCATCGTGTTGCTGGGCCCGCTCTTCTCGAACCTGCCACAAACCATCCTGGCCGCCATCATCATCACGTCGGTCATCAGCCTGGTCGACCTGGCTGAATGGCGACGCTACGTGCGCTGGCGCAAGACGGATGCTGCGGTAGCACTGGTCGCTACGGCCAGCGTGGTCAGCACCGACGTGCTGGCGGGACTCGTGATCGCCGCTCTCGTGTCGGTCATCATCCTGCTGTATAGCGCCAGCCGACCGGTCATCGCGCTGCTGGGCCGGTTGCCCGGACGCCATGACAACTTCGTCGACCAGGAGCGCAACCCCGAGGCTGAGCCGGTCGAGGGCATGCTCATCCTGCGCCTCGATACCCCCCTGTACTACTTCAATGCGACCGCCATGTCCGATCAGGTCCTACGGGCCGTGTACGAGGCGCCCAGCGTACCCAGGGCGGTCCTGCTGGATGTCGAGGCCACCATCGAGCTGGATGTGACCACGTCGGACGCCCTGTATGCGCTGGCTGGGGCGCTGGAGGAGCGAGGCACGCGGCTGGTCATCGTCCACGCCAAGGGCAGCGTGCGGGATCGCATGCGCAAGGTCGGGTTGAGCCAGCGGCTTGGCGCGCACGGCATGTATCCCACCGAGCCCATCGCCGTGGCAGCCTTGCAGGGTCTCCCGGAGTGGCGCGACGCGGCGGCCAAGACGCCGGATGGCGACGCTGTGACCGTGGATGCTCGCGCGGCAGAGGATCCTGACCCGAACTGATCCTCAGCCGGCCCTGGGCTTGACCCAGCCGGGAACCTGCGCCCGCAGTGTCGAGAGCGGCAGCGAGCCGTGCCCGATGACCTCGTCGTGGAAGGATCGCTTGTCGAAGCGGTCGCCGTCCCGGACCTCGAGGTCGGCCCGGAGCGCGAGGATCTCACGCTGCCCGATCATGTAGGACAGCGCCTGGCCGGGCCAGCTGATATAGCGGTCGGTCTCGGTCTCAGCCTCCAGCTGCGATAGTCCGGACCGCTCGCGCAGCGCCTCGATGGACCGCTGACGGGTCCACCCAAGCGCGTGGATGCCGGTGTCGACCACCAGCCGGACGGCCCGCCACGCCTCCGTCTCCAGCGCGCCGAACCGCTCCAGCGGCGTGTGATACAACCCCATCTCTTGGGCCAGCCGCTCGGCGTACAGACCCCAACCCTCCACGAAGGCGCCACCGGCGAGACGGGAGCCGAAACGTCGGAACGCCGGCAGTCCCGAGAGCTCGGTCTCGATGGTGATCTGGAAGTGATGGCCGGGCACGGCCTCGTGGAACACCATCGCGGCCATGCGGTGGAGTGGGCGTGAGGCGGGACCATAGGTATTGATGAAGAAGACGCCGTTTCGGGAGCCGTCCTCGGTGGGTCCCTGGTAGAAGGCCGGTGGCGCCTCCTGTTCCATGTGCGGCTCGACCGCTCGCACTTCGCAGGTGTCCTTGGGTAGCCGTCCGAACCACGACGGAGCGGCGGATTCGGCGCGCTCCACGAGCACCTCGGCACGGCGTACCAGCTCAGCTGGATCAGTCACATGGTTCTGCGCGGATGTGTCCAGGTGCGTACGCAGGGCAGCGACGTCGTCGAACCCCAGCGCGGCCACGATGTCGCGGGCCTCCGACTCGATCTCGGCAAGGCGGCGGAGACCGAACTCGTGGATCTCGACAGGGTCCTCCGAAAGCGTCGTCCAGGCCTTGATGTGGTGTCGGTAGAGGGCCTCGCCGTCGTCCAGGTAGCAGATGCCCTCGCCACTGCGTGCCAGTGGGGCATACTCCCGGAGCATCTCCAGCCAGGCCTGCAGCGCTGGCAGCACATCGCGTTCGATGGCCTCGGTGAGCGTGGCGCGCTGGCTGTCGGACAGTCCGTCGTTGGCCACCACGAGTGGTGATCGCGAGGCCGGTGTCTCGACCATGCGACGGGTCTGGGTGAGGCAGCGTTCGACGACCGCTGTGGCAGCCGTGCGCCCCGCGGCGACGCCCTCTGCGATGTTCAGGCGGTGCGCTTCCATCCAGGCCGGATACGCCGCCACCCTGGCCAGCAGGCGCTCGAAACGCTCCGGGGTATCGGTGCGCTGCAGCCTGGCCAGCTCACCCATGAGTGCTTGCGGGCCGCCGTACTGATCCAGCGCATCCATCTCCCAGAGTCGAAGGGAGTGGGCTTCGCGCAGTCGACCGATGACGATCCGGACCAGGTCCAGGGTGACCGCGTCTTCGACCGACAATGCCTCCTCGTCGAACGCGCCCGACCCTGCCTCCCAGGCGTCGAGCATGGCCAGCTCGGCGGCACGACCGTCAGGACCCGGATCACCCAGCCGGTCGTCCCAGCGCTCGTCCCCTTGCGCGGTGGCCCACAGGGGGTTGAGTTCCAGGAACTGCTCCCAGGCACGTTCAGCGAAGGCATGGACCGGCGAGGTGGCAGCTGAGGTGACGGACACGTTGATACCTCCGGTTGGGTCTATGGCTGGCCCAGGCTCACTTGGCGAACATGGGCATCTGGTCCTCGCCACGCTCGACGTCGGGCTCGATACCCAACAACGGGCCCAGGACGGAGAGGTCGCCGCGCGGACTGGCGTGCAGGCGGCCGACGTTGCTCCACTTGAGGATATGCCAGTTGTCGTCCTGCAGTCGTTGCCGCAGGACCGGCGATCGCGCCAGACGAAGGCGCAGGAGCGGGCTGCGCTCGTCAGGGATGACCAGGAAGCGGACCAGCGAATCGGTCGTCTCGATCCGGGGCCCACGCTTGAGCACCGGTTCGTCGAGTGCCGCCTGCCACTCCACGTCGAACAGGAATGCGCCGCGTCCACGGACATACCAGATGCAGTCGATCTCCTCGAGCAGCTCCTGCGGCCCAGGTGCGACCAGTGGCAGGTAGACGCGTTGTTCCGGATCGCTGAGCAGGTCGCCAAGGGTGGCCGAGCCGTAGCGGCGTCGTTGCTCACGCTTGGTGATCCAGGCCCGCATGCCCACGCGATGGCCGAAATCGGTCAGCATCCCGACCATCTCGCCATGTTCGGCGTAGCGGCGCTGCAACGACTCGTCAGTGTGGATGAGCCCGTCGTCGGCTGGGGTCGAGCTGCGATAGCTGTCGAGCACGGCGGTCACCAGGTCGGCGTCAACGGACTCGGGGCCACGAAAGAGTCGGCTCACGCGTTCATCGAACGAGGCACGGCTGATCCCGCCGCTGGTGGTGAGCAGGCTGAAGATGCCCCACTCGAGACGTTCACTCAGGGGTGGCTTGGCAGCCTGCAGATCGGCAGCAGCGCGGAGCCACCACAGGTCTTCGTCGACCTCCGATAGTCGCGGATGCTCGGGTCGGCGTAGTTCCTTTCGGATCAGCTCGAGTGTGCGCCGTACCGGGTCCGATGCTGGCCCCCTGTCGTCCCAGTCGATGCCCTGCTGCGCGGGCAGGTCCTCCTCAGTCTCGTCCTCGGCATCATCGTCAAGGGCCTTCTCGTCCCCGTCCACACCGGTCCGATCGCTGACCACTCCGAACAGTCCCGGCTGACGCTGGACGACCTCATCGTCGCCGTCCTGGATCGTCCGTCTGGTACCCACCAGCCGTCGCAGATGTCCCAGGTGGTCCAGCCCAAGCAGCACCTCGCCAAGGATGCGGTCGAAGGGCGTGGGTTCACCCCGGATCTGCATGACCGCCACCGCGATATCTGCGATGGCCGCCTCGACCGCGGCGATCTGGAACGGCCCCGAGGGATCGGACGAGGAGTGGATAGCCACGTCGCGGTCACCCGATGTAGCTGACCTCGGCGGAGCGAACCGCACGGTGCCGCTGATGCCCTCATCACTCAAGCCAAGCACGGCATCGTCGACACGCATGCCGGCACCGACGCCCCCGATGACCGTGGCGACAAGCGACTCGGGGCTGGCGTGCTTGAGGGCGATGACAGCCTGGGCGTCGGGCAGCAGCACCGGCTGTACTGCGCTGAGTGCTCGCTGGAGCGTGGCTGCGTCACGTGCCCACTCGGCCTTGGTCCCAGACCCGAAGACCGCAGCCAATGGCAGCGTCCCGGCTCCCTCCGGTCCGATGGCCAGCGAGGAGGCGAGATAGGCGAAGGCAAGGCTGTCCGCTGACCAGTGGATGGGGGGCTGGCTGAGCACCAGGCGCACGCCCGGTGAGACACGCGGCCTGGCCCCCGGCTCAGCACCCGCGCGCGGCGGTGGCCCGAAGGTCTCTCGGCCCAGCGGCATGCCGAAGCGCAGCGCCACATTGGCCGAACCGTCGAGCAGTGAGCGCAAGTCCGGCCCCACTCGAGCGGGCGTGTGGCCGCCACCGCCCTCCAGCCACTGCACGAACTCGCGCACCACGCGAACGCCATCTTCGAACGCACGCCACGCGTTGCGTTCGCGCCACTGCCGTGAGCTGGAGCCGCGCACTCGCCCGGCGCTGATCCGCACCCCGGCGATTCGGCCCGGATAGCCGTTGAGCTTGCTGACGGGCAGCACCATGTGCACCACCGCGAGACGCAGCGCGGCCTGGACAGAAGGAGCGCGCAGGTCCGTCTCGATACGTTCGAGGATGGCGGCCAGAGCGATCTGGGCGCGCGGAGGATACAGATCGACCAGCTCATCGGGCAGGGCATGCCCTTCATCCGGCGCCGGGAAGCGCCGCCGCAAGGCCTCCCGCGCAGCAGCAGCGTCGACCGAACGAGAGCGATAGAGATCGTCAGGATCGACCTTGATGGGCCGCTTCTCGGGACCACCATCACGACAGCGCGGACATCGGAACGATCGGCGCGACGGTTCGCTGGCATCGCTATCCCAGATGAACTCGTTCACCGTCACCGTGTTGCCGCACGACGGACAGCGCGTGGCGTAACTGCCCTCGATAGCCGATCGCAGGCCGCCCTCCAACCCACGGGCATCAACCGCGATACCGGAGACCGCGGCATCGAAATGCCGCAGGTCAGGCGGCCGCAACATGATCTCGGCCACGAGCCGCGTCAGTGCCGTGGTCTCGATAGTGAATGAACGCCGAAGCTGGTCGATGGCGGCACGAGTCACCCAGCCGCCTCGGCCATGCAACTCCAGCACCACATCCCCGGGCTTGGTACGCGCTGTGATCTCTTTGGCCAGCGCAGCCAGGTCAGGTGCCGGCGCGAGTCGATCGAGCGCGGGCAGGCGTGGCCCGCGACTTCTTGTCTTGTGAGTCTTCTGCGGGTCCGCCATCGTGTCCGTCTCAGTCTATCCGCGGGGCGCCGACAGAGCAGTGGCTGCTGCGGCGCTCAAGACCCGCCGCCGGTCAGGGTCTTCCCGAACCGACCCTAGGAGTCGCCGTCATCCTCTTCGCCGACGTCGATGTCGTCGTCGTCGGCTTCCGACCCATCCTCACCGTCGATCTGGAACCCTTCCTCGGGCTCCGTCTGGGCCTTCAGGAGCGCGCTGATGTCGACGCTCTCCTCGTCATCGAGCTCCAGCTCCTCTTCCAAGTCCGCTTCCTCTCGCACCAGCGTGCCCTTGGTATAGGGGCGCAGGTCCGAGACCTTGGCCGCGGTCGGGAAGGAGACCTTGCCATAGTTGGCGGGATCCTGGTACGTCTCGCGGATGATGATGCGGACGTCCTCGTCGCCCAGGCTGGTGACGCCGGCGGCGTACTTGTTGCCATCTGCCATCAGGCGCAGCAGGCGGGCCGCGACCCGGGGCTCCACGACACCGACACGCACGCCGTTCGACTTGGCTTCCACGCGCGGGCCATCGGGCTCCAGCTCCACGAAGTCCCCGGGGTTGACCTGCGCCAGGTCCATGGGGTCGGCCAGATCGACCAGGTGCGCGAAGCCGGTCTTGCCGGTCTCCTCGACGAAGATGCCCACCGGTGCCTTGCTGCCCGGAGTCGCGGGCACGGTCTTGGAGCCGGCGTCCACCATCAGCATGCGCAAGCGGTGGATGTTTCGGTCGGCGATCCGATTGGTCGGATCGATGGCCAGCGCGGACTGGTAGTGCTCGCGTGCCTTGCCCAGCTCGCCCAGCTCCCAATATGCCTTGGCGGCCCGGTTCTCGGCCGCGCTGTCGGGGCCCATCTCCAGGATCTTGGCGTTGACATCGGCGGCGGCCTGCCAATCAGCCCGTCGCGCACTGTCGATCGCCTGTTCGACGAGCTGGCGCTTCTGGCGACTGGCGGTGATCGCGCTCGAAACGGCGGCGGGTTCGTTCTCGGTCAGCGGGTCGAAGCTCATGCGTTCCTCGGTCGTGGGGTACTGGGCCGCCCTGGGCGGCGCGCCAAGAATGTCATGGGCACGGGCGCACACCGTGGCGCTTGGCGAGAGTTCATCCTACCATCGCTGTGCCGGAAACCGCGAACCGCGTCGGGTCACCAGTGATGCGGCTTGTCGGCCAAGAGTGCCATGAAGCGATCGAGTGGCAGCGTGTTGGCCACCAGCTCCGGTGTGAGCCAGCCGCGTCGGGCGATCGCGGTGCCCCACGCCAGGTTCTGCCACTCGCTTCGCTCGTGCGCGTCAGAGTCGATGACGAAGCGGCAGCCGGCCTCGGCGGCGGCACGGATGCGGTGCTCATCGAGGTCCAATCGTGCCTGGCTGCCGTTGATCTCCAGCAGCGTACCGGTCTCGGCCGCGAGGCGATAGAAGGCCTCCCAGTCGAGGTCCAGGTCGGTGCGTTGGCCGATCTTGCGCCCCGACGGGTGGCTGATGATGTCGACGTGGGGATTGCGCATGGCCAGCTCATAGCGCGCCATCAGTTGGGCCCTGGGCTGCCGCCGACCGACATGCAGGGAGGCGACCACGACGTCGAAGCTCGCCAGGAGCGCGTCGTCGTAGTCAAGTGTGCCGAGCGAGGTGATCTCGAGCTCCGTGCCGTGGAGGAGCCGGAAACCCTCGGGGCGAGCCCCGTCGGGCAAGTCCGAGTCCTCCAGCTGGCGTGCGAATTGCTCGTTCAGCTCCGCGATCACCCGGCGTTGCTGCTCCACCTGCTGGGGTGACAGGCCGTTGGCGATGGTGAGGCTCCAGGAGTGGTCGGTCAGCACCTGGTATTCCCGGCCCTCGCAGCGTGCCGACTCGACCATGACCTCGAGCGGCTCCCGGCCATCCGACCAGTGGGTGTGGCTGTGGCAGTCACCACGAAGGTCGGCGCGTTCGATCAGATGCGGCAGAGTATCGGCCTCCGCGGCCTCGATCTCTCCCCCGCCCTCGCGCAGCTCCGGGGGGATCTCTGTGAGGCCAAGGAACGCGTACAGCTGGGCCTCCGTGGCGAACGTGCGCGGCCGATCATCCTCGGCGTCGAGTGGCACCACACCGCGCTCCGACAGCGACCAGCCGCGCACTCGCGACCGATGGCGCAGGGCCACGTTGTGTTCGGCCGAACCTGTGAGATGGACGAGGTAGCTACCGGCAGCCCCCGGCCGCATCAACATGACATCGAGCTGCGGCCCATCTGCCAGCCTCAGGGTCATCCGATCGCCGGCGAGGCGACCATCGCCTCTGTCTGCCCGTTCCACGACGGGCGATGCCGCCAGCGCCGAGAGGACCACATCGGGCTGCTCGGTCTCGACCAGCACGTCCAGGTCGCCCACCGTCTCGCACCAGCGCCGCACCGAGCCGGCGACCACAGCAGACTCCACACCGGGCAGGGTCTCGATGAGGGCCGCCACCCCATCTGCGAGCGCGTGAGCCTCGGCCAGCAACATGCGTCGAGGGGGCCGCTGCGCGAGCTCCCCGATGCCCTCGATGATGCGCGACTCGGTACCGGCGCTGATGCCGCGCATCTGGCGGAGCTGCCCGGCACGTGCGGCCGCCTCCAACTCGGGGATGCTGCTGATCCCCAGAGTGCGCCACACGTCCCCGGCCGTGCGTGGCCCTACTCCAGGCACGGCCAGCAGATCCAGCAGCGAAGGTGGGACCTCGTCGCGCAGGGTCTCGTGATAGGCCGACCGACCCTCGGCCGAGAGTTCAGCGATGCGCTCGGAGAGCGTCCCGCCGACTCCACGCAATCGCGGGGGCTCCCCGGCCCGATACGCTGCAGCCACGTCGAGGCCACTGCGCACCACCGAATCGGCGGCCCGCCGATAGGCCGTGACCTTGTACGACGACTCGCCCTTGATATCGAGCAGGTCCGCGATCTCCCGGAGGACGGCGGCGATGCGCGCGTTGGTGGGTGCGGCACCGTCGTCGAGCGGTGGCCGTGGCGAGCGTCCGGACATGTCCCGGCTCAGGCAGCGATGACGCGATCGCGCCCCTGCCGCTTGGCGCGATACAGCGCCCGATCGGCGCGCTCCACCAGCGTGGGGATGCCGACCTCGTCGGTGCCGGCGACCGCGACACCGACCGAGACCGTGACCGGCTCGTCGATGCCGAGGCTGGACGGATGAAGACGCACCACGGAGCGTCGGATCCGCTCGCCTACCTCCATGGCCTGCTCGGCCGAAGCTCGCCGGAGCAACACCGCGAACTCCTCGCCGCCGTAGCGAGCCGGTGTGTCCTCGTCTCGTACGCTCTGACCGATGGCACCGGCCACCGCGCGCAGCACGCGATCGCCGGTGGCATGGCCGAAGCGGTCATTGAGGATCTTGAAATGATCGATGTCGACCATCAGGATGCCGAGGCTGTCATTGGCTCGCCGCCTGGGCCGCTCGATCGCCAGGACCTCATCGAAGTAGCGACGATTGGGGAGTCCAGTCAGCGCGTCGATCTTGGCGCCCCGCTCCGCTGCCTCCAGCGCGTAGGCGCGGGCGAATGCCGTGGCCACCTCCCTGGCGGCCCAGGTCAGCAAGCGGCGATCACCCTGGCTCCATTCCTCGCGACCCCGGCGGGCCAGCAGCAGGGCGCCGAGGAATCGCCGGTCGGCCACCAGCGGCGTAGCCAGCGTCGCCGGCAAGCCGTAGGCGGATCGGACGCGACGTGCGATCTCCTCTGCCGCCGCTGCCGCTTCATCCGACGAGTCACCGGCACTCTCACCGACGCCCTCGTCGGCAGCATCCGCCGATAGCGCCCCGGGTCCATCGATCTCGGGCCTGAGCAGGGTCCGTGATGGCGGCGCATCCGCGTGGGCCGCGACGAGGGTGACCTCGACGTTCTTGTCCGGCTGACTGACCCGAGCCACCACCACGTGATCGGCGTCAGTGGCGGAGCGCAGGTCGGTGATGACGGTCTCGACCACGGCCTCGGGGGAGAGCGACCGCGACAACCCGGAGATGATGCGGCGGATACTGGCCTCGCGTTCGATGCGATTCCGCGTCAGCGCCTCCACGGTCGCGTACATGACATAGAGAGACAGCACCAACGCCACCAGGCCGACCGCCAGCACCAGGTCGGCCAGGCCGATGCCATCGTCGTACAGCAGCCAGGCCGACACGATGGCGAGCACACCGAGGCTCAGCAGGAGTGCGCGACGAGACGACCGCAGACGTCGGTTCAGCTGAGCATCAGCGCTCGAGGCTGGGGCGATCTCCAGATCCTGGTTGGGGGCCTCGGGCCGGGCCTCGCTGACGGATGTGGTCACTCCCCGAGGATGGCACAGCGCCGCGGGCGATGCGACACCGGGGCGGCCCGTCTAGCCCTTGTTGCCGGACTTCTTGACCTTGTAGAAGTTCTTGTCGATCCAGCTGCGGATGGCGCCGAGTTTTGGTCGCGTCGTGCCGTCCGGAGATGAGCCGGCCCAGGTCGACGGACCGAATACCTTCATGTTGGCCTTGGGCAACTTCAGATCCTGCACGATGGCGAAGAGCTGGGCCGCAGCCTCGGCAGTCTTGGGGATGTCCGTGTCGATCTTGTCGCGCACGTTCAGCAGCGTGCCCAGCAGACGGATCCCGCCGCCATCCTCTTCCACGATGTTCTTGACCGCGGCACGGACCATCTGCTGCTGCCGCTCGGCACGCCGGTAGTCACTGTTGAAGGTGCCGCCCATGGTGCCGTGACGTGAGCGTGCGTAGGCCAGAGCGGAATGGCATTTCTTGGGCTTGGGCCGACACTTGGGATCGCCCTGCAGCTTGTAGTTGCTGGCCTTGGGGAACCAGATACCACGGGTGCGGCCGCTGTGGTAGTAGGTGTCCACCACTTCCTGCTCGACATCCACGCGCACCCCACCCAGCGCGTTGATGAGGTTGGCGAATGTGGCAAAGCGGGTCATCGCCCAGTAGTCGATCTCAGTGCCCAGGAAGGTGCCGATGTCCTTGCTGAAGCGCTTGATGGCCTTGCGGTCGATCTTGCTGTGGCCCAACGCGGGGTTGCGATAGCGGATGAAGTAGATGGAGTTGACGCGCATGCCACCGCTGCTGCCGCCGCCGGCGAAGGGGATGCCGCCCATATCCCGGGGGATGCTGACCACGGAGGCCTGGCCGGTCGTCGGATCGACGGTCGCGACCATGACCACATCGAGGCGCTCGCCGCCGGAGTTGGCGCGCCAGTCGGAGCCGATGAGCAGGACCGTGAGCCGTCCGTCCTTGCCAAGATGGAGTGGCTGACCCTTGCGCGGCTTGGTCGTCGACTTCTGCTTCTTGTTGTTGCGGGTATCCGTGGCCAGCTGGCGCATGGAGTCCAGCGCGACGCGCAGGCCATCCTCGTTCTGGACCAGGCCCGGCGTCGCCGCGGCGACCGGAGTGGCGGCGGTCACGAATAGCATCGCCAGCAGGATCGCCAGGCTGCGCGGCAAGGTCGCGTTGGATCTCATTCGACGGAACAGTACCCCGTTTTGGCTACATCATCACCCGTTGGCTACATCATCACCAGACCGCCATCCACCGCCAGGACCTGCCCGGTGATGTAGGCGGCCTCGTCAGAAGCCAGGAAGGCCACTGCATCCGCGATCTCTTCGGGCGTGGCGAAGCGACCCAGCGGCGTCTGTGCCTTGATGGCCTCGAGCAGTTTGGGGTCCAGGTCCTGGGTCAGTTCGGTCAGCACGAATCCCGGCGCCACCGCGTTGCAGGTGATGCCACGCGAGGCGAGCTCGCGCGCGGTGGCCTTGGTCAGGCCGATCAACCCGGCCTTGGCGGAGGAGTAGTTGGCCTGGCCCATCTGCCCGGCCTGGCCCGAGACGCTGGTGATGTTGACGATGCGGCCAGAACGGGCTTTCATCATCGGTCGTGTGGCCGCCTTGATGGCCCAGAAGGTGCCCGACAGGTTGGTATCGATGACATCGTTCCAATCCTCGGGTTTCATGCGCATGATCAGGTCATCGCGGGTGATCCCGGCGTTGTTGACCAGGATGTCGATCTTGCCCAGCTTCTCGATGGCGGCATCCATGAGCAGCTTGGCCGACCCGGGGTCAGCCGAATCTGCCTGGGCAGCACAGCCCGTCCGGCCCAGCGCCTCGATCTCGCTCACCGTTGCCTCGGCCGCGGCGACATTGCCCTTGTAGCTGATGCAGACATCGGCACCCTGGGTGGCCAGCCGCAGGGCGATGGCGCGACCGATGCCGCGTGATCCTCCGGTGACCACGGCCGTCTTGCCAGTGAGGTCGATCATGACTGCTCCTTGTACCGTGACATCCCCGGCTCGCCGGGGACGACGTCGTCCAGGGGGACCGGGGGACCATGCGGATCGGCCAGCACGGCAGCCAGTCGGGCCGGGATGGGATCGACCGAGGACCAGTCGAGCGGGGCCCGGACCATGGCCACTGCCTCCACGTCGCCGCTGCGTGCCGAGTCGCCTGGATCCGCCGTCCAGGTGATGGCCAGCGCTCCGCTCGTGAAACCGGCTCCGAATGCGACGAAGACCAGCTTGTCTCCTGCCTTCACGCGACCCTCCCGGACGGCTTCGTCGAGGGCGATGGCGACGGATGCCGCCGAGGTGTTGCCGTACTTCTCGATGTTGACGAACATCTTCTCCATGGGCAGCCCGAGGCCCTTGGCGACCGCCTCGATGATGCGAACGTTGGCCTGGTGTGGGATGAACAGGTCCACATCGTCTGGCGTCCAGCCGGCCTTCTCGATGGCCGACAACGCCGACGTCGCCAGCGTCCGCGTGGCGTAGCGGTACGTCTCCCGGCCCTCCATGCGGATGAAGTGTTCGCCACGCTCGGCCGTTTCGGAGCTGGCTGGACTCCTGGACCCTCCCGAAGGCATCCAGATCATGTAGGCGCCATCTGGATCGGTGGTCATCTCGAGGCCGGCCATGCCACCGCCGGGCTCATCGGAAGCTGACAGCACGACCGCGCCGGCACCGTCGCCGAACAGGATGCAGGTGGAGCGATCCGAGTAGTCCACGAACCGGGTGAGTAGCTCGGCCCCCACGACGAGGACGTTGCGGGCCAGGCCACTGCGTACATACGAGTCGCCGGTGGCGTAGGCGAAGACGAAGCCCGAGCACGCTGCCGCGACATCGAAGGCTGCGGCGCCATCGTTGCCGATGGCTTCCTTCACCAGCGCGGCCGTCGACGGCATGGGGTAGTCAGGGGTCAGCGTGCCGACCACGATGACGTCGATGTCGTCGGGCGCCAGGCCGGCCACCGCGATGGCTCGCTTGGCTGCGATGGCGCCGAGGGTGGCGGTGGTCTCGTGTGGCGCTGCAACCCGCCGCTCACGGATCCCGGTTCGGGAGCGGATCCGATTCGTCCGAGGTATCGACCATGCGCTCGAGATCGGTATTGCTGAGGATACGTTCCGGCACGTATGAACCCCAGCCGGTGATGCGCACGCTGCTGGGTGGGCCGGCGTGGTTCACGCCCGGACCACTCATGCGGGATCCACCTCGATGAGGGTCTGCTTGGCCTTGACCAGCTCGCCATCGCCCGCGTTCATACGACGAACCACACCGGTCACGTCGCTCTTGATCTCATTGAACAGCTTCATGGCCTCGATGAGACCGATGACCTGGCCAGCGCTGACCTGGCCGCCCTCGCGCACGTAGGGCTCCGCGTCCGGCGAGGGCGACCGGTAGAAGACGCCGGTGAGTGGGGCGGACACGGCATGCGCGCCGCGCTCTTCGACCGGATCGTCGGCCGCCCCCTGCGGCGGTACAGGGTCGGGGGTTGCCGGTGCAGCCAACGGGGCCGCGGTGGCTGTGCCGGGGATGGCCATCAGGGCGGCCGGCGTGCGCAGGATCAGCGTGGTCCCCTCCACCTCCATCTCGAGTTCGGAGAGGGCCGAACGCTCCAGCAATCGCTCCAGGCGATCGATGGTCGCGATGAGCTCGGTGACGTCCTTGCGTTGGGCCATCAATCCCCCCACCGCTGGAGGATGACCGCGGAATTCTGGCCGCCGAAGCCGAATGCGTTGACAAGCACCACATCGAGCGATCGCCGGCGCGCCGTGAGGGGCGTCAGATCCAGGTCTCCAGCCCGTTCATCCGGATGGTGCAGATTGAGCGTGGGCGGCACGACACCGTCCCGGAGGGCCATGATGGTGGCCACCGCTGCGACCGCGGCCGCCGCGCCGAGGGTGTGCCCGATCGACGACTTCGTGGCGGTGACGCTGACGTTGGCGGCATGATCGCCGACCAGAACATTGATCCCCATGAGCTCCGTGGGGTCGCCCTCAGCAGTGCTGGTGGCATGGGCACTCACGAGGTCGATGGCGCTGGCTGGGAGACCGGCTTTCTCGAGCGCTCGTCGGGCCGCCCGAACAGCTCCGGCGCCCCCCGGCGATGGCGTGGTGATGTGGTGGGCATCGGCGGTAGCGCCGTAGCCTCGGACCTCGGCATAGATGTGTGCACCACGTTCCTGGGCGTGCCTCAGCTCCTCGAGGATCAGAGCTCCGGCACCCTCGGCCACCACGAAGCCGTCCCGATCGGCGTCGAACGGCCGGCTGGCCGCGGCCGGGTCATCGTTGCGTGTCGAGAGCGCCCTCATGCGTGCGAAACCGACCACCGTGGCATCCGCCACCGATGATTCGCAGCCTCCGGCGACCATCATGACTGCGTCATTGCGCTTGATGATCTCGTAGGCCTCGCCGATGGCGTGGCCAGAAGACGCACAGGCGCTGGTGGTCGAGTAGTTGGGCCCCTGGGCGCCGATCATGATGGCGGTCACGCCGGCCGGCATGTTGGCGATGGACATGGGGATGAAGAAGGGGCTGACACGGCTGGGGCCCTCGTTGCGCGTGATAACGATCTGCTCGATGAGCGTGTTGGTGCCGCCCAGGCCCGAGGACATGAGGACGCCCGTCTGCTCAGCCAGCTGGCCCTCGAGCCGCTCGGGCAGGCCCGCGTCCTCGAACGCTTCTCGCGTGGCGACCAGCGCCATCTGCGTGGTGCGATCGTTGCGGCGCATCTCCTTGCGGTCGAGCACCGATGAAGGATCGAAGTCGTCGACCTCACCGGCGATGCGAACAGCCAGACCGGAAGCATCGAACTGGGTGATCGGACCGACTCCCGACTCGCCGGCTACCAGCCTCCGCCAGTAAGTGGGTACGTCGGGTCCCAGCGGTGTGACGGCGCCGATGCCGGTCACGACCACGCGGCGCTCGGCGGCGACATCGCTCACCGGACGAACCGTCCGGTTCGGATGGTGGCGGCGCGATAGACATCGCCGGGCAAGCCGCGGTCACTGACCTCTTCGGCGGCCGGCGTGGCGTCGTAGGCGACGCGATGGAGCTCGGCGCTGGGGGTCTGATCCTCGATGACCGTGAGCATCGCCCAGCAGGCGTCGGGCGAGCCGTCGAAGGCATAGCCGCACGAACCGGGGTTGACCAGCAGCTTGCGGCCGAACTCGCGGATGTCCGCGATATGGGTGTGCCCGCAGCAGATGACCCGGGCGTCGGTGCGGGTCACGCGCTGCACCGTGACCGCAGCGTCAAGGTCGGCCGGTAGACCACTGGTCTGGCTACCCGGCGAGGCATGGCAGGCGAGGATGAGGTCCTCTCCGGCCCAGAGGCGTCGTTCCGCGGGCAGTCGACGCAGGTACTCGAGCTGATCATCATCAAGTTGATCGCGTGCCCATTCGGCAGCCGACCGGTGGGATTCCGGGACCTCGTCGAGCCATGGAAAGGCAGCCGTGTAGTCGCCGTCGGCGACCGCGATGTCGGTGTTGCCAGCGATGATCAGGGCACCGGCGGCCTCTAGCTCACGCACCCGTTCGACGGTCTCGGCGGGTCGGGGCCCATTGAGGACCAGGTCGCCGAGCACCACGATGCGGTCCGGCCCCTGCTTGCGGATCCGACCGAGGGCGGCATCGAGTGCCAGGGCATTGCCGTGGATGTCGGAGACGAGCGCCAGTCTCATCGCAGGGTGTCCGCGGGCGGGATGACGAAGGAGATCCGACCCTCGCAGCAGACCTCGCCGTCGACCGACGCGACGGCCCGGCCCTTGCCGAAGCGGCGTCCCAGCTTCTCCATGGTGACCTCCAGCGAGATGCGATCGCCGGGCTGCACGATGCGTTTGAAGCGGCATTCGTCGATCCCGGCGAACAGCCCGATGCGGTCTCCGAAGCCCTCCTCGCGAGCCACATACACGGCCATCGTCTGGGCCAGCGCCTCGACTTGCATGACACCGGGCATCACGGGCAGGCCTGGAAAGTGTCCACCGAAGTACCACTCGCTCGCGGTGACTGCCTTCTCGCCACGGATGTAGCCACGCTCACGATCCTCTTCGACGATCCGATCGACGAGCAGGAACGGCCAACGATGGGGGATGAGCTGTTGCAGCTCGGCGGTCGTGAGCAGCACCGCGGGCTTGTGCTCCTCGGTCGGCTCCTGGCTGTCGGTCATGCGATCCCTCTCATGTGGCGGCCGTTCAGGCCAGGTCGTCCGTAGTGATGGCATCGAGGAAGGCCGCGGCGCCCCTGCGGTCCAGGAGGTTGGTATCGAAGCCCCCGTCGAGGAAGGTGCGGTCCTCGAGGATAGCCCGATGGAACGGGATATTGGTCTTGATGCCTTCGACCAGCAACTCGCGCAGGGCGACCCGCGATCGCGCCACGGCACTGTCCCGGTCCGGGCCCCAGACGATGAGTTTGCCCAGGAGCGAATCGTAGTACGGCGGAACGTCGTAGCCGCTATAGAGATGCGTCTCCATGCGTATGCCGGCACCACCCGGTGGCACGTAGCGCTCGACCAGCCCGGCTTGCGGCAGGAAGTCGGCCCGCACATCCTCGGCGTTGACGCGGAACTCGATGGCATGGCCGCGTAGTCGGACGGCGTCCTGGTCATAGCCAAGCTCCTCGCCCGAAGCCAGCCGGATCTGCTCCGCCACAAGGTCGATGCCCGAGAGCTCCTCTGTCACCGGATGCTCGACCTGGATACGGGCATTGATCTCGATGAAATAGTAGCGGCCTTCACCATCGACGAGGAACTCGAGCGTCCCGACATTCTGATAACCGGCGGCCACCGCAGCCTTGATGGCAGCCTCGGCGAGGTGGGTCCTGGTGGCATCGTCGATGGCCGGGCTGGGAGCTTCCTCCAGGATCTTCTGGTGACGTCTTTGGACCGAGCAGTCACGTTCGCCGACATGCACCCCGTGGCCGTAGTTGTCGATGACGACCTGCACCTCGACGTGACGCGTCCGTTCCAGCCACTTCTCGAGGTAGAGCGAGTCATCCCCGAAGGCCGCGCGCGCCTCGGAGCGACACACCGTCAGCGCCTGCTGCAGCTCGCGCGGGGTCCGCACCATGCGCATGCCCTTGCCGCCACCGCCGGCCGAGGGCTTGATGAGCAGCGGATAACCGACCCGCTCGGCCTCCTCGAGGGCGTGCTGGTCGTCTCGCAGCATGCCCGCCGAGCCTGGCACCATGGGCAGGCCGTACGCGGCCAGGAGCTCGCGGGTGCCGGCCTTGGAGGCGAACTTCTCAAGGACCTCAGCCGAGGGGCCGATGAAGGTGAGGTCGTGGGCACGCGTCATCTCCGCGAAGCCGTCGTCCTCAGACAGGAAACCATAGCCGGGATGGATGGCATCACAGCCACTGACCAGGGCCGCCGAGATGACCGAGGCGGCCGAAAGGTAGGACCGGGCTGACTCGGCTGGACCGATGCAGATGGACTCGTCAGCCATCAATACAGCCCGTGATTCGGTGTCCGCCTCGCTGTGCGCCACGACGGCCTCGATGCCCAGGCTCCGGCAGGCACGCAAGATCGCGGACGGCGATCTCTCCACGGTTGGCGATGAGGATCCGTTCGACCATCAGTCCGCCGTGCCTTCGGGCTCGACCGAAACGGTGTCGAGGGGGTCGATGTCGGCAAGGGCCTGGCCGTACTCCACGGCCTGACCATCCTCGGCCAGGACGCGACTGATCATGCCGGCCGAGGGTGCCACGATGTCCTGGACGATGCCGAGTACGTCCACGCTGCCGAGGATGTCGCCAGCCTGGACCGAGGCACCCATGACGAGTTCCGAGGAGGGCTGGAAATAGCCCACCCCTGGCGAGCGGGCCACCTGATCGCCGGCGACCGCCTTTGGCTCGATGCCGGCCTCAGCGGATGCCCGGCCCGGCATCACCGTTCGCAGGGGCTCGGGTGCACGCCGCAGGCGGACGCGCCAGCCATCGCCTCCGACCTCGAGCTCGCCCAGGCGGCTGGACCGCAATCGAGCGATGAGCGCGGGCAGGACCTCCTCGGTGAGGGCAGCCAGCCCCAGCGGCCCTTCCGGCTCCTGGCCCACCGAGCTCGCGTCTGTCCGTTCGTCGTTCACTCGTCACGCTCCTCGCCCTCGAGGTGGGAGTGCCCCTGGACCTCGGTCTCGTTTGCTGCGCCATTGTCATCGAACGGCACCGGGTCGAGTGGACTACCTTCGCCGACGCTGAGCACGGTGCGGCCTGAATCGAGCAGGGTACGCAAGCGGTTCACGATATTCTGGCGTTCGCGACGTTCGCGCACCGGCAGGTCGGCAGTGGTAAAGGCGCCGTACTCGCGGTAGCGTGCATAGCGAGCCTTGACCAGGTCGGCGACGTCCCGATGTGCAAGCGACTCAAGCTGCGCATCGATGACCTCGCCCAGGCGACGAGCCGTTTCCTCCGGATCTTCGTGGGCGCCGCCGGAAGGCTCGCTGATGACGCTGTCGATGACACCGAGGGCCTGCTGCTCACGAGCGGTCAGCCGCATCGCTACGGCGGCCTGCTTGGCCATATCTGAGGTGCGCCACAGGATACTGGCGCAACCTTCGGGGGAGATGACCGAGTAGATCGCGTTCTCCAGCGCCAGGACCATGTCCCCGACCGCGATGGCGAGGGCTCCGCCCGACCCACCCTCGCCGGTGATGATGGTGATGATGGGGGTTCGAAGCGAGGTCATCATGGCGATGTTGCGGGCGATGGCCTCGGCCTGGCCCCGTTCCTCCGATGGTGCATCGGGCGCCGCCCCAGGCGTGTCCACGAAGGTCACGACGGGCAGACCCAGGCGTTCAGCCAGCTTGAGCAGGCGGCTGGCCTTTCGGTAGCCCTCCGGATGGGGCATGCCGAAGTTGCGCCGGATGTTCTCATCGACGTCGGCACCCTTCTGGTGGCCGATGAAGACGCAGCGATGCTCCCCGATGGTGGCCAACCCACCGACCAGGGCGGGGTCGTCGCCGAAGGTGCGGTCACCATGCAGCTCGACGATATCGCTGGCCATGCCCGCAAGCAGTTCCAGCGTGTGCGGCCGCTGTACGTTGCGAGCCGTCTGGACGCGCGCCCAGACGGCTTCGAGCAGCGCCTCGTCGTCGATCGCTGTCGTCCCGTTGGTGGCCGCCTGGTCGACGCGCCCCGTCGACGCGCTAACCACGGATGGCCTCCGCATCGGCCCCGGCCCGCGCTGCAGGATCCGTGACATCCTGATCGCGCTCGAGCACTGGGCGAGGCTGCAGGTAGCGCAGCAGGCGAGTCAGGGTGTCTCGCAGCTCGGAGCGGCTCACGACCAGGTCCAGGAACCCGTGCTTGAACAGGAATTCCGATCGCTGGAACCCCTCCGGCAGCTCATCGCCGGTGGTGCCGGCGGCCACGCGTGCGCCGGCGAACCCGATGAGCGCATTGGGCTCGGCGATGTTGACGTCGCCGATGGCCGCGAACGAGGCGAAGACGCCACCGGTGGTGGGGTCGGACAGCACACTGATGTAGGGCACGCCCTCGATGGCCAGTCGCTCGACCGCCGCACAGGTCTTGACCAGCTGCATCAGGGCCAGCGTGCCTTCCTGCATGCGGGCGCCACCGGACGTGCTGATGGCGATGAATGGGATGCGCTCCGCGAGTGCGGCCTCGGCAGCGCGCGTGATCTTCTCTCCAACCACTGAGCCCATGGAGCCGCCCATGTAGGTGAAGTCCATGGCGCAGATGGACACGCGCTTCCGATCGATCTTCCCGAAGCCCCACACCGCAGCGTCGCGGATCCCGGTCTTGGCACGCTGCTCGGCGACCCGGTCGGGATAGGCCTTGAGATCGACGAACCCGAGCGGATCGAGTGATTCCAGGCCGGCATCACGCTCGTCGAAGGTATCCGGATCGAGCAGGTATCCGAGGCGGGCGTCGACGCGCAGGCGAAAGTGGTGGCCGCACTTGGGGCAGACTCGCTGGTTCTGCTCGAGCTGCTTGTTGTAGATCATCTCGGCGCAACCCGGACACTTCGTCCACAGGTCGGAGCGCGACGATTCGGGTCGTGGGCGGAAGGGCAGTCGGATGGGCACTACAGCAGCCCTCCCGATGAGCGCGAGCGACGCCACATGATCAGGGCCGCCCCGGCGATGGGGATGGCGATGGAGACACCCGAGGCGATGGCACCTCCGGCGACCAGGCCGCGGCGTCGACGCAGGGAAGCCACGTGGACTGGAGCGTGGTCTGTGGATCGGGCAGCCGCGCCAGGCCGGATCGGCGTCGGAACGTGAGACGGCCCGGCCGGCTCGGCGTGTGAGTGTGTGGTCAGCACCGCGAGCCGTCGCGCCAGATGGTCCTCGAAGCTGAAGCGCGGGTGGAATCGGGGCAGCGCCTCGCGAGCTGACGTGCGTGTCGCCTCGAGCTCCCCGTCGCCGGCGACCGACAGCACGGCCCTGATCCCGGAGAAGGGAGTCGATGGCGAGATCGAGCTGTGCGGCGTTCTCCCGGCCGTCCGTCATGAAGCCAGTCGAGCGCGTACCGAGAGCAGCGCGCGGTGGATGAGCACCCGGACGGCACCTTCCGACTTGCCCATGATCTCGCCGATCTCGCGAGCGCTGAGCTCGTTCACGAAGCGCAGCACGATGGCCTGTCGGCGCTCGGGCGATAGTTCCATCACCGCACTCCAGGCGCGTTGCAGCCTCGATTCGGTTCTCCGCCGCGGCCGCCGGGTCATCCGCTGCCCGCAGCTCCATCGCCAGCTCGATGGGCGCCTCGGGATGACGACGTTGATCGCGGCGCTGGTTGGCGATGACGTTACGGGCGATGGTGTAGAGCCAGGCCTTGAAGGTCGACTCCATCCCCTGCCCTGCTCGCGGAAGCGGGGCAACGCCGACAACGCCTTGAGGAACACCCCCTCGGTGATGTCCTCGGCGGCGTGCGGGTCGCGAGTCTCATAGAGCGCCAGGTTGTATATTTGAGCCACGTACTTTCGATAGAGCGGTTCGAAGGCAGCAGAGTCCCGTTTGGCGGCCTCGACCGCGGGACGATCAGATCGAACGGGACGACGACGGCGACAGCGTCGGTTGGCCCTCTCCCCTTCCAGAACACCGGGGAAGTCTAGCTGTTACAGGTGTCAGGCAGGGTCACTGACCTGGCAACGCACGACCTCGCCGTGCGAGACGATCCGTAGCGGCGTGCCCAGCCCAGTGCTGCACAAGCAGCGCGCCACTATCGTGGTCGACGCCAACCGCGGTTCCCGTGATCGTCTCCGAGCCGGTCTCCACCTGGACCTGCGCCCCGGTGGTGATCTGGGCGTCAGCCCAGCGCAGGCTGTCGAAGTGACCGCGCTCGAGAGCCGCGTACAGCGCCTCAACGCGAGTCAGCCAGCCCAGCAGCAGGGCCTCCCGGTCGATGCGTCGGCGGCCGGACGCCTCGGACAGGCTCCACATGGTCACCGCCAGGTCGGGTGGGAAGTCGCTGGCGGCCCAGTCCACATTGGCACCCATGCCCACGACCAGGGTAGCCATCGAGTCACCTTCGGGCAGGCCCTCGGTCAGGACACCGGCGACCTTGAGCAGGCGCCCCCGGTGGACGGCCACGATATCGTTGGGCCACTTCAAGGCCAGCCGATCAGCCGTCGGTCCGAGCAGCGAAGTCGCCGCGCCGAGCATCGCGATCGAGGCGATGGCGGGCACTCGCCAGGCCTGGCCGACAGGCAGCTTCGGCGGTCGGAACCCGAGTGACACCAGGAGTGCCCGACCCGGCTCGGTCCAGCCAGATACGCGAGAGACGCCCACGCCCCTCGGTCTGACGATCGGCGACCGCGACACAGACTTCTTCGGTACCCGCCTCCAACCAGCCCCGGACCACCGACTGGGTCGAGGTCGACGGTCTCGAAGCGCTCCAGTCGCGAGACGAAGTCCGGACCGGCCCGCTCGGGCCTCAGGTCAGACAGCGACCGCTCCCTCCCCGCTCTCGACCGCTTCGGGCTCCTGCAGTCGGAAGGTGCGGTGGATGGCCTTGGCAGCGGCGTCCAGCTGGTCCTCGGCGATGATGCAGGTGATGCGGATCTCCGAGGTCGAGATCATGCTGATATTGATGCCCTCGTCGGCGAGCGCACCGAACATCCGGGCAGCAAACCCGGGGTGGTTGTGGATGCCCTCACCGACGATGGAGACCTTGGCCACACCGGCATCGGCCTGGACGTCCTTGAACCCAAGGTCGCTGGCCAGCAACTCCAACAGGCGCCGGTGCGCGCGCCAGATTCGCGCGCTCGACCGTGAAGGACATGTCGGTCGTGCCGTCGTGGCCGATGTTCTGGACGATCATGTCCACGTTGAGCCCCTGATCAGCCATGGGCTCGAAGATGGACCTGGCGATGCCGGGTCGGTCGGGCACGCCGACGATGGTGATCTTGGCTACCTTTCGATCGAGCGCCATGGCCCGGACCTTGTCTCGCAGCTCCATCGCGGTGACCTCCTGGATCGTGGTGCCTGGCTGATCGCTGAACGTGGAACGCACCCGGATGACGACAGCGTTGACCCAACCCAGCTCGACGGCGCGCGTCTGCATGACCTGCGCCCCCTGGTGGGCCATCTCGAGCATCTCTTCGTAGCCGATGGCGGGGATGAGTCGAGCATCCGGCACGACACGCGGGTCGGCGGTGAAGATGCCCTCGACATCGGTATAGATCTCACAGGCATCGGCTCCCAGGCGCGCTGCCAGGGCCACGGCAGTGGTATCCGAGCCACCGCGACCCAGCGTGGTGACCTCGCCGGTGGCGAACGACTCGTCGGTGGAACCCTGGAAGCCGGCCACGATGACCACCCGGCCGGCCTCGATCTCGCGACGCATCCGCGCGGGGTCGATGTTGGCGATGCGCGCGCGGCCGTGGCTCGTGTCGGTGCGGATCCCGGCTTGCGGGCCGGTCAGCGAGATGGCTGCGATGCCCTGCGCGTGGAGCGCCATGGCCACCAGCGTGCCGCTCATATGCTCGCCGGTCGCGAGTAGCAGATCCATCTCGCGGGGATCAGGTTCGTCGGTGATGGCAGCCGCAAGCTCGGTCAGGTGGTCCGTGGTGTCGCCCATGGCACTCACCACCACGACGAGATCGGCACCATCGCGTCGATCGCGGGCGATGCGGCCCGCCACATGACGGATGCGTTCGGCATCTGCCAGCGATGAGCCGCCGTATTTCTGGACGATGAGTCGCGACATGCGCTGAGTCTACGTGAGCCGGCGTCAGGTGCCGCCCTCAGGTGCCCTGGTCAGCCATCGCCCTCGAGGACACGGGCTCCCTCGCCGCGAGCTGCGTGGACCGCCGCCCGACCCGACAGTCCCAATCGCTGGGCGCGACGCTCCATGGCCGCTGCGATGGTGGCGGCGGCGGACGGATCCTCGCTGAACGCGATGACCGTGGAACCGGCGCCAGAGAGGCAGGCGCCTCGCGCGCCAGCTGCCAGTGCTGCGTCGATGAGCTCGGGTAGCTCCGGGTAGGCCGCCGCGCGATAGGGCTCGTGCAGGCGATCACTGGTCGCAGCGGCCAGGAGATCGAAGCGGCCCTGGGTCAAGGCGGCCACGGTGAGGGCGGCGGCACCGACGTTGTGTACCGCGTCTGCGAAGGGCACCCGTTGGGGCAGTGCGGCACGCATGGCCGCGGTCGAGAGGTGTTTGTCGGGAATGTACAGAGCAGCCAGCAACGCAGCCGGCGGATCGAGGCGCAGTGCACGTGGCTGGCCATCGACGGTGGTGACGACGCAGAGGCCGCCGTACACCGCGGCGGCGGCGTTGTCGGCATGGCCCTCTGACGCGGTCGCCAGCTCCAGGATCCGCTCGCTACCCAGGCGCGCCTTCGAGCAAGGCGTCGGCCGCGAAGAGCGCGGCGACGGTGGCCGATGCCGAGGAGCCCAACCCTCGGGCGACGGGGATGTGATTGTCCACGCGGACGCGCAGTCCGCCGTCAGCCGTGTCGACGCCAGCGTCGCCCAGTCCGTCGAGGAGCGCGCTGACGAATCGGTTGCGACGGCCGTCGGGTAGCTGGCCCCGACCCTCACCCTGCACCTCGACGCTGATGAGGGGATCCGTCAGTGCTGACTGGATGTGAACATCGAACGTGCTGGTGAGATCGAGGGCCATCGCCAGCGCGTCGAAACCAGCCCCGAGGTTGGCGGTGGTGGCCGGCACTTCGACGCTGACACGACGCCCCACGAGCTCGCGGATGGAGTGGGGAAGGCTCACCAGCCCAGGGCTTTGCGGACAGCCTCGACCGTCGGCTCGGCATCGATGGGTGCCTCGGCCAGCGCCATCGCCGTCTCCGGGTCCTTGAGCCCGAGCCCGGTCAGCACGGCCACCACCGTGGTCCCCGGATCGATGAGGCCGGCCGCCGTGACCTTGCGCAGGCCGGCCACCGATGCGGCGCTGGCAGGCTCGCAGAAGATGCCCTCGTACCTGGCGATGTCGCGATATGCGACAAGGATCTCTTCATCACTGACCGAATCGATGAGGCCGCCCGATTCGTCGCGTGCCGCCAGCGCCTGGGCGCCACTTGCCGGCCGCCCGATACGGATGGCCGTGGCGACCGTCTGGGGATCATCGAAATCATGGCCCTGCACCAGTGGCGAGGCGCCCTCGGCCTGGAAACCCAGCATGCGGGGCGTGGCGTCGACCAGGCCGGCATCCCGATACTCGGTAAAACCGCGCCAATAGGCGGTGATGTTGCCAGCATTGCCGACCGGGATGGCGAGATAGTCGGGCGCCCCACCAAGATCCTCGCAGACCTCGAAGGCCGCCGTCTTCTGGCCCTCGATGCGATAGGGATTGACCGAGTTCACCAGGGTCACAGCGTGTTCGGGATCGTCGTCGGCGGCCATCTCCCGGACGATGCGCAGGGCATCGTCGAAATTGCCATCGACCGCCACGACACGGGCACCAGCCGCCTGTGCCTGCAGCAGCTTGCCGGCAGCGATGCGCCCTCGCGGGAGCACGACCACGACCTCGAGACCAGCGGATGCGCCATACGTCGCCGCTGATGCCGACGTGTTCCCGGTGGAGGCACAGATGATGGCCTTGGCCCCCTCCTCGATGGCCTTGGCCACCGCCATGACCATGCCGCGATCCTTGAACGAGCCGGTCGGACTCTGGCCTTCTACCTTCAGGAAGAGCTGCGGCACGCCCATCGCGCGGCCCAGCGTCCGAGCATGGACCAGCGGCGTCAGGCCTTCGCCGAGCCCGAGCGGCGGCGTGTTCTCCGAGATCGGCAGGAAGTCCGCGAAGCGCTCCATCAGTCGTGGCCGGCGACCCATGCTGGACTGCTCGGCCCTGAGCTGGCGGAGCACCTGGCTCATGCGCACGGGCTAGGCGTCCGACAGCACGGGGTAGATGATGACGGCTCGGTCGAGCAGGCCCAGCTTGGCCGTCAACTGCAGCAGGGTCATGGGCTGGCTCACGAAGCCCTCATCAGTGCTGGCCAAGGCCACGCCCTTGACCGAGTCGGGAAAGCCCGCCGCACCGAGTCCGTCGAGGACCACGAGCCAGCCGCGCTCATCGGCGAAGTCGTCGGCCACGCTGATGTCGTCGGCAGGAGGGCAGGCCAGCCCAGGTGGAGCCACCGCCATCCGCCAGCGCCAGGATGTCAGACAGGATCGCGCTCGAGGTAGCTGGACCTCCGGCGCCAGGACCGGCCATGCTGACGCGACCCACCGGCTCCGCGATGATCTCGATGATGTTGGTGACACCGCTGGTCGATCCAAGCGAGGAACCGGCTGCGACAGCCATGGGCGTGACGGCGCCACGTACACCGCCGTCCGGCAGGCGTTGCGCCCGCGAGACGAGCTTGATGGCCAGGCCCAGCCGGGCAGCCACACCCATGTGGCTTCGCTTCACCCCGGTGATGCCTGGGGCTGCTTCGGCACCGATGGCAGCAGCGCTTCGTCGCAAGCTATCCACTTCCGGCCAGCCGCCCCACGACAGACGAGCCAGGATGGCCAACTTGTAGGCGGCATCCCAGGCCTCCACATCGCTGGTCGGGTCGGCTTCGGCATAGCCACGCGCCTGGGCCTCGCGCAAGACGTCGTCGTAATCCCGCGCGTCGGAGGCCATGGTGCTCAGGACATGGTTGGTAGTGCCGTTGAAGATGCCCCGGATGGACTCGACACGATTCGAGGCAAGCTCGTGGACCAGTGGCCCCAGAACCGGCACCCCGGACATCACCGCGGCTTCGAAGCGCAGCGATGCGCCCGAGGCCCGAGCGGCATCCTCGAGCTCCTTGCCCCGCCGCGCCACCAGGTCCTTGTTGGCAGTGACGACGTCCTTGCCGGCGCCGAGTGCCGCGATGACGGCATCGCCGGCCGCGCCGGTGCCACCCATGACCTCGACGATGACGTCGACGTCGTCCGCCTCGATGAACCCATCGAGATCGTTGGCCTGCCGGATCGTGTCGGTGAACGTCAGGCCGCGGTCGCGTTCGAGGTCCAGGTCGGCGACGCCGACCAGCGTCGGCGCCGCGTAGCCCCGCGACGACACGTCCGCCGCCCATTCGGGATCTACGAGGCGGCGGACGACCGCGCTCCCGACCGTACCGAGTCCGAAGACGGCCACACGGGGACCCGTCGCCGGGGGTCGAGATCCGGGCTCGTCCTCGAGCTCAGCAGTCGCCATATCGGCACCATCATGATCCATGGCCCGATCGTAGCGCAGGGCTGCGGTCACGATCGGCCGACTATCACCGCGGTTCGCCCGGATGGTGCCCGTGGGCCCCACTCGGGGCCGGCACGGGGCGGCGGCCCGCTCAGGGCAGCCGGACTGCTACGCTCCCAAGGATGAGCCATACGATCTCTGGCCTCGTGTCTCCGGGCGCATCCGGCGTCCGTGGCCGTGTGTTCTCCGGTGTCCAGCCCTCGGGCCTGCCCCACGTCGGCAATCATCTCGGCGCGTTCGGCAACTACATCGCGATGCAAGACGACTACGACGCCATCTACTGCATCGTCGACTACCACGCGCTGACCTCCACGCATGACGCCGAGCTGATCCGTCGCAATACGCACGAGATGGCGCTGGGCCTCCTGGCATTGGGCCTGGATCCCGAGCGGGCCGTGTTGTTTCGCCAATCCGATCGCAACGAGCATCTGGAGCTCATGTGGCTGCTGGCATCGGTGACCCCGACAGGCTGGGTGGAGCGCACGCCTTCGTTCAAGGAGAAGCGGCGCACCCAGCCCGATGACGTCAACCTGGCACTGCTCAACTACCCCGTCCTCCAGGCCGCCGACATCGCCATCTACAAGTGTCGCTACGTGCCGGTGGGCAAGGACCAGGCGGCACACCTGGAGCTGGCTCGCGAGATCGTGCGTGCCTTCAATGCCCGCTACGGCGATACCTTCCCTGAGCCACAGGCGGTCTTCAGCGAAGCGCCCATCGTGAAGGGCACCGACGGTGCCAACAAGATGTCCAAGTCGCTTGGCAATGTCATCGAGATCTTCGCGCCCGAGGACGTCATCCGCAAGCAGATCATGAGCATGGTCACCGACACGCAACGCCAGCGTCGTACCGATCCGGGTCGACCCGAGGTCTGCAACGTCTGCCAGCTTCACCGCATCTTCAGCCCCGACGAATACGAGGACATCTGGGAGGGCGAACGGACTGCCCGCACCGGCTGCGTCGACACCAAGAAGCTGCTGGTCGAGCGGATGCTGGGCTATTTCGCTGACGCCCGCGAACGGTACCAGGAACTCAAGGCCAAGCCCGACCTCGTCGAGGACATCCTGCGTGCCGGTGCGCTCCAGCTGGCCCCCCAGGCTGCCGAGACGCTCGCCGAGTGCCACGATCGCATGGGCCTGGGACCCCGATAGCGCGGTTACCGGGCGCACCACGGCGCTCTTGCCACGAGGAGCCGCAGAGTAGACTGCGGCGATGATGTCCAGGCTCATCGAGACCGAAGGGCGCTGGATCCGTGCCCTCATCGTCCTGGCGACGCTCACGGTGGGACTGGTGTTCATCGGCCTGGCCGCAGACGCCATCCTCTTCTTCAGCGACATCATCCTGATCCTGGTGATGGCGTGGGTGTTCGCGTTCGTCCTGTCGCCGGTGGTCGGCGGGATCCAGCGCCTGGTACCCGCCGCCCCGCGCGCCCTGGTGGTGGTATCGGTCTATGCCCTGCTCTTCCTGGTGCTGGGCCTGCTGGGCCTGTTCCTGGCGACTGAGCTGGCCACCTCGATCGTCAACTTCACCGAACAGCTGCCGACCCTGCAGGAACGCCTGCCACAGATCGTGGAGCCGTACCAGCAGAGCCTGCTGGACCTGGGCCTGAAGGTCGACCTGGAGCTGGTCGCGACCCAGGCGTTGCAGCAGATCGCGGCCTCATCCGGCGAACTCCTGAGACCACTCCAGGACATCGCGTTCGCCAGCCTGAACGTGCTCGGCAACCTCATGTTCATGATCTTCCTGTCGCTCTTCATCGTCATCGACAAGGACCGACTGCTGGCCTTCGTCAACCAGGTGACCCCACCGCGCTTCGGGACCGAGGTGCGGCTGTTCCAGACGAGCGTGGCCGACTCGTTCGGTGGCTTCATCCGGGGACAGGCCATCCAGGGCCTGGTCTATGGCGTCATCGCGGCGGCCGGCAGTCTCATCCTGAACATCGACTTCGTGCCGCTGACCACCGCACTGGTGGTCATCTTCCAGTTCATCCCGTTCTTCGGGCCCTTCATCAGCTGGGCGCCGCCGGTGGTCGCCGCCATCCTCACGCAGCCCGATGCGCTGGTCCCCATCGTCATCGTCATGGCGGTGGGCTGGTTCATCACCATGAACGTGGTGCAACCACGAGTCATGGCCAGCTCCGTCGGTATCCACCCGGTCGTTGTCCTCGTATCGGTCCTGATCGGCTTGCGTCTGCAGGGCGTCGTCGGTGCCATCTTCGCCATCCCCGTGGCCGCGGTCATCTCGGCCTTCTTCTTCTACTACCTCAACCGCAGCAAGGGCGGCCCGCGCGATGTGGCCAGCCGAGCTGCCCGGCGCCTCGAAGAGCGTGAAGGCCGCCCTGTCCGGGTACCGTCACCGCCGTCAGTAGGCGCACCCGGAGCGGTGCCGCTCCAGTCGACCGTCAACGCGTCGGCCGCTCCATCGGGTGATCACGCTGGGGCGCCTCAAACCAACCAGCCCAGCAACGACGAGGGATCCACATGAATGATGAGCCGGAGCAGACACCGGGATCGACTCCCCAGCCGCCGTCGGCACGTGCCGGTAGCGGCGCGCCGGTCGATGCATTGTCCGGCAGCTACGAGGGCGTCATCGGCGACGGCGAGCGGTACATCCCCACCGCGAGGGCGACACCTCGGGAGGCCAAGCCCCTCTCGGAGTGGGAAACCCGGCCACGCATCCTGGTGACCAACGACGACGGCATCGAATCACGCGGCTTGCTCGCGCTCAAGCAGGCACTCGAGCCGATCGGCGAGGTCTATGTCATGGCGCCTGAGACGAACCAGTCGGCGGTGGGTCACTCGATGACCTTCATGCGGCCACTGCGAGTACGAGAGCGGACGCTCGATGATGGCTCACGCGGGTGGTCGGTCGACGGCTCGCCCACCGACGCGGTCAGCCTGGCGTTCCTGGGATATTTCGGCTTCAGCTTCGACCTTGTCGCATCGGGCATCAACTATGGCTCCAACCTTGGCGACGACATCACCTACTCGGGCACGGTGGGCGCGGCCATGGAGGCCGTGCTGTCTGGCTGTCCGGCCTTCGCCATGAGCCAGGAATTCAAGGGTGAGCCCCACTGGGAGCTCGCCGGGCGCACAGCGGCCATGGTGGCTCGGAACGTACTGCAACACGGACTGGGCGAGGGCGAGCTGCTCAACGTCAACGTGCCCGCAGAGGTCCCCGACGGGCCGGTCGGCGTCGAGCTGACGCGGATGGGCAAGCGCGTCTACCAGGACCAACTGCTGGAACGTATCGATCCGCGGGGCGTGCCCTACTACTGGTTCGGCGGCCCGCCGCCCACGGGCCTGTCCGACCCGGGCACCGACTTCCACGCCGTGCTCAACGGCCGCGTCGCCATCACGCCGATCAAGCTGGACCTCACTGCTGGTCGCCTGCTCAAGCGGATCCACGAATGGGACTGGCACATGGAGAAAGAGGCTTCGTAACTCGCGGTGTGGCGCCGTCGCCGCGCTCTCAATAGGCGCGGTTTTCCCGACGTCGCCCTGATCTCCGGTCTGCCAGCACCGCACGGGCGGCATTGCGGCCAGGAAGGCCCGTGATGCCGCCCCCTGGATGCGCGCCGGAACCGGCGAGGTAGAGGCCCTCGACGGGCATGCGGTAGCGCGCGTAGCCAAACAATGGACGCCAGGCGAACCACTGGTCAAGGCCCGGCTCCAGGTGCATCGGATGACCCCCGGACATGCCGTAGTCGCGTTCCAGGTCGAGCGGCGTGAGCACCTCGCGAGCGACGACCAGATCGCTGATCCCGGGTGCCGCCACCTCCAATGTCGTGAGCACCAGGTCGCCGAGCGCTCCACGTTGGGACGCCCAGTCGCTATCGCGGAGCGCGTAGGGTGCGCTCTGGACGAGCACGCTCATGACCTGGCGGATGCCACTCGCAGCATCGACCAACAGCGGATCGACGAGGCTCGGGATGGTCGCCTCCAGCCACGGAGCTTCGCTGATGCGTCCGTACTTCGCGGCGTCCGCGGCGGTGTCCAGATAGTCGACCGAGGGCGCCATGACCAGGCGGCCGCGCAGTCGGATGGCGTCACGTTCGCTCTCCAGCCCGGTGAACGTGGGCAGCTCGGACAGCGCCACATTGACCTTGGCCGTGACGCCGCGGTCGCGCAGGTTGTCGACCTCCCAGCCCAGCTCGGGGCCAAGCGTCTCGGGGTCCACCAGCCGCTGCAGCGTGGTTCGCGGATCCATGCCACTGACGACGACCGGACCGTCGATCTCCTCACCATCGGCGAGAACCACCCCGCTGACCACTCCACTCCGGTCGCGGATGGCGATGACTTCGGCCTCGGTGCGGACCTTGACGCCCGCCGCGCGGGCGGCATCGGCGAGCACCGCAGCCAGTGCTCCGGGGCCGCCTCGGGCGTAGACGGACTCTCCGGCCGCACCGCCGCCGTTCCCTGCCGAGTCGGTCAGGAGCACCGCCGCCGTACCGGCCATATGCGGGCCCATCGAGGTGTAGCGGAGGGCACGCGTGGCTAGTGCAGCCCGCAAGGCGTCTGACTCGAGTCGGTCCTCCAGGTAGTCGGCGATCGACTGCGGCATGACCCGCGTGAACTCGCGAGCGTAGCGTGCCTCCAGCCGGCGATAACGCCACCCCAGGCGGAGGCCGCCGGCAAGCACATCCAGGTCCACCTGCTTCATATCAGGCGGTGTCATCAGCAGGAGTCGCCACAAGGTCGAGGCCAGGGCACGAACCTCGGCGTCGAAGGGTTCCCAGGCGACGGCATCGGCGGTCGAGATCCGCACCAGGTCCGCGGCCGTGCGCACCGGGTCAGACCAGAGCGTGATCGGCGGGCCGTCGCCACCGATCGTCGTCAACGCCGCAGCCGGCTGCACGAGCCGGAGACCGTGGTTCGACAGTCCCAGCTCGCGCGCCACGGACGCCGCCAGGCGACCGACGGTGTGCACCAGGGCTGGAACCCGGGCCGCTGCGGCCAGCTCCGAGGTGACCAGAGCACCTCCGACGATCTCACGCTTCTCCAGCAGCAAGGTTCGCAATCCGGCACGCCCAAGATACGCAGCACACACCAGGCCGTTGTGCCCGCCACCGACCACGATCGCATCCCAGCCGCCCCGGCCGGTCACGCCCCGACTCCGCTGTGCCTGGCAGCCAGGACCTTCATCGCGGCAAGTCGTCCGTTCGCACCCATGATGCCGCCGCCGGGATGCGCCGACGAACCGCCCAGCCAGAGTCCGTCGATGGGCGTCTCATAGCGGCTCCAGCCCGGCACGGGCCGGTTGAAGAAGAGCTGCTCCAACGACAACTCACCCTGGAAGATGTTGCCCTCGGTCAGGCCGATATCGCGCTCCATGTCGAGTGGCGTCAGGACCTGGCGACCCACGATGATGTCGCGGATGTTGGGGGCTCGCTCGGCGATGACATCGATGACCGAATCGCCAAAGGCCTCGCGCTCATCGTCCCAATCGGCTCCAGCCAGGCGGTACGGCGCGTACTGCACGAAGCAGCTCATGACGTGCTTGCCGGGGGGCGCCATGGTGGGATCGACAAGGCTGGGGATGATGGCATCGATGTAGGGCTTCCGGCTGAAGCGCCCAGCCTTGGCATCGTCGTAGGCCTGCTCCATGTAAGCGAGCGAGGGCGAGAAGCTGAGGGCACCCCGAAGGTGCTCGCCGGGACCGGGCAACGACGTGAACGAGGGCAGCCCATCAAGCGCGAGGTTGACCTTGCCCGACGAACCACGGAAGCGGAACCGCCGTATCTGCGCCTCGAACTCCGGGTCCAGGGTGCCGGCCGGGAGCAGATCCAGGAACGTGCGGCGGGCGTCCGCTGTCGAGATCACGTGACCGGCCTCGATCTCCTCGCCGCTCTCGAGGATCACGCCGGTGGCCCTTCCGTCGCGGGTCTGGACGTGGGCGACCGGTGCGTCGGTGCGGATCTCCGCCCCCTGTGCACGAGCCGCGCTGGCGATGGCGGCCGCGACTCCGCCGGTGCCACCCCTGGGGATGCCCCAGGCGCGGAAGGCCCCGTCGATCTCACCCATATAGTGGTGCAACAGGACGTACGCGGTGCCTGGCGAACGCACGCCGAGGAACGTCCCGATGATGCCTGATGCGGACATCGTCGCCTTGAGCGGGTCCGTCTCGAACCAGCGATCGAGAAAGTCGGCCGCGCTCATCGTCATCAGCCCGACGAAGGTGAGCTGCTGCTTTCGTGGCAATCCTGAGAAGTCCTTCAGCAGCGATGCCAGGGCCGCCGCGTCGCGAGGATCCGGCCGCCGTGGGTCGGTCGGGGTCATGCCCAGGATGGGCTTGATGAAGCGTGCCATCTGGGCCATCAGCAGGCCGTACTCCTCATAGGCCTCGGCGTCGCTGCTGGACCAGCGCCGCAGTTCGCGCATGGTGTGGGCATGATCGTCGGTGCGCCACAGATGGTCACCATCGAGTGGCGTGAACGTGCCGTCGAGCGGCAGGATGTGGAGCCCGTGACGGGGCAGCTGCAGGTCCCGGATGATCTCCGGCCGGAGCAAGCTCACGACATATGAGAAGACGCTGAACCGGTAGCCCGGGAAGACCTCCTGGGTAAGGGTCGCACCACCGAGCACCTCACGACGCTCGAGCACCACGGTCCTCAACCCGCCCCTGGCAAGGTAGGCACCACTGACGAGGCCGTTGTGGCCGCCTCCGATGACGACGGCGTCGTAACGCTGGGGCACGAGGCTGGCTTCCTTCCGTGGCTGGGCTCTTGGGCATGGTAGCGTCCCGCGGTCTTGCTATCGTCGGGTCGTGAGACGACGCAGGACCTGGCTCTTCATCGCTCTGCCCTTGGCCGCTGCGCTGCTGCCGCTCGGAGCCATCGCCGCCGACGCAGCCGCACCAGCATCCGAAAGCGGACTGCTCCAGGCGCTCGCGTTCGCGGCGCCGGATACCAGCCTGGTCACATTCACCGACTGGGACCGCCTCAAGACCGCCTATGGCCTGGAGAGCCTCGACAGCACGCTCCCGGAAGACCTGCGACCCAAGGGCATGTTGGAGCTCACCGAGGACGACGGCATCTTCAGCGGTTGCGGCCTGCGACACATCCGGGGACACGCCGAGACCTGGCGTTGGGACAGCACTGAGCTCGCCTGGGACGCCCAGATCCTCACCACCGGCGCTCCCGCCTACGTCCTCCGGTTTCGTGACGACCTTGACCTCGCGCCATTCGTCGGACTGCTCGACGAGCGCGAGTTCGAATCCCGGCCCTACTGCGACGCGGTGATCCGTTCCCGTGAACTGGACCTGGGCAGCGATTGGGTCCGCACGACGGAGCTGGCCAGCCAGAATGTCGCGCTGCTGCCGGATGGGCACACGGTGGCGCTGTCGGGTTCGACCGATGTGCTTGAGGCCATGCTTGACGCAGTCGCCTCCACGACGCCAGAGGAGACAGCCGCGAGCCCGGCTGGGCAGATCGCTGTCAGTCTCGAGTCGCCAAGCAGTGCAGCCATCGAGCTGGGACCAGATGCCTGCACCGCCTATTCGGACACCTCGTTCGCAGGCGACCCGGATGTCGACGCTGCCCTGGTGGCCTCGGTGGGCCCTCTGTCGGCCTGGGAGGCCATGGGCGTCGCCACGTGTGCCACGGCCGGGGCGCCATCGATGGCCCGCCTCGTCTTCCTGTTGGGCGACCCAGCATTCGCCGAGGCCGAGGCCGAAGCACGCGCTCGCATCGCACGCGAGGGCCACAGCCTGGTCATTGGCATGCCCTATGGGGATATCGCCTTCGAAGCCGCCGACGCTTCTGCTGACGGAGCCATCGCCCGGATCGACCTTGTCCCCGTCGATGGTCGCTCGCACCTGGTGGCTCGCAGGCTGTTCTGGCGCGACCTGCTGCCAGCGCGCTGCGACCCAGCCTGAGGCCCAATCGCGCCGGTGTCGCCGGCGCAGGCGGCGAGAATCCCAGGTAGAGCGAACAAACTTGGGCGATTCGACGTGAGATTCGGGCCCTGCGAGGCCGGTCAGGGCCGATTCGATGCCCGAAGGGGCATCGGTCGAGGGCGGCCAATCGGCGAACCACAAGACCAGGCGACGAATCACAAACCCAGGCTCGTGGTGCACGTCACGACTGCCACTTTGTTCGCCCTATCTGGGAACAGGCCTGCTCGCGGCAGCTGGCGCCGTCGGCGAGGCAGTCATGGTGTACGTCTCGCGTGCCGCCGTGCGCCGCGAACGCAGTTCCGTGCCACCCACGACGGCGAGCGGCGCGGGGCAGCGATACCATGGCAGCCATGTCAGTTGGATCGGCCTTTGACGAGCGCGCCCTCGGTCTGAACGTTCGAAGGCAGTGGCGCGAGTGGTCGGGGACCTTCAGCTCGAGCGCATATGCGCCGCACATCGACATCGAGTACAACGCCATCCGCAATGGGGCCGCTCTGATCGATGTCTCGCCGCTGTTCAAGTATCACCTCAGCGGGCCCGACGCCACCCGTCTCGTCGACCGCGTCATCACCCGTGACGCCTCTCGCGTCAAACCCGGTCGAGTCATCTACACGCCCTGGTGCGACAGCGAGGGCCGGGTCATCGATGACGGCACGCTCCAACGACTCGATGACGGCTCGTGGCGCTGGACGGCGGCCGAGGGACAGCTGCGCTGGCTGCGCCTGAACGCGCGCGGGCTGGACGTCAGCATCGAGGACCAGACCGACACGATCGCAGCGCTGGCGCTCCAGGGCCCGCTCTCCCGGGATGTCCTGGAGGCGGCGGCGCAGACGTCACTGGCGGACCTGCGCTACTTCGGCCGTCGTGAGGTTCGCATCGGTGAGGTCGTCGTGGATGTCAGCCGCACGGGCTACACCGGCGACCTCGGCTACGAGGTGTGGATGCGCCGCGATGATGCCCTGGTGATCTGGGATGCGCTCATTGAGTCGGGCTCCGCATTCGCCCTCCGCCCCGTCGGCATCCTGGCGCTTGACGTGGTGCGGGTGGAGGCCGGGCTGATCATGGCCGGAGTCGACTACACCAGCGCCCACCTTGCGCTGACCCGCGAGCAGAGCTACTCACCGATGGAACTGGGACTTGGCGGACTGGTGGAGCTGGAAAAGGAGGTGCCGTTCGTGGGACGAGCAGCCCTGCGACGTGAGCAGGAGGGCGGTGGGCCGCCGCGACGCCTGGTCGGGCTCGACCTCGACTGGGAGGAGCTGGAGGAGCTCTACGCCGCGCACGACCTGTCCCCTGCCCTGTCACCGGGGGCCTGGCGCGACGAGATCCCCATCTTCGATCCGGTCATCCAGGCCGGCCGCGCCACCAGCGGTGCGTGGAGTCCGCTCCTCAAGAAGAACCTGGCCATCGGGACCGTGGATGCCTTCACCGCGACTGCCGGCCGCGGCGAGCTGGCGCTGGAGTGGTCGGTCGAGGGCGAACGCGGGCGGATCACCGCGCGCGTCGTGGACCTGCCCTTCTTCGACCCGCCTCGCAAGCGGGAGTAGCCGGCGCCCCGATCAGCTGGTGGGGCAGTTCCAGCCCTGCGGCGGCTGCTCCCGGACCGGCCCGGGCATCACGCCATCGGCCGTGACGAAGGCCACGATCTCACCATCATCGACGTAGCTCACGTCAGCCAGGAACCCGTCGGCCGGAGCGGTGCACCAGATCTCGCTGTAGCCGTCCGCACCTTGCTCTTCGAAACGGTACGAATAGCGGAAGTTGTAGCAGGGCGTAGTAAGCCCGCAGGCTGTATGATGATGGCTCATATGTCACTGCATACTGGAGCTGCGCCATGGTCATGGTGCGAACGACGATCACCCTTCCCAAGGAGCTCCTTGAACGGGTCGACGAGTTCGCGGGGGACGGTGGGCGGAGTGCCTGGATCACACAAGCCGTGGAAGCTCGGGCCAAACGGGAGCATCTGGGTCGCGTCATCGAGGAGACTCGCGGCGCCTTGCGCGACTCGCCCAGCTGGCCGACCGCTGACGACACCTACCGGTGGGTGCGTGAGCTCCGTGAGGAGCCCGACGATTGAGCACGGCCTATGTCCTTGATACGACTGTGCTCATCGATCATGCCAAGGGCCGATCAGATGGCGTCAAGATCCTGGCGCGACTGTTCGGAGAGACCGGCGTCCTGTACACCTGCGATGTCGTCACCAGCGAGTCGCTCTCCGGAGGTACCGCAGAAGAGCGGCGCCTCATCGGCCGACTGCTTGACGCACTCGAGTACATCGCGATCGACCCGGAAGCGGCCCGCTGGGCCGGCGAGCGGCGACGCCAGCAGCGTTCGGCGGGTCGCCGTGCCCCTCTCGGCGATTCCCTCATCGCGGCGATGGCCTGGCGCATCAGTGCCACGGTGGTGACCAGGAACCCATCGGACTTCGAATTGTTCGGAGTCCCGGTCCGGAGCTACGGTGGTCGACCTCAGGCCAACGCGGGCACGAAGCGGGGATCGACCTCGTAGACCTCACGTATCCGTTCCGGCGTGAGCACCTCGGCCGACGGCCCATCGGCCACCACGCGACCCTCGTCCAACAGCACTAGTCGCGGGAAGAAGTGTGCCGCGAGCGGCAGGTCGTGGAGCACGGCAAGGACCGTCAATCCATCCGCGGTCAGGCGTGTGAGCAGCGACAGCACCTCCACCTGGTGGCGCAGATCCAGGTGGACGGTCGGTTCGTCAAGCACGATAAGGCGGCCACCCTGGGCCACCGCCATGGCCACCAACACCAGTTGCCGCTCCCCCATCGAGAGCTGTTGGACGTCGCGTCCACGCAGCTTGTCGATGCCGACCCGGGTGATGGCCGAGTCGACGGCAAGCTCGTCGTCGTTGGTCGCTCCCGTAAACGGGTTCTCATGTGGGATCCGGCCAAGGCGCACGACCTCCTCCACGCGCATCGAGAACGGCAGGTCCACCTGGCCCGGGACCACGGAGATGGCACGGGCGATCGCAGAACGTTCGATGTCCTCCAGTGGCACGTCGTCGAGGCGAACCTCGCCCGCGGTCGGCGCCACCAGGCCGGTGAGACATCGCAGGAGGCTGGACTTGCCGGCGCCGTTGGGCCCGACCAGGCAGATGCGCTCACCGGCAGCGATGTGAAGGTCGATGTCGGCCAGGACCTTGCTGCTGCCATAGCGCAGCGACATTGCCTCGATATCGATCCTCAGCCCGGACTCGGTCATAGCTGGTACCCAGTGCGGTATCGACGTAGCAACAGCACGAAGACCGGCGCGCCGATGACCGCGGTAACGATGCCCACGGGCAGCTCCCCGGGGATGCGGGCACCCAGGTCCGCGACGATGAGGAACGCCCCCCCGAAGATGGCCGACAGCGGCAACACGACCCGGGCGTTGGGACCCACCACGAGGCGGACGACATGGGGTACGACCAACCCCACGAAGCCGATGAGCCCTGCCAGCGCCACTGCCGCAGCGGTGACCAGCGAAGCCAGCGCCAGCAGGATGGCGCGCTCACGTCGAACGTCGACACCCAGGTGCAGCGCGGTCTCGTCACCGAGTAGGAGTCCGTTCAACGAACGTGCGCGAGACATGATCAGCAACGACCCTGCGAGGATGACCGGAAGGCCGATGACCAGGCTCTGCCAGTCGGAGCCCGCAAGGCTTCCCAGCAGGTAGAAGAAGATCTGGCGCAGCTGTGATCCCGAGAGGTACATGGCAAGGGCCAGGCCGGCTGCCAGCATCGAGCCGATGGCGTAACCGGTAAGCAACAGGGAGGTCAGCGTGGCTCGCCCACCACCACCCGCGACCTGGTGCACGATGAGCACCGCCGCGAGCGCACCGACGAACGCGAAGATGTTCACCAGCCCGAGGCCGAGCATGGCCACCTGGACCGGCAGAAGCACGGCGATGGCGGCGCCGAGGGCGGCGCCGCTGGCCGTGCCCAGGACATAGGGGTCAGCCAGGGGGTTGCGGAGCAGGCCCTGGAACGTGACTCCCGCGACAGCCAACCCCATGCCCACGATGAGCGCCGTGATGACCCGTGGCAATCGCAACTCCATCACGATGGTCTGAGACGAATCCGCCCACGTTCTTGGCACCGGCCAGCCCAGCAGCTGATGGGCGAGGATGCCGATGGTGTCTCCGGGCGAGACCGTCACCGTACCCAGCCCGATGCCAGCCACGATGGCCACGGCCAGAGCGACGAGCCCGATGAGACCCACCACCACCGGACGCCGGCGCAGGCCCTCAAGGATGCCCGGCCGGACCGGCGCGCTTGGTCGCGCCAGGTCCGTCGTGGTCATGGTCAGCCCTCCTCGCACATCGGAGGATCGGCCGGGAAGTCGACCAGCTCCAGGTCGGGATGGATGGCCCGGGCCAACGATGCGAGGCCCTGGGGCAGGCGTGGACCGGGTCGGGTCACAGGAACGTCGTCCACGGGTCGCACGTCACCGTTGATCACCGCGGTCATGTCACTCCAGCCGGCACGAGCCGCCACCGAGTCGGGACAGACGCCGTAGTTGGCATCACCCACGACGATGACCTCTGGATCCGCCACGACCAGCTCCTCGAGCGGGATGGCAAAGACGACAGGATCGCCCGTGGTGATGGGGTCGCCACCCGCGAGTTCGACCATGTCGGCCACGAACGAATCCGGGGCCGGCGCGTAGATCTCAGGCTCCGAGCCGATCTCGTAGAACGTCCTCGGCCTGCTGCCGGTTGCGGCGGCCGCCCCGGCGATGGCATCGAGCTGCGCCGACATCGCGGCGGTCAGGCTGGACGCGGCGTCGGACTCGCCGATGGCCGTGCCGATGAGTTCGATGTCGGACAGGACGGCGGGGACGTCCGGGGCGTACACCACGACCACGGGATAGCCTAGCTCGCGCATCCGCGCGATGTCATCGGGCGGCGTGAAGAAGTTGCCGGCAGCCAGGACCAGATCGGGCTCCAGGGCCACGACCTGTTCCATGATCACTCCCGTGAACGTCGCGACCGGCGTCAACGCCGCGGCCTCGGGCGGATAGTCGTCCCAATCGGTTCGGCCGACGAGGCGATCGCCGGCGCCGAGTGCGTAGGCGATCTCGGTGTTGGCCGGTGACAGGCTGATGATCCGCTGCGGCTCGGACCCGATGGTGACCTGGGTGCCCTCGTCGTCGACCACGGTGACGGGAAAAGCGTCATCCGACGCGCTGGCGGCCCAGAGCCACGGGGAGGGGCCCGCGATGAGAGCCAGGGCCAGGAATGCCGCGCCGACGGCAACGAGCAACCCCCGGCTGCTGATGCTGCCGAGGGCTGGATGATCCGAGAGTCGATGCATGTGCTTCCCCTTTCACTCGAAGGGCTGGCGCACGACCTCGATCACGGCGACCGGACTTCACAGCTCTGGGGCTGCTCACCGTAGCGGGACTGTGTCGGAATCTCACCGACTTCGCGTGACCGCGGTCTTGCTCTTGAGTTGTCCGACCGAGTCTACTCCCCGACCGAGCGCCCCGGATCAGTGACACACCACTCGGCGGGCCGGCATCCGCCCCGGGATAAGCGGCAGGTAAGTGTCGCCGGCCACACTGCGAACGACCGCCTCCACCGCCGGATCCATCCGCCGGAGGAAGGGTCTCCATGAAAGGACCTTGGAATGTACCTAGCCGGCGCTTGGCCGGGATCTGTCTGGGAGCTGTGCTGGGCCTGGGTTCGCTGCCCGGGGTCGCGGCAGCTGCCATCACCATCGACCTGCCGCGTTGCGGTGCCTTCATACCAGCCGGCGCAGAGGACGCGGTCGTGGTCGAGCCGTGGCGTGTCCTGCTCGACAAGGACGGTGCGGTGACCGGCCACCGCATGAGGCTCCGCCGCTCCGGCCGGGAGGCCACCATCGAGGCGGGTCGCAGAGGCTTCGCGAGCCAGGTGGGTCCTTCGCGCATGCTGCTCGGTGAGCGGTCGGGGGCTGGGACGCAGCTGAGCCTGGTGGATACCACGGCAGGCTGCGTCGTCTGGAACCGGGACGTCGCCAGGTTGGCCTACGCCGTAGATCGTGCCACGCCCGGCGAGGTCCGCCTGACGTTGCATGAACCAGGCACCCGGGCGTACCGCGGCACCCTGGTTCTCGACGTGGAGACTGGGGCGACGGCGGCCATGATCGACGAGGAGTGCACCTTGGCGTGCGCCCCCAATGACGGCGAGGTGCCGGCCGCGGCGTTCGGCCCAGCCGGTCATGCCCGTCCGGTACCCCGGTTCGCGGCCGGGGCCTGGTCCAAGGACAGGACCCTGACCTACGAATGGGGTGCCGGGGACGTCCCCCCGACCTGGGCCAAGGGCCCTTTGAAGTCCGGCGCAGACGATGCTCAGCGGACGTCGGATGCGCGCACGCCCCGGTTCGACTACCGCAGCTCTGCGAGCAATGCCATCCGCTACACCGGCGCCCGACCCACCTTCTGCGGCGCCGCCATCGCCTGTGCCGGACGCAACAAGCCCACCGCGTGGTGGGGCGTCTGGATCACGCCGCATGGCACTGACTTCAGCTGGGGTGTGCTGCGCTGGTGCCAGAAGAGCCAGGTGCCCGGCTGCTTCGATATCCGACGCGTCCTGCTGCATGAGCTCGGCCATGTCAGCGGCCTCAACCACCCAGAATCGGCCGGCTACCGGCTGGGCGCACAGGAGACGGTGATGCATGCGATCACGCCAGCCAAGCCCGCCGCCGGCAGCACTCGGCACGCCTATGGTCGCTGTGATGTGGCCACGCTGCAGGAGTTATACGACGTTCCCGTCCACAAGACGCCTATCTCCACCTGCAACGACGTCGACACCAGACTGTCGCTGTCAGCGAGCAAGAGCTCCATCGCCCCGGGTGACTCGGTCAAGCTCAAGGCACAGCTCAGCATCGCGGATCGCAGCGGCTACGGGGAGCTGGCCGACAACCCACTCAACAAGCGTTCCGTGAAGCTGAAGTGGCGCCGCGCCGAAAGTGGTGACGACTGGTCGACCGCCTGGATGCGCTTCCAGGCCTCAGGTAGCTATGACCTGATCATCGCGCCCGGAGACAGCTGGGAATTCAAGGCCACCTTCCCGGCCCCTGGTGACGAAGGCCTGCGCTTCAGCCGCTCTGAGGTCGTGGAGGTACGAGTGCGATGAAGCCACCCGCCCCCATCCCCACCGTCTTGCTCCTCGCCATGGTCCTGTCCACGGGCGGTGCAGCCGCCGCCCCATCGTTCGACGAGGCACCGCTGCCGGTCCCTCAAACGGCACCGCAGGTCTGGCTCGAAGGTCCATTCGGCCGGGTCGCAGGTGGCACCGTGGACCAGCCGGCGGGCGCGCCTCCCAACGGAGGCGCGCTGGATGCGTACATCCGCGGTGCCCCGGTGTCAATGGAAGTCAGCGTGCCGTTCGAGGACCTGATCACGGTCCAGGTCGTCGCACGGCCGATCGACGGTGTGGCGGCCGAGGAATCGTTGTCCGACGGCGCCACCACCTTCCAGGGGCCATCGAGCCCTGGGGCAACCTGCATCGTAGCCACGATCGAGACCGAACCATTCGGCACCACTCAGCATGCCTGGCTGGTCGACGTTCCCGACCGGGAGTACACACAGGAAGCGCTCTTCGAGATCACCGCCCCCGGAGTCGAACTGATCTCGGATGCCGGCATCACCGTGGGCGCGCTGGGTGACGGATGCTACCTGTACTTCTGTGCCGACATGGGCGAGCCTCCGCCCCCTGAGACGCTGGCGCCACTCCATGTTGGCGTCGGCGAGACGCTCGCCCTGCGCACCGATGATGGATCCGGATTGGCTGGCTGGAATGGCCAGCTGACGCCGCTGGCCGGCTTGGCGATCGATAGCGTCACGGCCAACGGCTCAGTCACCGACACCATGGAGACGACGCTCTCCCTGGCCGGACTGGAGGCACCCGCTGCGGGCGAGTGGCTGCTCGAGGTGCGAGTCGTCTTCGACCGCGAGCGGGGTCACCAGTGGCAGACCTTTCGCCTTGATGCCCGCTAGCTGAGCTGCCGGGTCGCCGGATCACGCGCCTGCGGGTTCGGCGACCTCATCAGCCGGCTCGGGAAACAGCGATGTCTGCCGCTCCTCGGGCAACATCACGCCCAGGATCTCCTGCAGAGCCGCGATATGGGCACAGGTCTGCCAACGCTCGAAGTAGTGGCAGTTGCACTCCCAGCCATCGGGCTCAAGGGTGACACGGTGAGCATCGTTGTCACCCGCGAAGGTGACACTCATTCGCTCGACCGTGATCCGATCGAGTTCGCGCGCGTAGCGGTGGGCCTTCTCGATCTTGCCGATGACGCTGGAGTGCATCAGAGTCCAACCTCCTGCCCGCCGCCGTCCGCCTCGCCGGGCCTGTGTCGCAACGCTCGAGCGAGGCCTGGAAGGCCGTCGCAGCCGGTCGTCGTTCCCTGCTCCATAGACTAGCGAGTCCGCCAAGAGGCGACAGGGTCCGGAAGCCTACTCGTCAGGGGTCCGATCGGCCCGGATCAGCTGCTCCTTGATGTGATCGATCACCCCGATCGGAGATGGATCCACCGCGTACATGAAGGCGACGTACACGCTCACGTAATCGCCGATCACGGTGGCTGCCAGGGCCTGGCCGAGGCGACCATTGCCGGTCGCCTCTACGACCTGGTGCGAGATCAGAGCAGTGTCAAGGACACTGCCTACCAGCTCGGCTCGGAGGGCATTGCGGGAGTGTTCCGATGCGCCCCGGATGAAGACCACGAACAAGTGGTCTCGCAGGGATTCCGGCTGCTCGAAACCCACGACCGTGTTGTGCGTGGCTTCGGGCAGCTCTTCGAACGTCGCGATGGCCTTGCTGTTCTCGTTGAGTTGCGCCTTCCAGCGACGCGCCACCGGCGCCAGGAAACCGCTGGCGGTGATGAGCGTGAATCGATCCACCAGCGACCAGGCCAGCTGCTTGGCAGGATTGTCGGCCGTGGGCACGTCGGGCGCACATCGCTCAGCCATGGCTCGACCATCGGACGCGCCATCGATGAGCTCGGCCTCTCCGAGCTCGAGCACGACCGGCCTTCTCAAGCACGCCAGCCACGATGGCCATCGAGTAGCCCACTGCCGAACGCGGCGAACCCTCCGACGGAAAGGTCGCGATGGGCAGGCCAGCGGCCTGTGCCACGGTCTTGAGTGCGCCTCCAGAGCTCGATCGCCACCACCGGGCACCGGCGTGACAAGGCCGTCTCCAGGGCGCTCAGTGTCTCTTCGGTGCTGCCGCTCTTGGAGCTGGCGATGACCAGTGTGTCGGGTCCGACCCAGGCCGGCAGCTCATAGCCTCGGATGACCTCCACCGGGACCGACAGGCGATCGGACCAGATACCCTTGACCAGGTCGCCGCCGATGGCCGACCCACCCATGCCCAGGATGGCGACCGAGCGGGGTGGATCCCACGGCAGCTCCAGTCCACGCGAGATGCGCCAGCCCTCGATCACCTGATCGGAGAGGCTCGGCCACGAACCCCAGCATGTCGCCGGTGTCAGCCCGGCGCATCGCGGCGATGTCATCGAGGATATTGGGGTCCTTGGGCTGATCGGTCATTGGCGATCCTTCCTATCCGGTGACCATGCGGCCACCGTCCGCGAGGAGGCCATCCCGTAGCGCCTCACTACTGGCTTCGGCATACACACGGACGAGCGGCTCGGTCCCACTGAAGCGCACCAGCAGCCAGGAGCCGTCGTCAGTCCAGAACTTGAACCCGTCACCCGTATCGAGGGCCACGGTCCGTGCTACGGCCTGTCCGCCGAGCGTGTCGGGAGCGTGCGAACCCAACTCCGCCAGAAGCCGTTCCTTGAGCGCCGGGTAGGCGGCGCGGTCGGCATGGACATCGTCACGCAGATAGAACGAGGGCCCGGCGATGTCATGCAGGTGCGCCACGACCTGGGACACCGATGAGCGGCCAGCGGCACGCTCACGCTCGAACAGGTCCAGCAGGAGCAGATCCGCGTAGATGCCATCGCGCTCGGGCAAGTGCATGCCGAACCCATAACCACCGGACTCCTCGCCGCCCATCATGGCGCCGGTCTCGATCATCCTGGGACCCACGTACTTGAACCCCACGGGCGTCTCGTAGACCTCGACGCCATAGCGCTCGCCGAGACGGAACGTCATGGAGGTCTCATTGATGGTCGAGACCACCGGAGCACGCTCGCCACGATGTTCCAGCATGTAGTACATCAGGAGACCCATACATTGCAGCTGATGGATGAAGACACCGTTCTCGTCCACGGCCCCGGCCCGATCGGCATCCCCGTCAAGCAGCAGGCCCACGTCGTAGCCGCCATCGCGAACGCGAGCCAGGGCCTCGTCGATGTGCGGGCGGATGGGTTCCGGGTTGACGCCCCCGAACCACGGATTGCGCTCGCTGTGCAGCTCATCGACGACGATGGCGCCGCCGGCCAGGAGACGGCTGATCCAGCCGGCACCGGAGCCGTACAAGGGATCGACCAGTACGCGCATGTCCGCGGCCTTGAGTCGGTCCAGATCCAGCGTACGTCGCACGAAAGCCTCATAGCCGACGAACGGATCGAAGTGTTCGACGTGGCCGCTTGACACTGCCTCGTCGAAGGGGCGCCGAGGCGGTGCTTCCCCTACTCGCGCCGCGATGACCTCTTCGACCTTGGTCAGGATGCCGGGGTCGGCGGCAGCCCCGGTCGGTGACTTGATCTTGAAGCCGTTGTCCGTCCAGGGGTTGTGCGAAGCCGTGATCATCACCGCGCATGCGGCACCGCGCTGCACTACCTCGAACGAGGTCATCTGCGTCGGGATCGCGGTGCTCGCGAACTGAACAGGGATGTCATAGGCCAGTAGCACTTCGGCCGCAGCCGCCGCGAAATACTCGCTGGCGAAGCGTCGGTCGTAGCCGACGACCACGCCCGAGGATGTGGTTCCCTGCTCCCGAACCCATTCGGCCACACCCTGGGCGCAGCGGCGGACATTCTCATAGGTGTAGTCCTCGCCGATCCTGGCGCGCCAGCCATCGGTCCCGAAGACGATCGATGGCACAGCGGACGGTGTATCCGACACGGGCAGCTGCCCTCCTCTCGTCGCTGAGTGAACGCTCGACCCGGATGGACCAGACGCGGACGAATGGTACCGCGCCCCATCGCTAGACTTGGCCGCAGCCTACACACGACAGAAGGGACCACGTGGCCGGCTCCACCCAAGACTCGCCATCGACGGCTTCGACCGCGCAGGACGGTGGAGCCGCGACGCCGATCTTCGTCATCGGCTCGCCGCGCTCAGGAACCACCCTGCTGCGCCTCCTCCTGGACTCCCACCCGGCCATCTCGTGTGGCGAGGAAACGCACTTCCTGCGGCACCTCGAAACCATCGTCGGACGCGATTGGCCGCTGGTCGAGACGTACGGCCTGGATCGAGACTGGTGGCTGACGCGGATCCGCTCGCTCTACGCGGAGTTCCAGGCGGAGGTGCTGGAGCGGGCCGGCAAGGCTCGCTGGGCCGAGAAGGATCCGACCTACACGTTGCACCTGTCATTCATCGACGAGCTCTTTCCCGATGCGCTGTATGTGCACCTGGTACGCGACGGGCATGACGTGGTGGCCAGCTTTCGCGACCGCTGGGGCTATGTCTCGGCGGCACGTGCGGCGCGTTCCGAATGGGCCCGCTACGTCGAAGCGGCAAGGGACCTGGGAGCGCGACTGCCGCCACAGCGCTTCCTTGAGCTGCGCTACGAGTCGCTGGTCGCCGACCCGGAGCCAGAGGCGAGGCGACTGTTCACCTTCCTCGGCGAAGCCTGGGATCCCGGTGTCCTCGCGTTCGATGCCGCCGAACACCGGGCCACCCAGCGGTACCAGCGGTTTACGGCGCAGCGACGCGCCGTTGGCGGCGATGGATCGACCATCTATCGGTCGCGCGTCGGGGCCGGCGCCAGGTCGCTCGATCCGGTCCTGCGGACGCTGCTGCGTCGGCGCAATGGCGACCTCCTGCGGGCCCTGGGCTACCTCGGCGGCGCCCCATGAGCCCCGAGCCGCCACTTCGCGTCGGATATCTGCATGTCGGCCGCGAACGCAGTGGCCTGCGGCGCTATGGCGCCATCCTCGCCGCCGAGGCTGCCAATCACGCGGGGATCGAGGTCATCGAGAGCGATGCCGGCGGCCGGGATGCATCATGGCACGAGCTGCGACGGGCCGCGCAGCGACTGCAGGGGGTGGACGTCGTCCATCTGCAGTGGAAGCTGGCTGACTGGCATCCACGCTTCGGTGGCATCCCGCGCATGGAGCTGGTGCTCCAGACCATGCGGCGCCCGGTCGTGGTGACCATGCACGACGTCTTTGCGCGGGAGGGCCTCTGGGAGCGGGCGCTGTCGCCGGCAGCACTGGGTCTGCGACGACTCGGCTCGGCAGCGGCCCGCCTGGTGGTGCACTCGGAAGAGGAGCACGGTCGTCTCGATGGACTGGTGCCGCCCGGCAAGGTCGAGGTGGTGCCGCATTTCGTAGAGGTCCGCGCTTCCCTGCCGGAGCGCGCCGCGGCGCGCCGGACGCTGGACCTTGCCGGGCGGCGTGCTGTCGCCCTCCTGGGCTATATCACCAAGCGCCGGGGCCATCGCCTGGTCATCGACGCCTTGTCGCAGCTGCCCGAGGACGTGGTCGCGATCTTCGTCGGGTCCACCATCGAGGGCCGGGACTACGTCGCAGAGACCTTGCAGCAGCAGGCCGCGGATATCGGTGTGGCAGATCGCGTTCGCTTCATGGGCTACCTGCCAGAGGATGAGCTGGAGACGGTGCTCGTCGCCACCGATGTGGCCCTCTGCCCATTCGAACGGATGTCGGCATCAGGTGCCCTGGCCACCTGGATCTCGTCGGGGCGACCGATCGTGGCCTCGGACCTGGGACCGTTCCGAGAGCTGCAGGCCCTGCAACCAGGCTCCCTGCACCTGTTCCGACCATACGAGGCCGGACCGCTGGCTCGATGCATCGAGTCCACGCTCAAGATCGCGACCGACGAGCGTGATCCTGCTGTCGATGCCCTGGCACAGCGTCTGGGGACCCCACGCATCATCGAGCGATACATCGGCCTGTATCGTGCTGCGGCCAGCCAGTGACGCGACGAGGTCATGGCGACGCGGTGAACGTCGCGGGGATCCAGACGGGCCTGACTAGGTGTACCCGGCCATGAGGTTGGTACCACACCGGGACAGGAGATAGCGAGAACCCCCAGGCTCAGTGGAGATGTCTGACGTCTTCACGACCAGGAGGTTCTCGTGTCCCACCCTAACGCCCGCCTGACCCTCCGTGGCAGACAGCTCATCGTCGAACGTGCCCGGGCCGGCTGGACCCAGGCCCACATCGCCGCCGCGATGGGCATCTCCCGCCGCTGCGTGCGCCGCTGGCTCGAGCGCTACGCCGCGGCGGGCGAGGCCGGCCTGCACGACCGCTCCTCGCGACCACACGGCTCGCCACGGCGTGTGGCACCAGCGGTCGAGGACGCGGTGCTCGCGCTGCGCGGGCACGAACGCCTGGGCCGGGATGTGATCGCCCACAGACTGGGCGTGGCCCCACGCACGGTGTCGCGCATCCTCGCCCGCCACGGGGTCCCGCACCTGTCCCGGCTCGACCCCATCACCGGGCAGCTGCTCCGGGCCTCGAAGGCGACCGCGATCCGCTACGAGCGGGCACGACCCGGCGAGCTGGTGCACATGGACGTCAAGAAGCTCGGGCGCATCCCCGATGGCGGCGGCTGGCGGGCCCACGGGCGAGCCAGTGACTCGATCCGGCGGGACCGGACCGCGCGGGTCGGCTTCGACTACGTCCACTCCCTCGTCGACGACCACTCCCGGCTGGCCTACTCCGAGGTGCTGCCCGATGAGCGGGGTGCGACCTGTGCGGCGTTCCTCGAACGGGCCATCGGCTACTTCGCCGGTCACGGCATCAGCGCATCGAGCGGCTGCTCACGGACAATGCCTGGGCCTACCGCTACTCGCTGCGATCGGTCCTGCGCCGCACATCGGCATCAGCCAGCGGTTCATCAAGCCGCACTGCCCCTGGCAGAACGGCAAGGTCGAGCGCTTCAACCGCACGCTGCAGACCGAGTGGGCCTATCGGCAGGTCTTCCTCAGCAATGACGCCCGCACCGCGGCACTTGACCCCTGGCTCGAGCACTACAACACTCGGAGACACCACTCAGCCATCGGGGGCCGACCTCCCGTCAGCCGGCTGGCACCAACGTCGTGACCGGGTACAACTAGAGCAGGTCGTCCCGGCCCTCGGCCTTGAGGCGGTCGACCACGTGCTTGACATCCTGGGCTGCATCGAGCGATGACACGAGAAGGGCGTCGGGCGTATCCACGACGACGACGCCATCAAGCCCGACGACGGCGACCAGGCGTCCTCCGGATGCATGGACCAGCACATCCTGCCCGTCGATGCTGATGACGCGCGAGCCGGCTTCCTCAGACACCACCGTGCTGCCCGCTTCGGCGCGGTGCTCGCGCAGGGCCGACCACGAACCCAGGTCGCTCCAACCCACCGCGACCGGCACGACGGCGACCTGTCCTTCGAGCGATGCCGGCTCCAGCAAGGCGTAGTCGATCGACGTTGCCCGAAGGTCAGCGTACAGTTCGGTCATGGCGGCACCCGGCCAACCGGCCGACTGGGGCCTATCTGCCGTGGCCATCCAGTCCCGGATGGGATCACTGATGTCGGGCGAATGCTGCTCCAGACCGGCGACGACCGTCCCTCGCTGCCACACGAAGATGCCTGCATTCCAGTACGCCGCACTCGATGCCAGGAGCTCACCGGCCCGCTCGGGTGTGGGCTTCTCCTCGAAGCGCGCGACCCGGTAGCTGTCGCGGCCTCCGTAGCGCGTGGGCTCGCCGGTGGCGATGACGTAGCCATAGCCAGTGGCTGGCCCGGTCGGTTCCACACCCAGCGTGACCATGTCGCCGCCGGCAGCGCGCTCGGCGGCAGCCGCAAGCGCGCTCCGGAAACCCGCTCTATCGCGGATGGCCTGGTCGGCTGGCAGGACCACCATGACTTCATCACCGGGTCGATCGATGGCCTGTGCCACCAAGGCCACCGCCGCCGCCGTATTGCGGCCCATCGGCTCGCCGATGATGTTCGATGCCGGCACTTCGGGCGCGACCTCACGCACCATGGCGGCATAGCGAGCATCGGTGACGACATAGACGTCGCCAGGGTCGATGAGCGGGGCTAATCGGCCGACCGTCGCCTCGAGCAGGCAACGGCCCCCCTCGAGCAGCGGCAGGAACGGTTTGGGACGGCGACTGCGGCTCAGCGGCCATAGCCGCGTTCCGCCTCCGCCGGCCATGATGACGGCGTACACACCAACGATTGTGCACGAGGAGGGCTATCATCCGCCGGGACCCCCGGACAACAGGCAGGAAGAGACGACCGACGTGACCGAAAGCGTGACAGAGGAACACCCCCCAATCGAAGCGGCCGACGCGACGACCACCGAGGCCACCGGGCCGACCGCGGGAGCCGGATCACCCGAGTCGCCGCCACCACGCGGCACCAATCCCAGCCTGCCACCGGACGCCAACCCCGAGCCGCTGCCCATCGGGGTCACGGACATGTGGCGCATCGCGCGCAAGACCTACCGCGCCGAGCGTCGCTACTACCTCAAGCTGGACCGCCATCGGCCGATGACCAGCAAGCGGCTGTCGAGCTCGATCATGCCCAGGCTGGAGCGGCCGGTGTTCATCGTCGGGGCGGCTCGGTCGGGCACCACGTTCCTGGGCGATTGCATCGGCAGGATCCCCGAGATCACGTATCACCACGAGCCGCCGGCCACGAAGGCCGCGGGCCGCTACGTCTACGAGGACCTGTGGTCCTACCGCCGCTCCCGCTGGTTCTTCCGCATGGTCTACAGCTGGATGGTTCGCGTCGAACGCGACGGCGACCTGCGGCTGAGTGAAAAGACGCCCACCAACATCTTCCTCATCCCGTTCCTTGCCCAGGCCTTCCCGGACTCCCAGTTCGTCCACATCATCCGCGACGGCCGTGACGCCGCCAGCTCCCACATGCACAAGCCCTGGCTGCGGGCCGAGGATGCCTGGTCGGGAGAGCGCGAGCCGGGCGGCTACCTCCACGGCCCCTGGCCCAAGTTCTGGGTCGAGCCCGAGCGGCGCGACGAGTTCCTCATCACCAGTGACGCCCGGCGCATGGCCTGGGCATGGCGCCGCTATACCGAGACCGGACTCAGGGATGGACCAGCGCTCGGGTCTGAGCGATACCACGAGCTGCGCTACGAAGACCTCGTCCGGCAACCCGTGGAGGAAGGCGAGAGGTTGCTCGACTTCATGGGCATCGACAAGAAGAAGTCACGTGACATCTTCCTGGGCGCCACGCTCCGGGCTGATGACTCGTCGGTGGGCACCTGGCGCAGCACGTTCTACCCCTCGGAACTGGACGAGATCGACGACGAAGCTGGGGAGCTGCTGAGACGGCTCGGCTACGACGACTGACCCGTCCCCACAAGGAGAACGCGAGATGCCGGCCGAACCGCGCCGCCTCGGTTTCCTCCACCTCGGCCGGCCCGAGAGCGGCGTGCGCCGCTATGGGCACCTCATCGCCGAAGAGGCCCGTACCCATCCGGATCTGGACATCATCGAAGCCGAGGCTGGCCGTGTCGACCAGTCCTCAGAGCAGCTCGCACGCGTCACTTCCGAGCTGGCGGACCGCGACGTCGTCATCATGCAGTGGAACCGTCGCGGTTGGGGCAAGCAGGGCCGCTCATTGCCGCGGCTGCTCCGTTTCCGTCGCGGTTACCAGGGCGCCCTGGTGGTGACCCTGCACGACGTCTTCGCCCGTGACGGTCTGCGGCAGCGCTACCTGCAGCCGGACGTGTGGAGTCTGCGCTGGCTGGGCAAGACCGCGGATCGCATCGTGGTCCACTCGCAGATCGAGGTGGAGCGGCTTCGCGGCATCATCGACATCGACAAGATCCGGGTCATCCCGCATTTCGTGGAGAAGCGCCAGCTGGCGTTGACACCGCAGGAGGCACGGGCCCGGCTGGGACTGGGCGATCGGCGCATCGTCACGCTGCTGGGCTTCGTGTATGGGCGCAAGGGCCATCGCTATGCGGTCGAGGCCGTCCCGTTCATGCCCGACGATGCCATCATGGTCTACGCGGGTGGTCCAGTGGCCGGGCGTTCGTACGTCTACGACCTGGCCCTGGCCAAGGCCGAGGAACTGCAGCTGGGTGATCGCTTCCGCATCACCGGGTATCTCAGCGACGAGGAGCTGGAGACGTGGATCGCCGCCACGCACCTGGCCATCCTGCCGTTCACCGACCTGTCCGCGTCGGGCTCGCTGTCGTCATGGATCTCGGCCGGCAAGCCGATGCTGGTCAGTGACCTACCCGGGTTCCGCGAATACGCCCGACGAGTCCCGGGGGCGATCAACTTCTTCAAGCCCACGGAGCCGTGGCCACTGGGCTCGGCCATCAGCGAGCTGCTGGCGATGCCGCTGCCCGATCCCGACCCGAGCGTGCAGCAACTGGGCCGTGAGCTGAGCATGGAACGCACGGTAGGACGCTACCTCAGGGTCATCGACGAGGCGCTCGAAGTTCACTCGCGGTAGCCACCCGGAGTATAGCGCAGCTATTTGATGCTGGCCTCGTCGGCGAGGAGCTGGGCCTTGTCCGTGCGCTCCCAGGGCAGGTCCAGGTCGACCCGCCCGAAGTGGCCGTAGGCGGCCGTCTGCTGATAGATGGGACGCCACAGGTCCAGGGCCCGGATGATGCCGCTTGGTCGCAGGTCGAAATGCCGCTCCACGAGCTTCTGGATGTCAGCATCAGGGATGGCACCGGTACCGAACGATTCGACCGAGATCGAGACCGGTTCAGCGATGCCGATGCCATAGGCCAGCTCGACCTCGAAGCGGTCGGCCAGGCCAGCAGCCACGACGTTCTTGGCCACCCAGCGGGCGGCGTAGGCTGCCGAGCGGTCGACCTTGGTCGGGTCCTTGCCACTGAAGGCGCCACCGCCATGTCGCGCCATGCCGCCATACGTATCGACGATGATCTTGCGGCCCGTGAGGCCGGCGTCGCCCATCGGGCCACCGAGCACGAAACGGCCCGTGGGATTGACATGCATGACCGGGTCCTGCGGCCGTAGCTCCGGGTCGATGCTGGGCAGGATGACCGTCTCGATGACGTCCGCTCGCAGCTGCGTCGGCGCGAACGTCGGGATCGTGCTGGGTGGAGACCACGACGGTGGCGACCCGCTTGGGCACGCCGCGCTCGTATTCCACGGTGACCTGGGTCTTGCCATCGGGTCGCAGGTAGTGCAGCTGGCCGCTCTTGCGAACCTCGGCGAGGCGTCGCGACATGCGGTGCGCCAGCGCGATGGGCAGCGGCATCAGCTCGGGGGTCTCGCGGCACGCGAACCCGAACATCATGCCCTGGTCCCCGGCGCCCAGCTCATCCTTGTCGACACCCTGGGCGATATCGGCGACTGCTCCTTGACCGACACCAGGGTGCCGCAGGTGAGGTAGTCGAAACCGTACTCCGCCTTGGTGTAGCCGATATCCCTGACGGTGTCGCGCACGACCGACTGGAAGTCGATATAGGTCTCGGTCGAGATCTCGCCGAGCACCATCACCAGACCGGTCGTGGTGGCCGTCTCACAGGCCACACGAGCGTTGGGGTCCTCGGCCATGATGGCGTCGAGGATGGCGTCCGAGATCTGGTCGCACATCTTGTCGGGATGGCCTTCGGTGACCGACTCCGAGGTGAACAGATAGTGCTCGGCGTCGATGATGCTGGTCATGCGGTAGCGGTCTCCTGTCGCGGGGTCGGCGGAAGCGTAGCACGGCTTCACCCAGCCTCTGCACCCGTGCCATCGGTAGCGCGAGTTGGGGTCGTGCGGCAGGTCACTTCGGGACCGATGGGCCGTGCCCTGGCGCCGACCACCGGAGCACACTGGAAGGAGATGACGAATCTACCGGTTGCGATCGATCCCCGGCGTGCGTCCGAGCTGCTCCGGAACTGGGGCTTCCTGGCCGAGCCGGACCTGCCTGACCGTCCAGGCCCGGCCTACCTCCTCGTGGCCATCCGGGCCAAGCCGTCACTGAGTCACTATGATCCCGAGCTGGTGGAGTACTGGGTCACCGGTGATAAGGGCTATGGCGTGTGCGAGACCATCACCTATGCAAGCCGGATGCCACGCCAGCTCGAGTTCTCCTGGGGCGTCATCTCGGTCATCGACCGCAAAGGCATCGCCAATCGATACCTGTCGTTCGGGGGCACGTTGCATGCGGAGCGGATCGACGGCGAGGTCATCTGCGTGTTCGAGTCAACGGCTCCACTGCTGCGTCGCGGGGGCCACTCGCAGGGCTGGGACAGCGGCGCCGAAAGCGTCGGTGGCTTCTTCGGTCGATTCAGGGCCGCGGCGGGCTATCAGCATGCGTTCGAGACGCTGGCCCTGCAGGCCGATCCACTGACGCGATACGCCGCCTTCGTGAGGCAGTTCGTGACCCAGTACCGCCGGAGTGAGTACCTGCGCGACCACGATCCCAGGCTGTGGACGATCATGCTCGCCGAGGAACGGCGGCTCCGGCGTGATCACGCAGCAGCCTGGTCGGGCGGTGTCGACCTCCTGGATGCCACCACGCGCGTGGCTTCGGGTCGCGGCATGGCAACGCCGCAGCGCCCCTCCTAGATTGTTCATCCTGGACGAGCGCAGCAGTCACCGACTCAGAGGCCACACGGGCGTTGTGGGTCCTGTCGAGATAGCCAGGCCCTGGGGGGCCGGGCTATCTCGTCAAGTGCCCTGGTCCCAGGAGTTGGTGTACCTGACCTGCTCCTCGGTCATGCCCTCGATGAAGATGCCGCGAGCCTCCAGCTTGAGGCGGGCGATCTCGGCATCCAGATCGGCCGGCAGGACGTGGACGGACTTGTCGAGGCCCTCGTGGTTGCGGGCCACGAACTCGGCGGCCAGCGCCTGGCCGGCGAAGCTCATGTCCATCACGGCAGCGGGGTGTCCTTCGGCCGCGCCAAGGTTGACCAGCCGGCCCTCTGCCAGCAGGTATAGCTTCTTCTCACCGAGGTCGTACTCTCGGACGTTTTCGCGGACTTCGCGGATGTGCCCCTCGGCCAGCCGCTCCAGCGCCGCCAGTTCCAGCTCCGCGTCGAAGTGGCCGCTGTTGGCCAGGATCGGCGCCATCCTGCATGACCCGGAAGTGCTCTTCTCGGAAGACGTTGAGGTTGCCGGTCGCCGTCACGAAGACCTCGCCCCAGGCCGCCGCGTCCCCGGCGGTCATGACCTGGTGGCCATCCATGAGCGCCTCGATGGCGCGGACGGGATCGACCTCGACCACGGTCACCCGGGCGCCCATGCCGTTGAGGCGGTTGGCGATGCCACGGCCGACCCAGCCGTACCCAGCCACGACGCAGCGACGGCCCGCCAGCAGGACATTGGTGGCACGCAGGATCCCGTCGACCGTCGACTGGCCGGTCCCGTAGCGGTTGTCGAAGAGATGCTTGGTCTGCGCCTCGTTGACCGCCACGACCGGAAATGCCAGGGCACCGTCGGCAGCCATGGCCTTGAGGCGGATGACACCGGTGGTGGTCTCCTCGGTCCCGGCCAGCACCTCAGCCAGCTGCTCCGGCCGATGCTGGTGCAGCAGCGCGACCAGATCGCATCCGTCGTCCATGGTGATGTGTGGGTGGGTGTCCGCAGCAGCGTTCAGGTGGCGGTAGTAGGTGTCATTGTCCTCGCCGCGGATGGCGTAGCAGCTGATGCCGTATGCCGAAACCAGCGCCGCCGCGACATCGTCCTTGGTCGACAACGGGTTGGATGCCACCAGCGTCACCTCGGCACCACCCGCCTTGAGCGTCCGCATCAGATTAGCCGTCTCGGTGGTGACGTGGAGGCAGGCCCCCACCCGGAGGCCCCTGAGCGGCTGTTCCTTCTCGAAGCGCTCGCGGATGAGCCGGAGCACCGGCATCTCTCGCTCGGCCCATTCGATGCGGCGGACACCTTCATCCACGAGACCAAGGTCGGCGACGTCATGGGGCGGAAGCGGATCGGTCTGGCCAGGCGTGGCGTCACCGGAGGTGGTCTGCATCGGTCGTTGGGGCGCGAGGGATTCGGTCATCCATTCCTCCTGAGCTCGGATAGGTATTGCCGGAGCGGCCCGACGATGCTATCCCACAGCGACGTTTCCCGGTGCACCAGGCGTTCCTCGAAGTGCGTGTACTCGCGGTAGCCCAGGGCACGGTAGAGCGACAGCGCCGGTGGGTTATCCGCGCGGACATTGAGCACCACTTCCTCGACGTCGCGGAGGAGCTCGGCGGTGACGGCACTGGTCACGACCTTGCCGAGACCCTGGCCGCGGTACTCCCGGTTGGTGTAGACGTTGCCAACGGCGGCGATGCCGAATTGCCGGCTGATGACGTGCGTGCCGGCGGCGGCGATCAGGCGGGTCCCCCGCCGCACACCGTAGTAGATCCCCGCAGCGACCGCCTCCGCGGGCAGCCACGCGGTCAGGCCCAGCTCGTAGAGCCGATTGAGGTGTCGCGTGTCGCCCTGGTCGAGTCGCACCGCATCACCGAGCACAGGCCGGAACGAGGCGCGGTCCACGCTCATGCGCACCATCTCCGCTCCGGGCTCGACACGATAGTGCTCACGCACCGCCGGCACCAGTCCCGGCTTGGCCGCGAGGTATGCGACGCGTGTGTGGATGACGTCTCGCAGGATCGACGCCACCCCGCCGGGCTCGCCCATCACGAAGAGCGGCTGCGGCGAGATGCCGCGATACTCCATCACCACGGCCGTGGGCTCACCATCCTCGAAGGCGACGCCCCAGCGTGTCCGCGCGAATTCCATGTCGTCCGTATCGGCGATGGCATAGGCCGCGAACAGCCGATCCCGATTGAGGATCCGGTGCAACAGCTCTCGATCTCGTGTGCTGCGAACCTCGAGACGCCGCTCTGGAGCGACGCGTGTGCGACTGATACTGGCCATCAGCCTGGAGCCTCATCGGCGAGGAGCGCCGCGATGGCCGCACCATCGAGAGGCGCGGCAACGCCGCTTTCGGTGACCAGCGCGCCGATCAGTCCGGCCGGGATCACGTCGGTCGCCGGTACGAGTGCGTCGGCCGCACGGATCGGCACGTCGGCGAGGTACGCCGACAGGTCGCGGGCGGGACGCAACTCGACTGGGATGCTGGCCCCATCGGGTGTGTCGAGATCGATCACGCCGCGCACACCATGCACGACGACAGCGGGGCCCTGGCCATCGCGGTCCAGGCGCCCCAGGGCCGCCTGCTGGGCAAGGGCACGACTCCCGATCAGGCCCGCCGCATCCCCGTTGGCCGCGATCCACTCCGCCGCGATGAGGATGGCATCGATGACCTCCCGCTCGAATAGCCAGGCGGCCGCCGCGTCGGGGATGACCTTGTGGTCGATGCCAGCCTGGCGCAGCTCCCAACTGGTCAGCCGAGCGCCATCCATATAGGGCCGCCCTTCGGTCACGAAGACGCGCACCGGCCGCCCTTCGTCGCGGATGCGCAACAAGGCAGCCAGCCCCGTGCCGACGAGTCCGCCCGCCACCGCCCCCTGGCTGCCGTGCACCAGGACGGCCAGTGGGCGCCCCTCCGGTCGAGGCAGGGACTCGGCGATGCCGGCAGCGATCGCGGTGTTGGCACTCTGGAAGTCCAGCGAGATGGCATCAGCCTCCTGGCGCAGCAGGGTCGCCACCGTGGTTCCATCGGGAGACTCCTCACAGGCGTCGATGACCCGCGCCATCCGCTGCATCGCCCAGGCTGGGAGGCGCGATGACGGCCGCGCCTCGAGCAGCGCCCGTTGGGTCCGCCGCAACTCGGTGTCTCGAGCGGCCGCCGGCTGGTCAGCACGTTCGGTCGCGGTCAAGGCCAGACCGTATGCCGCCACCTGTGCCATCACCGGCCCACCACGACTGACACCCAGGCGGAGGTAGTAGGCGACATCGCTGCCACGCCTGGCAGTAACCTGCTCGAGGCGCTCGGGCACCCCGCGCTGGTCCAACAGGATCAGCTCGTCACCGACCAGCCGATAGGCACTGCGGAAGCTGTCCTCAGCCGCCGGAGCAGCCGCCCTGCTGACCACCGCCGACCGACCCGAGCGAGTGAATTCCGGTAGCGCCCGGGGAGTCTCGGGCCGGTCGAGTCCGAGGAGGTTGGCGGCCACGCTGCTCGAGGTCCGGCCCACGATGTCGGCCATGCCCACGGCCTGGCCCATGGCGGTCACAGCCTCCTTGCCGAACTTGAAGAAGAAGGCGCGCCGCTCGGCATCATGCGCAGCCCCTTGCGCGGCAGGGCGCGACGTTCCCTCGGAGGGTCCAGCCGGGTCGGACCCGGGGGGAGACCCCGCGGCCGCCGACTCGTCAGCGGGCCCCGGCGCTCGCGGATCGTCTCCGTCAGTACGAGATGACGCTGTTGATCGGGTATTCATCGAGGCGCTCGCGTCCCTTCAGGAATCCGAGCTCGACCAGGAACGACAGGCCCACGATCTCGCCCTTGAGCTGCTTGACCAGATCGATGGTGCCGAGCACCGTGCCCCCGGTCGCAAGCAGGTCGTCGACGATGAGGACGCGCTGATTGGGGCGGATGGCGTCGCGATGGACTTCCAGCGTGTTAGTGCCGTACTCGAGCTCGTATTCGATGCTGATGGTCTCCGATGGTAGCTTCCCCAGCTTGCGCACAGGTACGAAGCCGGCACCAAGATGGAGGGCCATCGGCGCACTGAAGATGAAGCCGCGCGACTCCATGCCCACCACGATATCGATCTTCTCGTCGCGAAACGGATCAGTCATGAGCTCGATCGACTCGCGAAAGGCCTCAGCGTCGTTGAGCAGGGTAGTGATGTCGTAGAACAGGATCCCTGGCTTGGGGAAATCCGGGACTTGGCGGATCTGGGCCCGGAGTGACTCGGCGGACACGGCAGGAGACTCCCGTCAATCTGATTCTTGGTGGGCGAGCCCGATTCTAGCGCAGGTCACCGGGCCTTCCGAGAGGATCCGATCGGGCCGTCAGCCGATGGGATGCGCTGCCGCCATATCGTGCATGGGTCGGCCGGAGGCCTCGTATCGAGTCGCGACGATCTCGGCCATGATGGCCAGGGCGGTCTCAGCGGGTTCTCGGCCGCCGAGATCGAGGCCGATCGGGCCGCGCAGACGCGCCAATCGCTCCTCGCTCAAGCCACGCTCCCGCAGCCGTGCATTCCGAGTCCGCTGCGTCTTGCGACTGCCGATGGCCCCGACGTACCGGCAGCCATTCGCCAGCGCCACCTCGATGGCTGGCTCATCGAACTTGGGGTCGTGGCTCAGGACCGCGACGGCATCGCCGCGGCCGAGCTCGATGTCGGCCGCGACCTCATCCGGCCAGCCCACCAGGAGGCGGTCGACATCGCGGAAGCGCTCACGGGTGGCGAACGCGGGTCGAGCATCGATGACCACGGTCTCATATCCCAGCGCTGCCGCCAGCCGCACCAGGACCGCAGCGATCTCGCCGGCACCGACGACGACCAGCCGAGGCCGCACGGTGAAGGCCTCCAGGAACAGCTGTTGGCCGTCGACCTCCATCATCGTCGAGGTACCGCTCGAGATCGACCCGAGCGCACGGTCGATGAGTGCCGTATCTGCCGAGGCCGTCCCCAGCGTGCCTTCGATGCGGCCGTCCTCGTATATCGCGAGGGGCGCCTCGGGCTGCGCTCCGGGTCCGACCTGTGAGCCACTGATCGAGGCGGACGGCGATCCAGCCGGCAAGCGCGTCACCAGTGCTCGACCCGCGCGTCGATCGTGCGCGGTCGCGTGGCAGGCCAGCAGCGCGGCCTCAGGGATGGCCGGCTGGACCAGCACGTCGATGGTGCCGCCGCAAGCCAGGCCCACGTCCCAGGCTTCGTCGTCGCTGACGCCGAACCGCACCACGCGTTGGAGCCCGTCGGCAAGGGCCTCCGCCATCCGTTCGGCGGTCGAGCCCTCGACGCAGCCGCCGGACACGGAGCCGGCGATCCGACCGTCGCTGCTGCGGAGCATCGTGGAACCCTCGCGACGGGGTGAGGAGCCGAACGTCCGGATGACCACGGCGCGGGCGATCGCCAGTCCGTCCAGCCGCCACGCCTCGATCTGCGGCAGCAGCTCCCTCACGCCATCGCCCCGAGGCCTGGAGTGACCGAGGCCGGCCCATCCCGATGCAGACGCGGCTGGCCGGTGCGATCGGGGCGGCGGCTGCGCTGGTCCGCCATCTCCGCGAGCAACACTCCCAGTCGCTGCAGGCTGGCCAGGTCGTTGACAGCCACCAGGTCGTCGATGAACGGGTAGGCCGCGGCCATGCCCCCTGCGAGCGGCTGGTAGTACTCGGTCCCGGCCAGGGGATCGAGCCAGATGAGCCGGTGGCAGCTGCGCTGCAGACGCGCCATCTCCCGTCTTACCAGGGCGGGGTCTCCCCGGTCCCAGCCGTCGGAGACGATGATGAGCACGCCACTCGAGCGCAATACCCGACGCGCCCAGTCGTCGTTGAATTGCCGAAGCGACTCGCCGATGCGCGTGCCACCCGACCAGTCCGAGACTGCCGCAGACACAAGGTCCAGCCCGGCGTCAGGGTCGCGAGAGGCCAGCTCACGCGTGACCCGCGTCAGTCGAGTGCCGAAGACGAATGCCTCGGTGCGGACCGCGGAGACACGGTGCAGCGCCATGGCGAATCGGATGAGGAGTCGCGAGTGCCGTTCCATGGAGCCACTGATGTCACAGATGACGGTGATCGCGCGCGGGCGCAGCGACGGGCGCTGCCACAGCCAATCGATCATGTCACCGCCATTCTGGAGGTTGGCCCGGAACATCTGGCGCGTCGCCAGCACTCGTCCGTGGCGATGCAGCTCGTGACGTCGCGAGCGGCGCATCTCGAGGCGGGGGCGGACCTCATCGACCAGTCGCTCGGCATCGCGCAACTCAACGGGGCTCATGCGATCGAAGGGCTTGTGCAGCAAGCGCTCACGCTCGCTCCATGACATCGAACCGGCCGCGTCATCTTGGGCTGCCGTGCCGTCGCCCTCCGGATCCTCGACAGCGGAGAGCGCGCCCTCGCCCAGGACCTCGCTGTCACCATCCTCGCTGGCCGTGGCCTGGGCCAGCTGCTGGTGCTGTCCCTCCCCTGCTTCGACCTCGAGATCGAGCCGCACGGGTTCGATGGCCAGTTCGTAGTGCTGCCAGAAGCGGGCGAAGACCTGATCGTAGCGGGGAACCTCATCGCGACGTCGCACGAAGATGGTCATGCCGGCCGCACGAACCTGCTCGCGATCACCGATGTCGATGAGCGTCAGTGCGCGTGAATAGTCGATGGCTGCACCGATGTCGGTGGTGATGCCCTCAGCGCGGAGCGCGCGGGTGAAGAGCAATGCGTTCCAGAAGAACGCGCTGCCCGAAACGCCAGTGGCAGTGGGCCGGGGCTGCTGCATCCTCGATCAGGCCGCGCCGATGGCGGTCTCTTCCAGGTAGGCCCGGGCGGTGGCCCCGCGGATGGCGCGCACATCCTCCTCGTACTTGAGCACCACGCCCAGGGTGTCGTCGATGACGTCGGGAGTCAGCCGCCCGGCGCCGAGGGCCAGCAGTGCCGACGCCCAGTCGATGGTCTCGGCAACCCCGGGAACCTTCGTCAACTCCCCGGCACGCAGGCGTTGCACGAAGGCCACGATGGCTGTCGCCAACCGCTCGGGGGTGTCGGGAACCCGGGCAAGCACGATCTGGTACTCGCGCTCGGCGGTCGGGTAGTCGATCCAGTGGTAGAGGCAGCGGCGCTTGAGCGCATCGTGGACCTCGCGCGTCCGGTTGGATGTCAGGACCACTCGCGGCGGATGTTCCGCACGTACCGTGCCGATCTCGGGGATGGTCACCTGGAAGTCCGAGAGGATCTCCAGCAGGAAGGCTTCGAACTCCTCATCGGCGCGATCGATCTCATCGATGAGCAGGACCGGAGCGACACCGTCGTCCGCCTCCAGCGCCTGGAGCAGGGGTCGCTTCAGGAGGAACCCATCCGAGAAGATATCGTGAGCGCGGGCATCATCGAGCTTGCCCTGCGCCTCCAGTAGCCGGATCTCCAGCATCTGCCGGGGGTAGTTCCACTCGTACACGGCGGTGTTGACGTCGAGCCCCTCGTAGCACTGCAACCGGATGAGCCGGGTCCCCAGGGTGCCCGCGAGGACCTTGGCCAGCTCGGTCTTGCCGACACCGGCCTCGCCTTCCAGCAGGAGCGGCCGTCCCAGGCGCAGGCTCAGGAAGACCGAGGTGACCAGGGCGCGGTCGGCCACGTAGTCGAGCTTCTGGAACGCAGCCAGAAGGCCGTCGATCGAGTCATCATGTTGGGGCATGTGTCGACTCTAGCGTGCTTGCGGTTTGCTATCGTGCGATGACATGACAGCAGAGCCTGATGACGCCAGCGAGGTGCCTGACCAGCAGCCGGCCCATCGCGCCTCCGAGGCCATCCTGCCGTTCGGAGAACGGCTCGACGAGATCGCCCAAGAGCGCTTCAATCGTACTGACTGGATCGAGCTCGCGGCAGCGATCTTGCTGGCGCTGGCGACCATCATGGCCGCCTGGTCCGCATACCAGGCCACGCGCTGGGGCGGCGTCCAGGCCAACTCGTTCAGCGCCGCCGGAGCGAAACGTACCGAGGCCACGCAACAGAACAACATCTACACCGCGGAGCTCCAGATCGATGTGATGGTCTGGATCGAGTACCTGAAGCAGCGGAAGTCAAACGACCCGGTCGCAAGCGACTTCTTCGAGGCGCGCATGCGCGACGAGTTCCGGCCGGCCTTCTCCGCATGGCTGGACCAGGTGCCTGAAGGCGAGATCCCCCCGGGTACGCCATTCGCGCTTCCGGAATATCTGCCTGCGGCAGAGCAGCAGGCCATGGCGCTCAATGACGAGGCCGAGGCGCTCGCGGATACCGCGCGTGCTGCCAACCAGACTGGCGACAACTTCGTGCTCGTCGCGGTGATCATGGCCTCGGTGCTCTTCTTCGCCGGCGTAGGCACCAAATTCAAGAGCCGCGGTGTGCGCCTCATGATGCTTACGTTCGGTGCCTTGCTGTTCCTGGGTGGCGTGGCCTTCATGTTCAGCATGCCGCAGAACGTGGGTATCTAGACCGATCTGACCGGCGGACCGATGGATAGCGGTCTCCCCGAGATCCGCCCGAGGGCTGGGGTTCAGGCCACTTCGGCCGAGCCGACCCGTGGAACGCTGGCCAGTCGATCCACCAGGGCCTGGGTGAGCTGCCACGCTGCCGCACCATCGGCGGGGACGCGGATGCGGATCTGGTTGGAGGCATATCGGATCCGACCCTGGAGTGCTCGCAGCGGATCATCGGCCACGCGGGGTGCCAGCGACCGCATGGTGTCAGCACGTGACCAGTCGGGCCCGAAGCGCAGGACCAGCTGCCCGTCCTCGCGCGCCACTGAAGTGAGCCCGGCCTCCTCGGCTCGATAGCGAAGCCGGGAAACCTCCAGAAGCCGGACCACAGCATCGGGCGTGGGGCCGTATCGGTCGAGCAGTTCGGCGCGGATCCCTTCGAGCCCGTCATCACTCACCACGCGACCGAGGCGTCGGTACAACTCCAGCTTCTGGGGTTCCTCTGGCACGTAGTCATCGGGCAGGTAGGCGTCGATAGGCAGGTCGATCTTGGCCTGCGTCCGCGCCGTCCTCGCCTCGCGACCCTCTAGGGCCGCCTTCTCCTCCTCGACCGCATCGGCCAGCATGCGCGTGTAGAGGTCGAAGCCGACCGCGGCCATGTGGCCATGCTGCTCGCCCCCAAGGATGTTGCCGGCACCTCGGATCTCCAGGTCTGATAGCGCGATCTGGAAGCCGGCGCCAAGCTCCGAGGCATTGAAGATGGCCTGCAGCCGCTTGCGCGCGACATCGCTGAGCTGTGCCCGACGCCGGTAGAGCAGGTAGGCGTAGGCCCGACGCGCAGAGCGACCGACGCGGCCCCGCAGCTGATAGAGCTGGGCCAGGCCGAGCGCGTCGGCCCGATCGATGACGATGGTGTTGGCATTGGGGATGTCGAGGCCTGACTCGATGATGGTGGTGCACACGAGGACGTCGTACTCCCCGGCGGCGAAGGCCAGCATGATCTTCTCGAGGGCGCCCTCGGGCATCTGGCCATGTCCGACCGCGATGCGAGCACTCGGCAGCAGGCGACGGAGCTGTTCGGCCTGAGCCTCGATGGTCTCCACGCGGTTGTGGACGAAGAACGCCTGGCCACCCCGATCGAGCTCGCGCAGGATGGCGTCACGCACAAGCCCCGCCGATGCCTCTGCGACGCGGGTCTGGATGGGCAGTCGGTCCTCTGGCGGTGTCTCGATCACGCTCATGTCGCGCACGCCCACCAGCGCCAGGTTGAGCGTTCGTGGGATGGGGGTCGCCGACAGTGTCAGCACGTGCACCTCGGTCTTGAGCTGCTTGAGGCGCTCCTTGTGGGTGACACCGAAGCGCTGCTCCTCGTCGACCACCACGAGGCCGAGCTCCTTGAAGTGGATGTCCTTGCTAAGCAGGCGATGTGTCCCGATGACGACATCGACGGTGCCGGCTTCCAGACCGGCCAGCGTATCGGCCTGCTCGCGCTTGGGCACGAACCGGCTGAGCGAGCGCACCGTCACCGGATAGGCAGCGAAACGCTGCGAGAAGGTGGCCAGGTGCTGTGCCGCGAGGACCGTGGTCGGCACGAGCACGGCGACCTGGGTGCCGGCCTGGATGGCCTTGAAGGCCGCTCGCAGCGCGACCTCGGTCTTGCCATAGCCGACATCGCCCACGACCAGCCGGTCCATGGGCGTGTCGCGTTCCAGGTCGGCCTTGACGTCGATGGCGGCCCGAAGCTGGTCCGGCGTCTCCTCGTACGGGAACGCAGCTTCCATCTCCGACTGCCACGGCGAATCCTCACCGAGGGGCCGGCCCCTGGCCCTCGCCCGGTCGGCGTACAGCCGCAGCAGGTCGCGGGCCAGGTCGCCGACGGCCTTCCTGACCCTGGTGCGCGCGCGCTGCCACTCGCCTCCTCCCAGCTTGCTCAACGGCGGCTGGTCACCGCCGGCGTAGCGCGTGACACGCTCGATCTGCTCGACGGGCACCCAGATCCGACCGGCTTCAGCGAAGTGGAGCTCCAGGAAGTCACGCTCCTCGTCGCTGTCACCTCCGGCCCCACGACGCACCAGGCCCTCGTAGCGAGCGACACCATGATCGACATGCACGACCATGTCGCCCGGCTCCAGGCGCTCCAGCAGATCGCGTGGCACGACGCGGCGCATGGCCCGGGGCCGACGCACCCGGACGGTACCGAAGAGCTCGCGGTCGGTGACCAGGGTGAGGCCATCGGGACCGCCACTGAAGCCGCCATTGAGGCTGCGCTCGATCAGCGCAAGCCCTCCGCTTGGGACGCTCTCCCGGAGCCCCTGGAGCGGGGCTGCGCCGACACCGCCTTCCTCGAGGATCTCGGAGAGTCGCGCCGACTGGTCCGATGCCAGGATCACCCGTGCACCTTCGCCTCGCCATCGCCGGACGGTCGCGACGAGATCGCCGATGGGGGCGGGTGGAAGCACCGGCTCATGCCAGCCGAAGGGATTCCCGCCAGGGGGTGCTCCGGCGGCCTCCGGCTCCCAGGTCAGCTCCAGCGTCCGAGCTTCGTGCCACTGCTGCTTCCACTCGCGTGCCGTGGGGTAGGCCGATGCCCACCTGGCCGGGATCTCCCCTGCTCGCTCCAGCTCGGAGCGACGATCGTCGGCCTGTCCGTGGAGGAAATCGGCCACCGTGCGCACCTCCTCTGGTTCATCGATGAGCCAGAGCGCCGGCCCCAGGTGGTCCAGTGCGGTGCTCGGTGCCAGGTAGCCAGCCCACAGCTCCGCCGCATCGCCAAGGGCGCCGTTGTCGAAACGCTCGAGGTCCACCTGCAGGCTCTCCGGCAGGCGACTGACCGACCGGGCCATGCGCTCTGCGAGGAGCCCACCGACGCCGCTGGGGAGCAGGAACTCGCTGGCTGGCAGCAGCGTCGCCGACTCGACGGGCCCCGCGCCGCGCTGATCGGCCGGGTCGAACGTGCGCAAGGAGTCGACCTCATCCCCGAACCACTCCACCCGCACCGGCAGCGTCATCCCCGCTGGGAACACGTCAAGGATGCCGCCGCGACGCGCGAACTCACCCCGACCACCCACCTCCGGCACATGCTCATAGCCCAGCTCGTCGAGCGATCTGACCACCCGCGCCATGTTCAGGCGTGCGCCGGGAGTCAGCTCCAGCGGCGTGGCCGGGATGGCGTCGGGGGCGAGGGTCCGCTGGAAGAGTGCCTGCAGGCTGGCGACCAGGATGCGCGCCCGGCTGGTCTCCCGGCCCCACGCGGCCAGGCTGGCGACGCGCGCAGCCGATTCGTCGCGCACCAGCTCCGAACGTTCGTAGGCCAGGGCCGTGCGAGGCTCGAGCGTGACGACAGCGTCGGGATCACCCAGCCATGCCGCGAGCTCCTCCGCGACGCGATCGCCGATCTCGGAGTCCCGGGCGATCCACACCAGTCGCTCGCCGGCCGCCTGCGCCAGCGTCGCTGCCAGGTACGTCTTCGCGCCGTGTGGCATCGCCGCATAGGTGACGTGTCGGAGGTCTCTCCTCACCCGGCCGCCGGCCGAAGCAGCGTAGCGCTCTACGAGCGATCGCAACTCCGCGGTCTCGGCCAGGAGCCGTGGCAACGGTGAGAGGTCGGGGGTGCGGTGGTGCGGTGACGATGTGGTGGCAGGGTCCGCGCGATGCCGACCCGAGCGAGAACGCGCCCGTGAACGCCCGAAGGCATCGGTCACTGAAGCTCATCCTCCTTATGCCCGGCACGGCCGTCCGGCAACAGCTTGCGCCAGCCCGTCCTGGTCTTCACGACGCCATCGGGACCGGGCTCCGAGCGCGCGGCCTGCGTTGGCTCCGCCCCGGCCGGCCCATCCGGGGAGGCAGCGGGCTCGACGTCACCGAGATCGGGCGCCCATCCATTCCATCGGTTGGCCACCACGTCGGCACCCTCGCGCACCCACAACTCCACGGCGTTGGCCGCAGCCTCGAGGATGACATCGAGATGCTTCTGCTCGGCGTGCTCGAAATCGCCCAGGACATGCTGGACGGCCGCTCCGGATGGCGCGCCGATGCCGACGCGTAGCCGAGCGAATGACTGGCTCCCCATCTCCGCGATGATCGAGCGCAATCCGTTGTGCCCCCCCGCGCTGCCAGTGGCCTTCATGCGCAGCCGGCCGAATGGCAAGGCCATGTCGTCGACGACCACCAACAGCTCCGACATCGGCACTCGTTCCTTCGCCAGGACCTTGCGGATCAGCGTCTCCCGAGGCGTTCATGTAGGTCAGCGGCTTGACTAGGATGAGCTCGTCCCCATCGAGCCGCCCTCGGGCCGTCGATGCCGCATCACTGGTCTTTCCCTTGCCCGCTGCGCCGACTCGATCAGCCAGCCGGTCCAGCACCATCCAGCCGATGTTGTGGCGGGTCTTCTCGTAGCGCGAACCAGGGTTTCCCAGGCCCACCACGATCTTCTTCACGGCATCCTCCGGGCAGGCTGACACGCCGCCGCCCGGGTCAGACTGGGCGCGGCATCCGGGGGATGGTACCTGTCGCGGATCAGAGACCGCTCGCCGAAGCCCCTCGTTCGGCAGCTGGAGCGCCCGGCTTGACCGCATTCGTCCGCCGAGCCGACACCGAGAGCACGATGCGATAGGTGGATAGGAAGGCCACGATGGCGCTCATCACGACGTACCCCGCGAAGACCCAGGTCGCCTGTGTGTCGGTCCCGGCCATCAGCCCGTGTACGGTGGCCCCGAGCCAGGCCAGGAACGAGAGGTAGTGCAGCCGGCGCCAGTTGGGCTGTCCGATGCGCCGACGCACGTAGAAACTGAAGAGCACGACGATGGTCAGGCCAAGCGTGAGCTGCCCGATGCCCACCCAGATGGGTCGATACGGGCCCATGAAGGGCACGATCGATCTCGAGCGGGCTGTACGGGACGCTGCGATCGACCATCAGCACCGCCACGTGCACCAGCGCCAGCGCCAGGCCGATCGAGGCGAGGTCCTGGTGCAACGTGAACGAGACCGCACGGTGGGCGATGCGGTCGAGGATCTTGGTCGACAGCAACAGGCCGTAGACCACCGACGTGGTCAACGCCAGGTAGGCAAGCAATGCGGTCACACGAGTCACATACCAAGGCAGACGCTCGCGTTCCTCGACCAGCCAGCGTGCTGCGGTCTCGAGCGCGGACCCGCCCGTGCCCATGACGATGATCGTGACACCGCCCAGGAATAGACCCCAGCGTAACCAGCGCGTGCGTGGGTGCAGCCCCTCGTACATCAGGCCAGCCACGCTTCGGCGCTGGGTGGCGCGATGAGCTGGCCGCTCCGAAGGAGGATGAAGGCCACGTCGAGACCAGCCTCCCGGAGTAGTCGCAGACCTGCTTCGGAGCCCGCGATGACCACGGCCTTGGCAAACGATTCTGCGGTGAGCGCATCCTTCGCCACGACCGTGGCCTGTTCGACGTCCGTGTCGGCGGATGATCCGGTACGCGGATCGATGAGGTGGTGGGCCCAGCCGGACTCGAGTTCCCAGCCATGCACCGTGGTCCCCGAGGTGGCGATGCCGAACCGTTCGGTCCAGGTGCCGGACGGTGACACGACCACTAGGTTCGACGATCCGCGCGGGTCGGCGATGGCGATGCCCCATCGCGCCCCTTGCCAGGGTCGAACCGCGACGTCGCCATCGGCATCGACCATCGCCGCCGGATAGTGGTCGAGTAGGCCCAGAGCTCGGTCGGCGATCCAGCCCTTGCCCACTCCATCCAGGTCGAACGACACCCGGCCTCGGCGGTGGACGATATGGCGTCGCGCCAGGTGTTCGAGTCGCCAGCGACCCGCCCTGGCCTCGATCCTGGTCCCATGCTCGACCCCGACCCTGGCCTCGAGCAGCGAGATGTCCAGGAGGCCACCCGTGGCCGCGGACAGCTGGCCGGCACGTTCGAGCAGATCTCCCAGTGAAGGTCCCACCGTGCTGGCGGCGCGATGGGCTTGCCGGTTGAGTCGGGACAGCTCAGATGCATCATCGAAACGCGTGATCCGACCAGCCCACGCCCGGATGCGAGCGGCGACGCGCCGGAGGTCCGCTTCCACCCAGGCCTCGGTGCCTGCCGAGGCCGCCACTCGCAGGGTGACCCGGCCCCCCATGCATCTGAACTGGGTGGATGGCTCGATGAAGACTGCGTTGGCCGCGGGTGGCGCCGCGGCGAGTGCGGCGCTCACCCGGATTGCCTCGTGCGCGTCACCACATGGACCCTGCTCACCTGCGGCGCCGGTGCTACGTGCCGAACGACGATGCGTGGAGTGGGCGCGGCCTCCTGAATGACCCTGGCCCCCTTCGGCGCTCGTTGCCCAGGCTTCAAGCGGACGTAGCTGATGGGACGCTTGGCCGTGGCCGGATGCTTCTTGGACGCGGACTTGGCCGTGGCCGAACGCTTGGTTGCGGAGTCGGCCAAGGCCGTCCTTGGCTGGCTCGCGACTGTCCCGGCGCCGCTCGCAGCTGGGTCGGGGAAACGCACCAGGCCGGACCCGATCACCGTCAGAGCGGCGACCGTACCGGCGCCGATCATCAGTCGCGATGGGCGTACTGACGGCCGGGCCTTCCTCGTCCTGGTCACCGAGGCGGCTCGGGCTGTGACCGGTTGGGACTGCTGCCGTCGTGGGTCGACCATCAGTCGTCGTGCTCCTCGCCCCGTTCGCCTCGCTCATGTCGTTCACCGTGATCGTCGTCAGATCGACGCGGTGCGGCGACAACGGTCTTGGTCCGGGTACTGGAAACGGTCGCGCGCCCAGCGGTGGCCTGCTTCTTGCGCACGATGGTCTTCGGCTTGGGCGCCGGCTTGACGTAGACCACTTTCGGCTCGAGGGCGGACCCGCTGGCGGCCGACGCGGCCTGGGCCTCTGGCTTGGCGGCGACGCTGGCCGAGTCGGACGGCGGTGCGAAACCTGCCGCAACCAGGCCGACCGTGAGCACGATGGTGGCAACGACGCTGGCTGCGATGATGGCGAGTCGCTGGGGCATCTGATCTCTCCGTTGTAGCGGGATGTGGCTGATGTCCATCCTCGAACGCGACGCTTCGCAGGGCATGTGTCCCATGTGAGAGTTCTCAAAGAAACCCCTTCGGGCATTGCGCCGAGGGGCAGCGCACGCGAGGATGGCGGTATGCGCGTGCTGATCGTCGAAGATGAAGAGAAGATCGCCCGGGCCATCGACCGGGTGCTGACCGCCGAGCGCTACTCCACCGATGTCGTCGGTGACGGGGTCGGCGCGTTGGCCCTGGCAGCCGACCGGGATTTCGACGTCATCCTCCTTGACCGCATGCTTCCGGATCTCGATGGCCTCGAGGTCCTGCGGTTGCTGCGCGACCGTGGCGTCGACACTCCGGTCCTGATGCTGACGGCGCTCGGCACGCTCGATCACCGCGTGGAGGGACTCGATGGTGGCGCGGACGACTACCTGGCCAAGCCTTTCGCCTTCAACGAGCTGCTGGCCCGCATCCGAGCGCTTGCACGCCGTGCGCCCGAGCGAGCCGCGGAGCCATTGAGTGCCGGCGACCTCATGCTCGATCCACTGCGCATCCGGGTCTCAGTGGGCACACGGAGCGAGGAGCTCTCAGCTCGCGAATTCGCATTGCTCGCATACCTTGTGCGCCACGCAGGGGAGGTCGTGACGCGTCAGCAGATCCTCGATGCGGTATGGGGCGCAGATCCTGATGTCTACAGCAACGTCGTCGATCTGTACGTGCACTACCTCCGCCGGAAGCTGGCCGCACTCGACCGTCGCGATACGCTCCGGACGGTGCGCGGCGTCGGCTACTCCCTCCGCGTCGAGGCGGACGCGTGAACCTGTTTCGTCCGCCACGCGAACCGGCCGAGGCGCTGCTGTGGCGAACGCGCCTCCGCCTGGCGCTGGTCACGCTGGTGATGGTGGCGACCCTCGTCGTCCTGGTGGGCCTGACCACGGCAGCGGCCGCGACCGCTCTGATGCGCGAATCCATCGACCGCGCCCTTGACGCAGCCGTGAGCGACTCTCTCACGCTGCATGAGCTGCTCGATAGTGAGGCGCCGTACACCTACCGGGGCCCGCTGGGACGGGCTGACACGTTCGTGATGCTCGTGGACTCGGATGGAAAGGTGTATGGCAATACCACCAACTCGGAGCTCGATGGACTCCCGGACATGGCGGCCATCGATGCGGCCGCGACCGGCGCCGACCGCCGCTCGGGGACCTACGGTGAGGCCTCGGTCCGGCTGCTCACGATCCCTTACCGCACCGCCCAGGTCGAGGATGAAGAGGAGGGCGGCGCCGGTTCGAACAGGCCCCTCTATCTCCAGGCTGGCCACGACCTCACGCTTCAGCACGAATTCGAGGAACAGCTGACGCTGGTCATCGGCCTGATCGCGCTGCTCGGCATCATCGGGGCCGTGCTGGTCACGCTGTTCATCACGAATCGAGCCCTGGTTCCCATCCGTATGGCCTTCGCGACCGAACGCCGGTTCGTGGCGACCGCTTCCCACGAGCTGCGCACTCCAATCGCCATCATCCGCGCCTCGGCGGAGATCATCGATCGCGAAGACCTCGTGGCCGAGCCAGGGCGCCCGCTCGTAGAAGACATCGTGGGCGAGACCGAGCGGATGGGTACGTTGGTCAGTGACCTCATGGCACTCGCCTCCGCTCAGGCAGGGGCCTTGCACATCGAGCTCGCGGAGATCGAGCTCGCCGGATACCTCCTCGACATCGGACGGCGCTCGAGGTCGATCGCGCAACGTCAAGGTCTGCACTTCCAGATGGAGACCGCCGTTCCAGCCACGACACGGATCCGAGCCGACCGCGACCGCCTGGATCAGCTGCTGCTCATCCTCATGGACAACGCCATCAACCACTCCCCACCCGGCGGCACGGTGTACCTCGATGCCAGGCTCGAGGCAAGGTCGCGAAGGGTCATCATCACCGTATCGGATGAGGGCCCGGGTATCGAACCCGCTGACGCCCAGCGGATCTTCGAGCCGTTCGCCCGAGCCGGCCAGGGGGCCACGTCGAGCAGCGGAACTGGGTTGGGCCTGGCCATCGCGAGGCAGCTCGCCGATCTGCACGGCGCGGAACTGACCGTCGAGGGCCGACCCGGCCCGGGTGCGACGTTTAGCCTGCGTCTTCCACTGCTCCAGTAAGGGCAGGGTTCCTGACCGGGGTCCCTGGATCCTCGCCATCGACTCCGAGCAACCGACGCTCCAGCGCCCGCATGGCCGCCCCTTCAGTCTCGTCGGCGTGGTCCCAACCGCACAGGTGCAGAGCACCATGGGTGATGAGCAGACGCAGCTCGTCGCTGGGTGACCAGCGTCGATCATTGGCCTGGCCTCCGGCTCCACCTTCGGCCTGCTCGATGGCCCGCTCGACCGAGACGACGATGTCGCCCAGGTGGAGGGCCTCACCGGGAGGCAGTGGAAAGGTCTCCGCGTCCCCGCGATGCGACCGATCCTGGCCGGGATGCTCGGGAAACGCTGAGGGTGGCAGCAGCGGGAACGAGAGCACATCTGTCGGCCCAGCCTTGCCCATGTGCTCGCCGTTGAGGGCAGTCAGCTCCACGTCGTCGCTCAAGGTCAGGCTGACAGTGGCACCGAAGGGTGCTCCGGCGGCAGTGACCGCCGCCTCCACGATCTTCCCGCATCGATCCCTGGTCAGCAGACCCGGCACACCCGGACGGACCACGACTTCTACGACGGCAGCCCTGGCCCGAGGGGTCACGCCCCCTTTCGCTCCGCGGGTCGGCGCGACTCCAGCTCGACGATCTTGTTGGTGGGATAGGCGATACGGCGGTGGTACATGGCAAGCAGCTGTTCGATGAACGACTCGCGGATCCGGTCGAGGTCACGAAGCGTCAGGTCGCACTCATCGAACTGCCCGTCGATGAGGCGGTCGCTGATGATCCGCGAGACCATGGAGCGGATGGCAGGTTCGTCGTGACTGGCCAGGGAGCGCACCGAGGCCTCGACGCTGTCGGCCAGCATGAGGATGGCCGCCTCCCGGGTCTGCGGCTTGGGTCCAGCATGACGGAACCGACGTTCATCGACCTTGTCGCCGACTTCACGGGCGGCCTCGGATGACGGCGCCAGCCCGGCATCCTCGACTGCGATCTGACGAGCCTTGGCGTAGAAGTAGCCCATCAGCGACGTTCCGTGGTGCTGCGGGATGTACGGGATCAGCGCCTTGGGCAGCTTGTACTGGTAGGCGATGTCGATGCCACGCGCGACATGTCCCATGATGATGGCGGCCGATTCCGACGGCGCCAGCTGGTCGTGGATGTTCTCGCCGCCGGCCTGGTTCTCGATGAAGGCGCCCGGGTCATAGAGCTTGCCGACGTCGTGGTAGTAGGCCGCCACACGCGTGACCAGCGCGTCCGCGTCGATCGCTTCGGCAGCCTGCTCCGCGAGGTTGCCGACCATCAGCGAGTGGTGATATGTGCCTGGCGCTTCGAGCAGCAGCCGTCGCAGCAGCGGCTGGGTGGGGTTGGCCAGCTCCAGCAGCTGGTACGACGTGGTGATGCCGAAGACGCTGCCCAGCAGTGCGAATGTGCCTGCGGCCAGGATGGCCGAACCGGCTGCCGAGGCGACCGACGCGCCGATGAGCTGCAGGAAGGTCTGCATGTCGCTTATCGAACCGATGGCACTGAAGGCCATGACCACGGCGATGTTGACCACGGCGATCGCCACCGCGGCCTGGCCGAACTGGCTGAGTCGTTCACCCCGGCCGATGAGGATGGTGCCGGCGAGACCACCCATGAGCGTGTACGCGGCCAGCTCCATGCTGCCACTGACCACGCCGGCCAGCACCGCGACCATGGCCATGACCACGGTGGCCAGCCCAGCGTCCAGGAGCACCGCCAACAGGAGTGCCACCGCCGCCGACGGCATCAGGAAGGGCGCGATCGTCCCGCCGCCGGTGATGGCCACCAGGATCGTGGCGCCGAGCAACGTGAGCCCCACCAGCATGATGACGTTGTTGCGATGCCACAAACGCGACCGGAACCGCCACAGCCACGCCATCAGCGAGCTCACGATGATGACCGACAGCAGGAACCAGCCACCAAGGACCACCAGGTCGCCGATGAGCGTCATGGTGGTGAGATCCTCGAACGCGAGGATGAACGTGAGCCCGGTCACGAGCAGGGTCGACATCAGGATGAGGCGGACAGCGTCACGCCTCGTGAAGTTCAGGATCTGACTGCCGCGTCGTGCGAGCATGGCGAGGGCGCTAGGCCTCCGAAGCCCGGGCCAGCTCCTGGTTCACCAGGCTGCTGACGAGCTTGCCGTCAGCACGACCCTTCACCTTGGGCATCAGCGCGCTCATCACCTGGCCCATGTCTCGTGGAGAGGTGGCCGCGGTTTCAGCGATGGCGGCCCGTACCAGGGTCCGCACCTCGTCTTCCCCAAGCTGCTCGGGGAGGTACGGTGTCAGGACATCGATCTCGGCCTGCTCCACCTGGGCAAGGTCCGCGCGGCCGGCGTCCTGGTACGCGCTGAGCGACTCGCGGCGCTTCTTTACTTCGCGCGCCACCACGGCCAGCGCTTCCTCGTCGGTCAGTGGTGCACGCTTGTCCTTGGCAGCATTCTGGGCAGCAGCGATCGCCATGCGCAAGGTGTCCCGTCGCTGGGCGTCACCTTCGCGCATGGCGGTCTTCATGTCAGCCTGGAGCTGTTCGGTAAGGCTCACGGCGATCCTCCGCTGCAGCAGGGTGGAGGGGTCGGACCTCTCAGATGGATGGCACGCCTGGGCCTATTCGCCGCGTGCCGCCTTCTTCCGCTTCGCTTCCTTGCGCTTTCGCTTGACGCTGGGCTTCTCGAAATGCTCGCGTCGTCGTGCTTCGGCGAGGATGCCGGACTGCTGGATCTTCTTGTTGAAGCGTCGCAGCGCGGCTTCGAATGACTCGTTCTCGCCAACTCGGACTTCAGCCAATTGGGGAAATCACCTCCCACCGGTCGTCGTCAGGCCATCCTTGGACGTCGGGGCCGGGACCGACGACGAGGATCCGCACAGGTACGCTGGTGCGAAGTAGGGCCGCGCGCAGTGTAGGTGAGCATCACCAAAGCGGTCAAATGGTCGATTCAGCGTGCTCGAAGGTTCGCTAGGTTCGCTGCTCGGGACGTGCGGACCCTATGCCTTGGGCGGGTTCGGCCAGGTATTGTCCGTCGGGGCCACGTCGGCGTAGATGCCATTGTCGATGGTGACGGACACGGGTTCCATTCCCTCTGCCAGATCGACCACGGCCACATCGGGCTCGTCTCGCCAGATGGCCGGTGTCTCGTGCAGGATCTCGCTCGCGCCATCGATGTACTCGACGACGACGTCGAAGGGGACTGCGAAGCCACCAGGGTTCGCGATCCGCACCTGGCCTTCGCCGACCTCGTCGATCGCCAGATCGACGTAGTTGCCCTCATAGAACCAGTTGTGCCAGAACCAGTCGAGCTCCTCCCCGGTGACGTCGTCAAACGTATTGAACATGTCCCAGGGCAGCGCGTGCTTGCCGCCCCAACGGGCGATGAACGCCTGGAGCGCGCCTGAGAATGCCTCCTCACCGAGGAGGTCGCGTAGAGCGAGATAGGCCATCGACGCCTTGCCGTAGGCGTTGTAGGTGCCGGCGATCGGGCTTCGGAGCGCATCGGCAGGGGTGATCGCCGGGATGTCGGCCCCCGGGACGGGAGCGGTCATCTGTCCCGATCGCGACGCCACGTAGACCTCCCTGGCGTCGTCCTCGCCCATGGCGTCGAGCACATAGAGATACTCCAGGGCTGTCGCCCAACCTTCATCGAGGATGGGATAGCGACGCTCGTCACTGCCCATGTAGAACGGGAAGAACTGATGGAAGAGCTCGTGGGCGGCCACGAACGCGACCGTGTACGAATTCGGGCACGATCCCGGGAGGGATGCCGGCGGCGTCGTTGGCCATCATGGGGTACTCCTCATCCGCCCCGCCCACGAAGATCGTAGCCTTGGGGTACGGCCAGGGCACCCCCGGATAGCGAGTCGAGCCAAAGGTGACGATGTCCTTGGTGTCGGCCACCATCGTCTGATAATCGGTGGCCGATTCGGGGTAGGCGGCCTCGAGGCTGACCCGGCGTCCCGTCTCGGGGTCGACCTCCACGCTGCCGGCGTCCCAGACGAAGTGATCGGACAGGCCGATGGCGACATCGTTCACGTGATCCGCCCGGAACCGCCAGGTGACCGTGTCGGTCTGCGCCGTCACCTCGCCAGCTGCCACCTCGCTGGGTGTCGCCACGGTGACGACCTCGTCGCCCGTCATCGATGCTTCGAGTCGGGCCGCGATCTCGGGCTGCAGGACCGCCTCGGGATCGAGCAACTCCCCAGTCGCCCAGACGACGAAATCCCTGGGGACCGTGACGTCGAAGGTGAAGTCGGCGAAATCATCGTTGCGCTCGCGGCCCGGCGTGTAGGTGTATTCCTGAAGGTCCCAGCCCGCGAAGACCGCATTGCTGCCGCTATAGATACTGGCGTCGGTGTCGCTGTAGACCGAGACGCGTGGAAAGAAGTACGCGATGAAGAAGGTGCTCGGATCGATGACGCCGTCCTTCACGGCCTCCAGCGGCAGGTCGAAGTGCCAATCGAACGACAGGTCGACCGATTCCCCAGGACCCAGCGGCTCCGGCAGCAACACGGTCTTCACCGTTTGCAGGCCCAACTCGAGCGGCTCCCACGTCAGCTCTTGGCCGTTCACGGCGAAGCGGTCGATGACCGCACCCTTGGTCAGGAAGTCCTCGCTGTAGAGCTGCTCGCGCAGTGCGGTCGGTCGGTGCGAGTTCTGGTAGAGGCGGATGGCCAGGAATGGCAGAGCGTTCGGGCTGTTGTTGGTGTACGTGATCTCCTCGCTCCCGGTGACCCGGCGATCGGGTGGAGAGACCTGGAGCGAGATGTCGTGCACGGCCTCGTTCTGCCAGTAGTTGGGCCCGGGGTTGCCATCCGGGCTGCGCGTGCCGGCCTCGTAGCCGACCTGCACGTTCCGCGGGATCGTGAGGTCCGTCTGGTCGTCCTGCGCGACCGACGGCACGATGGTGAGTGCGACCAGGCCGCTGCTCGCCACGATAGTCACCGCAAGCCGATATCGCGTCGTTCGTCGGTGCATGGTCCTCTCGTCAGGGCTCGAGTGAGCTGCGGACTCGCGCTTGTGTGCAACGCTACTTCATCACGAACATCCACGGCCCGGGAGGCCAGGCCGGCTGTCGGGCTCCTCCTCGCAGCCGGCATCGTGGCCCAGCGTGATACAAGAAGAACCGAACATCGTCCGACCCACACTCCAGGCTCGAATGATTCGCAGGAGGAATTCGCATGACGAGCCGGTCCACGTTCTCGTTGGCGCCCGGGCTATTGGCTCTCGTCATGGCGGTCGCCGCGCCAGCGGCCGCGCAGTCGCCCGCGGCACCACCGTCGAGCTCTCCGACCGTGGCACATGGCGCTCCCATGGATCAAGTGGCAGCTACGAGCGAGGACCTCGGAACCGCGCTCGTCCACGCGTGGCTCATGATCCGGTCCTGGACGGATACGGTCTTGGTCGCCATCACCGACGTGCCCACGCCACGCCAGGCACTGGAGTGCGATGCCAGGCGCGGTGTTCGTTCACTCCCTGACGCGTGGGATCAGCGGGGCGGCTTCGAGACGCCAGATGCCGCCCTCGAGGATGCTCTGAACGAGGGCTTCGTCATCCCCGTGCGTGGCTATGAGCGGCTCGCACAGGACGCTGACTCGGTCCTCTACGGATTCCGAAACGGAGACGAGGTCAAAGTGGCCATCCGAGTCACCACGACGGAGTCCGGGGAATGGTTCCCCGAGTGGCTGGCTGATTGCCAGCTGGCTGAATTCGGCCGCACGGCAGACATGGGTCCAGGCGTGTGGCTCTGGGCGAACCGTGACGGCCGCACCATCGGGGAACGACGCGGTCTCGCTCGTTGCCGCCAGCAAGCGGTCCGAACCCTGTGGTGGACGACTGCGTCGGGCAAGCGCCGTGACGAACGGCTGTACGTGCGCGACCCGGAGGGCCAGTTCCGGAATCGATGGCGGGCACCATACCTGCGCTTCACGAGGCTGCCCAAGGACGCCCGCGACACTGGCTACCGCCGTGACGGTGCAACGATCTGGATGGCTCCTGACCGTGACTCCATCTACATCAAGGACGGCAGGAGTGTCCAGCGCTGGCCGCGCATCCCGCGCAATGCCCTCACCTGCGCCTGATACCGGCTTGACGAGCCAGGCCGCCACGACGTTCCGGCCTCACCTGAACCGATCACCGGGCCGGTCATCGAGAGGGCCGATAGAGGCCGGCTCGGCCATGGGCCTCAAGACATCGCCGAGTGCCGCGTTCGTCATCTTCATCGCCATCATCGTGCACAAGGGATTCGCTGCCCTGGCACTGGGGATCTCTCTCATCGAGGGCCATGACCCGCTCCGCCAGATCGTCCGGACGGTCGTCCTGTTCTCGTTGATGACGCCGGTGGGCGTGTTGGTCGGGACGCTCTTCTCCCAGGTCCTCGAAAGTGACTGGCGCAACTCCTCGAAGGCGTGTTCGACGGCCTGGCCGCGGGCACGTTCCTCTACATCGCCGCATTCGAGATGCTCACCGGCGTCTTCGAACCGCACATCGATCGCCTGAAGAAGTTCGTGTTCGTGTCTGCCGGAGTCATCGTCATGGCGCTGCTGGCGATCTGCGCGTAGGCAGGCACTCGTGGCCCGGCGAGCGCACTACACTGACGCGCGATGACACCCTCTGTGTCAACCCTAGGCAGCGATCGACTCCAGTTCCGCCGCTTCGAGCCGTCTCGCCGCACCATGGCGGGAGGGGTCGTAGGCGACCCCGTCGATCCAACAGCGATAGATGACCCGGATCCAGGCACGCGCGAGGATCCGCACCGCATGGGGGTGATCGGCACCTCGTCCGATGGCATCTCGATAGATACTCGCCGCCCAGGGGCTGGCATGACGACTGTTGTCAGCGAACGTCGCCACCGCGTTGCGGAAGCGGGTGTTGCAGGCCCAGCGGAAGCCGACCGCGAGATGCTTGCCCGAGCGTCGCGTGACCGGCGCCATGCCCGACAGGGCGGCCACCGCTTCGGGTCCGTCGTAGGCTTCACGGGAGTCGCCCAGACGGGCCACGACCGAGCGGTCGAGCTCGCGCAGCGAGTGGTTCAGGGCCTCGATGACCCGGACCATCGCGAGCACCACGTCACGCCAGGCGTCGGCCTCCGCTCCAGCGGCCAGTCCCGCCGGTGCGGCGCGCAGTCGCTCGAGCAGCTCCGCCGGGGAACGTCGCCCGCTGTAGCCGTGCCGCTTGAGGAACATGGCCATGCGGGCCTCCCCGAGACGGGTCGCCGAGGCCGCCGTCGGGTAGCGGGCCAGGAAGGCGAGGCTGATCTCGCTGGTGACGTCGGCGAAGAGCCCGTCGGCGCCGGGCCAGGCGGCAGCGAGGGTCGCGCGCAGCTGGTTGCCCGCGGCCACCCGGGCCTCGACGAGGTCGCTCCGCGAGCGGACCACCGCGCGCAGCGCTCGGGTCTCCTCGCTGAACGGTGTCAGCCGTCGCAGGTCCCGATCACGCAAGCGCAGGTAGTCGGCGATGACCTGGGCATCCCCGGGATCGCTCTTGGCGCCCGAGCCGACCTCGGCCTCGCGCCAGGCCTTGATGGCCGTGGTCTTGACCGCCACCACCGAATGACCGGCCTCGAGCAGGCGGTCCACGAGCCGGCCGTCGGGCCGCTCGATCGCGACCGGCAGCCCCGCTGGCTCCCCGTGACGGGCCAGGCGGGCGATGAGCCGGTCGAAGCCGGCCGCGCTGTGATCGATGACGAAACGCTCGGCCACCCGGCCGTCCGTCCCGATGATGCAGATGGCGTGTTCGCTGGTCGCCCAGTCGATGCCGACGTCCATGGACCCTCCCTCGTGTGGCAGCACGAGTCCGGTCCCGAGGACATCTCCCGGGCGGTCACTGACTGGCGCTCTGTGGCGCGTCCTTCTGTCGCCGGTCCCTCGTCCTCGGGGGACCGGGGGCGGCCGTGTCATCGTGGCCCTCGAGGGGCGACCGACCCTGGCCGTGTCCCCGATCCTCACCGAACGACGAGACGCTCAGGTGCGCCCGTCAGCAGGAGGGTAGTCCAGTGACCGACTACCCCGACCTGGCACGCTTCGAATCGCTTCTTGAGATCCTCGACGATGCGGCAGCCCGGTGGCCCCGGGAGCGGCACATGTGGGCGATGCGCACCGACGACGGTACTGCCCTGCAGTGGTCGGCCACCGAGATGCAACGGCGCTCGGTCCTCGCGGCATGGCGCTTGCGCGCCATGGGACTCCAGCCCGGCGATCGGTTGCTGACCTGGTCGCCGGCGACCCCCAGACTGCCGGCGCTGTACTGGGGCGCCATGCGTGCCGGGGTCATCGTCGTGCCGCTGGACCTGCGCATGACCAGGGGCGTGATCGAGCGGATCAGCGGGCGCGCGGACACCAGATGGCTGGCCATCGACAGCGGCTACGACGCTCCCGACCCGATCGAGGTCGGCCTGGACCAGTTCGAGGTGCGGCAGCTGGCCGACCTCACGGCCGACCCCGACGACTCGTTCCCGCATGACTGGCAGGCGCAGCTGGACGCATGGACGGCGCCTGATCGTTCATCGCTGTTCGAGATCGTCTTCACCAGCGGGACGACCGCCGATCCCAAGGGTGTGGTGCTCAGTCACGGCAACATCCTCGCCACCATCGAGGCGTTCTCCAGTCTCATCGGCCAGCGACACCAGCGTGCCGTCTCGATCCTGCCGCTGTCGCATCTGTTCGAGCAGGCACCACTGCTCTTCTATGCCACCTCGATCGGCGCCGAGGTGATGTACGTGCGCTCGCGGAACCCGCGCGTGATCTTCGAGTCGCTGCGAGAGATGCGCGTGACGGCCATGGTCCTGACGCCGCAGATCCTGGAACTCTTCTGGACGGCCCTGACCCGGGAAGTCGAGAAGCAGGGCAAGACGGCGCAGTTCGGACGTGCGCGTTCGATGGCGCGACACCTCCCCTACCGGCTGCGTCGCCTCATCTTCCGGAAGCTTCATGCCCAGCTGGGAGGTGAGCTGCGGATCCTCGTCAGTGCCGGCGCCTACCTCCCGCCCGAGCTGCAGACCGCCTGGGAGGACCTGGGTATCAACGTCATCCAGGGCTATGGTTCGACCGAATGCGGCATCGTCACCGCCAACGACCAGTGGCACCATCCCGTTGGCGTCGTTGGCCGAGTGCGAGCTCCATCGAGCGTGAAACTTCACCCTGAGACGTCCGAGATCCTGGTGCAGGGACCGAATGTCTCGGCGGGCTACTGGCGGGATGACGACGCCACCAGGGCGTCGAAGGACCAGGACGGTTGGACGCTCACCGGCGACAGCGGCAGTCTCACCACCGCAGGGGACCTGGTGCTCTCAGGCCGTCTGCGCAACATCATCGTCCTGCCCAACGGACTGAACGTCTACCCCGAGGACATCGAAGCGGCCCTCACCGACCATGGCCTGTCGCAGAGTGTCGTGCTGGAGACGGCGCCGGGTCGGATCGAAGCCGTCGTCCTGCCACCTGGCGCGACGCCGTCGGTGAACCCCGATGCCAACGCGCCACCCGAGCGCCCGGCCGCGATGGACGCTGCCTTGCGCGAGGCCATCGATGGCATCGTCAAGGCCGCCAACGCCGACCTGTCGATGCATCAGCGCATCGCCGACTGGCGCCTTTGGCCCGAACCCGATTTCCCGCGCACCCATACGCTCAAGATCCGCCGGAATGAGGTCCGAGCCTGGGCCGGCGACGACATCGCGCTGCGTGTCCGTGAAACGGAGGGCGACCGGACGCCCGCGACGGGGTGAGCGACGCAGCTACTTGACGACGGCGATCGGGTCACCCACCGCGGCGATGGCATCGAAGGCGGCCTCGGCCTGCTCGGGATCCGACGAGCGACCGTGGGACCAACTGGTGAACACGATCGTTTCGCCGAGGACGGCCACGGAGAACTGGGTATCGGCGGTGAAGTTCGTCTGCCCGAACCCCGATCCAAGGTAGTCGGCCAATTCCTGGGCTCGCTGGGTCGCGGTAGCCGAGTCGGCCGTGTCATAGATGATCACGAAGCCGTCGTCCGGATCGGCCAGGTCGGCTCGCAACAGGACACGCGGCACCTGCAGCAGCGACGGTGGCTCGGATGGGCGATAGGGCCGCTCCGCGGTGATCAGGCGGAGGCCAGCTGTTGTGACCGACGCATCGAGCTGTCCGATGGTCGCGGCGACCGCGGCGTCGTAGGATCGCAATGGCGTAGGCAGGGCCACCGGTTCCGCCTGCACTGAGGGACGCTGCGGGCTGGTGCAGCCCGCCACTGCCAGGACGGTGCAGGTCACGACGGACAACAGGCGCCCGGGGCGAGTCATCCGGGTGGCCATGTCATCCTCCGGCCGCCGATGAGGTGGAAGTGCAGGTGCGACACCGTCTGACCACCATCGGGACCGACATTGGTCACGACACGAAAGCCGGCATCAGTCAGTCCAGCCTCAGCAGCCAGCCTCGAGGCCACCGTGAAGAGGCGACCCAGCAGCTCACCGTCCGACTCAGCGAGTACGACCGCAGACTCGATGTGGCGGCGAGGGATGATCAGCTGATGCACGGGAGCGACCGGAGCGATGTCGTTGAAGGCAAGCACCAGCGGGTCTTCATAGACCGTATCGGACGGGATGTCACCCGCGACGATCTTGCAGAACAGGCAGCTCGCTTGAGCCATGTCGCTATCCCCTCGTGGATGTCAGAACGTGGGCTTGCTCATCATGAGCCAGCCGATGAAGCCGATGGCGCCAGCCATGCCGTAGCTGACATAGCGCTGCCGCCGCGCCCGGATGCGCCAGCGCTCCTTCTCCGCTTCTGTAGCCGCCTGTCTCAGCCCCAGCAGGCGCCGGATCCCGGGTCGCTGGATGAAGAAGGCCACCAGCAGGATGATGGCGTAGATCGATAGCGCGATGAGTAGCCAGGGCTGATCCAGGAACGCGCCACCGAGCACGATGAGCATGGCGATCCCGGTGACGGCCACCCCGGTGCCGATGATGACGGTCCCGTGGGCCTCGAGCCAGACCAGGAGACGCACGAACCGACCGGAGTGCCCACCCACGACCGGCTCCCCGTCGGTACCGCGGGTACGCATCGTGAACGGCAACAGGAAGGCCGGCAGGAACAGCGAGACGGCCAGGATGACATGCGCCGTCAGGAGCACCGGAAACAGACCCGGCGGCAGCGTCACGGGCCCGGGCGCTCCAGGTCCAGCGCTACCCAATCCGTCTCCTGCTCGCGCCTGACGACCCGCATCCCGCCAGCCAGGAAGGCGCGGCGCACCTCGGGCTCACGATCGATGAAGATGCCCGAGGCGAGCAGGCGGCCACCACTGCCGGGCGATCCGTTACCGGCCCGAACGGTCGCGACGAGGGACGCCGCGAGCTCCACCAACAGGCTGGCCACCAGGTTGGCGAAGACGAGATCGAACGGCCCAGCATCGACGGGCAGGCTGCTGGCAGTGGCATCGATGGCGACGTCATTGCGAGCCGCGTTGTGCCGAGTCGACTCCGCCGCGATGGGGTCCGTGTCGATGGCCCGCACGCTCGCCGCGCCGAGCAACGCGGCCCCGACGCCGAGGATGCCCGAACCCGAGCCCACATCCAGGACCGTGGCAGCATCGACCAGGCCGGCGTCGGTCCAACGCTCCAGGCCCCGCAGGCACAGCCGTGTCGTGGGATGCAGGCCGGTCCCGAAGGCCATGCCCGGATCGAGAGCGATGACCACGTCATCGGGGTCGGGGTCGAAGTCGCGCCAGGTCGGCTTGATGACGATGCGACGGCCCAGTCGCATCACCGGGAAGTGCTCCTTCCAGGCGTTGGCCCAGTCCTCCTCATGCACCTCGCTGATGCGCAGCTCGCCGATGGGGCGGAGCTCGAAGGCGGTCAGGTGGCCAAGGCGCTGGCGCACGAGCGAGATGGCGTCATCGGCAGCACGTCGGTCGATGGCCGGCAGGTAGCCGCGGATGGTGACCATGGCGTCAGCGATCGGTGTCGCGGCCAGGCCTTCCTGCTCCGAGGTGAAGGGCTGCTCGACCGAGACACCTCCGCTCGCCGCGCGCGAGAGGATCTCACTGACCGCCTCGACCGCCTCGGGATCGAGCCTCCACGCTGAGCTCGAGCCAGGTACCGGCGGCCGAGGTGCCCTCGTCGTCGTCCCCCGGTCGATCCATGGTGTCGTCGGTGCGCCTCAGCTGATGGCGTCCTTGATCCGATCGCCCAGCGAGCGCTTGCCGTGGCGCGTGCGTGGCCCATCGGCCGGCTTTGCCTCGCCCTCGCTGCTGACCTCGCCCGACTCCACCGCCAGCTCCTCGAGGAGGTCACGCTGGCGTTCGTTGAGGCGCGTCGGCACCTCGACATCGATGAGCACGTGGAGGTCCCCGCGCGCCCCGGCCCGCCGGAGATGGGGGGCACCCTTGCCGCGCCGGCGGATCTCGGTGCCGGGCTGGGTCCCCGGCTTGATCTCGAGCATCTCGTCGCCATCGGGGGTGACGATGGGGATGTCGGCACCGAGCGCTGCCTGCGTCATCGACAGCGTGAGCTCCAGGTACAGCTCCGTGCCATCGCGCTTGAGGACCGGGTGCTCCTCCACGTGCGTGACCACGTAGAGGTTGCCCGGAGTGCCTCCTCGCGGCGCCGCCTCACCCTCGCCGGTGAGGCGGATCTGGTGACCGTCGTCGATGCCTGCGGGGACGGTCACGCGAAGGGTGCGCCTGCGTTCGGCTCGCCCATCGCCGAGGCAGGTGGGACAGGCGTCCTCCACGATCTGGCCACTGCCCCGGCAGCGCCCACACGGCGTCACGTTGACCATCTGGCCAAGCAGCGTGTTGCGTACCTCCCGGACCTCACCGCTTCCTTCGCACCGCGGGCAGACGACCGGCTCGGAGCCCTCCCTGGCACCCGTTCCCTGACACGTCTCGCAGGTATCGAGCGACGTGAAGCTGAGCTCCTTCTCCGCGCCGTGGATGGCCTCATCGAAGGTGAGCTCAAGGTCATAGCGCAGGTCGGCTCCGGCGGGGCGACGCGCCCGACGTGCATTGCCGCCGGCTGCGGCACCACCAAAGAAGGCATCGAAGATGTCCCCGAAGCCCTGGAAACCGCCGAACGGGCCGAAGCCCTCGGCGCCACTGCCGGCGCCACCGACGCCGGCTCGTCCGAACATGTCGTATTGCTGCCGCCGCTGCGGGTCGGCGAGGACCTGATAGGCCTCGTTGATCTCCTTGAAGCGCGCGTCAGCGTCAGGGTCGGTATTGACGTCAGGGTGCCATTGCTGGGCCAGCTTGCGGAAGGAACGCTTGATCTCTTCGTCACTGGCGCCGCGCTGGAGTCCCAGGATCTCGTAGTAGTCGCGGGTCGTGGCCATGCCTGCCGGAGTATACGGAAGGTCGCGCTTCGACCCGTCCGTGCGGAGGCGATGTCGGCCAGTATGCTCGACCATGTGGAGCCCCTCGAGATCAGCAGCCGCGGCCGCTCGTCGCTTCCTCGCCCAGCGCCACCTGCTGGCACCGGCGCGATCGCTGCCCCCCGGACTCGACGGCGTCCGGCGACCTTCGAGCGGCTGGGCTCCATCCAGTTCGACCCGCTCGGCGTGGCCGGGCGCAATCACGATCTCGTGCTGCACGCACGGGTCAGTGAGTACGATCCCGCCTGGACCAATGAGCTCCTGTACGGCACGCGCGAGCTGTTCGAGACGTACAACAAGGGCCTCAGCCTCCTGCCGACGCAGCGGGCTGCCGTGGCACCGCTACTCGTGGGACCGACTTCGCGGCGAGCCATCAGGACGACGCGTTCGTCCGCCACCGCGAGACCGTCGACCATGTGCTGGCGCGCATCCGGCGCGGAAGGCCCGCTCAGCAGCCTCGACTTCGAGCGGAGCGCGGCACCATCGACTGGTACTGGGGCCCCACCAGCGAGGTGCGGGCCGTGCTTGAAGCGCTTTCGCGGAGGCCGGCGTCATCAGCCTGGCGCGCCGCGATGGCAACCGTCGCTTCTACGACCTGACCGAGCGCCTCTACCCGCCGAGCTGCTGGCGGTGCGACCGAACCCCGGGAACAGCGGCGACACAAGCTGCTGTCGCGCTATCGCGCCCACGGCCTCCTGGGCGAAGGTGGCCAGGCTGAACTCTGGTACGGCGTCCGGCAAGGCCCGGCGCAAGGCCACCGACCCACCGGGCACCATCAGTCGCGCCGACCTGCTCGACGAGCTCATCGAGCGTGGCGCACTGGTGCCGGTCACCGTCGAGGGCATCCGCGGAAGGCGTTACGTCATCGCGGACGAGGTCGCGCTGCTGCACGAAAGCATCGACGCCACCGACCGCCAGGCCGGGCTGGCGCGGCCCAGCGTCGCGTTCCTGGCACCGCTCGACCCACTGGTGTGGGATCGCGACCTGCTGCGCAGCCTGTTCCGCTTCGACTACGTCTGGGAGGTCTACGTGCCCGAGCGCAAACGTCGCTGGGGCTACTACGTGCTGCCCCTGTTGTGGGGCGACCGGCTCGTCGGACGCATCGAGCCGCGCATCGACCGCAACATCGGCGCGATCCGCATCCTTGGGTTGTGGTGGGAGGACGGCTTTCGGCCGCATGGGAACGACGGGTTCGTCGAGGCCATGCGCGAGGCGCTCGGGGCCTATGCTCGCTTCGCTCGTGTTCGACGCTACGACTGGGGAGACCTCGGCACGGCACGCCGGCTCTTCGGCATCCGACCCACGAGCCGCTTGACAAATACCCCAAGGCAGGGTACAGTACGTAGCAGTTACGTAGACATATACGTAGTTGTACTACGTAGTAGTGGATACGGTTCCTCATCGATGTTCCTCCTCTCCCAGCGGATGCCCCCGGCCGTGAGGGCGTCCAGACCATGACGGGTTTCCCCAGAGCCTGTCGCATCGGGCGCCGCTACGCGAGCGATCGCGAGCGGCGCCTCGGTCTGTCCGGCTACTTCAGCAGCAGGACGCGCAGTCGACGTGCCGTGATGGCGACCCCGATCAGGCCCATCGTGCCGAGATAGGCGATGTCGATCAGCACGATGGCATCGATCGTCGCCGGTGGTGAAGGCAGCGCAGCATGTGGACACCGCGGTACAGCGGGGTGAACTCGACGATGATGCGCAGCCAATCGGGGTAGACGCTGATAGGGAAGAACACGCCGCCGAAGAGGAACAGCGGCAACGACACCATGTTGACGATCTCGAAGTCCTGCCACTTGCGCATGTAGGTCGTGGCGGCCATCCCGACCGAGGCCGCGGCAAGCCCGATGAGCAAGGCTCCGGGGATAGCGAGGATGGCCGTCGGGGACAGGACGAGACCGAGCACGAGCATCACCAGCAGGAAGCCCATGGCGTAGAGCAGCCCGCGGATCAAGGACCAGCTGACCTCTCCGATGGCGATGTCGGACGGCCCCAGCGGCGTGGCCAGGATGGCGTCGAACGTCTTCGCGTACTTGAGCTTGAAGAACAGGTTGAAGGTCGATTCCATGAGCGCGCCGTTCATGGCCGTGGTGGCCATGAGTCCCGGAGCGACGAATGCCGCATAGGGGATGTCGCCGACGTCGCCGACCAGCGTGCCCAGCCCGAAGCCGATGCCGAGCAGGTAGAACACCGGCTCGAAGAAGCCCGATAGCACGACCGACCACAGGCGCCGATAGACGATCACGTCGCGTTCCAGCACCTTGTGCGCGCGCGAACCCCTCAGAGCGCGGGTCGGGAAGACACGGGTGGTGATGAACATGGACTACTCGGCCAGCTTCCTGCCGAACGAGCGGTACGACCAGGCCAGCCCGACCACGACCATCGTCACCAGGTAGGTCACGTTGACCAACGCGATCGCCGGCTGGAGCGTTTCCAGCGCGATCCCCCGAGCCAGGGACACGGCATGCCACAGGGGCGTGGCGACCGCGACGAGCTGGAGCACCTCGGGGAGCTGCGAGATGGGGAAGAAGGTGCCGCTGAAGATGAACATCGGCATGATCACGAAGCGGAACAACGAAGCGAACGTGGAGTCCGTGGTCTGCGCCGCGGCGAAGGCCTGGATGGGCGCCGCGAACGCCACTCCCGTCAGCGCTGCGACCGCGATGAGCAGCGGGGCGAGCCTGAGTTCGACCGCGCCGAACATGACCATCACGCCGACGAAGACGGTACCGCCGAGCGTGACTCGCAAGCCGGTCCAGAGCAGCTGCCCGGTGGCGACGTGCCGGGTCTCCAGCGGTGACATGACCATCGCCACATAGGTCTTCAACCACCGGATCCCGGCCATGACCGGATAGGTCGACTCGAAGGCGGCCGTCTGCATCGCTTGCGCTGCGAGCAAGCCCGGTGCCAGGAACGCGATGTATGAGACACCAGCGATTCCAGCCGGATTGGCATCGTCCACGAACGTGCCCAGCCCGATGCCGATGGCTGCGAGGAACAGCAGTGGACTGAGGAAGGTCGAGAAGACGGTGCCGCGCCACGTGCGCCGGTAGACGAGGAGATGATGCTCGACGACGCGCAGCACCGGGCGCGCCGCGGTCGCGACGCTCACTCGATCAGGGTCCGTCCGGTCAGGCGCAGAAAGACGTCCTCCAGCGACGAGCGACGCACCAGCTGGCTGACGGGCCGGATGCCCAGGTCATGCAGCCCTTCGGCCACCGCTTCGCCATCGCGGGCGTACAGGAGCGTGCGGTCGGGCAGCTGCTCGACCCGCTCGATGCGCTCACCAAGCACACCTTCAAGGTCGGGTGTCTCGCCCTCCTCGAAGCGAAGCTCCAGGACTTCCCGGCTGCTGTGCTCTGCGATCAGCGAGCTTGGCGATCCCTCGGCCACGATCCGGGCGTCGTCCATCACCACCAGCCGGTCACAGAGCTGCTCTGCCTCATCCATGTAGTGGGTGGTCAGGATGAGCGTGACACCGCGCTTCTTGAGCCGATACAGCCGCTCCCAGACGAGGTGCCTGGCCTGCGGATCCAGCCCCGTCGTGGGCTCGTCGAGCAGCATCATGTCGGGCTCGTTGATGAGCCCGCGCGCGATGGTGAGGCGCCGCTTCATCCCGCCGGACAATGGCTCGACCTCAGCGTTGGCCCGGTCGGTCAGCTGGACGAAGTCGAGCAGCTCATCCGCGCGTCGCCGAGCCTCCTTGTAGGACAGATCGAAGTAGCGCCCGTAAATGAGCAGGTTCTCCATCACCGTGAGCTCCGTGTCCAGCGTGTCTTGCTGGGGCACGACGCCAAGGCGGCCGCGAATGGTCGAGCCATCAGCCAGTGGATCCATGCCCAGCACTTCGAGCGTGCCCTCGGTCACCGGCGAGATGCATCCGATCATGCGCATCGTGCTGGTCTTGCCCGCGCCATTGGGACCCAGGAACCCGAAGGCCTCACCGGCCTGCACGTCGAAGTCGATGCCAGCGACCGCGGTGAAGTCGCCGAATCGCTTGGTCAGTCCACGGGCATGGATAAGCGGGCCAGTCGAGGCGGTGGACACGGCTCGATGGTATCCGAATTCGAGAGTCGGTCGGTCAGCCGGCCGTGATCGGCGCCAGTGGTGTGCGGCGACTGGAGCGCCCCGGATCAGGTGGCACGGGCCACTGGCTGGTAGCCCCAGACATCGGTCGCGACCTCGACCGTGCGGGCCAGCTTGCGCCACTGATCATCCTGGCTGAGCTCGTTGCCGTGAGCGGTCGACGAGAAGCCACACTGGTGGCTCAGGGCACATTGCTCTACGGCGACATACGCGCTGGCTTCGTCGATCCTGCGCTTGATGAAGTCGGCATCCTCGACTTCGGGGCGCTTCGAGTTCATGAGCCCAAGCACGACCTGCTTCGCGGCGGGCATGAAGCGCAGCGGCGCGAAGTCGCCGGAACGCTCGTCGTCGTACTCGAGGAAGAAGGCGTCGATAGCCATCTCGTTGAAGAGGATCTCTGCGACCGGCTCATAGCCACCCTGTGCCACCCAGGCGCTCTTGAAGTTGCCACGGCAGAGGTGCACGGAGACGACCATGTCATCGGGCCGATCGCGGATGCTGTCGTTGACGAGGCGGACGTAGAGTCGCGTCAGTGCGTCGGGATCATCTCCACGCTCGAGTGTGCTCCGCCGGATAGCCGGGTCACAGAGATACGCGAGGTTGGTGTCATCCATCTGCAGATAGCGGCAGCCGCGCGCTGCCAGGTCGGAGATCTCATCGCGATAGGCTGCGGCGAGATCATCGAAGAACGGCTCCAGGTCGGGATAGACGTCGCCGCTGATGCCGGCTCGGCCGCCGCGGAAATGGAGCATCGACGGAGCCGGGATGCAAACCTTGGGCAGCTTCGTGGTCGTGGCTGCCAGGAAGTCGTAGTCGGGACCCTGGATCGATCGCGCGTGGCGGATGGGCCCATCCACATGCATCGTCGGCGGACGGAAGCCCACCTCGGTGCCATCGTTCTTGCGGAAGGTGGCGAAGAAATCGCCATAGGTCACGTTCACGCCTTCGAGCTGCTCGAGGAAGTCGACATGGAAGAAGGTCCGCCGGAACTCACCGTCAGTGATCCCGGAGAGGCCGACGTCCTCCTGGCGCCTGACCACGTCACGGATATGCTCGTCCTCGAGCTCGCGCAGTCGCTCGGCTGGCAGCGTCCCCTCATCGTGCTGGCTGCGCGCTTCCATCAGCGTCGGCGGCCGCAGGAAGCTGCCCACGTGATCGGCTCGGAATGGTGGAGTTGCCATGACCGTCCCTCCCGCGTCCTCTGCAGGCGGCGCCCAGCGGGCCGCGCTTCGACTAGCCTAGTGTGGCATCTTGAAGGAACCACGAGGAAGGAAGGCTCATGGAGCTGGACGGCAAGGTAGCCATCGTCACCGGGGCCGGTCAGGGCCTGGGTCTGGCCTACGCGTCAGCACTTGCGGGATCCGGGGCGAGCGTGGTCGTCAACGACGCCAACGAGGAAGCCGCCGAGGCCGCGGTCAGGTCCATCACGGGCGCCGGCGGGGCCGCCGTGAGCAGTCCCGGAGCCGTGGGTAGCAGCGCCGTCGCAGAGCGGCTCATCGCCGCCGCGGTCGACGACTTCGGGGGGCTGGACATCATGGTCACCAACGCCGGCGTGCTCCGCGACCGCGTGTTGTGGAAGATGAGCGACGACGACTTCGACACCGTCATCGACGTCCATCTGCGTGGCACCTTCACCTGCGCGCGTGCGGCGGCGGTGTACTTTCGCGAACGCGGCGAGGGTGGTCGGCTCATCCTGGTCGGTTCGCCGGCCGGTCAGCGAGGCAACTTCGGCCAGACCAACTACGCTGCCGCCAAGGCCGGAATCGCCGCGATGGCGCGAACCTGGGCGCTCGAGTTGGCCCGCGCCGAGGTCACCGTCAACGCCATCATCCCCACGGCTGCGACCGCCATGACGCGCACCATCCCCGCACTTGCGCCCTATGCTGAACTGCTGGAGCGGGGTGAGCCCATCCCCGCATCCGTGCGTCGGTCCGTGCCCCTGGGCAGCACCGACGATTGCGCCGGCCTGGTCGTGTACCTGGCCTCCGACGCAGCTGCGGGGGTGACCGGCCAGTGCATCGGCATCGGTGGTGACCGCCTCGCGCTGTGGTCCCATCCAGGCGAGGTCCGAGTCGCATTCCACGATGGCGGCTGGGACGCGGATACCATCGGCGACGCCTTCCCGGAGACCGTCGGTGCCGAGCCACAGTCGTACGGCATCACACTGCCCGACCTGCCCGAAGCGTAAGCAAGAGGACGCGCCGACCATGACCACCACCGTCGATCGACCCACTGACCTCCTGGAGCTCAGCGGCGCCGACCTCGGCAGCAGCTCGTGGATCGAGGTGACCCAGTCGGCCGTCGACCAGTTCGCGGAAGCGACCGGCGACCATCAGTGGATCCACACCGATCCGGTGCGCGCCAAGGACGGCCCATTCGGGGGGACCATCGCTCACGGATACCTGACACTGGCGATGCTCATCCCCATGTGGTCAGAGTTGCTCGAGGTGGGTGGCTCCGGCATGGCCATCAACTATGGCCTGGACCGCCTGCGCTTCCCGGCACCGGTGCCAGTGGGATCGACGGATCCGGGCGACCGGCACGATGACCGCGGTCGAAGCCGTCAAGGGCGGCGTCCAGGCACACGTGGAGCTCAGCGTCGAATGCGACGCCCAGGAAAAGCCGGTGTGCGTGACTCAGGCGATCTTCCGCTTCTACGACTGACCGCGGTCGGACTACCCCTCGGAGGCCGCCCGCTCAGCGCGCAGACGCTTCTTGTCGACCTTGCCGACGCCGGTCTTGGGCAGGTCGGCCACGAAGACGATGTGCTCTGGGATCCACCACCGGGCGACCCGCCCGTCAAGGAACTCGCGGAGCTCAGCAGCACTGGCGCCCTGACCGGTTCGCAACACCACGCTGGCGAGTGGTCGCTCACCCCAACGTTCGTCGGGGACGGCGATGACCGCGGCCTCGCGTACCGCGGGATGGGCCATCAGCTCCCGCTCCAACTGCACCGAGCTTATCCACTCCCCGCCCGACTTGACGAGGTCCTTGGCACGATCGACGATCTCAACGGTGCCGTCGGGCGCGATGCGGGCGACGTCTCCGCTGCGCAGCCAACCGTCGTCGAAGCGCGTGGTATTGGCATCGTCATCGGGATCGAGGTATGCCGAGGCGATCCATGGCCCGCGGGCCTGCAACTCCCCGACCGCGGTCCCATCCCACGGCAGCTCCTCGCCTGACTCCGAGACCAGGCGCAGCTCGACACCCGCCGACGGCGGGCCCGGACGTGCATCGGGGCGCGGCGCGGTGCCTCCCGGGGCGTCGGTACTGCCACCATCGCCGCGGTCGGCCGCCTCCCCCGCGCGGATCCACAGGCCCGTCCCGCTGGGCGACATCTCCGTCATCCCCCAGGCGTGGAAGAAGTCGATGCCCCGCCGGGTGTAGCGCTCGATCAGCGCGGGTGGGGCCTCAGCGCCGCCGCACAGGATGCGCCGCACCGATGAGACGTCACGCTCACCCGACTCGAAGACGTCATCCATCTGCACCCAGAACGTGGGGATGCCGGCGATGCTCGTGGGGCGCTCCGTTTCGATGAGTCGCCCGACCGCGGCTGGGCTGGTGTCCGCACCGGCCAGCAACAGGGATGCCGGGGCCAGCGCCGCCGTGTACGGCAGGCCCCAGCCGTTCACGTGGAACATCGGCGTCAGCGGCAGGACGGTCTCGCCTCGCCGGATGGCATGACCGTCGACCATCAGGGCGGCCATCGAGTGCAGCGTCACCGAGCGATGGGAGTAGACCACGGCCTTGGGCCGACCGGTGGTCCCGCTGCTGAAGCAGACCGACGCGGCCTGGTCCTCATCCATGGCGAGCGGTTGGGTCGGCTCGACCGCGGCCAGGAGGGCTTCATAGCGCGGATCGTCATCGAAGGCGGGATGGACATCGGCGCCGTCATCCATGACCACGTATCGGTCCACCTCCAGTCGTCCACGCAGTGGAGCCAGGCGCGGCGTGAGCGAGGCGTCCACGAAGAGCACTGCGTCACGAGCGTGGCTCACCACGTAGGCGATGTCGTCGTCGGACAGGCGCACGTTGACCGCGTGGAGCACCCGTCCCGAGACCGGCACCCCGAAGTACAGCTCCAGGTGGCGCTGGCTGTTCCAGGCGAACGAGCCCACGACCGCACCGGGCGGCGACCCAAGTCCATCCAGCAGGGCAGCCAGTCGGAGCGAGCGCTCCCCGACCTCGTGCCAGGTCGCCCGCTGGATCCCTGCCGGTCCTGCCGAGGTCACGGTCATGTCGCGACCGACCGTCATGGCTCGACGCAGGATCATCGGGATGGTCAACGCGAACTCCTGCATCAGGCCCTTCATCGGACGCAGGGCGACAGGAACGACTGGCGAGCGAGACGCATGGACGGTATCTTGGCACGCGACCAGGGAGGCGAGCGCGGCGGAGGGACGACGAGTGAGGAGGAGAGGCTTGCCCGGACGAGCTTGCGCTGCCTCGGTCGTGCCCGGGTCGACTGGTCCGAGCGGATGACTTCGTCAGCGACGCCGCTGAAGGACGTCGTGGCCATCGACATCCACACCCATGTGGAGGTCTCCGCGAGTGGGCACGATCATCTCCCCCCGGAGATGCGCGCCGCGCTGGACAGCTACTTCCGACGTCCTGCGGCGTTGCCCAGCCTCGACGAGATCGCCCATCACTATCGGCGCCTGCACCTGATGGCCGTCATCTTCACGGTGGACGCCGAGCTCACCACAGGGCGCCCGCGCATCCCCAATGCGGAGATCATCGAGGCGGCAGCCCGACACGCCGACGTTCTGATCCCCTTCGCCAGCATCGACCCGCGACGTGGCGCCGATGGCGTCGCCGAAGCGCGGGATCTGGTCACCGACCGCGCCGTCCGAGGCTTCAAGTTCCACCCCAGCCTGCAGGAGATGCCTGCCAATGATCGCCTGGCCTATCCGCTCTACGAGGTCATCGCCGAGGCCGGATCAGTGGCCCTCTTCCATACCGGTCACACCGGCATCGGGGCTGGCATGCCTGGGGGTGGCGGGGTCCGGCTGCGCCACGGCAACCCCATGGACATCGACGACGTGGCCGTCGACTTTCCGGAGCTGAAGATCGTGATGGCGCACCCATCGTTCCCGTGGCAGGACGAGGCCATCTCCATCGCGCTCCACAAGCCCCAGGTCAGTATCGATCTCTCCGGCTGGTCCCCCAAGCTGCTGCCGCCCGAGTTGCTCCGTCACGCCTCGCGCCGCCTGCGCTCCCAGATCCTGTTCGGCTCGGACTTCCCACTCATCACGCCTGAGCGCTGGCTGAAGGAATTCGGTGAGCTCGAGGTCGATGACGCGGCTCGGGACCTGATCCTGCGCGGCAACGCCATCCGGCTGCTTGGCCTGGACGACGGGTGAGCCTGCTCCAGCTCGAGGACATCACCGTCAGCTTCGGCGGACTCCGAGCCCTCGACGGCATCTCACTCTCGGTCGAGGAGGGTGAGGTCCTGGGACTCATCGGGCCCAACGGGTCAGGCAAATCCACCGCCTTCAACGTCGTCACGGGGGTCATCCGCGCGGACTCCGGGCGAGTCGTCCTCGACGGTGAGGACATCACGGGCATGGCCGCGCACGAGGTCGCCCGACGCGGCGTGGCCCGGACGTTCCAGTTGGTCCGGCCCTTCCCCCGCATGTCGGCCCTCGAGAATGTGCTGGTCGGCTGCTACTTCGGCGCCGGCCGCATGCGCGTCGGTGAGGAAGCCGCGCGATCTGCGATCGACATCCTCAAGCGGGTCGGCCTCGATGCCAAGGCCCACGTCCACGCTGCCGAACTCACCATCCTGGAGCGCAAGTGGCTGGAGGTCGGGCGCGCCCTGGCCGGCATGCCCAAGATCGTCCTGCTCGACGAGTTCATGGCCGGGATCAGCCAACAGCAGGTTCCAGAGGCCGTGTCACTCGTGAAGGAGATCAATTCGATGGGCATCACGGTCGTCGTCGTCGAGCACATCATCAAGGCCATCACTTCGGCATGTGACCGAGTCATCGTGCTCGCGGCGGGCACAAAGCTGGCCGAGGGCACGGCCGATGAGGTCGTCACCGATCCCGCGGTCATCGAGGCCTACCTCGGGAGCCATCATGCTCAGGGTTAGCGATCTCGAGGTCGCATACGGGGATCTCCAGGTCGTCTGGGGTGTCTCATTCGAGGTTCCCGATGGTTCCATCGTGGCTGTCATCGGACCCAACGGCGCTGGCAAGACGACGACGTTGCGCGCGATCATGGGCCTGCTGCCGACCAGGGCTGGCAGCGTGACCTATCGGGACCGGCGCCTTACGGGCACACGGACCCACGAGATCATCGAGCACGGTGTGGCCATGATCCCCGAGGAGCGCGCCACCTTCAGCACCATGACGGTGGCCCAGAACCTGGAGCTCGGGGCTTACACCGCGCGTGCCCGGCCCTACCGGGCGGAGACGTTGGCCGAGGTCCTGGAGACCTTCCCCAAGCTCGCGGAGCGCCGCAAGCAGCTGGCGGGCACGCTGAGTGGCGGCGAGCGCCAGATGCTGGCGATCGGCAAGGCGCTCATGGCTCGGCCGAACCTGCTCATCCTCGATGAACCCTCCCTGGGGCTGGCACCGGTGGTGGTCGAGGCCACGTTCGAAACCATCACGCGCATCCGCGACCGGGGTGTCGCGGTGCTGATGGTCGAACAGCATGTCGAGCGGACACTCGAAGTAGTCGATCACGCCTTCATCCTTGAGTCGGGCCGCATCGTGGGTGACGGCAACAGCCAGGAGCTGATGCACGACAGTCGCATCCGAGAGGCGTACCTGAGCTTGTGATGGCATGCAGCTAGTCATCCAGAGCGCCGTGTCCGGACTGCTCATCGGCGGCCTGTACGGCCTCATCGCCCTCGGTCTGGCCCTCAGCTTCGGGGTGCTCAAAGTACTCAACGTGGCGCACGGCGAGCTGGTCATGCTGGGCGGCTACGTCACCTTCTTCCTGGTGGCCGTGGTGGGCCTGGACCCGTTCCTGAGCATGCCCCTGGTCTTCATGGTCCTGTTTGGCCTGGGCGGGCTGCTCTACCTGTTGCTCTTCCGCTTCGTGGTCCGCTACGACATCGGGGTGCGGATCAAGAACTCATTGCTGATCTCGTTCGGATTGGTACTCATCCTGCAGGCTGTGGCGGTGACGTTCTTCAGCGGCGACAACCGCACCATCGTCACGGAGTACTCATCCTTCGCCATCACCATCGAATCGATTCCGGATCCCCTTCATCCGACTGGCCGGGCTGATCGTCGCCATCGTCCTCGCGGTCGGGCTGCAGCTCCTGCTCGACCGGACGATGTTCGGACAGGCCGTCAGGGCCACCAGCGAGGACTGGTCGCTGGCGACGCTGACCGGCATCGATGTACGCAAGATCTACCTCATCACCTTCGCGCTGTCGGCGGCACTGGCGGGGGTGGCGGGGACGCTTATCGCGCTGGGCTTCAGCGTCAGTCCCAGCATCGGCCTGGGTTGGACGCTCAAGGCGCTGATCGTGGTCGTGCTGGCCGGTCTCGGCAGCATGCGGGGGCTCATCGTGGCGGGCATGTTGCTGGGCCTGGCGGAAGGTCTTGCCTCGGTCTATCTCGGTGGAACCTATCGTGAGATCGTGGCATTGGTGGCCTTCCTGCTCGTGCTCCTGGTGCGACCGCAGGGCCTCTTCGGGCGCTCCTCGTGAGTCGCAACGTGAGGATCGCGGCCTGGCTTATCCTGCTGGCGGTCTGCGCCAGCCTGCCTTTTGTCACGGACGACAACCAGGTCCTGACCGTGGCGATCCAGACCTTCATCCTGGCGGCGCTGGCATCCTCGTGGAACATCATCGGCGGATACGCTGGCCAGATCAGTCTCGGCCAGGCTGCCTTCTTCGGTCTGGGAACGATCATCACGCGAGAGTTGTGGCTGGATGGCATCCCATTGCCGCTCAGTCTCATCGCAGCCATCGCGACGACAGCGCTCATCGCGCTCGTCATCGGCGTGCCCATGCTGCGCATCCGCGGTATCTACTTCTCGATCGGGACCCTTGCGCTCGCGGTCGCGGTCGGCTTGACCATCGCCAACGCGTTCCCGGGCATCACTTCGATGCCCGTCGAGGCTTTGCGCGCCTATACCTTTACGGAGCCCTACTTCCTGGCCCTCCTTGCCGCCGCGGCAGCGGTGCTGGTCTCGATGGTGCTGCGCCGGTCGGTGCTGGGCATGGGCATGATGGCCCTCCGTGATGACGAGGAGGCGGCAGCAGCGACCGGCGTGGACGTATTGCGGCACAAGCTCGCCGCCTTCGCCATCAGTGCGGCTCTGGCGGCACTCGCAGGCAGCGCCTTCGCCTTCTTCAGCGTCAGCTACTACCCTTCGTTCCCGTTCGGAGCCGTGTGGTCGTTCGATACCATCCTGGTGGTGTTCATCGGTGGCATCGGGACCATCGTCGGTCCGCTCGTCGGCGCGGCCTTCTACGTCATCGGACGGGACACGCTTGCCAGCAACTTCGAGGGTTTCCAGGTCATCGCCTTCGGGGTACTCTTCATCATCGTCGTGCTCCTGGTTCCCGGAGGTATGGTCGAGGGAGCACAGCGCTTGTGGGCGTGGGGGGCCAAGCAGTTTCGGAGGAGGAGAGTGGATGAGTAAGACCAGGTGGGCGGCGGCTGCCGCTGCACTGATGCTCGCAGCCGTCGGTGCCATCCCGGTGGCCGCGCAGGACGATGTCCCGGAGTCGATCAAGATCGGTGCCGTGGTACCGCTGACCGGGCCATTCGCCGGGGGCGGTGCACAGGTCGAGCGCGGCTACCGTTACGCTGTCGAGGCCATCAATGAGGCTGGCGGCGTCTATGTGGAGGAGTACGGCACGTCACTGCCACTGGAGCTGGACCTCCGCGATGACGAGTCCGACCCCAATCGCACGACCGCCATCATGGAGGATCTCAACGGCGAGGGCATCGTGGCCTACCTGGGCGGCTTCGGTAGCCCGGTGCATGCGGCCGCCACGGTCATCGCCGAGAAGAACGCCATCCCCTACGAGGGCGTCGCGACCGCGCTGCAGGCACTCCACGAGCAGGGCTACCGCTACTACTTCTCGCCGTTCCCCAAGTCACCCGACATCGCCGTTTCGGTCTTCGAGATGCTCAACGCGCTGCTGCCCGAGGGCGGGCGACCGACGAAGGTCGGCATCTTCCAGGAGGCCACGGACTGGGGTGAGGAGCTCGCGGCCGGCTGGACCGAAGAAGCCGCCACGCACGGCTACGATGTCGTCTTCCACGAGAAGTACACCCCCGGCACGACCGACTTCTCCGACCTCATCTTCAAGGCCCAGGATGCCGGCGTCCAGGCACTGCTGAGCTTGCCCACGCCACCCGATGGCTTCGCGCTGTTCAAGCAGATGGGGGAGCTGGGCTGGAAGCCCGAGTTCTCGCTGGTGGTGCGTGCCGCCGATGTCCCCACCTGGAACGATCTCGGTGCGATCGGGGATGGCGTGGTGCTCTCGGCGGGCTGGCATCCGGCACTCGGCTACCCCGGCATCGACGCCTTGAATGAGCGTCACATCGCCGAGGAAGGGCGGCCGGCCGACCCGGTGGTGGGTGGCGCCTATTCGCTGGTGCAGATCCTCGCTGATTCCATCGAGCGTGCCGGTTCACTGGACCATGAGGCCGTCCGAGACGCCATGGCGGCAACGGACCTGGACACCGTCGCTGGTCATATCACGTTCCGTGAAGATGGCACAAGCCCCATCGACAATCCGCTGATGCAGCGGCAGGACGGCGCGGTCGAGCTCATCTGGCCCGCGGACCGGGCCACCGCGGATCTCGAGTACCCGGCCAACGAGTAGCCCCTGGCGATCGCGGCTGGACGAGGGGTCGCCCGTCAGGGCGGCCCCTTACTCATGAGCCTCGAAGCTCGCGGTGCCGACGGTGCCGACGTGGATGGTGACCATGCCGGCCGAGATGCCATCCCAGTGCACGCCCTCAAGGCCCACGTCCTGCATGATCGAGGCGATGCGGTCGGGCGTCGGATAGTCCTTCGTCGACTGGACGAGATAGGCATAGGCACTCCCCTGCCCCACGAGGCGCCCGATGAGCGGCACGATGTTGTCGAACCAGCTCGCGGCGAGACGTCCCAGCCGACTGCTGGGCCGGCTGATCTCCAGGCACACGACGCGACCACCGGGCCGCACCACTCGCCGCATCTCGGCGAAACCCGCCTGGTAGTCGGGCAGGTTGCGCATGCCGAAGGCGATGGTGGCCGCGTCACAGCTGGCGTCGGCCAATGGTAGCTGCAGGGCGTCGCCCACCTCGAAGCGCAAGCCGGGGCGATCCGCGTACCGCGCGATCGCGTGGTCGATCATGCCCTCGGACACGTCGATGCCGACCACCCGGCCGTCCGGGGATACCGCCCGGTGCAGATCGGCACTGACCTTGCCGGTCCCGCAGGCGACATCGACAGCGGTCATGCCCGGTTCCAGCCCCGTTTCACGTACCGCCCGATGGCGCCAGCGTGGCTCCTGGAACCCGGAGATCACCAGGTTCATCCAGTCATACACGCCCGAGATGCGGTCGAACATCTCGTGGATGCGTTCTGGCGGAGCGCCGTTTCCAGTGCTCACGTCGGGGCCGATCCTTCCACTGCTCGGGCGATGGTCGCGGCGTCCATCATCGGCGAAGGTGATCGAGGCCGTCGAGGTTCATCCGCTGGGCGGTCGGGATGCGGGACGCCAGGGCATCAGCGATGTGGTCATAGAACGCGTCGCTGTTCGAGCCGGTGGCCACCGACGATGGGACACTCGATCCGTGCCAGACCGGCAGGGTCAAAGCCCTGCAAGGCCGCGTCGGCGATGGCGGCGCGCCCCTCTCGCGTGATCCGGTCGCGCGCGGCCGGACTGAGCGATGCCGCGGCATCAGCGCCCGACACACCCGCGAAGAACGCCATGGCCGCGGCCGCTGGACCACCTGACGCGGCCATGGCGGCCGTGTCGCGCCCGACATCGAGCAGTCGTGCGCGCACCTCCTGGGGACCGACGTGCGCGTATGGCGGCTCGTAGACCCAGGCCCAGGCCACCAGGTCCGGGTGACGAGCGGCCAGCTCAAGCGCCACGCAGCCGCCATAGCTGTGACCCACGACGGCAACACGACCGAGGCCCTCTGACGCCGATCGAGTGCCACGAGGTCAGCGACGTGCGTGGCCGCGTCGATGGGACCATCTCCCGCTGGTTCGCGCTCCCGGCTATCGCCGCTGCCTCGTCGGTCGACACGGTAGACGCGATGGCTGTTCGCCAGCAGCCGAGCCAGCCGCTCCAGGGTGCGCGAGGGCGAGAGAGTCGCATGCAGGAGCAGCAGTGGGGGGCCCGATCCGTCGCAGCGCACTGCGATCGTCGCATCGCCCCGGTCAAGCTTGATCGCGGTCGCGGTAGCGGTCGTCACGAGGCCTCCTCTAGCAGGGCCGCTCGCAGCGCCCGACGTTCGAGCTTGCCGGCCGCATTGCGTGGCAGCTCATCCAGGCGGTGGAACCACCTGGGCACCTTGTAGCCGGCGAGCTGGCTGCGGCAGTACCGTTCGAGCGTAGCATCGGCGAGCGTAGCTCCTTCACGCAGCACGATGGCGGCCACCGGGACAGCGCCCCACCCCGGATGCGGAACCCCCACGACACCGGCGTCGCTGATATCGGGATGTGCCAACAGTACCGCCTCGACCTCGGCCGGGTAGACGTTCTCTCCGCCGGAGACCAGCAGGTCGACACGGCGATCATCGATGTGCAGCCACCCTCGCTCGTCGAGATGGCCGATATCGCCGGTGCGCAGCCACCGTCCCTGGCTCCCTGGCTCGATCTCGATGGGAAGATCGGCGGGGCATGGCGACACGACATACCCAGCGAAGACCATGGCACCACGAACCATGACCTCACCAGCGGTGTCCCCATCGTGTGATCCGTCCGGTTCGATGCGCACGTCGACGCCGCGAAGTGGCCGTCCGACACCAGGTTCCGCGGTGGGCTCATCAGCGCTTCCCGCGACCACGCCGGAGGCTGTCTCGGTCATGCCGTACGTGGTGATCACCGGGTAGCCGGCCTCCCGGGCATGCTGGAGCGATCGGCCCGGGATGGGTCCACCACCCACCAGGATGGCTCGCAGGGTAGCTGGCGTCGTCTGGCCATCGAGGGCTCGCATCACCGCCTCGAGCTGCACGGGCACGAGGGAGAGGTGGCTGATGCCAGCGGCGATGGCATCCGCCACCCGCTCCGCATCGAAGCGCCCGTGGAGCTCCAACGGAACGCCCCACCGCGAGGCACGCACCACGATGGCGATACCGGCCGCGTGGAAGAAAGGCAGGCAGGCCAGCCAGCGGTCAGTGGGACGCGGCTGCAGCAGATCGGCCCAGGCGTCAGCGCTGGCGGCGTGATTGCCGTGGGTCAGGATCGCGCCCTTGGGGCGGCCCGTGGTGCCCGAGGTGAAGACGATGGTCGCTGCGGAGTCGAGATCGACCTCAGCCTGGAGGTCGCTCGTTGGGGCATCCAGCAGATCGGTCGGCTCGATCTCGAGAAGCCTGGCCCGAGTGGCGGAGGTGGTCAGTCCCAGCGTCTCGGTTCCCGCTCGCTCGTGCTCGGCATCGAAAACCATGACCCGGGCTCCGACCGCAGCGAGCTGAGGGGCCAGCTCGCTGGGGGCGGCACGACGGTTGAGCGGCACGAGCACGGTGCCGAGGCGGCGGCTGGCATGACCCAGGACCACGGCTGCCACGTCATCGGCCAGCAACGCGCCTACCCGGTCGCCCGCTGAGACACCGTCCTGCCGGAGGTCGATCGCGATGGCATCGACCGTCGCCAGCAGCTCCCGGTTGGACCAGCACCCCGAGCGGGCGACAAGTGCCGGGCCATCCGGATGCGCCGGTCGCTCGTTCAAGAAGCCAATCAGGCACCAGGCGCGTCATCGGACCGCGAACGCCTCCAGGGCTGAAGGATCGAGTCGGATTCCGAGCCCTGCGTCATCGGGCACGGTCATCCGCCCATCGATGATGCTGAGCTCCCGCTCGAGAAGGTCGCTTCGCAGTGTCGCCGCCGTGGACAGGCCGTGGGCACGATCATCTCGCACGGTCGCCGCAAGATGCAATGCCGCCGCGATACCGACTCCGGATTCGAAGAGCGTGGAGACGGTCACCGGCGTGCCGGTGGCATCGGCCAGCTCGATGATCTCACGGGCCTGACGCACGCCACCGACACGTGATGGCTTGACCACCAGGGCGTCGACCGCAGCGACATCCAGCAAGGCGCGCGCCGACGCGACACCGGAGACCGACTCGTCTGCCGCGATGGCGACGCCGCCGCGGGACCGAAGGCGAGCCAGCGCTACCGGTCCAGATGCTGGCGGGATGGGTTGCTCGACATACTCGATGTCCCATGGCCTCAACCGCCTGAGGACGTCTTGAGCCGTCGACTCGTCGTAGCTGCCGTTGAGGTCGATGCGTAGCGCCACCGTAGGGCCCACCGCCTTGCGAACGGCCTCGACCCGCGCGGCGAGGTCCGGGACCGGCTCCCCTCCTCCCTTGAGCTTGAGGCAGCGGAACCCCGTGGCGACCAGCTCGGCTGCGACCGTCGCTGCGGCGTCAGGCGACTGGATCCCGATCGAACGCGTTGACCGCGACATCACTGCGTGACCCCGGATACAGCCACCGCGCCAGCGAGCATCCACCGGCGGCCGCGGCCAGCCCCTCCAGGGCGGTCTCGACTGCCGATCTCACCGACCGCCCGATGCCGGCAATGCCGTCCAGGGCTTCCAGCACCCGTCGCTCCGCCGGGACGTCATCGAGATCGACGCCGAGGAGCACAAGGAGCTGGCCCCGGTGGACGCCCCGTACACCACTGGGACGCTCGGTCGCGACCTCGCCGAGCCCGATGAGTCCGCTGTCCGTGCGCAAAGACAGCAGCGTGATACGACGCCGCTCCCAACGCTGCGCAGCACTGACCAGCGGTTCCCTGAGGGGCACGTCGAACGTGGAGACAGTGACTTCCGTGATCTGCATCAGCCCGAGCCGGAGATGGCCAACCCCACGGCGAACAGGACCGCGAAGACGAGCGACAGTCGAGCCGTGCCCTTGAGAACGGCGTTGAGACGGCGGGGATCACCATCGGCATTGATGACCTTCAGGAGTGGCACCGCAAGTGGGACAGAGGTGAGCGTGATGAGCACGGCCGGCGAGGTGGCCCCGGCGACCACCAGCACGAATGGCACGAGATAGGCCACCACGATGAGTCCCCCGTACTCCAGCATCGTGTTCCGGGAGCCCATGATGACGGCCAGCGTGCGCTTGCCCGCGGCGCGGTCGGTCTGGATGTCCCGCAGGTTGTTGACCACCAGGATCGCCGTGATGAGCGCACCCACCGGTACGGCCGCAGCGATGGCCAGCGGCTCCAACGTGAGCGTCTGCAGGTAGGTCGTCCCGGTCACCGCTACCAGGCCGAAGAAGACGAAGACGAACACCTCGCCCAGGCCGTGATAGCCATACGGCCAGGGACCCCCGGTATAGGCGAAGGCACTGAGGATGGCCAGACCGCCGATGACAAGCAGCACCGGCCCACCGACCGTGACGAGATACAGGCCGACGAGCGCCGCCATGCCCACCACGATCGCTGTTCCGGTCACCAGCTCGCGTTGGCTGAGCAGCCCCATGGCCGCGGCGCGCGGCGGACCGAGCCGTGTCGACGAGTCTGCACCGGATCTGAAATCGAACAGGTCATTGGCCAGGTTGGAGGCGATCTGCAACAGGAGCGCCACCACGAGGGCGCCGATCGCGGGCAACGCCGCGAACACGCCCACCCCGAGCGCCACGCCCAGTCCGACCAGCACCGGGCCAACGGCCGCGGGCAGTGTCGCCGGACGGATGGCCAGCAGCCAGGCACGCGCCTTGGTGGGTGGCACGGCGGTCGGACTCGACACGGTCGGGGTGGTCACCGTCGACTCAGGGCCGTCGCGGGAACCTGGAGTAGTCCGGCGGGCGCTTCTCGAGGAATGCCTTGCTGCCCTCGTGTGCCTCCTCGGTCAGATAGAAGAGCATCGTGGCATCACCGGCCAGCTCCTGGAGTCCCGCCAGGCCGTCCGTATCGGCATTGAACGATCGCTTCAGCATGCGGATCGCCGTGGGGCTCTTCTCCAGGATCTCGTTGGCCCAGTGCACGCCCTCGGTCTCGAGCTGCTCGAGCGGTACGACCGTGTTGACCAGGCCCATGTCCAGCGCCTGCTGTGCGTCGTACTGGCGACACAGGTACCAGATCTCGCGGGCTTTCTTGTGGCCGACGATGCGGGCGAGGAGCGTTGCGCCATAGCCCCCGTCGAAGCTGCCTACTTTCGGCCCGGTCTGGCCGAAGATGGCGTTGTCAGCGGCGATGCTGAGATCGCAGACCACGTGCAGCACGTGGCCACCACCGATGGCAAAGCCATTGACCAGCGCGATGACCACGATGGGCAATGAGCGGATGAGCCGCTGCAGGTCCAGCACGTTGAGACGCGCGGTGCCATCGTCGGCGATGTAGCCGCCCTGTCCCTTGACATTCATGTCCCCGCCTGAGCAGAACGCCTTGTCGCCGGCGCCGGTGAGCAGCACCACGCCGACGGAGCTGTCGTCTCGGACACGCCGGAAGGCGTCGATCAGTTCCGTGACGGTCTCGGGGCGAAAGGCGTTCCGGACATGTGGGCGGTCGATGGTGATCTTGGCGATCCCGCTGCCCGAATGCTCGTAGCGGATGTCCTCGTACTCGTGGGCGGTGGTCCAGTGGGTCGTCATGAGTCCTTCCTCGGTGGTGGGTTCGGGTCGTACGTCGCGGCCAGGAATGGGTCGATGGCGGCCACGTATCGATGGGGCTGCTCCAGATGTGGCGTGTGGCCCGCATCAGCGATGACCTGGAGCCTGGCTTGCGGCATGGCATCGGCGACGATGTGCGCCCTGGCAACTCCGGTCTCGTCGAGCGCGCCCGCGAGCACCAACGCCGGGACGGCGATCTCGGCAAGGTGGTGGTGCAGGGGCGTCATCGTGCCCTGGCCGGCCCCGCGCAGTGATGCCGCCAGCCCGACGGGGTCCTGGCTCAGCCGTTCCTGCCGGAGCCTGAGTCGGACCTCGGGCGGCAGTCCTGCATGCGTGACAAATAGTGGCATCACTTCCCAGCCAGCCACGAACGCCTCGATACCATCGCGCTCGATCTCCGCGGCCAGCGCCTCATCGGCGGCACGCCGCTGGGCACGGGCCACACCATCGGCGATGCCGGGCGACGGGCTCTCGAGGACGAGCCGACCCACCAGCCCAGGGTGCCGCAGCGCCAGTACGAGTGCCAGGCGTGCCCCCATCGAGTAGCCGATCACCGCCGACGGGGCCGCCCCCAGCAAGTCCAGGAGGTCGGCGAGCTGAGACGCCTGCGCCTCGAGAGCATAGCGCTCGGGATCGGCCGGAGCATCAGAGCGACCGTGGCCAAGCAGGTCAGGTGCGATGACCCGGTGTCGCGCCGTCCAATGGTCCAGCTGGAGCCACCACGACCCGGCGCTGCCGGTGAAGCCGTGAAGCAGGAGCAGCGGACTGCCTTGACCCTGTGTCAGCACGTTGAGGCTCATCGGCCCGACGCCAGAGCCCGAGCGACAGCCGCGAAGGCGTCAGTGTGCAACGCTACGTTGCGAGTGCGATGAGTACGCAGATGCAGCACCTGAACGCCAGGCTGGTCGACGGCCTCACGCAGCGCCTCGCTCAACGAAGCCGTATCCACCGACTGGTGTCGCGCACCGAGCGCCTCCACCAGCGGCCCAAGCTCAAGGCCGTGCGGCGTACCGAATAGCTCCTCGTAGTGCTCTGGCAAGCCGACGTCCGGTCGAACGGCCGAGGCCTGGGGCAGGAACGAGAAGATCCCGCCGCCGTCGTTGTCGATGAGCACGATCGTGACATCGATGCCCAGTCTGCGAGCGGCGACGAGGGCACTGAGATCGTGCAGGAAGCTGAGGTCGCCAACGACCGCGACCACCGGCTCCGGCTGTCCGACCACGAGCCCCAGCGCGGTCGACAGGAGTCCATCGATGCCGTTCGCACCCCGGTTCCCGATGACCCTGCGAGTGCGTGACGACGAAGGCATGAACGTGTCGAGATCGCGGACCGGCATGCTGTTGCCCGCGAGCACGACCGCGCCTTCGGGCAAGCCTTCGTCCAGTGCGGCCGCCACGGCTCCCTCGAATGCCTCGGCGAGCGTGCCTCGCCAGTCCTCGAGGGAACGACCCGCAGCCTCGTCGGCCGAGCGCCACCCCTCCAGCCAGTCTGTCTTGCCGGGAGGGTTGGCTTCCAGGAAAGCGCTGACCGCGTCGGCCAGTGCGGTCGGGTCGGCCGACACCAGGGTCGGCCCGGTCGGCCGATTCCAACCGCCGCCATCGTCGACCAGTCGCTGCGGCACATCGAGCCCGTCCAGCCACTGATCGAGCGCCTTCGATGTCGGGCGCGCGCCGAACCGAACGACCACATCGGGTCGATGCGCTTCGCGGAACTGGTCTGATCGCAGCAGCAGGTCGTAGTGCGCGATGACGTGGGAACGGTCGTGCGGCCCGTTTCGGACGCCGGAGAGTCCATCGGCAAGGATGGGGACGCCGGAAGTCGCGGCGAGGCGGGATACCGCGGCTGCGAACCCTGGCGCATCGAGCGGTCCACACACCAGCAGGCCCCGCGACGCGCCTTGGAATTCGGCGGCCACCGTTTCGACGTCGACCAGGGCGGCCGTGGGCTGGGCCCGCTCCCCGCCAGGCACCGTGTCGTGGGAGATGCCGACGGCGAGTGGGCCCTCAGGCAGAAGTGGCTCACGGAACGGCAGATTGATGTGTACAGGCCCGGCCGGGTGGGTCGTGGCGATCTCGATGGCTCTCCCGGTCGCGGCGCGCGCAAGCCTGTCCGCCGCGTCAGACGCGTCGGGGACAGGCAGCTCCACGAACCACTTGGCATGGCGGCCGTAGAGCTCCTGCTGGTCGATGGTCTGGGGCGCGCCGATACCGTGCAACTCGAGTGGCCTGTCGGCGGTCAGCACGATGAGTGGTACCCGCCCATAGCGCGCCTCCGCGACGGCAGGGGCGAAGTTCACCGCGGCCGTACCAGAGGTCGCGAGTACGGCGACCGGCCGGCGTCTGGCCTTGGCGGCGCCCAGCGCGAAGAAGGCCCCGGCTCGCTCGTCAAGGTGGACCCAGCAGGCCAGGTCCGGTGCGGCCCGAAGTGCCAGTGCCAGTGGCGTCGAGCGCGATCCGGGGCAGACCACGACATCGCGCACGCCACCGTCGAGCAGCGCTTGCACCAGGCCGCGCAATGGGCCGGCGGGGGTGCCCTGGCCGGGATTCATGGCTCGAGGCGGCCCAACGCAGACCCGAGCGCCAGGAGCTTGCTGGCCGACTCATCCCACTCTCGTTCGGGATCCGAGTCGGCCATGATCCCGCAGCCCGCGAACAGCGTCGCCGTGTCGCCATCGACCAGGCCCGACCGCAAGGCCACGATGAACTCGCCATCGCCGTGCCGATCGACCCAGCCCAGCGGTCCGGCATACCAGCCTCGATCTTCCGGCTCCTCCTCGGCGATCAGCTCCAGTGCCAGGTCCCGGGGCGTCCCGGCCACAGCCGGCGTCGGATGCAGCCTCTCTACGAGCGCGAGGATGTCGGCTTCGTCGCGCAGTCGGCCGTGGATGGGTGTGACCAGGTGCTGCACGTGACGGAAACGCTCGACCGTCGGCCCTGGTGGCATCCGCAACTCCTCCACCAGCGGCGACAGGGCCTCACGCAGCATCGTGACCACCACGGCATGCTCCTCGCGCTCCTTGTCGCTGGCGAGGAGACGCGATGCCAGCGCATCGTCGCTGACGCGATCGCCGGCGCGCCGCGCCGAACCGGCCATGGCCATGGTGTCCAGCTCCCGGTCGCGCAGGGCGGCCAGGCGCTCCGGGCTGGCACCCATGAAGGTGGCTGCCCCCCGGGTCACCGCGAAGATGGTCGATTCGGGTGCCGACGCTCCGAGGTTCCGGAGCGCCGACGTGACTTCGATGGGACCCGAGCCCTGGAGCTGGAGGCACCGTGACAGTACCGCCTTGTCCAGGCGACCGCGGCCCACGGCCCCGGCGAGCCGGGCTACCGAATCACGCCATCGCGACGCCTCCCCCGGAGACTCCATGGCCCGAAGCCGGGTGGGCGCTGTCACGGACTCGGCGTCTTCGTCGCCGTCCGCGACGGTCGCCCAGGACGACAGCAGGCGTTCGACGTCGGCGTCTGCGGGGCTGCCCGGCTGGGCGACGACCGCGAGCGTGAGCCAGGCGCTGTCGCCGGTGATGGTTAGCAGCAGGGACGGCAGGACGAGGCTGGCTGGGTCGAAGGCAGCCCACGCTGGCGACTCAGCCGGCTCGTCGAGAAAAGCGAAGCCCCCAAGGAGCAGCGGCCCCGTCCCACGCGGCGAGCCGGACGCGTCGATCAGGGCACCCTCGAGCAGGGCGCCCCATGCGCGCGACACGTCCGCGAACCGAGTCGGTCCACGCGAGCTGGTCGACCAGGCCTCACCAAGCCCGACCATCGCGAAGCCCTCCGTGGGCTGCATCCAGACCGTGGCCTGGGGTGCCATCGCCCCATACAGGCTGACCGGGTCGATTGGCTGGTACTGCGACAGTAGCCGCCACCAGGGTCGGCCGGCTACGTCGGCCGGCGGTGGACAACAACGGTTCGAGGCACGCGAGCATGCTCCGACGTGTCTCGGGCGTGGCCGCCCCAGGCAAGGACGAGGTCACCGTCACCGCGCGTCCAGCGCCGCGAGACGCTCCTCGGGGATGCCGACGCTGCGCAGCAGGATGGCTCGGAGCGTCGGGTAGGCGTCCTCCAGTCGCGCCTGCTCCTCGGACATGAGCCAGCGCATCACCACCTCGTTGAGCGCGCCGAACCAGGCCATCGCCGCGATTCCGGTGTCGATGGGCGCGATACTTCCCTCGTTGACCGCGGCGTCCAATTGTTCGGCGATGAGACCGCTGAAACGCTCGTGCAGGCGTTGCAACTCGGACTGGAACTCCGATCCGGCGCCGACGGCATCGATCAGGAAGAGGCGAGCCATGGTGCGGTGGCCCGCGAAGACTCCCAGGACCGTGGCCAGGGCGACATCGGCCCGCTCGATGGGATCGGTGGCGCCCGCGATGGACCGCTCCACTTTCGCGACCAGGCGGTCTGCGGTGGACTTGAGCAGCTCGAGGAAGAGTGCTTCCTTGGTCGGGAAATGGAAATACACGCCACCCTTGCTGGTGTCGGCCTGGCGACCGACCTCGTCCACGCCAGCCTGGCGGTAGCCGCGTTGGCTGAATACCGTGAACGCCGCGTCCAGGATGCGTTCCCGACGCCGCGCACTGCGTTCCTGCTTCACCTCGACCTGGCTCCCTGGTTTCCGACTTCCGACGCACCAGTCGGTTTCTAGGATAGAGCCTACCAGCCCAGCCGGGCGCGTGGTGCACATTCCCTACCGCAAAAGGGGACAATAGCGGCAGCATGAGAGTCTCAGCCAAGGCCGATTACGCCGCCCGTGCAGCCGCCGAGCTGTCCACGGCCACCGATTCACCCATCAAGGCTGATCGCATCGCAGCGGCGCAGGGCATCCCCGCCAAGTTCCTCGAGACCATCCTGCTTGAGCTGAAACACGCCGGCATCGTGCGTAGCCAGCGAGGCCCCGATGGCGGGTACAGCCTGGCCCGGCCGGCCGAGGACATCAGCATCGCCGACGTAATCCGGGCGGTGGATGGTCCGCTCGCCAATGTGCGTGGCGATCGTCCCGAGAACATGGAGTACCGGGGCGCGGCGGAACCGCTGACCGACGTCTGGATCGCCGTTCGCGCAGCCCTCCGGGAGATCCTGGAGACGACGACGCTGGCAAACCTGCGAGATGGCCGATTGCCACCCAAGGTAGCCGAGCTGGCCGACGATCCCGAGGCCTGGGTCTCACTGGGCCGCATCCGGGGCGCCGGCGGCACGGTCCGCCGGTCTCAGCCGAAGGTCAGCAACGCCAAGTCGTAGATGGCCACGTCGGTCGCGCCATCGAACGAGATGCGGACGGCATCGATGGTGCGAGGCTTCTTCTCCAGGGCAACGAAGCCCAGGTAGGTGCCTGTTCCCGGTATCGCGTACGACGCCGCCGTGCGCCAGTCGCCCGCGGCGCGGGCGGCCAGCGCCACGCCGACGCCCACGGTCGCGTCCGCGGTTTCGACCCGGAGCGCATACACCAGCGCATGGCATCGCAGCGGCGCGCCACCGGCCGCGATGATGAGCGCTCCCGAGCGACCCTCGAATCGGGCCCTGGGCACGTCACCCGAACGGTCGAGCTCGCCTCCCTCGACGCCAGGTGACCGTTGGGCGTCGGTGGCGCTCCAGGTAACCTCGGCCTCGAGCCAGGCCACCTCCTGGGCCACGTGGACCGAGCCCACGAACTTGCCGACCTCTGGTGTGTAGCCATGGTCTTCGGCGCGCACCATGGCGCCACGAACGCCAGGCATGGGCAGGGACGGCGATGAACGCTTCTTGCGCGCCTCCTTGAGCCCAGCGGCCTCGTTGCTGACGATGGCTGCGGCTTCCTGGCCGAACATGTCACTCACCGGGAAACCCTGCAGGTGCAGCTTGCTGCCGAAGCGTGACGGGCTGCGAGCGAGCGCCTCCATCTCTTCCATCAAGGCTCGCGTCCGGGGTTGCCAGCGGTCGATGACGTGGTCCTCGCGAGCCGGGATGTCGAAGGGGACATCGGGCAGCTGGAAGGCGTGCGTCGACGTGGTGGCACGGTTGCGCTTGGCTTGGAACTCTTGCCACGACTTGGTGAAGTAGTGGTTCATCTGGAGGTGGGCGTAGCTGGGATCCTCGATGACCGTGGCCACTTCGGAGGTCGGCTCCCCCGCCGTGTTGACCGTGTCGCCATGCACGGTGAGTGCATTGTGGATGCCGACGCGTGCCACTCCCCTGGGACGGATGATGGGCTTCGCCAGGATCTCGCTGGTGCCCATGCGCGGCACGTGGTCGCTGTACTCACGATACGACTCGGTGACCAGCCCGTCGACGGGCGTTCGGTGTCCCGAAAAGCAGAACTCCTTGCGCGACACGAGCACCTGTTCGGCATCGGGGTAGCGAGCCATGACGGCACCGATAGGCTCATCGTTCTGTGGCACCAGGAACTCGTCGATGTCGACGTAGGCGATCCACTCAGTGGTGTGTCCGAAGAAACGAACGACGTGGTTGTTGGCGTCCCGCTGCAGGCCGCGCATGGGGAAGTAGACCGTGGTCACGATGCCATGGTCGGCGTAGGGCTTGAGCACCTCGTGGAGCTCGTCGGTGCTGCCGTTGTCGTAGAGGAAGAAGTGGTCCACCCCGATGGCCATGTGGTGGCACAGCCACTCCTCCATGTTGTGCGCCTCGTTCTTGAGGATGGCCAGCACGGACACCTCGAAGCGGCCTCGGTCGATCAACCCAGGCCGCGTCCTGGGTTCATCGGTCCGCCCCAGCATCCGACCGACGCGACGGCTCAATCCCATCGCTCCAGCCTAGCCTGTCGAGATGGCGAAGAGATCGTAGAGATCGACATGGGTGGCGGCGCTTTCCAGGCGCACTCGCAGACGCGCACCATGTCGCGGCGTGGGCTCCACCTCGACCACGCCGGCCACACACCCTGACGCAGGCATGGCCCACTGCACCGTCTGACCGCGTGCCCCGTCCCGATCCACGATGGACGCAGCCATCCTGACCTCCGAGTTCGCCGCGGCCACGAAACCGAGCGAGTAGCACCGCAACATCGCCGACTCGGGCAGCTCGATGACCAGCGTCGCGACACCCGCTCGGAACTCGATCGCGGCCGGGCCGACCTCCGGGATGGCGATACTCCCACCTTCCGCCTCGTGGGCACCCCGCGACAGCGTGGACTCGATGCGGCCACGCATGTGCTCGACCAGAACCTTGGTGTGGACGGAACTCGCGAGGCCATCGCGGACCGGCACGTAGCCGGTGTCGGTGAGGTCGCTGACGATGCCGATGCCAGCGTGGAGGTTCTTGAGGCGCGTGGCCGCCATGCGGCCCGGCTCCTCGAGCCCGGCGGCGGTGTTGGCGAGCGCGAACTCCGCGAACCGGAAGAGGTCGTTGGGTCGCGGGAAGTACTCGAGCGCCAGCTGGCTGCCGTAGGCGTAGGGCCTGACCTCGAGCTGCGCGAGATGCTCCATGGTGCTGCGCGTCCGCCCGGAGAAGCGCTGCGCCGACGTATCCGTGTCGAGGGTCGGGATGTCGAACGGCACGGCCGGTCGCGAGATACGGCCCGTGGCACTGCCCCGGAACCGCTTGGCCTCGAACTCCTCGAAGGACCGCGTGTAGTAGTGATTCAGCTGCGCCAGCCCGCGGACCGACTCCTCGGCCGTCTCGGTGGGCGATCCCGGATCCGGCTCGTCGGCGGGGAAGGCCAGGTGGATGTCGATGGCCGACACGGCCGGTGGACGCACGATCGACTTCACGCGCGGCGGCAGGGCGGGGTCCAGGCCCAGGACGTTGGCGACCTGCGTGTAGGCGTCGATGGTCAGCGCGTCCGGCGCTGTTCGATGGCCGGAGTACCCGAACTCCAGCCGTGGCACCCGAACGTCGGCTGCCTCAGGAAACCGGGCCAGGAACGACGGGATGTCCGGGTCGACCAGCGGGACCAGGAACTCGTCGACATCGTAGTAGGCTAGCCATGCGGCAGTACTGCCGAACATGCGGAGGGCGTGGTTGTAGGCCGCCAGCTGGCCTCCCCCGACGGGCCAGTCGATGCGCGTGACCAGGCCGTGGTTGATGTAGCGCTCCAGCAGGTCGGCACTGCCATCGGTCGAGCCGTTGTCATAGATGATGATGTGGTCAACGCCGAGCGCGATGTGATAGGCGAGCCACTCGGCCAGGTAGTCAGCCTCGTCCTTGACGATGCACACGAGGACGACCCCGAACCCGGGGCCGCTGAGCAAGGGCCCACGACCGATCACGTTGGGCGGCTTGGCACGCAGCATCTTGCCGCGCGTGGCGCCTCCGGCTCGGGACGGCGGCGTTGGCGGGTCGGACTTCGGGTCACCCGAGACGATGCGTCCAAGACGCCGCAGCGTCATCGACGCGGGCCTTGTTCAGCCATACGTGATGATGAACAGGTCGTTGACGACGGCCCCTCCCTCGGGCAGCCTGAGCCGCACGACGACGCGGGTGGTGAGGTCCGGCGAGGCATCGAGTTCCACCACCCCAGCGTACGTGCTGGCGGCCGCGAGTTCCAGCTCCACCGGATCCGTGGTGGAGCCGTCCAGTCGCTCAAGCCCCGCGGATAGTCGTGTGCTGCCTTGCGTGCTGATGACGAACCCGAGCGCCTGGACGCGCCGCTGGCCGGCCGGATCAAGCTCGATGAACGAGGCCATCTCCCCGTCCAACGGTGCCACCTGCCAACCGTCGTCGGTCGGGGTCACCGTGCCGCGCCGCACACTGGCCTCGACCTCGAAGGCATCGTCGGCCCAGCTGGCATCGACACGCCCGCGACACCGCACCAGCAGTGGCTCCAGGTGCATGGATCCCGAAAGCTCGCGGCGTCGCACCGCATGGTCCTGTCCGCCGATGTCACCCAGGAAGCCGATCCCGCCGTATTCGTTCTCGATACGCAGTCTCGGCTCTCGGACCGGCTCCGGCTCCTCGAGCACGGTATTGGCGATGGCGAACTCACTGAAGAGCCCCAGGTCGTTGAAGCGCGGCAGCTGCGCGATGGCTGAGTCGCTGCCATAACGATATGGGCTTGCGGAGAGGCTCCGCATCCGCTCGAGCATGGACCGCGTCCGATCGGCGAACCGTAGCGCCGCGATGTCGGTGCCCAGTGACGGCAGATCGAACGGGATGGCCGGCCGCGCGATGCGACCAGTGCCACTGCCCCGGAAACGCTTGGCTTCGAACTCCTCGAATGAGCGCGTGTAGTAGTGGTTCAGCTGGACGAACTCGTGGCAGGCTTTGCCGATGGTCTCGGTGGGTACCGGGCGGCCGTCCGCGGAAAGAGGGGCGTCCGCAACCGTTGCGGTATGGATCCCGACCGCCGAGATGCCGCGCGGCTGCACCACGGTCTTGACGCGGGGTGGCTTGGAGGGGTCTCGACCAAAGACATCGGCACGTTCGGTGTAGGCCTCGATGGACAGCCCGGTCGGCGGGGTCCGATGTCCGGAGAAGCCGAAGTCCACTCGTGGCATGCGCACATCGGCAGCATCGGGCCAGCGCGCCAGCAGTGATGGCATGTCGTCGTCCACGAGTGGGACCACGAATTCATCGACGTCGAAGAAGGCCAGCCAGTCCAGGGACGGCCCGAAGAACCGCAACGCGTGCGAGTAGGCGTCGATCTGGCCGCCGGGCAGCGGCCAGTACGTGAGCGTGACGAGGCCATGGTTGATCCAGCGCTCCAGGACCACGTGCAGCTCGTCGTCGCTGCTGTTGTCATAGATGAAGAAGTGCTGGACGCCAAGAGCATGGTGATAGGCCAGCCATTCGTCCAGGTACGGCGCCTCGTTCCTGATGATGACCGCCACGCCGAGCTGCAATCCCGGCGCCGACAGGAGCGGGCCCTTGCCGATGACGTTGGGCGGCGTGGCCCGCTCCCGCTTGCGTCGCCCGGACGACGAAGGCGCCTGCGGCCCCTGCCGCAGGCGCTTCATCGCCCCACGTGAACGTCCCAGCATCTGCGGCCAGGAACCAGGATCGACCCCGGGCCCCGGTCTAGACCTCCTTGAACTCGCCCTCGACGGCTTCCTCGCCGTCGTCGGCCGTGTCGGCTTCTGCTTCCCCGGCAGCATCGCCTTCTGTGCCCGCACCGCCGTTGGTGTCCGCACCCGTGGGCTCGGTCGCCTGGTAGGCCTTGGTGGCCACCTCCTGCAACGAGCTCTGCAACTCCCCGGTCGCCGTCTTCACGGCCTCGTCGTTCTCACCCTTGAGCGCTTCGCGCACCGCGGTGATCCGCGACTCGACCTGTGCCTTGTCCTCAGCACTGATCTTGTCACCCAGCTCGTTGACGGTGCGCTCGGCCTGGAAGGCGAGTGCATCAGCCTGGTTGCGAGCCTCCACCGACTCGCGCTTGGCCTTGTCCTCGGCAGCGTGCTCCTGGGCCTCCTTGACCATGCGGTCGACGTCCTCGTTGGAGAGCATCGAGGAAGCCGTGATGCGGACCGACTGCTCACGGCTGGTGGCCTTGTCCTTGGCCTTGACGTCAAGGATGCCGTTGGCGTCGATGTCGAAGGTCACTTCGATCTGGGGGACGCCCCGCGGAGCCGTCGGGATGCCGTCGAGGATGAAGGTACCCAGCGTCTTGTTGCCGCTGGCCATCTCACGCTCGCCCTGCAGCACGTGGATCTCCACCTGCGGCTGGTTGTCGCTGGCCGTCGAGAAGACCTGGCTCTTGGATGTCGGGATGGTGGTGTTGCGATCGATCAGTCGCGTCATCACGCCACCCAGTGTCTCGATGCCCAGCGACAGCGGGGTCACGTCGAGCAGTAGCACGTCCTTGACATCGCCGGCCAGCACGCCGGCCTGGATGGCAGCACCGACAGCCACGACCTCGTCGGGGTTCACGCCCTTGTGCGGCTCCTTGCCGTCAAACATCTTCTTGACGGCCTCGACCACCGCCGGCATGCGCGTCTGGCCACCCACGAGGATCACCTCGTCGATATCGGACGGCTTGAGTCCCGCATCCTTGAGCGCGGCCTCGACCGGCTTCTTGGTGGCGTCGACCAGGTCGGCCACGAGGTCCTCGAGCTTGGCACGCGACAGGGTGGTCACGAGGTGCTTGGGGTTGCGATCGGAGTCGACCGTGATATAGGGCAGGTTGATCTCGCTCGAGCTGGTGGTGGACAGCTCGATCTTGGCTCGCTCAGCGGCCTCCTTGAGTCGCTGCAGGGCCTGCTGGTCCTTGGACAGGTCGATGCCCTGGTCCTTCTTGAACTCCTCGAGCAGCCAGTCGATGACCTTCTGGTCGAAGTCGTCACCACCGAGGTGCGTGTCGCCGTTGGTAGCCTTGACCTCGAAGACGCCGTCGCCAAGCTCCAGGATGGAGATGTCGAAGGTGCCGCCTCCAAGGTCATACACCGCGATCTGCTCATCGTTCTTCTTGTCGAGGCCGTAGGCCAGTGACGAGGCGGTGGGCTCGTTGATGATGCGCTTGACGTCGAGTCCGGCGATGCGGCCGGCGTCCTTGGTGGCCTGTCGCTGCGTGTCATCGAAGTACGCAGGCACCGTGATGACGGCCTCGGTGACCGGTTCGCCCAGGTAGGCCTCGGCGTCGGCCTTGAGCTTCTGCAGGATCATGGCGCTGATCTCGGGCGGCGTATAGGTCTTGCCGTCCGCGAGCGTCACGGCCACGCCGTCGCTGCTCTTGTCCTTTTCTACCTTGTAGGGCACCAGCTTGATACTGCGCTGGACCTCGGGATCGTCCCAGCGTCGCCCCACGAAACGCTTGATGGAATAGACGGTGTTGGCCGGGTTGGTGATGGCCTGGCGCTTGGCGACCTGGCCCACGAGCCGCTCGCCTTGCTTGCTGAAGGCCACCACGGACGGCACCGTGCGGCCGCCCTCCGCGCTGGGGATCACGGTGGGCTCACCGCCCTCCATGACCGCGATGGCCGAATTGGTGGTACCGAGGTCGATACCGATGATGCGTCCCATGGATGTGGCTCCTTTGCCTTGTCTCTAGTCGTTGTCTGTGGCTGATGGTTCGTCGTTGCGAGCGACCGCGACGAGGGCTGGCCTCAGGATGCGATCGCCGATGGTGTAGCCGCGCTTCAGGACCTTGATGACCGTTCCGTCCGGGACATCGGCGGTGTCTTCGTAGCTGACGGCCTGCTGGGTCTGGGGGTCGAACGGAACGCCGTCGGCTTCGAGCGAGGTGATGCCCTCCGCCTCGAGCAGGACTCGCAGCTTGCGATCGATCGCACTGATGCCTTCGGCCCAGGGCGTATCCATGACGTCCCTGGGCACGTGCTCCACGGCGAGGTCGAAATCATCCGCCAGGTCAAGCACCCGAACGAGCAGCCGGTCACTTGCCACGGTGGCGAACCCGGCACGCTCCTCTTCGGTCCGCCGTTTGAGGTTGGCGAAGTCCGCGCGGGCGCGTTGCCAGCCGGCTTCGGCCTCGGCAGCCCGCTGCTGGGCGATCTGCAGCTCGCCGGCCAGCTGCTCGAGCTCCTGGGCCAGTGAGGCACCGCTGCTGTCGAGCGCCGCGATCCGCTCCTCGGCGCGGGTGCGTCCCTTGTTGGCAGCCTCGGCTTGCTCGGCCTGATGGGGATTGCCGTTGGTCGTGGGGCGGTCAGGCCCCGAAGCTCGATCATTCATGCGTACAGGTGATCCACCAATTCATTCATGAGGCCGCGCACATAGCGGACCGTGGAGATAGCGTGTGGGTAGGCCATGCGAGTGGGGCCGACCACGCCGACCACGCCGATGGCGCGATCGGCACGACCGTAGGGTGCCACGACGAGTGACACATCGGTCATCTCCTCGTGTTCGTTCTCGGTACCGATGAAGACCGTGACGTCATCGGAGACGGCCAGCCGTCCCACGAGGTCACCCAGGTACACCCGGTCCTGGAGCACGTTGAACACCCGACGCAGCCGTTCGCTGCGTTCGAACTCCGGCTCCTTCATGACATTGAGCAGACCTTCGCTGAAGACCTCCTCGATGGCCGCCGAGTCGAACTCGTGCATGACCCGCGCGACGCGCTCGACGGCTTGCTGGAAGAGGGCATCGACCGAACCGGGGCGTTCACGTAACGTGTCCAGCACGGCATCGACCTCCGGCGTGGTCTTGGCCCGGAGCACGCGATCGACACCACGCGCGATCTCGTCGAGGTCAGCGTGCGTGTACTCGCGGTCGAGGTTCAACAGCACCTGCTTTACGGGCCCGTCGGCCAGCACCAGCACGAGGCTGGCGGAGCGATCGGCGGTGGGCACGATATCGACGCGACGGATGCGACAGGCACGCGGTTTGATGGGTGTGGCGATGGCCGCCGATCGCGTCGCCGCCGCCAGTGTCGACGCGGCCAGGCGGAACCACTGCTCGTTGGCGAACTCGACCTGCCCGAACTGGTGTCGGATCATGAGCTGTTCGACGGGCGCCAGGGTCACGGAGTGCGCGATGGACTCCACGTACAAGCGATAGCCACGATCGGTGGGCACACGACCGGCGCTGGTATGCGGGTGACCAAGCAGCTCCGCCATCTCCAGCTCAGCCATGACGTTGCGAACGGTGGCTGGACTGATGGAGAGTGCGTACTTCTCCACCAGCGCGACGCTGCCGACTGGCTGTGCGGTGGCGACATATTCCTCGATGATCGCCCTCAGGATGGCCGCTGAGCGAGCCTCGAGAGGGCCGGGGCGAACCTTGCGCCGAGCCATCGATCTCCTGTCGTACTGATACGTGCGCTTGCGTTCTCGCGTTAGCACTCTCACATGGCGAGTGCTAACTCCGATGACCGTATGGTATCAGTCCCCCACGTTGAGTGTCAACGACATGGCAGTGTCACGCGGCTCCGTGATCCGGTCGTCCCAGGGTCCAGGCCAGGCCACGCGACAGCACCAGCACTCGATCACCAGCTGGCGGCGACGCCTCCGATGCGATCGGCACTGCGCTGCTCATCTTCACCGCTCGCGATGTAGGCAGCGAAGGGATCGGCCGGCAGACCGCGTTCCTCGCGCAGCTCTGCCAGCGGCCCACGCACGTCGGTGAAGAAAGCGCTCCAGAGCAGGTTGTTGGCGGCGAGGACGTCGCCGCGCTGTTGCGCCGCCACCAGCGCCTCGCGGTCGACGAGCAGGGCTTTGGCGAATAGCTCCTGGAGCGTCTGCACCGAACGGATGATGGCCGGCACCTTGGGCTCGATGTTGTGGCACTGGTCGAGCATGTAGACCGTCTCGTCGGCGGTCTTCTGGGCGACCGGATCCGTATCATCGCGCATGGCGTTGATGAGCTCATGGGTGATGCGGAACATCTGGTACGGGTCGATGGAGCCGACCATGAGGTCGTCGTCGCCGTACTTCTTGTCGTTGAGGTCGAAGGCACCCAGCTTGCCCTCGGCGAGCAGGATGGCCACGATCTGCTCGATGTTCACGCCGAGCGAGTGATGACCAGTATCGACGCAGACCACGGCGCGCTCACCGACGTGGTTGCAGACCGCCATCGACTGGCCCCAGTCCTGGACGTCGGTGGAGTAGAGCGCTGGCTCGAAGATCTTGTACTCCAGCAGCATGCGGGCCTGTGACGGCAGATGCTCATACGCCTGCTGCAGTCCTTCCACGAGCCGGTTGCGGCGCCAGCGCAGGTCATCCTGGCCGGGGTAGTTGGTGCCATCGCCCAGCCAGACCTTCACCGCAGGCGCATCCATCTGCTCGGCGATGCGGCAGCATTCGATGATGGCCTCGATGGCCTTGGCACGCACGTCGGCATCGGGATGGCAGATGGACCCGAGCATGTAGTCGGGATCCTGGAAGGTGTTGAGGTTGATGCCGCCCACTCCCAGGTCCTTCGACTTGATGTAGTCGAGCAGGACTCCGTAGTCGTCCGCCTTGTCCCACGGGATGTGCAGCGCTACGGTCCTGGCGATGCCCGTGTAGCGGCGAACCGTACCGGCATCATCGATCTTCTCCTCGACCGTCCGAGGCGTACCCGATTGCTGGAAGACTTTGAAGCGGGTCCCAGTGTTGACGAACCCCCACGAAGGGATCTCGATCTCGAGCTCGTCAACAGCCCATCGCAGCTTGTCCCCGATCGTGCTGGCGCTCGCGTCGATGGTGGCGGTCATCGGTGTCCTCGCTCCTTCCCGGACCGGCACAGGGTCGGTCGTCCGTGGCTGATTCGACGGCGAGCAGCCACCGCGCTGCCCGCGGAATATCCATCGTAGACCTCCGAGCCGCCGAGGGTGGAGGGACGTTCACCTCCGGCACGATCTCGACCTGCCGCGCACGGGGTTCGTCCATCTCGCGCTTGAGCCGATCAGGTGTGACCGTCTTGTGCAGCTGGTGCAAGGAATCCGTCTCGAGCACGGCCATAGCGTCGAGATGTTTCGGAGCGTGGAGAGGCACCAGATCCGCGGTGCGCGTGACGCCGCTGCACTGTCGTGCGGGATCTTGCGTGGCGGGGGTGTGGACGATGCCGTCCGGGACCTGGGTGGCGTGGGGGCGTGGACGATCCCACCCAGACTGACCCAGCCGTCGAGCCGGCCCGGTGTATGGGCCGGCTGCGGTTTGCCTCGCTTGGAGACTAGAAACGCCATCGGATGGCCTTCCGAGTCTGCTCCACACTGGATCGGGCAACGAGTTCGGTACGCGGCACACTTCGTTGGCCTGATCAGTCTCCACAGGATCGGCGGCGAGCGGAGCCTCGCCGCGTCCCCGGCCGAAGCACGCAAAGGAACCCGCGCCGGCCACGCCAGGAGCCCGACGAGCGTTACGGCCTGGACTCGAAGTTCTCGTAGAGATAGCGCCGGGGCACCTGCCCGCTTTGGTGGATCTTGCGGGCCAGATCGCGGCCGAAGTAGCGCCAGTGCCACGGTTCGTAGCTGTAGCACGAAGTGCTCTTCTTGCCCTTGGGGTAGGACATGATGAAGCCGTACTTCCAGCCATGCCTGGCGATCCACTTCCCCGAGGGCGAGTCGCCGAACCGCGTCGTCAGCGGCACGCTGGGTGCCGTGGTGAAGTCGATGGTCGTGCCCATCTGGTGCTCGGAATGGCCCGGTCGCGCGGAGAACGTGGCAGCCTTGTCGAAGCCGTACCGCGCTACGTACGATGCGAACAGCGACTGCTGGTACTGATAGGAGCGATATGAGGAACGCACCGCCAGTGGCTTTCCGGCCTTGCGTGCGGCACGCGCCATGGCCTCGCAGGTCGTCGATCATGATCTTGCGCACCAGGCCTGTGCCCTTGATGTTGGCCATGCGGACCGACACCAGGTCCCCGGGCTTGTATCGCCGGCCGATCTTGAGATTGGTGTCAAGCAGGGTCTGCTTCCACTGCCGGATGGAGCCGTAGCGGGTGCGCACGTCCTTGATCTGGCAGGCCGGCAGTCGCTGCTTGGCCGGCTCGAACGTCCCGGCCGTATCGCCATCGGAGGTGAGCAAGGCAAGCGGGTCCGTGAGCGTCGCCAGGGCCGACGTCAGGCTTGGAGGCGCGATGTCGGAGGAAGTGGGTGCGTCGTCGGCGGCGCTCGTGACGGTCGATGCGCCCGCGACGAGGACGAGCGCCGACAGTCACCAGCGCGGCACGGCCCGCTCTGATCGAGTGCATGCGCGCGATGCTACGCGCTCGAACGGGAACTCGCAGGCGGCACCGATGGATCGGGCAGCAAGCGGGCGAAGACCTCGTTGGCCAGCAGGCGGCCGTGCTGCGTCAGTCGGGTCCGGCCACCGACATCCTCGGCAAGCGCCCGTTCGCGGGCCCAGTCCAAACCCGACGCCAGCATCGCTGAGCCGGCCAGTGCGGCGTCGATCCCCTCGGCCAGTCGCAACCCCAGGATGGCGCGCTCCGCGACCACCGTGTCCGCGTCGACCTGTTCACTGCCGCCGGGTGGCAGACGACCCTGGGCCAGTGCCTTGATGTAGCCGTCAAGGTGGGCCGCATTCCACCACCGTCGCGATGCTCCATCGGAAGCGTGGGCCCCTGGCCCCAGCGCAAGGTAGGGTCGGCGCCGCCAATAGAGCAGGTTGTGACGACTCTCACGACCCGGCCGGGCCAGGTTCGCGACCTCGTAGCGTCGGAGCCCCGCCGCCGCCGCCAGCTCGTCTGTGACCAACTCCATGTCGGCGGCACGTTCCTCGTCCTGCTCGAGAACGGCGCGTTCGCGCCAGGCACGCGCCCCTCGGCGACACCGGCAGGTGGTCACCCTCGGGTCCGGTGAGCCCCTCGGCGTCGGGGTCATCGAGTGTCAGCGTGTAGGTCGAGAGATGCTCCATGCCCAGGTCCAGCACGGTCGCCAGGGTCACCCGCCATGACTCGAGTGTCTGACCCGGGACATCGGTGAGCAGATCGAGGCTGACGAGCGTCGATGGCGGCCCCACGAGCACCGTCGACGGCAGCGACCACATCGGAGGCGCGGTGCCGCCGTCCCAGGCGCTGGAGCTCGCCATCGTCCATCGATTGCGCCCCCAGCGAGACACGGTTGACACCCGCTGTCCGGAAGGCAGCCAGGTCGCCGACCTCGTCAGCACCAGGGTTTGCCTCCAGCGTGATCTCGGCCTCCCGGGCGATCCCGAGGCGATCGTCGATGTGCTCGAGCAGGTCGTGCAGCTGTGACGCACTCAGCAGTGACGGCGTGCCGCCTCCCAGGTAGACACTGGCCAGCGCCGGCGCTCGGGGAAGCGCGTCGGCTCGCAGGTCGAGCTCGCGATGGATGGCGCCAAGCAGTGCCTCGATGCGATTGCTGGGACCTCGCGTCGCGGCACCCGCGACGACCACGAAGTCGCAGTACGGGCACACCGAGATGCAGAACGGGAAGTGGACGTACAGCCCCTCTGGCGCGAGTGGCCGCTCGGAGACCAGTCGGATCGCCGGGTCCGGGCCGTCAGGCCGGTCGGATGGGTCCGGTGCCACCACGGCCATCGCCTTCGTCGCGCGCTCTGGGGTAGCTGCGCGGCGGGATGACATAGGCACCTGCATCACCGGTGCCACCCGTCGGCGGACGCAGCTGTTCGACCGCGGCACGCTCGGGCTGTCCCATCGTCATGAACAGCGCGAAACGGGTGATGGCGTGGCCTACGAAGGCAGCTGCGATCCCAGCCGTCGTGATCACCAGGAAGCCGCCCACCACACCGATGGCAAGCCAGGCGCACAGCATCAGGATGCCCCGGCTGCCGGTACCGGCCCGGATGGCCCCGACATAGATGAAAGCGCCACCAACGATGGCGAGCCAGTCCGGAAGATCCAGGGACAACAGCAGTCCCAGGATCACGCCGCGGAAGAGGAACTCGTCGTAGAAAGCCGTGCCCACCGCGGTCAGCACGCCGCCCGGATAGCGCGTCGGCCGCGGGAAGCTGATGGCTCCATTGCGCACGATGGCCAGCACGAATGCCGCCACGATGCCGACACCGCCGTAGACCAGTCCCAGCAACATGGCTTCGCCACGATCGGGTGCGAGGCTGAGGTTCAGGTCTGCTACCGGCGACGGGTGCAGTGCGAATACCAGGAGGGCCAGGGCAAGCCCGGCACCATACCAGGAGATCCGTGGCATCCAGACGCGCCACTCCCCGTCCTGGGTATCCCACTCCGCGGCGCTGAAGCGCTTGGCGTCAAGACGCAGGAGCAACATCAATGCGGCAAAGCCGACGAACAGGAGGTACTGGGCGAACTCGGGTATCAACTTAGTCGCTCTCGCCTCCGCGCATCAGTCGCTCTCGCCTCCGCGCAACACAGCCAGGAAGGCCTCTTGCGGGATCTCCACGCTCCCGACCCGCTTCATGCGGGCCTTGCCCTTCTTCTGCTTCTCGAGCAGCTTGCGCTTGCGGGTCACATCTCCACCGTAGCACTTGGCGAGGACGTTCTTTCGCATCGCTCGGACGGTCTCCCGAGCGATGATATTGGAGCCGATGGCTGCCTGGACCGGAACCACGAACATCTGGCGAGGGATGAGGTCCTTGAGGCGCCTCGTCAGTTCCTGTCCGGCAGCCTGGGCGTTGTCACGGTGGACGATGATGCTGAGGGCGTCGACCGCCTCGCCATTGACGAGCACATCGACCTTGACGAGCTTGCCCACCCGGTAGCCGATCTCTTCGTAGTCCATCGAGGCATAGCCCTGGGTGCGGCTCTTGAGCTGGTCGAAGTAGTCGACGATGACCTCGGCCAGCGGCAGCTCGAAGTTCATGAGCACGCGCGTGGGGTCGAGGTACTCCATGTCCAAGAACGCGCCTCGATGGTTCTGGCCCAGCTCCATGACCGCGCCGATATAGGTCGACGGTGTGACGACGCCGAGCTTCACCCACGGCTCCGAGATGGACTCGATCTCCGACGGATCGGGGAGCAGGGCCGGGTTCTCGACCTCGACCTCGCCACGTCCGTGGGACAGGGTCACGACGTACTCGACCGAAGGCGACGAAGCGATGATGTCCAGGTCGAACTCGCGTTCCAGGCGCTCCTGCACGATCTCCATGTGCAGGAGGCCCAGGAACCCGATACGGAACCCGAAACCGAGAGCGACCGATGACTCGGGTTCATAGCTGATCGAGGCATCGTTGAGATGGAGCTTCTCGAGCGCCTCGCGGAGGACCGGGTAATCGGGGCCGTTGATGGGGTAGACGCCTGCGAAGACCAATGCCTTGGCCGGCTTGTACCCGGGCAGTGGCGCTTCGGCTGGCGTGATCGCCGAGGTCAGTGTGTCACCCACCTGGCAGTCCCGAACGGACTTGAGGCCCGTCGCGACATAGCCGACCTCTCCAGGTCCCATCGACTTGACCGGCACCAGAGCCGGCCGGAACATGCCCAGCTCAAGGATCTCACTCTGCGCCTTCGACGCCATGAGACGGATGTGGTCGTTCTCCCGCAGCGTTCCCTGGGCCAGGCGGACGTAGGCGATGACGCCCTTGTAGGCATCGTAGTGCGAGTCGAAGATGAGGCCCTGGACCGGCGCGTTCGGGTCTCCCTTGGGCGGCGGGATGCGCGCGACGATGGCCTCGAGCACGTCGTCCACGTTGGTCCCATCCTTCGCGCTCACGAGGATGACCTCCTCGCGCGGGATGGCCAAGACGTTCTCGAGCTCCTCGATGACCACATCCGGCTGCGCCGAGGGGAGGTCGATCTTGTTGAGCACCGGGATGATGACCAGGTTCAGCGACAGCGCCAGGTACACATTCGCGAGCGTCTGCGCCTCGATGCCCTGTGCCGCATCGACCACCAGGATGGCACCCTCGCAGGCCTGCAGGCTTCGGCTGACCTCGTAGCTGAAGTCGACATGGCCCGGCGTATCGATGAGGTTCAGTCCGTAGCGTTGGCCGTCACGGGCAGTGTGCTCCAGTCGTACGGCACGGGCCTTGATGGTGATGCCCTTCTCGCGCTCGAGGTCCATGCTGTCGAGCACCTGGCTCGTCATCTGGCGCTTGTCGAGCGTGTGGGTCAGCTCAAGGAATCGGTCAGCCAGCGTCGACTTTCCATGATCGACGTGGGCGATGATGCTGAAGTTGCGCAGGCGTGTCTGCGGGATGGCTTCCATGGGACCGGCCGATTCTAGCAACACGGAGCCGGCGGCCGGGTCGTCTCGTACAAGACCATGGACGGGCGACTATCACGACCAGCCTGGCAGGGGCGACACCATGGGCTCCCCGTAGTCAGGAGCCCGTCGTGCCCTCGCTGGTCGGTCCGCCCTCCCCGACCGAAGCGAGCGACGAGCTGAAGGCATAGACGCCTGACGCCATGATCTCGGCGTTCTCTACTTCGCGGCTCGTTCGAACGGTATACGTGGCAAGCCGGATGAGATCGGGCGACAGATACCTGCGTCCCGGGTCGCCAAGAAGGACGACGATACCGCGTCGATCCGCCGATCGGAGCCACTCGACCATGCGATTCGCCATGGTCTCCTCGTAACAGACATCGCCTGCCAGGATGACATCGCAGGAAGGTGGCGGATCGACCGAGGATGTCCCGGCTGGTGAAACTCACGTGGACGCCATTGGCACGACCGTTGACGGCGATGGCCGCCTCGGACAAGGGGTCGATGTCGAACGCCCGAACCGACGCCGCGCCACAGCGCAGCGCAACGATGGCGCAAAGACCTGAACCGGACCCAAGGTCCAGCACCGTCTTTCCAGCGACGACGTCGGGTCGCTCCATGAGGTAACGCGCGAGCGCGAGTCCTCCCGCCCATGGGAATGCCCAATACGGGATGTCAGGGTCGGCCAACCCCAGCTGGTCCCCAGCCTGCCGACAGACTGCCGTGACGTCGTCAGCCATATGCAGACGTACGGTCGGCAGGTCAGGAACGGGCCGAAGTGGGGCATTCCGACGCACGAAGGCGCGCAACACGGACGGCGATGGCGTGGGCATCCGGCAAGACTAGCGCTCCGGCAAGCCGACCTGACGACGACGCACCTGTGACTCCAGGCGCAGGCACAGGCACAGGCACAGGGGTCACGCTACGATCGACCTGTCTCGAGGTGCTGTTCGATGCGAAGGAAGCGAGTACTCCTGTGGGCGGCGATGGCGGCAGTGGGCGTCACGGCGACGCTCATGGCCAGCTTCGGCGGCGGCCCGATGACCGTCCCGTTCCTGGTGGTCGCCACCGTCATCATCGTCAAGGTGGATAAGCTGGTTGCCGTCTCCGGCCTCCTCGTCGGTTTCGGCGCATCGTGGCTCGCGCTGGTGACTGGCCAGCCCATCGCTGAGGGTGCTTCCGGAGGATCGGCGGTCGTCCAGGCCCTGATCGGCGCCGTGCCGCTGTTGCTCGGGATGCTCGCGCTCATACCCCTGTTCATCCGTGCCCTGCGCAGGCCCGGGCTCGAGCGAACCTGAGGCACGCCAAGGGAGAAACAAACAGCCCGATCAGCTGGTCCAAGCCCCTTCGGGATGACTCAAACGGGGCTTCCGTGCGCCCGGAGATCGCCTGCACACGTCACTGGCGGTGCCGGTGCGTGTGCGCTACCATTGGGTTTCGCGCGTTCCATGGTCGCGCCGCGGTACCCTGTGCCCGCCGATCGCCATGATGCGTCGACACCACACCCAGACCTGTTGAGGACACATCACCTTGGCTCATTCATCCCGGACCTGGTCCGGCGCGCGAACACCGCAGGCACTCAAGCGCGTCCGACAGTCAGCCCGCCGCAATGCCATCCTGCAGCCTCGGCGCTCCGCCGCCAAGACCCAGGTGAAGAATGCCTTGATCGCCGCTCAGGGTGGTGACGTGGAGGCAACCAGAACAGCCATCGCGGAGGCGGCGAGTGCCCTCGATCGCGCGGCCAAGGTCGGCGCCATCCACCCTAACCAGGCGGCACGTCGCAAGAGCCGCCTGATGCGTCGTGCCGACGCCGCTCTCGGCGGAGAGGCGCTGACGATCTCACGCAAGCCACAGCGACAGGTCAGCAAGGCTGCCGCTGCGAAGGCGGCCAAGGCACGGATCGCCGCTGGCAAGGCGTCCAAGGCAAAGGGTGAGCAGACGGCGGCCGGCAAGGCCCGAGCGGCATTGTCCAAGTCGGCTCGCACCACGGAGGCCAAGGCGTCCTCGACCACAGCCAGCAAGACGACGGCCAAGAAGACGACGGCCAAGAAGACGGCGGCGAAGGCCAAGAAGACGACGGCCAAGAAGACGACGGCCTCGAAGGCCACTAAGGCGGAGTAGGGCCCCGCCCTCCCCGGTCCTCGACACAACCAAAGCGGCGGCTCGACCCATCGAGACCGCCGCTTCTTCGCATACCTGACACCTCTGGCGGCAGTGGCCTACGTCGAGGCGATCTCCGCGGTGGGGGTGCCCGCTCCCGGCGGCCTCCGAACGGCCCTCCAGCCGGCTGCCACGAGCGCGCCACCAAGCGCCAACACCGTCAACGTCAACGCCGTCTCGCCCTGGGAAGTCCAGACGGCCGTCTCGAAGGACGCGGCGTCCGTGACGCCGGCATCGCGCAGGTCGGCGGCATGCAGGTCGTCTTCGAGATACCGGAGGTACGTGCACTCGGGTCCGGTGGTGCACTCCAGCTGGCCACCCATGGTCTCGGGCCGATAGCCGGAGTCGGCGTAGATGAAGAGCAGTCGCAAGCCCACGTAGATGAGCGCCAGGCTAAATCCGGTCGCGGCGCCAGCGAACCCGGCATTGACGAAGAGCCGCCAGCGAGGTCGCCAGCGCTCGGACTTGTGGTTGGCGTAGTAGCCGATCAGGAGGCCTGCGAGCGGCGCGGACACGTACACCAGCGCCTGGATGGCGATGATGAGCTCGAACGAGATGGCGATGACCACCGCCATCCCCAGTCCCACGAACGCGGCCGTGATGGCGCCACGGTCGAGTACGCGGCCCTGGCCAGGTTGCGCGCCCCCCGTCTCGATCTCGTCGAAGCCGGCGTCCTCGACGGGCGCTCCCGACGGATCGACGTTGGGCCCGGCCTCGTCGGTACGGGGACCGTAGACGGTCAACGATCCCGGCCTAGCGGCCAGCCAGGGCGCTCAGGCCGGGATACACGGCGCTGTCGCCCAGCTCTGCATCGATGCGAAGCAACCGGTTGTACTTGGCCACCCGCTCGGAACGTGACGGCGCCCCAGTCTTGATCTGGCCGCTGTTGGTGGCCACTGCCAGGTCCGCGATGGTCGTGTCTTCCGTCTCACCCGAACGATGGCTGATGACCGCGCCCCAGCCCTGCGCCCGCGCCATGTCGACGGTCTTGAGCGTTTCGCTGAGCGTGCCGATCTGGTTGAGCTTGATGAGGATGGCGTTGGCAGAGCCTTCGCTGATGCCACGAGCCAAACGCTCGGGATTGGTCACGAAGAGATCGTCACCGACCACCTGGCATCGATCGCCGAGCCGTTCGGTCAGCAGCTTCCAGCCCGGCCAATCGTCCTCGGCGAGGCCGTCCTCCAGGCTGATGATGGGATAGCGATCGATCCAATCCGCCCAGAAGTCGACCATCTCGCTGGTCTTCAGCGAACGACCCTCCTTGGCCAGCCGGTAGGTGTATTCGCCGTCTGCACCAGGCTCGCCTTCGACGAGCTCGGAAGTGGCCGGATCGAGCGCGATGGCGATCTGCTCGCCAGGCTTGTATCCAGCCCGCTCGACCGCTCGCAGCACCGTCTCGATGGCGGCCTGGTTGGACGGCAGGTTCGGCGCGAAGCCGCCCTCGTCACCCTGGCCCGTGGCCAGGCCCTTGTCATGAAGCTCCGCCTTCAAGGCGTGAAAGATCTCGGCACCGGCCCGCAGCGCCTCGGGAAAGGTGTCCATCCCCACGGGCATGACCATGAACTCCTGGAAGTCGGTGGAGTTCGCGGCGTGCTGGCCCCCGTTGAGGATGTTGAACATAGGGACCGGCATGGTCCAGGCGCCGGCGCCGCCGAGATAGCGATAGAGCGGCAGCCCGAACGCTACTGAAGATGCGTGGGCGCACGCCAGTGACACGCCCAGAACGGCATTGGCACCGAGTGTCCTCTTGTTGGGCGTGCCGTCCAGCTCCAGCAACAAGGCATCGATGGCGCCCTGATCCGACGCATCCTCACCCAGGATGGCCGGCGCGATGGTGTCGACGACGTTGCTGACGGCGCCCTGGACCCCCTTGCCGTTGTAGCGCGACTTGTCGCCGTCGCGCAGCTCTACGGCCTCGTGAGCGCCGGTGGAGGCACCCGACGGCACGGCCGCCCGGCCCACGGCACCCTCGTCGAGGACGACCGTCACTTCGATGGTGGGATTGCCACGCGAGTCGAGGATCTCCTGTGCGTCGATGTAGTCGATCAGTGTCATCAGGCCACCACTTCGGTCTTGCGGTCCTGGAGGACCTTGATACCCGGCAGCTCCACTCCTTCGATGAACTCGAGAGAGGCACCGCCGCCGGTGGAGATGTGCGTGAAGCGCCGGGTCAGCCCCAGTTCCTCGATGGCAGCGACGGAGTCACCGCCGCCGACCACGACCGATGCACCAGCGTCGACGCGATCGGCCAGCATCCGCGCCATCGACCGGGTGCCGTCGCCGAAGGTGGGCACCTCGAAGACGCCCATGGGCCCGTTCCACAAGACCGTCTCGGCGTCGGCCAGAGCGGCTTCGAAGGCGACACGGGTCTCAGGGCCGATGTCGACCGCCGACCACGAGTTGGGGATCTTACGGACCGGCACGACCTTGTGCTCGGCGCCGCGCGTGACTTCCTTGGCCACCAGCACGTCAGTAGGGAGCAGCAGCTCCACGCCCTTCTTCTGGGCCGTCTTCATGATGCGCTTGGCGTCGTCCACGCGGTCACGCTCGAGCAGCGATTTGCCCACCGTGTAGTCCTGGGCGACCAGGAAGGTGTTGGCCATGCCGCCACCGATGACCAGCTTGTCGACGTGTTCCAGCAGCGAGTCGAGGACCTTGATCTTGTCTGACACCTTGGCCCCGCCGATGATGGCAGCGAAGGGTCTCCGGGGGTTCTCCAGCAAGCTGCTCAGGTTGCGGATCTCACGCTCCATGAGCAGGCCCGCGTAGGCCGGCAGGATCTCAGCCACTCCGACCGTGCTGGCGTGCGCACGATGCGCCGTTCCGAAGGCATCGTTGACATAGACATCGCCGTATCCAGCCAGGGTCGCCGCGAACTCGGGATCGTTCTCCTCCTCCTCGACATGGAACCGGAGGTTCTCGAGGAGCAGTATCTGTCCGGGCTTCATCCGCTGGACGGCGTCATTGGTACCCAGGCCGATGGCATCGCCGGTGGCCGGCACCGGACGTCCGATGAGCTCCGAGAGATGCTGCGCCACGGGTCTCAGGCGTAGCGAATCCGTGACCTTGCCCTTGGGCCGACCAAGGTGACTCATGAGCACGATGGAGGCACCGCGCTCGAGCAGGTAGACGATGCTGGGGAGGGCAGCCCGGATCCGCGAGTCGTCCCGGACGCGGCCATCCTCGATGGGGACGTTGAAGTCGACCCGCATCAGGACCCGTCGGCCCCGAGGATCGAAGTCCCGGATGGTCAGTTTTTCCATATCCGTCCTGTCTGTGCTGTGCCGACCGCGCCTAGAGGCGGTCGCCCATGTACTTGACCAGGTCGGCCACGCGGCAGCTGTAGCCCCATTCGTTGTCATACCAGGCCAGGACCTTCACGAAGTTGCCGCCGAGGCTCATGGTGTTCGGCGCGTCGATGATCGAGGAACGCGTGTCGCCCTTGAAGTCCATCGACACGAGTGGCTCGGTCTCGACACCGAGGATGCCCTTCATGGGGCCGTCGGCCGCCGCGCTGAAGGCGGCGTTGAGCTCCTCTGCCGATGCCGGCTTGTCGAGTTCCGCAGTGAAATCCACGACGCTCACGGTCGGCGTCGGGACACGCAGGCTGAAGCCATCGAACTTGCCCTTTAGATCGGGGATGACCAGCGCCAGCGCCTTGGCCGCACCGGTCGATGTCGGGATGATGTTGAGACCGGCGGCGCGGGCGCGGCGGGGGTCCTTGTGGTAGACATCCAGCACGTTCTGGTCGTTGGTATAGCTGTGGATGGTGTTCATCAAGCCACGCCGGATGCCCCAGGTGTCGTGGACCACCTTGGCTGCGGGCGCCAGGCAGTTGGTGGTGCAGCTTGCGTTGCTGACGATGTGGTGCCTGGAAGAGTCGTAGACATCCTCGTTGACACCGAGCACGATGGTGGCGTCCTCGTTCTTGGCCGGGGCACTGATCAGCACCTTCTTCGCGCCACCCTCGAGGTGACCGGCAGCCTTGGTCGCATCGGTGAAGATGCCGGTCGACTCGATGACGATGTCGACGCCGAGGTCGCCCCACGGCAGCGCCGACGGCTCTCGCTCGGAAAGGACCTTGATCTCGTTGCCGTTGACCACGATGGAGCTGTCGGTGTGCTCGACCGTTCCATCGAAGGCTCCGTAGGTAGAGTCGCGCTGGAACAGGAGCGCATTCAACTCGACCGACATGAGGTCGTTGACAGCGACGACCTCCGCGTCAGGGATGCGCTCGATGAGGGCCTTGAGCGACTGGCGTCCGATACGGCCAAAGCCGTTGATGCCGACCCGAGTAGTCATGGATGCGACTCCTTTGTTGTCGTGATGGTCGTCCTGGTCTGGGGATCCGGCAGCATGCGCGGCGATCCCGGGTCCCGAAGCTATCTGGTCGCGCTCGCCGGATCCACGGCGGCACTGTCATGTTCTTCCTCTGCGACAAGCCCAGGTAGGGCCGATGCGACTAGTGGCACACTGCCGATCAGACCGACATCATCACCCAGGGCGGCCTCGACCACTCGGACCCGTTGCCCCTGGATCTTGAATGCCGACTCCTCGACGGCCGCCCGAACAGGTACGATCAGGCGTTGTCCCCAAGCGATGGCGATGCCACCGCCGAGGATGACCACGTCCGGGCCGAAGACGTTGACGATGGAGACCACTGCCACCGCGACCGCCCGTCGCGCTCGCTCAAGTATGACGCCTGCAGCCGCATCACCCAAGTCCGCGGCGTCAGAGACGTGGACGGCGCTCAGTGCATCGGACCCGACCGCGGCGACGATGCGCCGAAGCTGCGGCGCCTCAGCACCCGCATCCAGCGCGCGGCGGGCGCTTTCGACGATGCCAGTGCCTGACGCGATCGCTTCGAGGTGGCCCACGCCACCACACCCGCATCGTGGTCCATCCATGTCGACGGTGATGTGACCCAGCTCCCCGGCCACACCGTCGGGACCGACGATCGGCCGGCCGCCACTGATGGCGGCTCCGCCGACGCCGGTCGAGATGGTCAGGTAGATGAGGTCGTCCGATCCCTCCCCTGCCCCGAAGTCGCGTTCGGCCAGGATGTTGACGTTGGTGTCCTTGCCGAGCGCCCAGGGCAGACCGAGCGCGTCACCCACGGCGGGGCCAAGCGGATAGCCCCACCAGTCGCCACGCAGGTTGGGTGGATCGATGAGTCTGCCGCTGTCGGGATAGAGCGGGCCAGGCGCAGCGATACCGACCGCGATCGGCTTTGCGCCGCCCCCCGAGACATGCTCGTCGTGGGCGGTGCGCAATAGGGACACGCAGTAGTCGACGACTGCCCGAGTGCCATCGGTCATGGGCGTCGCGCCCGAGTGACGGGCAGAGACGCGGCCGTCGGGCACGACCACAGCGGCACGAGCGTTGGTACCGCCAAGGTCGAGCGCCAGGACAGGCCCTGCGAGCCGGGTGGAGTAGTCGAGGGGCATAGGTGTGGCCTCGTGGTCAACGGTCGCGGACCAGTCTAGAAGGTCGGACCGGTCTCGACCCTCGCATCTACCCGCGGTCGTCGGCGTTGCGGGGCGCTCGACCACGGTGGCGCACGCAGACAGCAAGTGACCCCGGTCGACTCGACCGGGGTCACCGTTTGCGTCGGAGAAGCTGCCTAGCCGCCGATGCGGAAGACGCTGCCACCACACTTGGGGCACGTGCCCTTGGTGGCGGGCTTGCCGTTCTTCATGGTGATCTTCTGGGGATTCTGGATCTCTACCTTCTGCTTGTCCTTGACGCAGTATGCCTCGGCCATCCCGGTGCCTCCTATCCCTCCGAGCCGTCGTCGTTCGGGCTCGGTACCCTCGCGGACCCGATCACTTGCCGGATCTCGATCATGAATACCATCTCGATTGCCATTCCTGACCCTATTAGGTTGCCATCTCTGACGCCCAGTGTGATGGACGCCAGTGCATCTCGCCCGAACGGACTCGCTGTGCGTCCATCACAGACAGCACATGCAACGCCTCCAGGCCCGTCTCGATGAGGCCGGCCTCAGCCGACAGCTGTTGATCTCCCGTCACGAAGTCGCCGGTCGTGCGCTGAGCGAACACGGTACACACGACGCCGGCCCGACAGCCAGCCAACGCCGCCAGCGTCAACACCGCCGACGCCTCCATCTCGAAGTTCACCACACCCTGTCGCGCCATGCGTTCGGCCAGGTCGGGGTAGCGCAGCGGCAGCTGCGGGATGGGCCGGCCCTGGGGACCGTAGAAGCCCGGAGCCGTCGCGGTGAGTCCGATGTGCGCGGCCGTGCCAGTGCGCGACGACGCCTCGAGCAGGGCCGCGACGGTGGTGTAGTCAGCGACCGCGGGGTAGCCATCGTCGACGTAGTAGCTCGTGGTGGACTCGAGGCGCACCGCGCCGGTCGTGATGATCAGGTCGCCGAGAGCGATGTCATCGCGCAGCGTGCCGCAGGAGCCGATCCGGATGAAGGTCGGGGGCCGCTCGACGATGGCCAGGATCTCTGCCATGACGATCTCGACATTGTCAGCACCGATGCCGGTCGAGATCACCGACACCCGCAGACCATCATGGGTGCCCGTCACGGAGTTGAACTCCCGATGGCGACGCTGCACCTCGACGACCTCGAGCATGGACGCGATACGGTCGGTCCGATCGGGGTCGCCCGGCAGGAGGATGTAGTCGGCCACATCACCTGGCGCGAGGTCGATGTGGTATTGGCGATCCGTGTCGGGCAGCGCGACCAGTCGGTCCGCATCAGACACGGCATCTCCTCCTCCACCACCTCGTCCAACGCGAGGGCTGCGCGGAACGATAGAGACACGGGAGCCGGTCTGCAAGCCGCATTCGGCACGCTTGGGCCGCGCTCGATGTCCGGGGAGCACCTACGATGGGACCATGGCCACAGACGTGGGACGGCTCGAAGCCATCTTCGACGAGCATCTCAAGGTCGCCCATCGGACCCGCGAGTCGCTCCTGCCGGACGTAGCGACGTTGGCAGCGCACCTCATGGCGGCCTTCGCGGCCGGCGGCAAGTTGCTGATATTCGGCAACGGGGGAAGCGCCGCTGATGCCCAGCACTTCGCCGGGGAGCTGCTGGGCCACTACCACCGCGAACGGAGGAGTTTGCCGGCCATCGCACTGACCACCGATAGCTCCACGCTGACGGGGATCGCCAACGACTACAGCTACGAGAGCGTTTTCGCTCGCCAGGTCGAGGCACTCTGCGGAGCCGGCGACGTCGCCCTCGGCATCAGCACGTCAGGCAACGCGGTGAACGTGCTCCGCGGGATCGCTGCCGCACGGCGGCTGGGCGCCACCACCTGGGCACTCACCGGGTCGGACGGCCGCCAGATCATGGCGGCCGCGGAATACACCATCGGCGTACCGTCGAACGAGACGGCGCGGATCCAGGAGATGCACCTCACCATCATCCACGCCGTCTCCGAGCTGATCGATGCCGATGCTGCCGGTGGATCTGCCTCCTAGGCGCCCTGACGACTGTCGAGTCCCGGACCGGATACGGCGCTCAGCGTCGTCGCCTCCGCCTCGGTGGGTCGCCTGCGACGTGGCCACCACGACAGGAACCCCACGATGCCAAAGCAGCTAGCCGCAACGACGACGAGCAGGGCCAAGGCGATGAACGAAAGGGTCGGCATCGAGGTTGGGCGCGCCTGGGGGTCGGTCCCGTTGGTCGTCGGGCCGACCGTGGGGATGGCCTCGATACCCGCACCCGGGTCGATGGCACCAGACAGGGTCGACCACGTGGATGATCGAGCTACCGACACCGCACGGCGTACGTCCGCAGCGGACTCCACCACGACCTCGTGGCCGCCGCGACCACGCGGATGGACGCGTCCCGTGACATTGAGGACTTCGCCGACCTGCAGAGCGGGTTCGATCTCGACCACGCCCTCGCCCAGCCGGACACTGCCCTGTGCCGTTCCATCGTCGAGCGTCAACAGCCGATCTGCGACGCGCTCCAGTCTGCCGCCGACCTTGACCAACCGGTCGTCGAGCTCGGGGAGCTTGCCGAGGGTCGCGACGATGGCCCCGTCGCTGCCGTGGCCAGCCTCGAGTCCTGCTGGAACGACGCCGCCATCGTCGGCGCTCGATCCATCGGCGACAGACTCCGACGCGACCCGGCGGCCCAGCTGGACGTCGTCGCTGCTTCGCGGTGCCACCGCGAAGCGCTGATCGGACGCGGTCGGATAGGCGCGTCGAACGATGCCGGTGATGACCGCCTCACGCCCGGGTTCAAGCAGGTCGGCGTCGATGCCGCTGGCTGCGAGGCCGGCGATGGGCAATCGGTCGCCATTCCGGAGCGTGGCTTCGGCGCGCCAGCTGTCGCCCGATCGCTCCATGTCGACCACCTGGATCCGAACGCTGACCAGGCGCCACTCGTCTCGTTGGGTGGGCGGCCGCCGCAGCTTCGTAGCCTTCACGTTTCCGCCTCCCTTGGTCCGCGGGCTGGCGTCAGCCTCGAGCTGCACCGAGCCGAACCAGGTGCCCACCTCGCCAGTGGCACGGATGGTGCGCCCAATGGGAGCGGGCGGCACTCCGGTGGGATAGCGAACGAGGATGGCCCCGCTGTTGTCCTGGACGATCACGCGGCGGCCCTCGGAGTCGATGAAGCCTGCCTCCGAGATGACGACACCGGCGATGGTCACGGTGCGACCGGGCGTCGCATCCTTGATGCGCACGCGCTTGGGGCCATCCTTGCCCGGCGAGTCCCCAGGCCCACCGCCGGGTGGGGGCGTGGCAGCTGGGTCCGTCGGTAGCACGTCGATATCGGCGCGCCCACGAGGCCACAGTCGATAGCCGTCGGCGGCACCCGAACGGGAGGCGCGCTGGCCGACGATGCCGGTGGCGCGGATCCGGTCGCCACGCTCGAATAGCGCTTGGTCAAGCCCTAGCTCGGCATGGGCGTAGACCAGTGCTTCGCCCGCGTCGTCCTGGACGGTCAGCGAGAGGGCGCCGCTGCTGCGGCGCTCGATCTTGATGATGCTGCCGTCGAACTCAGCGAGCAGCCCCTCCGTTCCTTCCTCGATCCCGGTGCTGTCGAGCTTGATGGGCAGGGGCGTGCCTCCAGTGCCGAGCACGACCACGTCCGACCAGTCGGCAGGACGCAGCTCGAGGTTTCCGTATGGTGCTGCTAGCTCCCCGGACACTTCGACGATCGCGCCGCGATCTGGCGGCTGGTCCGCTGCACCGGTGGGCAATCGGACCGCGATGCCGCCGCTGTCGTCCTGGAGGACGATGGTGCGGTCCCCGAGGATGCGGCCGGCCTGGACGGTGACCGTGCCCGAGATTCGAACGGTAGCGCCGACGGTGCGCGTCCTCGCAACGGCGATGTGCATGGCCGGTGACGGTTCGGGCTCCGGACTCGGGAGCGGCGTCGGCTTCGTTGTGGCTCCGGCAGTCGGAGCCGGTGTTGGAACGTCCGTGGGCTCCGCAGTTGGTGTCGGCGCGACCGTCGGGGTCGGTTCCGGCGTCGCTGTCGGGGTGGGCTCGGGCGTTGGTCGCGGGGTCGGTTCCGGTGTCGGCTGGGGCGTTGGTCGCGGGGTCGGTTCCACTGTCGGCTGGGGCGTGGGCTTGGGGGTCGGCTGGGGCGTGGGCTTGGGGGTCGGATCGGGAGCCGGCCCGGAACCCTCCGGCTTCGGTGACGGATTGATGATGGTGTCCGAGGCGTTGTCGTTCGTGTCCCTGCCGTTGCCGCCCGATCCACCCGGCCGTCGTTCCAGTGACGAACCAGCGGCGGGCGCAGGGCCAGCCGTACCCTCGACGAAGGCCGATCCGGCACTGCCCCAGGAGAGCGAGTCGATGACCTGCCCATTCACCTCGCGGAGGACCAGCGAGCCACCGGTCGCGCTCAGGCCGCCGGAAAAGGTGTCATCGGCCTGGGCAGCGAATACCCCATCCACATTGGCCAGTAGCAGATGCTCGCCCGGGAGGAGCGACCCATCGACCCACGTTCGCTTGCGTGTGACCGTCTTGCCGCTGGCGGTGGCATACACCACCTCGAGCCCACCCAGCTGCGCGTCAGCGCCACCGGCGTTGTACAGCTCGAAATACTCGTCCGTGCCGGCCGCACCCCCGGTCACGACCTCAGCGATCACCAGTCCCGTGGATGCCGGCCAATCCGGAGCGGCCGCGGCGATGGGTACTGATGCCGAAGCAAGGCCCAGGGCCAGAAGGGATGACAGGGTCGACCGCCAGCGCCGGTGCATCGTGAACCTCCGAGTCCGGCGGATAGCGGCGGGAGGATCAGCCTGCGGTCATCTGCGACCGCACCATCAGGATGCATCGTCGCCCTTCACTCCGACTTACCACGGGCTGATGTCACGTCATCACGGAGGCACGCTCCAGGTGAACGCAAGCCACAACAGCAGGGCATGAAGTCCAGCGAAGACCGTGAGCACCAAGCTCCGTCCGAACCTGGAGTCGCGGTTCGCCAACACCCAATCGAACGGCCAGGCCACGGCCAGGTACCGGGGCGACGACTGCAATCGTCCAGAAGCGAAGATCCCGACGATGGCCAGGATCGCTACCAGCCAGTACGCGGGTTTGATGCGATCGTGTCGGAAATACACGAACAGGAACGCGTAGAACGCGAGGCTGGCCACCCAGAGCGCCACGACCAGCGAAGGGGCCACGCCCATGGCCATCGAGGCCGCGTCGTTCGGACCCGCCGCGGCCGCAACTGTCTCGGCACCATTCGGACCCGTGGGTCGCCAGAACTCCTGCGCGTGGAACGACGCCAGGAAGTCGCCAGTGATCGTCCAGAGGTATGCGAAGAACCCCGCCAGCGCGAGTGGCGCCAGCAGCAGCGGGATCCAATCACGCGTCGGTCGCCAGCCATCCCGCCCGATGTACAGCACCACGACCGGCAGCAGCAGCAGGATCCCTGGCACCCGCGTCAACGCGGCCAGCGCCAGCGCGATACCAGCCAACCAGGGATGGCGGCTCTCCGCCGCCAGGAAGGTCGCTGCTGCGAAGAGCAGGAAGAGGCCCTCGGTATACGACATCGAGAACGCGATGGCGCCTGGAGCGAGTGCCAGGAACCACAGGCTCCAGATCGCTCGGTCGGGCTGGAGATGCCGGACGCTGAGGGCAAAGAGCAGGACCAGTGCAGCCAGGAAGGCGGCATTGGAGGCGAGGATCGCGGCCAGGCTGATATCTCCGAGGGTCAGGACGGAGGCTGCCCGAACCAGGACCGGGAACGCCGGGTAGAAGGCATAGCTGGGGAAGCGCTCGAAGCCCGCCTGATAGCCATTCTCGGCGATGTCGTTGTAGTAGACCCCGTCCCATGAGGTCAGGCTGGCCAGAAGCGGGCGGTCGTCGGAGCGAACGCCCTCGGGTGGGGCCGGCTGCGTGACCTCGACCGCCACCGCCACGACGAGGACCAGCAGTCGTGTCGCCACGAAGACCAGCGCGATGCGCGGCGCTGCCCAGCGCCAGTCGAGGTCGCCGAGCCGGGGTGCGGTGGTGGCAGGCAGGCTCACATCGATCGAGTGTAGGGATACTCGCGCTGGTCGCGAGTGACCGATGGTCCGGGGTCTGCAAGCGTGGATCGACCCGCTCGACCGCTCCGACCGGCGACCTGCGGTACCATCGCGCCGGCCCTCCCATGCTGTGTAAGTAGGACGACACGTGCCTCGATCCAGGAACACCACCATCCGGCCCAAGGACACCAGCCGCGCTGAGGCGCGCCGTCGGTATCGCGACGAGAACCGAGAGGCCGAGCCCAACGAGCTGGCAGATGACGCTGCAGCCAGCGCCGCCAGCGAAGCTGCGCCGGCGTCGTCGCGGTCGATGCTGGCGATGCCCGACATTCGCTCCGACCTGGCAGCTCTGCCGCAGGTCTTCCGCAAGCCGCTGGTGTGGCTGCCATTCGGATTGCTGTTGTTGGCCTTCGCGCTCGAGCTGGCGCGCCAAAGTGGCGCCTTGCCTGAGGGTCAGGTCAGCGATATCGGGACGCTCTATATCCAGCTCACGTTGCCGCCAACGTCACTGTTCGTGTTCTTCATCGGCGGTTTCGTAGCGCCTCGAGCCTCCTACCTGGTCGGGGCCATCCTGGGTGTATTCGATGCCCTTCTGATCACCATCCTCGTACTCCTGGACCAGTCCAACCTGGAAGGTTCCGGCATCACCGAGCTCGGGGCAGCGGCCGGCCTGACCGAGCTTGCGCCGTTGTGGGGCATCGCCATCCTGGTCGGCGTGTTCGCCGCCGGCTTCGCGGCCTGGTATCGCCGGTTCCTGCGCTCCTCGCAGGAACGTGCGGCCGTGAACCGTGCCGCCAAGGAGCGTGAGCAGGCCCAGAAGGCCAAGGAACAGGCGCGCGCCGACAAGCAGGCCGCTCGCGAGGCCCGCCGCAAGGGCTAGCTCGCAGCGATCCCCGGGCGCCGCCGCCAAACCGGGGGCGTGGTCCGCATCGAGCGCCCACGGTCGAATGACGGGTCCGTCACTAGCCGACCCGTCGCATGCCGGCATGACCGAGTTGCCTGACGCCCGGTGGATGCTCCGGTCCGCCGCGGTCTCGACACACCTCGACCAGCGGCCGGATCCGGCGCGCGACCAGGTTGATGACGTCCGATTCCACCTGTAGCTCCCCCTCGACATAGAGCAGCGCATGGCGACGGACGACCCCGCGCAACCGTCCCCAGACCCTGGGCCACAGCGTCACGTTGACCATGCCGGTCTCATCCTCGAGGGCCAGGAAGACCGTACCCTTGGCCGTCATGGGGTGCTGCCGCGTGACGACCAGTCCGCCGATGGCCACGCGACCCGGCCGTCGGTCGGCCAGCGCACGACAGTCGCAGCGCGCCGATGGCATCGAGCGCCGGCCGATACAGCTCCATGACCTGGTGCCGCGCATCCAGCGAGAGGATGGCGTAGGCATCACCCAGTCGCTCCAGCTCGCTCGGTGGTGGCAGGGCCGGCGCCGGGGTGGGCGGCAGGCGGATGTCCAGCGGCCGGCCCGGCGCCTTGCGTGAGCCGACCGAGCGCCCGTCACGACGCCCTCGCGCGGCGCCGGCGACCTCGCGCAGCTGCCACAGCGCCTCGCGCCGAGGCTGCCCCAGCGAGTCGATGGCGCCGGCACGGATGAGCCGCTCCACGACCTCTTCGGCTAGCTCCGTCCGTGCCACCAGGTCAGAAAGCGAGCGGAACGGGCCCACCCTCGGCGCGCTCCGCATCGAGCAGCTCCCCTTCTGCCTCGCCGATGCCCTTGACCAGATGCAGCCCCAGGCGGATGCCGTAGCCCTGCGCCGATGGCGCCGCGAACCGGTCGCGTGCTGCCTCGTCCGGCACCACCACCGCCGAGGACTCGACGACGTCGGGACGGCGCTCGATGCCGGCGTCATCGGGGAGCAGTGAGCCTGGCAGGCCCGACCCATTCGGTGGCGGTACGGTAGCGGCTGGCATTGACGTCCACCGGCAGCACCGCGACCCCATGTCGCTTGGCGTCGTTGATGAGCACCTCCACCGGATAGAAGCCCATCGGCTGTGCATTGATGAGCCCGGTGACGAACTGCGCGGGGTAGAACAGCTTCAGGAAGGCCGATTCGTAGGCGGTCCGCGCGAATGCCGCAGCGTGGCTCTTGTTGAAGCCGAAGCTGGCGAATCCGGCCACCTTGGCGAACAGCTCCTCGGCCTGCTCATGGGTCAACCCGCTGGCGCGGACGCAGCCCTCCACGAACCCGGTGTGGAGCTTCTCCATCTCCTTCGACGAGCGCCATGTGCCCATGGCTCGACGGAAGCCGTCGGAGTCGGCTGGGCTGAAGCCGGCCACATCGATAGCCACCTTCATGACCTGCTCCTGGTAGAGGATCACACCGAGCGTCTCGGCCAGGATGGGCTCGAGGCTGGGGTGCAGGTAGGTCACCGGCTCGATGCCCTGGCGGCGGCGCAGGTAGGGATGCACGGCATCACCCTGGATCGGCCCGGGGCGGATGATGGCCACCTCCACCACGAGGTCGTCGAGCGTCTTCGGGCGGCTCTTGGGCAGCGTCTGCATCTGCGCGCGCGACTCGATCTGGAAGACGCCGACCGTGTCCGCGGCGCAGATCATGCGGAAGACCTCCTCGATATCCTCGGGCAGGCGGTCGAGGTCCAGGCAGACCGCGCAATCGGCCTTGATGTCCCGCAGGGCGTCGTCGATGGCGCTGAGCATGCGCAGGCCCAGCAGGTCGAGCTTGATGAGCTTCATCGTCTCGATGTCGCGCTTGTCGAACTGGACCACCACGCGACCGGGCATGGTGGCGTGCTCCAGCGGCGCGATGTCCACCAGCGGAGCCTGCGTCACGAGCATGCCGCCGACGTGGATCGAGAGATGGCGCGGCCGGCCATCGATGCGGGCACACAGCTCCAGCCAGCGATCCCAGGGCGAGAGGCCCAGCGTGGAGCCACGCCGGCGCGGCGGCAGCGGATCGAGCTCGATGCCACCCAGGCTGGTGGACTGGATGCGCCGCTCCGGCTTGGCCGCGGCGTCCTCCGTCGAGCTCCCCTGCCCCAGCGAGGCCAGGGCCAGCCGGCGCTCCTGATTCGTGGCGCAGGAAGTGCTCGCTCGCTGGGGTATCGCCGGGTCCGCCCTCGTCGTCGGTGGGCCCAGGACGGATGTCGCGACCGGGGCGAGGCGCCTGAGCTCGCCCATGTCATCGAGCAGCTGGCGTATGCCGGCGGCGCCATCGGCCGGCTCGGCGAAGAACTCGGCGAAACCGCCATCTGCCTCCAGGTCACGCCGGACCATGACCGAGTCGTACGTCTCGAGCGCCTTGGCCACGCGGTCGACGAGCGGACGCGGGAAGCCCAGCGCATAGCCGACCTCGCGCACGGCCGAGCGGGCCCGGTAGGTGACGATGTTGCAGACCATGCCGGTGTGCTCGGGTCCATAGCGCTCATAGACGTACCGGATGACCTCCTCGCGACGCGAGGAGGCGAAGTCGATGTCGACGTCGGGGTAGGTCGTGCGGCCCTCGTTGATGAAGCGCTCGAAGAGCAGCTCGTGGCGGATGGGATCCACGCGGGTGATGCCCAGCGCATAGGCCACGATGGAATCGCCCGCGCTGCCCCGACCCTGCGCCGGGATACCGCGCTCGCGGCTGAACCGCATCAGGTCCCAGCAGATGAGGAAGAACTCGGCCAGGCCGGTGCGCTCGATGACCTCGAGCTCATGCGCCATCTGCTTGAGCACCCGTGGCGTGATGGGGTGATAGCGCCGGCGGACCCCGTCGTGGCAGAGCTTCTCGAGGTACGAGAAGCTGGTCTCACCACCGGGGACCGGAAAGCCCGGGAAGCGATAGCGTTCGAACTCCAGGCTGACCTGGCAACGCATCGCGATCGCCCCACTGCGCGTTGATCCCGTCGAGCCAGGCGTGTCGGACGAGCGGGTCGACTTTCCGTTCCCGGCGGCAGCGCGGCCAGCTCGGCGCCATCCTTCAGGGCGTACTCGGCATTGGGTCGGCGCAGATGGGCGGCCGCGTCGAGGTCCTGGCCGTGGCGGATGGACACGAGCACGTCCTGGAGCTCTCGGTCGGAGCGCAAGGCGTAGTGGGCATCGTTGGTCACGACCGTGGGCAGGCCGGCGTCATGGGCCAGCCGCGCCAGCTCCGCCACCAGCCAGTCATCGTCGGGCAAGAGGTGGTGCTGGAGCTCCACGTAGAGCCGCCGTCGGCCGCGAACAGTCTCCGCCAGCCGAGCCAGCGCCGTGGCTGCACCATCTCGGTCGCCGGCCAGCAGCCGACGCGACATCTCGCCATGGCGACAGCCGGTGAGGACGATGAGTCCCTGGTCGTGCTCGGCGTCAACAGCTCATGGCTGAAGCGAGGCACGCCCTTGCTGCCAGCGAGGTGAGCGGCGCTGGCCAACCGGCACAGGCTGGCGTAGCCCGTCTGGTCCTGCGCCAGCAACGTCAGATGCGGGCCCAACTCGCGCGAACGCACCCCGCGCAGGTCCTCACGACGGGGCTCTCGATGTCCCGGCGGTCGCAGTCGCGACACCCGTGGCTTCCGCCGGCTCCCCTGCCCCGGGGGCTGGTGGCGGGCGGCGCCGGCTCAGGTTCACGCCGTCGACGCCGACGCACGGGCACCACCAGGCCACCGGGATCCGGCGCCAACGCATCGCCCAGCTCCACCTCCATGCCCACGATGGCGTGGAGGCCGGCCTACGCGGGCTGCCGCCGCAGAACCGCACCGCGCCATAGAGGCCCTGGTGATCGGTGACGGCCAACCCGGACAGGCCCAGCTCGACGGCCCGCTCGACCAGGTCGTCAGCCGGCGAGGCCCCGTCGAGGAACGAGAAATCGGTATGGCAGTGCAGCTCCGCGAAGGCCGTCGTCACCGGGTCGATGATAGAACATCTGTTCTATAGCATGCGACCCATCACACCATCGCGACCGCCCCTTGACGGAGCCAGCCATGGTGCCCTGGCAGCGTTTGCCGCCGCCGGGCACCGATGTCCCCAGGCGCGGACCGATCAGGCCCGGATCTCCTGGCGCATGAAGGCGATATAGGCAAGGGCGAACGACACGATGGTGGCTGCCACCAGGCCGACGACCTGGCCCCAGACCACCAGCATGCTCTGGGCGAACGGAAGGATGGTGGGGATGGCCCGGTCGATCCAGCTGGACCATGGCGCTGCCGACCACGTCGAGGGTCCGCACACTAGGATCCGTGATGGCCGTCACGATGTCCGAGTACAGGTTCTGCGGGATGAGCCAGCCCAGTTCCTGGCGCGCCGTGTACCACGACAGGTCGCCAGCCGGTGCCAGGTAGCCAGCCATGACGTCGACGATCATGGCGCCGAAGAACGTCGTCACCAGCCACGCCGTGAGGACCACGAGCGCCGCCGTCGCGGCTCGGTGGAAGACCACCGAGGCCAGCATCGCCAGCGATAGCCACAGACCGACATAGACCACGGTCAAGACGTACCACGAGCCGATACGCAGGAGGTCATCCAGGCTCGGCACGATCCCGAGTCGCCAGATGCCCAGGCTCGCCACCAGCGCCACCACCACGCCCAGGACGAGCGCGATGACCGACAAACCAGCCACGAACTTCCCGTTGATGACATCGTCGCGATGGATCGGCTGGGAGACCAGGCGCGACAGCGTACCTTCGGTGCGTTCGCCATTGATGGCATCGAAGCCGAGGGCGATGCCGAGCAGCGGCCCGATGAAGCCCACCAACGCGACCAGCGATGGCAGCTGGGCGCTGGTGATGGACGTGCTCGGACCGAGCGTGAAGAGCGCCAGGAAGACGCCGTGGCTGCCGGTAGCCTGGGTCGCCACATCCCGGATCGTCGATGAGACCGAGATGAGGATGCCCGCGCCGACCAGCCCGAGGATGAGCAGCACGAGCAGGGCACGCGACGAGGTCAGGTGGTCGGCCAGCTCCTTTCGGGCGATGATGCGCCAACCGGCGGGGATGGGCCGGAGCTCGGCCCCGGCATCCGCTGTGGCGACCGGTGAGCCACGCATCGATGACCTGGCTGGTCGTGTTCATGACGGGGCTCCGGCGAGGGCCGCCGCGGAGACAATCCGCCGACGATGTCGGCTCAGGCTCGAAATAACGTCGATAGATGTCGTCAAGGTCCATGCCCCGGTCCTTCAGCAGCCACGGGCTGTAGCCGGCATCGAGCATGGCCCGCAGGACCGCGTCGCCGAGGCCGGGACGTCCCACGACCAACCACATCTCTCGGTCCTCACCTCCGCGGCGTACCGAAGTCACGGCCGGGATCGACGAGAGCACGGCCTCCACGCCATCGGCAGGTCCATGGATCCCCAGCTCGAGGCTGACCGTGATGCCGCTATCCTGGCGCGCCGCCAACTCGGCGACGGTGCCCATCGCCACGACCTCGCCGGCCACGAAGATGGCGATGCGGTCGCAGACCTGCTGGACCTGGCCCAACAGGTGGCTCGACAGGAGCACCGTGATCACCCTCGTCGTGCGACAGCTCCTCGACCAATCCGAGCATCTCGCGGACACCGACGGGGTCGATCGATGTGGTCGGCTCATCGAGGATCACGACCCTGGGACCCTTGACCAGCGCGTCGGCCAGCCCGAGACGCTGGCGCATGCCGCGCGAGTAGGTGTCGACACGGTCGTCAGCCGCGTCCGCGAGTCCGACCCGCTCGAGCCAGCCATCGATGCGCGCTGCCGCGTCACCACTCTCGATGCCGTTGAGGTCGCAGGTGTAGCGCAGGTTCTGACGTCCCGTCAGGGCACCGTAGAAACCGACGTTGTCCGGCAGATAGCCGACCTGACGTTTGACGCAGGAGCGGCTCGCGCGCCGGGTCCAGGCCCAGGACACGGGCCGTTCCAGCTGCTTGGCTCGGACAGGCCCAGCAACATCAGGATGGTGGTGGTCTTGCCGGCTCCGTTGGGACCGAGCAAGCCGAAGACCTCACCCTGGCGCACCTCCAGATCGAGCGCTCGAACCGCGGTGGTGTCGCCGTAGCGCTTGGTCAGCCCTTCGGCCTGGATGATGACATCGTGGGCATCCATGTCAGCGCCTCCCGTAGCGGCGGAACACGAGCATCAAGCCGACGGCGGCAAGGACGACGATGCCGACGGCGACGATGCCCCAGATCATGGACGTCTCGACGGTGGTACGAAGCTGGATGTCACTCGAGGCGTCGGCGACGATGCCGTGACCGTCAGTGCGTAGTCGCCGGCCACGGCGTTACCCGCCGGTGCGATGTTGGCCGAGACCTGGGCGGCGGCGGCAGGCTGCAGGTCGGGAATGGTTTCGGGGTCGAACGTCACCTGCCAGCCCTTTGGCGTGGAGGCCGTGAGCTTGATGTCAGCCAGCGGTGCAGTGCCCGTGTTGGTCACGACCAGGGCCATGTCATCACTGCTACCCGTCGCGACGCGTGTCATTGAGCCGACCATCGGAGGTATCGAGCGCCAGGTCATGCGAGCCGGTCGATCTCGACGCCCAGCTGCGCCTGAGCGATCTCCCCGGCCCTCGCCGTCGGCGCGTGACCCCGACGAGGTAGCGTCCCGCAGGCGTATAGATCGGGCGGGTCCGCGGTGACCTTGATATTGGTATGTCCGCCGGCAGTCACCAATGCCGTTGACGCCTTGTCGCTGCCCGACGGACTGACCTCGACCGTCCAGCCATCGGGGCCATCTCCCACGAGACCGAAGGTGATGTCCTTGGTCGTATCGTTGGCCAGTGCGAGGTCGAATGAGTAGGAGGTACCCGAGTCGCCGCTCAGCACGGGGTACTTGCTCTCGAGTGAGACCGAGCCATCCTGGACGTCGCTGACGACGACGTCGACGGGCAGGCTGGCCTGGCCGCTGTCGGCCGTGGCCGAGACCGTCAGCTCTTCGTGCCCAGGCGGGGCATCCTCCGGCACGCGGACACGCAGTTCCAGCGGGGGCGGTACCTGGGCATCCGTGTACACGCTCGACACGATGGCGTCCCCGCCGCGGAGGGACGCGCTGAACCCATCCGGCACACCATCGATGCTGAGATCGACCCGCTCGTCGACAGGCCCTACGACGGACAACGGGAAGTCCGCTTCCTCGCCGGGACTGACACTGATGGACGGGTACTCGGTCGTCACGGTCAGGGCCGCCGGGCGCACGACGGCGTCGGCCGCTGCCGAATCGATGGATCCTGTCTGGGCCATCGCGGCATTGGTCAGCCCGATGGTGGCGATGCCCGACGAGCAGGAAGGCTCCGGCGGGGGTCCTGGAGGAGACGCGATCTTTCACGGCAAATAGACCTCTGAGATAGACCTCGAGATAGGACGCGCGCCGGTACCGGCTCGCACATCTGCATCCGGCACACATGCGAACCGCGGCCCTGCGGGCCGACAGGTCATGTGACGCCGTCGACTGGCTCCCTCCCGCGAGGCTCAGGGGGGCGCCATGCAGCCGCACGCCGACGCATCGATCGGACCATGGCCATCACGGCCACGCGTCGGCCGGGTCGGAGACACGGCTGGCACGGTCCGTCAGACGGGCCTGCGCTGATGCCGCGGCGCTTGGGCGCACGCCTGCACACCAGAGCCGTTGACCGTCGCGTTCGTCAACACGTACTACTCACATCTGGTCGGGTGCCGGCATCCGCGATGACTTGCGAGTTGCATTGGTCGTCATGCATGCGGATCGGGGCCGCGACCGATATCGAGACCGTAGCACTCGATCCACGCTCGCAGGATGGGGAATCGATAAATGTGTGTGTCGAACGATTAACGAGGCTTCGGCCGGGACGAGCCTTCAGCAGCCTGCGCCGATCGTGGCTGGTGCGTCCTGTCAACACGGCTGCGAATCGCTATCATGCGCGGCAGTGGCAGACAGGGGCCTGCAAGCGTACGCCGTGCCCTCGGCGCGAGCGGGCCAGCAAACAGACCCCGCTGCGCGCCGTGACGCCCTATCCGGGCTGATGACGGCTGGTTTCCTCATGGCGGTGGTGGTCATCGCCATCGGCATCGTGGTGGCCGTGCCCTCGTATGCCAAGCCCGCTGCGGGGGTTGGCGTGGTCCCGGGAGCCAGCGCCGAGCCCTCACCGGGCGCGTCGGTCCATCCCTCGGCCGCCCCGGCAGAGGTCCCCGATTTCGAAGCCGCCCACCAAGCTCAAGGGCTATCGCTGGCCCGTGCGTGGCGGCACGATGACGAGCTACTACGATCGCGACAGCGATGGGCGCTACATCGATCAAGAACCAGCGCATCAGCGCCGGGCTGGTCATCGAATGGTTCGACGGTGCCACGGTCAAGGCCGCTCACAAGGGCAAGGTCCTTGCGGCTGGCCGGGATTGGGCTGACAGTATCGGCTATGACGGGTCGCTCGACACCGTCTACAAGAGGCTCAAGCACCAGAAGAAGAAGCCCAGCCAGGGCGTCGTCATCGATGACGGCACGGACTACCTCAGTGTCTACAGCGAGCTGAAGAACCTCGAGGTCAAGCCGGGGGATGTGGTCAAGCCTGGTCAGGTCATCGGCCACATGAGCATGGCCGAGGGACACGCGATGATGCGCTACCAGCTGGTCCGTACCGATGGACCGTGGATGAAGGTCAGCGCCGAGGAACAGGCGCGCGGCTATCCCGATTACGCGCGTGAGCTGGTGGACCCCCTCGTGGTGTTCAAGCTCGACGCCAAGTCGATGCCCGACATCGTGATGCGCCCTCCTCCGACCGATCCACCGCGGTTGTCGGACTACTGACCTCAGGACCCTAGTCATAGAGACGCTCGAGGTGCCATGAGCCGTCGAGCCCATCCCGGTAGACGAGAGCCAGCAAGCGTGGCCCCACGACCTTGAAGTAGTCGCGCACCAGCGGGCGGCGCCACCACGACTCCTCGATCCGCCAGTAGTTGCAGGCCTGGACCGGCTCGCGTACACCTGGCCAGCGCAGCCCCGTCGGCCAGCCGCGTTGGTCTACCGACACCTCGATAGCCGGGTGCTGGCCCAGCAGCCTGGTCATGACTCGCTGGCGGCGCGCCAGGTGAAACGCCGTTCAGCAAGGGCTGCTTCCACATCAGCGGTGCTGGCGCGCAGGATCCGGTCTTCACCGAAGCGGATCGCCAGGCTGGCCAGCTGCCACTCCAGCCGGGCAGCCTGGGCCAGCTGCCGGCTGAACAAGGTCAGTTGCTGGCCGGCCTCGGGAGCGGTGCCATCGAGCTCCAGGGACAGCCGTTCCACTGCCGCAGGTGGTGGCTCCGCCTCCAGGCGGGCCATCAACAGCCGCTCCAGCAGCTCCCCGGCGGCCGACGGCTCCGGCAGTGCCTGACGATACTCCAGCACCCGCGGCCCCAAGGCCGATCGTGGCTGATCCAGGCACAACACCAAAACGGCTCGCGCAGCCCCGGCACCCCGTGCTGCCAGCTGCTCACATAGCGTGCCGCAAAGATGATGGAGTACGAAGCGCAGTGGCTCCAGCTCATCTGCGGGCGGGTCCAACTCCACCTCCGCGGAGAGACGCTCCAGCGGCCGCCGGGGCCTGAGCGGCCGCCGGTCCATGCCCCGAACGAGGTCGTGCAGCTCAGCCCCACGGGCCCCGAAGCGAGCCACCACCGCGGAGTGGTCCAGAGCGGCCAGCTGGCCCATCCGTTCCAGCCCCAGGATGCGCAGGCGGCCGTGGACCGCGGCATCCGCCGGCAGCAACGCCAATGGCAGCGGCGCCAGATAGGCGGCCTCCTCACGCCACCCACCGGCCGGGATGGCGCCGCTGCCGATGCGTGCCGCGACCGCGGCCCCGAAGCGGGTGTTACCGATCCCGCTGCGCGGCCGGCCCGGCAGCAGCGGTGCCAACAGCGTCAGCGCGCGCTGTACCAATGCCGCTTCGTCACCCCAGAGCCGGACCAACCCCTCGATACCGATGTAGACCTGGCCGAAGGCAGGGGCGACAGGATCCGACTCCCCTTCCACGGCTGGCGCCAGACCGTTCAGCGCATCCAGCGCAGCCTCCAGGGGAGCGGCCAGCTCTGCCGGGTCCAGCGGCAGGAAGAGCGCTTCCGGGGCCAGGCTGTGGGCCGTGCCCAGTGGCTGTCCCCGCCGGACGCCCAGCGCGCCCGCGGCGGGGCTTCGGTCAAGGACGTGACCCGGGTCCCAGGGCCGTCCACCCAGGACGATCGCCTCCTCCGGACCCGGGTCACGACCCAATGCCAGCCGGATGGGCAGGTGCGGCCAGTCGAGGTACAGCAAGCGCATGGCTGGTGCGATGACGTGTCCGTGGCCCAGGCCGCGGTCACACCACGACCAGGCGTGGACCCGAGCGCAGCGTCGGGTCCTGGCTGGCCCCCTGGGGGAGACTCGCCGTGGATCCACCGTCCCTCCCGGGTCCATCCCTCCACCCATGGCCAGGCGGTGGGCCGCCAGCGCTCGATCACCGTCCACGAGGTAGTGGATCTCCAGGTCCACACTGAGCCCCGGTGGCCCATAGCGGTTCTTGGCCACGGTCACCGAGGTTTGCTGCCCGACCACGTCCCGGCCCAGCCGCAGCCAGGCACGCCGCTCCAACTCCAGCCGCAAACTGGTGCTGCCCGCCAGTGCGGTCCGTGGTGAGCCAGCCAGTGAAGATGGTTCCAGCACCAGCAGCCGAGCGCCGACACGCCGGGCGTGAGCGATAAGCCGGCGCAACTGCTCATCAAGGTGCAGTTGCGTCCGGCCCGGCAGGTCCACGACCAACGACCCGAGGCAGCGCCCCGAGAGCAGCGAGCCAGCGAGGCTAAGGCCTTCCTGCACGCTGGCCGGCCGGATGACCAGCAGCCAACGCAGGTCGACGCCACGACCGACCGCTTCCACCGGATCGAAGGCACGAGCAAGGTCCAGCCAGGCCACGATGTCACCACTAGCCTGGGCTTCCGCGATGGTGCGCAGGGCCAGCGTGGTCTTGCCGCTGGATGGACCGCCGCGGATGACCACGCTGGCCTCGGCCGGCAGTCCGGACGGTCCCAGGATGGCATCGAGATCCGGGAAGCCGGTAGAGATGACATCGGATGGAGGAACCTCAGGGGCTGGCCGCGGTGCTCCCGGGTCGGAGTCCGGGAGCACCGCGAGGGCGAGAGCGCCATGGACGGCCGGAGTCCCATCACCCGCTGCCTCTGCCGACCCGACCGGGCGGCCGTCGCCCAGGCGGATGGCAGCACTACCCCAGCGGGTCCGCAGGGTGGCAAGGGCACTGTGGAGGGGCTCTGGTGACCGTTCCATGGCCCGACGAATCATCGAACATCTGTTCTATTTCGTCAAGTACCTGGTGCCGGGAAGTTCCTGTCATGTCGCTGTCACCCGCCTCCGTGACACTGCAGCGCTAGCATGAACGTCCTGATGTCCAAGTCCAAGCCCAACACTGATCCCATCCTCACCACCCGGCCCATCCTCGTGGTCGATGACGATCGCAAGATCGTGGCGCTCGTGCGCGCCTATCTGGAGCGTGAGGGCTACCACGTCATCACCGCCTACGACGGCCGCGAAGCCCTGCGCCTGGCTCGCACAGAGGATCCCGCGCTCATCGTGCTCGACCTGATGCTGCCGGAGATCGACGGCCTGGAGGTGATGCGCCTGTTGCGTGCTGATAGCCACGTCCCGGTGTTGATGCTGACCGCCCGCAGCTCGCTGCCCGAACGCATCATCGGCCTGGAGCGAGGCGCAGACGACTACCTGCCCAAGCCCTTCAGCCCGGCTGAGCTGGTGGTTCGCGTCAAGGCGGTGTTGCGCCGAGTCTCCCAGCCGGCGGGCACCACTCCGGTCAAGCCGGCCGACTCGACCCTGCACCAGGCTGACCTGGTCATCGACACCGAGCGCTACGAGGTCCGTCGCAACGACCGCCTGGTGACCCTGACGCCGGTCGAATTCAAGCTGCTGGTCACGCTGGTCGCCGCGGACGGCCGGGCCCTCACCCGTGACCAGCTGCTCGATGCGGTGTACGGCTCCGACGACGGCGATGTGCTCGACCGAACCATCGACGTCCATATCGGCCGCCTCCGCGACAAGCTCGGCGACGATGCCGAGCAGCCACGCTACGTCATGACCGTGCGAGGCGTCGGCTATCGCGCGGCACCGCCGCCTTCGGAGACATGAGCAGCCAGCCGGGGTTGGGGCGGCGTGGCCTGGCTTTCGGGCGTGGCCTGACCTGGCGCATCGCGCTGGTGGGCATCGCATCCGGACTCCTCGCCATCGGCATCGTGACCCTCGGTATCTGGGTCTTCCGCGCCGAGCTGGCCCACATCGTCATGGTGGCCATGGAGCAGGGCGAATCGACCAGCCACGCCTACGCCATGTTCGACGCTTCGGTTCGCGACCTGCTGCTGGTGGCCATCGCGGTGGCCGTCGCTGCAAGCCTGGCCCTGGCCATCGGCCTTTCCCGGATGATCGCCCGACCACTGGCCCAGGTCGGGGCCGCCGCCCGCCGACTGGCCAGTGGCGACCTGGCCACGCGCGTACCCCGTGCCGCCCCGGACGAGCTGGCCAGCCTGGCCGACTCCTTCAATCAGATGGCCGCCAGCCTTGAGGAGAGTGAACGGCAACGGCGCGACATCATCGCCAATACCGCACACGAGCTGCGGACGCCGCTGACCAACCTGGAAGGCTACATCGAGGCCATCCGCGACGGCGTCATCCAACCCGACCGGCAGGCCCTCGACTCCCTGCTGGAGGAGACCGAGCGACTGGTGCGCCTGGCTCGCTCGCTCGACGACCTGGCCATGGGCGATGCGGCTCACAAGACCGCCCGGCCCATCGATGTCGACCTGGCGCTGTTGCTCAACGCCGCCGCCGAGTTGGCCCGACCCACGTTCGACAGTCGACACCTGCGACTCGAGCGTTACTGGCCGCGGCCACTGCCGGGCCGGGCCGATCCCGACCAGATCTCGCAGGTGCTGGCCAACCTGCTGCAGAACGCGGCCCGCTACGCGGCCCCGGGTGGCACCGTCATCCTCGCCGCGGAGCCACGCGATGACACCGTCCTGGTGAGCCTCGTCAACAGTGGCGAAGCCATCCCCTCGGCAGACCTTCCGCATGTCTTCGAGCGCTTCTATCGGGTCGAGAAGTCGCGCGACCGCGCTCGTGGTGGGGCCGGCATCGGATTGGCCATCGTCAAGCAGCTGGTCGAGGGCTGGGGCGGCCATGTCGGCGCGGAGTCAGCTGCCGGCCGGACACGCTTCTGGTTCAGCCTGCCTCGAGGTGGTGCACCCATCCGACCACACTGATCGCCGGCTGACCCACCTGGGGCCGTCTCCCGACCTCAGGCGGTCGGCATCCTGCGCACTCGGCGAGCGGTGTCGGCGCCGCGCGCCATGGCTCGTCAGGCAGCCGTGGACATGTCTCCATCACCGCCCACTGGGCGGGCCAGGCTGGCCTGCTCGGCACGCCGGGCGACCCCCAGCATCTGGCTGCGCATGAGCACGAAGACACCCGTGCGGATGAGCGGAACGCCTCGTCGCTGCGCATCGCTGATGTCGGCTACCCGGAGCCGCACGCGCTCCGTGAGTCGAGTGCGCTCCTTGCCCACCGGCTCGAGCAGGAACGCCCAGCTGAACGAGAACGGCGGCATGTCCATGTCGAAGGTGGCCTCCTGGGGCTCCTCGGACTCGTCTTCGTCCATCTTCCCGTATTGCTCGCGGACCCGAACGTCATCGAGGAACAGGACCAGCGCCGACTCGGGCTCCACGACGCGCGCCACGAACCCACCCACGGGATCGGTCGGTACCAGGTCGCCTTCAGCGAGGTCCTGATAGGCGTCGAGGATGACGTCGCTGCTCTCCCCCATGGGACCGCCGCGGGCCTGCCAGGGGCGCTCCAGTTGCCGATAGCTGTACCAGCCGCCCCGGCCGTAGCCCATTTGCGCCAGCCATGGCCAGACCGCGCTTGGCGCCGCGTCGATGACGAGGGTGCGTGTCTCGACGAGGTCCGCCGGCTCGACCAGATCGTCGCCGCGAAGTGCGCGATCCTGGTCGCCCGCCAGGCGGCCCCAGCTTCGGTACTGCTCGCGCAGCTGCAGGCCATAGGCGATGGCCATGCCGGTCGCCAGCGCGAGGATGAGGACCTTGAGACGGACGATCACCTTGATCGCGAACCTGAGCAATCCGAACACGCTGGCCTCCTCTTGCGCTGTACACCTGTGGACTGGATGCTACTCCAGGCAGTCGGTCGGCTCAGCCACTCGGTCCACGGCTGGCCCAGCCTGGCCGGAGGTATACTGTCGGCCCGCCGACCCGTGGCCCCCGGCCACATCTCGTGGGGATGTAGCTCAGTTGGAAGAGCACTGCGTTCGCATCGCAGGGGTCAGGGGTTCGAGTCCCCTCATCTCCACCACTCATATCCAACCTCAACAGGCCGCCGCGTATGGCTCGAACCTCCTCCCGCGCGCGCGCTCGCCGGCCCGCTCGACTTCTCTGCAGCCTGGCGGCGGTCTGCGGTCTGCTGTCCGTCGTGGTCGCCTGCGGCTCGGGCGGTGCGGCCGTCGAGCCGTCGGTGCTGCCCTCGGGCAGTCCGGCCACGAACGCTCCTGATGCCAGTCCCGAAGCCCAGGCGTCCACTGACCCGGAGAGCGTCTGTCGCCGTATCGATGACGTGGAGCTGGGCATCGCTCGCCTGCGTGCCGTCGAGCTCAAGCTGACCGAGCGCGTGCCGCTCGACATCGAACTGGGGAACCTGGACGTGGCGTTCGATGACCTCGACTCGGTCGACCTGGGCGACTTCAGGGACCAGCTCCAGGACCCGCTGCGGCGACTCTCGTATCGATTGCATGACGTCGAGCTCGCGGTCGAGGACTTCCGCACCAACCGACGTCCCCGACGGGCCGCGCCACATGTCGAGGACGCCGCACGAACGTTCGCCAACGAGGTAGCGGCCTTCAGGGTCCTGGCGCGCTGCTGAGCCTTCAGACGAGCGCGGCTCGCACCTCGCGCGCGTGCTGCCGCAACCACCGCCTGGCCTCGGGCGTGCGGTGAGCGTGTGACTCGACCAACGACCAAAAGCCGGGCGTGTGTCCCCGGATGCGGAGATGCGCCAGCTCGTGGACCACGACTGCATCCAGCACGAACGGAGGTGCCAGGATGAGCCGCCAGCTGAATGACAGTGCACCGTTGGCGGATGCCGAGGCCCAGCGACTGGACTGATCGCGGATGGTGATCCGACCCGGCGCCACAGCCAACTCGGCAGCGCGAGCGCGGACGACATCGGTGACGACGTCTCGTGCGCGACCGCGCAGCCACTGTTCGAGCAGTTCGGCGGCGCTGCGACCGTCGCGCCCACGACGCACGATGAGCTGCCCGGGGCCTACCTCGACACGACCTCGAGCCGGTCGAGCCTGGCCGCTGTCGACCTCGGAGACTCGATAGGACACGCCTGCCACCGCCAGCGTCCGTCCCTCGCCCAACCGGGGACGAGCGGCCAGCTGTGCCTGCTCGGAGTGGATGCGATGGAGGCGCCGGTCGAGCCAGGCGGCGTGCTCGACGACCAGCCGATCAGCCTCCCCAGCCGGCATCCGACGCGGCAGGACGACGATGGCCTCGCCCTCCCGGCTGACGGTGAGACGCGCACGCCGAGCGCGATCCGAGCGACGCAGCGTATAGGTGTGTCGTGGACGGCTCACCATGCCCCCGACGCCAGGGCCCCCAGGCGCGCGTCGCGCTGCGCCGCCAGGGCCCGTGCTGCCTCTGGCTCCAGCCACTCGAACCGTGCCTCGTCGCCAGGGCGCAGCTGGCCGGTCACGGGCCGGTCGATGGATGCGACGACGGCTGGCACCGGATAGCCGCCCACCGTCGGCGCGTCGGGCATAAGCACGATGGGCAGCCCACTCGCAGGCAGCTGGACAGCACCCGGCAGCATCGGCAGTGACACCAGCGCGGGCAGCTCGCCCCCGTCGATGGCCTGGCCATCGAGGCGCAAGCCGACCCGGTCACTTCGAGGGCTGACCGTCCATACCTCCGCCGAGAGCTGCCTTCCGACCTCATCAGGCAGCATGTCGAGGTGTGGACCCCTGACCACGCAGATGGCCCTCGGATCGTCGCTCGTGGCGACACCGGACGAAGGCTCATGGCTCGGCCAGGTCCGCTCGGGGCGATGTTCGGTCTGTGGCGCGGCCAGCACGTCCCCGGCGAGCAGCGAACGGCCCCCGATGCCACCGAACCCGGCGATGGGATCAGTCGATGCGGAGTCCAGTACGACTTCTGAGGCGATGCCTCCGGCCAGGGACAGGTAGGCACGAGCCCCATCGACGGCGCCACCGAACACCAGCGTCGTGCCCTCATCGAGCCAGTAGCTTCGCCCCGGACGCAGCTGGCGACCGCCAGGTTCGAGCCGGGCCTCCATATCCGCTCCGGTGATCCCGACCAGGCAGGTGGTCTGGACCGCGAACGTGCCACCGAGCAGGGTCATCTCGAGGGCCGCAGCATCCCCGGTGTTGCCGACCAGAAGATTGGCGACGATGAGTGCGAGCTCGTCGGCCGCGCCGGCCTGCCGGACCCCGAGATGTCCAGCGCCCCGGCGGCCGAGGTCCTGGATGGTGCCGTAGAGCCCGGGTTCGATGGTGACCAGCATCAGCGTGCCACGAAGCGGACATGGTCGCCCGGTCGCAACGTCGCAGGCTCGGTCGCATCGGCATCCCACAGTCGCATCTCGGTATGGCCCAGGAGGTGCCATCCACCAGCTGTGACGTGCGGATACACCGCCGTCTGCGCTGCTGCGATGGCGACTGATCCGGCAGGCACGCGAAGACGCGGCTCGGTGCGGCGGGGCAGTCGCAAGGCCTCGGGAAGTGGACCCAGGTAGGCGAATCCCGGCGAGAACCCCAGCATGAAGACGCGATAGCTGAGGCTGGTGTGCAGCGTCACCACGTCGTCGACCGCCAGGCCGGTGCGACTCGCGACATCGGCCAGGTCCGGGCCGGCGTCGCCCCCATAGCGAACGGGGATCTCGATCGGCCGGCCCGAATCGGCGACGCCGGCGGCCCGTGACTCCCGGGCCAGCTCGAGAAGTCGATGCGGGAGCGTGCCGATGTCGGTCCTGGCGGGATCGAAGGGCACCAGCAGCGAGGCATAGGCCGGCACGCTGCGAGCAAGCCCGGCGATGTCAAGGTGGCCCGCGTCGAGCCGGGCAGCCAGGGCCTGGACCCGGGCGTTCGTGTCCTCATCGACATCTCTTCCCAGCTCGACCAGGAAGGCGCACTCGCCGAACGGCACGACGCGAGGCAGGCTGGGGCTCATCCGACGGGCCCCCTGGCCCGGACGTTGACGCCGGCCTCGAGCAGGGCCGCCCGGACAGCGGCGGCGCGCTCCGGGGCCCCGGGAGCATCGCCATGGAGGCACAGGGTTCGGGCCGCCACCGGCACCGTGCCGCCGTCATCGAGTGGTGCCCGGCCGTGGATGGCGATGGCTACCGCCTGTGACGCCGCGGTCCGTGGATCATCGATCAGGGCGCCGGGCAGCGACCGTGGGCGCAAGCTGCCGTCGGCCTGGTAGGCACGGTCCGCGAACGCTTCGGCCAGGGTGGTCAGTCCGAGCGCAACGGCCGCCTCCAGCAGGCGCGATCCAGGGGGACCTACGACAGCCACCTTCGGGCGCCACTGCTGCACGACCTGGGCCACGAGGTCCGCAAGGGCTCGATCAGCGGCGGCGCGACCGTAGAGCGCTCCATGCGGCTTGACGTGCCCCACGCTGCCGCCAGCGACGGCCACCACGGCGGCCAGGGCCTCGAGCTGGCCAAGGAGACTGGTGCGCAGGGTCGGGCCGTCGATCTGGAATTCCCGCCGGCCGAAGCCCTCGGGATCGGGATACCCCGGATGTGCGCCGATGGCCACGCCGTGCCGCATCGCCAGTCCAACGGTCCGGCGCATGCTGTCGGCGTCGCCGGCGTGCCCGCCACAGGCGATATTGGCCGAGCTCACGAGCGGCAGGATGGCCTGGTCGGCCCCATCGAAGCCTTCGCCTACGTCCGCGTTCAGATCGATCCACACCCACGCATCGTACGCAACCGACGAGCGCGTATCAGGTCCACGGTCCGCACATCCGCAGGCCGCAGCCATTTCGGCCACGATTCGCTAAGATTGCCGCTCTCGGGGCGATAGCTCAGCTGGAAGAGCATCTGCATGGCATGCAGAAGGTCCGGGGTTCGAGTCCCCGTCGCTCCACCACCCCCGCTCCGCACGAGCGTCGTTGCAGGAACCGTGACGGCGCGGGGGTCTTGCCACCGCGGCGGCATCGCGGGTGCTCGACGTCCCGATAGATAAGTGACAATGCCAGCGTGACGAATTCCACGACCACCGACCACGAGTCCGCACGCCCCCAGATCGACCGCTACGAACCCACCGAGATCGAGCCTCGCTGGCAGGCGCGTTGGGACGAGTTGGGCATGCACGACACCGACATGACGGACGACTCCCGGCCGGACTACTACCTGCTGACGATGTACCCCTACCCCTCGGGTGATCTGCACATCGGACACTGGTACATCAAGACGCCGACGGACGCACGTGCCCGCTTCCTGCGCATGAACGGACACAACGTCTTCTTTCCCATCGGTTTCGATGCCTTCGGCCTGCCTGCAGAGAATGCCGCGATCAAGAGCGGTGTCCATCCCGCGCAGTGGACGATGCACAACATCGAGCGCATGCGCGGGCAGCTGCGCTCCATGGGTGCCACGTTCGACTGGAAGAGCGAGGTCGTGACGTGCCAACCCGACTTCTACCGCTGGAACCAGTGGATCTTCCTGAAGTTCCTGGAGGCCGGCCTGGCCTATCGGAAGATGGCCCCGGTCGACTGGTGTCCCAAGGACAAGGTGGTGCTCGCCCGCGAGCAGGTGGAGGGTGTCGACCGCGTCTGTTGGCGTTGCGGCACGCCCGTCTACAAGCGCGACCTGGAGCAGTGGTTCTTCCGCATCACCAAGTATGCCGACGAGCTGCTCTCGTTCGAGGGGCTCGACTGGCCCGAGCCTGTCCGGCTGATGCAGACCAACTGGATCGGCCGCTCCGAGGGCGCAGACATCGTCTTCCGGACCGCTCCGTCGGACCACCACGCCGGCGGTGAGGCATTGCGGGTCTTCACCACGCGGCCGGACACGCTGTATGGCGCGACCTTCATGGTCCTGGCACCCGAGCATCCGCTGGTCACCGAGCTGACCTCGCCCGAGCAACGCGAGGCGGTGGCGGCGTACGTGGCACACACCCGCCGTGAGACGGAGATCGAGCGGCTCTCGACCGATCGCGAGAAGACCGGCGTACCCATCGGCGCGGATGCTATCAACCCCGTGAACGGCGAGCGCATCCCGATCTGGATCGCCGACTACGTGCTGGCCAGCTATGGCACCGGCGCCATCATGGCGGTGCCCGGACACGATGAGCGTGACTTCGCCTTCGCGACGCAGTTCGGGATCCCCATCAAGCGTGTGGTCGCTGGCCCCGGAGATGCCGACGACGCCCCACTCGATGCGGCCTTCGTGAGCAAGGACGAGAGCGCCCGACTGGTCGATAGTGGCGCACACTCGGGCAAGACCTGGTCGACGGGCTTCGCCGACATCGTCGACGAACTGGAGAGGCGTGGCGAAGGCAACCCCATGGTGACCTACCGCATCCGCGATTGGCTGGTCAGCCGACAGCGTCCCTGGGGCACGCCCATCCCGGTGGTCTACTGCGAGGGCGATTGCGGCATCGTCCCGGTGCCTGAGTCCGAGCTGCCAGTCCTGCTGCCCGATGACTTCGCCTACCGACCCGAGGGTGGCAACCCGCTGACGTGGACGCCAGCGTTCCTTGAGACGGCGTGCCCAGGCTGCGGTGGCCCGGCCAGGCGCGAGACCGACACGCTGGACACGTTCATCGACAGCTCGTGGTATTTCTGGCGCTATCTGTCGCCGCACGACGAGGCCGCCCCGATCGACCGCGTCCTCGACGAGCGATGGTGCCCGGTCGACCAGTACACCGGCGGCGCGGAGCACGCCGTCATGCACCTGCTCTACAGCCGCTTCTTTGCCAAGGCGCTCAACGACCTGGGACTGGTCCACGAGCGTGAACCATTCAAGCGACTCTTCAACCAGGGGCAGATCCTGGGTGCCGATGGCGAGCGCATGAGCAAGAGCCGCGGCAACGTCCAGGACCCCGACGAACTGGTGGCGCGCTACGGCGCCGATTCGGTCCGGCTATTCCTGATGTTCATGGGCCCCTGGGACCAGGGTGGTCCGTGGAATCCGCAGGGCATCGAAGGGGTCAATCGGTTCCTGCGGCGCGTCTGGACGGTCAACCTCGATCCACACGGCCAGGAGCCCGGCGATCCCGATGGCGGCAAGCTGCCCGGTGGCGAAGACCTCGCGACGGCCCAGAAGGCACTCCGTGTCGCCGCCCATCGCACACTCCAGGGCGTCACCGAGGATCACGAGGGGTTCCGATGGAACACCATCGTCGCCAAGCTCATGGAGCTGACCAACCTGCTGATGCGGTATCGCGGTACCGAGGCGGCCACCTCCGCTGCCTGGGAGGAGGCCACGCGGTTGCTGTTGCTGATGCTGGCGCCGGTGGCACCACACATCGCCGAAGAGATCTGGTCGCGCCGGCTGGAGGCGGCAGGCGTCGCCTGGTCGTCCATCCATGCGGAGACCTGGCCTGCATTCGATCAGGCGGTCGTGGCGGCCGAGACGATCGAACTGCCCGTCCAGGTCAACGGCAAGTTGCGGGACAAGGTCATCGTCGCGCCCGACCTGTCACAAGCCGATCTCGAAGCCATCGTCATGGCCCAGCCAAAGGTCCAGGCCAACCTGGCCGGCAGGCAGGTCGTCAAGGTCATCCACGTGGGTGGCCGACTCGTCAACATCGTGGTTCGATAGCCGACCACCAGGCATGCTCAGCGGGCATCTCCCGACTGCGCTACCGCTGCGGCTGACGGACAGCGCCGGCGCAGCCGCTGGGCCTGGTGGGACCCAACCCATCGCGCTGTCCGGAAGTGCGCTAGCCTGAGGCTCCGCGTCGAATCCGATCGAGGGAGTCCCCATGCCCGACATGACTGCGCCGTTGAAGCTCGGCGCCGATGTTTGGAACGAGCACACCAGCTGGCCCGCATTCAGGGACACCCACCTGCTGGCCGAGGAGCTCGGCTATGACTCCCTCTGGGCGCCCGACCATATCTATCCACCACATGGTCCGACCGATGGGCCCATCCTCGAGCCGTACATGGTGATGGCACCCGTGGCCGCCCTGACCACACGGTCGACCTTGGGCTTGATGGTGAGCGCCAACACGTACCGCAATCCCGCCCTTCTCACCAAGATGGTCACCACGCTCGACCACATCAGCAATGGCCGGGCCATCCTGGCCATCGGCAGCGCCTGGAGCGTGCCTGAGCACGAAGGCTTCGGGTTCGAATTCGGAGACAGCCCCGGTCAACGTCTTCGCTGGCTCAAGGAGGCGCTGCCGGTCATCCGGGGCATGCTCGATGGGACACGACCCACCGCGGCTGGTGACCACTACCACATGGTCGAGGCCATCAACGAGCCGCTGCCGGTCCAGCGACATCTGCCCATCCTCATCGGCGGCAGCGGGCGCAAGGTGACGCTGCGGCTGGTCGCCGAGTATGCCGATATCTGCAACATCGGGGGCCTGCCGCACGAGGTCGCGGAGATCGACGCCGTGCTCGTGGATCATTGCGATGCCATCGGCCGTGACGAGCGCGACATCGAGCGCAGTATCGACGTGGGTGTCCCCACCATCCGCGACTCGCGTGACGACGCCCTGCGTGACAACGAGGCTATCTTTCGACGGGCCGGCATGACGCCATGGAAGAACCAGCCTGTCGGCACCGTCGATGACGTCTACGACTTCCTCGCGCGCTACGTCGAGATGGGGTATCGCCACCTCGTGTTCTACTACCCGGCGCCATACGACGTGGATACCATCACGCGTATGGCCAAGGAGATCCGCCCCCGACTGGAGGCACTCGTCGGCGCCTGACCCCGCGAGTGGTCCCACTTTCCTGACGAGAGGAGCCGCCCATGCCCGATGCCACTGCGCCACTGAAGCTGAGCGCCAATTGCTGGAACCAATACACCGACTGGGATGGCTTCCTGGCTGCCCTGGAGCGAGCGGACCGATCGGGCTTCGACGACATCTGGACGTGGGACCACCTCTATCCCATCGTCGGCTCCCACGAGGGCCCCATCTTCGAGGCGTACACGGCGATGTCTGCCGTGGCCAGCCTGACCGAGCGCGCCCATATCGGCCTCATGGTCGGGGCCAACACCTTCCGCAACCCGGCACTGGTCGCCAAGATGGTCACCACGCTCGACCACATCAGCAGAGGCCGGGCGGTGCTCGGGATCGGGGCAGCCTGGTTCGAGACCGAGCACACGGCCCTGGGTTTGCCCTTCGGCGAGAGCCCGGGGCAGCGGTTGCGCTGGCTGGGTGAGGCACTACCCATCATCCGCGGCATGCTCGACGGCACGCGGCCCAGTGCTCACGGCGAACGCTATGTCACCCATGAGGCGCTGAACCTGCCGGCACCCATCCAAGAGCACCTGCCCATCCTCGTGGGCGGAAGCGGCCGCAGGGTCACGCTGCGCCTGGTGGCCCAGTACGCGGACGCCTGCAATATGGGCGGACCGGCGGACGAGCTGGCCGAGAAGGACGCCGTGCTGGTGAGCCACTGCGAAGCCATCGGTCGCGACGAGAAGACCATCGAGCGCACGGTCGGGCTGGGTACGCCGATCATCCGCGACTCCCGCGAGAAGGCGTTCGCGGCCCTGGCCGGGATCTATTCGGGCAACGGCAACGCCAAGGTCGCCACCGGGATGCCGGTGGGCACCGTGGACGATGTCGTGGCCCACTGCAAGCGGTATCTCGATACGGGTTATCACCACCTCCTGTTCGGGTTCCCGGCACCGTACGACGAAGAAACCATGACCCGGCTGGCCACGGAGGTTCGCCCCCAGCTCGAAGCCTTTCTTGCGGCCTGACCGCCGCCACGCCAAGGAGTGACCCGATGCCCAACATGAACGCACCACTGAAGCTCGGCGCCAACCTCTGGAACCAGTACACCGAATGGCCGGCCTTCCTCGATGCCATGTTGCGTGCCGAGGACCTGGGTTTCGACTCCCTCTTCACCTGGGACCACGTCTACCCCATCGTCGGTTCCTGGGAGGGTCCGGCCCTGGAGACCTACACGGCCATGGCCGCCGTCGCGGCGCAGACCAAACGGGCCACCATCGGGCACCTCGTGACCGCCAACACCTTTCGAAATCCGGCTCTGCTGGCCAAGATGATCACCACCATCGACCACATCAGCCATGGTCGCGCGGTGCTGGGCATCGGAGCTGCGTGGATGGAGCCAGAACACACGGGCTTCGGGCTCGAATTCGGCGACCGACCGGGCACCCGGCTTCGATGGCTCGAGCAGTCACTGCAGATCATCCGGGGAATGCTCGCGGGCGAGCGGCCGTCATCGCCGGACGACTCGCGCTACGACGTCAAGGAGGCGCTGAATCTGCCGGCACCGGTGCAGGAGCGCATCCCTATCCTCATCGGCGGCTCCGGCCCCAAGGTCACCTTGCGCCTGGTGGCACAGTACGCCGACATGAACAACCTGGGCAATCCCATCGAGCCGCTGCTCGAGTCCGAAGCCATCCTCCAGGAGCACTGCGAGCGGGTGGGCCGAGACGAAAAGGAGATCGAGCGCACGGTCGAGCTGCAGCGCGTGGTGGTCCGCGATACGCGAGCGGCGGCCATGGCGCGTGAGGTGGAGCTGCTGGATCACAACGGCGGTGCCAGGGATGACGAGGATCGACCGGGGTCGGCCGGCACCGCGTCCAACCGCATCATCGCGGGAGATCCAGATGAGGTCTACGAGCAGATGAAGCCGTACGTGGAGGCGGGCTACCGTCACCTGATCTGCGGGTTCCCGGCACCCTTCGACGAGGAGTCGATGCGTCGCGTGGCGACCGATGTGCGTCCCCGGCTGGAAGCCCTCGTCAAGTCCTGAGACAGCCATGGATAAGGACACGCCAAGGATCGCGTCCTAGTCTGGCCTTCCGCCGCCCACGCACCGCCTCGCTGCCCGCCGGCAGGAGTGATCGGATTGAAGCAGGCCATGCCTCGTTGGCGCACGCTGACGTCGGACAGCGAACCGGTTGTCGCCGCGGGGGCGACGCCATCGAAGCATTCTCCTGGTGCCGTCACGGTCCCCCCACGCTGGTTGCTCGCCGCGCTGACGGCCGTCGGCGGGTTCACCGCTGGCGGCGCCCTGGTGGTGCTGATGTCGCTGCTGCTCAGCACCTCGCCTGGCCCTGACCTCGGAGCGGTCGGCGAGCCGCTCGAACCTGTCGACGTAGCCGACTCGGTTGCGGTGGTGGACACGCTCCCGACTGATGTCGCTACCACGGCGCAGGCGCTGGTCGTGGACGTTGCCGGTGCCGTGGTGCAGCCAGGGCTGCATCGCCTGCATGCGGGCGACCGGGTGGGCGACGCCATCGCGGCTGCCGGTGGCTTCGGTCCGCGGGTCGACCTTGCCGCGGCCAGCCAGTCGCTCAACCTGGCCGAGCCGCTCGAGGATGGCGTGAAAGTGCTGGTGCCAGAGCTCGGTATCGACGACCACGGCCAGCGCCAGGACTCCGACCCACGCATCGACCTGAACCGCGCCAGCCAGGAGCAGCTGGAATCGCTGCCGGGGATCGGCCCGGTCACCGCAGGCAAGATCATCGAGGCGCGCGCAGGGGCTCGCTTCTCGGCGGTCGGAGAGGTCCGCTCGCGAGGGCTGGTCGGGCAATCGGTATTCGACGACATCAAGGAGCTCGTTCGCGTGTCCTCCTAGCCCCGATCGCTGGCATCGGTCACACCGGTCACACCATCTCGCGGAAGTCGCCCCATGCTTCCGAACTCTACCCAGGGTGGCGTGGCTGGCCAGTGGAGCCATCCTCGCCGCGCTGCTGATCCCCGGATCGCCCGACGCACTTCCGGTCCCCGTCGCCGTGGTGATGTCGGGGGCGGTCGTGCTCTTGATCGGCGGTATCACCTCCGCGTTGGCACGGCGTCCCGCGCTCGCCACACTCATGCTGGGTGGCGGGGCGGTGGCACTCCGAGCGACCGTTCCACTCCTCTTCGCGACGACCGGCGGTACAGTTCCGCTGGTCGCAGGCAGCGGCGAATGGCCAGCCACTGTCGTCGACGTGTCTTCCCCGGCGGGAGCGGAGCAGCGGGCCTTCGTGCGCCTCAGCGGACCACACGCGCCGCCCGAAGGCTGGCTCGTGTACGCCTGGCTGCCACGCCACCCAGCGCTGCTGCCAGGCGACCGGTTCACGACGCACGGCACGCTCGCCGTGCCTCCGGCCGATGCCTCGGGCTTCGCCGATTTCCTGGAGTCGCGGGATGCGGTAGGGACGCTCAAGGCCCGATCCATCGAGTTGACCGGAGCGGAGTCCGGCTTCGGCTCGACCGTCGAGCACGTGCGGTGGGGTGTCGATCGATCGATGTCGCGGGCCATTCCCGAGCCAGAGGCCGGCCTGGCAGCTGGCATCCTCATCGGCCTTCGGGAACGAGTCAGCCGTTCCGTCGCCGACGATTTCACCACCACCGGGCTCACCCACGTCGTGGCCATCAGCGGCTGGAACATCGCTCTCGTGGCCGGCATCGTCACAGCACTGCTTCGCGCCACCGGGCTGCGACGTCGACCGCGCAGCCTGGTGGTCATCTGCGCCATCGTCGCGTACACCATCCTGGCCGGCGCCGAGGCCAGCGTCATCCGGGCCGCGGTGATGGGTGGCGTGGTCATCACGGCCCGCGAGAGCGGCCGACCCTCCGGTGCCGCCGCGGCACTCGGCATCGCCTGCTGGGGCCTGCTCATGGCGGATCCGACCATGATCGGCGACATCGGTCTGCAGCTCTCGCTGGCAGCGACGGCGGGGTTGCTGGCGCTGGGTACCCATGCCGAAACCGTCGTGCGACGGGTCACGCGTGACCACGCACCGGCCTGGTTCTGCGAGTCGCTGGGCGTGTCGGCGGCTGCCCAGCTCGCCACCCTGCCGCTCATCCTGGTGCATTTCGGCCGCCTGTCCCTGATCTCGCCCCTGGCCAACCTGCTGGTGGGGCCGGTGGTGCCACTGGCCATGGCTGGAGCCTCGGTCGGAGCGCTGCTCGGCCCATCGCTGGTAGCGCCATGGCAGCTTGTGGCTGCTCCGATCCTCCTCGCCGCCTGGTTGCCGCTGGCACTCATGACTCGAGGGGCGGCACTCCTGGCGCAGTTGCCATTCGCCAGCGTCGAGCTGGGTCCACCGCTCGACGTGGTGGGTTCGCTGCTGGCGTTGCTGGCCCTCGTGGCGGTCCTGCGACGGACGCGCCGTCGGCAGGGCGTTGCCAGGGCAGGGCCGTGGGAGCTTCCTTCGGCACCTGCCAAGCCGCAGCCGTCGCGCCGGCTGCCGGTGGTCGTCCTCGCGGGCGTACTGGTCGGCTCGGTCTCGATCATCCTCGTCGCCCAGCCCAAGCCAGCGCTTCAGGTCAGCGTGCTCGACATCGGACAGGGCGACGCCATCCTGCTGCAGGCGAGCGATGGCACCCGGGCCCTCATCGACGGCGGGCCAGATCCCGACTTGCTGGTGCGCCGGCTCGACGAACGCATCCCCCTGTGGGATCGCCACCTCGATCTGGTGCTTCTCACGCATCCTCACGAAGACCACAGTGGCGGGCTGGCCGGCTTGCTGCCGCGATACCGCATCGACCGGATCGCCGAGACGGGCATGCCCAGTGAAGGTGCAGGGGTCCGCGAGCTACGCTCGGCCGCAGCACGTGCCGGCGTGGATCGGGTCCGCCTCACGCAGGGCGACGAGCTGGATGTCGGGGTCGCCCACCTCGAGGTCCTGTGGCCGCCTCGCGAACGGCTGCCACAGGTCACGCTGACGGATGGACGAGCCATCAACGACACCTCCATCGTGCTGGCGGTCAGCGTCGGGCGGCAACGCATGCTCCTCACTGGCGATATCGAGGACGACCGTGACCAGGACCTCCTGCCCGTGCTACCCGACGATGGCCGACGCTGGGACCTGCTGAAGGTCGCGCACCATGGCAGTGCCACGGCCAGCAGCGCTCCCCTGCTCGACCGCCTCCGACCAAGGCTCGCCGCGATCAGCGTCGGCGCCGACAACCGGTACGGGCATCCGGCGCCTTCTACCCTGGACCGATTGGCCGCCAGCGGCGCGAGGATCTGGCGGACCGATCGGGATGGCACGCTATCGGTCTCACTCGATGGGCACGCCCGGAACGCCACGGCGCTCCTCGCGCGCCCGCCCGAGCCGCCACCATGCCCCACGGCTCCAGCAGGGGGGCCAACTGGGCCGGTGGCACGCGCCGGGGCCACGATTGCCTGCTACGCTCGGCCCGATGGCCGTACCGACTCGAACCGAAGCGCTCGCATTGCTCATGTCCACGTCTCCTTCTCCCCGGCTGCGGCAGCACATGATCGTGGTCGCCGAGGTGGCTTCCTTCCTGGCTTATCGCGCCACGCAGGCCGGTGTGGCCATCGATCGCCGCATGGTGGAAACGGCCGCGCTCCTCCACGACATCGACAAGGCCTTGCCGTATGACCATCCCCTGCGCGCGCTCGGCCACGGCAACGCCGGCGCGGCCTGGTTGAGCGAAGCCGGGCACCCCGAGCTGGCACCGACCCTCCGTGCCCACCCGGTGACCCGACTCAGCGAGGCCGCCGCCGCTGAGTGGGTGGTCAACGCACCGCTTGAGGAACGCGTGGTCGCCTATGCCGACAAGCGCGCCACCCAGCGCGTCGTGTCACTCGACCAGCGCTTCGATCAGTGGATGCGCAAGCATCCCCGATATGCCGAGCGATTGGCGGAAGCCCTGGTCATGGCACGAACGCTGGAGGCGGGGGTCTGTGCCGTGGTCGGAGTACGCGCCGATGAGATCGAGCGCTTGCGCTGGGTGGACGATGCCATGGCCCGAGCCCGAAGCAACGGCGTGCTGGCGACCAGGGAACCTGCCGACCTCGCCCGACCGCTGGCCGGGATGGCCTCGCCGTCCGATCCGAAGCTGGCATGAGCGACGCGCCATCGCTGGCCTACTTCTGGGGCGAGGACGCCTACAGCATCGAACGTGCGGCTCGGGACTGGGCAGCTGGTATTGCGCCACCCGGTGAGGAGATGGAGACCTGGCGCACCAGCCTCGATGAGGACGCCGGCGATGTCGATGGCGTGTCCACCTCCGTCGCCAAGCGCCGTGCCCGTGCGCTCGACGGCATCGAGCAGCACCTGGGCATGGCGCCGCTCTTCGGTGCTGGCACGCTCGTGGTGATCCGCCAACCGGCCGGCCTGCTGGCTGAGAAGGACGCTCGAAAGCGGCTTCTCGACCTGGTCGACTCCGTCCCAGCCGGCAACGCCCTGTGCGTCACCGACCTCATCGCCAGCGGCGCCAAGGTTCCGGCTGCCAGGGGCGTGCTGCATGACGCCATCGAGGCTGCCGGAGGCACGGTCCGTGAGTTCCAGGTCCCCGCGGCGGGTCGACTCGAGCCGTGGTTGGTGAAGCGCGGAGCTGAGCTGGATATCACCCTCGAGCCGGCGGCCGCACGGCTGCTGGCCGAACGGGTCGGGGGATACGTTCGCGAGTCCGACGTCGACCGGCGGCGGCGAACGGAGCTGGCCAATTCAGAGCTGGAGAAGCTGGCCCTGTACCGACCTGGCGGCAGCATCACCGCAGACGATGTGGATGCCCTCGTGACCGAGACCATCCCGGGATCGTCCTGGGCATTCCTCGACGCAGTGGCCGCCCGGGCCGGAGCGGCAGCGGCCACCCTCGGAGAGCGCCTCCTGGCCGATGCCACGCCGATGCCGGTGCTGGTCTCGCAACTGCATCGCCGTCTGCGCGACCTGATCCTGGTGCGAGAGCACCTCGACAGTGGCTCCAAGCCACCCCAGATCGTCAAGGAGCTCAAGCTCCAGCCCTTCCGGGCGAAGAAGCTCGCGGAGCAGGCGGCCAGCTGGTCGCTCGAGGGGCTCGAGATGGCCATGGCGGAGCTCCTGGCACTGGACCTGCGCTCCAAGGGCATCGCGCTCGACGGCTCGACCCTGCAGATGTCCGAGCGCATCGACGCCCTCGCCTTCCAGACCTGGATCGCGCGACACGCCGCTTCGCGCCACGGCACACCCGTTCGCTAGGACCGGGCATGCCGCTTCCTGATGTGGTCCGTCCGAAAGGGATCGGGTCAGGAGGATACGACCTCACCTCCCACCGAACCGCCATCTGGCTGGCCCTGCTGGTGACGGTCCTGTGGTCGTCCTCGTGGGTGCTCATCCGGTGGGGACTCGAGAACGAAGGACTTACGCCACTGACGTTCGCGGCGCTGCGCTACGGCCTGGCTGCCATCGTCCTGGTCGGCTGGGTCGTGGTTCGCGAACGGCACCGCTATCGGCAGTACCGCGTCCATCGAGGATTCGTGGCCAGGCTGGCCCTGCTGGGTGTGCTGATGTATGCGCTGACCCAGGCCGCCCAGTTCGTGGCGCTCGACGAGCAACCCGCGGCGACCACCAGCCTGGTGCTGTCGCTCACGCCGCTGTTCGTGGCCGCCGGAGCCACGGTCTCACTCGCCGAGGTCCCGTCGCGTTGGCAGGTCGCGGGTGGCATCCTGGTCGCCCTGGGAGCGTGGCTCTTCTTTGCCGGCGACCTGGGCGCCACCGTGGTAGGGATGAGTGCCGCGCTCATCGGGCTCTTCGCCAACGTTGCCAGCTCGCTGCTGGGGAGGGACGTTAATCGAGCGGGTCAGCTCCCGCCGGTGGTGGTCACCGCGGTGAGCATGGGCATCGGCGCCGCTATCCTGGTATTCGCCGGCATCGGGATGGAGGGCCCGCCACGCATCTCCACGCAGGGCTGGCTCATCGTGACCTGGCTGGCGCTGGTCAACACCGCCCTCGCGTTCACACTCTGGAACCTGTCGTTGCGAAGTCTATCGGCAGTCGAGTCGGCCGGAATCAATAACACCATGCTCATCCAGATCGCCGTATTGGCATGGCTGTTCCTGGACGAAGCACCAGGCCTCATCGGTCTGGCCGGGATCGGGCTGGTCTCGATCGGCGTATTGCTGACCCAGGACCTCAGAGGACAGGCCCGGCGTCCTGTTCGAACGTAGCCATGGCCCGTGGCTACGTATCGGCCCGCGGGGCCTGGGCGGAGATCAGACGGGGAACTGTGTTGCCCGTTCCTGCACCACACCATCGGACTCGATGGCGAAGACACAGCGACCATCAGGGATATCGAGGACTTCCAGGAGGTCGGGATCGAGATAGAGCTGGTGACAGTCGGAACACAGCGCAGCCGGGATGGCGAAGCACAGTCGCTCCTCGCCATCGGGCATGCGGAACGTGGTGTCGAAGCGCGAGTTGACCAGCCGGCGCTCGCACTGTGGGCAGTCGCCTCGGAGCCACGTCATCGTTCGCATCCAACCTCTGGTACCCCGACCGGTCATTCCGGTCGATCAGGGGTCGGATGCTACGGGGAGTGCTCGGCCTGCCCCCATGCCCCGGTCGTACCACGACCCTCCCCCCGGTTGGGGTAGATAGGGCCGGTCCGGGACAGTACCTATACGATATGCAAGAGCAGTGAAGCCTCGGACCAGAGCTTCTCGAGTTGATAGAACTCGCGCTCGGGCTTGCTCATGACATGGACGATGACGCCGCCGAAGTCGATCAGCAGCCAGTGAGAACTGGCCCGTCCTTCCCGGCTCAACGGCGGATCGCCGTCCTCCTTGAGGCCACTCTCGATGCCGTCGGCGATGGCCGTCAGCTGGCGATCCGAAGCTCCGCTGCAGATGACGAAGTAGTCGGTCATGGTCGTTTGTCCCCGGACATCGAGCAGGACGATATCGGAGGCCTTCTTGTCGGATGCCAGCTCGACCACGCGATGGGCCATCTGGAGCACGGACTGGTCTCCACCCTCGATGACGGCCAGTCGCGGGCGTTGCTCATCCGCCTCACTGCGAGTCGAGGGCAGGCCCGGCGTGGCGGCTTCCCGTGGATCGGCTCCACCTGTCCTGGTGTGGGGCGACCCGATCGCGCCGGTGTCGTGCTCGTCATCCACGGATATCTGATCCTCCTGCGCTGTCGTAGTGGTTACCCATCATGCTCCCCCGATAGCTGATCGACGATGCCGCCGCGGCGCGGCTCGAGTCGATAGAGCTGGTGTGTCTGGATGTAGTCGATGACCGCCGCCGGGACCATCTTGGCGATGGACTCGCCGTTGGCGACCCGCTCGCGGATCCGAGTCGCCGAGACGTCGAGCCTGGGGCCGGGGAGGAAGGTGAAACGATCTTCTCGACCGGGATAGTGGCGAGACACCCAGTCGAGGCCGAGCGATGCCGTCCCGACGCGTGGTGCGACCGCGATCCGGCACAGCTCGATGATCCGCTCGGGCTGACGCCAGCCAGGAAGGCCATCGAGCACCTCGCTGGCCAGCACGAACCACGGCTCTGGTCGGCCCTCGGTCCGACTTCGCTCAGCCAGGACCGTCACGGTATCGACGGCGTAGCTGGGGCCGTGCCGCTCCAGCTCGATCCGGTCGAGGACGAAGTCGGGATGATCCACGATGGCCAGGGCCAGCATGGCTTCGCGGTCGGCGGCCGGGGTGACCGCACGTGCCTGCTTGTGTGGTGGCTCAGCGTTGGGTACGAAGCGGACCTGCTCCAGGTCGAGTCGAGCCAGCGCCTCGGAAGCCAGCTCCAGGTGGCCGATGTGGACTGGGTCGAATGTGCCGCCCAGGATCCCGACCGCCTTCGGCGCTGGGTCCGTGTGCCGACCATCGGTCACACCCAGGCCCCCTGCTCACCGCCCCATTCCAACTCTGTGTCGCCGATCTTGACGGTGTCCCCATCCTTCACGCCGGCCTCGCGCAACCGCTCCACCACCCCTTGCCGTGCCAGCTCACGTTGGAATCGCGCCGCAGACTCGTCGTTTTCGAAGTCCGTCTGCGCCACCAGGCGCTCGATGCGTCTCCCCAGCACGACCCAGCTGCCGTCGGTCTCGCGTTCGACCGAGAAGCCGGTCTCCGCCGGATCGTAGCGATGTACGACCACGCCGGCGACGTCGACCGGCGAACCGAGCTCTTCCTTGGCGGGCAGCAGCCGTGCCAGGGCTGCTCGAAGAGCGGTCAATCCGTCACGATGGGCGGCCGAGATGGCGACGACGTCCAGGCCCTCACGGGCGCGAGCGGCATCGAAGTCACGGAGCATCTGGATATCGGGATCCAGGTCCATCTTGTTGGCCGCGACCAGGGTGCTCTTCTCAAGCAGCGATGGGTCGCGGGCCGCCAGCTCCTCGCGGATGATCTGGTAGTCACGCTCCGGGTCGGGCGCGGACATGTCCACTACGTGGACCAGGACGCGCGTCCGCTCCACGTGGCGCAGGAAGGCGTGGCCGAGGCCGGCACCCGCTGCCGCGCCCTCGATGAGCCCCGGCAGGTCGGCCAGGGTCGGGCGTCGCTCGTCAGCCGCATCGTCGACGGCCAGGTCGAGCACGCCGAGATTGGGTTCCAGCGTCGTGAACGGGTAGGCCGCGACCTTGGGCGTCGCAGCCGTCAGCGAAGTGAGCAGCGTGGACTTGCCGGCGTTGGGAAGGCCCACCAGGCCGACGTCGGCGATCAGGCGCAGGTCCAGGCGCAGCCGGCGCCCCTCGCCAGGCTCGCCCTTTTGGGCGTGCTTGGGGGCCTGGTGTGTGGAGGTTGCGAAGTGGGTGTTCCCGAGTCCGCCGCGACCGCCTCGCGCGACCATGATCTTCTGGCCCGGAAAGACCAGGTCGGCGATCAGGTCACCGGTGGCGAAATCGAAGACGACCGTACCCGGTGGAACGGCCAGCTCAAGGTCCTCGCCGGCCTTGCCGTGCCGCCGCGCCCGCTGGCCGGCGCCACCATGCTCCGCACGGAAGTGGTGCTTGTAGCGGTAGTCGACGAGCATCGTCTGGCCCACGTCGACCACGAGGTAGACGGAGCCACCGCGACCGCCATCGCCGCCATCGGGACCACCACGAGGCACGTGTGCCTCGCGCCGGAACGTCGCCGCGCCATTGCCGCCATCGCCGGCGGTGACGGTGAGGTCGACGCGGTCGAGGAACATCAGTCAGATCGCGCTGACCGGTCTGTCACCTGGCGCTGGAACGTTCCTCGGCGGCGGCATTCCGTGTCAGCTGGGCGAGGAACTCCGTGTTCGACTCCGTCTTGCTGAGGCGGTTGAGCAGCAGCTCGATACCCTCGTTGGTGCCCACGGCGCTGAGCATGCGACGCATCGTCCAGACCATCTTGAGGACGGGTTCCTCTAGCAGCAACTCCTCGCGGCGCGTGCCGGATCGCTGCACATCGATGGATGGGTAGATGCGCTTCTCGGCCAGCTTGCGGTCGAGGATGAGCTCGGAGTTGCCGGTGCCCTTGAACTCCTCGTAGATGACGTCGTCCATGCGCGAGCCGGTATCGACCAGGCAGGTCGCGATGATGGTCAGCGAGCCACCTTCCTCGAGCTTGCGGGCCGCACCGAAGAAGCGCTTGGGCGGGTACAAGGCGACGGGGTCGATACCACCGGTCAGGGTACGTCCCGACGGCGGCAGCGCCAGGTTGTAGGCACGTGACAGGCGGGTGATCGAGTCGAGCAGGATGACCACGTCGCGCCCGCTTTCGACCTGGCGCTTGGCGATCTCCAGCGCCATCTCGGCCACGTGGGTGTGGTTCTCCGTGGGCTCGTCGAAGGTCGACGAGATGACCTCCCCGTTGACCGACCGACGCATGTCGGTGACCTCTTCGGGGCGCTCGCCGATGAGCGCGACCATGAGCAGGATCTCGGGGTAGTTGGTGGTGATGCCGTTGGCGATGTTCTTGAGCAGCATCGTCTTGCCGGCCTTGGGCGGGCTGACCACGAGGGCTCGCTGGCCCTTGCCGATGGGGTTGACCAGGTTGACCAGTCGCTGGCTCAGGTTTTCCGGATCCGATTCGAGATTGATGAGCTCGAAGGGGTGGATGGGGGTGAGCTCATCGAAGTGCGGACGACGCCGAGCATCGTTGGGGTCCATGCCGTTGACGGTCTCGACCCGGACCAGGCCCCAGTACTTCTCTCCCTTCTTTGGCGGGCGCGGGATGCCGGCGACCCGGTCGCCCGCTCGCAGACCGAAGCGGCGCACGTGGCTGGAGCTGACATAGATGTCATCGGGGCCGGGCATGAGGCCGCGTCGTCGCATGAAGCCATAGCCGTCGTCGACGAGGTCGAGGATCCCCGCTGCGTACTTCTGGCCGCTGCGCTCGGTCTGGCGCTGCATGATCTGTTCGACGAGTTCTTCCCTGGCCATGCCATCGACGTCGGCGACGTCGAGGTCACCACCGATGCGGGCGAGCTCGCCCGCGTCCTTGTTCTCGAGTTCCTTGATGTCCATGGTTCGGGGTGTCGTTCCTTACGGCAGAGGATGTGTGCTCGCATTCCGGGCTACGTATGACGTGACCGGATTCGAGTCGGGGACGAGTGCCGTCCGTTCTCCGGAGGTCGTGGATGGACCGGGGCAAGTGCCGGCCATGCGGCCACTCGGTGGGAACGGAGGATCACCGCGATAGTAGCACGCGGCCGGGGACGGTCAAGTAAGCACGGTTCGTCACAGGAGTACCTAGGCTTCTTCGGCGGCCTCTGCGGATACCGGCGCGGTCCGAGGGCCGTCGGCGGCCGTCACGATCGGGACGTGCGCCGGAGCAGGCCTGGAGGCCGGGACCGGCGGCAACGAGCCTCCCGACTCCTCGATGGCCGCCGTCACGAAGCCGGCGAAGAGTGGGTGCGGCTTCTCGGGGCGACTCTTGAATTCGGGGTGGAACTGGCTGGCCACGAACCAGGGGTGATCCCGGAGCTCCACGATCTCCACCAGCCGCCCATCGGGGGATTGGCCGGCCAGAAGCATGCCGGCGCCCTCGAGCGCCTCGCGGTAGCGGTTGCTGACCTCGAACCGGTGGCGGTGGCGCTCATAGATGAGTTCCGCGCCATACGCCTTCGCGACCCTGGTCCCTGGCTGCAGCCTGGCCGGGTACAGACCCAGCCGCATGGTGCCGCCCTTCTCGTCGATGTCGCGCTGGTCCGGCATGTAGTCGATGACCGGTGCCTCGGTGAAGAGGTCGAACTCGGTCGAGTTGGCGTCCCCCTCCCCGACCACGCTGCGGGCGAACTCGATGACACCGCACTGGAGACCCAGGCACAGGCCCAGGTACGGCACGCGGTGCTCGCGCGCGTAGCGGGCCGCCAACACCTTGCCCTCGATGCCGCGATGGCCGAATCCGCCCGGCACCACGATGCCAGCCGCGCCAGCCAGCCTGGCCTCATAGTCGTCCTCGCTGAGCTCCTCGGAGTCGACCCAGCGGATCCTGACGTCGTGCTCCTGCGCCCAACCAGCGTGGTCGAGCGCGGCGGTCACCGACATGTAGGCATCGGGCAATGCGATGTACTTGCCGACCAGCGCGATCTCCAGCTCAGGCTTGGGTCGCTTGATGCGTTCGACCAGGGCGCGCCATTCGGTGAGGTCGGCCGGCTTGACGCGATCCTCGAGGTGCAGCAGCCGGACCACCAGGTCGCCCAGGCCCCAGTCCTCGAACTGCAGCGGCACCTCGTAGATGGTGTCCGCGGTGGCAGCCGGCACCACGGCATCCACGTTGACGTCGCAGAACAGCGCGATCTTCTCGCGCAGGTCGTCATCCACCGGCTGGTCGCTGCGAGCCACGATCATGTCCGGCTGGATACCGATGCCCCGCAGCTCCTTGACCGAGTGTTGCGTGGGCTTGGTCTTGAGCTCACCGGTAGCGGCCAAGGCTGGCAGAAGCGTGACGTGCACGTACAGCACGTTGTCCCGGCCGACGTCCTTGCGCATCTGCCGGATGGCTTCAAGGAACGGCAGCGACTCGATATCACCGACCGTCCCGCCCACCTCCACGATGACCACGTCGGCACTACCATCCCGCGCCACACGGCCGATGCGCTCCTTGATCTCGTTGGTGATGTGCGGGATGACCTGGACCGTGCCACCCAGGAAATCCCCGCGACGCTCCTTGGCGATGACCGACTGATAGATGCGCCCGGTCGTCACGTTGCTCAGCTGGCTCAGGTTCTCGTCGATGAAGCGCTCGTAGTGGCCCAGGTCAAGGTCTGTCTCGGCGCCGTCGTCGGTGACGAACACTTCGCCATGCTGGTAGGGCGACATCGTGCCGGGGTCGACGTTGATGTAGGGATCGAGCTTGAGGATGGAGACGGAGAGTCCGCGACTCTTGAGCAGTCGGCCGATGGATGCGGCCGTGATGCCCTTGCCCAGGGATGAGGTGACCCCGCCGGTCACGAAGACATACTTCGCCACGGATTGCCCTTACTTCCGGGTGGTTTTCCCGATGCTACCGAATCCCGCGGCTTGATGCGAGCCCCTTCTCGGGGCCACGACTGACAGGGCCGTGATGACACCACTTGGCTTTCGACGCTGCCATCATCGTCGCAGCATTCGGTCCGGTGCCACTCCGGCTGCGACCGTGGTCCGTTCCTGACGGCCCACCCTGGCTGTCACAGGACCGTGATGTGGGTAGCAGCGAAGTGACCCAAACCGGTGTAAGGTCGCGCGAAATCGGAGGTTCGTCGCTTGCCTGCGACACGAGCCTCGACAGCCCCCCGGGATGCCCAGCCCGGTCCGCAAGCCGGAGAGGTGCCTAGATCGATGTTGACGCGGAAACACCCACAACGTCGCCTTCGTGGACTGGCCGCGGCTGCCGCCATGACCGGAGCGATGCTGGTACCCGCCAGCGCCTCCATGGCCGCTGATGCCGCCACCGTCGAACTGGATGGCACCGACACGGAACTGTCGGCCACGGTCGCCAGCGTCAACGAGTTGCGCACCCTCGTCGATGACTTGAGTATCGCCAACGAGGCACTCGAGGCTGACAACAGCAACCTGCAGCAGAGCGTCGAGTCGCTGTCGCAGGAGCGCGATCGATTGCAGCATTCACTGACCAGCTTCGAGTCGCTCTACGACCCCTTGGAGGCTGACCGAAAGCTGCTCGTGGAGCTTCGCAAGAACCTTCCGGATACGCGCCCGGAGGCTGAGGCCCAGCTGCAGCGCTTGCGCGATCTGGCCTTGTCATCCGATCCCGCCAAACTGGGCCGCCTCATCGATCGCGTCGAAGACGCAGCACCCGCCTTCCTCGACTGGCGCTTCAAGCAATTCACCTCCACACAGGAAGCTACGCAGGCCTACGTCACCAGCGGCGCCAATGCCTTCGACAGCTCCATGACCGAGTTCCGCAGCGGCGTGTTGCTGTCGGTAGCCAATCGACTCGACGGGCTGCTCACCACCTTGGATCGACTTCGCTGACTCAGCGCTCGAATGCACATGCGTTGCCCGGGCGTCCCGGGACCAACCCCACAAGGAGAACGATGACCGCTCCCAGATCGTCTTTGCCTGTCGCGCTCGGCATCTCCCTGGTGCTGGCCGCCGGCGCTGCTGTCCCGGCTCTCGCGCAAGAGGAAGAAGAGGGCGGCATCGGCCCCGATTCCATGTCGGTGATCCCGATCGTGGGCTCGCAGCCCATCGATCTGTTGGGCCCCATCGGACCGGTGCTCTCCGGCCGGACGTGGCTCCAGACCGAGGGCCTGGATCCCGGCCAGTCGGGGATGCCCAGCTTCGAGCCCCTGACCGGCTACGACTTCAGCGCTGCAGATCCGAGTGGATCAGTCCGGACACAGGCAGCTGGTTCGGGTGCGCCCGTGCCCTATCGCGACCCGGGGCCGGCATTCAGCCGGAACATCCTCGTGACACGGGACTTCGGCCAGGCTCCGTACCAGACCGAACCGCAGATCGAGGTCGACCCCAACGACCCCGAGCATCTCGTGCTCGGCGTCATCGACTACTCCTTCCCGTCCATGTCCAGCTACGTCACCTTCGACGGTGGCGAACGCTGGGAAGGACCATTCCAGGTCCCCTACCTCCAGGAGGACCTGGGTGCGGGAGGCGACCCGGTCATGGCCTTCGACCGGGACGGCAACGTCTATATGGCGTACATCTCGATCGGCGTGGACGATTTCAACCTGGGCCCCATCGAGACGGAGGCCGAGGTATCCAGCATCGCCATCGCCAAGTCCGAGGATGAGGGCTTCACCTGGCCTACCCAGATCTCTTCGGCACGCTCCAGTGTCAATACGGACGGCCTTGAGACCGACCGCTTCGGGCGCCTCCGCGGCACCGTCGACCTCGTCCTTCCTGGACAAGCCCTGGATGGCCATCGGGCCCGATCCGGACGATCCCGCCCAGGACGTCATCTATGTCACCTACACCAACTTCGACATCAGCTACGACATCCTGTACATCGGTGAGATCCCCAACCTGCTGCCGACCGAGATGCGCACCACCATCGAGCTGGTGTCTTCGAATGACGGCGGCACCACATGGAGCGATCCGGTCGGGGTCAGCCCAACGGTGCGTCGTGGCTACGGCGAGAACGGGGACCGCAGCGCTCCGGGGGTCTTCGGCACCCTGCGCGTGGTCCAGGGCTCGCAGCCCGCCGTCACACCGGACGGCACCGTCTTTGTGAGCCTGGATGGACAGCACCGACGACAAGTCCCAGGAGGGTGTCGGTGAGATCTATGTGGCCAGCTCCGGGGACGCCGGACGTACCTGGACGACGCCGGTCGTGGCCAGTGTCTTCAACGAGACCGAGTTCCGGCCTCGCACTGCCTATTTCCGCTTCTGGGCCTCGTCGTTCCCACAGATCGCGACGGGTCCCGATGGAGAGGTCTACGTCGTCTATGTCGGCCGGCCGTCGGACAAGCCCAATGATGATGGTGATGTCTTCCTGGTCTCGTCGATGGACGATGGCGCGACGTGGAGTCGACCCAGGGTGCTCAATGACGACGACAGCGACCATGTGCAGTTCTTCCCGTCGATCGACGTGTCGCCCGATGGCGTCATCCACGTCATGTGGGGCGACATGCGCGACAGCCCGCAGCAGACCCGGTATCACATCTACTACACCCGCTCGGACGACCAGGGTGAGACCTTCGGCTTCGTCAACGAGCAGCTGGACCTGAGCACGGGTGACACCCGGGTCACGGACTTCGCCTCCAACCCCAACTATGCGTTCCCGCGTGGCCTGTTCATGGGGACTACTTCTCGCTCGACGGCAACCGATGACGAGGTCTATATGGTGTGGCCGGATTCTCGTCTTGGCGAATTCGGACCGATCAACCAGAAGATCGCCTTCGCGCGCCAGCAGTCCGTGCCGTCGCCGGAGATCTTCATCTCGCCGCCGTCAGGTCCCGGTGGCCAGGAGGTGACCCTGCAGGGCTTCGATTTCCAGCCCGACATGGGCATCTACGTCCAGCTCGGTGACAGCACCATCTCCACCCTGCGCACCGACCTCGATGGTGGCTTCACGGCGAGCATCTACATGCCCATCACCAGCGAGGGCAGCCAGAACATCTCCGTCTTCGATGAGTCGGGCAATGGTGCCAGGACGTCGTTCTTCACCGAGTTCGGCTTCGGCAACATCCAGCAGCTCATCGAGGACCTCAATGGCCGACTCGACTCGATGGAAGCGGCCCAGACCCCGACCCCCGAGACAGCCACCCCGGCCCCCGAGTCGGCGGAGACCCCGGCGCCTGAGACACCTACGCCCGAGGCCACACCGGCCCCGGAGACGCCGACGCCCCAGGCCACGCCGGCGGACGAGCCATCGCCTGCCCTCGAGAGCCCGCTACCCATCCTCGACGGCTCGTCTGATGAGGGCTAGTCAGATGCCCCGGATCCACTCCGAGCGAGGCCCGCGTCGAGTACGCCTCGGCCTCGGCGGCACGCTTGCCGCGGTATTGGTGGTGACGTCGCTGCCGGCCATGGTGCTGGCCCAGGACGACGACTATCAGCCGCCGCACCAGGAGCCCGGCCCGGCCGCGGATCGATTGCTCTACAACTCCTTCTTCGTGGACCGGGCGCCGCTCGACATGGAAGCGGGCAACATGGACCTGTACCTGTTCGGCCTCAAGACCGAAGCAGCCCAGGACCTGCGCGGCACGCCCGGCATCGACCTCATCGATGCACCCGCCACCGCGGTCTCGCTGATCCTGAACCCGGCACCGGCGCGCGAAGGCGAGCTGAACCCCTTCTCCATCCCCGAGATCCGCCATGCCATGCAGTACCTGGTCAACCGCGAGGCCATCGCCCAGGACATCTACCAGGGTGCTGCGCAGCCGATGATCACGCAGGTCGCACCCAGCGATCCCGATTTCCTGACCGTGTACGACATCGACCGCGGCTCGGGCATCAGCTATGACCCGGAGCTGGCCCGCGACCTTATCTCCACCGCCATGACCGACGCCGGCGCCGAGCTCGTCGATGGCACCTGGCACTTCGAGGGGCAGCCTGTCCGCATCAAGCTCGATCGGCCGCGTGGAGGACGAGCGGCGCGACATCGCCGACCTGGTGCGCGCCGAGCTGGAGCAGGCCGGCTTCGAGGTGGCCATCACCTACGACCAGTTCGGCCCGGCGGTGCAGAAGGTCTACTCCACCGACCCGCAGGCCTTCGAGTGGCACATCTACACGGAGGGCTGGGGTCGTGGCTCGCCCGAGCGCTACGACGTCGGCGCCGTCAACTCCTTCATCGCACCCTGGCTCGGCAACATGCCAGGCTGGCTCGAGGAGGGCTTCTGGCAGTACGAGAACCCCGAGCTCGACGAGCTCGGCCAGACGCTCTTCCGCGGCGAGTTCGACAGCCTCGACGAGCGCAACGAGATCTATCGCACCATGACCCAGGCCGGGCTCGACGAGTCCATCCGGGTCTGGCTCGCCACCGTGAACAACAGCTTCCCAGTCCAGTCGACGCTGCAGGGCGTGACCAGCGACCTGGTCTCCGGCCCTCGCAACCCGTGGACGCTGCGAGAAGCCTATGAACCTGGCTCGGGTGACGTCCGCGTCGGCCACCAGTGGGTCTGGACCGAGCGCACCACCTACAACCCGGTGGGCGGCTTCGGCGACGTCTACTCGGTGGACCTGTGGCGCAACCTCTTCGACCCGCCCATCCAGAACGACCCCTTCACCGGCATCCCACAGCCCTTCCGCGCCAGCTACGAGATCGAGACCGCTGGTCCGGACGGTACGCTCCCCGTCCCCGAAGACGCCCAGCGATGGGACGTCGAGACCAAGACCTGGGTGCCCGTAGCGGCCGGCACCGAGGCGGTCAGCAAGGTCACCTTCGACTACTCCAAGTACACCGACAGCAAGTGGCACGATGGCCAGCCCATCACCATGGCCGACGCCATCTACTCCATCGCGGCATCCTTCGATCGCGCCTATGACCCGGACAAGGCCCGCATCGAGACTGCGCTTGCGGTGACCGCTCGTCCGGTCCTGGAGACGTTCAAGGGCTATCGCCTCACCGAGGATGGACGACTGGAGGTCTACGTCGACTACTGGCATTTCGACGAAGACCACATCGCGGCCTACGCCAGCCCGGTCAGCTTCGACATGCCCTGGGAGGTCAAGGCGGCCATGGACGACCTCGTCTTCGAGCAGCGCCGCGCGGCCTACACCGACACCGCGGCGGGACGCTTCAGCGTGCCCTGGCTCAGCCTGGTACTGCGCCGAGACGCCGGCCTGGTGGATCGCACCATCCGGCAGCTGGAGCGTGACGAGTTCATCCCCTCTTCGATCGCGGACTTCGGTGGTCAGGCCCTGGTCACGCCAGAGGAGGCCACGGCTCGCTACGAAGCCGCGCAGGCGTGGTACGACGACAAGGATCACCTCGTCATCAGCCAGGGTCCCTTCTACCTGGAGCAGTTCGATCCGCCGGCGCAGTTCGCCGAGCTGGATGCCTTCCGGGACCCCAGCTATCCGTTCAAGCCTGGAGACTTCTATCGGGGATCGCCGCCCGACCTGAGCATCGGCGAGATCAGCGCCGACCCCGTGGTCCCCGGTGAGGACGCGGTCATCAGCGCCACGGTCGACGGGCCTGGCACGGTCGGTCTTCAGTACATCCTCATCGATCCCGCGGTGGGCGATGTGGTGGAATCGGGGCGGGCCCAGGATGCCGGGGACGGCAGTTTCGAAGTGACCATCGGTGCCGACGTCACCACCAACCTCTTCCCGGGCTTCTACCAGCTCTTCCTGGCCGCCGACAGCGACTCGCTGGCACGGGTGACCGAGCGTCGCGTGGACCTGGAGGTGCTGCCCTGACGTTGGCGGCCATCACATAGCCGCTTGCGTGGAGGGCTGACCAAGCGTGGGCCCATCACTGCTGCGTCCCATCCTCGTCCGAGCGGCCAGCCTCGGCGCGGTGCTCATCATCGTGCTGTTCCTGCTGGTGCTGACGCTTGGGGCGACCGGATACTCCGATCGCATCCTCGATGCCCAGGTGGGCGAAGAGCTTCGAGTGCTGCGCACCAGCCTGGCCCAGACCATCACCGACCCCGATGCGGTCGAGGAGGTCGTCGCCGCGCGGCGCCAGGAATTGGAGGTCTCGTACGGCCTCGACAAGGAGTGGTACGAGCGCCTGCCGGCGGTGGTCGGGCGCGTGCTCGTGCTCGACCTGGGTGAAGCACGCTCCATCCGCGCCTCGGACGGCAGCAACAGCGTCGGCGATATCATCATCGAGCGGTTGCCGCGGACCGTGATGCTGCTGACGACCTCGTTGCTCATCACCGCGGTCATCGGGCTGACGCTGGGTGTGTGGCTCTCGACCCGGCCAGGCTCGCGCATCGACCGCTTCGTCTCGTATGTGGCCGCCATCACCAACGGGCTGCCGGCGTGGTGGGCCGGCATCCTGCTCATCCTGATCTTCTCGTTCTGGCTGCGTATCCTGCCGTCGGGTGGCATGTACAGCACGCCGCCGCCGCAAGGGATCATCGCCTCCACGCTGGACCTGGCCTGGCATGCTCTGCTGCCCATCCTGACGCTGGTGCTGGTGAGTATCGGACCTTCGATCTACGTCATCCGCACCATGACCCTGAACGTGGCGCTGCAGGACCACGTCACGGTGGCACGGGCCAAGGGCCTGCCCGAGGGGTTCATCCGCCGCCGCCATATCCTGCGCGTGGCAGCACCCCCGATCGTGACCGGTCTCATCCTGGGCCTGGCGGCGACCCTGGGTGGATCGATCCTGATCGAGACCGTCTTCGCCTGGGACGGCATGGGCCAGCTCTACTTCAAGACGTTCTCAGGCCAGCCCGACGAGTCCATCATCATCGGGCTGACCTTCATGTTCACCCTCATCTATGTGGCAGCGCGGTTGCTGCTCGAGATCCTGTATGTCTTCCTGGATCCCCGGGTGCGCTACCAGTGAGCGGGGAGCGGCCATGAGGCGACGGAGCGTGTGGCGGCAGGTCCTGGCCAGTGGCGCCGGCAAGGTCGGTGTCGCGCTGGCGGTCATCCTGGGTCTGGTGTCGCTCCTGGTGCTGCTCACCTTCCCGCTCGATTTCGGGCCGACGCGCTGGTCCAACCCGGCCGTCTGGGCTGACTACCCCAAGGCCGTGCCGCCAGCCTGGACGACAGCGTTCTCGTCGGAACAGGTGGCGCAGCATCGCATCCTGGAGGCCACGGAGCCGACCGAGTCGACCGAGCGTGGCACGGCACGGGTGGACGTCTATGACCTCACCTTCGACTACCAGGAGGATGCGCCGCCCTCGTTCCTGTCATTCAGCCTGGGACCGGTCACCTTCGCGGGACGCCCTCCGTCCCTGAGCGTGACGCTGCTGCGCCCCGACGACACGCAGGTGTCCCTCCTGCGAACCACGGTGCGCGGTCCTCGCCCCGGCGAAGAACCCCCATACGTGCGCCACGATGAGACACCCCTGCGCGTGCTCATCAGCGCGGAGCCCGAGACAGCCGAAGCCGCCTCGCAGATGCTGGCCGACGACTATGGCGTGACCATCCCTGCCTCGAGCCTCCGCGATGACGTGGACAGCGCACTATTCGGCGCGCCCGACGCCGATGGCGAGCTACAGCCGCTGCATGGCACCTACACCGCCCAGGTGCGCGTGGCGCTGGCCGACCCGGCCGATAGCGTCGACTGGGTCCGCGCTGGTCGTCGGTGGCGGCGTTTTCGGCCTGATGGGCACCGACGCCAGCGGGCGTGACCTGGCTCAGGGACTGGCTTTTGGGTTGCCCATCGCACTGCTCATCGGCATCCTCGCGGCCACGGTAAGCACCTTCATCGGCACCAGCCTGGGCATGCTCAGCGGCTACAAGGGAGGTCGCATCGACCTGGTCATCCAACGCGCCGCGGACATCGTCAACAACGTGCCACTGCTGCCCCTGCTGATCTTCTTCGTCTTCGTGTTCGGCGCGCAGCTGTGGCTGATCCTGGTGCTGCTGGTGGCGTTCAGCTGGCCCGGCCTGACCATCCTGGTGCGCTCCATGGTCCTGGGGCTCTCAGGGTCGCAGGAAGTGGAGGCAGCGCGAGCGCTGGGGGCGTCCAGCCGTCACATCCTCTTCAAGCACATCTTTCCGCATACGGCACCGTACGTCTTCACCCAGCTCATCTTCTTCGTGCCGGCCGTCATCCTCGCCGAGGCCGGGTTGTCGTTCCTGGGCCTGGGCGATCCGTCGCTGCCCACCTGGGGCCAGATCCTCGAGGACGGCTTCCGCACCGGCGCGGTGTTCCTGGGTTACTGGTGGTGGGTCATCTCTCCCGGCCTGCTCATCGTCATCACGGCGATGACCTTCATGCTGTTGGCGCTGGCCATGGAACCCATCGTCAACCCCAGGCTGAGGCGCGACTGATGGCGTTGCTCGAGGTGCGCGACCTGGCGCTGGAGTACAGCACCGAACGCGGTCCCCTGCGGGCGGTCGATGACATCTCCTTCGACCTGGAGGCGGGCGAGGCTCTGGGTATCATCGGAGAGTCCGGCAGCGGCAAGACCAGCATGGCCATCACGCTGATGCGGCTGCTGCCGCAGAACGCCACGCTCATCGGCGGCCAGGTCCGGCTGGACGGACGGGAGCTCACGTCGCTCGGCGATGACGCCTTCCGTCGCGACATCCGCTGGAGCCAGATGGCCATGGTCTTCCAGGGCGCGATGCACTCGCTCAACCCGGTCGTTCGCGTCGGGGACCAGGTGGCGGAACGTCTCCGCACCGACGGCATGAGCAAGTCGGACGCGCGCACCCGGGTCGACGAGCTCCTGAGCCGAGTGGGCCTGGGGCCGGGCATCGCCGCCCGCTACCCCCACGAGCTCAGCGGTGGCATGAAGCAGCGCGTGATGATCGCCTCGGCACTGACCCACGACCCGCCGCTGCTCATCCTCGACGAGCCCACCAGCGCGCTGGACGTCAGCATCCAGGCCCAGATCATGAACCTGCTCAAGGAGCTCAAGGCGGAGCGGCGTATCGCCATGCTCTTCGTGACCCACGACCTGGCTCTCGCGAGCGACCTGTGCGATCGCATCGCCGTGGTCTATGCGGGGCAGGTTCGCGAGCTGGGCTCGGCCGAGGATGTGCTGAGCGACCCCCAGGACCCCTACACCCAGCGGCTGCTGGCCAGCATCCCCAGCCTCCACGACGAGGTCGCGCCCGATTTCCTGCCCGGCACGCCGCCGGACCTTCGCGATGACCTCCCCGGTTGCCGTTTCGTGGCGCGTTGCCCGCTGGCCTTCGAGCCGTGCGCAGACGAGCCACCTCCTCTCGCCGAGGTGAAGCCTGGCCAGTGGTCACGTTGCTGGCTCCACGATCCGAGGTGGGCCCAGTGGGCCACGGAGGAGGAAGTCGGATGAGCGCCTGGAGCAAGAGCGATGGACCCATCCTGCGCATCGACCACGCCAGCGTCGACTTCTTCGTGCGGCAGTCGCTCTTCGGCACGCGGCCCATCCACGCCGTCAACGACGTCAGCCTCAGCATCGAGAAGGGCGAGACGGTCGCGCTGGTGGGGGAGTCAGGCAGCGGCAAGACGACGCTCGGACGAGCGACCCTGAACCTGGTACCCATCACCGACGGCAGCGTGGTCTTCGAGGGCACCGATATCGGCACGCTGCACGGCAAGGAGCTGCTGTCGTTCCGCCAGCGCGCCCAGGTCATCTTCCAGGATCCCTTCTCCAGCCTCAGCCCATACATGCGCGTGGGTGAGCTGGTCGAAGAGCCCCTCGTCATCCATGGGCCGAAGTCGCGAGCGGAGCGCGAGGCCAGGGTCTTCGCCGCTCTCGAGCAGGTGAAGCTCGCGCCGGCCGCGGACTTCGCAGACAAGTACCCCCACACCCTGTCGGGTGGCCAGCGCCAGCGCGTCAGCATCGCGCGCGCGATGGTCCTCGAACCCGACTACCTGGTGGCCGATGAGCCCGTGTCGATGATCGATGCCTCGAGCCGCGCCGAGATCCTGAGCCTTCTCGCCGAACTACAGGAGCAGAACGAGTCTGACCTTCCTGTACATCACCCATGACCTCGCCAGTGCGCGCCACTTCGCCGATCGCATCGCGGTGATGTACGCCGGGCGGATCGTCGAACTGGCGCCTGCGGCCAAGCTGGTCATGGACGCCAAACATCCCTATTCGCGAGCGCTGCTGGCGGCCGTTCCGGAGCCCGACCCCGCGAACCGACTGCGGCAACGTCCCGTGGTCGGCGGCGAACCGCCCGACGCCGGGGCGCTGCCGGGGGGTTGCGCCTTCCACCCGCGCTGCCCAGCGGCCATCGCGGGGACGTGCGAGGTCATCGTGCCTCCGCTCATCGAGCTATCGGATGGCCACCATGTGGCCTGCCATCTCTATCCGGATGCATCGCGCGAGGGAGCCGCGGATGCCGCCGCGGATGTCGGTACGGTCGTGGGAACCGCAGAAGACGGGGCGGCGAGCGACGGACCCGGCGATGGCAGGTCTGTCGCCACGGCTGCGGCGCGAGCCTCGTCGATGGCGTCGATCGCAGCGAGCAGGCCCGGGTCGTCCGACTCGGGATAGTCCAGCCAGTCACCGTCCACGACGACATCCGGCGTGACGCCCTGACCTTCGAGGGTGCGACCATCAGGCAGCTGGAAGCCGAATGAGACCACCTGCAGGAGCGAGCCATCGGCGAAGTCGACGGTGTTGGCACCGTGGGTCTCGCCAGCCGTCTGCTGGCCCACGATGACCGCGCGGCCCTGGTCCTGGAGGATGGCCGCCATCTGCTCGGCATCGGCCTGCGTGCCCTCATCGACCAGGACGACCAGCGGCACGTCGGCGTAGTCGTCCGCCAGGTCGTTGGACTCGATCTGGATGGGCTCATTGCCGACGCGTGAGTGGAACTCGCCGACATCACCCGAGACGAACGCGCCCAGCGCATCGATGACGACCGCAGGAGCACCCTGGTTGGAGGCGCGCAGGTCGATGACCAAGCCCTCCAGCGGGTCTCCCTTCTGCAGCGCGGTGAGCGCCTGCTCGATCCCGTCGATGGCCTCCTGCCCGGACAGCGAGAGGATCTGCAGGTAGCCCACAGTCGGGTCCGCCTCAAGACGATGGGCGTCGGGCAGGATGAGCGGATCGATGCGGCGCCGGTCCAGGGTCAGGTCGCGGGGCGCCTCGCCGGGTGATACGACCGTCAGCGTGACGTCGGTGCCCTCGGGCCCGCGGATGTCTGCGATGCGCACGCAACCGTCGCCATTGACGCCGACGATGCGATCGCGGGCCCGGATGCCCACGTCCTTGGCCGAGCCGCCCTCGAAGACGTAGGTGATGCGCAGCCCTTCGGTGTCCTCGCCGGCAGCGCTGGTATCGAGCAACGCGCCGATGCCCCCATAGCTGGGATCGAAGCTCTCCGGATCGCCCAGGTCCTCCGGCGAGTAGAAGTTGGTGAACGGATCGTCCAGCAGCCCGACCATCTCGCGCAGGAGGTCGTAGACCTGGTACGCATCGTCGGTCTGGAAGACGAGGGGCGCGTACTCATCGCCGATGGCGTCCCAGTCGAGACCGTTGGTGTCAGGATCGATGTAGTAGTCGCGGATACCTTCCCAGACACCATCGAACAGCGCGATGCGAAAGTCCTCGGGCATCGACAGCGGCTCGATCTCGACCGGGGCGGCTGAGGCTTCCGGCTCGACGCATTCGGCGCTGACCGGCGCCGACGCGCTCGGGCTGGGCTCCTGGGCGACGCCCGGCGCAGCGATGGCGCACACGAGCAAACCGAGAACGGTGATTGCGAGGATCTTGGGGCGCATCATTCCTCCGAACGGCGGGCACGTAGCGGCCCTCCGCCCGATGCTACCCCGACTCGGCGACGGAGTCTTCGGCGAGTCCGGTCGGCGGATTCACGATGAAGGACACACACCTGGCGGATCAGCTGGACCTCACCGGTGGCGTCGATGATGAAGTTGCCTCCAGGAGCGCTGCAGAACGAGTGGCCGAGTACGGTTGTTCCCGGCAAGCATGAATTGCTCACTGCCGCTCCCTCGAGCCACTTGGCATGCTCGTTGTCGCCAGTAAAGACCACGGCACCGAAACCCACGATGTTGTAGTAGCCGTTGGCACCAGTGCCCCCGGCTGTGCTCCAGATCGGCACCCACACAGGGATCCGATGGTCGGTATGGAATTGCCGGATCCGTCATCGCATCCGTTGCCACCGCTGGGTTCTACCCATTCGCCGCTGGGCGCCGGATCTCCCGCCGTGCCCGCATTGCAACTGATATGGATGTCGCTGAGCGCGCCGAGGCTCACAGCCATCCGATTGACGGCACCTTCGACGTTTGATTTAAGGGACGCCGGGTTGGTCCGGCAAACATGGGCGCCCGGGTTGGCATCCGTGATCGCGCTTTCGGAGGCGACGCAGCTGCCAGTCGAGATGCCCACCCAGGCTGCCTCAGCGGCGGCCAGTCGCGCACCTTCCCTGGCGGCCTGGGACAGTGCTGAGTTGGTGTAGACCAGGCGGCCGACATCGAAGACCGCCACGAGGATGAGAAGGAAGAGCGGGAGCGCCACCGCCATCTCGACGAGGCCCTGTCCAGCTTCACCATGGCGAAGCTGCCTTGGACGCATCATCACGCTCAATTCTTGTCATCCACGGACATGTTGGAGGTGCATGCGACGATCGAACCAGCCAGCAGTGTCTGACTCTTGATCTTCTTGCCATCTGTGGAGTCGGTCAGCGTGCCGATGAAGCCCGCGACGTTGTGCTACGTGTTGAGCGCGTCAGGGTCATTCAAGTGGGTATTGAAGAAGTCTGGCACCGGGCATTGCGGCGTCGGCGTCGGAGTGGCAGTCGGCGTGGCGGTCGGGGTCGAGGTCGGCGCGGGGCTCGGTGTCTGCGTGGGTGAAGGGCTGGAAGCCGTGATCGATACCGCCGCCGGGCTCAGGACCGGGGCAGTCGCGACACCGTCAAGGTTCAAAGGTCCGCCGATGATATCGGTCACCATCGGTGTGAGGAACATGAACGGCTGGCGGACCGAAACCGAGACCTGGTTGCCGATGCCACCAGCGAAATTGGACGCACCGTCGCAGCCGACCGCCGTTCCTGACCCCGGCGTGAAACAGCTGGGTGCCGATGCTTGCATGACACCCTCACCTCCCTGGCGCTGCTCATTGACCTCACGGAGCGCGGCGGCCGCCACCCCGTCGAAATAGACCGTCTGATCGAATGGCGAGTGGGAAGCGTGTTCCGCGGCGTAGAACGCCCCCTCATGAGCCGCGTTGTTGACGGCAACGAACGTGAAGAACAGCCGGCCGAAGTCGACGGCGAGAAGCAAGAGGATCAACATCGCCGGTGTGACGAGCGCTAGCTCCACGATCGCCTGGCCGCGAGAATGCATCGGATCGCGTCCTACGGAATGTGGACGGCTACCGATGGCGGGAAGGGCTGGGAAACGTGCTCGGCGCACACGCTGACCGTAGCAAGCAAGGCCGGAAGATCAGATGGTACGTTTCTTATCCCTCCGGTAGCCGGTCGGCTGTCTGTGGCATCCATCGACTGGCACCTGGTGGTGATCGACGCCTGGTCCCGAGTCGACCGGAGACACGTGTCGAGGCACTTTTCGAACCACCGCACCGATCCGTCGTAAGTCAGCGAAGATAGGGGTCCGGTGGATCCTTGGTCAGTAGCTAACCGACCCTCCGGGCTCCGAGCATGGGCGCCAAGTCGGCCGCGTTCCGCGCCCGGGGACGCAGAGGGGCCGTGTGGAGTTCATACGACGCGGCGACACCCAACCGACGTACGAGCAGCCACCTGCGCGGTGGCTGCTCGTTCCAGCATGATCTCGTAGCCCGTGGCTCCGTCTACTTGATGAGTTGGACGACGACGCCCTTCGAGGGGCTGGGCGGTCCGCCCAGTGGACCGGTGACGGTGCCGGACCCGATGAAGTTCACCCAGCGTCCGGTGAGGCAGCTGGTCGCACCGTTGCCATTGTCGCACTGGCTCTTGTTGTTGCCGTTCACGTATGCCCCGTGGCTGAGGCTCGCGCTGGCACAGGCGTTGACGAAGTCGATCTCGACCTGCGCGTTGCTGGAGGCATCGCCCGGGCAGAACTGGAATGCTCCCACCTCCTGGAAGTGGTACCACTGATTCTGTCCATTGCCGCCGACGTTGGCCGGAGGACAGGCGTCCACGGTGGTGACCCCGGGCGTAGGCTGGGTATTGCACGTGCTGTCAAAGATCGGGATGAAGACCACGGTGCCGTCATATGTACGCAGCGCATCCTCGATCGGCTTGGAGTTCGTGTTGCCGGTCTCGGTCACGAAATTCCAGGAGGGCACAGTGACGGATCCCGTCGGATTGAGGATCTCGTTCTTGAGTTCGTTCGATCCGCCTGCAGGCGGCGTCCAGTCGATCCAGCCGACGTTGCCGGGGCCATTCTTGCACAGCGGCACCCGGTACAGCTCATAGCCGTTCCAGTGCGTGAGCGGTAGTTGGAATGCCGGGTTGTTCTGGCCGTTGCAGGTGAGGATATTGATGGGTGGCGTGACGGGAAGCAGGATGCCGTAGTCAGGTTCCCCATAGCCGGTGATGGCGGTCGCGTTCGTCGAGGCGGTGAACTGGTCCATACCGAGGATGCCCGCGAAGAACGTGCCAAAATCACGCTCGCCCGATACCGCCACCCCGAAGGCGCCGTTTGGCGGGTCCGAGTTCCCCAGACTGCCCACGCTGACGTTCAGGCCGGCGCCATCGATGTCCGTGTACTCGGCCACCGAGGCGACCACGTCCATCTCCATGGCGCTGAGCACACCATCCACGGCGCTGCGCACTTGATTGTCGGTGATGGTGGCGCCACTCAATCGCTCGGCAAGGACGACAGCACCAGCTTCCGCTGCCGCGTCCGAGGCGTTCTGGCTGATGCGGTGGTTGGCATATGCATTTCCGCCATCGATGACGAAGGCCACCGCGGCGACAAGTGCGAGGAACCCGAAGGTGAAGAGCGCCAGGACCTGACCTGCCTCCCGCCGTGCTTCGCTGTGCAGTGGATTCATCCCTTGGCTCCTCATGGGTTGACTGGGTTCTCATAGACGCGTTCGATCGGCATGGTCGTGGATCCGGACAGGTTGATCGGCCCGATGATCGAGCTGAGGACCGGAGTGATCATCTGGAAGCTGTGATTGACGGTGACCCTGACGGTGCAGTCCGATGGCTGGCTGCAGTCGCTCCCGGTGATGGCCACATCGCCGACGGCACTGGGCGCGATGCCCATGCCCGTCGTCAGCTCAGCGACGGCGCACTTGAAGGTGCGCTCTCCGGTGCACGAAGCGTCATTGCTCTGGTTGACGATCGCGACCCGCGCACCAACCCGCGACGCATTGGTCAGCTCGGTGTAGAAGAGGACGGCTCGACCACCGTCGAACAGCGCAAGGATCATAAGAAGGAGCACAGGAGCGACGACGGCGAACTCGACGAGTGCCTGCCCGCGGCTCCGCTCCTTCGTCAGCAAACGGATCATGGCGCCAACGTCGGGCTGATCGTGACCGACGCATTGCACGGTGCCGTCTGGCCGCCAACGAGACTCTGGGACTGGATGGTCCAGTTCTGGTTCTGGTTGGCGTTCGGGTCAAGCAGCACTGCAGTCGTGAAGCTGGCGGCGGCCCAGAGGCCTTGAGCGGAATTCTTCTTCGAACCGATGAAGCTGGGCACCTGACAGGGGGACGGTGATGGAAGAGCGCTAGGGCTCGCTCCCGGGCTCGCGCTGGGATCGGGCGACGGAGGTGGCTCCACGACCGTGATGTCCTGCTGATAGGGCGTGCACGGGGTCCCGTCAGAGTTGACCCGCAACTCTACCGTGTAGGTGTTGGGGACGGTGTAGGTCTTGGACGGGTTTTGGGTCGCCGCGCCCGTCGCGTTGCCGAAATTCCAGATCCAGCTTGACGCCGTGGGCGGCGTCGTGTCAGTGAAATGGACCGTCATCGAGTCGGTCGGGTCGATCTCGTAGCTGAACGCCGCCAGGCATGACGGTGGCGGTGTCACGGCAGCCCCAGCGACGACGCCTTGGCGAATCGGGAACACCGAACGCGCGGTGACACCGAGCTTGTTACCACTCGACGCGAACACATCCCCGATGATCGGAGTGATCGGGTCGAAGTCACAGGCGAGTACGACCTGTGCGAAGTCGCCGACATCCGTGCCGTTGGGGAACACGGGCGTTGGGACCGTTGCCGTATCGCAGCCGGCGAGCGAGATCGCGCTGTCGTTGCGGGCATCGATGAGCAGATCCGAATATGTCGCTTGCTGGGCACCGTTGCCTGGCGTACCCCACGCGTCGGGGTGTTGTGCCGCGTAGTTGGCGCCGACGCGTGCCGCGTTGTTGAGAACGACCCAGCCGAGGAATAGCCGACCCATATCCAGCGCCGACATCACGATCAAGAGCAACAGCGGCAAGATGATGATCAGCTCGACGATGGCCTGTCCACGCGATCGCTGGCTGCGGTCACCAGTCGGAGCAGCGTCGTATCTGCTTTCGTGGCCAGGCCACCAGGAAATCAGATCGAATCGCCTTTGACGCTTGCTCACGACTCCACCGTTCGCTTGCCTTGTGACTCTTCGAGCAGCACCGTCAGCACGCAAACAGGCCAGGTGCCCTGTGCTGCGTGGCCGCCGAACTGCGAAAGGGGGTACGACATCTGACTCCGGATCACGTTCCTTCTCTGGACGACAGGCGGAGGCAAAGTGATCGCCGCTCGGAAGAGATCCCCGCTCCATTCCATCGACTGCCCTACGCGATGTGGGTGGCCAATCGTACGCTCCCCTGACGTTCGGTGCCACAAGCGGTACCTATTTGTGGCGACAATTGTCAACAACCCCCTGCACAAGCGGCCCGGCCATGAGAGACGAAGGTTTCCAGGCCTTGAGTCCCGATCAGAATGACCAACCTCGGCGATTGGACGCCGATGTGGATCGGCTCGCCCAGCCGAGGTCGTAGTGCATCCCGCCACGTCATCGCGACGATTTCCCAAGGCTCGGTGTGGCACATCTCTGAGCACCATCCAAACAACCAAACGGGGCCACATGCGAGTCACGCACAGGGCTTCGCGACGTGTTCATCCCGTCGCCCGGTCGCGACCATCGGCCGCGATCGCGCTCTCGGTAGGTCCGGACCTGCCGCCGGCCCAGGTTGATGCGGCGGATCAAGAGTGTCTTGAAAGGCGTCGTCTCAAGTGGCCGAACGGATGGTCACTCCGAGCGCGAGTCGCTCCGCAACCCTTGTCGAGGCTTCCTCCGCTGGGGGTTTCGGGATGAGCAGAAACCGGCCCGGCGCGATGATGGTCGCAGATCAGATGACCTCAGCCGAGCCATCGGACGCGCTGGCAACAAGGGAAAGCCGCGCCCAAGTCGGAGGGCGCGGCTATCGCCTTTCAGCTGGTTCCGCTCGGCCGGCGACGCCGACCTCGCGGGAGGGCTACTCGACGAGGCCGGCCGCGGTGAACTTGTAGAGGTAGTCGTTCTCTCTCAGGGCCAGGATGTCACCGCCGTTCCCGGATGCAAAGAAGGTCCAGGCGATGACCTGGTCCATGACCAGATCGCCATTGTTGCCGTTGACCTTGACATCACCCTGCGGCAGGTACATCGTCCCGCGCACGTCGAGGCCTACCGAATCATTCCCGTTGATGGTGACGTCATCCCCACCGATGGCGAAGTTACGGTCCTGATAGATGACCAGGCCATTCCACGTCGCGAGGCTTGATGTGCTGGGCTGGGCGAGTGGCAGGAGGTGGATGTTGGCTGAGGCCCCGTTGAGGGTGATCGGAGCGATCGTGGAGTTGGGCAAGCCGGTGTTGTAGAACATCACGCCACCACCGAATGTCGTGGTCCCCGCGTCGACGGAATACGTAAAGGTCTCATTGCCGGTGATATCGAGGCCGCCACCGCCCAGCCAGTAGATGCCGGGTTCAAGGTAGAACGTACCGCCTTGGAGCTTGATGCCACCTGGGTACAGACCCGGATACAGGCGCCAGACCGTGTTCTTGTAGCTCGACTGGAACTGACACGTGCTGGGCGTCGAAAGGGTCGCGGCGCTCGAGCCACCCGGGCAGCCACTGGGGATCTGCTTGCTCCCGACGATCTCCACCGGTGCCAGCGGAGTTGTCAGATTGGATGACAGGACACCCGGAAGGCCAGACAACGGATCCGGGATGATGGGCGCGCCGGTCACCGGGCTGCAATTCAATGTGCCGCTGCCGCCGCCGTTCTGGATGCCGCCCTTGACATTGCAGGCCGCCCCGGTGGCGGTGACGGTGATGGTCCCGCCAGCCTGCCGCTTCAGGGCAGAGGTCGCGCAGTCCGAGTTCACCTGGATGTTGCCGTTGGCAACGATGCTCCCGGTTCCCTGGACATTGACGGCGGCACACTCATGCGGTGCCAGCGAGAGGATCGAGAATGGACCACCCACCTGGTCCAGCGAGGCGGCCGTGGCGTTGGCGCTCACGTCCCAGTTCAGGATGCCCATCACTGCCGCCAGGATCGAGGGGCGGGTGTTCTTGATCTTCACCTGGATGGCGTTCGGCCAAGTGGCGAACTGGCCGCTGGTCGGGGGTACGTCGACCTCCACCACCTGTGAGCCAGAACCGTTGACGAAGCCATTGTCGGCTGCGATCAGGCTGGCCACCCGCCGCGCCTCGACCTTGTCGGAGGTCACGAAGCGTGCACCAGCCATTGCGGCGGCATCGGCTGCGTTCTGCTGGTCGCGGCGCTCCAGGATCAGCAGGCCACCGTCGAAGGCCAAGGCTCCGGCACCCAGGACGACGGTGAGGCTCAACGCGAAGATGGCGAGGGCTTGCCCCCGCATCCGTTCAGTAGTTGATGACAAGGGTCGACTCCGCATTGATGGCGATGTCCGGCAGCAGGCCGATATCCATCACCGTGCTGATGAGTGGCTTGTACGTGAAGTCCATGAAGACCGTCACGTACTCTCCGCGAGCGTTCGTGCCGTTGCTCGAGTCACCCGGGCTCGGATTGGCTGGCGTACTGCGGTTGGTCCAGACGGGGTCATACACGAACAGCTCGCCAGCGCCAGCAAGGTCAAGCGCGGCATCGGCAGTGGCGGCCTTGATATTGTCGCCCGCTGGATCGCAGTTGTTGGTGGTGCCGAACGGCGGCGGGCCACTGGGACAGGTGGAATCGGCCCCATGGACGATGGCGTAGCGGGCACCTTCACGGGTGGCGTTGTTCAGCACCTCATAGAAGAAGATGAAGCGGCCAGCCTCGATGGTGCCCAGGATGAGCAGGAACAGGAGCGGTGCTACTAGCGTGAACTCCACCAGTGCCTGCCCCCGGGTCCGTTCCCTCGAGGTGCCGCGCCAGGCGGCCATCCGGCTGATCATGGCGTCGTCATGAAGTCGGAGTTGGCAAAGACGGCGCTGCGCGTGAACGTCAGCTTGTCCGGGAGTCCATAGCGGTGACCGGCGACGTCGAGGCCGAAGGGGACCAACAGGCTGAAGTCATAGTCGAGATCTACGCGAACGCGGCACGGCCCGCCCGGGCGCGCCGCGTCGTCGCAGTTGCTCGCGGCCGTGCCGTCCTCCTCGGTCAACGTGATCGTGACCGACGGGTTAGTGCACGTCGTCGCCGTGCCCTGATAGTCGGTCAGATGGCGACTGGCGACGCAGGCGCGCTCCTCCATCGCCGCCATCGTTCCACTGGCATTGGAGGCTTCCCAGTTGCCCGAGCCGTAGGCTCCGTAGTCCGCGGCCTCGCGGGCGGCGGACTCGACGGTGGCCATGGTGGTATAGACCCGGGCCATATCTGCCACAGCAAGCATGAGGAGCAAGGAGATCGGCAGCACGAGCGCGAACTCGACCAGGCTTTGTCCTCGCTCGCGCGCAGATCGATCGACAACGGGCCCGGCTGCCCGATCGACTGACCGCCTTAGCGCTTCGAGGAAAAGGTTCACTGTCCTGGCTCCATGTGGCATCCGTGGGCGCCGCCGGAATCACGACTCCTGTACATGAGCCGCAAGAGAAACGCCTGTCAGGAGCACCATATCGTGCAAGCGCTCCTGCGGGTCCCCGTACTTTTCGGACGGGGGGCCCCGTGCATCGGTCGAGGGCATCCACGCACCATGCGAGCCGGCGATGGGGGGAGTGAGGGCCTAGCGATCGTCGAAGCGCGTCCCCGCAGCGACCAGATCCGCGCATTCCGCGACCCGCCGCGTGCGTGTCTCCACCCGCTTGGCGGTGTAGATCCAGAGGAGGTAGGCACGCTTGGCGCTGGCTGAGAACGTATCCCAGTGCTCCATGGCATCGGGATGTTCGGCGAAGGCGGCTGCCAGGTCGTCTGGCACGACCAGCGCCTCCACCGGCTCCAACACCGACCATGAGCCATCAGCTTTCGCGGCTTCGATGGCTGCCCGGCCAGCGTCGGTCATCCGTCCCTGAGCCTCGAGACGCTCAACGCGCTCCTTGTTGGAGGCGGCCCACAGGCTGCCTTTCCGACGCGGGGCATACCAGAGCATGCCGCGCTCGTCGTCCAGGCTGCGGCTGGTGCTGTCGACCCAGCCGAAGCACAGCGCTTCCTCGACAGCTGCCTCGTATCCGATGCCTGGTTTGCCGGTACGTGGCTTCCAGCTCACCAGCCAGACGCCCTCTCGTTGGCGGTGGTTCGCCTCCAGCCAGCCACGCCACTCCTCGACCCTCTCGAAGTGCAGCCGCGCAGCACCATCCATCACCTTGCTCACGAGCCCGAGTGTACGGGCCGATTACGATGGAGCGCATGTCATTCACGTTGCTCGACTGGCGACGCCGCGTGGCTGCGATGTACGCGGACGTCCGTGCGAACGCGCGGGTGGATGCCCCGGCCACGCTGGAACGGTTTCGGGGCGCCAGGGATGAGCTGTTCCGGACGCATCCCGACTCCGCGATCGCGGCTGACCAGCGGGCCACGTTTGATGGCCTGTCGTACTGGCCGTACGATCCGGCTCTGCGCCTGGTCGCGCCGATCGAATCGCTCGAGCCGGTCGCGTCATCGGCCACGAGCATGAGCGGCGACTCGTTCGCCCTGCGGCGCATCGGGATGGTGCGACTGCCGATGGGCGACCTGGAGGTCTACTGGATCGACGTCTACGGTGGCGGGGTCTTCGTGCCGTTCCGCGACGGCACGTCTGGCGATGAGACCTACGGCGCTGGTCGCTACCTGCTCGACACCATCAAGGGCGCGGACCTGGGCGGCGACGCCACCGGCTTGGTGCTCGACTTCAACTATGCCTACCACCCTTCCTGCGTCTACGATCCGATGTGGAGTTGCCCCCTGGCGCCACGATCCAACTGGCTCAGTGAGCCAGTCCGCGCCGGTGAGCGGCTCCCCCTGACACCGCCGGGATGATGTGGACTACGCTCGTCTCCTGGAGCTTGGTCTCCAAGGTCGCGGGACGCCCATCCACGAAGGCGTTCATGTGTCGTCGCAAGCGTGGACCAGGCTCGCACAGTCGATCCCACATGCCTGGGTAGTCAGCATCGAGCGCCCTGATCAAACCCGCCAGGTCATCCGCGGCCAGGTCTACCCGGCGTGGGACACCCGGAAAGAGGGCCGCTAGCGAACGAGGCACGTGCACGTGGGCCATCGGACGTTCAGTCGTCCAACTGCACCGTCTCCACCGATGAGATCCCCGGGAGGTGGTCCAGCAGAAGGCGCCACTCGCGGCCCCCATCGCGGCTGGCATAGAGCTGTCCGGTGCTGGTCCCGAAGTACACGCCCACGGGATCGTGATGGTCGACGGCCATGGCTTCACGTAGCACGCCAAGGAAGGCGTCCTTCGCTGGCAGTCCCCGAGACTGCGGGGACCAGCTGGCACCCTCGTCTTGGCTCATCCACACGGCCGCATGTCCGTCCGGCATGTAGCGGCCCTGGTCGTCGCCATTCAGCGGGATGGTCCAGATGGTCCGGGGCTCGGTGGGGTGTATCGCGATAGGGAAGCCGAAATGGGAGGGTAAACCGGCGTTGATGTCCGTCCAGTTGCGGCCGCCATCGTCGGAGCGGTAGACGCCCGAGTGGTTCTGCTGGTAGAGGCTGTCGGGTCGATCGGCGTGGAGGCCGAACTTGTGCACACAGACGCCGACCTCGGGATACGGGTCAGGCAAGTGATCCGCTCGAACGCCCTTGTTGCGTGCCTCCCAGCTGGTGCCGCCATCCGCGGTGTGGAAGATGCCCACCGCGGAGATGCCGACCCACATCTGTGCAGGATCTGTGGGATGGGCAACGATGCTGTGCAGGATCAGACCACCCGCCCCCGGCTGCCAATCGGGTCGCGACGGGTGCTCCCGAACGCCCTTGACATGGCTCCAGGTCAGGCCGCCGTCGTCCGAGCGGAACAGGCCAGCCGGCTCGACACCGGCATAGATGGCATCGCCGACGGCCGTGACGTTCCAGACACGGGTGATGGCCGGGACCGCTTCCGGGTCGGCGTCGGCGTCGTTCTCGTAGGTGAGGCCAACACCCGATTGGGTCCACGTCTGGCCAAGGTCGGTGCTCCGCCATACGACGGGCCCGTACCAGGGGCTGCCGGCACCTGCGAGCAGTGCGCCACGCGTCGGATCCCAGGCCAGGTGCTGGATGGGCATCGCCTCGCAGAACGGGCCACGCAGGGTCACCTGCTCGCGCCCGGCGTCAAGCTCGGCGACGAAGGCACCCTTGCGCGTGCCGACAAGGATCATGGTCCTGGACGCCACCTTGGCCGTCCTCCGCTGCGGCTGCTCCGAATGCCCAGTCTAGCCAACGGATCGCCGTGTGCCAGCCGCAGGCGCACAGGCCTGGAAGTACGGCCGGAGCCACCTTAGGGCTCCGGCTCCGCCGCGGCCCGCCCGTCGCCCCAGACTTCAGGCCCGCACACGAAATGCTCGGCGGCACGGCGGGTCCGTGAAGCCCAGTGGATGAAGGCGGTACGATCCGGAGGCAGGTCGCCCCCGCGGATGGCAGCCCGCAACCAGGCCGCGACGTCGGCCAGCCGATCCCACGACAGGTACGGGATGCCCTGGTCCCCGCACCAGGCCGCCAGCGAGGCCTTGGCGAAGACCACATCTGCATGGTGAGCGGCGTACTGGTCGCTGGGCCCATCCCCCACGAACACGACGGCGCGTCCGGCGGCCTGGTGGATCCGGACGCGTTCGCGTTTGCAGGTACCGCAGACCTGGCAGCGCGGGTGGCCGTATGGGAAGGACACGCCTGCGGCACCCGCTCCCAGCACCGCTCGATTGGTGGCGATCGGCACGTCCGGCAGGCCGATGCTCGCAAGCATCCGCTGGACGTGGAAGCCCATCCCGTCGCTGACGATCTCCAGAGCGCCGCCGACGCCCTCGACCGTCTCGACCAGGTCCAACACCGTCTTGTCCAGTGACAGCGCGTCGACGGCCGCCAACAGGACCTCGGGATCATGCGGCAGGACTTCCATGTCCCAGGCGATCAACTCGCGCGAACCCTTGCGGCCATCTAGGTACTGCTGGTCCATCCTGCGGACCAGCGCCTCGTCATCGACCAGGTCGCCCAACAGGACATCCCCGACATCGGCGAGGCTGATGGTGCCGTCGAAGTCCACCAGCACGCTGACCGGTGCCCCAGCCGGATCGAATGACGGTCGTGCTGCCGCGTCACTCATGGGCGTGTACCGCGGACACGGTTAAGCCGGGCCATACGGCCCGGCTCGTGCGGCGGCAAGTGTTGAGGCTAGAGACCCGCCTCCTGCTCCAGCTCGAGCGCCTCCTCATCCGCCTCTTCGGTCAGCTTCAGCCAGATGAAGAGCCCGGCCAGGATGACCAGCGGGATGACGATGGCGGCGGCGATCAGCACACCCAGTGCTGCACCGATGAGCCTGATGATGCCCATGACATGACCTCCTCGAACGGTGAGGCCTGCTGGGTCCGGCCGCACCATGCATGACGCGTTCTTGCGGCCACTGACGATGGCATGTAGACGCCCATCGCGCAAGTACGCCCTGAGCCGTCCCCTGATGACCCGGTGCCCGAAGGCGCCGGTCAGCGACCCGGCAGGGGTGGCGCAGCAGGGGCGGGTTGTGGTGACTGCTCGCCGCGCAGGCCCGGACCCTGGCTCACCATCGAGTTCAAGTCGTCCGCGGTGAACTCGGCAAGCTGATGCTTGCTGCCCTGGCGCGTGTTCATCAGCAGGCGCAGGACATAGGCCCCGTCCTGCTCGAAGAAGAAGACGTCCTTGGGCTTCTGGTCGTCGATATAGCGACCGATGACTCGCATCGTTCGCTCGTACGGGCCGGCCATGGGAGAGCCGTCGTTCTGCGGGCCGTTGCGGCGGCGAGCCTGCGAATCCTCGAGGAAGCGGGCGATGTCCTCGTCGAGGAAGGTATAAGTCTCCTTGGTGATGGTCATCGTCGGGTCTGACCACTGTGACGCATCCTGCGCCTGGCCCACGATGCCCTGGACGATGAAGCCGTCCGGCGCCTCGGCCAGCAGGATCTCACTCAGTCCCCGCTGGTCGACAAAGGCACCGATGGAGCGCAAGACCTCCTCATAGTCTTGACGCGGACTGCCTTCGTAGATTCGCATCGAGAGCCTCCGTGGTTCTCCGAGGTCTGACCTATCGGTCCGGCCCGCGAGCGCAGGCGCACGGTACCCGACGAGCCTTCGCGTTGACCATAGACCCACTGTCGGCGTGTGGCAATGGACGACCGGCGCCGCCAGGGTGGTACTCAGGTCCGGTGCACCGGCGCACCAGGGGTGCTCGTCAGACTCGAGCGACCAGGGCCACCGCGATGGTTCCCGCGACGCGTGCGTTCTGCTCGATGATGGCCAGGTTCGCGCGCACGCTGCGTCCATCGGTGAGCTCGGCGACGCGACCGAGCACGAACGGCGTGCTGGCTGGACCGTGGATCCCGGCCTTCACGGCTTCGTCCTCGGCCGTGGCCACGGCCGCCGCGACCTCGCCCGGCGATAGGGCGATGTCAGGCGGCAGTGAAACCGTGATAAGGACCCCGGTGTCGAGCCCGAGCCGGACCTGGTTGTCGATGAGGCGCGCCGCCTGCTCAGCGTCGTCAACGCGCAGCGGCGCTCGATGACCGCTGCTGCGGCTATAGAAGCCGGCGACGTCATCGCTGCCCCACGCCACCACCGGCACCCCCTGGGTCTCCAGCACCTCCAGGGTGCGGCCCACGTCGAGGATCGATTTGGGTCCGGCACACACGACCGCGACCGGCGTTCGACCCAGCTCGGTGAGATCGGCGCTGATATCCATGGAGGTTCCCCTCCTCGGTGGACACCGCCGATGCCGCCGGTCGCGAACACCCTGATGCCGGCACGAGCTGCCGCGATCATGGTGGCCGACACCGTGGTCCCGCCCCAACCGCCACGAGCGAGCACGCCGGCCAGGTTCTGACGTGACACCTTGGGGATGTCCCGAGCCTCGGCCAGCGCTGCGAGTTCGTCAGGGCTCAGGCCGACGAGGATGGAGCCATCACGGACGGCAACCGTCGCCGGGACCGCGCCGCCCACTCGCACCGCGGCTTCAGCCAGACGTGCCGCCGCCAGGTTGTCCGGCCGGGGCAGCCCGTGCGTCGTGATGGTCGACTCCAGCGCCACCACCGCCTGGCCGGCGGCGAGGGCATCACGCACCTCGGAGTGGACGCGGAGAAGATCGGAGGCGGTCACGAGCACCAGCCTACGCCAGCTAACACCGACGCTCTCCTGGAGCGTCGTGGCCCGGCCTGGCCCGGCGAGTGGCAGCCTCGCGTGCCTGTGGCTTCGCGCGCCACGCGTCCGCTCCGAGACGGACCGGAAGCCCTGGCTCAGCCGGGCTGCAATTCCGGACGGCCACGCCGGAGTGCCTCGGCGGCAGCTCGATGGCCGGCCTCCGCGGCATGCCGCAGGGCCTTGTCTCGAGTCATCGCATCGCGACCCCCTGAACCGATCAACGAGAACAGGAAGCCGGCCGCGAACGCATCGCCCGCGCCTGTCGTGTCAACGTGGGCGGCCATGCGTTCGGCCGCCACATCCAGCTGACGGACACGATCGCGGTCGGTGCCCCGCCAGAGGACGCGACAGCCCCACGCACCGTCCTTGACCACCACAAGCGGCGCATGTACCAGCAGCCCCGCCCAGGCGCGCCGGCCCGTCTGCTCCAGCATGGCGGCGGCCTCCAGCCGGTTGGCGAAGAGCACGTCCGGACCCATCTCCGCGAAGCGAGCCCGAGCACGCCCTATTCCGAAGGTGAGCAGCGGTCTGGTCGAAGAAAGGTCGGTCGAGATCAGCAACGACAACGTCCCGGCCAGCTCGGCTGCCCGGAGCGACGACGCACCGATCGGTTCGTCGAACAGGGAGTAGGCGGGTAGGTGGAGGACGTCGGCACCGCGCAGCCAGGAGCCCTGGATATCATCCGGGCGGATCAAGATCGGCGGCACCGCGGTCCGTGATGAAGGACCGCTCACCACGCTCATCAACGATGACCGCCAGGCGCCCGCTGGCGCCGGCTCGCCGAACCGAATGGACTCGAACCGCGTCGCGACGGACGGCCGCTGACAGGCGAGGCGCCCAGCCGTCCTCGCCGAGGCTGGTGATGAGCGACGCACTGCCACCAGCTCGGGCGAAGGCCACTGCCGTGTTGGCGGCCGAGCCCCCGCGCCGGAAGGACACGTCGCCGGGGACATCGGTACCGCGTTCGAACGTCCGGTCCGGCCGGATGACCACGTCAAGCAGCAGGTCGCCGAGGGCCACGAGTCGGGGTCGCTGTCGGCTCACGTCGCGCAGGATAGTGGCTAGCAACTTCGGCCACGATCTTGACGCGCAGGGGCACGCACCATCGATCTATGCGGGCAGTCCCTCGGACCCCGACTTGCCGTGGCCGCAGCTGCGCTCGTATCGACGGATCGACGCACGGATCGAAGTCTGGTGCCTGGCCCGGCGATCGGCGGCTGAGCCCGGCGATCAGCGGCACCGCCCTGGGATCCCCGACCCGTCGTAGTCAGTCGTCGGCCCTAGCGACGTAAAGTGGCGTACCGGCCCAGGATGGTGGACGACCGTCGCCACGAGCGACACTAGTCCAACGGATGAGGCGTGCCGGCCGGCCGGAGGGCACCGGAGCCGTCGCGGTACGTCGTCCCACGCACAGTCTGGCACCGGTCGACCACCTGAGAGCCGCACGGCTTGACTACAAGTTGGACTTGCGTCGACGGAGGCGACGTATGTCCACTCGACAACGCCGCAGAGCGGACCCGCGGTCGTGGCACGCAACGGGAATGGCCCGAGTCAGCCGCACGAGCACGCGACCATCGAAGCGGCACAGCGGGGTGCTATGCGCGAGCCGCAGCGTGGGGACCCGGATGCCTACCCCGAGTACCGACATCGGGCTGGGTCTCCGACAGGCGCTAGATTCCTGCTGTGGATCTCACCGAAGTCGTTCGCATCGACCGGCCCATCAAGCAGGTCGTCGACGCCTGGGTGCGTCTGGACCGCGCCGCCGAGTATGCGCCGGGCGTGATCGAGCGGCAGGTCATCGGTGGTGGCGTGATCGACAAAGGCACGCGGGTCGCAGCGGTCGATCGCTGGCCTGGGTTCGATGTCACGTACCGGATCGAACTCACCGCCGTCGAGCGGCCGGACCGGGTAGCGGCCACTCTTTCGGAGCCGCTGTCTGGTGGCTGGGACGCCATCTTCGACGACTCGGACGGGCCGACGGAGTTCCGCCTCGAGATCACGCTCAGCCCGACCGGCGCCCTCCGTCTGGCGATGCCGCTGCTGCGCCCGTGGGTCCGGCGACGGTGGCACGAGACGGTCGTGGGCTTCGGCCGATGGCTCGAGGCAGGGCCATAGCCGGGAGTGTCCGTTCGGGTCGTGCTGGGCCACGGCATCGCAGGCCAGTATCATGGGGTCACCGATCCCCGACCCAGCCCACACCAAAACGGGACCTGCCCGTTCGGAACTTGCCGGGCCGCCTCGCCCACAGCGAGAGGCCCTGACCCCGAGGAGTACGACACGTGACCGGCATCGCTACGTCCTTCGACCAGCTAAGGGCCATCAACACCATCCGCACCCTCGCCATCGACGGCGTGCAGCAGGCCAACAGCGGCCACCCCGGCGCACCGATGGGAGCGGCGCCGATGACCTACGTGCTGTGGACACACTTCCTGCAGCACGCGCCGACTCGCCCCGACTGGTTCGACCGTGATCGCTTCGTCCTGAGTGCCGGCCATGCCAGCATGCTGCTGTACTCGATGCTGCACCTGACCGGCTACGACCTGCCGCTCGATGAGCTCAAGCGCTTCCGGCAGTTCGGGTCGCGGACGCCGGGCCACCCCGAATTCGGCATGACGCCGGGGGTGGAGGCCACCACCGGTCCACTCGGCCAGGGCTTCGCCAACGCGGTGGGCATGGCCATGGCGGAGCGTCGGCTCGCCGGCGAGTTCAATCGGCCCCAGCACGACATCATCGACCACTGGACGTATGTGATCTGCTCGGACGGTGACCTGCAGGAGGGCATCAGCGCGGAAGCCGCCAGCCTGGCCGGGCATCTCAAGCTGAGCAAGCTGATCGCGCTCTACGACGACAACCACGTGCAGCTCGACGGGCCCACGTCATGGGCCTGGTCGGAGGACCGGATGGCGCGCTTCGACGCCTACGGCTGGCATACCCAGTCGGTCGCGGACGGCAACGATACGGCGGCCATCGAAGCCGCCCTCGACGCCGCACGTGCCGATGAGCGGCCCTCGATCATCGCGGTGCGCACCACCATCGGCTTCGGCTCCCCCAACAAGGCGGGTACCCACAAGGCCCACGGGTCGCCGTTGGGCCCCGAGGAGGTCCGGCTGACCAAGGAGACATACGGCGTCGACCCTGATGCGACCTTCGCCATCGCACCGGACATGCTGGAGCATTTCCGGAGCGCGGCCGAGCGCGGCGAGGAATTGGTCGATGCCTGGGAAGCCCGGCTCGACGCCTATGCCGCGGACTTTCCAGCGGAGGCCAGCGAACTCCGCCGACGCATCGCCGGATCGCGCTCGCCAGAGTGGGACTCCGACCTTCCCAGCTATGCGGTCGGCGACGATGCCATGGCCACGCGGAATGCGTCCCAGAACGCGTTGCAGGCCCTCCAGGACCGACTTCCGGAACTGTTCGGCGGCTCTGCCGACCTGTCGGGGTCGAACATGACCGACTTCAGGGATGAGGACGTCTTCAGTGCCACTGAGAACGGTCGGATCATGCGCTTCGGCGTTCGCGAGCACGCCATGGGTGGCATCGCCAACGGGATCGCCTACCACGGTGGCCTCATCCCGTTCGTGGCCACCTTCCTGCCGTTCAGCGACTACATGCGTGGGTCCGTGCGGCTGGCAGCGCTCTCGGGGCTGCATGTCCTCTACGTCTGGACCCACGACGGCATCGGCGTCGGGGAGGACGGCCCCACCCACCAGGCCATCGAGCACTACGCGGCTCTGCGCGCGATCCCCGGCCTGACCTTCGTGCGACCCGGCGATCCCAACGAGGCTTCAGCCGCCTGGGCGTTGGCCATCGAGGATGACCACAACCCGACGGCCATGGCCTTCACCCGCCAGAAGCTGCCGGTCCTGCCTGGCAGCGCTGAGAAGGCCCGCGAAGGCGTGCGATCCGGCGGCTACGTGCTGGCCGATGCGGTCGATGCGAACGGGTCACCGACCACGCCACAGCTGATCCTGCTGGGTGCAGGCGGGGAGTTGTACCTGGCCATGCAGGCGCACGACCTGCTGACTGCCGAAGGTATCGCGACACGCGTCGTGTCGATGCCAGCGTGGGAGCGCTTCGAGGCACAGTCACCCGAGTACCGCGACAAGGTGCTACCTCCCGAGATCATGGCGCGTGTGAGCGTCGAGGCCGGCGTGTCCATGGGTTGGGACCGCTGGGTCGACACGCGCCACGGGGCCATCATGGCCATCGACCGCTACGGCATGTCCGCCCCGGCGGAACAGATCTACGAGGCTTTCGGGTTCACCGGCGCCAACGTCGCAGCAGTCGCCCGTGGCGTGCTCGCCGGCGACGTGCGAGGCATCGTCTCACCGGCGCCTGGGCACATCGTGACCGGCACGAACGGGGCGCGCTAGCTTGGACACCACGTTTACGCTTCCGGCGCTTCTGCAACGGACCGTCGAGGAGGCGGTCGCTGCGGCCGTCGGTGGTCGCTGGGCCAGCCGCGTCTGGGCGCGCGACACGAGCCTCTGGACGGAGGACCGCCAGATGGCCGCGGCCATCGCCGATCGACTGGGCTGGCTGGATGCCCCGACAGCCTTCGTCGACGAGGTCGCCGAGCTCACGGCGTTCGCGGAGAACATCGAAGCGGAGGGCTTCAGTGATGTGCTCGTCTGCGGCATGGGCGGGTCCTCGTTGACACCGGAGGTGCTGCAGCGGGTCTATCCCGAGTCTGACAAGGGCCTTAGGGTCCACGTACTGGACTCCACCGACCCCGCTGCGGTGGCTGCCTTCGATGAGCAGCTGGATCCCCAGCGCACGCTGCGCGTCATCGCCACCAAGTCCGGCACCACGGTCGAGACACTGGCGTTCCTGGCACATCACTGGGAGCGCGAAGTCCACCGTGTCGGGCGTTTTCCCATGAGCAAGGCGGGCAATGCCTTCGTCTCCATCTCCGACTCTGGTCGACCCCCTGGAGGCCATCCCCCAGTCCAACCACTTCCGCGAGACCTTCCTCAACCCGTCCGATGTGGGCGGTCGATACAGCGCCCTGACGTACTTCGGCCTGGTCCCCGCCGCGCTGCTCCGGCTTGACCTTGACCCGTTGCTCGAGGACGCACGCATCATGGCCGACGCCACCCGCAGTGACGCCGACGACAATCCAGCGCTGGTCCTGGGCGCGGCCATGGCCGCACTGGCCCGGGCCGGGCGCGACAAGCTCACCTTCGTCGATCGAGCCCGACCTGGCCCCGCTGGGTGCGTGGCTGGAGCAGCTCATCGCCGAATCAACGGGCAAGCGAGGTGTTGGCATCGTGCCCGTCGATGGCGAGACCCTGGGGGCACCGGAGGCCTACGGTGACGACCGCGTGTTCCTGCGCCTGGGCCCGGCCAGCGACAGCGAGTGGCACCAGGACGTCGACGCCCGGCTCAGCTGCCCTGACCGCAGCCGGTCATCCGCTCATCGACATCCGGCTCGACGAGGCATCCTGGGTGGGGGCCGAGTTCTTCCGCTGGGAGTTCGCCACGGCAGTCGCCGGCATCGGGCTGAGGGTCGATCCCTTCGATGAGCCCGACGTCGAGGCTTCCAAAGAGAACACGGCAGAGATGCTGGAGGCCTACCGCAAGGAGGGGACGCTCCCGCATGCCGAGCCAGTGGCCTCCCGTGGCGTCTTGCGAGTGTGGCGACAGGGTGGCGGCAGTGCTGACTTCATAGCCTTGCTGCGTGAGCACATCGCCCGTACCCCCGAGACTGGCTACTTCCAGATCGGCGCCTACTTCGCGCCGACCGAGGCCCGAACGACGGCGCTCCGGGCCTTGCAGCACGACCTCCGCGATGGCACTCGCAAGGCCGCCACCATGGGCTACGGACCACGCTTCCTGCATTCCACCGGTCAGCTGCACAAGGGCGGCGCACCGATCGGGTGCTTCTTCCAGCTCACCGCGGGCCGGACCGCGGATGTGCCCATCCCCGGCCAGGAGCGAGACGTTCGGCGTGCTCATCGATGCCCAGGCCCTGGGTGACTTCGCGGCCCTCGGCGCGCATGACCTCCCCGCCCTGCGGGTCGACCTTGGCGACGATGTGGAGGCCGGGCTCGATGAGCTGAGGGCTGCGCTGGCTGAAGCGCTCGACTGACCGACTAGTACGAGGTAGTGACTGACATGGACCTGGTAATCGCAGGGCTCGGCCGCATGGGTGCCAACATGGCTCGCCGCCTGCACGGCGCTGGTCATCGCGTGGTCGCCTACAACCGCTCCGACGACAAGACCAAGGAGATCATGGCCGAGGGACTCGACGGGGCCTTCACGCCGGCTGATGCCGTCGCCATGCTACCGACCCCCCGGGTCGTCTGGCTCATGGTGCCCGCCGGCGATGCCACCGAGGCGACCATGGATGAATTCGCGGCCCTGCTCGAGACGGGTGACACGGTCGTCGACGGCGGCAACGCCAACTTCAAGGACTCCAAGCGTCGCCATGCCCGACTCGGGGAGCGCGGCATCAACTTCGTCGATGCCGGCATCTCGGGTGGCGTCTGGGGCCTCCAGAACGGCTACGGCACGATGGTTGGCGGCGATCGCGCTGCCGTCGAGCCGCTGGAATCCATCTTCGAGGCACTGGCGCCGCCGGGCGGCTACATCCACTGCGGGCCGTCTGGATCGGGCCACTACACCAAGATGGTCCACAACGGCATCGAGTACGGACTGATGCAGGCGTACGCCGAGGGCTTCGAGATCCTGCATGCCTCGGAGTACCCGCTGGACCTCGAGGCCGTGGCCAAGGCCTGGAACCACGGCACCGTCATCCGGTCGTGGTTGCTGGAGCTCGCGGCCGATGCCTTCGCTGACCACGGCGAATAGCTCGACGACGTCCGGGGCTGGGTGGCTGACTCCGGCGAGGGCCGCTGGACCGTGCAGGAGGCCATGGACCTCGACGTGCCCGCGCCGGTGATCACCCAGGCGCTCCTGACCCGCTTCCGCAGCCGCCAGGACGAGTCCTACAGCGCCCAGGTGCTGGCTGCGCTGCGCCAGCAATTCGGCGGCCACGCCATCAAGGAGAAGTAGGAGCCGCTCCGATGGCGACTGACACAGCGACCAGACCCGGGCGCAGGAGTAGCGGTCGCCCTCGGCACGTGATGCACCGGGACATCGCCGAGGACGCGGTCAAGCCCAATCCGCTGCGCGCGGGCACCCGACTGGAGCGAGTGCCCGATCCCAGCATCGTGGTCGTCTTCGGCGCGACCGGCGACCTCGCCCACCGCAAGATCCTGCCGGCCTTCTACAACCTGCGGCGCGCTGGGCTGATGCCCCTCGAGACCAGCATCGTGGGCTATTCCCGGCGGCCCTACTCCGACGCCGAGCTTCGCGGCCGAGATGCACGACGCCGTCGCGGAGCACTCTCGCAATCCGGTCGAGCGGGCGCTCTGGGATGACTTCGCCCGGACCATCCACTACCAGCAAGGCGACTTCGCCGATGCCGCCGACTACACGCGGCTGGCCGAACGCCTCGAGCAGATCGATGCGGCGGCCGGTTGTCGGGGCAATCGCCTCTTCTACCTGGCCACGCCGCCATCAGCCTACGAGGACATCGTCAGCAACCTCGGCGCGGCGGGCCTCGCCAACCACGAGGACGCCTGGAGCCGCATCGTCATCGAGAAGCCCTTCGGGCACGACCTCGAGTCGGGCCACCAGCTCAACGATGCGGTCATGCGGTCCTTCGACGAGTCGCAGGTCTATCGCATCGACCACTACCTCGGCAAGGACACCGTTCGCAACCTGCTGGTGTTCCGCTTCGGCAACGGCATCTTCGAGCCGGTCTGGAACCGCCGCTACGTCGATCACGTGCAGATCACCGTGGCCGAGGACCTGGGCGTCGAGGGCCGCGGCGCCTTCTACGAGGAAGCCGGCGCCAGCCGCGACATCCTCCAGAACCACATGCTGCAGCTGCTCAGCCTGGTGGCCATGGAGCCGCCCATCAACTTCGAGGCCGACGCACTGCGCGACGAGAAGGTGCGGGTGCTGCGGGCCATCGACACCGACTGGACGCCCGAGCGCATCCGCGCCGATGTCGTGCGCGGGCAATACGGCGCGGGCTGGGTCGCCGACCGCAAGGTCAAGGGCTACCGCGAGGAGCCCGAGGTATCGCGCAGCACTCGAGCATCGAGACCTACGTGGCGCTGCGCCTGGAGGTCGAGAACTGGCGCTGGGCCGGCGTGCCCTTCTACCTGCGCACCGGCAAGCACCTGCCGCGCCGGGCCACCGAGATCGCCATCCAGTTCAACCGGCCGCCGCTGACCCTGTTCAAGGACAGCGCCTCCGACCCCGAGCCCAACATGCTGGCCATGCGCATCCAGCCCGACGAGGGCATCCTGCTGCGCTTCGCGGCCAAGGTGCCCGAGCTGGGGCTCGATGTGCGCAGCGTGAACATGGACTTCACCTACGGCTCGACCTTCCTGTCGGATGCGCCCGAGGCCTACGAGACGCTGCTGCTCGACGCCATGCTCGGTGATGCCTCGCTGTTCACCCGTGCCGACGAGGTCGAGGCGGCCTGGAGCCTGGTCACGCCCCTCAACGAGATGTGGCAGGAGTGGGGCGCCGGCGGAGGCAGTACCAAGGGCAAGGGCCGTGGGACAGGCAGGCCCGCCGACGATCGGCAAGCTCGACGGCAGCCTGCAGCCCTACGAGGCCGGCACGCTGGGGGCCTGACGCTGCCGACCGACTGCTGGAACGAGATGGCAGGCGATGGCGACGACTGTAGACCCCATCAGCTTCGACGATGCCGGCAGCTGGCGCTGGCACATCCGCACGGACTCGATCCGGGGCACCACCGAGGCGCTGTCGAGCCTCTGGGGTCGGGTCGCCCTGGACCCTGACGATCGGCGACAACCGGGCCGCGACCGGCCGCGGAGATCGCCCGCGGCGATCCGCGCATGGCCACGCTCGTGGCGTCGACCGACGAGGCATCCGCGTGCGCACCCGGACCAGTGTCCTCACCCTGGTCGTGGTCGCGCCCCGGCCCGAGATCGTCGAGCGCGCCATGGCCGCGGTCAAGGCGCTGGCCACGCGCCACCCCTCGCGCGCCGTCATCCTCTCCCCCACCGATCTCGACGGCCCAGCCAGCTTCGACGCGCACGTCTACGCCTCGTGCCAGGTGCCCGAGCACGGCACCGCGGAGATCTGCACCGAGGAGATCCTCATCAAGGTCGGTGGCGAGCTGGCGCAGCACCTCTCGAGCACCATCGCGCCGCTGCTGATCCATGACCTGCCGGTGGTGCTGTGGTGGCCCGACGACGTGCCCTTCGGGCGTCCGACTTCATGGACCTCGCCGAGGAATGCGACCGCCTCTTCGTGGACTCCGGGCACTTCCGGGGATGGCCTCAGCGCCTGTCGGGCATGGCCGACGCGATCCATGGCGGCCTCGTGGTCCACGATGTCAGCTGGATGCGCCTGATGCTGTGGCGCGAGCTGCTCGCCTCATGCTTCGACCACCCGCTACTGACCGCGAGCTCAAGCACTTGCGCGCCATCCGCGTCGATGTGGCCCGACCCGGTCGCGATGAGCGGCTGTCACGGGCGGCGCTCTTCGTGGGCTGGCTGATGTCGCGACTGCGGGCACGCGGTCGAAGAGCCCCTCACGTCCAGGCCGGACGGAAGCTGGGGCGCCACCGTCGTCGTCGGGCAAGCGCAAGATCGAGGTCGAGATCAGGCCGGTCGAGGTCGAATTTCAGCGGTGCGGTGCGCACCGCCGGATCGATGGTCCGCGTGGAGCTGGAGGCGCGGCGGAGCGGAGACCCACACCCAGGTCAACGTGACTCGCCAGTCCGACCACCTGCTGGCCACGGCCAGCTGGAACAGTGCCTCGGTCACACGCCGGGCGACCCAGCTGGAGCCCTTCGACGAGGCGCCCTACCTTGCCGAGTCGCTCGACCGCACCGGCCCACGACCGCATCTTCGCCCAGGCCCTCGAGAAGGCCGTGGCACTCATCGGGGACCTGGCCAGCTGACGCGTCGAACCGCTGGGACATACCGACCGTCAGGCCGCATCATCCTGCTGCAGTGACGCCGCTCCGCCGTGGAGGTTCTCGCCCGCGATGTGCTGGAGCCCATCGTACGCCGCGTACTTGTACACCTCGGCGCGAGTGGGCAGATTGAAGGTGGCATCGATGAAGTGGTCGATGGTCAGGTCGGCATGCAGCACCGCCTGGCCGATATGGATGAGTTCTGCGGCTTCCTCGCCCACGATGTGCACGCCCAGCAGGCGCCGGTCGCCGCGGCAGAACACGAGCTTGATGAACCCGTACGGCGTGCCCGCGATGAGGCTGCGTGGGTTGTCGGCGAACGAGAACTTGCCCACGGCCACGTCGATGCCAGCGGCCGATGCGGCCTCCTCGGTCAGTCCCACCATGGCCACCTCCGGGATGGAGTAGATGCCGAACGGCGGCAGTGGGTCGACCGTCTCCTTGAACGGGATGTCGAAGGCGTGGCAGATGGCCACCCGGCCCTGCTCGGCGGAGACGGACGCCAGCGCCGGCGGCCCGATGACATCACCGGCAGCGTAGATCGTCGAGACCGTCGTTCGGTATCGCTCATCGACGACGATGCGGCCGCGGGCATCCAGCTCCACGCCGACGGCATCCAGCCCCAGCCCCTCGGTGTTGCCGGCCCGACCGGCCGCGTAGAGCACCTTGTCGGGCCGGATGACCTGACCGTCGGAGAGTGCCACCTCGAGTCGGTCCGTCGACGCGTGCCACGTCTGCCCTGGCCGAGCCCATCAGCAGATGCATGCCCATGTCCGTGAGGCAGGTCCGCAGCTGATCGGATGCCTCCTGGTCGAGGAAGGGCATGAGTCGCTCCGCACGGTCCACCAGGGTGACCTCGACACCCAGCGACGTGAAGATCGAGGCGTACTCACACCCGACCGGCCCGCCACCGATGACGACGAGGCTCCTGGGGATGCGGTCGATCTCGAGGATGGTGTCGGAGTCGTGCACATCAGGGTCGTCGAACGGGATCTCGGCCGGTCGGAATGGCCGCGACCCGACCGCGACGAGGATGGTGCTTGCGGTCAGGCTGCGCACATCGCCCGCGGGCTGAGACGACGTCGACCGTCCGTGGCCCGGTGATGGTCGCGGTGCCCGGCACCAGTTCGATGCCATGGCGATCGAGGTTGGCCCGGACGGCCCGCCCGGCCACCTCGGAAACGGCAGCCGCACGCATGCGCAGCCGATCCAGCGTCAGATCGGGCGCCAGGTTGAGCCCGACGCCGTAGACGTCGCGGCGCCGGAACCCGGTCAGGTACAGCGCCGTCTCCCGAAGCGTCTTGGTGGGCAGGCCGCCACTGTTGACGGGCGCCCCCCCGGGCCGTTCCTGCCGTTCGACCAGGGCCACACGTCGCCCGAAATAGGCCGCCTGCGCAGCACCCTTCTCCCCGGCTGGCCCGGAGCCGATGACGATGAGATCGAGTTCATCCATGGCGTTCTCCCCTGGCCCAGCGGCCCGCTCCCGAAGCTGCCCGACCGACCTGGTCCGAAGGCTAGAGTAGCGGCCCGGCCGACGTCATGGAGCCGTCACGTCGATACCTTGCGAATAGCGCCTGATGATGGATAATCGACGCGCATGACCGTCAAAAAGCCACCGTATCGATCGCAGCGGGCGATTGCGCCTCGGAGAGGCCGCCAGGCAGCTCGACGTCAGTCCCGACACGTTGCGCCGGTGGGCCGAGGCGGGTCGACTCAGCGTCGAGCTGACACCGGGCGGCCAGCGCACCGTCAGCCAGGCCGACGTCGCACGTCTGGCCGCCGAGCGGCGCCGCGCCGGAGCCGTTCGACCCATCGTGGCGCAGTCCGCACGCAATCGTTTCGGCGGCAATGTGACTCGTGTCGAGCGTGACGGTGTGGCCGCCGTGGTCGAGGTCCAGGCTGGGCCACACCGGCTGGTCAGCCTGATGACAAGGGAGGCGGCCGATGAGCTTGACCTGCGACCGGGCTCTGAGGTCGTCTGCGTGGTCAAGGCCACCGATGTCATCGTGGAAGTGCCATCGAGCTAGGCGCCACCGCGACGCGACGAACAGGAGCGCGGTGGCTGCCGGTTCGCGGGCTATCGGTAGCGGCATCGCTGGCGTTGGCGCGCCCTGGCCGTGTGGGCGTGCGTCGACCGGCCCAGGACGACCGGCGTCGAGTGACATCACCGTCTTCGCCGCAGCGTCGCTGCGGGATGTCTTCGAGGATCTCGAGCTGGCGTGGCTCGACAGCTCATCCCGGAAGCCACCTGACGGTGGCCCATGACGGCTCCAATGTCCTGGCCGCCCAGATCGCCGAAGGCGCACCGGCCGATGTCTTCGCGTCGGCAGATCTGGAGTACCCCCGACGACTCGTCGCCGAAGGTCACGCCATCGGCGAAGTGGTGCCGTTCGCAGCCAATCGCATCGTGCTGGTGGCACCCCTGGGCGACGACAAGGTGGGCACGCCGGCAGACCTGGCTCGACCCGGCGTCCGGATCGTCGCGGCGGCTGAAGGGGTGCCCATCACCGCGTACGCCGACGAGGCCCTGGCAGCGCTGGCCGCGACCATGGCTGATCCCGCGGCCTTCCGGGAAGCCGTGACCGGGAACGTGGTCAGTCGCGAGGACAACGTCCGGGCGGCCCTGGCCAAGGTCGAGCTGGGCGAAGGCGATGCCGCATTCGTGTACGCCTCTGACCTGGCCAGCTCCGATCGGGTCCGCGAGGTGGCACTCCCCGACTCCGTCCAAGTCCTGGCCCAGTACGGCGCCGTGCAAGTGAACGACCGACCCATCGCCGCCGAATTCGTCGACTGGCTGGCCAGCGATGACGCGACCGCGGTGCTCCAGGCCGCCGGATTCGTGACAGGCCAGGCGTGAGCGCACCGGCGGTCAGCGACTCGGCCGGCAGGCGGGTTCCCGTCCCGTGGTCACGCGGGCCCCGCTGGTGGGTGGTGCTGCTCGCGGCGGTGGCCCTCGCGTTTCTGGCGCTGCCGGTCGCCGCGCTGCTGCTTCGCACGCTCGAGTCGGGTGCCCTCACTTCGGCACTGGCGGGTCGAGCGGTCCTCGACGCCCTCTTCCTGAGCCTGACCACGACGGCCTTCAGCCTTGCACTCGTCATCGCGGTGGGCACGCCCCTGGCGTTCGTCCTTGCGCGCAGCGCCTTCCGTGGCAAGGCACTGGCTGAGGCGCTGGTGGACCTGCCCATCGTCCTGCCGCCGTCGGTGGCGGGACTGGCGTTGCTGTTCGCTTTCGGCCGCAACGGGACCCTCGGAGGCTCGCTCGAGATGGCTGGTGTGACCCTGCCGTTCACCACGCTCGCGGTCGTGGTGGCCCAGGTCTTTGTGGCCATGCCCTTCTACGTCCGCGCCACCCGAGCCGGCTTCCGGTCGATCGACCCGCACATCGAGGACGCCGCGCGCGTCGACGGTGCCTCCGAGAACGCCGTCCTGGGCAAGGTCACGCTGCCGTTGTCCGCACCGGCCATCGGTGCCGGTGTGGTGCTGGCCTGGTCCCGTGCCCTGGGCGAATTCGGCGCGACCATCCTGTTCGCGGGCAACCTGGAGGGGCGCACGCAAACGCTGCCGCTGCTGGTCTACAGCGAGTTCCAGGACAGCCTTGACGCGGCCATGGCGGCTGCGTCCATCCTCGTGCTGGCCGCCCTCGGTGTCTTGATCGCCGTGCGAGTGCTGCGCTGGCCGGCGGGCGTGACCTGGCCGAACTGACAGCCGGTCGGAGGGCTCTTCAAGCCTGACCCTGTCCGTGACCTCCCAGCCGGAATGGATCGATGACCCCAGTGTCGGGGTCGGCCTTGGGTGACGTGTCCGGATCGCCCGGCGCTTCGCCCGGGGACCCGCCCGGCGATTCGCCCGGGGCAGCCGCACGTGGCGCCACCGGATCTGGATTCGGCCGGGGATCGGGATCGAAATGAAGGGTCGGCTGGGGAACCTCGGGCGTCTCAGACTTGACCGGCCTGGCGCGAGCCGGTGCCGCCAGGACGCGATCATTGGACGGCCCATCGAGGACCACCAGCTTGTCGGCAAGACTGTCGAAGCGGTTGGAACAGGTCAGGTACAGCACCTGGAAGCCCTGGTCCGCGGCGACCTGCTTGACCAGCCGCAAGGCGCGTTCCCCACGAGGACCGTCGAACGTGACGAACGGATCGTCCAGGATGAGTGGCGGGCGGCGGTCCAGCGTGACCAGGCTTACCAGGCCCAGCCGGGCGGTCAGGTACAGCTGATCGGCTGTCCCCTGTGACAGCTGATCCACCGAGACGAGCTCTCCGGTCTCGGGAGCGCGCACCATGAAGGCGAGGTTCTTCTCGTCGACCTCGATCTCGTCGTAGCGACCGTCCGTGGTCCTCCCGATGGACGGGCCCATGTGCTCCTCGAGGTACCTGGCCGCGGTCTTGAGCGTGGCCTGCTCGGCCGCGTCGATGGCATCGAGGGTGCCCTGGTACACCGCCACGCGCTCTTCCAGACGCTCTTGCTGCTCCTGGGCAGCAGCCAGGCGCTCCGCCAGTCCAGCCACGATCTCGGCATCGACCGGGTTGGCATCCACGCGGCCCTGCGCCTGGTCGGCCTGTGACCGAGCCTCATCGCGGGCCGGTGTCGTTCGCTCCACCAGCCGCTGGGCCGCGGTACGGGCAGCCACCGGGTCCTGGGCCAGTGAACCCATGGCTGCGAGCGCATGAGTGGCCCGCTCGGCCTGGTTGGCCGACTCGTCACGTGCTTCCTCAAGACGACGGATGTTGCGCTCCTCGATGCCCAGTCCTCGAAGTTCGCCTTCGATCTTCAGGAGCTCATCGGTGTGTGCCTCCGTGGTCGCCAGCAACGCAGAGGCAGTCGCCACATCAGGGACGCCGATGGCCGCGAGGAGCGTTTCCAGCTCACGCTCCTGTCGGCGATAGCGTTCTTGTCGGTCCCGGTCGGAATCGTGGAGCTGGGTGACGGTGCGCTGGGCGAGTTGCTGGGCGAGGCCGTACTGCCGGCGGCGGGTGGCCAGGCGCACACTCTGCACGAGGACCGCGATGGTCACGATGGCGAGGACGATCGTGGTCACCGCGCCCACGATGCCGCCCAGTAGGAGCCACGCTCCCGCGGCGGCCACAAGCAGGATCACCGCGAGCACTAACCAGCGAGCGGGGCGTGGCGGCTGTGACTCGGGCTCGTCACCCATCTCGTCACGTACGGCGACCTCGGCGTCGAGGTCGGCGCCCAGCTCCGATAGCTCCAATTCAAGCGAGCCGGCCCGGGTGACATCCGTTCGCAGACGCGACAGCGGCGTCGAGGTCGGCATGGCGCGCCCCAGCTCGTCGGCACGCGACTCGAGCTCGACGGCCCGCTTGAGCCGGTCATAGCGGTCCCGCGCCTTGTCACGCCGGTCCAGCAGCTCTTCGGCGCGGCGAGCTTCATCAAGGTCGGCCACCTGGCGCTTGAGTTGTTGATCCAGTTCGCCGCGGCGCTCGTCCGCTTCCACCCAGGTGGCGCGGTCAGCCTCGAGTCGACCGAGGGCTGCCTCTCCCGTGGCGAGCTCCCCTTCCAGCATGGCGATCTCTTCACGCAGGACCTTGAGGCGCCCGGGGTTCTTCTGGCCTTCGGTGCGGTAGCGATGGATCGCGGTCTGCAGCTTCTTCCTGGCCTTGGCCGTACCACGATCGGCACCACTGATGGCCCGCTGCAGGCGATCCCTGATGATGGGCTCCTCACCGGCGACCTGGTCCAGCTCCGCATGGCCCACGCTGGCGGTAGCTCGGAAGAACGACTCGGTGGGGATGCCGGTCATCGCTGCGACATGATCCTGGATCGCGCGTGTAGTCACGCACGCTTTGACCGTCGAGGTTCAGCTCTGCCTCCGCCCGTGCGCCATCGAATCGCTTGGTCAGCGTCCCGGACTTGCCGTCGACCTCGAAATCGAGGCTGACCTCGGGTGAGTCCTGCGAACCCCAGGCCCAGGCCTTGCGGATGTCGTCGCGGTTGGCGTCGGCCTTGCGGAAGAGGACCAATTCGAGGGCCTCGGCGATGGTCGATTTGCCGGCCTCGTTGGGTCCACGGATGACCGTCAGGCCGGGGGCCGGTGAGTTCTCCAGCTCGTGGTGGCGCTTGTAGTCGGCCAGGCGGATGCGATCGATGCGCATGTCAGGGCAGACTCACGTGGTCGGGATCGGCGAGCAGCAACCGCCTTCCCAGGCGAAGCATCTGGCGTGCTTGCTCAGCGGCTGCGGTATCGCCACTGGCCTCGGCAGCGGCGATGCGGGACTCCATGTCGGCCATGAACTTTCCGGCCACGGTGTCCTGTGGCAGCGCCGGACCGGCGGCCAGCTCGGCTACCGAGCGGTCGCGGACGCGCACCTGCAGGAACGAGGGCGCCAGGCTGCGCTCGATCTCGTCGGCGTCGAGCTCCAGGGTGTCGGGTGCGATGCCCTCGATCGAGACGTGCAGGATGAGGTCCGTGTCCGCGAGCTCGGCCAGCTGCGCCACCAGATCCTCCTGGCTGGTGACCGAGGCGGCGTCGACCGATTCGCCACGGAACACGGTCTGGCCCACCTTGACCTTCTGCACCCGGACGCTGCTGGTGCCGCCGATGCCATCCTCGAGTCGCACCAGGCAGACATTGCCGGCGCCGTCCTGGTCCACCGCCACGGGCTCCGGCGCCCCGGCGTAGGCCCAGGTCGACTCCCCGCATCGACCGCTGGAGAAGGAGTGCCAGTGGCCCAGCGCCAGGTAGTCCAGCCCGCTGTCGGCGATCTCGGCATCAGTGAACAGCACATCGTCGACATCCACCTTGCCCGGGATCTGACGCGAGCCGTGGATCATGCCCACCTTCCAGCTGGCTCGCTCGTCGGCCTTGGCACTGAAGCCGTCGAGGGGACTGCGAGGGGCGCGCTTGGTCGCGAAGACCCGTCCGTAGACCACCATGTCAAGGTCCTTGATGACGATCTCCGGATGGTCGGGCGTCAGGACCGTCAACAGGTCACTGCTGCGTGCCAGCCCGGCCATCTGGGGAAGGTCGAAGGCACGATAGATAGAGCGGCTGTCGTAGACGTCATGCGTGCCCGGGATGATGACGACGCGGATGCCCGCGTCGGTGAGGCGCTTGAGCTCGCTGACGGCGCGTTCCACGGAACGCCGCGGCTGGGCATTCGAGTCGAACAGGTCGCCACAGATGAGCGCCGCGTCCACGTGATGCTCCAGGCCCAGGCTGATGGCCTGGCTGAACGCCGCCAGCTGCCGCTCGCGCTGCTTCGCCGCGGCATCCCCCATGTCCGCGTGCCGGGCACCCAGATGGACATCGGCGAGGTGGAGCAACAACGGCATCCTGTGGCTGTTCCTCCGTCCGCTGGGCTCGGCGAGTCGGGGCGTGGCAGGCCGACGACGCTCGGTCGAGCCCTGTCATTGTGACACTCCGCCCGGCCCGGTTCGCCGCTACCACGGTTCACGTCGCGCTAGTACGCATGGATTGGTACTTCGCGACGCTGGAGGCCGCGCTCGCTCGTCCTGCCGGCCAACCGGTGCCCCACGAGCGTGCCGTTGCCCGTTCCACACGTCCGGTGTACCCTCGCTGAAGCAATCCGGTGCGCCCACCAGAACGGGACTTCGGGACAGAACTGGGACACGCGGCGCCCGGCACTCCAGACGCCAACGCCCTCTTGTTTCGTGCTGCCCACGGTGTATCGGATGCCGGGACGAAGTCATTCGTGCCGGGAAGTCATTCGCGCTACGGAGGTCAATCGGTGTCCTATTCAGATCGAACCCTGACATGTGTCGACTGCAGCGTCGAGTTCATCCACTCAGCTGCCGACCAGGAGTTCTATGCCGAGAAGGGGTTCGTGTCTGATCCCAAGCGCTGTCCCAGCTGCCGCGCGGCACGCCGTTCGATGCGTGAGTCCAGCGGCTACGACTCGCGAGACATCGGCGGCCCACGCGGCTATGAGCGGGGCGAATACCGGGCGCCACGCGAGTACTTCGCGGTCATCTGTTCCGAGTGTGGCAACGCCGCGCAGGTGCCCTTCAAGCCGCGCATGGACAAGCCGGTCTACTGCAGCGACTGCTTCCGCACGGTCCAGGCCAAGACGGCGGAGAACAGCGAGACGGCCTGACGCCGCGGACGACTCCATGACCTCTGGCGGTCGCTCCGGAAACGGGGCGATCGCACTCGATTCAGGCGCTCCGGCCCCGAGAGTAGACTCGACCAGGTCGGCAACGAAGGACGCCCGACCCCCTTTGATGAGGAACGTGCAGCCATGACCGAACGTACCGAGGCCCCGCGCATCAAGATCACCTACGCCACCCTGCGCGCTGACAACGAAGACCTGCACGCCGCGTTCGAGACCGGCCTCGTGGCTGCGCGGGCCCGCCTGGGGCGATCGTCACGGCAACATCATCGGTGGTCAGGTGCGGGACGGAGAAGGCGAATCCGAGCTGCGCTCCCCCATCGACCAGGACATCCTGGTCGGCCGCTTCGCGAATGGCACGCGCGCGGATGTGCGGGACGCCATCGCGGCAGCCCGCGCCGCGCAACCGGCCTGGAACGCCCTCGGCTGGGAGGGACGGCTCAGGATCATGAACTCGGCCGCCGATCTCATCAGCCAGCGGCTGATGGAATACGGCGCGATGATGTCCATCGAGGTCGGCAAGAACCGGATCGAGTCGCTCGGCGAGGTCGAGGAGAGCGCAGACCTCATCCGCTACTACGGGCAGACGGCGATCGACAACGACTTCTATCAGCGCACCATGGACAACCTGGGTGATGCCGCCACGCACACGCGTTCGGTACTCCGGCCACACGGTGTCTTCGGCGTCATCGCGCCCTTCAACTTCCCCATGGCGCTCGCTGCGGGCCCCGTGGCCGGAGCCCTCATCGCCGGCAACACCTGCGTGCTCAAGCCGGCCCGGGCCGGAGCCATGAGCTCCGTCCTGCTGATGGAGGCCCTGCGTGACGCAGGCCTGCCCGATGGCGTGTGCAACCTCGTCATGGGCCCCGGCGAGACCGTGGGCGCCGAGCTGGCCGAGAGCGAAGCCATCGACGGCATCGTCTTTACCGGCTCCTACGAGGTCGGGATGCATCTCCAGCACAACTTCAGCCAGGCCTATCCACGGCCGTGCATCGTGGAGATGGGCGGCAAGAACCCGGCCATCGTCATGGCCAGTGCCGACCTGGACGAGGCGGCCGAGGGCATCATGCGGGCGGCCTTCGGGTTCGGCGGGCAGAAGTGCTCGGCCAACAGCCGCGTCTACGTGGAGCGGCCCGTCCACGACGAGCTGGTGCAGCGCCTGGTCGAGAAGACCGAGCAGATCACCATCGGCGATCCATTGGTGCGTGAGAACTGGATGGGCCCGGTCACCGACGGACGCGCCGTCGATCGCTTCGTCGAGGCCGTGGCCGAAGCGCGTCGTGACGGCTCGGTCTTTACCGGCGGCGAGACACCTCACGCGACGGCGAGCTGGCCCGCGGCTTCTATGTAGAGCCCACCGTGGTCGGCAACCTGCCCGCCGATCATCGGCTCTTCCGCGACGAGCTCTTCGTTCCGTTCACCGCGGTCTGCCCGGTGGATACGCTCGATGAGGCCCTGCGACTGTCCAACGCCGTGGTCTACGGACTTACCGCCGGCGTCTACAGCGAGGACGATGCCGAGGTCGAACGATTCCTCGAGGGCATGCACGCCGGCGTCCTCTACGTCAATCGCCGTGCCGGCGCGACCACCGGAGCCTGGCCCGGCGTTCAGCCGTTCGGCGGCTGGAAGGGCTCGGGCTCCACCGGCAAGGCGGCACTGGGACCCTGGTACGTGGCCCAGTTCCTGCGCGAACAGAGTCACACCATCGTCGACTGAGGATCCCCGGTCCATCCGGGCCACCTCTGCCCGTATACTTCGCATGCAAGGTGCATAGGTTTCATGCACGCGGGACCGGCAGCCGAAGGAGGGCGTCGTGGCCGAGGGGCGGGTGGCAGCACATGGTGAGAAGGCAGACCTGCCGCGTCTGCTGACCGAGATCCTGGCCCGCGAGCGAGGGAACACGTGGCCTACGACCACGCCTGGACATCGCCGAGCCTGCCACGGGCCTACCCCTTCGTGCCGGTCCGCGGCCACGGCGCCACGGTCGAAGACATCGACGGCAATGTCTTCATCGACTTCTGCGCCGGCATCGCCGTCAACTCCACCGGCCATAGCCATCCCGTCGTCGTCGCGGCCATCGTGGAGCAGGCACGACAGCTGCTCCACTACAGCGCCTCGGATTTCTATCCGCCCATCTACGCTCGGACCGCCGAGGCCATCGCCCGCACGGTACCCATCAGCGGACCGGTCCGCGTCTACCTGGGCAACAGCGGCGCCGAGGCCGTGGAAGCCGCGCTGAAGCTGGCGCGGCGCGCCACGAGGCGCAGCGGCATCGTCTCATTCCTCGGCGGCTTTCATGGACGGACCATGGGCGCGGTCTCCCTGACGGCGTCCAGGGCCGCCTACCACGCGGGCTTCGGGCCGCTGCTGTCTGGTGTCTATCACGCACCCTACGGCAAGGTCAGTGACCTGGACTGGTTCGACGAGGTGCTCTTCGACAAGGTCGTCCCGGCCGACGAGATCGCGGCCATCATCGTGGAGCCCGTGCTGGGCGAGGGTGGCTACCTGGCGCCCGAGACTGGCTTTCTGGCCGGCCTGCGCGAGATATGCGACCGCCACGGCATCCTGCTCATCGCCGATGAGATCCAGTCGGGTGCCGGTCGCACCGGTCGCATGTGGGCCATCGAACACGCTGGCATCGAGCCGGACATCCTGCTCTCGGCCAAGGGCCTCGCCTCTGGCATGCCCCTGTCAGCGGTAGCAGCCAGGGCCTCGATCATGGAGTCCTGGGATGCCGGTGCGCACGGATCCACCTATGGCGGCAATCCCGTCGCCTGCGCCGCGGCGCTGGCCACGCTCGCGCTACTCGAGCATGGGCTGACCCAACAGGCGGCCACCCGCGGCGAGCAAGGCCTCGCATCGCTGCGCCTCATCGGGCAGCGCTATCCCGAAACGGTGATCGAGGCCCGCGGGCTTGGGCTGATGCTGGCGCTGGAGCTGGCCACACCGGCGCTGGCGAGCGCAGTCCAATGGGAGGCCTTCACACGCGGCCTGCTGGTGCTCGGCTGCGGCAAGCGATCGGTCCGCATCTCCCCGCCGCTGATCATCGATGAGGCCACCATGGCTGCCGGGCTCTCGGTGTTGGAAGACTCGGTCAGGGCTGTCGCGATCGCCGATGCACACCGCCCGCAGCCCCTTGCTTCCGCGGTCGATGCCTCAGCGGCGCGCACCGAGGTGGGCTGAGTCAGGTCCACGCCAGCCGCCTCCGGAGCAGCCACTTCCGCTCCCCCAGCCGGGCTCGGGCGCAAGGTCTGACCTCGACGACCCGGCCGATCCTGGCCACTTCGCGGCCCCAAACAGGTTCGCTGACGCACCATTTCGGCCCTTTGGTCTGGTACTGGGTGGTTGGTGGTGGTTACCAGACGGACTCACGGCTGGTAGTCATTGGGTACGGCCTCCCCCATGACTACCGGGGCTACTTCCACCGCCACGGCGGAAGGGCCGTTGCGTCGCCTCAGATGACCCGATCCAGGGCAGGGGCATCGCTCCAAGGAGAGATGAGATGCTCGTCAAGACGAACCACACCGATCAACCTTCAGAGGTCGAGGAAGCGAAGCGCCGCGGACGCGGTCAGGCCCTCGTCGAGTTCACCATCATCCTGCCGGTGTTCTTCCTGCTGGTGGCCGGCATGTTCGACTTCGGCCTGGGGATCTACTCCGATCTGACCCTCGTGAACGCCGCCAGGGAAGGCGCGCGCCTTGGCGTCATCGACCCGGGCAACACTGCGGCCATCGAGAGCCAGGTTCGCGCCCTCGCCAGCAATCTTGATGGCTCACGTCTCAATGTCACCGTGACCTGTGAGCGCCCCTCGGGTGGTTCCTTCAGCAGCTGCTCAAGCCCGATGTGGTTGCCCGGTGACGCCACCAATGTGACGGTGGACTACCGCTACTCGATGTTCTTCCCATTCCTCTTCGGGACCGAGATCCCGCTGTCGTCGACCACCAAGATGCGGATCGAATAGCCACATGCGTCGTTCCCTCAGCCATTCGAACCGGCCCCACGCACGCAAGGACCACCGATCATGAAGCAGCTCCTCTACTGGGCCCGTCGAGGCTCACTCTCGGTTCGTGCTCCCGAGCCGAGTGCGGCGGCGCGCGGGCGGAAGAAGCAGCAGGGCCAGGCGCTCGTGCTCTTCTCCATCTTCCTCACGGTCATCATGGGCATGGCAGCGTTGGTGCTGGATCAGGGTCTGCTGCGCAAGGCCAACATGGACCTCTACAACGCCCTCGATGCCGGCGCCCTGGCCGGGGTCAGCCTGCTCAAGGACGATCCGGTGGCTGCCCAGAAGCTGGCGCGCGACTACGTCCAACGCAACTACCCCGGCGGTCTGCCCGACACGGACATCACCGTCAGCTTCCGATGCCTCATCGGCGTGGAGAGCGGCGCAGCGCGACTCACCGATGTGCCGACCGTTTGTGACCCCGGCAGCGGAGCCACCTGGACGGTCGATGGCAAGACCGCCTACACCACATGCGACCCGACCATCGGAAACGTCTGCAATACGCTGGTCGTCAGTGGGCCAGCCACGGTCGAGCACAATTTCGCACCCGTGCTGGGGATCTTGACGGGCTCGACCGGTGCACGGACCGCTGCTGCCTGCAAGGGTGCCTGCGGCGAGCCGCCGGAGATCCCCGTGGACCTGGTGATGATCCTTGACCGCACCGGCTCCATGAACGGCGTCGACACCGAGAATGCACGCCGAGCCGCCGACTCCGTGCGCACCGTCCTGGACCCCCGGTTGCAGTGGGTCGGCCTTGGCCTGCTCCACCGCAGCAAGACCCAGAACGGCTGCGTGACCAGGGCGGACAACAGCAATCCCTGGACCGCGACGGTGCCCGGCGACCTGCGCAAGTGGGTACCCATCGGGCTGACCGGCAAGGGCGCTGCCTTTGGGAGCGACTACAGCTCGAACAGCAGCCCTCTGGCCCAGGCCATCGGATGCTTCGACAATTCAAGCGGACAGGGCACCGATATCGCCGATCCCGTGCGCATGGCGACCTGGGAGCTCGAGACGTATGGGCGCAAGGGCGCTGTCAAGGCCATCCTCCTGCTCAGCGACGGCAAGCCCAACAACTCCGCCGACGCTGCCACTCGCGCCAATGACAACTACTGCGCCGATGCGTATAGCGCTGCCACCGCCGCCAAGGCCAAGGGCATCGAGGTCTTCGCGGTCGGTTTCGGGCTGAACATCGAGCAGGACCACATCTGCCAGGACACCATCGGCGCCTGGAAGGGCAAGTCCGCGCCAGAGTTGCTTGCGGCGATGGCGACGGACTCCCAGAACAACGGCTGCCCGGGCACCGAGAACAACGATGACGACCACTACTTCTGCCTGCCCAAGACGAGCGGGGCCAGCACGGACCTGTCGGATGTCTTCCAGCGAGCGGTCGCTACATTGACCGGACACTCGAGGCTGGTGGACGTCGACTAAGCGGCATCGCGGTCTGGAGCGGCCGGTCCTGGCTACGGCAGGAGTCGTGGACCGGGCGTAGTCTTAGGCCCACCATGATCGCTCGACTGACCGCCGGACTCCTGGCCCTCCTGTTCGGCGCAGCCCTGCCGGTGGCGGCCCAGGACGCACCAGCCATCATCCCGGTGCTGGCTTCGTCGGAGCTCAGCCAGGGGCCCAATCGCTTCCTGTTCGGCCTCACTGACGCCCAGGGTGAGTCAGTGGCCGGGCCTGACGTCAGCGTCCGCCTGGAGTTCTACGAGGGAGGCGCAGAGTCTCCCGCCTTCGAGGCCGAGGCCCGTTTCCTGTGGGCCATCGAGGACGTCCGTGGACTCTACGCCAGCGATGTCGACTTCCCGGACGCCGGTCCCTGGGGCACACGGTTCTACGTCGCCTTTCCCGATGGCCGCGAAGCGGTCAGCCCCCCGACCGACCATCCTCCCCTCAGCTACGACGTCTGGGAGACCAGCAGCACGCCGCCGATCGGTGCTCCGGCGCCTGCCGTGGTCACCCCTACGGCAGGCGACGTCGGGGGCGACCTCAGCCTCATCTCGACCGATCCGGAGCCCGATGCTCGTCTGTACCAGATGTCCATCGCCGATGCCGTCGCCGCGGACGCGCCAGCCATCATCGCGTTTGCGACCCCGGGCTTCTGCCAGTCAGCCACCTGCGGACCCACGTTGGACAAGGTCAAGTCCGTGGCCCGGGAGCACCCCGAGGTGAACGTGGTCCACGTCGAGCCCTATGTCATGCAGGTGCAGGACGGCACCCTGCAACCCCAACTGAGCGAGGAGGGTTGGCTCCAGTCCGCCCCCTGGACCGAGTCGTGGGGGCTGCGCACGGAGCCGTTCGTCGTCATCGTCGATCGCGACGGAATGGTTCGCAACAAGTTCGAGGGGGCCCTCACGGTGGACGAGCTCGACCAGGCGCTGGCGGCACTCTAGGACACCGCTCCTGCCGGTACGATGGCCATGTGAGCAGTTCCAAGGTGACCAGCATGCGCGACGCCGTCGCCACGTTGGTCCGCGATGGTGACAGCGTCGCCATCGAGGGCTTCACCCATCTCATCTGCTTTGCCGCCGGCCACGAGATCATCCGCCAGCGACGCCGTGACCTGACCCTCATCCGGATGACGCCCGACGTCATCTACGACCAGATGATCGGCGCGGGCGTGGCCAGCAAGTTGGTGTTCAGCTGGCTTGGCAATCCGGGCGTCGGCAGCCTACATGCGATCCGCCGCGTGTCGGAGGGAGCCCAGGCGTCGCTCGAGCTCGAGGAATACAGCCACTTCGGCATGGTCGGCCGCTACGTGGCTGGGGCCACGAACCTGCCGTTCTATCCTCTGCGTTCCTACTACGAGACCGACATGCCGGCGGTCAACCCGCGCATCCGACCGCTGCAGTCGCCCTACGGCAAGGAGCAGGTCTACGTGGTGCCGCCGATCCATCCGGACGTCACCATCGTGCACGCTCAGCGGGCCGATGCCGCCGGCGACACCCAGATCTGGGGGCTGCTGGGTGCCCAAAAGGAGGCCGCATTCGCAGCCCATCGGGTCATCGTGGTCGTCGAGGAGCTCGTCGACGAGTCGGTCATCCGGGCCGATCCCAATCGCACGGTCATCCCCGGGCTCATCGTCGACGCGGTGGTGGTGGAACCGTACGGAACCCATCCGTCCTATACCCAGGGCCACTACGATCGTGACAACACGTTCTACCTGGAGTGGGACGGCATCAGCCGTGATCCCGAGCGCCTCGATGCCTGGCTCGAGACGTGGGTCCATGGCCTTGAAGGTCGCGCCGAGTACATGGAGCGCATGGGCACAGCCGTGCTCGAGCGCATCGCGCCAACCGGTCCGGCACCGGCCGGGCCCATCGACTATGGCGAATATCGGTGAGTGCCGAGCAGTACAGCCGTAGCGAGATGATGATCGCCGCGGCGGCCCGTGAGCTGGCCGGACAGCGCGTCTGTTTCGTGGGCATCGGGCTACCCAACATCGCGGTCAACCTGGCCCTGCATACCGTGGCGCCGGAGTTGCAGCTCATCTACGAGGCGGGCGCCTACGGTGCGCAGCCGGCGCGCCTGCCACTGTCGATCGGTGACCCCACCATCGTCACGGGCGCCACATGCGGTGATGTCGATGGCCGACCTCTTCGGCTACTACCTTCAGGGTGGCCTCGTCGACGTGGGCTTCCTGGGCGCCGCGCAGATCGACCGCTTCGGCAACATCAACACCACGGTCATCGGCGACTACGCGGCGCCGAGCACCCGGCTGCCGGGGTCAGGCGGGCGCCTGCGAGATCGCGGTCAATGCGCGCGAGGTCTTCGTGGTCATGCGCCAGTCGTCGCGCTCGTTCGTCGACGAGATCGACTTCCGTACCTCGCCCGGCAACCTTGGCAGTGGGGCTGCGGCCGCAGCCGTCCGCGAGGCCCAGGGCTGGTCTGGGCGCGGCCCCTCGGTCGTGGTCACCGATCTGGCCGTGTACCACTTCGGCGAGGATGGTCAGATGCGCCTCGATACCCTGCACCCCGGCGCCAGCCTCGACGATGTCCAAGCTGCCATGGGCTGGAACGTGCAGGTGGCCCATGATCTGGCTGAGACGCCCGCACCCAGCGACGAGGAGCTTCGGCTCATCCGCGAGGTACTCGACCCCGAGGGCCACTACACCCGCTAGCGCGATGGTGCGGCGGGCAGGCGACTGCGGGCGATCAGGAAGAAACCCAGACCGATCAGCACGATGGCCAGGATCGCGCCGCTGTCGATATCGGCCGGAAGAAGGTCGGAGACCTCGCTCAACCCGATGAGCGCCAGGATCGTGCCGATCCATAGCGCCCATGTGCGACGGGCTCCCTGGAATGAGGCCAGGCCCCAGCCCACCAGGAAGGCCACACCCACCGCCAGGGTCGACCACCCATCCCCAGTCAGCATGCCGGCGTCGGCAAGCAGGTTGACAGCACCCCAGGCGATCAGCACGAGGGCGGGGACGGTCGCGCCGATGACGCCGCGCCAGAGCCACAGGACGGCCAGAGCGATACCGAACGCCAGCACCACGATGCCCATGAAGCCCAGGCCGGTGAGCTCCTGCACCAGCAGGCCGATGCCCAGCACGACCAGCAGGATGGCAAACCACGGGATCGAGGGACCGCGGGATGACCATGAGTACACACGCATGTAGGGCGGCTGCGGGGGCTGGGCCCCGTACGTGGAGCCCGACGTGGCACCGGGACGACCGGGCGGGGGTGGCTGCTGGGGCCCGCTCGGCGGCGGCGGCCCGACTGGTTTGGCCCGGCGTGCTGGATCGGTCATGCCTGCATCGTAGCGTCCCTGTGGCGGAATGCTCGACCGATGGTCAGTCGGGCTGCCGGTCCTCGGCGCTGTGGCGCGCCGGCGACCCGAGCCAAACACTGCCGTCGCTGAACTGCTCGGCTTTCCAGATGGGGACCCGCGCCTTCAACTCCTCGATGGCATAGCGACAGGCACCGAAGGCTTCGCCTCGGTGAGGGGAAGCGACCGCGATGATGACACTCGATTCCCCTATCCCGACGCCACCGACCCGATGCACGATGGCCAGTCGTCGGACACCGAAGCGTGTCTCGATCTCGTCTGCGACCTGCTCCAGCACCGAGAGCGCCATCGGCTCGAAGGCTTCGTAGCTAAGCCCCTGTACGTGCTGGCCGCGGAAGCGCTCCGCCTCGGCTTCCTGACCGGGTGCGGGGGTGCCCGGTGTGTCGCGCGTCTGACCCACGAACAAGGCGACAGCCCCGTCTGCGGCGCTGGCCACCGCGACACGCAGCTCCTCCACGAGGCCACCGTCGATCGAGGCCTCGCTGAGCTCGATCCGGCGGTACCGCTCTCGGCCACCAGGGTCACCGGCCGCACCGCCTGCCACCGGAGGGATGACGGCCACCTCGTCGCCATCGGCCAGGGGCTCGTCCATCGCGACATAGTGGCCGTTGCGAGCGAAGCGCACGCTGCTGCCGGCCGGCTCGATGACCGGAAATCGGAGCACCAGCGCGTCCCAGGCGGCTGCGACATCCGCATCGGCCCCCAGCTCCAGCACAACGCTCCGGACCCCGGTCTGGGCTCGCTGCATGGCGAAGAGACGGATGTCGATGCGCATGCCTAGACCAGCAGTCCTTCGCCGAACAGCAGGCCCGCGGCCACGATGGTCGAAGCCATCACCAGCGCGAACTCGATATACAGCAGACCTGTCGCCGATTCCATCGAGCGGGTCAGTGCCGTGCGGTAGGCCATCCACGACAGGACGAGCGGTGCGATCAGCCCGATGGTCAGACGCAACCATACGAAGATGGCATTCGGGCCGGTCAGCGACTCGAAGGGGTCCATGTCCGGGATCCCAGCCGCCTGCCACGCGCCGAAGAGGAGGATCTGGATGGCCAGGCTCAGCATCAGCAGCTGGGTCGTCAGAAGCAGCGGGCGTTCTGAGATCTTGGGCGTGACCAGGTACCAGTGGGCCAGCACCACGGCAGCCAGCGACCCGCCCGTCACCGCGCCAAGAGCCAGGAATTGCACGAGCATCGAGATGGCCATCGCATCGCCGCCGGTCCAGTCAAAGGCGCCCAGCGCATCCGCCGCCGCGCCTGCGACGATGGCGCCGGCCCCCAGCCACAGGGCACGCCCGCCGCGACGAAACCGGATCCCGGACAGCAGCGCCAGGAGCGTGAACAACGCGATCGCTGCTCGCCGGGGCTCATCGAGGGCACCGGCACCCTCGATGGGCAGTTCGCTCGGCAGCGGCAGGCCCCATTCGACCCCCAACCAGCCCAGCCCGATGATGGCGGCCAAGATGGCGCTGAAGCCGAGGAATCCGGCGGTGGCGTCGGTGGTCTGTCGCAACAGCCAGACCAGAGCGAAGCTGCCCAGCGCCAGGCCCCCGAGCAGGACCCAGGTGACATAGCTGAGGCTTTGGACGATCTGCTGCGTATCCACTCGAGCGAGTGTAGGGTCCCGGCCACCGGATGCGTTTCACCGTCCCGAGGGAGCGACATCCTGGCCAGACGCCGCACGGGGCGGGCGCCGAGCGAAGGAGTGTGGTCGGTCTACGCCGCGCTGCCCTGCAGAGCGTCCCCGTCCGCGGCGCCGGGCTGGGTCCGGGTGGTCCGACTACCCGCTGGTGCGTTCTCGAGGATGAGGGTACCGGCGGCCAGTGCCTCGATGTCCACGCTGGACAGGCCGAGATTGTGGCCGGGCCGACCCAGCAGGTAGCCCTGGCCTGTGGTGATGCCCAGCTCACGCAGGGAGCGCAGCTGTTCGGCGGTCTCCAGGCCCTCCGCGATGGCCACCGCGCCCTGGCGCGCGGCGAGGTCCATCAGGGAGCGCAATACGGCACGCGACGCGTCTCGCTGGGTGCCGTCCTGCACCAGCGAGAGGTCGATCTTCATGATGTCGAAACGGACCTGGGAAAGCAGGCGCAGGCCGGCATTGCCGGCGCCGACGTCGTCGGCGGCGATGCGCAGGCCGGCATGTTGTAGCCCTGCCACATTGCGTCGCAGGCACTCCAGGTCGCTGATGGCTTCGCGCTCGGTCAACTCCACGATGACACGACCGGGGCTGACCTGGTACCGGGCCAGGATCTCGAGCAACCACGTCACGCTGAAGTCCTGCACCTCCAGCGTCTGGGGCGACAGATTGATGGTCACGACCTGGTCGGGGTGGATGTCGCGGCTTCCGGCTGCCACCACTTCGAAGCAGGCCAGGTCCAGCTCGACGGTCCGACCACCCGCGGCCGCGGCGGCGAACAGCTGGCCGGGGTTGGCGAATGGCGTCGAGGGTCCGGGACGGATGAGGCCCTCGAAGCCCAGCACGCTGCCGTTACGCAGGTCGACGATGGGTTGGTAGACAGGCGTCAAATTCCGGGCACGCACGACATCCCGGACCGCGGTCAGGGCGGCGTGCCCACTGCTCTCATCGGGGACCTGGTCCCGATCTGCGTCGAAGATGGCGATGGAGCCACGAGCATTGCGCTTGCATCGATACAGAGCCGCATCAGCCTGGTGAAAGAGCTCGTTGCGGTCGGCGGCCAGCTGGGGTACCGATGAGATACCGCCCGAGAACGGGATGACGCGTTCGCCGGCAGCCGGGCGCAGGCAGAAGTGGCGCAGGCGGTTGGCGGCGATGAGCGCCTCCGAGGCGTTGGTATGCGGCAGGATGACCGCGAACTCGTCACCGCCGATGCGAAAGGCCCGGTCGCCATAGCGGAGGGCGTCACGGATGGCACTGGCCATGCCGACCAGCAGGCGGTCGCCCGCCGGATGGCCCTCGCCGTCGTTGACGACCTTGAGGTCATCGAGGTCGATGAGCAGCAGTGCCACCGGCACCTTGTGTCGCCGGAACAGGTCCAGCTGTCGGTCGAGCTCCTCCTGGAAGGAGCGGTGGTTGCCGAGCCCGGTGAGCCCGTCGTGAAGCGAGTCCTCACGAGCTTCGCGATACAGCACCTCGAGCTGGGCCTGGGACTCGGCCAGGTCGTCGAATGGCTGCAGGAACGTGCGGGCCAGCACGATCGCGAAGACCAGCACCAGGAGAGCGAACCCTACGAGCAGGACCAGGAGCGTCGGGTCCACAGCCGATGGCCGCAGCGGCCAGAGGTGGATGAGGCCGAAGCGGGCACCGTCGTCGGCCTGCCACAGCGGTGCAGCAGTCGAGACCCAGCCGGCACTCTCCAGCGCGCGGGCCGTGCCTTCGTGGCCGGTGACGATGCCGTTGACGCGGACTCGCAGGTTGCCGAGCGGACGGACGCCCTCCGCGGTACCCCTGGCCGTGACGTCAAGCCGTGACGAGGCCACGATGGTGCTGGAAGCCATGTCGACCATGACGGCGCTGCTGGCGATGTCGGCAGCGCTCGGGGTCGACTCGAAGAGGCGTGGCAGGCTGACCTCGACCGAGAGCACGCCGGCGTTGCGGCGCGACGTCCCGACCAGCGGCGTTGCCAGGAGTAGTCGACGGACCCGGTCGTCACCCCAGGTGGTACTTCGAACGACCTCCCCTGGCCCGGCGGCAAGGGCATCCGCGACGATCGAGGGGGTGCCGCAATCGGCCGCTGAACGGGACGTCGCCGACTCGGCCAGCCGGATGCGAGCGCCATCGAGCGAGCGGGTGATGCAGGCGCCGGTGACGAGTCCCCGATCGGGGCCGTCGAGGGCGGAGACGACGCGCATCGCTGCGGAACGCTCGCTGCTGCCGCTGATGCCGTCAGCCAGCCGATGGACCTCGGGCTCGGCGGCGGCGCCGTGGATACGTGCCTCGAGCTCCTGCTCTCGCGAGGTCAGGTCGGCCGCCGCGGTGGCGGTCTCCCAGACGCGGGAGTTGTCGGCTGACGGCAGCTCGTCAGGGGTGAACGTCTGGACGATCAGGAAGACACCGACCATGGGCAGCAAAGCCAGCCCGAGCATGGCCAGCCAGAGACGGATCCGGATCAGGCTGAATCCACGAAGACGGGTCCGGGAGCGGCGAGGCGTGGTGGGTCGAGGCAAATGCATAGTCCCAGCCCAAGGCTGGTCGACCCATTCAAGACGTCGCCCGACCGTCGGGGAATGACCCGAACCGCACAGTCAGCCATAGGACCGGCGGCCACACCGCCCCAGGACCGTCAGCCGGGTTGAGCCACCACCATGAGTCGCAGCTCGGTCATGTCCTCGATGGACCAGCGCAACCCTTCGCGTCCCAGTCCGCTGTCCTTGACACCACCGTAGGGCATGTGGTCGACACGATACGTGGGCACGTCGTTGATGACGACGCCACCGACCTCCAGTGACTCGAAGGCACGCCAGGCATGCCCAAGGTCATTGGTAAAGACGCCGACCTGGAGCCCGAAGCGGCTGTCGTTGACCTGCGCGAAGGCGTCTTCGATATCGCTGAAGGGGAAGACCACCACCAGCGGCGCGAAGGCCTCCTCCGAGCACACCGCCGACGAGCGATCGGCATCGACCAGCACGGTCGGCGCGAAGAAGCTGCCCTCGGCCGTTCCGCCGGTCAGGATCTCAGCACCCGCCTCCACGGCCTCATGCACCCAGCGCTGCGTGCGCTCGATGGCGGCGGCATCGACCATCGGGCCCAGATCGGTGGCAGGATCCATCGGATCACCCATCCTGAGCGCAGCCGCACCGTCGGTGAGACGTTTCATGAAGGGCTCCCACACCGACTCATGGACCATCAGGCGTTGCACACTGATGCACACCTGTCCGGCGTAGGCGAAGGCACCCACCAACGTTCGCCTGACGGCCCAGTCAAGGTCCGCAGTGGCGTCCACGATGGCACCGGCATTGCCGCCCAGTTCGAGCACCACCTTCTTCTTGCCCGCGCGCGCCTTCATCGACCAGCCCACCGCGGGCGAGCCCGTGAAGCTGAGCAGCCTGAAGCGGTCATCCTCCACGAGCCGATCGCCCAGCGTCCGCGACATCGGCAGCACCGAGACGGCACCGTCGGGCAGGCCGGCCTCATCGATGATCTCCGCCACGGCCAGCATCGTCAGCGGATCCTCGAAGGCGGCTTGAGCACGATCGAACAGCCCGCGGCGATGGCTGGAGCGACCTTGTGGGCGGCCAGGTTGAGCGGGAAGTTGAAGGGGCTGATGCCCGCCACCGGGCCGATGGGGAAGCGGCGCGTGATCCCGTCCGCCCCACGTGCGCTGGCCCGATATCCAGTGGGATCGTCTCACCGATGAGCCGCTCGGCCTCCTCTGCCGCCAGCCTGAAGACAAGTGCCCCCCGGTCGGCTTCCACGCCGGCATCGCGGATGGACTTGCCCGATTCCCTGGTGATGAGCGTGGCCAGCTCGTCACGCCGCGCGGCCAGGCCCGCGCTGATGGCGCGCAGCGCCGCGGCACGCTCGTAGGTGGGCAGTACGCGCATCTTCTGAAAGCCCCGTTCGGCCGCTTCCACGGCCGCCTCGTACTGCGCCTCGGTGGCCAGGTACGTGCTTCCGGCAAGCTGGTCGGGGTGCGCCGGGTCAGCGACCTCCAGTAGCTCGGGCGAATCGACCCAGCTGCCGGCCAGGTAGATGGGGTGTGGATGGGAAGGCGTCGTGGCGTTGGTCATCAGGTCGCCATCGTACTCACCCTGGGCGCGCAGGGTGCCACGGGAGGCTTCAGGCGGTCTCGGGTAGGCTGGTAGGCAAGCCCAGTAGCAGGAGAGTCCCGTGCCTCAATACTCGAAGCCCCCGGAGATGCACATCGATCCGGCGCGCAAGTACACCGCCACCATCGAGACGTCGGCCGGCACCATGACCGCCGAGCTGTTCGCGGCGGAGGCGCCACGAACCGTGAACAATTTCGTCTTCCTTGCCAACGAGGACTTCTACACCAACGTTATCTTCCACCGCACCATCAACGGCTTCATGATCCAGGGCGGCGACCCCACGGGCACGGGAACCGGTGGGCCGGGCTATCGCTTCGACGACGAGTCAGTCACACGCCAGTACCTGCGTGGCACCCTGGCCATGGCCAACGCGGGCCCCAACACCAATGGCAGCCAGTTCTTCGTCATGCACGCCGACTATCCGCTGCCGCCCAGCTACACCATCTTCGGCAAGCTCACTGCGGGCGAAGAGATCGTCGACGCCATCGCTACGGCCCCGACCGGCGCACAGGATCGGCCCGTGCAACCGGTCCACATCACGTCGGTCGCCATCACTGAGGCATAACACCATGACGACCAAGCCAGGACCCCAGCGATCGGAAGAGCCAGGCGGCGAGACAGAGATCGATTCGGGTCAGTGGCCGACCTGGTGCACGGAGGCCACCGCCGACCTGGCCGGGCGTGAACTGGACCTCCGCTTCGCCGACAAGGCCATCGGCGAGGTCCAGCTCGCGGATGGTCAGCCGCTCATCTCCATCGAGTACGACGAACTGGGGCCGGCGATCGCGCTCATCATCAAGTACGGCGACGGTGTCCTCCCGGTTCGGCATGTCATCGCTGCACCTCGCGACGTTCGACAACGACTCGATGCCGAGGGCGCCATCGAGCGCGTCACCATCGATGACAGCACTGGACGACGTACACGCCTGAGTCTGCTGAGGTAGCCAACGACGCCTGTCCTACTCCGGCGAGGCCGACGGGAGCAGGACCTTGAGGGCGCCGTCGAGGCTCGGCGCCTCTGGCGCCGGGGAGCCGAAGAAGTAGATGTAAGCCACGACCAGGCCGGCCACCACGAACGTCACGGCCACCACCACCGCGAGGACGACGACCAGGCGGCGGTTGGACCGCGAAGCGGTGGGCTGCGGTGGTGTGGTCGACATCTGCGTCCTCCGATAAGGCCTCTGTGGCCGCGACCCGAGCGTCCCTACCCTAGCGCGCTTGGCCGGTGTTGGGTCGACGGCTGGCGCTCGACCTTGACGCTGAGGCAGTCGCCGACCGCGTGGCGCTCCACGCCATCAACACCAGTGCACTCGATGTTGGTCAAGAAGGAGGTTCCGAATGATCCGACGGGAATCCAGGCTGCGTGCGCGGGGGCGTCCTGATGGCTGACCAGCTGGGACGTGTGGCGGTCGTAACCGGCGGCGGCCGCGGCCTGGGACAGGCCATCGCACTCGGACTCGCCGAACGTGGCGCCACGGTCGTGGCGGTGGCTCGGGACGAGGACCAGCTGCGCGAGACCGAACGCCTCGGCCGCGACTCCGGCGGCCAGGTCGAGGCATTCGCCTGTGACGTCTCCGACCACCACGCCGTCGCCCGGCTCAAGACGGAAGTGACGGGTCGCCTGGGCGCACCCACCATCCTGGTCAACGCCGCCGGCACGTTCGGCCCCATCGCCCTGATCCGGGATCTCGACCCGGAGGCATGGCAGCGAACGATCATGGTCGACGCCGTGGCCGCCTTCTACACCATCAACGCCTTCGTCGGCGGCATGCTCGATGAGGGTTGGGGGCGCATCGTCAATATCACCTCTGCGGCTTCGCTCCATCCGCCCGGCCCCCTCAACAGCGCCTATGGCACAGCCAAGGTGGCGCTGAACCAGCTGACTCGCCACCTCGCGGCGGAGATCGCCGGTACCGGGGTGACCGCGAACGTCATCCATCCGGGCGACGTCAAGACGGCCATGTGGGCTGATATCCGTGACCGGGTCGACGGAATGGGCACGATTGGCGAGAACTTCATCCAGTGGGCCGATTGGGTCGAGCAGACCGGTGGCGATCCGCCCCAGAAGGCCGTCGCGCTGGTGCTCCGACTGACGTCGGACACCGGGGCGGAGACCAACGGTGAGTTCTGTTGGATCGAGGATCCGTTGCAGGAGCCGATCCCAAGCTGGGACCCGCCCTCCGACGATCGTCCCTGGATCAAGGATCGACGCGACTCGACCCAGCCGATGCCGCCGGGAGGTGGCGACTCCGCGGCTGGGAGGGCGTGAAAGATGACGTCGATCCCTGTCCGTGGCCGACCCGCCAGGTCGCGACCGGCTGGGTCAGATGTCGGGTTCGACGCTTCGCGGATAGCAGCCCATCACGCGCACCCAGACGCAGACCGATCGGATGTCGGCGAGGAATGCCTGCCCGGCGCCGTCCGCACAGACGTCCGAGTCAAGATCGACCCAGAAGACATACTCCCACGTGCCTTCCTGGGCTGGCCGTGACTCGAGCTTGGTCATGTTGATCCCATGGTCGGCGATGACGCGCAGTGCCTGGACCAGCGTGCCCGGCTCATTGCGCACCGAGAAGGCCACGGCGCTTCGCCGACTACCGTCCGGTTCCGCATTGGCGGGCGGGGGCAGGTCGCTGGCATCGGGCAGGGCCAGCACCAGGAAGCGGGTCCGGTTGCGACGTTCGGTCTGGATGTCGTCCGCCAGTACGTCCAGCCCGAACAGCCGCGCGGCCCTGGGAGACAGCACTGCGGCCGACCCCCGCTCCGCCCGGTCGACGATCATGCGACCCGAACCGGCCGTATTGGTGGCTGCCAATAGCGACCATCGACGCGATCGCAGGAAGGGCTCGGCTTGTGACAGTGCCTGGATGTGTGAATAGACGCGGTCGATGGACTCGATGTCCTCACCGGGCAGGGCCGCGAGACACAGCCGCACCGGCACGATGACCTCCCCCACCACGGTGGCGTTCGTCTCGAGCAGCAGGTCGTAGACCTCGCGGACGCCGCCGCCAACGACGTTCTCGATGGGCAGGACCCCGGTGGCGACCAGCCCATCGGACACCGCGCCCACGACGTCAGAGAACAGCGGTACCGGTACCGCCAGGGCGCCGGGATAGGCGACCAGGACCGCGTCCTCGGCGAACGATCCCGGCTCGCCTGCGAAGGCGACGCGCAAGTGAGCTCGCGGGCTATCGAGCGATGGGTTGGACATGCGCCCCGTTGGTTTCCCGCTCACCACGGGGACGCAGCTCAGCCTCACGCTTCCAGATGGCGTACTCGAACGAGTCGGCCAGGGCCGTGGCGGAGGCCGAGATGATATTGGTGTCGGAGCCCATCGTCGACCACTCCAGCTCCCCGTCGATGGAGTCGATGATGACGCGTGTCCGGGCAGCGGTGGCGGCGTCGCCGTCGATGATGCGCACCTTGTAATCCACCAGCCGCATCGATTCGAGCTGCGGGTAGAACGCTCCCAGCGCCTTGCGAAGGGCAGCGTCGAGCGCGTTGACGGGACCATTGCCGTCGGCGGCGGTATGCAGCACCTCGCCGTCGACCTTGACCTTGATGGTGGCCTCGGCCATGAACTCGCGGCCGGCGCGCTGCTCGGACAGCGTCGTGTAGTCGATGATCTCGAAGGGCGCCTGGTAGTCGCTGGACTTGCGTCGGATGAGCAGCTCGAAGGAGGCCTCGGCTCCCTCGAAGGCGAGACCCTGGTTCTCCAGCTCCTTGATGATGACCGAGAGCTCCCGGGCGTCGACGATCCCTTCGAGCTTGTGCCCCAACTGTTCGGCCCGGATACGCGTGTTGGCGCGACCGCCCAGCTCCGACACCACCAGTCGACTCTCGTTGCCGACCAGGACCGGGTCGACGTGCTGGTAGCTGCGCTCCACCTTGGCCACGGCGGCACCGTGGACGCCACCCTTGTGGGCGAATGCCGATCGGCCCACGAATGGCTGATAGTCGAGCGGCGTGACGTTGGCGATCTCGGCCACGGTGCGCGACAGCGACGTGAGGTGGGCGATCTCGCCACCACCGACGGGGGCCAGCGCGAGATCGGTCTTGAGCGCCAGGTTGGCCATGACGCTGATCATGTTGGCGTTGCCGCAACGCTCGCCGTAGCCGTTGATGGTGGCCTGGACGTGGCGAGCGCCGGCAGCCACCGCGGCCAGGGTGTTGGCGACGGCAAGCTCGGCGTCATTGTGGGTGTGGATGCCCCAGGTGATCTCGGCAGCATCGGGATCGGCCGCCAACGAGTCGCGCAAATCCTTGAAGATGCTGACCAGCTCATCGGTCAGGGTGCCGCCGTTGGTATCACACAGCACGATGTCGCGGGCACCGGCCTGGCGCGCGGCCCGCAGCGTATCGAGGGCGTACGTCCGGTCGGCCTTGTAGCCATCGAAGAAGTGCTCGGCGTCGTATACGACCTCGCGACCCTGCTCGCGTACCCAGCTCACCGACTCGGCGATCATGTCCAGGTTCTCGGCCAGCGAGGCACCCAGGACCTCGATGGCGTGCAGCGTCCACGACTTGCCGAAGATGGTCACCACGGGCGTCTCCGCTCGAACCATCTCGTTGAGGAAGGGGTCCTCGGCGGCGGTGTTGGAGCGATGGCGCGTGGACCCGAATGCGGCCAGCTTGGCGTTGCTCCAGGTCATCGTCTTGGCCGCGGCAAAGAACTCGATGTCCTTGGGATTGGAGCCCGGCCAACCGCCCTCGATATAGGGCATGCCGTACTCGTCGAGCATGCGCGCGACCCGGATCTTGTCGGCCAGCGAGAGGGTGATGTTCTCGCCCTGCGTGCCGTCTCGAAGGGTGGTGTCATAGAGGACGACCGGCTTGTCTGCGGCCGAGGGTGCTTCGGTGCTCACGGTGCTCTCCATGGACTTCTGACTGGCTAGGTGGATGCGAGCTGCTGGGCCACGGCCTCGGCGAAGGCCGCCGTGCCGACGCTCTGCCAGCCCCGAGCCTGACCCTCGGATCCCATGAGGTCTCGCGTGCGAGTGCCACCGTCGAGCGTCGCCCGGACGGCGGCCTCGATGGCGTCGGCCGCGGCAACCTGGCCCAGTGACCAGCGCAGCATCATGGCTCCCGACAGGATGGTGCCGGTGGGATTGGCGATGTCGAGGCCGGTCTTGGCGGGCGACGAGCCATGGATAGGCTCGTACATGCCGGTCGTGCCGTGCTCCGTCTTCAGCTCGCCCAGCGAGGCCGATGGGAGCATGCCCAGTGAACCTGCCAGCACCGACGCCTCGTCGGAGAGGATGTCTCCGAACATGTTGCCGGTGACGATGACGTCGAATGACGCCGGCTTGGTGATGAGCGACATGGCCGTCGAAGTCGACCAGGCGGTGCTCCAATTCCACGTCAGGAAAGCCGGGTGCGATCTCTTCGACCACGGCCCGCCACAGCCGGCTGTTGGCCAGCACGTTGGCCTTGTCGACGCTGGTGAGCTTCCTGCGACGGCCGCGCGCCAGTCCGAAGGCCAGCTCCACGATCCGGCGGATCTCAGGCTCGGTATAGGTCATGGTGTCGTAGGCTTCGCGGCCGTTGGGCCCATCGAAGGCTTCTTCGCGCTTGCCGAAGTAGATGCCGCCGGTCAATTCGCGGACGATCATCATGTCGACGCCCTCGATGAGGTCGGCCCGCAACGGCGAAGCCTCCTTGAGCGACGGTTCGACGGCGACGGGACGCAGGTTGGCGAACAGGCCCATCACCTTGCGCATCTTGAGCAGGCCCTGCTCGGGGCGGACCTTGGCGGCAGGATCGTCCCACTTGGGGCCACCGACCGCACCGAGCAGCACGGCATCGGAGCCCAGCAGGATGTCCAGGTCCTCGTCGCGGATGGCTTCGCCGTAGGCATCGATGGCGATACCGCCGGCAAGCACCTCGGTCCACTCCAGGCCGAAGCCGAACTTGTGCGCAGCGGCCTCAAGGACGACGAGCGTCGCAGCCACGATCTCCGGTCCGATGCCATCGCCGGGGATCTTGGCAAGCCTGTAGGTGGGCTGCGTCTGGGCGTTCAAACGGTGATCTCCCCCGCAGCGACCGGCTGAGCGGTCGCTGCCTCGTGCCAGAGCAGCTTTTCGAGCCCGGCAAGATAGGCCTCCAGGGAGGCCTCGATGATGTTGGTCGACAGACCATGGCCATTCACGGTCTCAGCGGTGTCCTCCGGATCGATGGAGCGCCGCGCCCGGACCATCACCTGGCCCTGCGCATCCTCACCCTCCGATACTGCCCGGATCTCGTACTCAGCGAGGCGCGGATACCAGCCGATGATCGGCTCCACCGCCTTGTCGACGGCGGTGAACAGCGCGTTCACCGGTCCGTTGCCCTCAGCCAATGCCTCGGTGGGCTGCCCCTTCACGATGAGCGACACGGCGCCCTTGGCGACGCCACCCTTGCCACTGGTGATGGACCAGTCGACGAGCAGCACCGGTGAGTCATGCGCGGCCAATTCATCGGGCCCGGTGCCCGTGAGGTGGGCCTCCACCAGCGCATTGAGGTCAGCGTCGGTGACCTCCTTCTTGGAGTCGGCCAATGCGATGGCCTGGCGGTAGACGTGATCGAGCGCCTCTCCTTCGAGCTCGAAACCAAGCTCCTTGAGCTTGCCCTGGAGTCCGCGACGACCCGACAGCTTGCCGACCGACAGTCGTGAGCCGGACAGGCCCACCGATTGCGGCGTCATGATCTCGTAGGTCAGGGCATTCTTGAGCACACCGTCCTGGTGGATGCCCAATTCATGGGCGAAGGCGTTGCGGCCCACGATGGCCTTGTTGGGTTGGATCGAGAAGCCGGTGAGGTAGCTGACCAGGCGACTGGCATTGCTGATCTGCTCGGTATTGACACCCGTGGCACCGGACATGAACTCGGTGGGCCGCGTGCGCAGGGCCATGACCACCTCTTCGAGCGAGGCATTGCCGGCACGCTCGCCAAGGCCGTTGATGGTGACCTCCACCTGTCGTGCGCCGGCCTGGACGGCGGCCAGCGTATTGGCCGTGGCCAGTCCCAGGTCGTTGTGGCAGTGCACGCTGATGACCGCGCCACTCCCGACCCGTTCGATGACCTTGGTGGTGAGGCTCGCGAACTCGGCGGGGATGGCATAGCCGACCGTATCGGGGATGTTCACGGTGGTGGCGCCAGCATCGACGACCGCCTCGTAGACGCGCAACAGGTAATCGTGTTCAGTGCGGCTGGCGTCCTCGGCGCTGAACTCGATCTCAGCGTCACGGCCCAGCGTCTTGCGGGCATAGCTGACCCATTTCACGGCTGCCGCGAGGGCCTCCTCGCGTGACATCCGCAGCTTGTGCTTCAGGTGGATATCGCTGGTGGCGATGAAGAGGTGCAGATGCGGTTTCTCGGCCGGCATCAGTGCCTCGACGCCGCGCTGGGGATCGCCGTCCCTGCATCGGGCGAGGCCAGCCACCGCGATGCCCCTGGTCTCACGGGCGATGCGCTGGACCGCCTCGAAGTCTCCAGGCGAGGACGCCGGGAAGCCGGCCTCGATGACGTCGACCTTCAGCTTGGCCAGCTGTCGGGCGACCTCGATCTTCTCGGTGACGGTGAGTCCCGCACCTGGCGCCTGTTCACCGTCGCGCAGGGTGGTATCGAAGATGCGTACTGGTACGTCGGCGTCCATCTAGGCCACCCCTTCCGCGGCTTGACCCTTCGACTCGGCGGCGCCGCTGGTAGAGGCCTGGGCTTGGCCGGCCTGCACCTCGACGGGATCGAGCCACAGCATCTGTGAACGCAGGTGCGCCCCGACCTGCTCGATCTGATGGTCGCGGTCGGCCTGGCGCAAGCGCTCGAACTCAGCACCGCCCAATTCCATCTCAGCGATCCACTGGTCCGCGAAGCGCCCGCTCTGGATATCGCCCAGGACGTCGCGCATGCTCTGCTTCACGCCCTCGGTGACGCGGGGTCCGCTCACGTAGTCGCCGTACTCGGCGGTGTCGCTGACGCTGAAGCGCATGTAGTTGAGCCCGCCGCGATACATCAGGTCCACGATGAGCTTGAGCTCATGCATGGTCTCGAAGTAGGCCAGCTCAGGCTGGTAGCCGGCTTCGACGAGCGTCTCGAAGGCCGCCTTGACCATGGCCGAGACCCCGCCGCAGAGCAGCGCCTGCTCGCCGAACAGGTCGGTCTCAGTCTCCTCGGCGAAGGTCGTCTCCAGGATGCCGGCACGCGTACTGCCAAGACCGCGCGCATAGGCCATGACGCGGGCACGGCCGGTACCCGAGGGATCCTGCTCAACGGCGAACAACGCCGGGACGCCCCCGCCGCTGACGTATACCGAGCGCAACAGGTGGCCGGGGCCCTTCGGCGCGACCATGCCCACATCGACGTTCTCCGGGGGCACGATGCGGCCGAATCGGATGGTGAAGCCGTGAGCGAACATGAGCAGCTGGCCGGAGCGCAGGTTGGGAGCGATCTCGGTGTCATAGACCGACTTCTGGATGGTGTCGGGCACCGCCATCATGATGACGTCGGCAGCCTTGACGGCATCGGCCACGTCCATGACGCGAAGGCCGGCATCCTCGGCGATGGCCCGACTCTTGGAGCCAGGCGCCAGTCCCACGACCACCTCGACGCCGCTCTCCGAGAGGTTCAGGGCGTGGGCATGTCCCTGGCTGCCGTAGCCGATGATGGCCACCGTCTGGCCGGCCAGGGCCGCGAGATCCGCGTCGTTGTCGTAGTACATCCGTGCGGGCATGGTTGCTTCCCTCTCTCCTACCTGGTCTGCGTCGTCACCGGTCGATCCGGCGTGGTGGCCGGCTCGGGACCGGCTCGAAGGATGGCGTCGACATCGATGGCGCCGGAGCCCCGGCTCAGGGCGATGGTGCCAGTCCGGACCATCTCCCTGATGCCGAACCCGCCAAGCAGGGCCACGAGCGAATCGATCTCCTGCTCGGTGCCGCTGTGCTCGATGATCACGCTCTCGGGGCCGACGTCCAGGACGCGACCCTTGTAGAGCTCGATGATGCGCAGGATCTCACCTCGTTTGGACTCAGTGGCCTGGACCTTGATGAGCGCCAGCTCGTGTTCGACCACGCCGGTCTCCGGCAGGTCCTGGACCTTGAGCACATCGATCAGTCGATACAGCTGCTTGCTCATCTGCTCGACGGCGAAATCATCGCCTCGCAGGGTCACCGTCATGCGGCTGATGTCGGGTCGCTCGGTGTGGCCCACTGCGAGCGATTCGATGTTGAAGTTGCGGCTGCGAACCATGCTGGCCACGCGGTTGAGCACGCCCGGCTGGTTGTTGACCAGCACCACCAGGACGTGACGGTGCATCTGGCCTGAGCCCGGGACATAGCGGGCCTTGGGCGTGTCCTTGGCGGGCGCGGCGATGGGGTCATTCATGGCGGCCATCTAGTTGGTCTCCCCGGGGTCGGTGTGGTCGTCAGAGAGGCCGGTGTCTTCGATCAGGTCGGACAGGCCCTTGCCGGCCGGCATCATCGGCAGCACGTTCTGGGTCTGTTCGATCTCGAACCACACCAACGCCGGGCCATCGTGGGCCCGCGCCGCGCGGATGGCGTCGTCGACCTGCTCGGGTGAGTTGGCCCGGAAGGTGGGCATGCCATAGGCCTCAGCGAGCAGGTCCCACTGTGGAGCGGGCAGGTCGCTGGAGTGGTAGTTGCCGCCGTAGACGATCTCCTGCCACTGCCGGATCATGCCCAGCTTCTTGTTGTCCATCAGCGCGATCTTGACCGGGATGCTGTCGACGACCACGGTCAGCATCTCCTGGATGGTCATCTGCAGTCCGCCGTCGCCAGCCACCGCCCAGGTCTCCTTGTCTGGCCGACCCAGGGCTGCACCCATGGCCGCGGGAAGCGCGTAGCCCATGGTCCCAAGGCCACCCGATGAGAGATGACTGTTGGGTCGCTTGAACCCCGCGTACCGAGCCAGCCACATCTGGTGCTGGCCGACATCGGAGACCAGCGTGGCATCGTGGTGCGTCAGCTCCCCGAGGCGCTCGATGACGAAGTCGGCGGTGAGCAGACCAGGCTTGGAACCGCCCGAGCCGTGCCACGAGATGGCCTCCGAGTCCTTTCGCCATTCGGCCAGCTCAGCGAAGTAGTCCGTCCGGGTCGCCGGGTCGATCTCGGGAACCGCCTTGATGAAGGCCCGCAAGACGTTGCCGACATCGCCCACGATGGGGATATCGACGGCCACGTTCTTGCCGATCTCGGAGGGGTCGACATCGACATGGATGATCCTGGCATTGGGCGCATACGTGCTCACCGATCCGGTGACACGGTCATCGAAGCGCATGCCCAGTGCGATCAGCAGGTCGGATGACTGGATGGCCTTGTTGACGTGCTTCCAGCCGTGCATGCCCATGTAGCCGTAGGAGAACGGGTCCTGCTCATCGATGGCACCCACGCCAAGGAGCGTATGCGTGATGGGGATCTGGGCCTTCTCAGCGAACGCCTTGAGATCGTCCATCGCGTCGGCGATCAGGACGCCGTGACCGGCCAGGATGACCGGCCGCCTGGCCTCGGCGATGGCCTGGGCGGCCAGTTTGATCTGGCGCGGGTGGCCGTCGACGCGGGGCTTGTAGCCCGGCAGGTTGAGTGTGTCCGGGTTGCGTGCCTGGGTCTCGCTGGTCAGTGCATCCTTGGTGAAATCGACGTGGACGGGACCAGGTCGGCCGCTCCGTGCGATGTGAAAGGCCTCGGCGATGACCCGCGGGATGTCGTCAGCGTTGCGAACGAGGTAGTTGTGCTTGGTCATCGGCAGGGTGATGCCGCTGATATCGATCTCCTGGAAGGCATCCTTGCCGAGAAGGGCACCGGGCACATTGCCGGTGATGGCGACCATGGGGATGGAGTCGAGCTGTGCGGTGGCGATGCCGGTGACCAGGTTGGTAGCGCCTGGACCGCTGGTCCCGAGACAGACCCCGACCCGGCCGCTGGCGCGAGCGTAGCCGTCGGCAGCATGTGCGGCTCCCTGCTCGTGGCGGACCAGGATGGTGCGAAGCTCGGGGTAGTCGGCCCAGACGTCGTAGAGGGGCAGGATGACGCCACCGGGGTAGCCGAAGATGACGTCGACGCCCTGGTTGATGAGGGCCTGGCAGAGCGCATCCGCTCCGATCCGCGTGCGGTGCCCGATCCGCGCCTCATGCAGCATCTCGCTGCGGGCCCGTTCGACCGCTTCCGCTTCGGCTGACCCCGCGTTGGGGACGTGGCGACCGCGAGGTCGCTCACGCGCCGGGCGCGTGTCGCCCGTCGCCGTCGAGCCCGACGCGGCTGGACTCTCGCTCATCTTCTCCGTGGTCATGGGTGCTGCCCTTCCGTTGGTTGCTCCATCTCGATCGCGATCATCGGTCACCCGATAGCTCGTTGCGGGTCGCCGACACAACAAAGACCCTCGCCGTTCCCGGCGAGGGTCCTGGGTGGTTCGACGTCCGTCGCGCCTTGTCGGCGCTACCTCCGCCTATCCCCAGACTCCCGCCGGGAGTCGGTAATCAGGCCGATAAGCTCGAGTACGAGTACCTCGAGCTTGCCAAGGAGCGATACGACCAGGGGCTGGGGCAGGCGAACAGGCACACGCTGTCCATCACCGCGAATTGCGATGACGGCGAGATATCGCTGCCGGTCGGACTGGCCCATCTGTCGAGAAGGCTCCTTGATGGAGATGTGTGGGACGACTGTACACGCACATCGGGGAGCATGTCCAGCGCTGCCGTTGGTCCTGAGCTCAGCGCCCCGATGGTCCGGGGTGGTCCGCTGCGGTTCGATGCAGTCCCAGCCCCGCCGCGCCTGGCGCGGGCCCCCCGAAGACGCCGTGCACCATGTCGTCGTATTCGAGGCTCATGGCTCAGGCCTGAAGGCCAGCTGCGGCGCGATGCCCTCCCGCTTCACCCTCTGCTACGCTCGCCATATGTCCGACATCGCAGGCGCACCTCGCACACTCGTCCAGAAGATCTGGGACGACCACGTCGTCCTCGAGGAGCCCGGTGCTCCGACCGTCCTTGGCATCGACCTTCACCTCATCCACGAGGTCACCAGCCCGCAGGCGTTCGAGGGTCTGCGGAGCCGGGGACTAACGGTCCGCCACCCCGAGCGCACCATCGCCACGGCTGACCACTCCACGCCCACGCACGACCGATCGCTGCCCATCCTGGACCAGCAAGCCAGCTTCCAACTCATGAAGCTGCAGACCAACTGCGAGCAGTTCGGCGTGCCACTGTACGCGCTGGGTTCCGACCGGCAAGGCATCGTCCACGTCATCGGCCCGGAGCTGGGTCTGACCCAGCCGGGAATGACCATCGTCTGCGGCGACTCACATACCGCCACACACGGCGCCTTCGGCGCATTGGCCTTCGGCATCGGCACCAGCGAGGTGGAGATGGTGTTGGCGACGCAGACATTGCTGCAGCGCAGCCTCAAGACCTACGAGGTTCGCGTCGACGGTGTCCTGGCACCAGGTGTCACCTCCAAGGACATCATCCTCAACCTGCTCTCGCGCATCGGAGTCGGCGGTGGGACCGGCCACGTCTTCGAGTACACCGGTGACGGCATCCGGGCGCTGACCATGGAACAGCGCATGACCATCTGCAACATGTCGATCGAAGGTGGCGCACGCGCCGGGCTCATCGCCCCTGACGACACCACCTTCGAATACGTCGCCGGTCGACCCCATGCCCCCACCGGAGCCGCCTTCGACGCCGCGGTCGAGTATTGGCGCACCCTGCCGTCCGATCCGGGCGCCAGGCACGACAAGTCGATCACCATCGATGCGTCGGCGCTGGAGCCGATGATCACCTATGGCACCAACCCGGGTATGGGCATGGGCATCACCGATCGCGTCCCCAGCCCAGACACCACGGCTGACGAAAGCGCTCGACGCACCCTTGAGAAGGCCCTCACGTACATGGACCTGCGACCAGGCGAACCGCTGGCCGGACACAGGGTCGACACCGTCTTCATCGGTTCATGCACCAACAGCCGCATCAGCGACCTGCGCCAGGCCGCCGCCATGCTGCAGGGCCAGAAGGTGGCCGCAGGTGTGCGGGTCATGGTCGTGCCCGGCTCGCAGACGGTCAAGACGCAGGCGGAGGAGGAAGGTCTCGCCGACATCTTCCGAGCCGCCGGCGCGGACTGGCGGGAAGCCGGCTGCTCCATGTGCATCGCCATGAATGGCGACCAGGGCGATCCCGGGGAATACATCCTGAGCACAAGCAATCGGAACTTCGAAGGGCGACAGGGCAAGGGAGCTCGGACGTTCCTGGCCTCCCCACTGACCGCCGCGGCCACGGCCATCGCTGGAGTCGTCACCGATCCGCGCCCGCTCGTCGATCGCGGCGCTGCAGCTGGAGTGAACTAGGCATGCCGGAAGCGTTCACGACGTTCACCAGCGGGCTGATCCCATTGCCCGCCGAGAACGTCGACACCGACCAGATCATCCCCGCACGCTTTCTCAAGACGACCGAGAAATCGGGCCTGGCCGACTCGCTGTTCTACGATTGGCGCTATGACGCCGACGGCCAGCCCAAGCCGGACTTCGTCATCAACAAACCGGAGATGCAGGATCGCAAGGTCCTGCTCGCGGGTGACAACTTCGGCGCCGGCTCCTCTCGCGAGCACGCGCCGTGGGCGCTGACCTCGTGGGGCATCCGGGCCATCATCTCGACGAGCTTCGCAGACATCTTCCGCAACAACTCGATGAAGAACGGGCTGCTACCGATCGTCCTCGATGAGGACACCTATCGTCAGCTCTTCGACGAGCTCGCTATCAATCCGAACCTCCAGGTGACCGTCGATCTCGTGGAGAAGATGGTCCACCTGCCCGATGACGTGGACGTGCCTTTCGACATCGATCCCTTCGCCCACCGCATGCTGCTCGACGGCACCGATGAGATCGGCTGGCTGCTTGATCGCACCCAGGCCATCGATGCCTGGGAGGCTGCCAACCCTGCGCGCGTCGACACGCAGCCGGTAGCTGCGGGCTAGGCCGATACACTCGTCGGGTGACTCCGTCTCGCCGTGCATCGGAAGGACCCTCAATGCCCCAGTTGCCGTACGACCAGCCGAGTGATCCCGCCAAACGACACTCGGCGACCCTGACCGACGGTCCCGACCGTGCCGGTGCACGGGCCATGCTCAAGGCCGTCGGGTTCAGCGACGAGGACCTGGCCAAACCGATCGTGGGAGTAGCCACGACATGGATCGAGACCATGCCCTGCAACCTCAACCAGCGACGCCTCGCGGAGCTGGTCAAGGTTGGCATCCGCGCGGCGGGCGGAACGCCCATGGAGTTCAACACCATCGCGGTCTCCGACGGAGTCGCCATGGGCACCGAGGGCATGAAGGCGTCGCTGGTCAGTCGCGAGGTGGTCGCCGATTCGATCGAGCTGGTGGCGCGTGGTCACCTCTTCGACGGCGTGGTCGTGCTGGCTGGCTGTGACAAGACCAACCCGGGAGCCGCGATGGCTGTGGCCCGCCTCGATATCCCCAGCGTCATCCTCTACAACGGCACCATCTATCCCGGAACCTACAAGGGTGAACCACAGGACGTGGTCAGCGTGTACGAGGCTATCGGCGCGTACACGGCCGGCAAGTTGAGCGCGGAAGAGCTGTACGCCATCGAAGAGGCGGCCTGCCCTGGCGCCGGGGCCTGTGGCGGCCAGTTCACCGCCAACACCATGAGCATGTGTCTGGAGTTCATGGGGCTCTCCCCTGCCGGGCTCAACGCGATCCCGGCGGAGGATCCCAGGAAGGACGATGCGGCGCGACAGTGTGGTGAGCTGGTCATGGAGCTGGTGCGAAAGGACGTGCGCCCCAGCAGCCTGGTGACGCGCGCGTCGATCGACAATGCGGTCGCCGGTGTGGCGGCCACCGGTGGATCGACCAACGCCGTGCTGCACATGCTGGCCATCGCCTCGGAGTTCGGCATCCCCTTCGATATCGATGACTTCCATGTCATCGCCGAGCGCACGCCGACCATCGGCGACTTGCGACCCGGCGGCCGCTACTCCGCTTCGGACATCTACGACGCGGGCGGTGTCGGCATCGTCGTACGCGAGCTGCTCAAGCAGGGTCTCATGCATGGCGAGTCGATGACCGTCAGCGGGCAGTCGCTCGCAGACATCGCCGCGACCGTCAAGGAGACACCGGGCCAGCAGGTCTTCCGGCCCATCGAGGATCCCATCAAGGCCACCGGCGGGCTGGCCATCCTGCATGGATCCCTGGCACCTGACGGTTGTGTCATCAAGCTGGCTGGCCATGAACGACGCCAGTTCAGCGGCCCGGCACGAGTCTTCGATTCGGAGAACGATTGTTTCGCCGCACTCAAGCAGCAACGCATCCAGCCGGGCGACGTCGTGGTCATCCGCTACGAGGGTCCAGTCGGTGGACCCGGCATGCAGGAGATGCTGTCCGTCACCGCGGCCATCGTGGGTGAAGGCCTGGGCGCCTCGGTGGCACTGCTGACCGACGGACGATTCAGCGGCGGCACGCGTGGCCTCATGATCGGACATGTGGCCCCGGAGGCAGCCCTGGGCGGACCCATCGCACTGATCGAAGAAGGTGACACCGTCACCATCGACGTGGACCGCCGCGCGCTGGACCTCGACGTCGATGAGGACGAGCTGGCGCGGCGCCGCCAGAGCTGGAAGGCTCCCGCCCCCCGCTACCGGACCGGCGTGCTGGCCAAGTATGCCGCCCTGGTCAGCTCAGCCAGCGAAGGGGCCGTTACCAACCCTCGGCACTAGTCCCGGCAGCTACGGCGTCTCGTAGGAGGCGCGCAGCGTATCCACGGACCCGTTGTTGTGCCATGCCTCCATGAGCTTGGGGTCCTTGCCCTTCTTGCGCAGCAATGCACCCACACGTGCGCCGTTGTTCCCGAAGTCCTGCGTCTTCCACGTGGAGCCCAGGTTCTGGGACTGGATGCGGCGCGAGGTGAAGGCGCCCTGCTTGTTGGCTGACGCCTCGACCACGATGCGGGACCCGATGATGTCGACCGAATGCGACCGGGAGGGCTTGTTGATCGTACCGTTGCCGACGATCTTGGTGGCCTTGCCGTAGCTGCCGCCACGGTTCTTGCTGAGCTTGACCTTGATCTTGCCAGCATCGGTGTAGGACACCACGACCCGGGAGCCGCGAGCCGCGATCTGCGGGAAACGGGCGTCTTCGAACGCGATCGTCGTCGTGGGATTCGGCGTGATACTGGGGATGCCACTCCCACTGACCAGGAAGCGCTTGGCGCGGATATTGCGCTTGCCGCCCTTGGTCCAGACCACCTGCACGGCGTCGGGGGTGGCGGCCACGCCGATGCCATCCTTGAGGACGGCTGCACCCAGGTCATACGTCTCTTCGAACGCCGGGGCGTCGCCGAGTGGCTCTGCGGAGCGCAGCATGAGCCTGGCCCTGACCTTGCCATCCATCTTCTCCAGCCAACCGATGGCGATGAGGTTCTTGCCGGCGCAGGCGACCTGGACCTCGCGCACGCGGCGATCGTCCGTGGTGTCGGTCATGAAGCTCTGGGCAGCGCCGCCGCCGATGGTCCGCGTGGTCAGGATGACATCGGTGTCGCCCGAGTCATCACCAGGATTGTGGAATGCCGATCCCGCCCACACTCGTCCGGAGCAGATGGCCAAGGACATGCCCAGCTTGCCGTCTCCGAGGATGGGGTACTTGCGCAGCCGGCCGTTGGTGCGCCGGTAGTCCCGGCCGCCATCGGTGCTGAACGCAAGGAAGAGCTTGGCAGGCTTGCTGGCCTGCCTCCAACCAACGGCCACGATGGCTCCACTGCCGGTCTGGCCATTGGCGGCGACGTCCCTGACACGCAGCGTGCTGTCCTGGCGCAGTGGACTCGGCTTGGCCTCCTTGTAGGAGGCTGCCGCGACCGGCGCAGCCGCCGTGACGGCGACGCTCAGAGCCGTCGTGACGGCGAGCAGGTATCTTCGCTTGACGACCATGGCGTTACCCCTTTAGCACGAGCCCGTGATTCGCTATGGCCCACCCTCTCGTGATGCAGCCTACTCGATGGCCGCGGTACGCGCAGGCGAGCCCATGGCAGATCCGGATCCCTGCCTGATTGACGCCGTCAGGGATCGTCGTGATCCCTGCGCAAGGTGCCGCGACGGGTCATGGCATGGCTGGCCAGCGCGGCGACACCCATGGCCACCAATGTGCGCTCGGCCATGGGCATGGGTCTGACCACGCCGAGGAATTGGTCGGCGCGAGCACGATCCACGGTCGACAACAGCGAGACACCCTCGCTGGTAAGTCGCAGCACACGCTGACGCCGGTCCGCGACCTCCTCGTCGCGGTCGAGGTATCCCCGCCGGACCAGGCCATCGACCAGGCGACTCGTCGCGGATGGCGAACGAGCCAGCTGCTCCGCGAGGTCCCCCACGGTCAGGGATCCCGGGCCGGCCACCGTGTACAGCGCGGCGAGCTGGGTGAAACCGATGCGGAGTGAACCCAACTGCTGTGCGAACCCGATGACGAGCTCGCGCCAGATGGCCCGGCCAACGGTGATGCGATCGGACAGGATGCGAGGGTTCTGAAGCTCGTCGCGCGCGGCCTGGACGACCGGGGATAGCAGGGGATCATCCATCGTGTGCATGATTGCACATGAAAAGCCGGGTCGGGCTGCGTCTCCTGTTACGGTTGACGAGGCGTGACCGGGCACGACCGCTGTGGATGGCACGGACGCGTCATCGATCACCACGTGGGAGCATCCGTTTGACGCCTGCCTTCATCTTTCCCGGACAGGGCTCGCAATCAGTCGGTATGGGCAAGACCCTGGCTGCCGCCTCAAGCGAAGCCGCGCTCGTCTGGCACCAGGCGGACGAGGCCCTGGGAGAAGCCATCACCGAGCTGGCCTGGGAAGGACCACGTGACCGACTCGACCTGACCGTCAATGCGCAACCGGCCGTGCTGACGGCATCGGTCGCTGCCCACCGCGCCCTGATGAGCGTGGAGACAGACCGCGGCTCGTGGTCGCCCAGTTACTTCGCGGGCCACTCCATGGGCCAGTACAGCGCCATGGTCGCGGCAGGTGTGCTGGATCTGGGGGATGCCATCCGGCTGGTGCGCGAACGCGGGCGACTCATGCAGACATCGTCAGACGATGGCGCCATGGCCGCCGTCCTGGGGTTGGACGAAGAACGGATCGATGAGCTGGTAGCCGTTGGTGCGGCTGTCGGGATCATCACCGTGGCCAACCGCAACTCGCCTGGCCAGATCGTCATCAGCGGCGAGCGAGCCGCAGTGGAGGCCGCAGCGGACGCCGCCAGGGGCCTCGGGGCACGTCGAGTCATGGTCCTGCCAGTGAGCGTGGCGGCCCACTCGCCGCTGATGCGCGAGGCTGCCGAGGGCCTGCGCACGGCACTCGCCGACGTGGACTTTCGTGATCCGGTCGCGCCATTGCTGGCCAATGCCGATGCCATCCTGCTCAGTGACGGCGAGGCCTGTCGCGACGAACTCATCGACCACCTCACACGCGGGGTCGATTGGATCACCGCCGTCGAGCAGATGGTCGCTGCCGGCATCGATACCTTCGTCGAGGTCGGGCCCGGCAAGGTCCTTACCGGCCTGGTCCGGCGCATCGCTCCCGACGCTTCGGCCATCGCCATCGACGACATCACTACCGAGAGCGGCCTGGTGCTGCCCTCACAGGCACCCGTACAGGAGTAGATCGAGCACATGCGCCGCCCCGATTTCAGTCGCCGTGTCGCCGTCACCGGCCTCGGCGTCATCAGCCCCGTCGGCACCGATGTGCCCACAGCCTGGAACAATGTCGTCCAGGGCAACACCGGACTCAAGCGCATCACGCGCTGGGATCCCGAAGTGACTACCTGCCACGCTGCCGGCGAGGTCAACGACTTCGACGCCAAGGAGTGGATGAATTTCAAGGCCATCCGGCGTACGGACAGGAACGTCGTGTTCGGCGTGGCCGCTGCCAAGCAGGCGTTGATCGACTCGGGACTCGAGATCGATGCGGACAATGCCGAAGACATCGGCGTCATGTTCGGATCCGGCGTTGGTGGCCCAGGCCTCATGGCCGACGCCATCGACACCCTCGAGAAGCGCGGCGCCAAGTCGGTCAGCCCGTTCTTCATCGCCAACATGCTCCCGGATACCGCGTCCGGGCAGATCGCCATCGAGACGGGCGCCAAGGGCCCCAACATGTGCATCGTGACGGCCTGCTCGACCGGGACGCACAACATCGGCGAAGCAGCTGAAGGGATCCGGCGCGGCGACTACGTGGCAGCCATCACCGGCGCCACCGAGACACCGCTGTACGAAGTCGCCTATGTCGGGTTCAGCAACATGCGTGGCATGGGCACGCCGCGCGAGGGACGTCCCCTCGCTGATATCTCCCGGCCCTTCGATCGCACGCGGGACGGTTTCGTCCTGGGCGAGGGCGCGGGCGCCATGATCCTCGAGGACCTTGAGATGGCCAAGGCACGGGGCGCCACCATCTACGCCGAGGTCGTCGGCTACGGCAATGCAGCCGACGCCTGGGACCTGATCCAACCGGTCGACAAGGGGGACGGCGTACGGCGCGCCATGGAGATGGCGCTCGAGCGCCACGGCGTACCCCGCGAGGAGGTCGACCTCGTCAACCCGCACGGCACCTCGACTCCGCTGGGCGACCTGCGCGAGGCCGAGGCCATCAAGGCAGTCTTCCCGAACCGCTTCCACGATGTGGCCATCAGCGGCACCAAGTCCATGACAGGCCATCTGATGGGCGCGGCTGGCGCCCTGGAGGGCGTGCTCACGGTGCTCTCGGTCCACCACCAGGTGGCACCCGCCACCTTGAACTACTCGGACCCCGATCCCGAGATCGATCTCGATATCGTCCACGGCGACTCGCGCGAGATGCGGATCCGCTACGCCATGAGCGACAACATCGGCCTCGGTGGCCACAACGGTGCGGTCATCTTCAAGCACTACGCCGGCGACTGACTCTAACGTACCGGCCGGCGCGCAGGACATGACCGCAGCGGACCGCAGCGGGATCGCAGGACAGGTCTCCCCCGACCCCGTCCTGGGTTTCTATGGGCCGGATAGTCGGATGTGGCACATCAACCGGGAGGCTGTGCTGCTCGGCGCCGGACCGGCCGCCCTGCTGCTCCAGATCGCCCACCCGTTGATCGCGGAGGGGGTGGCCGCACATAGCGACTACCCGGGCGATCCGTTCGGTCGCCTGCGCAGGACGCTGCGCACGACGCTGGCCATGATCTTCGGGGACGGAGCGGCGGCGGAGGCGGCGGTGCGCCGCCTCAATTCCATCCATGCCGGCGTGCGTGGGCCGGTCGTGGACACTGTCGCGGTCGAAGCCAGCGGTGCTGGGGAATATCGCGCCCTCGACCCCGAGCTGCTCCTGTGGGTGCAAGCCACGCTCCTGGTGACCAGTGTTCGTGCCTACACTGCCTGGGTGGCACCACTCGGCGCGAGCGACAGTGAATCACTGTGGCAGGAAGCACGACGGGTCGGCCAACGCCTGGGCATCCCTCGCTCGGTGAGCCCCGCCACGTGGCCATTGCTCGTGGCGTGGTTCGAGCGACAGATGGCGCCCGGTGGTCCGATCGTCGTGACGCCCACCGCCAGGCGGTTGGCACCATCCATCGTGCGGCCGCCCATCCCGCTGGTGCCTGGTCCATTCGTCGACCTGGCCGCGCTACCAGGCCTGGCACTGTTGCCACGACGCATCCGCGAGGACTTCGACATCCCCTGGTCGCGCACCCGATCCGTCATGGCACGAGGGCTGTGCCTGGGTTTGCGGACCTGGGTCCGGCTGATGCCGCGGAGCTGGCGGGCCATGCCGCAGGCTCGCAGCGCCGACCGGCGAGTCAGCGCGCGAGCAGCGCACGGGTCCGCTGGCCGGTGATACGTCGAGGCGCCACACCGTGCCATCACCCCTCGGGCTGCCGAGCCACGACGATCGATGATCGCCTCGGCTACGATCAAGTCAGCTACCACGTAGGAGTCCCCGACCGACATGCCCAACACTGACCCGTCCCGTCGTGCCGTCATCACCGGTCTCGGCGCTGTCACGCCGATCGGGAATGACCACCCCACGTTCTGGGCCAACGCGCAGGCGGGCAAGAGCGGGGGCGGGCCGATCACGCATTTCGACGCCTCGGATCTCGATGTGCGCATCGCCGCGGAGGTCAAGGACTTCGACCCGGCCACCGCGATGAACCCCAAGATGGCACGGCGCATGAGCCGCTTCATCCACTTCGCCATGGCAGCTGGCAAGGAAGCTGTGGAGGACAGCGGCCTGCGGTTCGAAGAGTGGACGCAGGAGCAGCGCGATCGCGTCGGGGTCGCGATGAATACGTCCGGCGGCGGCCTGGAGCAGGTCGTCGACGGCACCGACACCATCAATACCCGGGGCGCTCGCTTCGTCAGTCCCTTTGCCATCCCAGCGCTCTCGGGCTCCATGGCGGCCTGCCAGCTGTCCATGGAGTACGACCTGACCGGCCCGGTCATCACCCAGGTCGCCGCCTGCGCCTCCAGCGTCATCTGCTTCCTTGATGGCCTGCGCATGATCGAGCGCGGGGAGGTCGATGTCGTCGTGGTTGGTGGCACGGAGGCACCACTGCTGAAGATGGGCTTCGCCGCTCTGTCCAACATGGGGGCCCTGTCGAAACGCAACGACGAGCCCGAGAAGGCGTCCCGTCCGTTCGACCGCGACCGGGACGGCTTCCTCTTCGGCGAGGGCGCCGGTGCGCTGGTCATGGAATCGGCCAAGCACGCCATGGAGCGCGGGGCCACCATCCATGCGGAGGTCATCGGCGGGGCATTGACCGCCGACGCCTTCCACATCTCGGCACCCGAGCCGACCGGCCGAGGCGCCGCCCGCGCCATGAAGAACGCCGTCGCCGACGCTGGCATCGCCATCGATGAGGTCGACTACATCGTGGCGCACGGTACCTCCACGCCACTCAACGACGTGACCGAGACAAGGGCCATCAAGGCCGCCTTCGGCGATCACGCCTACAGGCTGGCGATCTCCTCGCCCAAGTCGATGGTCGGACACCTGCTGGGTGCGGCTGGCGCTGTGGCTGCGCTGGTCGGCGTCGGGGCCATACGCGAGGGCGTCATCCCTCCGACCATCAACCTTGACAACCCGGACCTGCCCGAGTGTGATCTCGACTACGTTCCCAGGCTGGCGCGCAAGGCCAAGGTCGACACGGTCCTGGTCAACGGCTTTGGCTTCGGGGGCCAGAACGCCGTGACGGTCTTCCGTCGCTTCGAGGAGTAGGGCGCGGCCCAACGCAGCGAACGCACGGAACGCCCACACGACATTCACAACCTGCTCACGACTCCGATCGATGCTGTGTCCATCGACAGCAACGCAGACATCGAAAGGAGTCGAACTCACATGCGACGCTTCGGACTTGGGGCCTTCCTGGCACTCATCCTCCTGGTGGGGGCAGTCGGGATCGTGGCCTACGACCTGGGGATCTCGGCCGGCACGACGGACGCTGCCATCGAAGCCGGCGCCTCGGTCATCTACGCTCCCGCCACGTTCTCGCCGTTCGGGGCGATCGTCGGCGCGTTCTTCCTGATCGTGCTGATCGGCTTCATCGTCCGCGGCTTCGGGGCGTCTCGACGACCCATGGGACGGCGCGGCTGGAGTCACGGTGGCGGCTTCGGCGGCTACCCTGGCCATCGTGACAGCTGGGAGCAGGGCTCGGTGCCGGAACCCTTCCGGCCGATGCTCGAGCGCTGGCATCGCGAGGCGCACGCCGCGCCGCTTGCAGGCGCTCCAACCGCCGCGCAACGACCGGACGCTCAGCCGGGAACGGCAGCACCGCCACCTGGGCCACGTCCGGCATAGGCCAAACCGACGCGACGAGATGGAGTGGGCCGTGAGCTTGCTCCGGCTCGTCGCGTCTAGCATGGTGCCTCGATGACACAGATCCTCGTGGTCGAAGACGATGCCGACATCCGGCAGCTCGTCCGTGACGTGCTTGAGCATGCCGGGTTCGGCGTCCTTGTCTCGGGCGATGGCCGCTCGGCGCTCCAGTTGGCACGGACACGGCGCCCGGACCTGGTGGTGCTGGACCTGGGGTTGCCGGGCCTCGACGGTCTCGATGTCGCGCGTTCCCTTCGGCGTGACTCGGACGTGCCCATCATCATGCTGACGGCGCGGAGCGAGGAGAGCGACACGCTGGTCGGACTCGAGCTGGGTGCCGACGACTACGTGGTGAAGCCATTCAGCACCAAGGAGCTGGTGGCGCGAGTGCGTGCCGTACTTCGCCGGGCACACACCGAGCCCGCCACCGGGCGGCTCATCAAAGTGGCCGACCTGGAGGTCGATGAAGAGCGCATGGTGGTCAGCCGCGCCGGTGTTCGGGTGGAGCTCACCGCGAGCGAGTTCACTCTGCTGCACGCCATGGCAGCGAGCCCCGGGCGCGTGTTCACGCGGGCACAGCTGCTGGACGCGATCCACGGCGACACGTTCGAGGCCTATGAACGCGCTATCGACGCCCACATCAAGAACATCCGAAGAAAGCTCGAGCCGGACCCGCAGCGACCTCGCTACGTCCTGACCGTCTTCGCGAGGGGCTATCGGGTCGCTGAGGCAGCGGAGATCGCCCAGCCCGACCGGCCCGACCGGCCCGAGGGGTGAAGGAGCGACGCGAGAGGCCGGCGTGGTGGCCCCAGGACGAAGCCTGGCCGCCCCGCGTTTGGGGTGGGCGTCACCATCCCGCCATGCAGGGCGGGCCATGGGGACGGCGGAGATCCGGCCGATGGCGCCCCTTCGGTTGCCTGGTGCTGCTGCTCGGATTGTTCGCCGCTGGTGCCATCTTCATGGCCCTCTGGGCGTTGGCGGCCATCATCGGTATCGTCGACGCATCGCCGGTGGTGGTCGGAGCGGGCATCACCGCCTTCGTCGCAGTGGTCGTAGGCACGGTGCTGGCGGCGCGGCTGCTGCGAGGTATGACCCGACCGCTGGACGATCTCGTAGAAGCGTCTCAGCGCATCGAGGCTGGCGACTATACCGCCAGGGTTGCCGTGTCGGGTGGTGGTGGCGTTCGGTCGCTGACCCGTGCGTTCAACCAGATGAGCGCGGAGCTCCAGGCCTCGGATGAGCGGCGCCGTGTCTTCCTTGCCGATGTCACTCATGAGCTGCGCACGCCCCTGACCGTGATCGGGGGTCAGCTCGAGGCCATCGAGGATGGGATCTACGAAGCCGAGCCGGAGCGGATCGCGGCGCTGCTGGCCCAGGTTCGACAGATGTCGCGGCTCATCGAGGACCTGCACACCATCTCCCTGGCAGAGGTCGGTGCCCTCAGGCTCGACCTGGGAACGCGAGACCTCAACGAGGTCGCCGAGGAGATCGTGGCTACGCTCGCTCCCCAGGCTCAACTGAAGAGGGTGGACCTGCGACTCGAATCGCCCGCCGTGCCGGTCATGGCCACGCTCGATGTGGATGCCAGCCGACGCGTCCTGGCCAACGTCATCACGAACGCCTTCCGCCATACCGACGCCCGGGGGACGGTCACGGTGGCCGTTCGCGCGTCCGGCGGAGAGCCGGCCATCGACGTCCACGATACGGGCAGCGGCATGCCACCCGAGCTGGTCGAGCGGGCCTTCGAGCGTTTCGCCAAGGGAGGTGCGTCGAGTGGCTCGGGGCTGGGCCTCGCCATCGCCCGGGACCTGGTCGAAGCGCAGGGAGGCAATATCAGCCTGGCCTCCGAGGTCGGCACAGGCACGCAGGTCAGGATCGGCTTCGCACCGCCCAGCGACTAGTGTCGGCACCCGATGGGCAGCCTCCTCGCGTTGGTCAGTGGCCCGACTTGCGAGTCGGCAGCTCGCGTCCCTCATACTCGGTCAGCTGCGCCAGCAACTCCGCCGGCATGCGCAGGATGCGGGCACGGGCGAGGTCGTAGAACACCTGGACCGTGGACCCGTCAGCGATGACTCGTGCCTCGCCGATCGCGGAGGGTCCGACACCGACCTGGTATTCCAGGCTGAACGATGATCGCCCCACCCAGGCGACACGCACGCCACACCGCAGTGGTTCGCCGTAGAAGGCCGGCTGACGATACGCGATATGAGCCTCCGCGATGACGAACGTTCGGCGGTCGGCGCCCGGCCCGGTGCCAAAGGGATGCCCTACCACGGCGGTGTAGTAGCCGCCACGAGCCATCTCGAGGTACGAGAAGTAGGTGGCATTGTTGACATGGCCCAGCGCGTCAGTGTCGCCGTAGCGGATCTCGATGGGGTGCTGGTAGCGGAACTCTCCGTCCAGAGGTCGGCTACGGGCTGAGCTGGCCATGTGCCCAAATCTAGCCGTACCAGGTCCTGCTTGCCGGCCGGCAGCGAGACCGCAGGTGCCGTACCGTAGCCATCGATGCCGACCACGACCGACCGATCATCCGCTGCGCCCGGCCGATCCAACGGACTGCCGACCGCCGGGGAGGCTGTTCCGGAACAGACATCGACCACGTCGATCGAGCGCGGCCGGCCCAGCTATTCGTGGCGCTACGGACAGGATCGGCGCCTGGATATGGTGCGGCAGTACGTCGATCTGGAGGACGCCCGCATCCTCGACGTGGGCTGCGGCATCGGCACCTACGTTCGCCGCTTCCGCCAGTACTCGGCCGATGTCCATGGCATCGAGATCGAAGCCGAACGCGTGGCTGAGGCGAGCCTCGAGCTCCCCAACATCATCCTCGCGGTGGGTGAGGCCCTGCCCTACCCCGACGGCCACTTCGACCTCGTCTTCTCCAACGAGGTCATCGAACATGTCGACGACGACCGCGTCACAGCGGCGGAGATGGTGCGGGTGACGCGGCCTGGCGGCACCATCGTGGCGTTCGCGCCCAACCGCCTGTACCCCTTCGAGACCCACGGGGCCTACTTCGGCAAACGCTACGTGTTCGGCAACATCCCGCTGGTCAATTGGCTGCCGGACCCGTTGCGCGATCGCTTCGCTCCACATGTCCGGGCCTACACCATGCGCGGCATCGAGCGGCTCTTCGCCGGCCAACCCGTCAACCTGGTCCATCACCGGGCCATCTACCCGGGCTTCGACAACGTGAGCGCGCGCTATCCGCTCGTGGGCCGTGTGCTGCGACGGATCCTCTACGTCGCCGAGCACACGCCACTGCATGTGTTCGGACTCTCACACTTCCTGGTGCTGCGCAAGAAGACGACTGAGGACTGACGACGCGGCAGCTACGAAGCGTCCACGCTCGGTGAGGCCTGTGGGTCGATGGCGTAGGCCTCCAGCACCAGCGGAACGGACCAGTTGCCAGCGATGTCGCGCCATTGCACGTGGATCGATCGCGGGCCATCCTCGGGCGAACCCCCGGTCGATGCATCCCCGAGTGGGAAGTCGATGCGCTCCACGGCTGGATACGTGCGCCCGGTGACCAGCTGGCCGCTGGCATCCACCTCATCGTCGAGCCCGATGCGCGCCAGCATCAGCCCGCTGCCGTCGACACCATCCGAGGCGAAGAGTCGCAGCGGCGCAGAGCCTTCCACCACGTCACGGTCCTCGAGCTCGCCGCGCAGGGCGTCCGGGTCGAGTTGCGCCGAGCCTCCCGGCGGCTGGTCATCGATGCGTGGACGCAGCCGATCGCGCAAGGTCAGCCACAGCTCATCCCGCCCGGCGTCCATGCCCAGCGCCCAGATGCCGACGCCGGCCAGGCCGTCCTCGAGCGCGAAGTCGATCTTGGCTCCGAAACCGTCGGGGTCGTCGTACCAGACCTGGCGCCAGACCCGGGGACAATCCGAACATTGCTGGTCAGGGTAGGCCGTCCAGGCGGAGGCCTGGTCGGGTTGATAGCGTCGACCGCTGACGGCGGCGAGCTCGACGGCCGAGGCGTAGTAGGGCTCGGATGGCGCATCGATGCCATTGCCGCTGAGGGTATCCGCCCGGGCAGCGTCACTGTCGGTCGCCCAGGCCTTGCCGTACCAGGGCAGCGCCAGCACCAGCCGTTGTGGCGATACCTGCGCCAGAGCCGCCCCGACGCTGCTACTCAGGTCCCTGCCCGAGGGGTCCCGAAGCGGCGCCGTGGAGCCCGCCATCGCCGCGCCGTCGGTCCGGTAGTTGTAGCCCATGATGACGGCGAGGTCCGCGGCATCATCAGCGGTCAGCGCCGCCAGGTCGTAGCCGCCCAGGCTGGCCACCACGTCGAGACTGAGGTGCAGCCCGGGGCCGATGGCGTCGAGCGAGGCGCGGACCTCACGCACGAACTCGACGTATTCGTCGGCCAGGTCCTGGGGCATCGGCTCGAAATCCAGGTTGACACCATCGAAGCCACGGCTGTCTACGAACTTGGCGATGCGGTCAGCCAGTGAGCGCCGGCTCTTGGGCTTGGAGAGGAGTGTCCTGGTCCGCTCCGCGGTACCCTCGGTCCAGCCGGTGCGCTGGATGACCGGGACGACCTTCACACCATCCGCCTGGAGGCTGGACTTGAGGTCGCCCAGGGCATCGCTCTCGATGGCTTTCCAACCGGGGGGCACGTCGCCGGATGGCTTCTTCGAGACCAGCCGGCCATTTCCGGACGCCTCGATGCTGTGCACCGCCACCATCGTCAGCAGGTCGCTGTCGATCGACTCGGCGGCATCCGTGACCAGCCAGGCGGGAAGGAACCCGATGACCTCGGACTCGACCGGCTCGAATGTCGGCTGGGGCGTCGGGATGGGCGTCGCGGGTACCAGTGGCGGTATCGTCGGGGAACCGGCAGCAGCGGTCGGGGTCGTGGCCGGCGTGGGCGTCGCGTCGATCTGGGCCTGGTTGGAAACCGAGATGCAGGCACTCGCCACGAGTGGCAGCACGAGCAGCAAGAGCCACCGTACGACCCCGGCGCCACGCGGGCGACGAGTCCGTGGCCTGGTCAGCACGGGCGGCAGGCTGACAAGGAACAGCCTATCGGCCGACCGGCTTGATGGCGTACAGACCGATGATCATGTCCACGCACGGATCATGGCAGAGCTCCAGCCCGATCTCACCCTTGTCGACGAGATCGGCCAGGAAGCCACTCTCGCGCTCGGGCAAGCCGACCCAAAATAGCCCCTCACGAGTCCGCACCGGCGCCACATCATCGGCGTCGCCGTTGATCTCGAAACGGCGCCGCAGCTCATGCATGGGGACATACGCACGCGACTTGATGAAGCGCCGAAGCTGCGCCTGCGTGCAGCTCTGGCTGTGCGTGGCGCCGTTGCCGCGGCTGCCGTTGTTGTCAGCCATGTGTTCGTCTTCCCCGCACGCGCCAATCACATCGACGCGAGCGATGGCGCGATCCGCGCCGGTCCAAATCGTCGGCAAGTTACAGCGACCGGTACGAGGCACCAGTCGGTCGCCGATGATACACCGGAGCACCGGGACGCCCGCCTCACCGAGACTAGCGACCGCTCACCACACGTAGTGCACGAGGCGCCTCATTGAGTGACTCGCCGCCATCAGCGGTGCAGACCATGGCATCCTCGATGCGCACGCCGAAGCGACCTTCGAGATAGACTCCTGGCTCACAGCTGAAGGTATCGCCGACCTGCACCGACGCGGTGTTGCCAGCCACGAGATAGGGCTCCTCGTGGACCTCGAGCCCGATGCCGTGGCCCAGCCGGTGGATGAACCGGTGACCGAAACCGCCCCCGCTGATGACATCACGCGCGAACGCATCGAGTGCCTCGAACGTGACCCCGGGACGGATGGCGCCGCGTGACGCGGCCTGGGCCTCGGCGACGAGTCGGTAGATCTCCCTGAACTCCTCATCAGGAGCCGCCTCACCCTCGCCAGCCACCCAGACGGTGCGCGTGATATCCGAGCAGTATCCGGCGCGACGGCCACCGATATCGAGCAGCAGTGGCTCGCCAGCACGGACGACGCGAACACCCGGCTCGTGATGCGGTGAAGCGCTGTTCGGACCCGAGGCGACGATCCAGAACTCGGCGGTATCGTGGCCTTCATCGACGAGGTAGTCGCGGACGTCCCTGGCGATGGCGGCTTCGGTGCGCCCGACCAACGGACCGCTGATGACGCGCTCGATGGCCCGGTCGGCGGCGTGCGCAGCAGCCCGCAGGAGTGCGATCTCATCGGCGTCCTTGATGCGGCGCAACGGCGCCAGCCTCTTCGAGACGACATCCCATCGCGCCTCTGGAAGCACGGCCTGCAGCCCGAGCAGGAAGCGCCCTCGCAAACCGTCGCTGACCAGCAAGGTCGAAGCACTCGCATCCCCAAGCAACGGCGGCACGAGCTGGTAGGGATCGTCGGTCTCATCCCAGCTGACAAAGGTCACCGCTCCAGAGCCCAGGCCAGGCGCTTGCTCAGCAGCCGCCAGCTCCAGCCGTGGGCCGATGAACGCGATGCCCGCCTCGGCAGGGATGAGCAGCAGGTTCAGCCGTTCGATGCCGTGGCCCACATAGCCGGTCAGCCACTCCAGCTCCGGACCGACGCCCACCAGCATGGCCCCATCGCCCGCAGCAGCCACAGCAGCCTGGGCCTGAGCCAGCCGCTCCAGGTAGCGCCCCGCGGCGATGGCGCTCAACCGCTGAGTCGCCTAGCTCTCGGCCGGAGCGTTCGCCGCGAGCCAGCCTTCGACCAGTCGCGTGCCGTCTTCGAAGAACTTGCGATAGGAGAAGACGCGGCTGGCGCCGGCCTTCAGCGCCCGCTTGCGCGTCACCTGGTCGTCATGTTCGGCGATGGCGATGACCGGCAGTCGTGCCGCATGGACGCGCTCGATGGCCACGACTCCGTCGACGCGGCGCGTGGCCAGGTCGACCACTGCACCGGTGATGCTCTGGCGATCTTCGATGGCATGGGCATCGAGGGCGATGGTGAGCTCGGACTCCGCACCCAGCGCGACCGCCGTGCCGCCGGCCCGGTGGATCGCCTCCGTGATCCGCGTCGACCACATCAGGTCGTCCGCGATGACGAGGATGGTCCGGGTCAGGAGACGGTCCAGGTATCGCTGCTGAAGAGCAGGTCGCGGATGACGCCCTCGCCCTTGTCCGCGCGCACCAGCTCGATCTGGCCGGCCACCAGCTGGTGGTGCATGGGACGCTTGACGCGCCGCAGCACGCCGATCGGCACCGGGTACTCGGGCCACCACATGCGCGACAGGATATAGGCCAGGGTCGGGTCGGTCTCATCGTGCACCAGCAGATCGGATTCCGCGATGCCGTTCCCGAGCTCCACCGCCTGCGGCACGAGGCCGTCAAGGCGGATGCCCTTGTCGTTGTCCTTGCCATAGATCATGGGCTCGCCATGCTTCAGCTTGAGCATGCGATCGTCACGGACATCGCGGTCGGTGAAATCGCGCCAGGCCCCATCGTTGAAGATGTTGCAGTTCTGCAGCACCTCGACGAAGGCTGAGCCCTTGTGACGCCCGGCGGCGTCGAGCGTCTCCTGGATGTGCTCGGTATAGGTGTCGACCGTGCGGGCCACGAACGTGGCCTCGGCGGTCAGCGCCACCGACAGCGGCACGACGGGCTGATCGATGGTGCCTTCGGGCGTCGACTTGGTGCGTTTGCCGAACTCCGAGGTCGGCGAGGCCTGGCCCTTGGTCAACCCGTAGATGCGGTTGTTGAACATGACCAGCTTGATGTCGACGTTGCGGCGCATCGAATGCAGGACGTGATTGCCGCCGATCGACAGTGCATCGCCATCACCGGTGATGACCCAGACCATCAGGTCCGGCCGCGCGATCTTGAGACCCGTGGCCAGTGTCGGCGCACGCCCGTGGATGGAGTGGAAGCCGTAGGTATTCATGTAGTACGGCATGCGGCCCGAACACCCGATACCCGAGATGAAGACGATGTTCTCGCGTGGGTAGCCGAAGTCCGGCATGACCTTCTGGGTCTGGGCCAGGATGGAGTAGTCACCACAACCGGGACACCAGCGCACATCCTGGTCAGAGACGAAGTCCTTGCGTGTCAGCTTGATCGGTTCGGTGACGTCGCCCGCGGCGATCTTGGTCATGATCAGGAATCCTCGCTCAGGAGCAGCTTGCCCGCACGCTCGACCTCGGGCACCGGGAATGGCTTGCCTCGTACGCGGTTGAGACCTACCGCATCGACCAGGAAACGACCACGGATGAGCAACCGCAACTGGCCGGTGTTGACTTCGGGGATGAGCACCTTGCGATATGACGACAACACATCGCCGGTGTTGCGCGGGAACGGATTGAGATGGCGCAGGTGGGCGTGCGCGACAGCGTGCCCCTGACGCTGCAATCGTTCGGTCGCAGTGCGCAGGGAACCGTAGGTGCTGCCCCAGCCCAGGATGAGCAGGTCACCGGTCGCCGGACCGAAGACGTCGAGATCGGGGATGTCATCCGCGATGCCGGCGATCTTGCGAGCCCGCAGGTCGGTCATGCGCTGGTGATTGTCGGGGTCGTACGAGATGGTGCCGGTGACATCCGCCTTCTCGAGGCCGCCGATGCGATGCTCGAGGCCGGGCGTGCCGGGGATGGCCCAGGGTCGAGCCAGTGTCTCGGGGTCGCGGTCATAGGCGTGGAAGGTCGCGGGGTCGGTGAAGTTGGACACGGAGATATCGGGGAGGTCGTCGGGGTCCGGGATCCGCCACGGCTCCGAGCCAGTGGCCAGGAAGGCGTCTGACAGGTACATCACCGGGGTCATGTACTTCAGCGCCAATCGCCAGGCCTCGATGGCATAGTCGAAGCACTCTGACGGCGTCGCCGGCGCCACGATCGGCAGTGGGGCATCACCGTTGCGACCGAACATGGCCTGAAGCAGGTCGCTTTGCTCGATCTTGGTGGGCATGCCCGTCGACGGTCCGGCGCGCTGGATGTTGGCGATCACCAGGGGCAACTCCACCATCACCGCCAGGCCCATCGCCTCGCTCTTGAGCGCGATGCCAGGCCCGGAGGATGCCGTCATCCCCAGCGCGCCGCCGAACGAAGCGCCGATGGCCGAGCCGATGGCGGCGATCTCATCCTCGGCCTGGAACGTGCGCACCCCGAAGTGCTTGTAGGTCGAGAGCTGATGCAGGATATCGCTGGCCGGGGTGATGGGATAGGAGCCGTAGAAGAGGTCTCGCTTGGCGAGCTTGGTGGCCGCCACGAACCCCAGTGCCGCGGCCTCGTTGCCGGTGATGTTGCGGTACGTCCCGGGCGGCAGCTTGGCTGGCCGGACACGGTTGCGAGTGTGGAAGATCTCGGTGGTCTCGCCGAAGGCGTAACCGGCCTTGAGGGCACGGAGGTTGGCCTCAGCGATGACCGGGCGAGCCGCGAACTTCTTCTCGATCCAACGGATGGTCGGGTCGATGGACCGCTCGTAGAGCCAGAACATGATCCCCAGGGCGAAGAAGTTCTTGGACATGTCGACCTGTTTGGTCGACATGTCAAGGCCCTCCAGGGCTCGGGCATTCAGCTTGCTGATGGGGATCTCGAAGACCGTGAAGTCGTTGAGCGAACCATCGCTCAACGGGCTTTCGGTGTAACCAGCCTTGGCCAGGTTGCCCTTGGTGAAGGCGTCCTCGTTGACGACGATGGCACCTCCCGGTGGGACGTCGCCGACGTTGGTGCGCAGGGCTGCAGGGTTCATCGCCACCAGCACATCGGGGGAATCGCCAGGCGTGTGGATGTCCGAGGAGGAAAAGCTGATCTGGAAGCCCGACACACCCGGCAGCGAGCCGGCGGGAGCGCGGATCTCGGCGGGGAAATCCGGCAGGGTGGCGACGTCATTGCCGTAGACGGCAGCCGTCCTCGTGAATTGCGAACCGGTCAGTTGCATCCCGTCGCCAGAGTCGCCCGCAAAGCGGATGGTGACCCGCTCAAGCTCCTGGATCGGGACTGATGGTGGTTGTTGTGTCTCTGCTGTCACGTAGGTTGCGGCTCCTGGGGTTCGCGACCCGGCCGACGATACCGTTGGTCGCGGCATCTCCAAGTGTAACGCGGTGGGCGGTTCAGACCTTGACAAGCCGATGACCAACGCGGTATGAGCCATTCGCGGTCGCCAAACGTGCCGCAGGCCGGACGCTAGCATCGGACTCCGTGACCTCCATCGGAGCCGACGGCCGCCGCGCCCCACTGTCCGCGCAGGCACTGGGCGTCATCCTGGTGCTCATCTCGGCGGCAGGATTCGGGTCGGGCGCACTCTTCGTCCAGCCCCTCTACGACGCCGACATGGGCCCGGTCGTGGTGATGTTCTGGCGCTTTGCGACGGCGGCGTTGTTCAGTTGGGGCTTCCTCCTGGTGTCTGGGCCGCGACGACGCTCGCTGCGGACCTTGCCACGTCGGCGCGTCGCGGTCCTGGTCCTGCTCGGAGCGATCTACGTGGGGAACAGCTACGCCTTCTACGCGTCACTCGAGGTGGTCTCGATCTCGCTGGCCGCCATCATCACCTACCTCTATCCGGCCATGGTGGCGGTGATGGCGACTCGCCTGGTGCGGCGCCTCGAAGGGCGACGAGCCTGGCTGGCCCTGGGCATCTCGATCATCGGGGTCGCGCTGACGGTCGGCGGCATACCCGACGGCGAGATGCCACCGCTGTGGGGCCTGGCCCTGGCCTTCGCCAACCCCGTCATCTATGCCACCTGGATCGTGCTCCAGTCCCGGCTCGCGGGTGATCGCCCTCGTCCCTCGCCTGGGCCGGCTGATCCTGCGCCGGCGGCGTCCGAGTTCGAGCTGGAGATCCCACCGGCCGATGCCGAGACCAGCAGCGACGCTCCCGACCCTGCTCCGGCTGCGGCCCTCATGACCACTTCCACAGCGGTGGTGTACGCGTTGCTGCTGCTGGGCAGCGGCGGCTCCCTGTCGCCGGCCGACCTGCCCGACGGAACGTGGCTGCCCATCCTTGGCCTGGGGCTGCTCGCCACCGCGGTAGCCATCCAGACCTTCTATGCCGGGGTCAAACGCGTCGGCGGTGCCCGGGCGTCGTTGATCTCGACCATCGAGCCGGTCTACACGGTGGTCCTGGCGATGCTCCTGTTCGGTGAGGCACTCACGCCGGTCCAGCTCCTCGGTGGAGCGCTGGTGATCTTCGCGGTCGTCCTCGCGGAGACCGGCCGCTCCGGGGCCGACCCGACCCCGCCTCCTGGCGAGGCCAGTACAGTAGTCGCCAGCACACGCGCCTGATCGATCTGGCGCCACGACCATGAAACAGTGACGGGGGTCCCCGATGCGCCTGGTCTCATATCTCGACGATGTGGGTGATCGGCTCGGCGTCGAGCACGCCGACGGCCGGATCTGGTCGACACTCGCGCTGGGGAGCGGCCTGCCGGCAACCATGAGCGGATTGCTCGATGCGGGTGAGGCCGGCCTTGCCGCGCTGGGGTCGGCGGTCCGCGCCGCGGCGGCGGACGACCGTGCCGGCGATGTCGACCCGGCGCGGCGGATCGCGCCAGTGCCTCGCCCGGGCAAGGTCATCGCGGTCGGACTCAACTACCGTGCCCATGCCGCGGAGCACGACACCGACGTGGAGGTCCCCACGGTCCCCATGCTCTTCGCGAAGTTCCCGACGTCGGTCGTTGGGGACGGAACGGCGGTCGAATGGGATCCGGGACTCACCGAGGCGGTCGACCTGGAGGCCGAGCTGGCGGTCGTCATCGGTCGTCGAGCCCGGCGGGTACGCGAGGCTGATGCGCTCCGATACGTGCTGGGTTACACCTGTCTCAACGATGTCAGTGCACGCGACCTGCAATTCCTGGACACGCAATTCGTGCGGGCCAAGTCACTGGACACGTTCTGTCCCATGGGGCCGGCCGTGGTCACCGTCGACGAGCTTGGCGATGCCTCCGGTCTCCGCATCCGCAGTCTCGTCAACGACGAGGTCATGCAGGACTCCGACACGAGCTGGATGATCCACAGCCCGGCACGACTGGTCGCCTTCTGTTCGGAGAACTTCACGTTGGAGCCTGGCGATGTCATCGCCACGGGCACGCCCAGAGGGCGTGGGCTACTTCCGCGATCCTCGCGTGGTCATGCACGACGGCGACGTCATGACCATCGAGATCGAAGGTGTCGGTCGCATCCAGAACACCTGCCGGGAGATCCGACCGAGCTGACCCGGCCCGCCGCTGGGCCAGTCGCGACGGCACGATGCCGCACGGCGTTCAGTGCGTCCGGAGCAGCGCCTCCTGGAAGATCCCCAACGCTTCCTCGATCTCGGGCCGGCCCACGTCGAGGGGCGGGATCCAGCGAACCACGTTGCCGGCACCACAGGTCAGCACCAGCAGCCCCTTCTCTGCCGAGGCCGCACTGAGTGCGCTGCCAAGGGCGACGGCGGGTGCGGCACCAGGCTCCTTGATCATCTCCACCCCGATCATCAGGCCCGGACCGCGGACGTCACCGATGCGCGGGTCCTCGGCGGCGAGCGCCTCCAGTCCTCGCGTCAGCTCGGCGCCGCGCTCGGCTGCGTTGGCCACCAGGCCTTCGTCGCGGATGACCTCGAGCACGGCGATGCCGGCAGCGCAGGAGACCGGATTGCCACCATAGGTGGAACCGTGTGCGCCCAATCCCCAGCGCTCCTGGAGGTCGCGCGACGAGACCAGTGCCGCGAGCGGCATGCCGTTGGCGATGGCCTTGGCCACCAGGACCACGTCGGGCACGATGCCGGCGTGCTCGAAGGCCCACATCCTGCCGGTTCGGCCGTAGCCTGACTGCACCTCGTCCGCGATGAGCAGGATGCCATGACGATCGGCCAGCTCACGCAGCCCCTGCAGGAACGCTGCGGGCGCCGGGACGTAGCCGCCTTCACCCTGCACCGGCTCGATGAGGAAGGCCGCAGTGCGCGATGGCTGGATCTGCTCGGCAAAGAGACGCTCCAGGTAGCCCAGGCTGGCAACCGTTGCGGCCGCCTCGTCGCCACCGAAGTCGCGGTAGGCATTGGGGAATGGCGCGATGTGGATGTCCGGGACCAGGGGGTCATACCCCGAGCGGTAGTTGAGGCTCGAGCTGGTGACGCTGGTGGCCCCGTAGGTCCGGCCGTGGAAGGCACCGCTGAACGCGATGATGTGGGTGCGCCCGGTGGCCCGACGGACCAGCTTCATGGAGCCATCCACGACCTCGGCTCCGGAGTTGCCGAAGTAGACCGTGTCGAGTGGCTCAGGCAGCTCGTCGACCAGCATCTCCGCGAGTCGCGTCACCGGATCGAGATGCCCCAGGCCATTGCACACGTGGATGAGCTCATCGACCTGCTTGTGGATGGCGGCATTCACCTTGGGATGCGCGTGGCCCAGCGAGGTCACGGCGATGCCATTGGCGAAGTCGAGGTAGCTCTTGCCGTCACTGTCGTACAGACGGTGGCCTTGGCCACGAACCCAGGTCTGTTGGTAGTAGCGCCCCAGGATGGGCGACAAGGTCGCGGTGGAGCGCTCCGCGATGGTGCGCGCGGTGTCGGTCATGACGCCAAGGATACGGGCAAGCGGCGACTCTCCGCCGGACGCCTCAGAAGCGGCGGCCGCGGAGCTTGTTCAGGTCGAAGCGCGCCGTATCGGCGATGGCCATCACGGCCATGGTGCCCGCCTGGACGGGATCGCTGACGACGAGGTCAGCCTCGGCCGAGACACTCCCGGCCATGCTCAGGGCGACGACGGGGATGCCGATGGCTCGCAGCTCGCGCACGGCCTTGGTGATCTCGCCACCCATGAGGGAGCCTGCCAGCACCAGGCAATGGGCTCGAGGCAGGTCCGCCACGGCCCGCACCGCGGCGGCGATCTCATCCTCGCCCACGAGGGCCATGGTATCCACAGAGATGCGCTCGCCGCGGAGGTTGTGGCGGTCACTCTCGGATACGGCACCCAGGGCCACTTGTGCTACCTGCGCGCCACCACCGACCACGATGACGCGCTTGCCGAAGATCTGACCCAGCGTGGGTCGCGCCCCGGCGGCCGCCACACCTGGCACCGACACGGCGATCTCCGTAGCCTCGACGGCACCGAGGTCGCGCAGCTCGATGTCGAAGACGCGCGTGATCGAGTCCGCTTCGCCCTTCTTCGTGGCCGGGAAGGAATTGATGGTCACGACATCGGCACCGGCCTCGCGGAGGCGCACCAGGATCTCGACCAGATCGGCGTCGTCGGTGGTCCGCAGCTCGATGGCGGTGAGCACGCTGCCACCGCCCGGGATCGAGCGATCCGGGATATCGGAGCTGTCTTGCCGGTGATCGGGAGTGCGCATGCCTGCCAACTATCGCATAGCCAGAACCTCCGACCGCGGCACCCGAGCGCCGATGTTTGGACCCTGAGGCTCTGGGCCTGTATCGTCACATCACCATGACCCAGACCACGACCCGGGAAGCCGCCAGCCCGTCCATCGGCGGCCGCGCCAGCATCAGCGTCGGCATCATCGGCGCGGCCGGCATCGCCGGCGGTGAGCTGGTGCGCCTCCTCCAGCGCCATCCCAACGTCCGCGTCGCGGGCCTCCAGGGCCGCGATCGCGACCATGAGCCCCTCAGCACTTCCCAGCCGCAGCTGGGCCGCACCGGCCATCACATCGAAACCACGTTGCCGCATGTCGATGCGGTCTTCATGGCCTTGCCGCATGGTGCTTCGGCCGGGCTGGCTCCGGACTACGTCGAACGCGGCATCGCCGTCATCGACCTGGGTTCCGACTACCGACTCAAGGACCCCACCGCGTACGAGCGCTGGTACGACTACGTCCATCCTGCACCCGAGCTGCTGACGAAGTCCGTGTACGGTCTGCCCGAACAGCATCGTGCCGAGCTACAGGCATTGCAGGGCAGCGACACCGTCCTGGTGGCGTCGCCGGGGTGTTATCCCACCGCCTCGATGATGGGCTTGTACCCGCTTGCCCGGGCCGGTTTGATCGCTGATGCGGTGGTCGATGCCAAGAGTGGCGTCTCGGGGGCGGGTCGCTCGGTCAAGGCGGATCTCATGTACTCCGAGGTCAACGACTCCATCAAGGCCTACGGCGTGGCTGGACACCGACATGTCGCGGAGCTGGTCCAGGAGATCGCCGATGCCGGGCCGACGCCCCACGCCAACCCGGGCGCGGCCACGGTCGGCTTCACGCCACACCTGGTGCCGATGAATCGCGGCATCCTGGCCACCGGCCACGTCCGACCGACACGCGAGCTCAGCGCGGCCCAGCTGCGCGATCTCTTCGACGAGGCCTATGCCGACGAATATTTCGTCGACGTCGTGGATAGCCCGCCGGCCACGGGGCACGTGCGGGGCAGCAACTTCGTTCGGGTCTTCGCCTACCTGGACGACCGAACTGGGCGCATCACCACGGTTACGGTCGAGGACAACCTCGTGAAGGGTGCTGCCGGCCAGGCCGTGCAGGCCTTCAATATCGTCTTCGGCCTGCCAGAGTCGACCGGCCTCGAGCAGCTTCCGCTCGTTCCGTGAGGCCGCTGGAGCCCCTGCCCTCCGACCTGCCAGCGACGACACCACAGGCCTGGCTTCCGGCCGGCTTCCGCGTCGCCGGGGCACGCGCGGGCATCAAGGCGTCCGCATCACTTGACCTTGCCCTGGTCGTCACCGACGCGGGTCCGGCGGCGGTGGCCGCTACCTTCACCACCAACCGCCTGCCGGCCGCCGCGGTGCTCATGAACCAGGCGCATCTGGCCATGACCGACCCGGAGGGCCAGGGTCGCTACGGTTGGGCCAGCGCGATGATGGCCACGAGTGGTTGTGCCAATGCCGCCACCGGGCAGCCGGGACTTGACGACCAGCAGGCGCTGGCCGCCGCATTGGCCCGCGCGACCGGGACGGACGAGCACCACGTCCTGGCCATGTCGACCGGGCTCATCGGGACGCGCTTGCCGGTCGAGCGCATCGCCGACCGGATGGCCACGCTGACCTCCGAGGGTCTGGGGGGCGACGACGCCGACTACGCTGCTGTGGCCGAGGCGCTGCGCACGACCGACTCACGAACGAAGGCTGCGGCGGTCCGCCTCGTGTTGCCCGGCGCAGACGGTGAGCCACGCACGGTGACCGTCAGCGGCGTGGCCAAGGGCGTGGGCATGATCCATCCCAACATGGCCACCATGCTGTGTTTCGTGCTCACTGACGCGACCGCCGATCCGGCTACGCTCCATCGGGTCCTGCGTCCCATCGTCGCGCGCACCTGGGACCAGATCAGCGTCGACGGCGACCAATCGACCAACGACACCGTGCTTCTGGCGGCGTCAGGAGCTGCCGGTGCGGCAGCCCTCGTCGACGGCACGGCCGCGGCCATGACATTCGCGCGTGGGCTGGAAGCGGTGTGTCGCTCGCTGGCGCGTCAGCAGGCTTCCGACGGTGAGGGCGCGGCCACCCTGATCAGCTGCGGGGTAAGCGGTGCGCGCGACGATGCGAGCGCTCGCGGAGCGGCGCGCGCGGTCGTCTCCAGTGACCTGGTGAAGGCGGCCATCCACGGTGCTGATCCCAACTGGGGCCGCATCGCCATGGCTGTCGGCAATGCCACCGTGGCACCCGCCGAGGTGTTGGAGGCGGCGGGCCTCGACACCGCCGCGGCGCGAGAGCGCGCCGGTCGACCGGTCGAGCTCGACCCGACGCGATTGCGCATCGACATCGAGGGGGTACCCGTGTTCGCGGGACTGCCGGTCCCCTTCGACGAAGCTGCGCTGAGCGAGCGGATGCGCGGGCCGGAAGTCCAGCTTCGGGTCGACCTGGGCGTGGGCGATGGCCTGGGCGAGGCCTTCGGCTGTGACCTGACCGAGGAGTACGTCATCGAGAACTCCGAGTACTCCACGTGAGCATGGGCCCGGTCATCGTCAAGCTCGGCGGCACGACCATCACCGAACAGGTGGATATCCTGCGCGAGATCGTCGAGGAACGACGCTCACGTCCGGTGGTCATCGTCCATGGCGGCGGCAGGCGACTGACCGATTGGCTGGTGCGTCTTGGCGTGGAGAGCCAGTGGCATAGAGGTCGGCGGGTCACTGACGATGCCACGCTCGAGGTCTTCCTGGCCGTCATCAGCGGCGTCATCAACGCGGAGCTGACCGAAGCGCTCCTGCTGCTCGGGGCTCGCGCGGTCGGTCTGCGCGGTATCGACGACGGCATGATCCACGGTCCCCGGGCAGAGGGCCTCGGCCGGGTCATCAGTGAGCCGACGGCCGACCCCACGGTGCTGGCCTCAGTGCTGGCAGCCGGCTACCTGCCCGTGCTCACACCGATGGGACTCGATCCAGAAGGTCGCATCTGCAACGTCAACGCCGACGATGCTTCGGCCGCGGTCAGCGCGGCACTTGGCGGCGAGCTGGTGCTGATGACCGACACCGACGGCGTCCGGAGCGCCGATGGACATCGGCTCGTGGAACTGACACCCGATGCCGCCGAGGAGCTCATCGAGAGCGGCGTCATCGCCGGGGGCATGGTGCCCAAGGTGCACGCAGCCCTGCGAGCCATCGGGCCGGGATCGCTGGCCGAGCGTGCCGTCATCGCCGACGGCCGCACCGGGGCGGCCCTGCATCGGGCCCTGCATGAGGGGGCCGGCACGGGATTTCGCCGGCCATAGGCGCTGATCCGGCCTAGCGTCGCGCCGCGGCAGGGACGCCCAGACCCCATTGCAGCGGCCGCCGGCTCATGGCCGCGGCGCCACCCACGCTGGTCGCCGCGACGCGAGTGATAAGCCCTGACTCTGGCAGGGTCACGATGCCCTGCGAGAGCTGGATGACATCCACGAACGTGGCCTCGACCGAAACGCCCGGACGCCCCAGCAGATACCCCTGCCCTGCACCGATGTCGAGGTCGCGGATGACCTGCAGCTGTTGAGCCGTCTCAACCCCCTCGGCGATGATGCGGGTGTTCTGGCTGATGGCCAGGTCGCGCAGGGACTCCAGCACCGCTCGAGAACCCGGTCGATGGACGCCGTCCTGGACCAGTGAGAGGTCGATCTTGAAGATGTCGAAGGGGACCTGCGAGAGCAACCGCAGGCCGGCGTTACCGGCCCCGACATCGTCGGCCGCGAGGCGGAGACCATGACCCTGCAGGTTTCGCAGCGCGTCCTGCAGGCGGGTCAGGTCGCCGACCGCGTCGCGCTCGGTCAGTTCCACGATGACCCGACCCGGGGCGATGCCGTTGCGCAGAAGCAGGTCCAGCAGCCAGGACGCATCGAAGTCCCGGACCTCGAGTGTTCGCGGCGAGAGGTTGAGCGTCAGCAGGCGGTCTGGCCCGATGGCGCGGGCGCCGGCCAACACCACCTCGAGACAGGCCAGGTCGAGCTCCACGGTCCGTCCCGAGGCCGATGCCGCTGCGAAGAGGTGGCTGGTGTCCGGCAAGGGGCCATTGGGATCCGGTCGGATGAGGCCCTCGAAACCCAGCACTCGCCCGGTGCGCAAGTCCACGATGGGTTGGAATACCGGCGACAGCAGCCTGCCCGCCACCACCTCGCGAACGGCGAGGTTGGCGATGTCGTGGGGCTGGTCCGGCACCCGGTCGCGATCGGCGTCGTAGGCCTCGACCCCACTTCGACCGTGGCCCTTGACCCAGGCCACCGCGGCTTCGGCCTGCTGCAGGACGATGTCGCTGTCTGTGGCGCACTCGGGCACGCCTGACACGCCACTCGAGAACGAGGCCGGGCGCAACCCAGGTTCGGGGCGCCGGCTGAAATGCAGGATCCGCTCCAGGTCGGTCACCGCGTTGCTCACGGACCTGCCCGGCATCACGACCGCGAACTCATCGCTGCCGAGTCGGAAGACCTCGTCCTCGGGGCGTACCATCCGCCGGAGGTGCTCCGCCACCACGGCCAGCGTCTCGTCTCCGGCCGACTGCCCTTCACGTTCGTTGACAGTGCTCATGTCGTCGATGTCCAGGGTCGCCACGGCGAACGTATCGCCAGCGTCAAGATAGGCCGTCATGCGGCTGGTCATGGCGGCATCGAAACCCCCCCGAGTGGGGAGTTTCGTCAGGGGATCGAGTTCGACCTCTGTGCCCGCCTCGCGATAGAGCGCCTGGACGCGGGCCCGTGAGCCCTGTGCCCAATTCGAACGCCCAAGGGCGTAGCTGGTCGTACCCAGGACCACGATGAGCAGCACGATCCCGACCACCATGCCGACCTCCGATGGGCCGGAAACCCCGGCCGGCGAGGGCGCGATCGCGACGACGGGTCCCGGTGATAGCTCCATGAGACCCAGCCGGCGACCATCGGCCAGCGACCACAGGGGCGCCACGCTGGCCAGCAGGGCCTGGTCCGGGTCATCCGGGACGAGGGCGGTGCCGGTACTTGCCACCACCGCCGAGCTGTCGAGGTCCACGACCATCGCCACGGCGGCGTCCGCCGGAGCCAGCGCAGCCTGGAGCAAGCCCGCGATATCGAGATCCACCGAGAGCGCCGCGACCAGGCGACCCGCAGGGTCCGCCACTGGCACGGCCAGCAGCAGCCGTTCCCGGCCAGCCACCGTCGTGGTGCCCCGATGAACGAAGCTCGATGGATCGCCAGCCACCGCTTCACGTGTCGTCGGGCCGATGCAGGCGGTCGCCCGTGGATCACCCAGTCCGCCATCGATCGGCGTGCGACCCTTCCGCCCGACCTGGACCAGGCAGGCATTGCGAACGATGTCCCCCTCGCCACGCAGCTTTCCAAGCGTGCGCGAGGCGAGCTTGCGCTTCGTCGGGCCTTCGGCGCCTTCGACCAGTGCGGCGACGTCCGCGCCTGCCGCCACCGCCGTCATCCGACCGACGATGGCTGCCTCGATCTCCGACACTGCGGCCACGGCCGCAGAGCGTGGACCATCGGGCTCGATCGCCAGGGTCGCGCGAACGGGCTGGACCACGGTCACGGCCGCAAGCAAGCTGGCGACGGCGAGGACGCGTGCCAGGCACGTCATCATCGATGGGCGCGTCGCTGGAAGCATGGACTCGTCGGCAGGACGACGAGTCCGGTTGATACGCTCGGGCTCAGGGCTGAACATGGCGCCTCGTGCTGGGCCTCGGAGGGCTCAGTCAAGCGCTGCCGGACCGCCACTGGTAGTGGCCCGATACGCTACCTCGAGGAAGGACTGTGCGTCCGCGCACCAGTCGGACACACCCGTCCTTTTCACACACTCGTACCCCAGTCCGCAGCGCACGACATCCGGAGTGGCTGCGTAGGTGCAGCATCGACCCATAGAATTGAATGACTATGCAATACTTGCCCCCACACGCGCATGTTAATGCAGGTCAGCGAGCCTCCACTGCGTCGTGTCTTCGCACATCCAGGGGCGTCCGACGGATGTCGGGCGCCTCTCGTGCTCTGCCGACAACGCTTGGGCCGGTCCGTGTCAGACTCGCCCGAGCATCGAGATTGGTACGGAGGTTGTGGTGAACAAGGTCGTGCTGGCCTATTCGGGCGGGCTGGATACATCGGTCGCGGTGGCCTGGCTCAAGGAGCAATACGGCCTCGAGGTCGTGACGCTGACGGTCGACCTGGGCGGTGAACCGCTGCGCGAGAGCGTGGCTGAACGTGCACTCAAGGCCGGGGCCAGCCGCGCCTACGTCATCGACGGTCGGGATCGATTCGTACGCCAGTTCGTGTGGCCCAGCCTGCAGGCGAACGCGCTCTACCAGGGCGTCTATCCATTGGCTACCGCATTGGCGCGTCCGCTCATCGCCCAGCTCCTCGTCGAGGTCGCAGATCGCGAGCGTTGCGATGCCGTCGCGCACGGCTGCACCGGCAAGGGCAACGACCAGGTCCGCTTCGATGTTGCTGTGCATGCGCTGGACCCCAAACTGGAAGTGATCGCTCCGATGCGTGTCGGCATGGGCCTGTCGCGTGAGCAGGAGATCGACTACGCCAACGAGCGCGGCATCGCCATTCCCATCACCAAGGCCTCGCCCTACTCCATCGACGTGAACCTTTGGGGACGCTCCTGCGAGACTGGCGTGCTGGAGGATCCATGGGCCACGCCGCCCGCAGATGCCTATGAATGGACCGTGGCGCCCGGCGCTGCACCGGAGATCCCGACCGAGCTGACCATCGGTTTCGAGGGCGGCATCCCCATCTCGCTCGACGGCGAGGCCGTCGCGCCCGTGGAGCTGGTCGAACGCGTCCATGCCCTCGGTGGCAAACATGGCATCGGCCGTATCGACCACGTCGAGGATCGCCTGGTCGGCATCAAGAGCCGTGAGATCTACGAGACACCAGCGGCCACCATCCTGCATACCGCCCACGCTGCGCTCGAGACCCTGACCCTCTCGAAGGAGCAACTGCGCTTCAATCGACTGGTGGCTGACGAGACCGCGCAGGCCACGTATGACGGGATCTGGTTCAGCGCACTGCATCGCGACCTGCGTGAGTACACGAGCTCCAGCCAGCGAGTGGTCAATGGACAGGTCCGCATGCGCCTCGACCACGGCAGCGCGTACGTCGTGGGACGACGCAGCGACGACTCGCTCTACGATCGCACGCTGGCCACCTACGACTCCGACGACGCCTACGACCATGCCGCAGCAGTCGGCTTCATCAAGATCTTCGGCATGCCGCTGCGTAGCGAAGCCGCCCGGCATGAGTCGGCCTGGACCTGGACCGAGCCGATGTTGGGCGACCTCCCGGTGGAGGTGAGCGACGCCGCGGTGGTGGCCTCCTAGCGCATGAAGACCTGGGGCGGTCGGTTCTCGGCGGCACCGGACGCCGACGCGGCCGCGTTCGGGCGGTCCATCGAGGTCGATGTCGAGCTGGCGCTCGAGGACATCGCTGGATCGGTCGCCCACGTAGACGGCCTGGTGCGGGCGGGGCTGGTCAGTGCGGCAGAAGGTTCGCAGATCAGCGCAGGTCTGAACGCCATCGGCGACGATATCCGCGACGGCAGCATCGAGTGGGATCCGGACTTCGAGGACATCCACATGAACGTGGAGATGGCCCTCGCCGAGCGCATCGGTGCGGTAGCCGGGAAGCTCCACACGGGTCGCTCCCGCAACGACCAGGTGGCGACCGACCTGCGCCTCTGGCTGCGGCGCCGCAGCGGTGAGATCGATGCCGCCATCGTCGGTCTGGAGCGCGCGCTGGTGACCCTGGGACTGGCCCATCGCGACGCGGTGATGCCCGGCCACACGCATGTCCAACCAGCGCAGCCGGTGCTGTTCGCACATCACCTGCTGGCCTACGTGGAGATGCTCGAGCGAGATCGTGGCCGCTTCGCTGATGCCCTCGCCCGCGGAGACGTCTCGCCGCTGGGGTCGGGCGCGCTGGCCGGGGCCGGGTTCAAGCTGGATCGCGAGGCCACGGCAGAGGCACTGGGCTTCCGCGGAGTGACCCGCAATTCCATCGACGCGGTGGGCGACCGAGACCCCGTCGTCGAAACGGTCAGCGCCGCGGCGTTGACGATGACACACCTCTCGCGCCTGGCCGAGGAGCTGGTCTGGTGGACCAATCCCAACTTCGGTTTCGTGCGTCCGTCCGATGCCTGGTCGACCGGCTCTTCGATGATGCCCAACAAGCGCAATCCCGACCCGGCGGAGCTGGTGCGCGGTCGAACCGCCCGCGTCATCGGACACCTCGTCACCGTGCTGACGATGCTCAAGGGGCTGCCCGGCGGCTATCAGCGGGACCTGCAGGAAGACAAGTCTCCGCTCGTGGATGCCCTCGCGGTGCTGGGATCATCGCTCACCGTGATGGCCGGCATGGTGGCCACGCTGCACGTCGACGAGGCACGCATGCTGGTCGCTGCCACCGCGGGCTACACCACCGCGACCGCGGTCGCAGATACCCTGGTCGAGCTGGGGGTGCCCTTTCGCGACGGCCACCACATCGTGGGCGCCCTGGTGGCGCGTGCCGAGGCTACCGGGGTGGAGCTGACCGAACTCCCGGACCGCGATATCAGCGCCGTCCTGGCTTCCTCCGACGACGCCCTGGCGAATAGGTTGGCCTCGCATCCCGAGGTCGCCGCGAGCCTGCGTTCAGCTGCCCGCCTGGAAGATGCGCTGGCCAGGCCCGATGTCATCGGGGGGACGGCGCCAGGTCGCGTCCACGCCGCGCTGACCGAAGCGGCAGCACGACTGGACATCGAAGCCTGAGGCGGCCGGCCTGGGCCGATCGACAGCGGGGTACCCATCCATCGCCGCGGCGATGAGACATCGTGTCGGTCAGGCCGGTTCGACTCGCTCGCGTGAAACGACCACCACTCCGTCGCTGGCCAGGACTTCCGCCGGAGTGGGGTGCGACAGGAACAAGGGCATCGATTCGCTGTAGCCATAGGCACCCGCGTCGAGGACGGCCAACAGCTCACCCGGATGCGGAGCCGGTGCAGCCACGCCCGAGGCCAGGATGTCAAGCCCCGTGCACAGCGGACCGACGACGTCGACCTGGGAGTCGGGCGCACGGTCAGCTGCCCGGCCAACGGCCACGACACGGTGGTCCTGGCCCACGAGGCGAGGACGCAACAGGTGATGGATACCGCCGTCGGTGATGGCGATGGAGTGACCGTCGCGGACCTTGGTGCGCGTCACCCGACAGATGTAGACCCCGGCAGGGGCGACCAACCAGCGACCGGGCTCAAGCAGGAGGCGGGTCTCGCTGAGTGATCCGCGATCGGCCCAGGTCGCCATGGTCTGGCGCAGCCCCTCCCCCAGCAGGACCACGTCGAGCGGCTGGTCGTCATCGACGTACGGGATGCCCAGCCCTCCGCCACCGTCGAGGATCTCGATGTCCAGACCGTGGCCATCGGCGATCCGCTCTGCCCGGTCGGCCAACCGCGTGATACCGTCCACGAGCAACCGGGCATCGAGCACGTTCGACGCACCGAAGGCGTGAAAGCCACGCACTCGGAATGGGCCGGTGGGTCGAAGGACCCCGGCCTCGCGCAGGCGCCCCATGGCCATGTCAGCCTCATCATCGGTGAGTCCGAACTTGGCGTTCCCGGCACCCCCGATGATGGGTGTGCCCTCGGCCTCGCCACCTGTCGCCAGGCGCAGCATCAGACCCTGGCCGGGGCGCGCGGCCTCGGCCAGGCCGATCACCGCCTCCAGCTCATCGAGCGATTCGATCGTCAGCAGTCCGATCCCCATCGAGAGCGCTTCCGCGAGCTCAGCGTCGGTCTTGCCGGGACCGGTAAAGACGACCCGACTCGCCTCGAACCCGGCTCGCGTCGCCGCCCGGAGCTCACCGCCCGACGCGACGTCGGCACCAAGCCCAGCCTCACTGAGCGTCCGCAGCACCGAGGGCGAGGAGTTCGCCTTGGTCGCGAAGGCGATGTCGACGCGTCGAGGCAAGGCATCGCGGAGCTTCGCGACGCGTTGGCGGATGACGTCTCCGTCGTACACGAACAGCGGGCTGCCGTAGTGTTCGATGAGATCGTCCGCGGTCATCCCTGCGATGGCGCGGCCGACCGCGATGCGGGGATCGGCCACCCCACCAGAGCGTGATCGCCGCGAGGTCAGCGTCACCGCAGTGCCTCTTCGAGGGCCACCCTCGCTGTGGTGCCTTCATCGCGGTACTTGACGACGACCGGGACGCTCACCGAGATGCCCTGCTCGCGTGCCCAGGCGGATGTTGCCGGGCGAGTACCGGGCACCACGACCGCGCCGGCGGGGACGACCAGCGGGGCTTCCCGCGTGCCCCGCAGCTCGCGTTGCTCGACGAGGTCGATGAGGCGACTCTGGCCGGTCAGGATGGTGCCCGCGCCGATGACTGCGCCGCGACTGACGGTCACGCCCTCGTACAGGCCCGCGCCGCCACCCACGAAGGCGCCGTCCTCGACGATGACCGGACGGGCACCAGCAGGTTCGAGCACGCCTCCGACCTGGACCGCCGCCGACAGATGGACGTCATCGCCGACCTGCGCGCACGATCCCACCAGGACATGCGAATCGACCATCGAGCGCCGACCTACCCAGGCGCCGATGTTGATGTAGGCCGGCGGCATGATGGTGACACCAGGCTCCAGGTGGGCGCCGCTACGGACACTCGAACCGCCCGGCACGACACGCCAGGGCGCGCCGGCCTCCGAGGCCGCCCTGGCCGCCCCGCTGTCGAGGAGATCGAGCACGCCATAGGCGGACTTGTCGCGTGCTGTCAGGACGGGATCGACCCGATAGTCGGTCATGCCTGGAAGTCGAAATCCGAGCAGGATGCCCGTCTTGACCCAGGCCTCCACGCGCCATCCCGCCGTGGCCTCGGGATCCGGTACCGCTGCCCTGACGAAGCCAGACTCGAGCGCGGCCACCAGTTCGGCAACCGACGCTCGGACCTCGCTCTCGAGCCTCTCACTCCGACCTGGTCCAGCGGCGGTCCAGGCAGCGTCGGCCTGGAGCACGCGCTGACGCATCGCCGTCACGTCGGCAGCCACCCGGGAGTCGGTGGCTGCCGACCGCGACAGCGAGTCACCACCGCCGATCCCGGTGGTCACGCCGCGGCCTGCGCGACGCTGACGAGCTCGAGATCTGCCAGCACCTCGCGCAGTCGTGCCCGCTCGGTGTCTGCAAGCGGCATCAGTGGCTGTCGGAGGACATCACTGATCAGGCCCATCTCGGCGAGCGCCGCCTTGGCCGGTACCGGGTTGGGGCTGATGAAGTTGACGCGGAAGAGGTCCAGGTGGCGCTCGTGGATCCGACGCGCTGCGTCCCATTCACCCGCGAGAGCCGTGGCACATAGCTCCACCATCACTGCCGGGACCTCATTGGAAGCCACGGAGATGACCCCGTCACCGCCGACACCGAGCATGGCCAGCGTCCAGCTGTCGTCCCCGGACAGGACCGCGAAGCCATCGGGCCGGTCGCGAACGATGGTCATGATCTGCTCAAGATCCCCCGAGGCCTCCTTGATGGCGATGATGCGCTCGTGCCCGGCGAGACGGAGGGTCGTGTCGGCGGCGATGTTGCTGCCCGTGCGGCCGGGGACGTTGTAGACGACGACAGGCAGGCCGCCCTCGTCGGCGACCGCTCGATAGTGCGCCTCAAGCATGCGCTGGTCGGGCTTGTTGTAGTACGGCGAGACGACGAGCGCCGCATCGGCGCCCAACTCCGCTGCGCGTCGCGTATAGGCGATGGCCTCTTTCGTGTTGTTGGAACCGGTCCCGGCGACCACCGGCGTCGTCGCCGCCACTCCGCGACGTTGGACCGTTTCGATGGTCAGCTCGATGACACGAGCATCCTCGTCCGCGGTCAGGGTCGGAGACTCGCCGGTCGTGCCCACGGGCACGAGACCGTTGATGCCGGCGTCGATCTGGCGTTCGACCAGCCGAACCAGGGCTGGTTCATCGATGGCCCCGGTCTCGGTGAAAGGCGTGACCAGGGCGGTGAGCGCACCGCGCAATGCAGGAGTCGTCATGTCGGATGATCCTTTCGTTCGTGTCAGGCGGCCCGTTCGCGGACCAGGTCGGTGAATGCGGTGATGCCTTGCCGGCTCGGGTCGGCGACGAGGACGTCGGCCGCCATGAGGGCGCCGGCCACATAGGCGGAACGATCGCGTGCGGTGATGCGAAGCTCAAGCGATTCACCTGGGCCATCGAAGCCGACGATGTGCATGCCCGGGTGGCTTCCGGCCCGGAGCGCCACCATCTCCAGCACGTCTGGATCCGGCGCGGACGGCCCCACGGCCAACCGCGCCTCGCGCTTGGAGTGCAGGTACGGGAGCATCCGGTCCGCGACAGCGAGTGCCGTGCCCGACGGTCGGTCCGCCTTGGCCCGACGATGCTCCTCGAAGAGGTACGGGTCGTAGTCGCTGAAGCTGCCGAACAGGCGAGCCGCGGTCTCGGCCAGCTCGCCGAAGAGCACCGCACCAAGGCTGAAGGTGGGCGCCACCACCGCTCGTGCAGCGGCCCTTTCGAGACGCTGCGCAAGGCCGCGGCCGATATCGTCGGTGGAGGTCCAGCCGGTGGTGCCGATGACGAAGGCTCGACAACCGGCCTCCAGCGCGAGGTCCGTATGCGCGAGCAGCGACGATTCGTGGCTGAACTCGAAGCTCACGTCGACCGGCTCGAGCTCCGCGGCAGGGGGCCGCTCGATGCTGCGGCCGATGACGGCGACGATCTCGTCACCACGACCCCGGCACGCGCTCGCGATAGCGTGGCCCATGTTCCCGGCCCCGGTGATCAATACTCGCATCGTGATGTGTGGTTCCTCGTGGGGAGGCCTGTGGCTCGTGATCCGAACAAACAAAAAGACCGCAGTCACCATCCCGGTGTCTGCGGCCCTCGGAGCCTTTGCCTAGCGGCCCCGAGTCGGTCGTTCCGAAACGAAGCCGTCTAGGCCCGTGCCTCCAGGCAGGGCCGCGTCTGCTTCGGCTTGAGAACGTGCAGATGTGTCATGAGCTAACAATCCTGACGCGTCATCGTGGCCGCGTCAAGCGCGATGTCCGGGTCCGGTACGTCCGTTACACCCTGGGGACGAGGATGCCGTGCTGTTCGAGCCATTCGGCGGGAGTCAGGTAGCCCAGGGCCTGGTGGGGCCTGACGGTGTCGTAGCACGTCTCCCACTCGAGCAGGGCGTCACGCAGTGGCTCGAACTCGGGCTCGGCGTCGGTGACCTCCCAGGACTCGGTGGTGTGGGTGCCGTTGGCCCGCTCGACATGGCCGTTGAGCTTGGGGACTGCGCGGTGGCAGGACGAAGAGGGCGATGGCCCGATCGGCACAGGCGGTCTCGAACTCGGCCATGGACTCGGAGCCACCGTCGACCTGGACCGCCCGCAGCTCGAAGGGCAGGCGCTCGGCCAGCGCGTCGAGGATGGTGGCCGCGTGGCGGGCAGTGGCGCTGCGGGCCAGCTCGAGCGTGTCCCAGCGGCTGATGACGTCCCGCGCGGTGAACTGCTTGAGCGGCCGGCCCCAGCCGGGCAGGCGCACCTCGACGGTGTCGACCTGCACGATGTCGCCGGGTCGCTCCACCCTGTAGCCCCTCGGCTTGCGCACCGCGTGGGGTCGGGCCGGGCGGCGCGCCCGCCTGGTCACACCCCGCAGGCGGGGCTCGGCGAGGTCGCCGCCGTGCCGCAGCCGGGCGAGGATGCGCCCGGTCATCGAGACCGAGAGCCCGATGCCCTCGCGTCGCAGCAGGACCGCGAGCTTGGCCTTGCCCCAGCGGGGATAGCGCTGTCGCAGCCCCCGCACCGCGCAGAGCTGCTCGTGGGTCCAGGTGGGCCGGCGGCAGCGCTGCGGACGACTCGACCGATCCTCGAGGCTCGCGGCCCGGCCATCGTGGCGGGCGAGCCAGCGATACGACGGTCGGTCGGCTCCAGCCGAAGTGGCGCGCGGTCAGGCTGACGCGGTGGCCGTGGGCAGCGTGCCACTCGAGCATCGCCAGGCGGGCCCGGGCCCGGCGGCTGGGGTCACCGGGGGCATGGTCGAGCAGTCGGGCCAGTGATGGTGGCACGGAGCTGACGACCTGGCCCACGCCGGCCTGGCGGTGACGGGAGCGGCGGGTAGACTGCGACATCGGGAGCCTCCGGTGCTGTTGTTCTGAACACCACCAGCCTAGGGGCTCCCTTCCCCGTCCCTCATACCTGTCTCGACGCGGTCATCCTTGCACTGTCCGGTGTAACGGAGGTGTCCGGACCCCGACAGCCGACTGGCTGCGGCATGCCCGAACGATCGACCATCGGATCGGTCGGTCACGTGCAGCCAGCGAGGGGTCACGCGATCCACGGGCACCACGACAGCGGCGGCCTCGGCATCGGGCCCGTCGTGGGCTGCGCTAGGCAGCCGCTTCCGCCGCGCCGCCGTCCCACCACGCTTCGAAGGCATCGAAGCTGGGCTCGATGGGCTCCGGGAGTGCCGCGCCATCAGCGAGCACTTCGAGTGTCTTGAGGCCGTTCCCCGTGATGACCACGACGACCTCCTCATCGCGGCGCAGCTGGCCACTCTCGACCGCCCGACGCAGCGCCGCGACAGTCACGCCACCGGCCGTCTCGGTGAAGATTCCCTCGGTCTCCGCCAGCAACCGGATGGCTGACACGGTCTCCGCGTCGGATACGCCGAGGATGGCACCGTTGGTTTCACGAGCCTGCGCGACGGCATAGCCGCCGTCGGCCGGCGAGCCGATCGCCAGCGACCGCACGATCGTGTTCGGCTTCTCCACGGGCCGCACGATGTCCGTGCCGTCGGCATAGGCCGTCGCGATCGGTGAGCAGCCATCGGCCTGGCCACCGAAGTAGCGGATCGGAGCCTGGTCGATGAGGCCGATCGTCTCAAGCTCGCGAAAGCCCCGTGCCAACTTCGTGTACATCGATCCAGACGCCAGCGGGGCGAACAGCGCATCGGGAGCGCGCCAGCCCAGTTGCCGGGCGACCTCGAACGAGATGGTCTTGGAGCCCTCCGCGTAGAAGGGTCGCAGGTTGATGTTGAGCACGGCCCAACCCTCGAGCTCATCGGTCAGCTCGAGACACAGGCGGTTGACGTCGTCGTACGGACCGTTGACGCGGACCACCGTGGCCCCCAGCGCCCGCGCCTGGGCGACCTTGGCCGCCTCGAGGTCGGCCGGGATGAACACCACGGCACGCAGGCCGCGAGCAGCGGCTGCCGCAGCCACGGCTGGAGCCAGGTTTCCGGTGGATGCACAGGCCAGCGTGTGGAACCCCCATTCGGCGGCGCGCGCCGCGGCGACACCGACCACGCGGTCCTTGAACGAAAGGGTCGGATTGCGTGAGTCGTCCTTGACCCAGACCTTGTCCAGACCGAGTCGAGCGGCCAGACGCGGAGCATCCACCAGCGGCGACTGCCCTACGTGCAACCCACCGGTGGGGAACGTTGAGAACGGCAGCAGCTCGGCCCAGCGCCAGATCGTCGCTTCGCGCGACTCGATCAGGTCACGACTGAGGCGCTCGCGGACGCCATCAAGGTCGTAGACCGCCTCGAGGGGACCGAAACACCGGGTGCACACGAACACCGGCCCCTCGGGTACGGCTTCGCCGCAGGCGCGACAGCGCAGGCCAGTGAAGCCAGGGGTAAAGGCGGCGGTATCAGGATCAGGGGGCGAGCTGCCCTCGGTGACATACGGCTCAGGTCGAACGGCGATCTGCGTCATCAGGTTGGATCCTCGAAATCGTGGCAGTTGGATGGCACGCGCGCGCGCAGTGCTCGGGAATCACGAAGGCCGCGACCTTCGCTTCGTGGTCGCGGCCCCGGGGATCCGGCCTGATGCCGGGCGGCGTTCTTGGCGCGCCCTGACTCAGGCCCCGTCCAATCCCGACGGGGCCTTGGGCATCGCCATCAGATAACCATGCGGCTGCATCGCAGCGGATGATACGTGCATATCCACGACGCGCGCAAGTGCCATCGTGGATATGCAGGCGCAGGTGACGACTTCCGATCCCGAACACGCTTGGGTTGCATAGAAATACGTCCTGCGATCGTATACTTGCGAGATGGCACCACCCAGAGCAGCAGGCGAACGGCGACGCGTCCGGGCGCCTCGACGTCCCCACTCGGCAAGACGCGAGCGCCTGCGGCTGGTCCGTGAACTGGTGGCATCCGGGGCCGTGGCCAGTCAACACCAGCTCGTGGACCTGCTCGCTGCGCAAGGCGTCCAGGTCACCCAGGCGACCATCAGTCGGGACATCGCTGAGCTCGGCCTGGTGAAGATCTCGCATGATGGTCGCCATGTCTACTCGGCACGAGCTGATCTGACGCCGGCCACAGCCGCCCGGACGGACGCGCGGCTGCAGCGAGTGCTCGCGGACTATCCCATGACCATCGGACGCTCCGGCCTGACATTGCTGTTAGTGTCCGCGGCGGGGTCGGCCGGCGCCATCGGCCAGGCCATCGATGAATCGACACTGGATGAACAGGAAGGCACGCTGGCCGGGGACAACACCATCCTGGTCCTCTTCGCCGACGAAGCCCGCCTGGAGGCGTGGCTGCAGCGGTTCGAGGCGTTGCTGCCGACCTCGCCCATGACGGAGTACACAGCATGACCATGCTTGGAGGCGACGCCGAGGCCAACGCGTCCACCGACCCACTCAAGATCCTCGTGGTGGACGACGAGCCGGCCATGGTGGGCGCGCTTGGCGCGCTGCTGGGGCAGGCCGGCCACCGCATCATCGCGGCCTACGATGGAGAGGACGCCCTGCGCCGTTTCCGTGACGAGGATCCGGATATGGTGCTGCTGGACCTGGCCATGCCGGGCCTGGATGGGGCCACCGTCTGTGCCCGGATCCGTGAGTCCAGCGATACACCCATCATCATCGTGTCGGGTGAACGCGACCAGGCCGCGACCGTCGAGCTGCTCGACGCCGGGGCCGACGACTACGTGCGCAAACCATTCCGATCGGATGAGCTGCTGGCCCGGGTGCGAGCGGTGTCTCGACGCGCCTCGGGTAGTCGGGGTGACCGGGGCAAGGGCGATCCCTCCGGCTACGAGCTCGATCGTCGCCGGCACGAGATCCGCTGGCAGGGCACGCCGCTGCCGGCCACCGTCACCGAGTTTCGACTCCTGCGCGCGATGGTCGAGCGACTCGGCGAGGTCGTGCCCCACGATGAGCTGCTGGCGGCGGGCTGGCCGGATGTGCCCGACCCCGATCCGCTGTGGCTCAAGCCACACCTGGCTCGCCTGCGAGAGAAGCTGGTCAGTGCCGGGGCACCCGTTCCGGTCGCCGTTCGCGGGGTCGGCTACCGCCTGGACGCCTGACCCGATCTCAGCGGGGCTCGCCGCTACCAGGTCGCTACCAAAGGTGCACCGCGGTCGCCACTACATCCGGACCGGTCGGTCGCTGACACCGTGTTCCCTCCCTCATAGGCTGTGTGCCTGGTCGGCGGAGTCGGGACTCTATGCCCGGCGCCGTGAGAGGGACTCAAAGCTCCACAGGAGGCACGTATCGATGGTCGACACTGGCAACACCGCCTGGCTCTTGATGTCAACGGCGCTGGTCATGCTGATGCTGCCGGGCCTGGCGCTGTTCTATGGCGGCCTGGTCCGGGCGAAGAACGTCCTCTCGACGATCATGCACAGCTTCTTCGGCCTGGCCATCGTGACCGTCGTCTGGGTGGTCATCGGCTTCAGCCTTGCCTTCGCCCCCTCGGTCGGCGACCTGGGCATCATCGGTGGTCTCGACTACGTCTTCTTCAACGGCGTCGGCATGGACCCAGCCGAGGGCAGCGACATCCCCTTCGTGCTGTTCGCCACGTTCCAGATGATGTTCGCGGCGATCACCCCGGCACTGATCAGCGGGGCCTTCGCAGAGCGCAAGCGCTTCGCCGCGTTCGTCGTCTTCACCATCGCGTGGTCGTTGCTGGTCTACTCCCCGATGGCCCACATGGTCTGGGGCGGAGGCATCCTGATGGACCTTGGTGCGCTCGACTTCGCAGGTGGCACCGTCGTCCATATCGCGTCCGGTGTGTCCGCACTGGTCGTCGCCCTGGTGATGGGTCGCCGCGTTTCCGGTCACCACGTGGAGCCACATGATGTGCCCATGACCGTCCTTGGCGCCGGCCTCCTGTGGTTCGGCTGGTTCGGCTTCAACGCCGGCTCGGCCCTGGGTGCCAACGGCCTGGCGGCGCAGGCGCTCATGGTCACTACCGTCTCCGCGGCCGCGGGCATGCTGACCTGGGTCGGGGCGGCCTACCTCAGCAATCACAAGGTCAGCGTGGTCGGCGCCGCCGCCGGTGCGGTAGCCGGCCTTGTCGCCATCACCCCCGCCGCCGGATTCGTGGGTGTCGGTGGGGCGCTCGCTGCTCGGCCTCGTCGCCGGTGTCCTCTGCTTCGGCATCACGCTGCTGCGCGAGCGCCTTTCGATCGACGACTCCCTCGACGTCTTCGCCGTCCACGGCGTAGGCGGGATGTGGGGCGCCGTCGGCACCGGCATCTTCGCGGTCGCCGCCATCGGCGGCGCGTCCGGCCTGATCGAGGGCAACGCCGAACAGCTGTTCGATCCAGGTGGTCGCGGTCGGCGTCACCGTGGTGTTCTCGGCGGTCATGACGTTCATCATCATCAAGGTCATCGACGTGGCCATCGGGCTCCGCGTCCCGGAGGCCGAGGAGGAGGCCGGCCTGGACGCCTCCGTCCATGGCGAGACGGCGTACGTGCCCTGGTCGGGTACCGCCCGTGGTGCCTCCACCAGCGCAGCGGTCCCGGCACCGGCCGCGAGCACGGAGGCCGAACCCGCGTAGTCCCGGTCATCGCTCGGGGCCCGACGCACCGGGCACCCGGTCCACACCATCCGTCGCACCTGCTCCCACAGGTCGACGAGCCGTCCCGAAGGCCCGCGACACCCCGACTCGCGGGCCTTCGGGCTGTCCGTTCGCGAGAACCTGCGGGCGAGACCTCGCTACGTTCCCGAGGCGCCAAGATACGGAAGCCGCAGCACGAATTGGGAACCGTGGGGCTCCCGCTTCTCGACGGTCAGCCGGCCATCCATCGACCTGGCCAGGTGGCGCGCCGCGAACAAGCCGATCCCGGCGCCACGAGGCGAGTCATCGAGCCGCACGAACGGCTCGAAGATCCGTTCGTGCCAGGCCTCGGGGATGCCCGGGCCGTCGTCGGTGACTGCGAGGCAGGCGAACTCGCCGTCACGCCAGCCATAGATATCGATGGCGCCGGTCGGAGGCGCGTACTTGGACGCGTTCTCGAGCAGATAGCCCAGCAGGCGATGGAGCATCTCGACCGAGGCTGGGGCCACCAGTGGCTCGTCGTGGAAGGTCAGGGCCAGGGTGTTGGAGCGAAGCATCGGCCGCAACTCTGCGGTCACATCACGTGAGACGACCGCGAGATCGACCGGCACCAACTCGGTGGGTGCCTCAGGCAGGACGCGAAGGCTCTCCAGGATGGAATCGACGGTGTGGTCGATGCGGTCCACCTGGGTCAGCGCCTCCCGCTCCCACTCGGCGGCTTCGTCACTGCCGGCGCCTCGGGCTTCGCCCCCAAGCAGCTCGACGTACGCGCGAACCACTGCGAGCGGGGTACGCAGGGCGTGCGTCACCACGGCCACCAGGTTGGCTCGGGCTTCGTCGATGGCGCGCAAGGGATTCGACCTGCGCCTCTGCCTCGGCCTGCAGCCGGCTCTTCTCGACGAGGCCGGCCAGCAGGCCCGCCAGGGTCTCCAGAAAGCTGATGGTGGCCGGGCTGAAGTCCCAGGCCTCGATGGTCTGGACATTGAGGACGCCGACGACCTGCTCGCCCCACACCAGCGGCACTGCGCACATCGAGGTGAAGCGCGCCTGGTCGACGCCGCGGATCCAGGCGAAGCGAGGGTCATGGTGGACATCGGGGCTGGTCACGGTCTGCTGGTCGCGCGCAGCGATCCCCGTGATGCCCTGGCCCATCCGCAACCTGGCCAAACCGACCGCTTCGTGGTCCAGGCCGTTGGTGGCGGCGAGCGTGAGACCGCTGCCGTCGCGATCGGTCAGGTACAACGAACAGACGTCGGCTCGCGAGGCTGCCTTGGCCCGATCGATGACCGTGCCCATCAGGTCGTCCCACGTCCTCGCCGTGGCCGCCATGTGCGCGACCTCGGCCAGGAACGCCATCTCGTCGATCGGCGAGGCGCCAGCCACGTCCGTGCCTCCGTCGAAGGCCGGCAAGCGGCCACCCAGCTCCATGGCCTGATGGTGGGCCTGCGCTGCCGCCGACGTCAAACCGGGATCCAGCGTGGGCCATCCGCAAGACCCGCTGCTGCCCGCCGTCTTGCATGGGCCCACCGCTTTGGCATGGCTTCGTGGGCGAAGATGTACGCATGACCCACATGCATACCAAGCTGGCCCACCTGGGCCGCACGAGCGCGGCGCGCGAACAGGCGGTCAACCCGCCCCTGGTTCGTGCCTCGACCACGTTGTTCGATACCGTCGACGACCTCCGGGATGCCCGTCGGGCCATCGCCTATGAGGTCCCTCGCTACGGTCTGTACGGGACCAGCACGACCTTCGAGTTGCAGACCGCGATGGCTGAGCTCTGCTCCACCCAGTCGTGCCTCGCCATCGGCAGTGGCCTGGCCGCGATCGCCGCGGTGCTGAGCGCCCACGCCCGGCCCGGCGCCCACATCCTCATCCAGGACGGCGTCTACGCACCGACGCGAAGCTTCGCCGAAGATCAGCTCAGTCAGGTCTGCGACGTCGCCTTCTTCAGCACGGTCGAGGAGTTGGAGGCAAGGCTGGCAGCGCGGACCAGTCTGGTCCTCATCGAGGTACCCACATCGATGACGATGCGCATCATCGACATCCGCGCGGTTGCCGCGGTCACCTCCCGGGCCGGTGTTCCCCTGGCATGCGATTCGACGTGGGGGACACCGCTGTACCTCGATGCCCATGGGCTGGGTGTCGACATCTCCATCCACGCCGCCACCAAGTACATCGGCGGCCACTCGGACATCATGCTGGGGCTCGTCACCGGCCGCTATGAAGCACTGGCGTCGACGCGTGAGTGGTGTCTTCGGCACGGCCAGACCGCCGCACCCGATGTCTGCTGGCTGGGGTTGCGCGGACTGCGCACGCTGGCTGTCCGGATGGCACGCCACCAGGCCAACGCCCTGAAGGTGGGTCACTGGCTCGAAGCGCAGCCGGCAGTGGAACGAGTGCTGTTCCCGGCCCTCCCCTCCGACCCACACCATGACCTGTGGGCTGCCCAGTTCTCGGGTGCCCCGGGCCTGCTCTCGATGGAGCTTCGGAGCCAGGACCGAAGACGTTGCGAGCACTTCGTCGAGTCACTGCGACTCTTCGACCTGGGCGCCAGCTGGGGTGGCTTCGAAAGCCTCGTCCTGCCGTCGCTCGACGACCCCAGGCTGGTGCGACTCCATGTCGGGCTGGAGGACGCCGATGATCTCATCGCCGACCTCCGGGAGGGCCTGGCCCTCCTTTGAGTGACCGCTGCGATGGATGGGCGCTACTCGTCGACGATGAGACGCTTCCCATAGCTGAGGACGGGATCCTGACGGTATCCCAGCGCCATGTAGAACCCTTGCGCACCACGGTTCTCATCGCGGATCTGGAGGTTGATCTTGGCGCAGCCGAGTGCCGACAGGCGCTCCTCGGCAGCCGCGACGATGGCTCCTCCGTGGCCACGACGCTGGTGCGCCGGCAGGACCGCCAGGTAGTTCAACCAGCCACGATGACCGTCGTAGCCGGCCATCACCGTTGCCACGATGCGGCCATCCACCTCGCCGACAAGGAAGAGCTCCGGGCTGTCTGCGAGCTTGCGCTCGATGTCGGCGGCCGGATCGTTCCAGGACCGCGTGAGCTGGCATTCGTGCCAGAGGCTGATGACCGAGTCCGTATCCGCGATTCGAAACGGTCGGATCGTCAGCGTCACCCTACTCCGCCAGGTTCGGTGCCAGCCAGCGTTCCGCCTCCGCGATCGTCCAGCCTTTGCGGCCGGCATAGTCCTCGAGCTGGTCGCGGCTGATACGTCCCAGTCCGAAGTAGCGTGCGTCGGGGTGCCAGAAGTAGAAGCCGCTGACCGAAGCGCCGGGAAGCATGGCCATCGACTCGGTGAGTTCGACGCCGGCGCGCGACTCGGCACCCAGCAGTCGGAACAGGGTGACCTTCTCGGTGTGGTCCGGACAGGCGGGATAGCCCGGCGCCGGACGGATGCCCTGGTAGGACTCGGCGATGAGGTCCTCGTTGGCCAGTGACTCGTTGGCGGCGTAGCCCCACAGCTCTCGACGGACCTTCTCGTGGAGTCGCTCGGCGAACGCCTCGGCCAGCCGGTCCGCGAGCGCGCTGAGCAGGATCGCCGAGTAGTCGTCGTTGGCAGCCTCGAAACGCGCCTTGGCCTCGTCCAGTCCGTGGCCGGTGGTGACGGCGAAGCCGCCGATGTAGTCCGCGACGCCCGAGTCGATCGGCGCGATGAAGTCGGAGAGGGCCATGTTCGCGCGGTCGTCCTTCCGGGCCATCTGTTGGCGCAGTGTCCGGATGCGTGCCAGTTCGCCCGTTCGACCCTCGTCCTCCCAGACGACGATGTCGTCCTCGGGAGTCGCCCCGGCTCGCCACAGGCCCGCCACTCCGTCGGCTCGCAACAGTCCGTCGGCGAGGACCCGCTGGAGCATGACCTGGGCGTCATCGAAGAGCTCGCGCGCGACGTCCCCCTTCGCCGGATCCGAGAGGATCGCAGGGTAGCGCCCGGGCAGTTCCCAGGTGGTGAAGAAGGGCGTCCAATCGATGCGCTCGATCAGGTCGGCGATGGGGTAGTCAGCCAGCGTGTGCACGCCCAGGCGAGGAGGCCGAGGCGGCGTACGTTGCGGTCCGGACCACGAAAGGCGCAGTCGATTGGCCCGCGCCTCCTGGAGCGAGACGCGACGCGTGGGAGCAGTGCGTTCCTCGTGGATGCGGCGGACCTCCGCGTACTCGATGCGCCGTTGCGCGATGAAGGCATCGCGGGTGTCAGGATCCAGCAGGGCGCTGGCCACGCCCACGGCACGCGATGCATCGTCGACGTGCACTACCGGGCCTGAGTACGCCGGCTCCAGCTTGACCGCGGTGTGCGCTTTCGAGGTGGTCGCGCCTCCGATGAGCAGCGGCACGGTCATGCCCTGGCGCTCCATCTCGGCAGCCACAAGGCGCATCTCCTCGAGCGAGGGCGTGATGAGACCGGACAACCCGATGAGGTCGGCATCCTCGGCCCGGGCGGTCTCCAGGATCCTGGTCCACGGCACCATCACGCCCAGGTCGACGACCTCATAGTCATTGCAGCCCAGCACGACGCCGACGATGTTCTTGCCGATGTCATGCACGTCGCCCTTGACGGTGGCCATCACGATCTTCCCGGCGGTGCGTCGGCCGTTGCCGGTGCTGCCGTCCTCGCCGGACTCGAGTCGTTCGGCCTCGATGTACGGGATGAGGTGGGCCACGGCCTGCTTCATGACCCGGGCGCTCTTGACCACCTGGGGCAGGAACATGCGGCCGCTGCCGAACAGGTCGCCAACGACGTCCATGCCGGCCATGAGCGGACCCTCGATGACCTCGATGGGCCGCCTGGCAGCCAGCCGGGCCTCCTCGGTATCCGCGATGATCCAGTCGTTGATGCCCTCGACGAGAGCGTGGGTGAGCCGCTCGCCGACCGGACGCTCGCGCCACGAGAGGTCGCGCTCGGGACCACTCGCCGAGCTCCGCGCCGCATCGGCGACCTCCAGGAGCCGCTCGGTGGCGTCGGGGCGCCGGTTCAGCACCAGGTCCTCGACCCGCTCTCGCAGGTCCGACTCGATATCGTCGAGCACCGGCAGGGCGCCGGCATTGACGATGGCCATGTCCAGCCCGGCCGCGATGGCGTGGTACAGGAACACCGCGTGGATGGCTTCGCGCACCGCGTCGTTGCCGCGGAAGGAGAAGGACACGTTCGACACGCCCCCGCTGGTCAGGACGCCCGGCAACTCCGACTTGATCCGGCGCACCGCCTCGATGAAGGCGACCGCATAGTCGGCATGCTCCTCGATGCCTGTCCCGATGGCGAAGATGTTGGGGTCGAGGATGATGTCCTCGGCATCGAATCCGGCTGCCCTGGTCAGCAGGTCTACGGCGCGCCTCCCGATGGCGACCTTGCGCTCGGCCGTTTCGGCCTGGCCTTCCTCGTCGAAGGCCATGACCACGACCGCCGCCCCGTAGCGCCGAGCCAGTCGAGCCTGGCGCAGGAACTCGCCCTCGCCTTCCTTGAGCGATACGGAGTTCACGATGGGCCGACCCTGGGCAGCCCGGAGGCCGGCTTCGATGACCGACCACTTGGATGAATCGATCATGAAGGGCACGCGGCTGATGTCGGGCTCCGCCGCGATCAGTCGCACGAAACGGGTCATGGCCGCCTCGGAGTCGAGCATGCCCTCGTCCATGTTGATGTCGACGATCTGGGCGCCACTCTCGACCTGCTGGCGAGCGACGTCCACGGCCTTGTCGTAGCGCTCGTCGAGGATCAGCCGTGCGAACTTGCGTGAGCCAGTGACGTTGGTACGCTCGCCGATATTGGCGAAAAGGCTGTCCGGACCGATGTCCAGTGGTTCCAGGCCGGCCAGCCGCGTGCGCCGCTCGATGGTCGGGACCTCGCGTGGCGACTTCCCCGCGACCGCAGCCTTGATGGCCGCGACGTGCTCGGGACCCGTGCCGCAGCAGCCACCCACGATGTTGACCGTGCCATCATCGGCGAGCCCGCCAAGGATGCCCGAGGTCGTGGTCGGCGTCTCATCGTATCCACCGAAGGCGTTGGGCAGGCCGGCGTTGGGGTACAGCGACAGGTACACATCCGCGATGCCCGCCAGCTCCTGCGCGTAGGGACGCAGCTGTTCGCCGCCGAGCGCGCAGTTGAGCCCGACCGCCAGGGGCCGGGCGTGGCGCACGCTGTTCCAGAAGGCCGCCACCGTCTGACCGCTGAGAGTACGCCCCGAGGCATCGGTGATGGTGCCGCTGATGATCAGCGGCAGTCGGAAGCCCAGCTCGTCCCACAGGGTCTCGACCGCAAAGATGGCGGCCTTGGCGTTGAGTGTGTCGTAGATGGTCTCGATGGCGATGAGGTCGGCGCCACCGGCCTCCAGGGCCCGGGCCGCTTCGGTGTACGCCTCTACGAGGCTCTCGAAGTCGATGCTCCGCGCGCCGGCATCGTTGACGTCCGGCGAAAGTGAGGCGGTCCGGTTGGTCGGCCCCAGCGAGCCCAGCACCCAGCGCGTCGAGCCATCGGCGGCTTCCGCCACGTCGCAGGCTGCCCGGGCGAGACGGGCGGCCTCGTAGTTGATCTCGGGGACCCACGGCTCCAGGGCGTAGTCAGCCATGGCGGTGCGTGTGGCGTTGAAGGTGTTGGTGGTGATGATGTCCGCCCCAGCCGCGAGGTAGCGCTCGTGTGCCCCACGTACGATGTCCGGCTGCGTCAGCGCGAGCAGGTCGTTGGCGCCCCGCAGATCCCGCGGATGATCGGCGAAGCGATCCCCCCGGAAGGCCGCCTCGTCGAGCCCGTGCCCCTGCAGCAGTGTTCCCATGGCGCCGTCCATGACCAGGACGCGCTCTTGCAGCGCGGCCGGCAGCTGCTCGTCACGGGCGCGGCGAACCAGGTTGGGGTCCAGCCCCTGGCCTGTCGTCGCTGACGCTGGTGATGCCACCGCGTTCGTCTCACTTCCTCTCAGATCCACGGCCCGGCACCGTGCCTAGCGCAACGTTGCAGCATCATACGGCACGCTCACTCCCCCAAAAGGTATGTACCAATCAGACCATGGGGTGCTACGATACCGCCACGTACGTGAGGTGTGAACCGTGGCCGGAGAACCGCTCTACTCGATGGTGGCAGGCCAGGCCCAGGAGCACATCACTGCGGGCGAATGGAAGGTGGGCCAGCGCCTGCCGCCGGAGCGCCAACTGTGCCAGGACTTCGGCGTATCTCGGGCGACCCTCCGACAGGCCTTGGGCGAGCTTGAGGAACGTGGCCTCATCACGCGCCATCAGGGTCGGGGTACGTTCGTGACGCGCCCCCGTCAGCATCTCCCCATCGTGGGAGTCTTCTCCATCCGTGACGCCATGGAGGCACGCGGCATGGCCATGACCACGAAGGTGCTCAACATCGAGATCGTCGAGGCCAGCCGGCAGCTGGCCACGGATCTGGCCTGCCTGCCCGGTGACCCGATCGTGTACGTCGAACGGCTTCGCAGCGGCGATGGCGAGCCCATGGTCCTCGACACGGCCCATCTACGTGCCGAACTCTTCCCGGGTCTCGAGGCCATCGACTTCGAGAAGCGGTCGCTCTATGCCGTGGTGGAGACAGACTATGGACGCACCATCGCCGAAGCCCAGGAGACGCTGGAACCGGTGATCCTCACGCCACGCGAATGCAAGTTGCTGGGCGTCCCGAGGCACACCACCGCATTGCTGACGCGTCGCGTCACTACGGACGCCGCCGGCGTGGTCCTGGCGTTGGGACACGTCCTGCTGCGTGGAGATCGCTCGCGCTACCTCTACAAGCGCGTCGTCGAGCCATCAACGTCGGGAGGAGATGGGGGCACCATCGACGGCACCATGCGGCGGCTGACCGCACGCGATCGAGAACGGGACGCCGGCGGGAGACAGGCATGACCGCGGAACCGTTGATGATTCGGCCACCCCTGCTGGCTAGCGCCGACGTGGTGGTCGTCGGCGCAGGTTCGGCGGGAGCCAGCGCCGCCATCGCCGCAGGGCGCAACGGCGCCACGGTCCTGGTCATCGAGAAGCAGGGCTTCATGGGCGGCACCAGCACCGCTGTCCTCGACACGTTCTATGGCTTCTACACCCCGGGCACCACCTCACTCAAGGTCGCCGGAGGGATATCGGACGGTGTACTCGACGGGTTGCGCGCGCTGGGACCAGTCCTTGAGCGGCCCAACACGTACGGCGCCGGCACCGGCCTCACGTACAACGCTGAGCACCTCAAGGTCGTCTGGGAGCGACTGGCGTCCCAGTCCGGGGTGCGGGTGTTGCTCCATGCGTTCCTGCAGGACGCCGTCGTGAACGATGGGCGGGTCGAGCAGCTGATCGTCGCGACCAAGGCCGGACTCGTGCGCATCTCCGGGCGCGTCTTCATCGATGCCAGCGGTGATGCCGACCTCACGCATCACGCCGGTTTCGGCTACGAGCTGGCCGGCGCCGAGGCGCCCGCGCAGACGCTGACCACCACGTTCAGGATGGTCAACGTGGCAGTCGCCCGTCGCAAGCAGATGCCCACCGCTGTCGTGCACGAGCGTATGGCTGAGGCCGCCGAGTCCGGCGACTACGACCTGCCCAGACACGAGGGCTCCGATCACGTTACGACCATCGAAGGGATGACGGCCACGGTCATGACTCGCCTGCCTTCGTACCGCCAAGAACAGGGCGGGGTGGTCAATGCCACCAACCCTATGTTCCTTTCCGAGGCCGAGATGGCCGGCCGCCGCCAGGCGTTGGAGTACGCGCGCTTCCTGCATGATCGGGTGCCCGGCTACGAGGATGCCTCGGTGGTGACCCTCTCGGCGCAGATCGGCGTGCGCGAAACACGGCGCGTCCACGGCGATTACCGCATGACCCGTGACGACGTGCTCACGGCCCGACGCTTCGACGATGAGGTCGGCCTTTGCGGCGCACCCATCGAGGATCACCACCCCGGCGTCGATACCGCATGGCAGTACCTCCCAGATGGCCAGGCAGTGGGGATCCCCTATCGCGCGCTGGTGGTCCGGGACAGTTCCAATACGCTGGTCGCAGGACGGTGTTTTAGCGCCACACACGACGCTCACGCCTCGGTTCGCTCGATGGCACAGACCATGGCGATGGGTCAGGCTGTGGGTACAGCTGCTGCACTCGCCTGTCGGGCCGACTGCGACCCACGCGACCTGGACCCCGAGCACCTCCGCGAGCGATTGAGACGCGATGGGGCCGTGCTGGACATCCCCACACCGTCGGGTGCAACCGTGCATCCCCGAGCCTTGGCACCCGATCGAGCCAGATAGCAGGAGACTCCATGTCCTTCGCGCGAACCGTCCTCGGCGACATCTCCACCGATGAGCTCGGCATCGTCTATGCGCACGAGCACCTCGTCATCCACGGCGGTCGTCCGGTCCAGCTCTTCCCGGATTTCGAGCTGTCTGACGTCGACAAGGCAGTGGCCGAGCTGGCTCCCGCCCAGGCGCTGGGCCTGCGGACCGTGGTCGATGCCATGCCTGCCGACTGCGGACGCGACGTGCTCATGCTCGCCGACATCGCACGGCGCAGTGGCGCTAACGTCATCGCGCCCACCGGGCTCCATCACGAGCGCTTCTACCCTGACCGGCACTGGTCGATAAGCTTGGGGATCGACGAGATCGCCGAATTATTCGTTGCTGACATCGATCAGGGCATCGATGCACTCGACTACAGCGGGCCGGTGGTGAAACGCACCGGGCACCGGGCAGGGGTCATGAAGGTGGCGGGTTCTGCGCGTGGCCCGTCGCCCCGAGACGAGCGCATCTTCGCCGCCGCCGCCTTGGCCCAGGTCCGCACCGGCTGCCCCATCCTGACCCACTGCGAGGGCGGCACCGGTGCCCTGGAACAGGTGGAGGTGCTACTCAAGCATGGGGCGGACCCGGCCCACATCGTTCTCAGCCACGTCGACAAGGTCGTCGACCGCCGATATCACCGAGATATCGCGGCCACCGGTGCCCGCGTGGAGTACGACCACGCCTTCCGATGGGGTGATGGCGCCAATGGCACGCTCCAGCTGCTCGAATGGGCCGCCCAGGACGGCTTGTTGGGGCACATCACGCTGGGTCTCGATGCGGCTCGCCGGGGGTACTGGAGCCAGTACAGCGGTGCGCCAGGTTGGGTGTATCTGCTCGGCGAGTTCGCCGAGCAGATGCGAGCCCGGGGTCTGGGAGCTGCTGAGCAGCACATCATCTTCGTCGAGGCGCCGGGCGCGGCGTTCTCATTCGGGTCGGCCGGGGACTAGCGGTATCTCCAGGTAGTCAGCCATCGGTCCGCATCGAGTGGTCGATCCCGCCTCAGTTTGAGGCACCATGGCGCCATGGGGTCCCAACAGAGACGAAGGTCACGGAACCTGCGTACGCGCGCAGCAGAACGTCTCGGCGTGGCGCAGCGCGCCTGGAGGACTCTGCGTCGCGTGCTGCGCCAGCGGCGTGAGCGACGGCGCTCTGGTCAACCGCTGGTGTGGTGGATGCTCACGCCGTCGACGCGGATGGGCAATCTCGGCGACCAGGCCCAGGCCGTGGCCATCGCACGCTGGCTGCCAGATCGCCTGGGGATCGACCCCATCGAACTCGACAAGGACGAGTACGAGTCCCTGGCCGGACCGCTGCGATGGATCATCCGGTCCGACGACCTGATCCTGCTCCAGAGCGGGGGCAATCTCGGGGAGCGCGGTGTCCTCACCGAGCGCCTGCGACGGCGCATCATCGCCGATTTCTCGACGACCCCCATCATCAGCTTGCCGCAGACGATCTCATTCTCGGACACACCGCAGGGTCGCGCGGAAGGGGAGATCAGTGCCGGCATCTATCGGGGCCATCCCGTGCTCGACGTGGTCGCGCGCGATGCCGTGAGCCTGGAGCGCGGAGGCGACCTGTTCGGTGCCGCATGTCACATGATCGCGCCGGACCCGGTACTGCTCATGGCTGAGGGGCCGCGTGACAACGAGCGATCGGGTGTCCTGCTGGTGTTGCGCGATGACAAGGAGCGTCGGCTCACCAATGAGCAAGTTCGCGTGGTCGAGGCGTCGCTTGACGGTCGCTCGGTGGATCGGTTCGACACCAAGGTGGACTACCCGGTGCGACGCGGACGCCGTGAGGAGGTCATCAGGGAGACGCTCGACGTCTTCGCGCGGCATGACCTGGTCGTGACCGACCGTTTCCACGGCATGGTCTTCGCATACGTGACGGACACTCCGTGTGTCGTGCTGGAGAACATCGACCACAAGATCAGCTCAGGCTTCGAGTGGCTGTCCGGGTGCCCTTCGATCCACCTGGCCGCAGCCGACGAGTCGCTCGTGTCGGTGATCGACGGGGTGCTCGCAGCGGACCATCCAGCCGCCTGCGCCATGGTCCGGGAACGTCTCGATATCGCCTTCGCCGAGTTGGAGGCGCTGATCCGTAGCCGGTCGAGCGTCCAGCCACGAAGCTGATATCTCGGAGCACCGAACCGCGCACACCGGTGACGCGTGCCTGGCTGTTGCTGCTGGGCCTGGTACTCGTGTGGGGTGTGCACTGGGTGGTCGTCAAGGTCGGGCTGCAGACCATCCCGCCGTTCACCTACGGCGTGCTGCGGCTGGCGGGTGGCATGGCCGTCCTCGCCGTGCTGATGGCCATGACCGGGCGGTTGCATCGTCCCGAGCGATCGGACATGCCCATCATCCTCTCGTATGGTCTCCTTGCCGTGGCCCTGGGCATCGCGATGATGAACCTGGCCCTGCCGTACATCCCTGCCGGACGTTCGTCGATCCTGGCCTACACCATCCCCCTGTGGGTGGTACCGGTGATGCTCGTGGCCGCGCGCGTTCGGCCGACACGCGCCGAGCTGGCAGGCCTCGCGCTTGGTCTCACGGGCCTGGTGCTCCTGCTCAATCCGGCAGCCATCGAGTGGGGTTCGTCAGGCGCGCTCCTGGGTAGCCTGATGCTGGTGGCGGCAGCCTTCGGCGCAGCAGTCGCGCTGGTGCACGTGCGCACGCACCCCTGGAAGGGGACGCCCTTCGACACGCAGATCTGGCAGCTCCTGGTGGCACTGCTGCCGATGCTGCTCTTGATGCTCATCCTCGAACGGGATGAGCTGGGTTCGGTGCAGTGGGACCTGCCGACCGCGTTGGCTGTCCTCTACAGCGGACCACTCGCGACCGCGTTCGCATACTGGGCCTCGCAGATGATCGTGCGGTCACTGGGTCCGATGACCACGGGGATCGGCTACCTGGGTACGCCGGCCGTCGGGGTCATCGCGGGCATCATCGTGTTGGGCGAAACGGTCAGCGCCCTCGATCTGGTGGGGATGCTCGTGACCGGTGCGGCCATCGTCATCGTCCTGGTGGCGCAGCGACCGAGCCATGGCGGTACCGGCGAGGACCTCGAAGTCGGCATCACCCTGCCCGACGGCACGGAACTGCCAGAGGGTTCGAAACGAACGAGTGCCCGATAGTGCGGTGCCTGGGTTCGTCGCCTCCTGGCCGCATCCGTCGGCCGCGACTCTCCGTGCGGGTGCCGCAGTCGCTACAGTGAGTCGACCAGACACGACGAGGAGGTCCCAGACGTGAACACCCCGGCGACGGTCGCGCCACTCGTGGTCACCCTCGGCGAGATCATGCTGCGCCTCAAGTCGCCAGGCCAGGAGCGACTGTTCCAGTCACCCGCACTGGAGGCTTCGTTCGCTGGTGGTGAGGCCAACGTGGCCGTGTCGCTGGCGCGCTTCGGGACGCGCGCGCGGTTCGTGACCGCGTTGCCGGATGGACCCTTGGCCGACGCCGCCATCGGTGAACTCCGACGCCAGGCTGTCGAGACCGGCCACATCGTCCGGCGTCCCGGCCGGATGGGCATCTACTTCCTGGAAACCGGCGCAGCGCAACGCGGATCTGCCGTCGTCTACGACCGGGATGGCGCCGCCATCGCCCTGGCCGACAAGTCCGAGTTCGACTGGGCGGACATCTTCGACGGTGCCACCTGGTTCCACATCTCAGGCATCACCCCGGCCCTCTCGGAGAGCGCCGCGGCCATCACCGTGGCGAGCCTCCGGGCCGCTCGTGAGGCCGGGGCGACGACCTCGCTCGACCTCAACTTCCGGGCCAAGCTGTGGCGCTACGGCAAGACCGCCCCGGAAGTCATGTGCGGCCTGATGGAGCACGTGGACGTGGCCATCGGCAATGAGGAAGACTTCCAGCGATCACTCGGGATGGATGCCGCGACCGACGTCACCGGCGGCGATCTGTCAGAGGGCACCTATGACGCCCTGACACGACAGGTCATGGACACGTTTCCAGGCCTGTCCGCTGTGGCGATCACGCTGCGCGAGAGCCGCGGGGCAGACATCAACGGCTGGTCCGCCTGCCTTCGTGATGCCGATGGTTTCCACGTCGGGCGGTCCTACCAGATCCTCGATATCGTCGACCGCGTCGGGTCAGGTGATTCCTTCGCCGCCGGCCTGATCTATGGCCTGCTCAGCAGCATGCCTGCTCCCGAGGCATTGGACTTCGCCATCGCCGCGAGTTGCCTCAAGCACTCCATCCCGGGCGACTTCAACCGCGTCAGCGTCGATGAGGTCAGGAAGCTGGCGGCCGGGGATGCCTCGGGGCGCGTGAGCCGCTAGGTACGCACCCCCGGAGGTGCCGGCAGGCAGGTCCCCGGCCGTGACCGCGGTCGTCAGGCAGATGCCTAGTCCGTGTCCGCCGAGACAGCGCCGGCCACGCGGCGTGCCCGCGCCGTGATGCCTTCCAGGTCACCATCGCCGATGAGCCAGCTGCCCATCCCCACCGCGACCGCGCCGGCCGCGATCCAGGCGGCGGCGTTGTCCGCCGAGACACCGCCGGTGGGCACCAGCGGGATCCTCCGGGAACGGTCCCGCGATCTGCTTGAGGTAGCCCGGGCCCACCGCCGATGCGGGGAACAGCTTCACCGCGCTCGCTCCGGCCATCCACGCGGCCAGGATCTCGGTGGGGCTCAGGGCCCCCGGGAAGCAGGGCACATCCTGGTCGGCACACCACGTGACGAGCGCGCTGTCGGTGTGCGGCGAGACGATGAACCGTGCGCCAGCGTCGATGGCACGTCGCGCTGCCTCGATCGACAGCACGGTGCCCGCGCCGACGAGAGCACCCAGATCATCGGCCGCGGCGGCCAGCGAGCGGATCGAAGCGAGTGCAGCGTCTTCGGGCTCGTTGAGCGTCAGCTCCATGACGAGCACGCCACCGGCGACCAGGGCCTCACCGATCCTGGGTGCCTCAGCCGCGGGGATGTGGCGACCGATGGCGATGGCTCGGCTCTCCGTCAGCAGGGCCGGGATGGCTGGTCGGTCGGTCATCTTTGCTCCAGGTACGGCAGGTCGGTGGTGCGACTATGGTGTCAGAGTCAACGATCAGGAACGAGGAGGACATCGTGGCGCCCAGGATGCTCGCAGCCCCCCGGATCCTCCATCGTCATGATGCCCTCATCGGCGAGGGGCCGGTATGGGATCCACGTATCGGCAAGGTCGTCTGGGTGGATATCGCGAGCCGGCACGTGTTCACGACCGACCCATCCGATGGCAGCACCCAGCGTCGCGAACTGGAGAAGGCAGTGGGCGTGGTCCTTCCCCGCGCTTCCGGCGGCTATGTTGCGGCGCTCGAGGACGGCTTCTACACCCTGCCCGACGAGGGCCCTGCGGAGCTGATCGCCCACGTCGAAGCAAGCAACCCCGCTACTCGCTTCAACGACGGCGAGATCGACCCCCAGGGCCGCTTCTGGGCCGGGACCATGGGCTGGGATGCCGAGCCCGGGCAGGGGTCGCTCTACCGACTCGACCCGGATGGCAGGGTGACCCGGATGATCGAGGATGTGACCATCTCCAACGGCCTGGGCTGGAGTCCGGATGGCGGCACCATGTACTTCGCCGACACCCATACCCACCGTATCGACCGATTCGATTTCGATCCGGTCAGCGCCGACATCTCCGACCGACGGGAGTTCGTGACCATCCGCCATGGCGGTGGGCGGCCTGACGGCCTGACCGTCGACAGCGAGGGCGCGGTCTGGGTCGCCACGTGGCCCGGCTATGGTGTCCACCGCTATCTGCCCGACGGGTCCCTCGACGCGGTCATCCCGCTGCCGGTCTCCAATGTCTCGAGCATCGAGCTTGGCGGACCAGACCTGCGGGACGCCTTCATCACGACCGCCTGGGAGCTGCTGTCCGAGGAAGAGCACGCCGCCCAGCCGCTTGCCGGCAGCCTCTTCCACACTCGGGTGGAGGTGCCCGGATCACCTCGTGTCCCATTCGCGGGCTGACGGTCAAGCTGTGGCGCTCTGAGGCGGTCAGTCAGTCGCCCTGGTCGATCCGGATCTCGATGAACTCGGGCCAGTCCTTGCCGGTCACGAGGAACGTGCCCGCAACCGGGTCGTAGGCGATGCCATTGAGCACGGCCCCGGGGTCGTCGAACATGGGATGTGGTTGGAGGATTCCTTGGAGGTCAAGCACCCCGTCGACGATGCCGGTGGCCGGGTCGATCCTGACGATCAGGTCACTGCCCCAGACGTTGGCCCAGACCGCGCCATCCACGCATTCGAGCTCGTTGAGTCGGTCGCGAGGCACGCCATCGAGGGTCACCTCGATGCTGCCGATCTCCCCGAACGTCTGGTCATCCCGGAACGTCAGACGATCGCTGCCGTCGCTCATCACCAGCCGAACGCCATCGTGGCAGAGTCCCCAGCCTTCGCCGTCGTAGTCGAAGGCCGCTTCCAGCTCGAATGACTGCATGTCCCAGCTGTTGGCCACGCCCTCGCGCCAGGTCAGCTGGACCAGCCGATCGCCCACTTGCGCGATGCCCTCGCCGAACTGATCGTCCGGCAGCGCCACCGAGCGCAGGACTTCCCCACTCACTGGGTCCACCTCGCGCAATGAGCTGCGGCCGTACAGTCCGGTCGACTCGAAGAGCCGACCGGCTTGATCCAGGACCAGGCCCTCAGTGAAGGCATCGGTGTCATGCGGTCGGCGCGAGATGACCTCCCAGCGCAACCCTCCCGCGGGGCTTGTTGTGGCGGGAGTGCCGCCAGCCACAGCGAACGAGGGCAGGCACAAGCCGGTCGCGACGACGGCCAGGGCAACGATCCGGCGGTGCATGCGCGTAGTGTGACGCAGCCTCACAGGACGGGGGAAAGGCGCCGGTCGCTCGCCTGCCTGAGCGATCCGGCGCTGCTTCCGAGGCTAGGGCCGCCGTGCGTCCGTGGGCATCGTCATGTGTGCAGGTATCGGTCACCCAGTGGTACGGGGACCATGCCTCCGAACTACCCCGGAACCGGCCCCAGGAACGCCTCCTGCCCCTATCAGGAGCGCCACCGCGACCCGGCCGCCACCGAGTAGGGCTTGAGTGCGAGCCATGAGTGCGTGATACTGCGGACCCAAGGGCTGGGAGGCCGATGGTCCCGATACGACGGGAGCCAAGTGGCCCATCGCAGCCGGGACCAAACCGGCTACAGTCGCCATACGCCTGTCACGTAGGAGGGAACTCTCGATGTCTGGTCCCAAGAACGAAACCCCCAAGAATCCAACGCCCAAGGACACGTCCGCCACCACACCGGAGGCCTCGACCGAGACCAAGCCCGGATCGGCGGCTGGCGCTACCACGGCCCAGGCCACGGCCGCCGTGACCGACGCCGTCGGAGCGGTGCGCGAGCGACTCGTCGCCGGTGAGCAGTTCGTGCTCGCAGCTGCGGCCAGCATCGTGGTCATCGCCTACCTGATCTTCCAGTTCCTGCTCGACTACAACATCCTCAGCGACTTCGCCGTCCTGCTGTCCGTTCTGGCCATCCTCGCGATCTGGGTGCATCGCTGGGGTCACTACGACTTCGGCAGCGGCTATCGCATCCTGATCGGCGCACTTGGCGTCTCGATCGCATTGCTGGCGATCATGAACCTGCTGGCATGGGCGCGGCTCGGCGGCGGCTCGGTCGACTTCCTGCACTTCATCGGCCGGCTCATCTACTGGGCCGGCGGGATCGCTGCCTTCTATGGCGCCTGGCTGGTATTCCGAACTCGCGAGAGCTAGGACGGAGCCGCACAGGCGGCTCGAGCATCCTACGACGACCGGGTCGCATAGCGCGGCCCGGTCCTTTCATGCCGCTCGCTGATCCCAGTCGGCGGTCGCATCTTCGCTGCACCGAGCACGGACCCCTGCTACGCTGGGTGGACCAAATCCACGCCAACGAGGCTCGTCAACAGAAGACCCGCCGTCCCCAGCGGCAGGGCTCCTGATACGCATCGGCCGCCGTGGCCCAGCGCGTATTGCCCGAGGCTTGCGCCTGTGTTCCCAGATGCAGGCGCGATCCACACGTCCCGGGCGCCGTTCCCAGGCGCTACGGTGACCAGGTCGCGATGTTGCTGTGCGCGACCGTCTCCTCCACCCTGTCCGGGATGGCCCAAGTGCCGCCGTCGTCGCCCCAGCGGTCACGGCATGGCAGGAGGCATCCCTACCCCATGGCATCCCGAAGCGCCATCGACACGTCGACAGGCACTCCCCGAAACGGCCGTCTGGCGGTCATCGCTCGCGTCGCGCTCGGCGCTCTCCTGGTGGTCACGGCCATGGCCGTGCCGCAGCTGTCGGCACCCCCGGGCGTCGAAGCTTCGTCCTGTACCGGCTGGAACAGCCAGGTCGTGCCGCCCAGGACCATCCGCGTGCTCCGCTCGGGCAGTGGCCGCGTGGAGCGGGTCGATTTTCGTCGCTATGTGGCCGAGGTGATGGCCTCGGGCGAATGGCCCGGACGGCTACGCAAGGCGACGCTGGCGGCCGGCGCCGTGGCCACCAAGCAATATGCCTGGTACTACACCTTGAAAGGCAACCACCGCCCGGGATACGTGCGCAACGGCAAGTGCTATGACGTGCGGGACGACACCTCCGATCAGCTGTACCGACCGGAGCGAGCAACGCCCACATCCAAGCAGAAGGCAGCCATCGATCGGACCTGGGGCCTGACGTTGCGCAAGAATGGCCGCTTCTTCCTGACCGGCTATCGGATGGGCGCCAGTCAGAGGTGCGCCGCTGATGCCAACGGCTGGAAGCTGTACGAGCGAAGCGTCGAGGCCTGTGCCAGGAAGGGCTGGTCCTATCAACGCATCCTGAAGACCTATCTCAGTCCCCATCTCCATCTCGTCTGGTCGAACAAGCTGGGTCCCCTCCTGAAGAAGCCCAGCTTCAATCTCCAGACCGGCACCAACTATGACAAGGGCGCGGCGACAGTCGCGTGGAAGCCGACCAGCTCGAGTGTCGAGGTCGCCTCCTACCGCCTTCAGCGCAAGGTGGGCAAGAACGCCTGGAAGGATGTCGACCTCCGTTCGAAGACCGCCCGCCAGACCAGGAGTTGGGTCAAGATCGGCAGCAGCAACAAGTTCCGTGTGCGAGGCAAGGACGCCAAGGGTCACGCAGGGCCGTGGGCCTATAGCGCCAAACGCAAGCCGGGCATCCGTGGGCCCGTCGGCGCCAAGATCAGCGGTGCCGACTTTGACCCGTCATCGGTTCGATCCAAGATCCGGGTCAAGTTCGACGGTCGCTCCGTGGCGTTCATGACGCGAACCGGACCAGGGATGGGCAAGGTGCGCATCCTGCTGAACGGCAAGCGGGTCGCGACCAAGGACCTGGATCGAGACACGGTCACCGACGGCGCCCTGGTGTGGACCCGGAACTTCCCACGGAGCAAGCCCCGCACCATCGCGGTCAGGGCCATCGACGCAGCACAGCGCGTCGACTTCGACGGGTTCTTCGTCCTCCGATAGGACCATCGAGCCGGTGACGGCTCCCCGAGGGCGGTGCATGGTGCGCATCATGCACACACCTGCCCTTCATCCTCGCCGGTCGCGCCTGTTCACGTCGCTGAGCGCCGGCCTGGCAGTCGCATTCATCCTCGCGGTCCCGGCCAGTGCATTCGACTCGGGCTGGACCAAGCCCAAGCGCGTCTTCAGCCACAGCTCCGCCCCGACCCACAGCATGGTCACCGATGACAGCGGCCGCGTGCACATCGCCACGGAACGTGGCTCGACCGGAGTCTGGTATGTGACCAACGCCGCGGGGAGTTGGACCAGCTGCCAGGTCAGCTCGGGCAACGATCGCTACCCCAGCATCGGCGTGTCCGGGGGCGTCGTGCATGTCGCCTGGACTCGCAACACCGACGGTCAGAAGGGCCTCTACACCAGCTCGAGCGACAAGCTGGCCCCCGCCGATGGCTGTGGCTGGGCGATCACCCAACGCTACGCCGGGGGTGCCTCGCATGCGGCGCTCGGCGTCCATGGCACCACCGAGTCGATCGCCTTCCGAACTCCCGATCGCAAGCTCAGGTTCATCAAGGGTGGTTCCGCTGACCCGACCTGGAACAAGGCGGAGGTCATCGACGGCAGCTGCTGCACCAGCCCGGTGGCACTGGCGCTGACCTCGTCGGGAGCGCCACGCGTCGCGTACGGAGACGGCACGTCGAGCGCCCAGGGCCTGAAGTACGCCAAGCGCACCGCCAAGGGCTGGAAAAAGTCCAAGGTCCACGGCGGGCGAGTCAAGGGCGTCGACCTGGTGCTGGACCAGACGCCTCCCTTGTTCGGCGGGCCACCGTCGAACAGCCCGAAGATGGCCTACGTGATCAAGCGCAAGGGCCTCTTCGTCACCAGCCAGGGTGGCGGATGGTCGACCCGGGGGTTCGGGGGTGCCACCGGGACCCCGCAGATCAGCCACCACAGCAACCTCACTCAGATCATCTATGTCCGCAACGGCAACCTTCTGTATTTGCGCTTCAGCGGGGGCATCTGGGCAGGCGGCAAGCTGAGTGGCGCCGGGACCGACAGCAAGCCGCAGTTCAGCGGTGGCAAGCTCACATTCAGTCGCAAGTCCGGCACGAAGGGCGTCTACTTCACCCAGCCCAAGTAGACCCGGCGGCCGAAGTACCGCCCAACCGATCCTGCTCGAGCGGAGGCCTGCCATCCCCGTCGACAGCGCCACAGGTGCGCATTTCCTACAGCCACAGGTGTACCCTCTGGCGGTCGCACAGAAGTCGAACCGCCGGAGGTCCCCGCATGTCCCGAGTCGTCCGTGGAGCCCTCGTCCAGGCCAGCTGGACGGGCGACAAGGAATCGATGATCCAGAAGCACGAAGAGCGTGCCCACGAAGCCGCCAAGCAGGGTGCCCAGTTCATCCTCTTCCAGGAGCTGTTCTACGGGCCCTACTTCTGCCAGGTGCAGGATCCCGAGTACTACAGCTACACCGAACTCATTCCCGACGGGCCCACCACCAGGCGCATGCAGGACCTGGCCAAGCAGACGGGCATGGTGGTGGTGGCGCCGATGTACGAGGAGGACGGTCAGGCCTCGGGTATCTACTACAACACCGCGGCCATCATCGATGCCGACGGCACGTACCTGGGCAAGTACCGCAAGACCCATATCCCGCACATCAACGGATTCTGGGAGAAGTTCTACTTCCGACCCGGCAACACCGGCTACCCCGTGTTCCAGACGGACATCGCCAAGTTCGGCCTGTACATCTGCTACGACCGCCATTTTCCCGAAGGGGCGCGCGCGCTGGGTCTCAACGGCGCGGAGATCGTGCTCATCCCGAGTGCCACCTCACGAGGGCTGTCCGAGTACCTGTGGAGGATCGAGCAGCCGTCCCATGCGGTGGCCAACGGCTACTTCGTGGGCACCATCAACCGGGTCGGCATCGAGCCGCTGGGCGACGACGACTTCTATGGCCAGTCCTACTTCTGCGATCCACGGGGTCAGTACATCGGAGAGGTCGGGGATGCGCACGAGGAGGAGTTGATCGTGCGCGACCTCGACCTGGACATGATCCAACAGGTTCGCCAGACGTGGCAGTTCTACCGTGACCGCCGCCCCGACGCCTACGAGGACCTCGTCCGACCGTAGTCCCACGGGTGGGCGCTCGATGAGCAGACCCGCCTCGAAGACTCGAGCCGCGACAGTCGTGATCGCGGTCGCTGCCATCGGTGCAGGCCTCTTCTGGCTAATGCTCCTGGCTCTCAGGGCCAGCGGCGGCGGACTCGCCGAGGACGCCTGGGCCTTCGACCTGGCGGCGTACGTTGGGGCCGCTCAGCGTCTCATCGACGAAGGGTCGCTGTACGCACAGGAGCTTGTCAACGGCCACTTCGAACCAGGGCCCGCGAACCTGTTCTATTACGCACCACCACTCGGTGTTGCGATGTTGCCGTTCACGGCTGTGGACATCGCCGATGGCGCCTGGCTCTGGTGGGTGGTGCGCATCGGAGCACTGCTGCTGAGCTGTGCCCTGATGCCGGTCAGCCCTCGCCTTCGCGCGTTCGCGTTTGCGGTCGCTGCTTTCACGCTCCCCGCGCTCAAGGACTCTGTCCTCGGCAATGTCAGTCTCCTGCTGCTACTACCGCTCGTGGCGGGCTGGCGCTGGATGGATCGACCGCAAGGCTCGATCGCGCTTGCAGCGGCCATCTCGGTCCGGCCCGGACTCGGCATCCTGCTGATCTGGCAATTCCTCCGGCGTCAGTGGCGTGCCGCACTGTGGACCACCGGTGCCGGCATAGCACTCATCGTGGTGACACTGCCCTTCGTCGGGGTCGACGGCTATCGAGACTACCTCGCGGTGCTTGGCAATCTCAGCGTGCCCATCGGTGCATCGGAGAACCGCGATCTCGGCTCCGTCGCATTCGGGCTCGGTGCGGACGCCAGCATGATCATGCTGGCACGAGTGCTGGGCGTGCTGGTCGGCATCGGCGCGATCCTGGCTAGCCTCCGCCGTGATCGGGAGATCGGCTACATGGTGACCCTGAGCGCGTCCCTTCTGCTGGTTCCACTTCTGTGGGACCACTACCTTGCGACATTGGTCATCCCGGCCGCCTTCCTTGCGCAACGGCTGTGGACTCCGTTCCTGCTGCTCCCTCTCCTCGCGTGGGTGCCGTCGGCATCAGCATTCGTGGTGCTGGGCGCGATGCTGCTACCCCTGCTGGTCCGCGATGATCCAGAGGCCGCGACGAGCACGCTGGCGAGCGACTCGTCTGCCATTAAGACGCACGGCGGTGCGACATGATCGCACAAGGCACGGGCACGACCTCGGAGCAGAGGGAGCGACGTCTGATCCTCATCGGACTCGTCGTGACCAGCCTGGCGATAGCGGTAATAGCGCAGTCCTTCCGGGCATTCAACGCACACGAGGTCGTTGACGGCGAGACGGTCTATGCCCTCGATGACGTGTGGGCCTACGACTTCGAGGCGTACATCAGCGCCGCCAGTCGCCTCGCCGACAGTGGTTCGCTCTATCAGGCGGAGACGCTGAGCGGGCCGTTCCGACCTGGCCCATACGGCCTGTATATGTACTCACCGACCCTCGGCGTGGCGTTGCTCCCCCTCACCGAAATGAAGGTGGCTGACAGCTCCATCGTCTGGTATCTGCTCCACGCGTTGGCTCTGGCGCTGGCGTGTCTTGTCATGCCAGTGCGAGCCAGCGTCCGCCTGTTCGCATTCGCGGTGGCATCACTGAGCCTGCCGGTGATCAAGGATATGGCCCTAGGCAACGTAAGTGTCTTGTTGCTACTTCCGACAGCGATGGCATGGCGTTGGCTTGATCATCCACTCGGCTCGATCGCCCAAGCCGTGGCCATCTCGGTTCGCCCGATGCTGGGGATACTCGTGGTCTGGCAACTGTTGCGCCGCAAGTGGCGGGCCGTGGGCTGGACCATCGGTGCAGCTGTCATCTTGATGGTGGTGACGCTACCGTTCGTGGGCATCGCTGGATACCTGGACTACCTCACCGTGCTGCGCAACATGAGCGACGTCACTGGTGTTCTGCGGAACGTGGACATCGGCTCGGCGCTGGGCGCGTTGGGATTTTCCACCGAGGCAGCGACGATCGGCCTGCTGGTCGGTTACGCGATCGCCATCAGCGCCATCCTGCTGAGCCTGCGACGCGACCGTGAAGTCGGCTTCATGGTCACGCTCATGGCCTCGCTCCTCCTCTCGCCCCTCTTGTGGGACCACTACCTCGTCCTGATCATCCTGCCTGCGGCATTCCTGGCCGACCGCGGACGCCCCTGGGCTCTTGCACTTCCACTACTGTTGTGGCTGCCGCCCGGCATCGCGCCGATAGCGGCGATCGCCGGCTTGGTCCTACCGTTCCTCGCGCGTGACAGGGAACGTGCAGCGACCACGGTTGCCGCGAGGCTGGCACCGAGTGGGTTGCCGTCAGCACCGGCGCGTTAGGAGGGGATCCCCGGACCGACCGCCGAGCAAGCATCGTCTCCCACGCGACATCCGCAGCGTGTAGGCTCGCGGCATCATGGATTTCGGATTCACCCTCAAGCCGGAACACAGCATCGAGCGCACCATCGCGTTGACGCGTCAAGCCGAGGCGGCCGGCTTCAGCTATGGCTGGCTTTTCGACTCCCACATCCTGTGGAAGGACGTCTACCCACTCCTCACGCTGATGGCCGTAAATACCGAGCGGATGCGCCTGGGCACCTGCGTCACCAACCCGGCCACGCGCGACATCACCGTGACGGCGAGCGTGCTTGCCACGCTCGATGAGATCTCGGGCGGACGCATGGACCTGGGGATCGGACGCGGTGATAGTGCCCAGCGTGTGCTGGGCAAGGGACCGGTCAAGACCCAGGTCCTCGAAGAAGCCGTCGGCGTCATCCGCGACCTGGTCGAGGGTCGCACGACGACCCATATGGGCACCGAGCTGGACCTGACCTGGACCCGCAAGTGGAAGCTGCCGGTGTGGATCGCCGGCTACGGCCCCATGGTGCTGGGCATGAGCGGTCGGAGCGCGGACGGCATCATCCTGCAGTTGGCTGAAGTCGACCTCATCAAGTGGTTCGTCAGTATCATGCGCGATGCAGCCGTGGAGGCCGGGCGCGACCCGGCACAGGTGCGTGTGCAGGCCGCGGCACCCGCTCACGTCGGATCGATCGCCGAATGTCGCGAGCGCGTTCGCTGGTTCCCGGCGATGGTCTCCAATCACGTGGTCGACCTCGTCAGCAAGTACCCGCGGGAGCAACTCCCTGACGCGCTCACCGGGTACATCCGCGACCGGGAGGGCTACGACTACCGCCACCATGCGGAGGTCGGTTCGGCCAACGCGCGATTCGTCAACGATGAGGTCATCGATCGCTTCAGCATCGTCGGCCCGCCGGAGGAGCACGTGCGACGGCTGGTCGAACTGCATGAGGCCGGTGTCGATCAGTTCAACTTGTATCTCATGAGCGGTGACGAGGAAGCCCAGCTCGAGGCCTACGGCAGGGACATCATCCCGGCCTTCCGAGCCGCCGTCGGCGACGCCTAGCCTCACCCCTGCGAGCCTCGCCACGAGGGCGGAGGGCCTGTCTGCCCGATATCTCACGGCCTGTGGCACCATCGCTGCGGATGAGTGGACCGACAAGACCCCCGAGTGGTGGCCCTCCCCGGCAGCCGTGGACGCCGGATCAGGCTCCCAGGGGCGTCACCTGCCCCGCATGCGGCCTCGCCAACGAGGACGGCGCCCGCGTGTGTCGCAACTGCGGCCTGCCCGTCGCCTCAGCGACCGACCCGGTCCGCGGCGTCGTTGCCGGGCGCGTGGATATGCCCAGCGCGCATCGCTCCGGTCTTTCAGCCACCGTGGGCCTGGCCCTGGTGGTCGGGCTGCTCCTGGTAGCCGGGACGCTGGCCGTGTCAGGCGGAGGCATCCTCAGCACCGGCGGCCGCCTCGGTGTGGACGCCGCCGAGTCGCTACCAGCGGTACCTGCCGGTAGCGGATCACCCATCGACGACGCGACCGTGGCCATCCCCGGCAACGACGATGCCGGGGAGCTGACCGGCCCTCCCGAGGCGCAGATCAGCACCAAGCTCGGCTATACCTGCGAAGCCGGCGCCATCAAGGACCTGGGACGGGGCAAGTGGTTCATGAGCCTCTTCCGTGCTGGATCGCGGATCGATGATGGCTACGACCAGGTCGCCTTCGAGCTCACGCGCGAGGGCAGCGGCAAGGCCAAGCAGGCGACGACCGTGCGCCTGGCCTGGATGGACCCCGGAGATGCGCGCGACAAGTACGGTGCGCCCAGCAAGGTCCAGGGTTCACGCGCCCTCGTGCTGACATTCGACGGTCCGGTGGGCATCTCCGTGAACCAGGCCGTCGACTCGCTCCAGCTCGAGCGGGAAAGCGTCGACCAGGCCAAGAACATCCAGATGTTCCAGGGCTCGGACGACAAGGTCCACGCCATCGTCGGCCTGAAGAGCGAGAGCTGTGCTCGACTGGAAGGCAAGGGCTGGGGCAAGAAGTCCAAGGGCAAGGATTCCAAGGTCCTGTTGCAGATCGAACGCATGGAGTAGTCAGGTTGCGCGCCCCCAGAGGCTAGGAGTCGAGCAGCTCGATCTTGTCGCTGAAGACCTTCGACCAGTTGCCGGCTGCATCGCGCAGCTGCGCGAAGACCCGCCGCTCCCCTGCCTTGCCGGACCCACCATAGGTCGTGTCCAAGAGGTCCCACGAGACGCTGTCGCGCACGGGCAGGTTCACGGCCTTGAGCAGCAACTTGCCCGATGCATTCATCCTGGAGCTGCCCGAGATCCGCAGCGTGGTGACCCAGGTGCTGGCATCATCCCAGGTGAATCCCAGGTCGACCGTGGGGTCAAGGGTGGATGCGGCACCACCATCGATGCTGAGCGTACCGCTGGGCCTGTCGTCATCGTTGGCGCAGGTGTACATGCGGATGTCGTCGACATACCAGCCACGGGCTCCCGTCGACCGATCCGAACCCATCCTGAAGCGCACCTTGATGCGCTTGTCCGCGTACGCGGACAGGTCGATGCGCGCCTGCGACCAACCTCGTGAGCTGCCGGTGAATGCGCGGCGTCCCCCCAATGGATTGCCCTTGCCCTTGGCCAGCTTGCCGTTGTAGCCGCCGTGTGTGAACCGGCCACCCACGCTGCGCCACGCCCCACCGTCGACCTTGATCTCCACGATGCCGCCGTCGTATCGACGCCTGGCGTCCTTGTCGAAGGAGTAGCCGTGCTCGAAGCGCAGATAGGCGCGGGATGGCAGGACCACGGGCTGGCGCGTCCGGATCACCGCATCCGAACGGCTACCCAGGTCCGGCGCGTAGAAGTTGGTCTTGCCACTGGACGACCAGGACCCGTCCCAGGCCGGGCTGTTGTTGGGGTTCTGCGGGTAGTACCAGCCCTTCTTCTTGCCCACGATGGTGGAGGTCACCCATGTCCCCGAGCCGGGGTCCTCGAGATCATCATCGAAGACGTCGATGGGGCTCTTGCCGGCCGAGCACACCGGTGCCCTCGCAGGCGAGAAGCGCTTGGGCCGAAGGTTCATCTGGGTCGCCAAGGTCGCCTTGCGGACCGAAGCGCAGTGGGCCAGGGTCATGCCGTTGGTCCCCACGAGGTCGGTACAGGCGGCATTGAGGGCGTCGAATAGGTCGACGTAGTTGGCCGCTGAGGTCAGGCGCGTGGTCAGCGCCTGGTACCAGACTCTCGCCGTGCGGGTACGCCCGATGCCCTTGACCCTGATGCCGCGGAACGTTCCACCGCTGGCCACCAGGTAGGCCGCCTTGTTGCCCACGCCGCTATTGCGGTGCACGCCGCCGTCATCGGTGCTGCCGGTCTGCCACCTGGGACTGCGCACACGGTCGGCATGACCGTAGCGGCCCGGGTTCTTCATGTCGCGGAAGACCCCGATGGGCGAGTCCTCACCGATCTTCCAGCGCGAAGACTTGGTGTCCTTGCCACCGCTGTATGAGAGGTCGACGAGCTCGCCGAAGACATCCGCGTAGGACTCGTTGATGGCGCCGGACTGGTAGTGATAGAACAACGGCGCTTCGGCATCCAGGACGCCGTGGGTGAACTCGTGCGCCACGATGTCGTCGGCCTTGGCCCAACCCTTCCCGAAGATGGCCTGCTGCTGCGCCCACTTCCACTCGGCGTTCCGCCAGGGACAGCCGTAGGAGGGGCAGTAGCGCACCGTGGCCTTCATGCGCCCGCCCTTGCCGTCGATGCCGTTGCGCCCGAGGCGGTCGCGGAAGTAGTCGTAGGTCACGCCCATCAGTCGATACGCAGCATCGACCTCGCTGGTGCCGACCGGGCCCTGGCCCTCGCTGCGCGTGTACGGCGCCGAACAGGCAAAGGACTTGCCGGCGATGTTGCGGTTGTCACAGACCCGGCGGTCGGCACCGTGATCACGAGCGATCGTAGTCAGCACGCCCCCGCCCAACGCGTCGACCAGGACCAGGCGATGCTCCGATGGCTGCCTGGCGGTCGCCGGAAGGCGGGCGTCGATCCGCCACACCAGCCGTCGCCCGGTATCGCTGAGCTCGGGGTCATCCATGATGCGTGGGTCGTACAGCCCCAACCCCTCGGAGTGGGTCGAGACGGCGGCCGTCGGTCGGTCCTGGCTTCGAGCCAGCCACGCAGCGCCCGTGTTGCGTGCCGCCGTCGCACCGACGCGAGCGTCCGTCGTGGCGGCAGCTGCGGATGGCAGGACCTCGCCCGCTGCCGACAGGACGGCGCCGTCAGCGGCCAGCTGCACCACGATCTCACCACCCATCACTGCCACGCCATCACGCACCTGCTCGAAGCGGACGGTGGTGTCCTCGCGAACGGCCGCAGCGGTGGTGGCAGCGCTCAGACCTCCGCCCGGCGCACCGAGGCTGGCGGAATGCCGTCGCGTCTCGCCTACGCGCAGCTCCCGGCCTGGCGCCTGCAATCCGAAGAGCTGGCCGTAGCGCTGGACGAATTGCCGGGCCTCGTTGCGAGCGCTAGCGTTGGAAAACCGCCCGCCTGCCGCGGACACGGCCGCCGCTGGCGTGGCAAGCGGTCGGTCAGGGGTGCCACTGATGAAACGCACCCGGCCGGTGCCGGGGTGATAGCCGATCCGGGCGCGACCCGGGAGCGTATCTGCCAGCTGACGGTCGCGATCCGGGATGCCAGCCTTGCGTATCTGGCGTGCCTGCCAGTCATGGGCATCCGCCGGCTTCGCGGCGACGGGAGCGGCGGAGACGGGGAGCAGCAGGGCCAGCAACGTGATCGCCACGACCAGGCCTGCGGTCCTTGCACGCATCGTGCTCACGATCGTACCGGCCACAGCGACGGGTACCGATCGAATCCGTCCCGAGAACTGGGGGCTCGGGTCTGGGGCATCTGGATGCGTACGGTACACGACCCTTCGAAACCATCCTCCGGATCCGGTGGTCGGTTGCCCAGCGTCAGCATCCGCAACGGCAGCGCCCTCGGCCGTGGGCGCACTACCATGACGCTACGGGCAACTGGCCGACCGCGCCCGCCAGACGAACTCGACTCCTTGGAGGGACCGATGCGAACGCTCATCACCAATGGCACCGTCGTGAATGCGGATGGCTCGTATGCCGCCGATGTCCTGATCGAGGACGACAAGATCGTGGCCCTGGGTCGCTCCGAGGTCACGGTCGACAAGACCATCGATGCCAAGGGCCGATGGGTCCTCCCCGGCGGCATCGACGTCCACACGCATATGGAACTGCCCTTCGGCGGTACCGCGGCCAAGGACACCTTCGAGACGGGCACGCGCGCAGCCGCGTTCGGTGGCACGACGTCGATCATCGACTTCGCCGTACAGACCCAGGGGCAGTCGCTGCGCGCGGGCCTCGACGCATGGCACAAGCGGGCCGAGGGTAACTGCGCCATCGACTACGGCTTCCACATGATCATGAGCGACGTCAACGCGGACTCGCTCAAGGAGATGGACCAGCTGGTCGCCGAGGGGGTCACGGACTTCAAGCTCTTCACGGCCTATCCAGGGGTCTTCTTCTCCGACGATGGCGCCATCTTCCGGGCCCTTCAGCGGACTGCCTCGAACGGCGGCACCATCCTCATGCACGCGGAGAACGGCCTCGCCATCGACCGCCTGGCCGAGGATGCCATCGCCGCCGGCGACACCGATCCGTACCATCACGGCGTCGTGCGCAAGCCCATCTTCGAGGGCGAAGCGACGAACCGCGTCGTCCGGCTGGCTGAGTCGCTCGACGTCCCGATCTACATCGTCCATCTCTCGGCGCGCGATGCGCTCGACGAGCTGGTGCGAGCCCGCGACCGTGGCGTCAAGGCCTACGCCGAGACCTGCCCCCAGTACCTCTTCCTGTCGCTCGAGGACATGGACAACGGCTTCGAGGGCGCCAAGTACGTGTGTTCTCCGCCGCTGCGGCCGGCGGACCACCAGGACGACCTGTGGCGCGGCCTGCTCAGGGACGACCTCCAGGTCGTCGCCACCGACCACTGCCCCTTTGACTTCGAGGGTCAGAAGGAGCTGGGTCGCGGCGACTTCCGCAAGGTGCCCAACGGGTTGCCCGGCGTGGAGGATCGCCTTGACCTCATGCACGACGGCGGCGTGGTAGGCGGGCGCATCAGCCGGGAACGCTGGGTGGAGGTCTGCTCGGCGGCGCCGGCACGGATGTTCGGTCTGGCCGGGCGCAAAGGCGTCATCGCCCCGGGCGCGGATGCTGACATCGTCATCTACGACCCTGAGCGCAAGCATGTCATCTCGGCGAAGTCGCATCACATGAACGTCGACTACTCCGTCTACGAAGGCAGGCAGGTGCAGGGCGGCAGCGACATCGTCCTCTCACACGGCAAGGTCATCATCGAGGACGGCGAGTACAAGGGCACCAAGGGCGACGGCTCGTTCCTGAAGCGGGACATCGCTCGCGAGTATCTGACGTGACGACCACGGGACGCGGTTGAAGGCTTCGGCGGGGGGCGCATTCGGCGAGACCGGAGGTCTGCCCGAGTCACGCACGGATCGACCCGAGCTCGACGGAGCACGGAGCCGCGCGCGCTGGCTCCTTGTCGGCGCCGCAGCGGTCGGAACCACGCCGGTCATCGCCGCCAGCACGGTCGCTGTCATCGCGGCTCGCGAGATGGGCGTCGATACGCTCCTCGTGGGAACGGTGGGTGCCTCGGTCATCATCGGGGCAGCGCTGGGGACGTCGCTGCTGGCGGCCGTCATGGTTCGGCGTGGCAAGCGGTTCGGACTGGCGCTTGGCTACGCCATCGCGGTGGCCGGCGGGGTCGTGGCTGCCTGGTCGGTGGTCGCGAGCGTGTTTCCGGCGCTGCTCGTCGGCGGTCTGCTCATCGGCTTCGCCAACAGTTCCTCACAGCTGTCCCGCTACGCCTCCGCGGAGATGGCGACGCCCAGCCGCCGAGCCGCTGCCATCAGCATCGTGGTGTGGGCTGCCACCGTTGGCGCCATCCTGGGGCCTGCCAGCGTACCCATCAGCGCCAGCATCGCCGCGTCCATGGGCGTTCCCGAGCTGGCCGGTCCCTTCCTGGCGCCGGCGGTGTTCACGGCACTGGCGGCCATCCTGCTGGGCTGGTTCCTGCGCCCCGATCCTGACGAGCTTGCCGTCGATCCCGGCGTCGGCCTGCCACCCGGGCAAGCCGGTCGCGAGAGCGCGGACACGAGCGGCGCGGCGCCGATGAGCCAGATCCTGCGCCGCCCGCCGGTGGCCATCGCGCTGATCGCGATGATCGTCGGACAGGTCGTGATGGTCGTGATCATGGCCATGACACCACTCCACATGACCGACCATGGCCACGGCCTCGACGCCATCGGCGTCGTCATCAGCGCACACGTGCTGGGCATGTTCGCGCTGTCGCCTCTCACCGGCCGCATCGCTGATCGCATCGGCAGCCTCAACACCATCCTGCTGGGAGCTGGCGTGCTCGCGGTCGCGGCGCTCATGGCGGCCACAGCGCCGCCCGATGGCGGCACCATCCTGCTGGTGGCCCTGTTCCTGCTGGGCTATGGCTGGAACCTTGGCTTCGTTTCCGGAAGCGCCCTGCTGACCAGCGGACTGCGACCTGTGGAACGCACCGCGACGCAAGGCTTCACCGACTCGCTCGTGTGGGGCAGTGCGGCGCTCGCGAGCCTGGGCGGTGGCATCGTCCTGGCGCTGACCGGGTACGCGGCGCTCGGGCTGATCGGCGCCGCGCTGCTGGTGCTCCCGGTGTGGGCCGTGCTCTCGATGCGGGGCCGCCTGCCAGCCCCGACGGAGGCGGGCTAGCTACTCTGCCACACCGTCGCCGCTCCAGCTGACCACGAGATGGTCGCTCCGGAGGACGATCCTGACAGCCTCGAGAGAGCTGGCCACGGCGTCGGCCTCCGCAAGGTCGGGCGCCGCGTGTGTCGTCTCGATCGCGAGGACCGTGGCTCCAGCTGCCTTGGCCGCGGTGATACCGGCAGGGGCGTCCTCGATGACCAGGCAGCGCCCCGCGTCGCGGCCCAGCAGTTCCGCCGCCAGCAGGTAGGGATCCGGTGCCGGCTTACCTCGTGCCACGTCACTGGCCGTGACAAGCGCATCGGGCACGGGCAGGCCGGCATGTCCCAACCACTGCACCGCGATGTCACGCGAAGCGCTGGTCGCGATGCCCCAGCGGCCCTGGGGCAGCAACCCCACCAGCTCGATGGCGCCGGGCATGGCAGTCGCCGCGTCGGCGTCATCGCTGGCGTCGAGGTCGGCATTGAAGCGTGCCGCCTCCGAGACGGCGTCCAGTCGTGGAGCAACCAGCCGGATGGTCTCGGTGGGTGGTCGGCCAGGGTGGACCATGGCGATGTCCACGGCGTAGTCAAGGCCATGGCGCGCGCCCCAGCGGCGCCAGTGTCGCTCGTAGACATCGCCGGAGTCGATGAGCACGCCATCCATGTCGAAGATGATGGCTTCGACCTCGTAGTCAGACACCGGCACGTTCATCGGAGGGCTCCAGGATGACGATGGGGATGGGTCGCCGGGCGACAGTGGCATAGCGCTCATAGTCGGCCATCGCGGTCACGAAACGCGGCCACAGACGAGCCCGCTCGTCTTCGTCGGCCTCTCTGGCGCGAACGGAACGCGTGTTGGCCGCCACATCGACCAGAGCCGATGGTCGTGCCTGCAGGTTCCGCCACCACCCAGGGTCCTCGGGGGCGCCGGCGTTCGAGGCCACGACCGCATGGTTGGGTCCATCGTCGAGATAGAACAGCATCGCAACACGCTTCTCGCCGGAGCGTCGACCGATCGTGGTCAGTCGCAAGGTTCCCAGTCGCTCATCGGCGGCAGTGCGCAGGCCGAGACGGCCGCCGGAGATGGTGTAGACGGCGCGGTGCAGGGCCCACCCGGCGCGAAGCAACCATCGCGGTGGCACCCGACGGCGACCGCCCACCGTTTGGGACACCGCGGCTATCTCGTTCGGGGGAAGCCCAGGTTGATCTCCGAGGTGGACGGGTCTGGCCAACGCGAGGTGACGACCTTGCTCCGGGTATAGAACTGGATACCGTCGGGACCGTACATGTGCAGGTCCCCGAAGAGCGACGACTTCCAGCCACCGAACGAGTAGTAGCTCACCGGCACGGGGATCGGTACATTCAACCCGACCATACCGACGTTCACGTCGAACTGGAACTGGCGAGCAGCCCCGCCGTCGCGAGTGAAGATGGCGGTCCCGTTGCCGTACGGATTGCGATTGATGAGATCGACCGCCTCCTCGTATGTGTCGACCCGGACGACCGAGAGGATGGGGCCGAAGATCTCATCCTTGTAGGCATCCATCTCGGGTGTGACCTCATCGAGCAGAGAGACGCCCAGGAAGAAGCCGTCCGACTCCTTGTACAGCGGGTGCTCGCGGCCGTCGGCCACGACCGTGGCGCCCTGTGCGGCTCCGCTGTCAAGATAGGAGGCGACCTTGTCGCGGTGCTGGCCCGTCACGAGCGGTCCCATCTGGGCTTCTGGGTCAGTGCCGGGCCCGACCCTGACCTGGGGCAACCGCTCCTTGATGGCCGCCACGAGTGGATCAGCCACATCACCCACCGCGACCACGGTGGCGATGGCCATGCAGCGCTCGCCCGCGCTGCCGTAGCCCGCCGAGATCGCGGCATCAGCGGCCATGCCGATGTCAGCGTCGGGTAGCACGACCATGTGGTTCTTGGCACCGCCGAGTGCCTGGACGCGCTTGCCGTGCTTCGTTCCGGTCTCGTAGATGTACCTTGCGATCGGCGTGGAGCCCACGAACGAGACCGCCGCGACGTCCGGATGCTCGAGGATGGCATCCACGGCCACCTTGTCCCCATGGACCACCGTGAAGACGCCGTCCGGAAGCTCGGCCTCCTTCCACAGTTGCGCCATCAGGATCGAGGCCGAGGGGTCCTTCTCCGACGGCTTGAGGATGAAGGTGTTGCCGCAGGCGATGGCGTTGGCGAACATCCACATCGGGACCATGGCCGGGAAGTTGAACGGGGTGATACCCGCGACCACGCCCAGTGGCTGTCGCAGCTGGTAGACATCCACGCCGGTGGAGGCCTGCTCGCTGTAGCCGCCCTTCAACAGGTGGCTGATCCCCGTCGCGAACTCGATGTTCTCGATGCCACGGGCCAACTCGCCGGCAGCATCAGAGGGGACCTTGCCATGCTCGGCGGTCAGCAACGCGGCCAGCCCGTCGCGATGCTCCAGCACGAGATTGCGCATACGGAAGAGGATCTCAGTGCGCCTGCTCAGCGAGGTCGCACGCCACGCTGGGAAGGCAGCCTTGGCGCTGGCGACGGCGCGGTCGACCTCCTCGACACTGGCGAAGTCGACCGTTCGGGCCTGCTGACCGGTCGCGGGGTCATAGACCGGGCCGCTGCGGCCCGACGTGCCAGCCACGATCCGCCCATCGATCCAGTGACTGACCTTCACGAGCGCCGGTGGCGCCGCAGACGTTTGTGATTCGAGAACCTGAGCCATGTTCGACCTCGTCTTCAGGGTGCGTAGGACAACGATACTCGACTGCGTCGATTCGCTGGCGAGCACCTGGCGGTCGTAAACGCCAGCGATGGGGCGATCAGCGATGGCCTTCGGACGTTGCGAACAGCCCATGCTGGCAGCGTGGGCAGCCCGCCGGACGTCCGACTCAGGGTGCTTGTGGCAGGCTTCGCAGGGCGATATCGGTGCGGCGGATGGCCCACGCCGCGCCGAGCACGACACACACGAGCGCCACCAGGCCGCCGATCGCGAGTGCCGTGGCGATGCCCAGCATGGCCGCGATCGCCCCGACCGCGATGTTCCCGAGCGGCGCCGAGCCGACGAAGACCGTGGTGTAGACGCTCATGACACGACCCCGCAACCGGTCGGGTGTGGTCGTCTGGACGATGGTGTTCGCGGTCGCGGCCATGGCCACCACACCCCAGCCGTTGACGAAGATGATGAGCAGGCTGACTGCGACCAGCCCGGATGCAGCAAGGGCGATGGTCGAGGCTCCCACGACGGCCGCCCCGAGCAGCATGCGGGCCAGGGTGGCACGCCCGCCGAACGCCAGCGACATGGCGCTGACGAGGGACCCGGCACCGCCCGCGGCCCCCAGGAATCCGAGCGTCTCGGGGCCTCCGTTGAGGACGTCGCTGGCCACGAGGGGCAACACGACGTTGCGGTTCATCGCCGCCGACGAGACGACACCGACGACGATGAGGATGAGCATGACGACCGGCGCTCGGCGCACGTAGGACAGGCCGACGCCAAGGTGGTCGATGACCCCGCGAACCCGTCGCTCGGGCACATCGGTGGGCGCGGCACGCAGCTCGGAAGGACGGATGACCAACAGCGCCACGATGACCGCCGCATAGGTGACGGCATTGATGAAGAAGCAGATGGCCAGGCCCACGACGGCGATGAGGATGCCCGCGATGGCCGGACCGATGATGCGTGCCGCGTTGAATACGGCACTGTTGAGGGCCACCGCAGACGCGACATCGTCGCGTTCCACCATCTCCACGACCATGGCCTGGCGGATGGGCATGTCGAAGGCGTTGACGACGCCGAAGCCCAGGGCGATGAGCAGGACCTGCCAGACCTCGACGTGGCCGCTGAAGGTGAGCAGGCCAAGCAGGAGGGACAGGAGCAACGAGCTCGATTGCGTGATCAGCAGCCCAGTACGCTTGGGGATGGCATCGGCGACGACACCCCCGAACAGACCCAGCGGCAACACCGGCAGGAACTGCGCCGCACCGACCAGGCCGAGCACCAGTGGGTCGCCCGTCAGCTGCAGCACCAGCCAGCCCTGGGCGATCTGCTGCATCCAGGTCCCCACGAGCGAGACCGACTGTCCCGCCCAGATGAGCCGGAACGGTCGAGACGTGAACGGACGCAGGCCCTTGGGCAAGCGCCGCGGGGTCACGCCGACGGAGCGGTGGCTGGATCGACTGTGCCGGAGCGCCCGGCGACGTGACGCGCCGCGATCGCGATGAGGTCGACCATGACATCGACGCTGAGGTGTCCGCTGTCGAGCGACAGGTCGTAGTGCGACGCGTCCAGCCAGTCGACATCGTAGTGGCGACGGATGTAGGCGGCCCGTCGCGCATCCATCTCCTCGCAGAGCCTGCGCAGCGAGTCCTCGTCGGGTCGCACGTCCGGTGGGATCTCCTCGACCGGGATCGTGGCGACGCGTCCTGCCAGCAAGCGGACGCGATCGTCCAGCGAGGCATGCAGCTGCACGTGCAGGACACCCGGACGATCCCGCAGGATGAAGGCGCCACCCCGTCCCAGGATGACCGCGTCATCACGCTCGGCGGCCTCCTCGATGGCCGCTCGGGTCATCGAGCTGAGGCGATCGTGGATGGTCATACCGACCTCCGGCTCGAGCGGCGTCGGGAGCATCACCGGATCGATGAAGTCGGTCGAGAGGGCGGCCGTGAGTCGCTGCAGCAGGCCGGGTACTTGCTCGTCGTAGCCCTCGGCCTCCTCGACGGAGAGCCCCGCCCGCTCGGCTGCCGCGGCTACCAGCCGCCGGTCGAGGTACTCGGCACCCAGACGCTGCGCCAGGCCGATCCCGACGGGGCGCCCGGCGGCACCGAACTGGCGACTGATGGTGACGACGGCCACGACCGGCGCTCCAGGCCTGTCCTGCTCTTCCGGGTCTGCCCTGTGCGTCGCTACTTCAGCGTCGCGAGGGTGTCGACGAGGCCCTGGACCGCGGCCGCCGAAGCTGCGAAGGCCGACTGCTCATCTGTCGTCAACTCGATCTCGATGACCTTCTCGACACCACTGCGCCCCAGCTGGGTGGGCACGCCGACGTAGAGGCCATCGATGCCGTACTGGCCCTCAAGGCGCACCGCGCAGGGCAGGATCATATGGCGGTCGTTCAGGATGGCATCGACCATCTGCGCGACCGACGCTGCCGGCGCGTAGAAGGCGCTACCACTCTTCAGCAGCGCTACGACCTCGGCGCCGCCGTTGCGAGTGCGATCGACCAGGGCCTCGATGCGCTGGGGCGACAGCAGCTCGGTGATGGGCACGCCGCCCACCGTGGAGTAGCGCGGCAGCGGCACCATCGTGTCCCCGTGACCGCCGAGCACGAAGGCATGGGTATTGGTGACCGAGACTCCCAGCTCCTCGGCGATGAAGGAGCGAAAACGAGCAGAATCGAGGACGCCGGCCATACCCACGACACGCTGCGAGGGCAGGCCGCTGGCTTCCAGCGCGACGTGGCACATGGCGTCGAGCGGGTTGGTGACGACGATGATGATGGCGTCGGGAGAATGGCTCACGGCAGCCGTGACTACGCTGCCCACGATCCCGGCATTGCGCGCCATCAGGTCGTCGCGGCTCATACCTGGCTGTCGAGCCAGACCGGAGGTCACCACGATGACGTCGGACCCCGCCGTGTCGGCGTAGTCGTTGGTACCTCGCACCCGCATGTCATGGCCGACCACCGGCGCAGCCTCCGCGAGATCGAGCGCCTTTCCCTGTGGCAGCCCTTCGACGATGTCCACGAGCCAGACATCCGCGAGTCCCGGCTCGACGATGCGTTGTGCGGTCGTTGCGCCGACGTTTCCGGCGCCGATGACGGTGACGAGCGGGTGGGCCATGGGCGGCACGACTCCTTCGAAGGTGCTCTTTGGATCAGGCATCGAATCCTACCTCCCGGAGCCGCGCGACAGGCGAACTGTCGCTCGGAGCGCACGAGTCGCCGAGCACATTCGGCGATCGCCGCGGGTCAGGAGTCGGTCGCAGGCCCTGACTCGGCGGCAGGAGCAGGACCGTCCGTCTCGACCGCGGGCTCCGGTTCGGCCACGAGCGGTTCGTCGGGAGCTGCCGACGATGTTCCTTCGACATCGGCCAGTGGCAGCGTCACCGTGATGGTGGACCCCTTGCCCTCCACAGAGTCAACCTTGACCGAGCCGCCGGCGCTGTCCACGAACTGTGCCACTCGCGACAGCCCGTTGCCACTGCCGCCGCTCTCGCCCTTGGTCGTGAACCCGACCTCGAAGAGATGCTCCAGCGCCGCCGCACTGAATCCGGGGCCAGTATCGGAGACGATGATCCGGGTCGTGGTGTCACCAGGACGCGTGGTCCGTATCGTCAACGTACCGCCATCGACCATGGCATCACGAGCGTTGAACGCCAGGTTGAGCACGATCCGCTCGATCCGCAGCTTGGAGACGGTCACCAGCGCGCCGTCGGCATCGGGCGCCAGGATCATCTCGATGGACCGCGGCAACAGCGCGTCGAGCAGACGACGCATCCCGGCCACGCTCCGGTCCAGGTTGACCGCGACGAGGGTATGCGACGCGTCGTTGCCGTCCAGCTGGTCGACCAGGTCGAAGACGGCTGCCGTGACGACCACGCAATGGGCCACATCAGCGCGGACCGGGTCATCTTCCGGCAGACCGCGCAATGCCAGCTCCGCGTGACCGCGCACGGCGGTCAACAGGTTGCGCATGTCGTGGGTGATCGAACGGATGGCGTCGGGACTGGGCTCCATCCGCTGAGCATACCGATGACCGGGCGGATGACGCTGGCATACTCAGCAAATGCAATCTCCGGGCAGTGTCTCAGCGGCACTCGAACGCGCCGTCGGCCGCAAGCAGACCCGCCGATTGCGCGGTCGCCTGCTCGGGCGGACCCACCTGCTGCCCGACTTCATCATCATCGGCGCTGCACGCAGCGGCACCACCCACCTGCTTGGCCAGCTCAACGCCCATCCCAACGTGCTCGAGGGCCCGGCTGAGACGCACTTCTTCGATACCCATCGCTACACCTACGGCCTGGGCTGGTATCGCCTCCGCTTTCCCGCCAACAAGGACCGCCGCAGGGCGTACCAGGACGGACTGCACCCGGTGCTGACCGGCGAATCGAGCCCCTCGTATCTGGCGCATCCCAACGCGGCTGCCCGCATCGCCAGGGGCGTTCCCCATGCCAAGCTGCTGGTGCTCCTGCGTGACCCGGCCTTGCGTGCGGCATCTCACTGGGCCTGGTGCCTGCGTCAGTGCGGAGAGACGCGCTCATTCCGCGAGGCCGTGGAGGCCGAGATCGGCAAGCCCGGCGACAGCAGCACCATCCATGTGCCCACAGACAAGCGCATCGGCGACCCGCTGGTGGTCCGGCGCGGCATCTACCAGCCGCAGCTTGAGCGGTGGCGAACGCACTTCCCCGATAAGCAGCTCATGGTCGTCCAGAGCGAGCGCTGGTTCCGTGACCCGGCCACGGTGATGGCCGAGATCTGTGACTACCTTGCATTGCCGCGACTGCGGGAGCTCCCGCGGGTCATGCGGAACCGCAACAAGCCCCACGAGCCGTTCGACCAGGGCGTCATCGAGCAGCTCCGCGCGTTCTACCGGCCCTACAACGAGGAGCTCGCTGAGTACCTGGGCATGGACCTCGACTGGAACCAGGCCAAGCACGACTGATTGTCGTATCTGCTGCCAAATCGGTGAGCCGTGCTACCGTCCGCACTGCCGTGACCCGATGGACTTCCCCACAAGGTGATCCCAGCTGCATCGGATCCCTGACCCACGCCGCCGCTCCGTCCTCGAGCCGCCGCGTCTTCATGCTTCCTGGATCGCCACCCGGGTGGCGCGTGGCTCTCGCCGCGGCGGCACTCGGGCTGGCCAGCATCGGTGCGGTGCTGGGCACACCCGGTCCCACCCGGGCGGCCATCCCGGCGTCCGCGGGCAGCTGTGTGGCGGGTTGGCGCGAGATGCCAATCCCTGACAAGGCCTTCATCTCCTCGCCATTCGAGGTCGTGACCCGCAACAAGAAGCCGGCGTGGATCGTGGGTGGCACCAACAGCGGCGTCCTGGCGTTACGCTGGAACGGCTCGGTCTGGAAGCGCGCGGCAGGTTCCACCAGCGGACACCGCGGCCTCGTGGGGGCCACGTCCATCGGCAACAAGAAGTTGCTGGGGGTGGGCTACTACCGGGAGAACGCCGGTGATGGTGAAGGCTCCATGCGCCCCATCAGCGGTCGCGTCCTGGGCTCCACGTGGAAGAGTCGAAGCGTGCCCCGGCCACCGGGCCCTCGAGCCACATTGACCAGCGTGGTGAGTCTCTCGGGTGGCAACGCCTGGGCCGTCGGCACCCGCCTCCAGGATGGCAAGCTGCGCGCCTACGCGGCGCGCTGGACCGGGACCACGTGGCGACGCAAGGATCCCAACGGCGGAACCGGCTCCGGCCTGCAGGCCATCGAACGAGCGCCGTCGGGCGCTATCTGGGCCGTCGGCTGGAAAGAAGCCAACCCCGGACGACCCCGGCCCTTCATCGCCAAGCTCAGTGGTGGCAAGTGGCGACGCGTCCAGTCGGCACCGCTGGCGTCCGGATCGAGCGGTCCTTACGGACGTCTCGTTCAGGACCGGTCGCGATGGTTGGGCCGTGGGCTACCTCACCAGGCTCGGCACGGACCGGCACACGCCCATCCTCCAGCACTGGAACGGCAACGCCTGGAAGTCGGTGGGTCTGCCCTGGGCCGCCGAGACGTCGGCGCTGCCCCGCTCGGTAGCCGTCGGAGATGACGGAGAGATCTGGATCGCGGGGACCCAGCTGGCCACCAATACGCGAGAAGCACGCGGCTTCATCGCTCACCGCAAGAACGATGTCTGGGAGGTGGATACCCTCGATGTCCCCAGCGACATCCGGTCCGAGGTCATGGATGTGGCCGCGACGAAGTGGGGTGCCGTCGCCACTGCCAACGTCGGAGCCTCGCTGCTGGTGTTGCGCAGCTGCGGGGAGAGCCAGGTCGCCCTCGCCAGCAACAAAGCCGCTCAGCACCAGGTCGAGATCGGCAACATGAAGGCCCGACGCGAGGCCACAAACGAAGCGGATCGCGATGCCGCCGGCTCGGCTGGTCCCGGATCCGGCGGTGGCGGCTCGGTGAGCTCGGCCGATGCGGGCGGCGCGATCATCCCGGCTGCGCCGATCAAGGCCAGCAACTTCTACACCCGGGACATGGCCAAGGCGTCGGGGCTGGCGCAGTGGACCCGGACGTATCACGGCTTCGCGGCCGACTTCGACGGCAACGGCTACCGCGACGTCTTCATCGGACGCCATGGATCCGTCAAGCCACGGCTGGCGATGCTGGGGCCCGGCGGTTTCAGCAACGCACCCACCAGCGCGTTCAGCTCCGTGGACCGCCACGGTTGTGACAGCAGCGATGTCGATCGCGACGGCAATCGCGACATCCTGTGTGCGGTCGGAGCAGCGCGCGGCAAGGCCATCCAGCGCCATGAACTGTCGCTGGCGCCCAATACCGCCAAGCGCCAGCTGGTCACCGGGACGCTGGGGATCGCCGATCCGCTGGGACGCGGTCGCCAGGTCGCCTTCATCAAGCTCGACAAGGACGCCTATCCCGAGGTCTTCATCAGCGATGCCCCCGATCGCGATGACGGCTTGCCTGCGTACAACCGCTTCTACCGCAACGACGGTGGCGTCTTCGAGCCCGCGCCAGCGGTCGGTCTCGACAGTTCGCATGGTGCCGAGTGCGTCAACGTCGGGGACGTCGACAAGGACGGGGACCAGGACCTCATCTACTGCACGCAATACGGTTTCGGGGGACGGGCCGCCGGACTCCGCTTCATGCGCAACGAGCGCGGCAAGCTCAAGGATCGCACCTCGGCCCTGGGCATCCGGCCGATGGGCGACATCGATGTGGCCTTTGGCGATGTCACTGGCGACGGTCGCAAGGACCTCATCCAACTGTCGCGCAGCCGTGTCCGGGTCAGCAAATGGACGCGCCGCGGCTACCGCAAGATCTACGAGGCCCAGATCAGCGATGCCTGGGCGGTCGAGACGGGTGACGCCAGCGGCGACGGCAAGTCTGACATCTACATCGTGCGCGGCAATGACCGCAAGAACAAGGCCGACCGTCTCCTGGTCAGCCGCAAGGGCGGAACCCGCTACAGGAACGTCAAGATCCCGCAGACGACCAAGGGTTCCGGCGACGACGTCTTTGCGCTCGACTATGACAAGAACGGCTACATGGACTTCGTCGTGCTCAACGGACGCAAGAAGGCCGGGCCGGTCCAGCTCCTCGCGTCATTCCCACGCTGACCTCGCATCTGTCGGAGGGATAGACCGTCGCGGTCACGATACCGCCCGTGGCCCGGGAGTACCACTGGTGACAGAAGGCACCGTACTACCGGCCGGCAGCGGCGGATAAGTGGAGTGCAGTCTAATCTGGGGTGTCGATGTCCTACTTCCCCAGGCTGGGACTCACGGTGCCCGTCGTGCTCAGCCTCACCATCGTGCTTCTTGCTGACGCCTTTGCCGTGGCGCCGGGTCATATCGCGGTGGCTGCGGACCAGTCCAGGCCGGCAAGCGAGACCGTCCGGGACGCTCTACCGAGCCCGGTTTGCACCTATGGCTTTGGTGATATCGACAGCAAGTCGGACATGTCGCTCCACGGCGTCACACTCACCGACAAGGGCGCCCTCGCGGTCGGGTTCACGCGGCGTCGGGGCTCCGATGAGTTCGGTCGCCGCTCCCCGGCGGCCCTGGTCAATCGCGAGGACGGCTGGTCACGCGTCTACACCGGTAGCCCCGGCAACGAGGACGGGCTGATCGCGGTCTCCTCGCGAGATGGCACCGCCACGTGGGCGGTGGGATTCACCACCATCAAGGGCCGGGTGATGCCGTTGGCGATGAAGTGGACGGGGCACGACTGGAAGACCAGTCGCCCCCGGACACGTGGCTCGATGACATCGCTGTTCACGGATGTCACGGTGATCGGCGACGGCAGCCCGCTCGCGGTCGGCTACCGGATGACGCCCACCGGCAAGCGCCAGCCGATCGCCGTACGACGCGACGATGGGCGCTGGCGAAACCTGCCCATCCGTATCGGCAAGCGTGAGTCCATCAGCCTGACCGGCGTCGCCGCAGAACGCGGTGGCGGTGTCTGGGCAGTCGGCCACGGTGGCCCCGGCGCTGAGGTCCAACCGGTCATCTATCGACGTGACGATCGACGCTGGCAGCGCGTCAAGGCACCCCGCCTCCAGGGCGAGGCGGCGCTGACCGACGTCGTCTCGACCGCGGCGGATGAGAGCTGGGCTGTCGGCTACCAGCGGAGTGACGAGCGCGCCATCCCGCTCGTGGTGCGATGGGATGGCACATCCTGGAACAAAGTCGACGGTCCCCGCTTCGACTCGGAGGACGTCATGCTGACGGCCGTCTCCGCCTCACCGGCCGGCGGGATCTGGGTGGTCGGTGCGGCATGGAAGGACGACATCAGCAGCTATGAGGCGGTCGCGGCATGGTGGGATGGACAGGCCTGGAACGAGGTCGCCGGCCGCAAGGGTGGCACGGAGCTGTATGACGTCATCGGCTCGCTCGACCACGATGGCTGGGCGGTGGGTAGGGCCGGTCAATCGGCGCGTACGACACGTGTCTGCATCCCGCCCCAGTCCGGCATCTTCGGCGGCCGCGAGCCCATCACCAGCGGCGAGCCTATCGGCGGGCCGGGTCTGGCCGCCGCATCGAGATGGCGGCGACACCCTGACCGCCACGCCGATGTCGCGACCGAAGCCAGGGCCGACACGACACTGCTCGCCAAGAAGAAGACCAGGAAAACCAGGAAGCAGGCCAAGCGGCGGGCTCACCGCAAGGCCCGCCGGCTGGCCGCCAGCATGTTGCCCGCGGCCCGGGCCGATGGCAGCATCGTCGCCCGAAACGTGACCCGCAGGGCCGGTCTTGCCGAGCAGACCGGCACTTATGGGGCGGTCGTCGCCGACTTCGACGGCGACGGAGTGGACGACATCTTCATCGGGCGACATGGGCGTCATGGCCGGCTGGCACTGAATCGTGACGGGGTCTTCGTCGACAACGAAGCCCTCAACATGCCCTCCATCGACCGACACGGCTGTACGGCCGCGGATATCGACGGCAGCGGTCTGCCCGACCTGTATTGTGCGGTCGGCGGCAGGCGCGGCTCCGGCCTGAAGTCCAACGAGTTGTGGATCGACCCAGGTGGCCCAACGCCTACCCAGCAGGCCGTTCCGCTGGGCGTGGCCGACCCCACCGGACGCGGGCGACAGACCGCCTTCCTGCAGGCCGGCTCGCAGGGCGACACCAACCTGATCGTCACCAACTCACCGGTGCGGGTCGATGGCCTGCCCTCGGTGGGCCGAACGTTCCAGACGGACGGGAATGCCGACTTCACAGCCCTGAAGCAGCCCGGCTTCGCGCCTGGGCTCGGCGCCCTGAACGTCCAGTCTGCTGACTTCGACGGCGACGGCCGTGAGGATCTTGTCCTGGTCACTGGCGGACCACAGGCGCCAAAGCAGTCGGGTACACGCCTCTATCGGAATGCGCGCCGGGGACTCGTCGACGTGACGCGATCCATGGGCATCCGCCCCATGGGCGAGGTCGACGCCGAGCTGGTCGACGTCAATCGTGATCACAAGCTGGACCTCGTCCAGCTATCGCCCACCAAGATCCGCGTGAGCGTGCTCAAGCATGGCAAGTTCCGCAAGGTCTGGCAGAAGCGGCTGACACACGGCCGCGCGGTTGCCTCGGGTGACGTGAACGGCGACGGCAAGGGTGATATCTACATCGTCCGTAGCAACGGCGTACGAAACTCGGCAGACGTGATGCTGGTCAACCGCAACGGTGGCTCGAAGTGGTCATCGCTGGTGGTGCCACAGGTCTACACGGGTTCCGGTGACGACGCCTACGCCATCGACTACGACGGCAACGGACTTGACGATTTCCTGGTCCTCAACGGCCACAACGCACGCGGACCCATCCAGCTCATCGGCTTCTACAAGCGCTAGGAGGCCGCCGGCGATACCCGGGGCGTCGGCGGCTCCCCGGAGCGTCGGTGCCGCCACACGATGGTGCCGATGCCGGCGCTGATGAGGACCACGCCGATGAGCATGGCGGTGGGGATGCCCAGGATGGTCCAGTTCCAGCCGTCTCGGAAGAACTCGAGCAGGAGCCGGACGCCGCCGTACCAGATCATCCAGAACGAGGCCAGGTCGCCATCGCGCAGATAGGCGCCAAAACGCCGTGCCAGCAGCAGCGCGATGAAGCCTCCGCTGATGGTCAGGATCGATTCGTAGAGGAACAGCGGGTGGAACCCGGTGGTCTCGAAGGGATAGCGCGAGCAGGGGTACTGGGCGATCCGGTGGCTGCAGTCGATGGTGATGCCCCAGGCCAGGTCGGTCGGCGGGCCGTAGAGCTCCTGGTTGAAGAAGTTGCCCCAGCGCGCGATGCCCTGGGCGAACAGCGTCCCTGGAACCACCACGTCGAGGGCCAGGCCCAGCGGGATGGGCTTGCCGCGCAGGTACACCCAGATGCCGATCGCAGCTCCGATGATGCCGCCGTACAGGCCCAGGCCGGCATAGGGTGGCAGCACCGCCCGGATGGGATCGTCAGCGTAGGATGACCACTCTCCGACGACGTGATAGAGACGCGCCCCGATCAGCGCGAAGACCGCGACCACCAGGATGGCGTTGGTCACCAGGCTCGGGTCCAGGCCCCGTCGTCGAGCCTCTGACTGGCTGACCAGGACCATCACCGCGACGGCCACCACATAGCCGATGCCGTAGAAGCCCAGGTTCAGGGGACCAAGCTCGATGCCCGACGGCGGAGTGATGTTGATCAGGGCAAGAGGCACCGACCGAGGATAGCCGAGAGCGCGGCTGGCGCACCGTAGCGAGGGTCACCCGCGGGACCGCGATATGCTCCAGGACATGATGGACGGATGGGCACTGTGGCTGCTGGTGGTGGGCCTGGTGGTGGGTGCCGTGATCACCTGGCTCCTGCTGGTGCGACTGCCGCGCGACGAACCCGATGTGGCACCCGCTGAGCGAGCGGTCGAAGCCGCCTGGATCGCGGCCACCATCGAACGTCGTGGTGGGGTCGCTCCCCCATCCTTCGTGGAAGAGGTGCTTGACCTGCACCAGGCGTACCTACGCTCGCCGCCCGACGCCTGGTCGGACGGAGCAAGGTCGGTCGCGCCTCCCCTTCAGTGGCCAGATGACGAGCCGGGGGGATCGATGGGCTAGCCCCGACCCTGCAAACCAGACTGGTCCATCATCACGCGGCCACGCCGATGATGCTGCCCACGATGTAGGTCACCAGCGCCGCGGCCCCGCCGATGCCCACCTGCCGGAAACCGCTGAAGAGCAGGCTCCTGCCGGTCAGGAGGCTGACCAGGGCACCGACGATGAAGAGCGCGGCCAGCGCCAGGATGACGGAACTTCCGATCGCAGCCAGGCCTTCGGTCAGCAGGAACGGCGCCAGGGGGATGAAGGCGCCCGTGCCGAACGCGGCGAAGGAGTACCCGGCGGCACCCCAGGGGGAACCGAGTTCATCCGGGTCGAGCCCCAGCTCCTCGCGGATCTTGGTGTCGAGCGCATGCTCGGGATCCTGCATCAGGCGCGTCGCGACCAGCTGTGCCTCTTCCTCCGCCAGGCCCTTGGCCCGATAGAGCGCGGCCAGCTCCTGGGTCTCCTTCTCGGGCATGAAGCGCAGCTCCTCGCGCTCCAGGTCGATCTGCCGCTGGAAGAGCTCCTTCTGGCTCTGCATGCTCACGTACTCGCCGGCGGCCATGCTGAAGGCACCCGCCAGCAGTCCCGCGATCCCGGCGAGGACGATGAGCTGGTTGTCCGTGGCGGCACCGGCGAACCCCATCACCAGGGCCAGGTTGCTGACCAGCCCATCGTTGATACCGAAGACCGCGGCGCGGAGGGTGCCGCTTTGGCCGGCGGCGCGGTGCCATGACTCGTCGCGGATGCTGACCTCCGCGGCAGCTGCCACCTCCGGGGTGGAGGGCTCCACCCCGGGCATCCCCAGATCGAGGCGGTTCCAGATGGCGGCGTGCTCTCGCTCGTCGGCGGCGATAGCCCGCATCTCCGGCCCCTCGAGATCCTCGTACATCGCGAGCTCATCGCCCTCGAGCGCCTTGACCATGCCGGAGACGGACTTGGTGCCGAAGACGCGTGCACAAGCCAGTACCGCCCGGACCCGCCAGCGCGGTCGATCCATCGCCGGCACCTCCGCGTCACAGGCCTGGACGCGCGACGCCCACACGAACGCATGGCGTCGTTCATTGCTGGCGATGGCATGGAAGGCGTCGGCACGAACGGGATCGGACTCCAGCGCTGCCAGCCCGTCGTACAACTGGACCGCGTCGCGTTCGAGCTTGAGATTGGCCAGGCAACGCGGCAACTCGGCAGGATCACGCCGGGGGATGGTAGCGATGGGTTGCGTCACTCCAGCATCCTAGCCTTGTCCGGCGGCCCTAGACTTGTTGGCGTGGATGTCCCGCCGTTGCGATACCTGTCCGCGTCAGACGTGTCTGTCGCCATGCCCGATGTCGCGACACGCCTGGAGCTTGCCGCCACGGCCATGGTCGCCCTGGTCGATGACGCGCAGCTGCCGCCCAAGGTCGGCGTGCATCCGGCACCGGCCGACTCCTTCGCCCACGCCATGCCGGCCTGGGCGCGCGGGCCGGAGACGGACGGATCGGGGGACCTGCTGGGCATGAAGTGGGTCGTGGGGTTTCCAGCCAACGTGGCCGCCGAGCTGCCCGTCATCCATGGCACGGTCATCCTCAGCGACGCCACCACCGGGCTGCCTCGAGCGCTGCTCGATGCGGGGGCGATCACGGCGCACCGGACGGCCGCCGTGAGTGGCGTCGCCATCGCCCGCTGGGGACGCAGTGATGGCGACAGGGCTGCCCGTCACCATCCTGGGCACGGGCGTCCAGGCACGCAGCCACCTGCCGGTCCTGGCGCATCTGTTGCCCGGCGCCGACCTGACGCTGTGCGGCCGGGACGCCGCACGCGCCGAGGCCCTGGCGACCGAGGTCAGGTCCGGTGCCTTCGGCGATCTCGGGGAGGTCCGCAGCACCACGGACGCCGACGGTGCGGTCCAGGGTGCGGCATTGGTGATCACGCTGGTGTCGTTCGGGCCGGCGACACAGTCGGTCTCGGAGGCTTCCTTCGCGCCCGATGCCACCATCGTTGCCGCTGATTACGACATGTGCGTGCCGGCGTCGATCGCGGCCGGCGCAGCCCTCTTCCTGACCGACGATCGCGGGCAGTTCCTGGCCAATCGCACGGCCACGCGATTTCGTCGGCTATCCGGAGCCGGCCGCCACCATCGGCTCCGCCATCATCGCTGGGACGCCGCGACCCGATGGGCGAGTCCTGGTCACGCATCTCGGCGTCGGCCTGGCCGATGTCGTCTTCGGTGACGCCATCCTGAAGACAGCCGAAGCGCGGGACCTCGGCACCGTCCTGGATCGATAGCTCGGTCGCGACCGCGCGTGGCTACTCGTTGACGGGGATCTCTCCGTCGGGCAACTCCAGGATGATGTCGCCGTCCTCCTCGCTGACCGGATACACCACCAGCGGCATGTCGGCCGGCGGGTCGAGCGCCTCTCCGTCGATGAGGTCGAAGCGCGACAAGTGTAGTGCGCAGGTCACTGATCCGGCGGTCAGGAAGCCCTTGTCAAGCTCGAAGTACTCGTGCGAACAGGTGCCCTGCAGTGCGTACAGTCCATCCTGTCGTACCAGGAGGATCATGGTTCCGTCCACCTGCACCATCTGCATGGTGCCTTCGTCGAGTTCGGCCGAACGTGCCACCTTGACGTGGCGAAGCGAGCGTATTTCAGGGTCCATGGTCACCAATGGTAACGGCCGGCACACGGGGCGCCGGCCGCAGGTGCTGCGAGTGGACCTCGCGGGAGGCCCGGAGATCGATCAGGCGGGAGCGGCCCCCGAGGGTGGCCGGTTGTCCATACCCGGGTTCATGTAGGAGTCTGCGGAGATCCGCGCCGACAGATCGGAGACCGCCCTGGCCTGGTAGATGGCTCCGGCGAACGCGAGCACGATCGCGGCGATGAGCCAGATGACGCCGAACTCCTGGGGCTCATAGACGCCGAAGATCCCGCCATCGAGTTCCTGCACCGGGACAAGCCCGAGCGCGACGATCACGCCCGCGATGGCGGCTCCCGCGCCGGAGATGGCGGTGACCACGATGACGACCACCGCAGGCATGCGCAGGAGCATGAAGCCGACCGCGAAGATAGCCCCGACGACGAGTGCGAGGATGAACACGAGGATGCTGTTTCAGCGTTCTCGAACCCGATCCACTGGAACACACCGTACGTCAGCTGGTATCCCAGCACGCCACCTAGCAGGATGATGGCCACCCAGTAATACAGGTACGACAGCACGGCGAAGACGATGCCGATGATGAAGCCGATGACCCAGCTCGAAACTTCGACCAGGAAGCCACTGTCAGGGAACAAAGCGTCCATCGCAGCGGCGCCAAGCACGAAGCCCGCAAAGAAGCCCCAGATGGGCAGCAGGACCAGGAAGACCCTGAAGCCGTAGAACGCGAAGGCCAAGCCGATGGCGATGGCGAAGAGGCCGATCAGCAGCCCTTGCATCGTGAAATCCATGTATCTCACTCCCACTCTCGGCACGTGCGAAAGCAGCGTGCAATCACCGATAGCGTAGCGCGCCTCATGCGCCCCTGTGAATGCCCTGCCCTGAAGCAGGCAGGCAGATCACGGGGTGCTCCCGATGCTCGGCCTATGCCGCAGCGTCGCTCGACGCGTCCTCCGGCCACTTCCGCTCCAGCAGACTACGCAGGCGATCCTGCGCCTCCGGGAGCGGGATGCGTGCCACCACCGGCTCCAGGAACCCCATCACGATGGCCTTGCGTGCCGCTTCCCGTGAAAGACCACGACTCATCAGGTAGAAGACCTGTGCCTCATCGATGGGGCCGACCGACGATGAGTGCATCGCGCGGCGACAATCGGGCTGGTCGATCTCCAGGCTGGGGATGGTCACCGACCGGGCCGTCTTCTCCAGGATCATGCTGAACTCGCCAAGGAAGCTGTCCGTGCCGCGACCGCTGTGGGGGATATCGATGAGGCCCTTGATGTAGCCCCGTGACTTGCCGCTGAAGACGCCCTTGCTCAGCAGGTCGCTGGTGGTGTCCTCACCACGGTGGCGGGTGTAGCTGGTCAGGTCGAAGAGCTGCTTACCGTCACCGAAACCGATCTCTACCTGCTTGACCGTGGACCCCTGGCCCTCCAGCAGATTCTCGATCCGGCTGCGGTGCAGGCGGCTGCCGACGCTGGCGATGGCCCACTTGATGGTGGCGTCCTTGCCCAGTCGCGCCTGTCGCGAGACGAAGGCAGCCGTCGATGGGCCGAAGTCCTGTTCACCCGCGAAGTCGAGCGTGGCGCCGTCGCCAAGGTCGATCTCGGTGGTGCCCCACCAGATGGAATCGGCACGCGCCGTGGTCTGGGACGTGGCGGCGCTCGAAGCGACCTGCTCTTCATAGACCGTGGCATGTGCGTTGATGCCCAGTTTCACGACGGTTCGGCTGATGAGCCCGAAGCCAGATGCACCCTGGCTCCAGCGCAATACGATGGGCTGCGACAGCTCGACGCCGGCCGGCACGTGGATGAACAGGCCAAGCGTGTTGAACGCTCGGGCAACCTGTCCGAAGGCATCGTCAACGGGAAGCGAGCGACCACCTTCGATGAACTCGCGCACGAGCTCCGGCCGGGTGCGTGCCACCGAATCGAGCGTATCGATGATGACGCCGGCCGACTCCGCCTCCGGCGAGAGCACGCGAGCCACCACTGAACGTTCGTCGACATGGACGAGCGCCGCGGCGCCGTCAGGCAGCCGGGCAGCGTCGATGTCGGCGCTGGCCCTGGTCGGCGGGTATGGCTCGACTGCGGCAAAGTCGACCGCGCGCAGGTCGAGGTAGGTCATGAACAGCTGGTTGGGCTCGGCCGGTAGTTCCCTGACCTGCTGGAGCGCACTCAGTCGATCGGCCGTCAGCCAGTCGGGCTCGGACAGCGCGTTGGACGTGCCGCGGACATGGGTCTGGGTGGCCCAGGACAGATCCAGTGGAGCGACACTCACCCGAGCGATCCCTCCATCTCCAGCTTGACGAGGCGATTGAACTCGATGGCGTACTCCATCGGCAGCTCCTTGGTGAAGACCTCCAGGAAGCCCTGCACGATGAGGTTCTGGGCCTCGTTCTCCGTCAGCCCGCGGCTCATCAGGTAGAAGACCTGGTCCTGACTGACCTTGCCGACCGTGGCCTCGTGGGTGAGCGAGGTGTCATCTTCCTGGATATCGATGTACGGATAGGTGTCACTGCGGCTGCTGTCGTCGAGCATCAGCGCGTCGCAGCGGATGCTGGCCACCGCGTTGGTGGCGCCGGGTGCGACCTTGACCTGGCCTCGATAGGTGGCCCGCCCGCCGTCCTTGCTCACGGACTTGCTGACGATACGGCTCTTGGTGTCGGGCGCGAGGTGGATGGCCTTGGCACCGGTGTCCTGGTGCTGGCCCTCCCCGGCGACGGCTACCGAGATGATGTCCGCAGAGGCGCCCCGGCCGCGCAGGTAGATGCTGGGGTATTTGACGGTCTTGCGGGACCCGGTGTTGGCGTCGATCCACTCGACACGGGAGTCTTCATAGGCGTGGGCTCGCTTGGTGACCAGGTTGTAGACGTCGTTGGACCAGTTCTGGATGGTCGTGTAGCGGACGTTGCTGCCCTTCTTGGCGACGACCTCGACCACCGCCACGTGCAGCGACTCGGTGGCGTAGATAGGTGCGGTGCAGCCCTCGATGTAGTGCACCTTGGCGCCCTCATCCACGACGATGAGCGTGCGCTCGAACTGGCCGGTGTTCTCACCGTTGATTCGGAAATAGGCCTGCAGCGGCAGTGGCACCTCCACACCCGGCGGGACGTAGACGAAGGAGCCGCCCGACCACACCGCGCTGTTGAGGGCCGAGAACTTGTTGTCCTCCGGCGGCACGATGGTGCCGAAATGCTCGCGGAAGATGTCGGGGTACTCCTTGAGCGCCTGGTCGGTGCCCATGAAGACCACACCGAGCTTGGAGAGCTCCTCCTTGACGGAGTGGTAGACGACCTCGGAGTCGTACTGCGCGCCGACGCCCGACAGGAAGCTGCGCTCCGCTTCCGGGATCCCCAGCTTGTCGAATGTCGCCTTGATCTGCTCAGGGACGTCATCCCAGGACTTCTCTTCGCGTTCCCACGGCCGGCGGTAGTAGATGATGTTGTCGTAATCGATATCGCCAAGGCCCTCGGTCCACTGCGGCATCGAGCGCTTCAGCCAATGCTCATACGCTCGCAGTCGATGCTGCAGCATCCACTCGGGCTCTTCCTTGATGGCGCTGATCTCCTCGACGGTCTCTCGAGTCAGGCCACGCTTGGCTTCGTGGAGGTAGGTGATGTCGTCGTGGAAGGCGTACTCCGCGCGACGGTCCTTGATCTTTGGTTGGGTCACCATGGCGGCCTCCTCGAGGCGTGCGAGTCGGGTTCTGGGGTCCGGCCGACGGATCGTCAGGCTCAGATACGCCAGCGGACCTGATCAGCCCGGGAACCGACCTGGACTAATCCTGACCCATTCTATCGGAATTGGCCGCGGGCCGATACCCGCGAACCAGGTCGCAGACGATGACGAGCCCGATGCGCGCTCAAGTCGGGCAGGCTCAGTCTGACCCTGAACCAGCGGAGGGGGGTCGCTCTATTCCAGGACCAGGTGGACCGGATTGCCGCGGATCGCGACTTCCCAGGTCGTGGTGTCGTTGCCGGCGCGAACGTCGTACTCCACCAGCCACCAGCCCTCCTCGCCGATGCCGTTAGGGTCCAGGCCGCCGACGCCATAGTCCTGGGGCAGGCCGATCTCGATGGTCAGGATGCGATTGTTGAAGAGGGCCGATCCCGTGGAGGTCTGCACCTCGGTCACGCCAGACCCTGAGCGGCCGTCGTTGGAGTACCAATCGAAGGTGGCGTAGTCGTAGCTGTTGCCCTGGGGCGAGAGGAATTGCAGGTAGGACGGGCTGCTGGCCTCGCCCGGATCGAAGAGGGTGATGACCATCGTCTTGCCAGCGTGCACACCCTCGATCTGGGAGAAGTAGAAGCGCTGCGCGCCACCGACGCCGGTATCGTCCAGGTTGGTATAGGCCGCCATGCGACCGCCGCCATAGACTCGCGCTCGACTGTCACCCTTGACCCAGATCGAGAAGAGGTTCTCCGCGCCGTGGTAGGCGTTCTGGCCCAGGTTCGTGTTGACGTTGAGCCGATAGGTGCCCGCCGAGAGCCCATCCCAGCCGCTGGGAAGCACCCATTGGTTGTGTGCGGGATCCGCTGAGCAGTCCTGGGCATCCCCGCGGCCCGCGTTCTGGGGCGGGCTGCTGGCTCGGTTGTACTGTCCGGAGAAATCACCCAGCGTGGCGGTGCCTGGATCGTAGGTCAGTGTCGAGCCTACCTGGGTGTCGTCGAGGGTGGTGTATGGCGTGCCGTTGGTATTGAAGAGTTTGAACCGGACTGCCACCGGAGCGATGGTCGTCCCACCTCCGCTGCCGTCGGTCGTCCAGTGGTCGCCTGTGCCGAGCCAGCCGCCACTTCCGCTCGTGCCCGTGGCGCAGAAGATCGGGTCGAATAGCCGCACCTGACCATGGGCCCCGACCTCGACGCTGTAGTCGTAGCCGTTGGGGTCGTAATCCGGGTTGGGACCGCCGTTGACCCCATCCGGCGGGTTGTTGGCCCCGATGTACAGCGGAGCATAGCGGTCGCCGTTCTCGCGAACCCCGCCTGAGGTGAAGATGGCACCCCAGAAGCCCTGCGTCGCAAGCGTACCGCCGTCGGGATCGGGTACGGACCGGACTTCAAGGGTCTCGGGAGTCGTGGTCGTGGTGGAGTAATGGACCTTGACCTGCATGTGGTCCAGGAAGACCGTCGCCGCATTGGTGCAGGCGGCACCGGGGTCACGTGCCTGCACGCGCACGCGGAAGTCGGCGTTCTCTACCTGCCCCTTCGTCCAGTTGCGGCCCCACAGATCGGTGGGTCCACCGACGACGGCCGGACTGGGCGTCTCGGGCGGGGAATCCCCCAGATCCATGTCCTTGCGCGACGTCCAGCTGGCGTCCCCGACGCCGACATTGGCCGAGTTCAGCGAGACGCTCAGGACGCAGCCGCTGGGATCGCTGGCATACGCCTCAGCACGGACCTCGATGCCGGAGACGGTGGCACCGCTGGGAAGGGAGACGCCGAAGTTGCGGAAGGCCTGCAGGGTGCTGTTGTCGTTGCTCGTGTTTGTCACGCCCTTGGCGTAGCGCACCGATGCGGGGGTCTCGTCGGCGACGAAGGCGTACGCGGGATTCGTCCAGTTTCCGCCTGCGAGCGTCGATGCCGACCGCCAGGCCGTCTCGCCCGCCGTGACGATGGTCTCCGCGGGGTTGACACCCTGGAAGAAGCCCACGCCGTAGTAGTTCTGCGGGCTGCCCATCGGCACAGGCAGCACATAGCTGGCAGCGCCGGTAACCCCCACGTCGACCGAATCCAGGGACATCACCTTGGCGAAGTTGGTGTTGACCGGGCCATCGATGTCCACGATGAGCTTGCGCGGGTCGCTCAGGTCGCGCTTGGGGGTCACGACGACGCCGCCGACGCCGTCGGTGAATCCGTTCTTGGCAGTCTCGGCCCGCGCGGTGCTGTAGGCGAGTGACTGGTTGCCAGGCAGGTAGATGGCACCGGCCAGGGCGCCGGCGTCAGCGGCGCGCTGCATCCGCTGCTCGTTGACCCACCACCAGGCCACATCGGTCAGGAGCGCCGCGCCACCCAGCAGGACGACCGCCATGAGCGCGAAGAGTGGCAGCACCTGACCACGCTGGAGGCGTCGGGGATCGGAGGGGTACGCCGGCAGGCGGTGGCGCAGGCGCGCACTGACGCGCCAGGGACGGGACTGCCGGAGGGATCGCACCGTCGGTCTCCTAGATGCTGGGATTGAGGGACATCACCGTCGTCTCGTGCAGGGTCAGATGCAGTGCACCGCCGGCGATGGCATTGATGATCGAAGGCAACGGGGTGACGAAGTCATATCTGTAGGTGACAGATACGCCGATGGAGTCAGGGTTGGCGCCGTTGTTGCGGGCACAGGCCGGCCAGGGCGCGAAGATGGGCGGGCTGAAGTCGATATAGGCGACTCCGGGCCCAGGGTCCACCTCTGGACCAGTGCCTGTGCCGGTGTAGGTCCAGACACTTGCCGTGCCGGGCGTCTCGGCACCGCTCGAGGTGGCCTTGAAGATGCGGATCTCCTGCACCTTGCTGATGTCGAGGCCCGATCCGGGCGACTTCATGATGCGCTGGGCCGCGGCGACGATGGCGGCATCGACGCCCGCCGGGTCGTCGCCGCCACTGCAGTCATCGACTCCACCCAGTGCCAGGGCTGAGCCGACGCGTGCACCCTCGCGCGAGCCGTACCCGATGGTGTGGGCATTGCCGAAGGCCAGGCCAAGCTCCGCGACGCTCACCACGAGCATCAGGAGGATCGGCACGATCAGGGTGAACTCGACGAGGCCCTGGCCGCGTTCGCCTCGCTGCTCGTTCACAGCGTCGGCTCGACGCGGAAGATGTTGCGCTGTTCGAAGTTCCAGCCCCCGCTGCCCCCGCCCCCACCGCCGCCGCCGTCGACGAGCAGGTCGAGCGCGCCATTGAGCGGGGTCACCCAATCGTGCGTGTAGCGCACGGTCACACCGATGTTGTCGACGGTGGACCGTGCCGGGATCAGGGCCGGGCAGCCACGCAGCACGCTGCAGCGCTGTGACTCCGGGTAGCCGTTGACCGTGAGGGTGTAGGGCACGATGGTGTCAGTCCCGTCGGGCAGTGTGCAGGTGGTCTGGCCCGAGCGCGCCCACGACTGCTGAGCGTACGAGACGTTGCCAGCCAACGCGGTCCGCTCGATGATGACCTGGGAGATCTTGTCGGGGTCGTTGGGAACGCCCAGGTCGTGATCGATGGAGTCAAGGATCAGGCAGTCGGCGCCCAGCGTATTGCCCGCCGTTGCGGCCAGATGGGCGCCATGCTGCGATGCGCGATTGACGGCCAGGCTGGCGTTGAGCGCGAGTGCCAACTCCAGGAGCCCCATCACCAGCACGACCACGATGGGCATGACCATGCTGAACTCGACCAGGCCCTGGCCAGATTGATCCGGACCAGCCCCTCGCGAGAACCGACTCCCCAGCACGCACGAGTTTTCACAGTCGCCATCGCTCGTCCAGACGTAGACGCGAGTCAGCGACGAAGTCCTGCTATGCGCTTAGTACGGCAGACCCATCACACGTGACAAAAGGTACGGTCTAGTAAGGCGCGGATTACTCGTAGTCCACGCGACCGGTCGAGGCATGCCCGTGACGCGACCTGTCCTACTCTCTGGTCCATGGAGCGAAGGCCCTGACCAAATCGGATCCCGGGCACGGGACGAGTGCGGCGACCCTGGTCGTGGTGCCGTCACGCGACCGCTACTCACAGACGTTCGTGCAGAACCACATCGACAGACTGGGGGGTCGGGTAGAGGTCCTCCACGGCCGGGCCTACAAACTGGAGAGCGAGGACGGCAGGCCGCTCATCTCGGGTACCTGGAATGCGCTCGCAGGCGTGGCCGATCTGGTCGGCCGGGCAGGTGCGGTGCGAAGACGGGCCAGGTCCCGGGCGGTGGCGAAGTTCTGCCGCCGACGAGAGATCGGTGTCGCGCTGGCCGAGTTCGGGCCTAGCGCAGCCGCCATCTCAGGCGACCTTGAGCGTGCCGGGGTGCCGCTGGTCGCGCACTTCCACGGCTACGACGCCTATGACGAGGACATCCTCGCCGAGTGGCTGCCGCGCTACCGGCACATGTTCCGGCGAGGTGCCGACGTGGTCGTGGTCTCCGAGCACATGCGCCGCCAGCTCGTCGGGCTTGGCGCCGACCCCGAGCGGGTCCACCTCATCCGCATCGGGGTCGACACCGAACTGTTCACTGGCGCCGCACCGGCCACCGCCCCTCCCCGTTTCCTGGTGGTGGGTCGCTTCGTCGAGAAGAAGGCGCCTCAGATCGCGGTGGAGGCCTTTGGACGCGCTGCCAAAGAGACGCCTGGCTTGCGCCTGACGATGGTCGGGGACGGGCCCCTCCTCAACTCGGACCACCAAGCTGGTCCGGTCCCTGGGACTCGATGAGGCCGTCGAATTCGCAGGACCCAAGTCGAATGTCGAGGTCGGCCGCCCTGATGCGCGACTCGCGTGCCCTGATCCAGCATTCCGGTGATCGAGCGGCGCGTGGCGATCGCGAGGGCACGCCGGTGGTCGTCATGGAGGCCATGGCATCAGGACTGCCGGTCATCGGCTCAGACCACACCGGCATCGGCGAAGTCATCGAGCACGAGCGGACCGGGTTGCTGGGTGCCGAGCGCGACATCGACGCCCTCGCAGGGCACATCACCCGCCTGGCGCAGAACCCACAACTGGCCGCCCGGCTGGGCGAGGCTGCTGCCGTCGAGGCTCGGGCCCACCATCGGCTCGAGGACAGCATCGCCATGCTTTCCAGCGTGCTCGAGGAGGCCCGGGACGGCGGAGTTCAGAAGGCCAGGGGCTCGTAGAACTCTTCGACCGGCTCCACCTCGACCGTCCTCGCGGCATCCCCAGCGACCAGCGATCTGTCGAATCTCCGGTCGAGCTCGTAGATAGGCGCAGAACTCGTCGAACGGCGCGGAGGTGACGTCGCGACCGTCGATGGCAGCGACCGGCGCTCCCAGCTCAAGCTCGGCAGTTTCTGCCAGACCCGCACGTACGAGCCGACCATGAAGCCGTCGTCCCAGCCCAGCGCGACTGACATCGGTATCGATGGGCCCGAACCTGGATCGATCGGCTCCAGGTAGATCGTGTCGTCGGTCCAGTCGATGGTGAGGATGAAGTGGGACAGGTAGTCGGTTCCGATATTTCCCTGCCCCGGCGGGAGCGCATCAGACGTCGCGAGCGGCACCGCGGCAGGCCCGGCGCCGAAGTCGACGTGAGCACTGGCCCATCGGATCTGCGTGGCGAACTGGCCGGTGGCGCTGCTGCCGAGGACGGATCGCGTGGGTGCACGGTCGCCAAGGACGATGGCGGCGCGTTGAAGATCGTCGGGGTTCGCAGCGATCCAGCTGTCCGATCCGGTATCCACCATGAAGGCCAGTGAGCCATCGCCAGCCTCAAGGTCGACGACTGGAGAGGCTGAGATCGACGAGGCCGGCTCGAATTCGAGCCGGATGCCCGAGTCGAGTTCGGGCAGCTGGTCCAGGCTGGCGGCGATGGTCACTTCACTCGTCCGTGGGTCGATGCGCCAGATCGCCGTGCGCAGCAGGCTGCTGCCGATGAAGCCGGCATCACTGATGCAGGAAAAAGGGTCGCCCGGCTCGATGGCCCTGATGACTGCGCCGACGTCGCTGAACCGGGCGCCGCCGATGTGGAGCACCGGGAGAGGCACGATCGAGCTGGTGGTCACCTGGCCGTCGACCGAGGTCGTGGCGATCGTGCCGACCGGTTCGAGGGCGAAGACTGCAGCCAGGTCCTCCGTGATGATGGTGGGGGCGCCGGTGTCGAGGATCATGGGGACGGTGCGGCTCCCCTCCCCGAACGTCACATCGATGACGATGGCGCCTGCGACCTTTCGATATGGGACGGTGACCGGGAGTGTGGTTGCGTCGACCGAGGCGCGAACGAGTGCCGATCCACCCTGGTCCAGCTCACTGCGGGCGCCGACGATGATCGCGCCGATGAGTACGATGGCCAGCCCGACGATCGCGACCGGCACCAGGCGCGAGGTCTGCCAGCGGTCACCTTCCCGCGGTGTCGGGTCCACGGTCAGCCGAATCGCGTCAGCAGCTGATCAGTCGGTGCGAAGTCGTCGGTCAGGACCTGTGCATCGGAGATGAAGTCGGACACCTCATTGTCACCCGACCCGAAGTAGCGCCGCGCCACCGTGTACCGAGTTGGCGTCGAGGATGGCATCCTCCGGGAACGGCGAGTCGGATGCCAGCAGGATCAGGTTGCCGCCCGATCGTGCCCTCCAGTCTCGATCGGGGCCCATACACCGCGACGTGGTCGAAGACCCCGGCGAAGGTCGCCAGCTCCGCCCGGGCCAGCTCCAGCGGCGGATAGTCGATGACGTTGGCCGCGTAGATGCCGCCGGGGCGCAGGACCCGCTGCACATCGCCGGACGAACTCCTGGGTGGTCAGGTGCCACGGGACCGCGGGTCCCGCGAACGCGTCGCCGATGACCAGGTCGTATGCATCGGTCGGTTCGCTGCCCATGCTGACTCGGCCATCGCCGAGCACGACCGAGATGGCGTCGGACTCCTGAAAGCCCAGCTCCTGGCGCGCCACGTCCAGCACCACCGGGTCCAGCTCCAGGACGCGCCCCACCGAGCCGGGGCGCGTGGCCTCGATGTATCGCGGCATGGTGAAGCCGCCACCACCGATGTGCAGCCCTGCGATGGGCTCCGCAGCCGGCGCGATACCATCGACCACGTCGCCCAGCAACCGCGTGTAGGCGAACTCCAGCCGGGTGGGATCGTCCAGGTCGACGAAGGCGTGCCGCAGGGTATCCATGCGCAGGACGCGCTCTGATCCATCGAGCGATTCGGCGGACACGTTGATGCAGAAATAGGCGCTCTCGCGCTGGCATGTCGCTGGCGCCAGCACCGCCCACACCACGGAGCCGCCAGCCAGGGCCAGGGCCAGGGCCAGCAGGCCGGGATTGCGCTCGCGCCCCAGGGTCCAGGCCAGCGCGACCCCCACCAGGATGAGCCCCAGGCCCAGCGCGATGATGATGGGCCGCGTCGGCACGGCGGCCACCAGCACGAAGCCGGTCAGGAACGAGCCCAGGATGGCACCCGCCGTCCCGATGGCCGAGTAGCGGCCCACCACCGAGCCGGTCTGGCCAAGGTGATGGAGCTGCAGCTTCACGATGGTCGGGCTGGCCGCAGACAGCACGGCCGCCGGCAGGAAGAACGCTGCTCCGGCCGCCAGCAGGATGCCCTGGGGACTTGGCGTGACACCCATCGAGGCCACCAGGCTGACGATGGGGATGACGGCCAGTGCCAGCACGCCGCCCAGGATGAGGATCGGACCCAGCAGGCGTCGAGGATCGACCTGGTCGGCCAGTTTCCCACCCAGCCAGGTGCCCACCGCGATCCCGGCGAGGACGGTCCCGATGACTCCGGTGGTGACCTCTAGCGTCACGCCCAGGTGGGGCGCCAACAGGCGCACGGCGAGGATCTCCAGCACCAGCACCGCGGCTGCGGCCCCGAACACGATCAACCCGGCGATCCAGGGTCGCATCACTATTCGCTGGTAGCGGGGACCGGCGTCGGCGTCATCGCTTCCGCTGCGTCGCGATTTCGTGCTTCGCGCTTGGCTCGAATATCCGGGATGACGCCGACCAGGATGGCTGGCGTGGCATACCAGAACACCGGCATGGCCAGCATGGCCGAGACAACCACCGTCCAGCGCCGATCGGTCCGAGCGCCCCAGATGACCACGACCGCTGCGATCGGCAGGCGGATCCACAGTGGGATCTGGATGCTCGAACTGCGCGGTGGGAGGCCCAGGCTGCCGATGAGGAGGTCGATCCATGCGGTCCACAGCGATGGCGCAAGAATGTACGAGACCAGGCAGATGGTCGCGGTCGTGCCCAGGGCGATGAACAGTGAGCGCCACTCGCGCCGCACCACGAACCACAGCAACGCAAGGCCAGCGCTCGGCTTGGTGAGCAGGACGAAGGACCACGTCCACGGATGTGAGAAACCCAACACGATGGCGGCGGCCAGCAGGATATTGATATTGCCGTGATAGAGCTCGAGGGCCACGAACGGAACCGCGAACGCGACCAGGATCCAGGTCGGACTACCGGCGATCCATACGATGGTACCCACCAGCAGCATCGTCCAGAGGAACAGGAAGGTAAGCCAGTCAACCGTGCTGAACCAGTCCGCGACCATGGCGATCGGCGGAGCATAGTTGAAGGCGCCGAGCGCACCCACGTCGATGGTGTAGGGATCGGGCATCGACACACTCCAGTACGCATAGGCGTCGAAACCGAACGTGCCGACGTGCGGCGCGGTGACGAGGAAGAGATAGGCGAAGAAGAGGAGCCCGGCGAGGACCAGGCCGACCGCGATGGGCTTGGCGAAGCGCTGGGGGAGTCTCAAGCGAGCCTGACCGGTTCCCCCGAGTCGGCCGAGCGGTACAGGGCCTCGATGGCTCGGGCCTGGCCCAAGGCGTCATCCCGGCCCAGGCGTACGGCTTTCTCGCCACGGATGGCCGCGGCCATGTCGTCGAGCTCGCAGCGGTACGGATTGATCGGCTCCACCTGCTCCTCACGCCCGTCGACCAGGAACCGTCCCTGGATGGAATGCCATGGATCGGGGAGCACGATGGTGCCATCGCGCCCGGTGACCTCCAGTGATTCGGCGACCGAATCGAAGCCGCTATGGAACGTCGCGGTCAGGCCGGACGGGAAGTGCATCAGACCGGTGAAGCGCCGATCCACGCCATCGGCCGTGGTCTTCTGCCGAGCCGAAGACCATGTCAGGCTCCCCACCGGCGATGAGACGGGCGCCACTGACGCAGTAGCAACCCACATCCATCAGCGAGCCACCGGCCATCTCCACGCTGACGCGGATGTCGTCATCGTCGCTCAGTCGGTGGCTGAAGGTGGAGCGCACCGAGACCAGTTCGCCGATGGTCGGCAGCAGCTCCACCAGGCGGTCAGCCTGCGGCGTGTGGCGCCACATGAACGCTTCCATCAGCACCACCCCGGCCGCGTCGGCGGCATCCCAGGCCTCGGTCACCTGGTCGGCATAGCGCGTGTAGGGCTTCTCACAGAGGACATGCTTCCCGGCGGCGATGGCCTTGAGCGTCCAGGTGTGATGGAGCCCGTTGGGCAACGAGATGTACACGGCATCCACGTCCGGATCAGCCAGGAGCGCCTCATACGTCGCGTGGACCCGGCCGATCTCGTTGGCCCGGGCGAAGGCCTCACCGCGTCTCCGCGGTGCGACTGCCGACCGCGATCACGTCCGTGTCCGGAGACAGTCGGGCACCGGCCAGCAGCTTCGCGTTGATGCGGGCGGTCCCCAGCAGACCCCAGCGGATCGGATCGTTGCTCAAGGGTGATTCCTCCGAGTGACCGGCACGTGTCAGGACGTATCCGCACGGTAGCGGACCGCACACGTGCCATACCATGCACCCAAGCGTCAGGGAGGTGAATGTGCATATCGGGCTAGTACTGCCCATGGGCAGCCATGTGGCGTCGCCGCAGCCGTATGCTGCGGTCCGCTCGTTCGCGCTGCACGCAGAAGCGCTGGGTTTCGACTCGCTGTACGGGTTCGAGCACACGCTCATCCGCTTCCCGGTGAAGCCGAGCGCGGGATGCTGGAGGCGTGGACGGTGATGTCCATGCTGGCCGAGGCCACCAGCACCATCGGCATCGGCCAGCTGGTCCTGGGATGCCAGGTTCCGCAACCCGGCGCTCCTGGCCAAGATGGCCGTCACCCTCGATGAGGCCGTGTGGCGGTCGGCTGACGCTGGGAGTCGGCGCCGGCTGGCACGATCCCGAGTACGAGGCCTTCGGGTGGCCCACGGACCATCGCCTGGGCCGGACCGAGGAGAGCATGGAGGTGATCCGCCGCCTGCTCGACGGTGAGCGCGTGAGCTACGACGGCCGCTGGATCAAGGCCGTCGATGCGGTCCTGCTGCCGGCACCGGAGCGGCGCATCCCCATCATCACCTCGTCGAGGCTTGGGCGTATGGCACGCATCTCGGCTCGCTACGCCGACATCTGGAACGGAGCATGGTTCGCCCGGCCTGACGATCCGGTGCTGCTGGAACGCACGGACGAGCTGCATCGCGCCTGCGAGGAGGTCGGGCGCGACCCAGGCGAGATCGCCCTCACGGCCGGCGTGTCGGTGCGCTATCCCGATGCCGACGAGCCCAGCCCGACGCGCGGTCGTGGTGATATCGAGGGGGAACCGGCCGTGGTGGCCGAACGACTCGCGGCCTTCGGGGAAGCGGGATACTCAGAGGTGATGGTCTGGCTTGGCCCGATGAACGAACGCGGGCTGGACCAGCTGGCAGAGGCACTCGAGATCCTTCGCGCCTGAGGCACACCCAACAGGGAGACGTTCCATGACCGACGAACCCGGCGCGATGGCCCCACCACGCCGATCCCACTGACGGAAGCCGAGGCGGCCGGCGGGTGCTGGCGGCGCTGTTCTGGCTCCTCGCCAGCCTGTCGATCATGCTCACCAGCATCACGGTGTGGGCGCACCAGACCCTGCTGACCGCCGACGGCTGGGGCGGCATCGTGGAGGATGTCATCTCCGACCCGGAGGTCATCGACAACGTCAGCACGGTCGTGGTCACGCGGGTGTCGGATGCGCTCGGGGTGCAGGATGCAGTCGCCGGGTTCCTGCCGGGAGCGCTGGACATCATCGCCGGTGCCCTGACCTCAGGTGTCGAGGATCGCGTCGCTGGCGGCGTCGCCGATTTCATGGCCACTGATGGCTTCCAGCAGGCCTTCGTGGACGCCAACAAGGTCGCCCATGACGTCGCCATGCGTGCCATCCGTGACGGCGACAGCAACGCCATCTCCGCCCAGGGCGGCCTCGTCACGCTGAGCATCTTCCCCATCATCGAGGGAGTCCTCACGAATCTGCAGGACGCCGGGCTCATCAGCGGCGATCTCGAAGATCCCCGACCTGTCCGGCTTCGAGGCCACGCCGCAGCGCGTGGCCAAGATCGAGCGGATCCTGGGTCGCGACCTGCCCGATGACATCGGCACCATCGTGCTGGTCGCGCGCGAGGATATCGGCGTGCTCGCGGACGTCGTGCGCTACTTCGACATCATCACGGTCGGGCTGCTGCTGCTCACCCTGGTGCTGATCGGACTGGCACTGTGGCTGTCCAGCTCAAGGGTCCGGATGGTGCTGTGGCTGGCCGGAGGCGCGGTCGCGGCACTGGCCATCGGTCGATTCGTGGGCCGACTGATCCTGAACGGCGCGACCCAGCGAGCCCAGGAGGGCGATGCCGGCCCCACGGCCATCGCCACGGTGGACATCGCGGTGGATTCGTTGATGTGGTTCACGTTCGTGGTCATGGCCATCGCCGTGATCGTGGCCATCGTGGCGATCTGGTGGGAGCGCCGCTCCACGGGTGATCGAGCGTCCGTCGAGTCGCCGCCGCGGACGCTGGGTGGGTGGGCGCACGACAACGCCCAGGTGCTGCTCTTCGTGGGCATCTCGGTCATCGCCGTGGGGGTCATCTGGTCCATCAGTGGCGCCGACATGGCGCTCATCACCGCGGCCGGCCTGGGACTGCTGGGCGTCGCCTACCGAGTGCTCGACCGGGGACGACGATGAGGCGACCGGAGCGGCGAGGAGCTAGCCCATGTGCGGCCGCATGACCCAGGCCACCGACCCTGCGGAGGTGGCACGGATCTTCGATGCCGAGTCACGCATCGACGAGGACAGCGAGGACGCCAGGCCGCGCTACAACGTCGCACCCACCCAGCCGCTGACCGTGGTGCTCCAGCGGGCTGACGAAGGTCGGGTCGTGGAGCAGCATCGCTGGGGCCTCATCCCCTCGTTCGCGAAGTCTCTCAAGGACGGGGCCAAGCGCATCAACGCCCGGGCTGAGACCGTGGCTACCAACAACTCGTTCCGCAGCTCCTTCCGGAAGCGCCGCTGCATCGTGCCCAGCGACGGCTTCTACGAGTGGCGCCGGACCGGCGGACCCAAGCAGCCGTACTTCCTGCATCCGCCGGAAGATGCGCTGCTCGCGATGGCTGGGTTGTGGTCGGTCTGGAAGGACCCCGAGACCGGGCTGTGGGTGCCCTCAGCCGCGGTGGTGACCACGGAGGCGAACCGCATGATGAGCGCCATCCACGACCGCATGCCGGTGCTCCTGCCGCGCGAGGCCTGGGACGACTGGCTGGATACCGAGGTGGACGACGTGGAGTACCTGCAGTCGCTGCTGGAGCCGCCACCGGACGACGTGCTGGAGATGCGCCCGATCTCGACGCGGGTGAACAACGTGCGCAACGAAGGGCCCGGAGCTGCTGGAGCGGGTCGAGGAGGCTGAGGCACCCACGCTGCAGTTCGGCGACTCGATCCGCGCCTCAGGGCGACGCCATCCGGGTACGGTCCGGTGGGCCATTCCACCCATCGCGACCGCACCTAACCCCACGTAGGGTGACCGGATGCTCCAACGGACCCGGTTTGCGCTCGCCTCGATCCCATGGTGGGTGTGGCTGACGGCGCTCGCCGCACTCCTGATACGCGTCGTGCCGATCGGGTACGGCCTGCCCTACGAGTTCGACCCGGATGAATACCTTTTCGTAAGCGTCGCCGGCCACATGGTCGAGCACGGGACCTACGACCCCGGTTGGTACGGCGTCCCAGCGTCCACGCTCATCGACATCCTGGCAGGGCTGTTTGCCACGTACGGGGCATTTGGAACCGTGGTCGGTGCGTTAAGTTCGATCGGGGATGCGGTGGTCTCATACCGGATGGACGTCAGCCACTTCTTCCTGATCGGCCGGTTCGTGACTGCCATCACGGGCGCGCTGGTCGTGTTGATGGCATACGGCCTGGCGCGTGAGTTGCGCGTGTCGGTCTTGTGGTCCAGCGTCGCAGCCCTCGCCCTGGCGGTTTCGTGGCCGATGGTGGAGTACTCCTCGATCGTCCGCATGGACATGCTCCTGGCGGCATTCGTCCTGGCCACGGTCTTCGTCATGGTCCGCGTGCTCGACCGGCCCAGCGCTCGGTCGTTCGTCGCCGCCGGCGTGCTGCTCGGCCTCGCGGTCACCAGCAAGTACCCCGGCATCCTGGCAGTGGTACCCATCCTCGGCGCCAATGCGACCCTCACGGTCGAGGGCCGCATCACGCCACGGCGGGGTCTTGTCTGGCTCGCCGGCGCGGCGGCGGCAAGCCTCATCACAGCATTCATCGTCGCCCCATTCCTCTTCATCAACTTCCGTGATGCGATCGCCTATGTGCTGGGAGAGGCCAGAGACTCGCAACTCGGTGCCAACGGCTCCGGCCTGCTTTCCAACCTGTGGCGCTACTTAACGGAAGCCATGCCCGCGGGGCTGGGATGGGTCGGTGCCGCGCTCGGCGTGGCTGGTTCCATCCTGATGCTGGTGCGCCGGCGCCCGCGGATCGCAGCGTTTACGTTCTGGGGCTACGCCCTGTTCATCTCGGCGTTGTCATTGTGGTGGCTGCGCTGGGCGCTCCCGCTGGTGCCACTCCTGTCGATCGCTGGTGCGTACCTGCTGTCGAGCACGGAGGGCTGGATAGCGGAGCGTATCGACCGTCGGGCGTTGATGGGAATGCGGTCGGTCATCGTCGTCCTGCTCATCGCGCCCTTGGTCATGCCCACCGCCACCAACGTCTGGTACCGGTTCATGAACGATGACACGCGCCTGCTGGCCATAGAGTGGGTGCATGAGCATGTCCCGGAAGGCACGGCCATCCTGACCGACGCGTACACGACCCAGGTCTCGACCGACGACTACAACGTCTACATCACCCATATGGGTGAGTTGGAGCGCTGGTCCGACATCTCAGGCATGACCCGGCCCTCGGGGTTCTTCGGGCAACTCGGGACCAACTGGCAGGGGCGAGATCCCGACGAACTCATCGAGGAGATCAAGGACGCCGGCATCGCGTACATCGTGCTGGCACGACCCTGGATCGACCTGTACCGCGCCGAGCAGGACGCCTATCCCGATGAGCTGGCGGTCTACGAGCGGTTGCTCAGCGAGTACCCGGTCGTGCAGGAGTTCGGTGCCACCGATGCTCGGTTGGGATGGCCCCAGATCATCCTGGACGCAAGAGCGGCTCCTCCACGCCAACTCGAGCGCAAGCCGACATCCGGGTAGCCCGCCCTGGGTCTATCCACCTATCGCGACCGCCCCGGACCTCACCGTACTGTGGGGTGGTTGAGCCTGTTCTTGACGGCTTAGCGTCGAGACAACGAAGGAGTGGGATGTCCATCTTCGACGGTCGGTCTGTGCTGATCACCGGTGGTACTGGTTCGTTTGGCAAGCGTTTCGTCGCATCAGTACTCAAGACGTCGAAGCCAGAGACGAGTCATCGTCTTCAGCCGCGATGAGCTGAAGCAGTTCGAGATGCAGCAGCACTTTCCTGACGAACCCCGCCTACGGTTCTTCATCGGCGATGTTCGCGACTATCCAGCGGCTGTATCGTGCTTTTCACGGCGTCGACCTCGTGGTCCATGCGGCCGCGCTCAAGCAGGTGCCTGCGGCCGAATACAACCCGTTCGAAGCAGTCAAGACCAACGTCCATGGCGCCCAGAACGTCATCGAGGCGGCGATCGAGCAGGGTGTCGAGCGCACGATCGCACTCAGCACGGACAAGGCCAGCAGCCCCATCAACCTCTACGGCGCGACGAAGCTCGTCAGCGACAAGCTGTTCATCGCCGGCAATGCCTACGCTGGCAGATCGAGTACGCGCTTCTCGGTCGTTCGCTACGGCAACGTGGTCGGAAGCCGCGGCAGCGTGGTGCCGTTCTTCAAGAACCGCGTCGACGACGGCGTCCTGCCGATCACGGACGAGCGCATGACGCGCTTCTGGATCACGCTCGACCAAGGCGTAGCATTCGTGGCGAACTCGCTCGAGGTCATGCGGGTGGCGAGCTCTTCGTGCCCAAGATCCCGAGCATGCGAATCGTCGATCTGGCGCATGCGATGGCGCCGGATGCACGGCTTGAGATCGTCGGCATCCGTCCTGGAGAGAAGCTCCACGAGGAGATGATCGCTGTCGACCGATGCGCGGCGCACCCTGGACATGGGGTCGCACTTCGTGATCCAGCCAGAGATGGACTGGTGGCCAGAGCAAGATCTCGGTGGATGCGCCGGTCCCAGATGGCTTCTCATACACGAGCGACACGAACACCGAATGGCTGACGGTCGAGCAGTCTCCGCGACGATGGTGGATGATGCCTGATCAGGCACTTCCATACTCGCGACAGTGGATCGACGATCGACGACATCGAGGCCGTCGTCGACGTCCTGCGGTCGGACTACCTCACGACCGGACCGGCCGTCGTCGGCTTTCGAGATGGCACTGGCCCAGGTGACGGGGGCACGACACGCGGTCGCTGTCAACTCCGGCACCGCCGCACTGCACGCGATGTACTTCGCGGCGGGCGTCGAGCCCGGTGACGAGGTCATCACCACCCCGTTGACATTCGCGGCGACTGCGAACGCTGCTCTGTTACCTCGGTGCAACGGTCAGGTTCGTGGATGTCTCGCCGGATACCGGCTGCATCGACCCCGACGCCGTCGATGGCTGCCATCACCGACTCGAACCGCGCCTGGTCGCCGCTGTCGACTACGCTGGACATCCGGCCGACTACGACGCGGCTCGCGACCGTCGCAGAAGAGCGTGGCGTCAGAGTCATGGCTGATGCTGCACATTCGCTTGGTGCGACGATCGACGGACGTTCCGTGGGCACCCTGGCCGAAGCGAGTGCCTTCAGCTTTCATCCCGTCAAGCCCATCACGACGGCCGAAGGCGGCGCGGTCATGACAGACGACGACGAATTCGCCGAGCGTGCCGCGATGTTCCGCACACATGGCATCACACGAGACCCAGCTCGACCTGGAGCGCGACGGATGGGCCCTGGCATTACGAGCAACAGCGATCTCGGCTTCAATTATCGCCTCTCGGATGTGCACGCAGCACTAGGCAGTAGTCAGCTTCGAAGGCTGGACGCATTCGTAGCGCGTCGTCGCGAGATCGCCGACGCGCTATCTGGAAGGCTTGGCTGACCTTTCTGCATTGGAGCTGCCGACCGTTCGCCATGGCGTGCAGCCTGCATGGCACCTATTCGTCGTGCGCGTCCGGGATGCGACTCGCCGAAGGGCGTTCTTCGAGCGGCTCACAGAATTGGGCCTCCGCGTGCAGGTGCACTATGTTCCCGTCTACCACCATCCCTACTATCAGCGCCTCGGATTCGATCGGGGCACCTGTCCTGTCGCAGAGGACTATTCGGCCCGCGCGGTTTCTGTGCCTCTGTACCCGCAGATGACTGATGCCGATGTGGAGCGTGCGATGGACGCTCTTCGCTTGGCTGTTACCGATGTCTTATGACCGCCGGGACGCGAACCGTTGCGATCGTCCAGGCGCGAGTCGGATCAACGCGATTGCCAGGCAAAGTGCTGATGCGCCTCGCGGGGAGGCCAATGGTGCTCCATGTCCTCCAGCGAGCAGCGGCGATCGGCGGCATCGACGAAGTGGTTGCGGCAATACCGACGTTAATCGATGACGACGAACTCGCAAGCGTAATCAGGGGTGCCGGATTCAGGGTCTCGAGAGGTTCTCCGGAGGACGTGCTCTCCCGGTACGTGTTGGCCGCCCGTGCGGCGACCGCCGACGTTGTCATACGCGTGACGGCAGACTGTCCACTTCTCAGCCCCCAAGTGTCGCGTCGGGTGCTCGAGGAATTCATCGAGTGCGATTATGTGTCCAACACCCTCGACCGGACCTTTCCTCGAGGCCTTGACACAGAGGTCACGTCGACCGCTATCCTCGAGCTTGCGCATCGCGAAGCCACCACCAAGGGCGAGCGCGAGCATGTCACTCCGTTCATTTGGCGTGACCCAACTCGATTCCGCCTACGCCAGGTTACCGGAATCCCAAACCGGTCAGCCTTGCGCTGGACCGTCGACACACCTGAGGACATGATGCTCGCAGTGGCGGTCTACGACGACCTTGGTTCCGACTTCGAGTACGGCGATGTCTTGGACCTCCTCACTCGACGACCTGAGCTCGCGGAGTTGAACCGTGGGACCGCGCAAAAGCCGGTCGATGGATGATCGATCTCGCGCGCATGAAGCCCCTCCGTACCGTCGCGTTGCTAGGCCGCGAGGCTGGTTTGCGGGTTCTCGAGGACAGCCTGTTGCGCAATCCCAAGATTGACCTGTGTCTGGTTGCCACGCACGGTCAGGTCCCACGCCACGAGAATCCGGCACAACCCAAGCGACCTGAGCTGCCCTTGTACCGAGGCATCTGCAAACGAGCCGGCGTCCCGCTGGCGATCGTCGATGATCTTGAGTCAGGGAGCCAGCTGTCGTTTCTCGACGACACTGGGGGGTTGGACCTGCTCGTAAGCCTGAGTTGGCGGCGGGTTGTGACCTCAGCTGCGTTGTCACGCTTCACCGTCGCATGCGTGAACCTCCACAGAGGGCTGTTGCCTGGGTACGAGGGCGCGCGACCCGTTGAGAGGATGATCGCCGACGGCGCAACAGCAGCCGTGATCACAGCACACAAGATGGTCGCCCAGGTCGACGCGGGCCCGATACTGGCGACCGTGCACTTCCGGCTTGACCGCGACCACTCCTTGGCGCCTGCGGCACAGGCTGAGGACGTGAAGCAAATGCTGATACCCCTCTACGCACCGCTCCTGGATCTCGCAATCGCGAACGTGACTGCGAGTATGGAGTCACAGTCCGGATGACTGGAGTCGATTTCAGCGCGTTGTTACTCGATTTGGACGGGACGGTCATCGACAGTGAACCTACGCTCCATGGCGTCTATTGCGCGTTCCTAGAGGGGTTCGACGTCCCAGGGAGCCGCAGTGAGTTCGAGACCATGATCGGGCCATCGATCCCTGAACTCGTAGGCATCCTAAAGGCTCACCACAACCTACCTGGCACGGTCGACGACCTGGCTGAACAGTACGAGCGGATGATCTCCGAGAGATATCCACAGGAGGTCTCAATCCGTCCTGGTGCGATCGACGTCCTTGAAACTGCCGCGTCGAACGACGTGGCCACGTATGTTGTTACCTCTGCACTACATAGCGTCGCTGCGCCGATCCTGAGGCAGCACGGCCTGGATCGTCTGCTGAGCGGCCTTGTGACCGCAGACGGGCTATCACGAAGCAAGCCCGCTCCAGAGATCTACATCCGAGCACTCAAGGTCGCTGGCGTCGAGCCCAGCGGGGCAGTGGCCTTCGAGGACAGTCCATCCGGTGTTCAGGCAGCACTTGGTGCCCGAGTTCGAACGATGCTCATCGGACGCGCAACTCTGAACGACGAGGAATCGCGAGACCCTCGCTTTCTGGGACGCGTCGACGGGCTGCGGGCTGCGTGGATGCTCGCCACCGGCGCAGCGTTCTAATGCTCGATGGATCGATGCGGCTCTCTAGGAATGTGCGGCTGCGCTGGCTAGATAGCCGGCCGCCGCCTGGTCCGGAATTGTCGAATCGTATCGATCAGGTGTGGGCCCGATTGCGGGCACGCGACCCCGAACTCCATGATGGAATGATCTGCACGTTCGAGTCTGCAAGTCCGACCGAGATCGTCGTGGGGAGCGCCTCGTACCGCGAGTATGCAGCTCAGCGAGCCGACCCCTCACTTGAGACAGAACTCAGGGTAGTTGCTGTCGGTGTCTCTGGAGTCGCTCGAATCGCCACAGGAGTAATCGTCGGACGGCGAGCGGGCGTAAGTCACTATCGCGGTGCCTGGGAGCTGGTTCCATCTGGGCACCTTCCCGCAGATGAAGGTCCGGCGGATCCGCGGGAGCAGCTGACAAATGAACTCGCGGAGGAGACGGGGATCGCGTCGCGACACATCATCGAGACTCGCCTGCTGGCGTTGGTGCCAGATCCTACGACAAACACCGTAGACATCTGCGCCCGAATGGATCTCGACATGAGCCCCGTGGACCTCGCCAACGCCCTTCTTGTCGCCCCCCGAACCGAGTACGACGAATTCCAGATACTAGGACGAGACGCACTGGCCGCATTCCAGTCGAATCCGGATGTGGCATTCGTCCCGACGTCCTCGGTTCTCCTCGACGAATTCGGAGCACAAGTCTGGCTCAAACGATAGCAAATCGGATCCGGCGTGCGCTCGCTTCAAGGGGGTGGGCAACGCCTGCCTCGCGTGGCGCGATGGTCAGGGTAGGCACCCAGGAGACGACTGGGATAATACGGTCATGGAGATAGGTGGCAGAAGGATCGGCCTCGCGAGTCCGAGCGTGTTCGTTATCGCTGAGTTGTCTGCGAACCACGGAGGCAGCCTTGACAAAGCGCTACAGATCGTCCGGGCCGCCGCGGAGGCGGGTGTTGACGCGATCAAGCTGCAGACCTACCGTCCCGACACCATCACGCTCGACCACCATGGCGATTTGTTTCGGATCTCATCTGGAACGGTGTGGGACGGCCGGAACCTCTATGACCTCTACCAGGAGGCACAGACCCCGTGGGAATGGCACGAGCCGATTCGCGATGAAGCACTTCGTCTCGGCCTCACCTGGTTCTCATCTCCATTTGACTTGACAGCGGTCGACTTCCTCGAAGACCTCGACATCCCCGCCTACAAGATCGCCTCGTTCGAGATCGTCGACATCCCCCTGATCCAGCGAGTCGCCGCGACTGGCAAGCCCATGGTCATGTCTACTGGCATGGCTACGTTCGACGAGATCGGCGAGGCGATGGCGGCCGCACGGGAAGCTGGCGCGAGCGACATCGCCCTACTCAAATGCACAAGTGCATACCCATCTCCGCCCGAGGAAGTCAATCTCCGCACGATCCCGCATATGTCGGAGGCCTTCGATGTCCCGGTCGGCCTCTCCGACCACACGATGGGCATAGGCGTAGCAGTGGCAGCCGTAGCACTCGGCGCGGTGATCGTAGAAAAGCACGTGACCCTGCGACGCGCAGACGGTGGCCCCGACAGTGGCTTTTCGCTTGAGCCGATCGAGCTCACCGAGATGGTGAGCCAGATCCGGGTAGCCGAACAGGCACTCGGCGAGGTGAACTACGAACCAACAGCGAAGGAAGTGGCCAGTCGCGATCTTCGGCGATCGCTGTTCGTCGTGGCCGATATGCAAGCGGGAGAGGCCTTTACGGAGGCAAACGTGAGCAGTATCCGCCCCGGTTACGGGCTGCATACGCGCCACCTTGCCGAAATCGTCGGGCGAGTGGCAAGTCGGGATATCGAACGCGGCACCCCGATGAGCTGGGAACTGGTCGATAGGGCATGACACTCCGCGAGACCTGGGCTCGCCGTGTCTCTGCTGCAAGGACGCGAGAGTTCGTGCTCTTTGGGGGTTCCACGTTTCTGTACCAGGGCGGACGGTTCGTCTTCTATCTGGCGGCCGCCAGCGCGTTGCCACCCGCCGACTTCGCTTCATGGGCGGTGATGCTCGCCATCCTCGTCTATGCCCCGTCCCTGCTGTTTGGCGTCACCAATGGCATGAGCCGGGAGCTTCCCATCCTGAGTGGCCGACGGGAGGTTGTCGCCGCCAACCGGACCGAGAGCGCCGCATGGGTTGCGACCATCGGAGGCGTGGCCATCGTGCTGGTGTTGTGCTTGATCGCCATGATCTTTTCCGCGACCAGCGTTCAGCTGGTGGCGCTGATGGGCCTCCTCATTGCTGGGACGATCGTGTACCAGACTTCCTTGTCCGTCCTCCGATCGCGGTTGAAATTCACCGAGGCCAGTATCCAGCAAGGAATGTTCGGGATAGTGACCATCCTGGCGGCACTGGTCCTTGGCACGGGAGGGAGTGTGGACCTTGCGGTCGTGGCCAGCTACTACGGAGTAGCCATCGCGCTCTCGGTCGGGGTCGGCCTGGTCCTTGCGTGGCCATCGTCGTTGAGGCCTGACGTCCCGGAGGTACGGCGGCTGGGAGGTATCGGTCTTCCCATCATGCTCGCCGGTCTATTGTTCAGTCTCTACGTCACCGCGGACCGTTGGATCGCAATCGCCCTGCTCGGCGAAGACAGGGCCGGTCCCTACACGTTGGCGAGCTTGATCGCGGCAGCCGGGCTGGTCATCCCATCGGTGGTATCTCAGCAGGTGTACCCGCGGATGGGCATCGCGCGCGGAGAGGATGCGAATGTGCTGGAGCTCCGAATGATGGCACGTGGCCAGGGGTTTCTTGCGGCAGGTCTCGTCCTTCCCATCACTATCGGCGTCAGCTTGTTCGCCTGGCTCGGGATCCCAACGTTGCTGCCTGCGTATGCCGCCGCTTCGACATCGGTGATCGTCCTGAGCCTTGGACTGCTCGCACTTTCACTCTTCAGTGGCTACGGCAACTACCTCAACGTCGTGGGCGGTCAATGGCGCTACTTCGGAGCACAGGTGATGGGGCTGGTCACAGCAGTCACCCTGATGGTGATTGGCGGTACCGCGCTTGGGCTCATCGGTATCGCGGTAGGTATGACGTCGAGCCATCTCATCTATGGACTCGTACTCCGTGCCGCAGCGATGCAGACTGGGATCAGACCCGGTCCGGCAATGGAGGCAACGACTGAGCCCGCGTGACTCCTATCGGTACGCGTCGGCGTCCTGCAACAAGGTCGAGGCGATGCGGCGCGCGGAGCGGCCATCCAGCGGCCCTGCGCTCTTGGCAATCGCTGGATCCCGATCCTCGAACCATCCCTTTTGCCTGTCAGGGTCGGTGGCAACGAGTATCGCATCTACCAGTGATGAGGCGTCGGTGGCAGACGGCAGGTCAACGTCACGAAGCTCCAAGTCGGCGACAGATGGGGCATCGCTCGAGACGACGACCACTGGGGTCCGCGCCACGACCGACTCCAACGCAACGGTCGACCGATGGACGAGCGTGACGTCGGCCCATCTCAAGAGTTGGACGACCTCCTCGTACTGAGTGGTCCGAACGCGCTGACGGCTCGGCGAGGCCTGGACGAGTTCGTCAACCCACCCCCACTCACGGTGGCCCGGATGAAGCTTGATGACGAGTTGCGCTGATGGCATAGCGTCCATCGCGGCTAGGACGGTAGTGACGACACGCGAATTTGTGGATCTCGCTGTCGGGCTCAATGCCAGCAACAAGTTGAGGCCGCGACCGATCGCTCGCCCAACGGACTCCATCCGACTGCGCGCGAGCTCATCGATCCTGGGGTTGCCGAGGATCGCGAGGCGCTCGCGAGCAGTGCCCCGCTCTTCGAACCAGGAAGCCGAGTCGTGCGACCACACTGCGATCCGGTCCGCTACCACCGGGAGGTATCCGACCTCACTCTGGGGCAATCCGTGCTGCAGGACGGTAACCGGAATCTCGTATTCCTTCGCCACATGAACGGCTAGACGGCCGATCCGATGTTGGTCGCTGGCCACCGCGATCGCACCAGGCCGTATGTGGTCGACCGAATACTGGAGGGCTGCATGCTCCACCGCAAGCCACGGAAGTGACCGACGCATCGAGCGGCCGAGTCGGCATAGCGCGTGTGGTGCGACATCGCGATCGCCAAAGGGCATGACCGGAGGGGACTCGACAATGTCATCCAACGCCATCCTCACGTGGCTGGAAGCCGACCTCACGAGCCGAACCGTCTCACGTGGTGGCAGGGTCATCGATTTGGAGCTAATCCCGTTGGTCCGCAGCGCTCGCGTGACACGTGGGTCCGCCGACAAGATGGCGCGCCGTTCCGGAGGAAGTGATGCCGCCACCAGGCGGATGGGTTCCAGCATGGATGTGGTCGGAATCTCGGCGATCAGGGCTATCCGACGCGGCTCGCTCGAGGTCACTTGCTCTGAACGAACGGCACGCAAGCCGATGGCTCTAATGGCACGATCCCAACCCGCCAATTTCAGTCGATCGACCCTGGTGGCGCGTTCTTGCGGCTGCCCCTGTAGTTCTAGGGCTAGTTCGCGGAGGATGAGAAATGCCTCCACGTGACTCGCCCACCCTGCAGAGGCGCCATCAGGAAGTGCGAGACGATCCTCTTGCTCTGGGCCGAGAAACCAACGCCGAGACCAGTCGGATGCCCACTGAGTCGCCCTCTCGAAGGGCGTCTCAGTCACAACGGCAGGGCGCTCAACGCCCCTCCAGAGCCGCGGGGATGGTCCGGACCAGGATCTGCAGGTCGAGCAGCAACGACCAGCGGTCGATGTACTCGAGGTCGTCCGCCACCCAGCGGTCGAATTCAGGCTCATGGCGGCTACGTACCTGCCACAGGCCGGTGATACCGGGCTTCATCGACAACCGACGCCGGTGCCAAAGGTCATACCCGCTGACCTCTGATTCGAGCGGCGGTCGCGGGCCCACGAGGCTCATGTCGCCGCGCAGCACATTCCATAACTGCGGCAGCTCATCGATGGACCAGCGACGCAGCTTGGTCCCCAGCGGAGTGATCCGCGGGTCGTTGGTCACCTTGAAAGCGTGCCCTGCGACCTCATTGCTTCCGGCCAACTCGGCGATTCGTCCCTCGGCACCGACCTCCATCGAGCGAAACTTGAGGATGCTGAACGACCGGCCATGCAGTCCAACTCGTGACTGCCGGAAGAATATCGGCCCTCCGTCTTGGCGTTTCACCAGCCAGGCCACGACGGCCAGAAACGGCGCCAGCACGATCAGTCCGATGGCTGAGATGGCGATGTCGAAGATGCGCTTGGTCACCAGCGCCAACGCCCGATCGGGCCCCGAAACGAGTGAGTAGACCGGCGTCCCATCAAGGTCCTCCACCTTGCCTGCCGCGAAGGGATGCTCGAGGACATCCATGGGCACTCGGACGATCTTGCCCGCTTCCTCGGCGATGTGGGCGATACCATCGGTGTACTGCCACTGGCTGAACGGCAGCACGATGGCCACCTCGTCGACGACTTGATCCTGGAGCACCTTTTCGGTATCGCCGAGCCGCCCCAACCACGGCCATCGGGCACCTTCAGCGACCTCCTGATCGTCATCGAGAAAACCCACTACCTTCAGGCCAAGCTCCCGGTGGGACTCCATCGTGGCCGCGAATGCCTGGCCCCGCGGACCGCCGCCTACGACCAGCACGAAACGGCCGTTCATGCCCTTGGATCGGATGGTGCGAAAGGCCAGTCGCAAGAACGCTCGCGTGATGAGTGCCGTGACGAATTGGGTAGGGAACAGGACGAGCAGGAACAACCGGCTGATGTCCGGCAGCTTGAACCAGAAAAGGACCGCGAATGTCGCGATAGCCATCAGTACGGTGGCGCGAATCGAGGTCCCCAGCCTCGGTGCGGATGGACCAACGTGCCCGCGGCCGATAGAGCCCATTGAGGGCGAGCGCCACGACCCAGCCCACCGCATAGACCAGCAGCAGGGCGACGGGATCGAGGGATGATCTCGCGCCACCACACCGCCCAGTCCTCGCCGAAGCGCACGATGGACAAGCCCACCAGGACGACGGCCGCGAGCAGCCCGTCAGTGAGCATGAGCAGCAAGCGCAGGGTCGATGCGTGGCGCCGGATCATGTCACGGTCAACCTAGAAAAGGTGGTGCGTTCGCGCAATGGTACTCAGGCACTATGTGCTGTCGTCCTGTGTGTTCGCCAGGTCGACCAACACGATACTTGGGAGTCCCGGGGCAAGGAGTTGACCAGGCGTGCCACGGCGATAGTCATTCTTGCCGTAGCCGTGGATCATGCCCAACGCTCCTGGGGGCGGGATACGGTCGGCACCGATGATGCGCGCCTCGTACCCGGGCAGGCCAGCGCCTTCGAGCCCAAAATCGACGATGCGGCGGAAGCGACTCGCCTGCTCCTCGTTCCCGGTGTTGGCGAACGCACGTGCCGCCCACGCCGTCGCCTCCCCTCCTGGCTCGTCAAGTGCCAGCTGCTCCAGGGCAGCAAGGGCATCAGAGTCGCCGGTCCATGCCTCGACGACGATTGGAGCAAGTGGACCACCAGACTCAGCAGCCAAAGCCCTCGCCTGCTCGAAGTCACCAACGAACATGGCCAAGCTCCACGGGTCTGGAGTTCGTGACAGGGCGGCCTGGTAGACCTCGGCGAAGCGGGATCCAAAGATAGGATCGGCCTGCCAGATCGGGTCCGCCACCAGGCTGGGATTGGCAGCCACCAGCCTCGCCAGGGCGGCCGTAGCCTCGTCGTCCATCTGCATCCGGTCGTAGAGGACGGCCGAGCCCAGAAGGGTGAATGCGTCGTCATCATCGAGGCGCTGGGCACGTTCGATCGCGGCCAGTGCATCGTCCTCCGATCCCCCAGCTCCAGCTGGGCCTGCGCCAGGTTGATCCAGGAACTTGGCAGATCGTCCGCGGCCGCAGCCGACGCGAATGCCGACTCAGCGGACTCCCATTCGCCGTTCGCAGCGGCGGCGATGCCGTAAGTGACCTGATACGGGATCATGTCTGGGTCACCTGAAGCAGCCACGGTGGCATCTTCCAGTGCCGCCTCCCAGTCCCGTGCCTCGATGGCGGCAACGGCGCGGTGATGGGCTGCTGCAAGTGATTCGATCCGGAACAACGCCACGAGCGCGACTACGACCGATAGGAAAAGGAGCATGGTCGCTAGGACGCCAACGCGGTGACGTGCGACCTTCCCGACCGTCCAGATCCGATCGGTGATGCCGCGAGGACTTGTCGCATCCAGATAGGCCACGGGCAGAGCCGCGAGGAACAGGACGACGGGCAGGTTCGCGTACGAATCCACGAGCGAAGCGATGCACATGTAGATCAGAACGAACAGGGTCGCCACAGACCAGCGGCGTCGGCTGGCGTCTTCTGAGCTCAGACCCACGACCACGAGCCACACCACTGACAACAGTGCGACGGCGCCGGCCAAGGCTCCGGCGAGCCCGGTTTCCGCCAGGGTCAGGGCATAGATGTTGTGCGGATGTGGCACGTAGATGTCCGGCTCGCCCGGCTGGGTGTACGCGATCCGAAGTGCCGGCCAGGTCCCTGGTCCGTGGCCGATCAACGGCGAATCGGCGAACATTCGCTGAGCAGTCGTCACGTAGTAGGCCCGTCCGCCATCACCAGAGGTCTCAAGCCGACCAAGGATCGTTGGTGTCGACACCAAGCCGATCGCCACAAGCAGGACGCCGCCGCTCGCGAGGATGATCCTTGATCGGCGATCTGCCAGGAGGCTGCCCAGCCAGTGCCGGTTCGCGACGACGACAGCGCCGCCAACGACCGCCAACGCGACCGCCAGTGCCAACCACGATCCACGTCCTCCACTGAGAAACACCGCGAACAGGCTCGTGCAGCTCAGGACCCCCAGCACCACGATCCGTCCGCGAGTCGCGACGCCAAGCCCAGCGAATGCACAGGCCATGAGGAGGACGATCACAACGGGTACCACGGTGGGCCCGCCGACGATCAGGCCGGCATAGGCTGGACGAAGCATGGGCGGTGTCAGGTGCCCGATGAGCTCCCACCATTCCAGCCAGCGAGCCGCCACGACGCCGATGTAGGTGATGCTCGTGATCAAGCCGAGTATCGCCATCAGACCGCCGATGCGTTCTCGCACGAAGCCAAGAGCAAGCATCCTGACGAGCATGAGATAGAGGGCGATAAGGAGCGTCGCCCACGCCAGGTAGTCCACCCCAAGCCGCGGCAGAGATGAGGCCACTGTAGCCACGATGAGAATCACGTATGGCACCAGCAGCGCCGGCCAAATGGCTGACCGGGGACGCCACGTCGGACGACGCCACGCCAAGACAGCCCAGACAGCCAAACCGATCGTGATGATCGCCAGGTTGAGCTGGCGCAGCAGGCCGACTTCGATACCGGCGTATCCACCCCCGATGAGCACGACCCAGGTCACCGCGGCGACAAGCGCGAGCCAACCTACCAACCCCCACCCGAATCTCGTCGCTGGTGGCTGGACAGACGCCTTGGACGCGGTCATCGAGTCAGCCACCGGGACGCCAACAACAGGTTTGTCCGCACCCGTTCGTTCGCCCAGTAGCGGTCGACTACGTCAGGCCATAGATCGGACGATACGCTCCAGGCGATGTGTGGTGAGCACGCCCACGACCGGTTCCGGTCGGGTCCGACGACGCAAGTCTGGTAGCGGTGATCCGGACGCGCCGCCATCTCAGTTCGCGTCCCGATGGTGTGGGTCCATCAGCCCAGGCCGGCTGCGCGGTCCTGAAGGATCAGACATCGCAATCCTGGGGGCATGAGGTCGTGCGGTGTGGGTCTCCGGTGTGCCCAACGGCCGTAGAGTTCGGTCGAAAGTGGGATCCGCTGTCCATCGGTGCAGCTGGGCGCGGATCGCACCCCGATGCCAAGTGTGCTCACGCCCTCCATCGTCGTCTGCGCGAGGTGGCGGTAGCGGTTGGCGCCATTCGCGTCTCCAGCGTGTGCGGTCAGCCAACCGGCCGTCAGGAGCGGGCCAGAGTTCGTCGGGTCAGCCTCGGCCACCGCTTGAACCCGCCCCAGGGCGTCAGTGTCGCCCTGCCAGGCTGAGATGACATCGTCAACCCAGGACTCGTCCACTGAGCTGGGACTCGCAGCATCGGCGATCGCGCGAGCACGATCGGCTTCGCCAGCTGCGAGGGCCAACATCCATCCGGAAGATCCGAGCCGGTCGATAGCAGATCCGAGGATTTCGTCGAACCGGCCGGCAAGCTTCGGATCCTCACGCCACGCCGGATCGGACCCGAGTTCAGGGAGCTGCACCAGAGCATCGGCATATGCGGCGTTCGCTTCTGCGGTATGGCCAATCCGGTCGTACAACTCGCCCGCCGCGTAGCTGACCGCGGGGTGCTGGTATCCCATGCGCATCGCGGCCACAAGATACGACTCAGTCTCACTGTCCGGGCCATCCGAATTGATCGTTGCGAGCGCCAGGCCCAGCCAAGCCTGTGGTAGGTCGTCAACCGACACGAACCTCAGGTACGCTTGCCGTGCACTTTCCCAGTTCTCTTGGTGCATCGCGGCCAATGCGAAGGTGAGTTGGTGGCCAGGGTGAGATTCATCGGCCGATACTGCGCGGGCAGCAGCGACGGCAGCCGAGTCCCAATCGCCTTCGTTCACATCCTGAGTCGCTTGCGCGCTGATCGCCGCCGTAGACTCGGCCCAGACGAGGACGGCCACCGAGGCAAGACAACCCAGTCCGAGGGCGGCGGTCGCTACCTTGCCTGCGACGGCCGGACGAAGTCTGGCAGGAATGCCCAGGCCATGGTCATGTGCTCCATCGAGGATGGCCACTGGAATGAGCCAAAGGACCAGGACACCAGGCAGGTTGGCGTAGAAGTCAGCCACGTCGACGATCGCCAGGTAGACCATCCCGAAGAGCGCTGCGCATGCCCAGGTGTACCGGGTGCTGTCCGTCGAACGAAGAGCGCGATAGATGAGCCAGAGGATCGCTAGCCCTGCGATGATGCCGGCAGCGAGCCCGACCACGCCAAGTTCTGCGGCCGTCTGTATGTAGACGTTGTGTGCATGGGGAACCGTGTAGTCCAGATCGCCCGGTTCCAGGTATGCAACACGCCTGGCCGCGTACGAGCCCGGCCCGAGGCCGATGGCTGATGCGTCCTGGAACATTCGGATGGCGCTTGCCCAATAGGAGGGTCGGCCGCCGTCTCCACCATTGATGAGTCTATCGAGCACAGTTGGACCGAGGGCTACAAGCCCCACCAGGCTGGCCGCCAGGACTGCCCAGGTCCGACGGTCACCCAGGCGGCGTCCGGCTGAGTGATTGGCGGCAACGAGCCAGATGCCGCCCGCCACGATCATCGCGCCCCCAGTGGCCAGCCAAGCAGAACGACTGCCTGAGATGATCAGCACGACGATCGACAGGGTGACCATCAACCCTAGGGCGAGCCGCCTACCCGGAGTGGCCAGACCAACGCCAGCAAACGCGACAACGTTCGCCAACACGACTGCGCTGGCGACGACATTGGGCCCGCCGAAAGGCAAGCCGAAGAGACCCGGACGTAGAGGCGGGACGGCAACGCGGCCCAGCACCGACCACCAGTCCAGCCACTGGCCGAGTACCAACGCCAGGTAGAGCAGACTGATCGTCACCCCGAGGATGAAGGCCAGGCCACCGATGCGAGCTCGCGCGAACTCGGTCCGCAGGATTCTCACCAGGAGTAGGTAGAGGCCCACGAGGAGCACTGACCATGCGATGTACTCAACACCTAGCCTGGGATGTTCTGAGAGCAGTGTGCTCATCACCAAGCTAGCGACAGGAATGACGAGTGCCGGCCAGACGGCGGTCCCGGGCCGCCACGTTGGTACGCGCCAAGCCAATAGACCCCAGCCAGCCAGGACAGTCGCGATGATGGCGAGGCTGACTGTTCGTAGCGTCACAGAATCAATGCCGCTGTAGCCACCGCCGATGACGACCGCGTACACCAAAAGCCCTGAGAAGGCGAGCCAGGCCACGAACGCCAGGGGATAGAACCTTCTCGCGGCTCGAGTCGATACGACCGTCTCGTGTCGTCCCGACGCATCGCCAACATCGGCGGATGCTCGGGCGGTCACGAGGGGCGCCTCCTTGCAACGAAGCAGGACGACTCGACGCGCGCAGCGCGTAGGTACGTCAAGAGCGTGAGATTGCTGGCAGGCGACTCCACGCGAGTCAGTGTGACCCGAGTCCTGGAGGCTGCCGATGAGGCAATGGTACTGACAGCCCGTTCAGGCCATCGGCGCCGAAGCTCGGACTGGGGCGCGAGTCGCCGGTCGGATGCGAGCGTCAGTCAGCGGCGTTGGGCGAGGCCGACGGAGCCATGGACGGCACCGATGGGGGACCGCCAGATGGCACCGCTGACGGTACCGCCGATGGCACCGCGGAAGGGACAGCCGAGGCGGAGGGAGCCACGGATGGCGCCATCGATGGTTCGGCGGTGGGCACCGGTGTGGGTTCTGGTGTCGGCTCAGGCGTGGGTTCGGGTGTGGGCTCTGGGCTTGGTGAAGGTGTCGGTTCCGGCGTCGTCGGCAGCGTGAACGACTGCACCAGATCGTCGATGGACGAGAGCGACGGCGTGAAATCGTCCGGGGACGCGTCGTTCAGCGTCTGGACGGTCTCATCGAGATATGCGGCGTACTTCTTGCCGTTGTTGACGGCCTTTTGATCCTGCTCCGTGACCTCCTCGGGAAAGCCGCTGGCAGTCACGTTGACGTCGACCGCGACATACCACTCGCCATCCGGGCTGACTCCCTGGAAGGTATAGATGAAGTCGTCAGCCGCAAAAGGCGAGGCATCGAAGCTGAAGGCCGTGAGATAAGCCACACCGCTCAGGGCGGGTGTCTCGATGATGTGGGCCCGGGCATACAACGCCTGCGGCGTCGGCGTCGCCGGCAGGTACGGCAGCGTGCTGCCATCGCTCACCGAGGTCGCCAGGTTCGAGCCGTCGGCGAGGAGAGCCTCAAGGTCGTCCAGCTGCTGGGTGGCCGTCGGATAGTCCGCCAGATCGGCGGTGGCGTACACGCGTACCACCGTCGATGCATCCGCGGGCGCGAGGGGTCGCTTGTCCTCAGGCTTGGCATCGTAGAGCGTGAAGGCGACGTGGCCCGCGTCCGGCACGGCCGGTGGCTCGGTATCGGTGGGCTGGGCGGGCACCTGCGTGGTGTTCACGCTCACGCCCAGGTCGTGGGCGAAGCTGAAGCCGATGTCATCGAAGGTGATCGTGCTGACGTCATCCTGTGCCTGCGCGGGCAGGGCGACCAGGAGAGACGCCGCAGCCACCATGGCCACGGTACGGGAGCGGATTCTCATTTTCAGACCCCTGTGCGAGACTCGCTAGTCAGTGAGATCGGAGCCGATCGACCCCGCTCGTGTCAGATGCACCCAGAGTGAGAGTCTATTCCCCTGCAGACAGACGAGATATCGCAGGCCAAGACCTCGACCATCCGTCGCAAGCCTTGCCGAGTGCCCTCGCGGTGCGACAGACTCCCCACATGACAGAAGTGGTGTGGAAGGGCACGACCATGAGACTGCTGGCAGGCGACATCACGCAGGTCAGTGTGGACGTGGTCGTGAACGCTGCCAATAGTGCTCTGGCCGGTGGCAGCGGCGTCGATGGGGCTATCCATGCTGCGGCCGGCCCAAGCGTCATGGCCGAACTCCGCGAGCGCTCCGCCGGCTGCCCGACCGGATCGGCCGTGCTCACCGGCGGCGGGGATCTGCCGGCACGCTTCATCGTCCACGCGGTCGGGCCCATCTGGCGTGGTGGCGATGCGGGCGAGGCGACGCTGCTGGCGTCGGCCTATGCCAGCGCGCTGGACCTGGTCCAGGAAGCCGGGGGCCGCACGGTCGCGTTCCCTGCGCTGAGCTGCGGGGTCTATGGTTATCCCTTGCAGGAGGCTGCGATGGTAGCGCTCAGCAGTGTCCGTACGTGGCTGACGACGCATCCCGGCAGCGCTGTCGGCGACGTCGTCTTCGTGCTCCGCGGCGACGCGGTGATGGCCGCCTTCCAGGGAGCGGTCCAAGACCTGATCCAGGTAGCTACCAACGAGGGAGACCGTGAGCGACCCACAGACTGACAGCTTCGAGTTCGTGATCATCGGTGCCGGCGCGGCCGGCGAAGCAGCGGTCGAACTGGCCCGGGAGGGCGGCCACAGTGCCGCCATCATCGATCGAGACCTGTTCGGCGGCTCCTGCGCCTTCTGGGCCTGCATGCCGTCCAAGTCACTGCTGCACGCGGCCGCGGTCCACCACGCCGGTGGCGACTACCCATGGCAGAAGGCGTCCGACTTTCGGGACTGGATGATCAGTCGCGAGGAGATCGACTACCCCAGCGACGCCAGCCATGAAAAGCGCTATCGGGACATCGGCGCCGAACCCATCCGCGGCACGGCCCGACTCGATGGCCCGGGCACGGTCCGTGTCGAGCTGACTGACGGCGGCTCTCGGGAGCTCAAGGGTGACAACATCATCATCGCGGTCGGCTCTCACTCGCGCATCCCGGACATCGTCGGCCTGGACCAGATCGATGCCTGGGACAACCGCCTGGGCACGGGCACCCGGAGCCTCCCAAAGAGCCTCCTGGTCATGGGCGGCGGGCCTACCGGTGTGGAGCTGGCGCAGGTCTACGCACGCTACGGCGTGCCGGTCACCCTGGTCGACAGCAACCCTCGCATCCTCGCACGCGACCACTCCCGGAACTCGGAGCTCGTCGGGGACGCCCTGGAGGACGAGGGCGTGCGGATCCGCACCGGTGTCCGTGCCGTTCGGGTCGAACCCGGAGCGGGCAAGGACGGCGCTCACGTGGTCCGTCTATCGGATGGGAGCAAGGCCGAAGGCCATGAGGTCCTGGTGTCCATCGGCCGTGCCATCCCCTTCGAGGATCTGGGGCTTGAGACCATCGGCATCACGCCCGACGACCGCATGCCCAGGCCAGACGACCGCCTTCGGATCGCGCCCGGTGTCTATGTCGTGGGAGACCCGGCCGGCCCGGAGCTGCATACACACCTGGCCCACTACCAGGGTGAGATGGCGGTCCGCATCGCTCGCGGCGAGGATGTCAGCCCCGACTACCGGGCCATCCCGCGTGCGCTCTACACACAGCCCGAGGTGGCTTCCGTGGGCCTCTTGCTGGAACAGGCGCTGGAAGCCGGCCACGACGCCTTCGAAGCCACGGCCGACCTGTATCCCACGGCCAAGGGCTACACCTCGGAGGCCAAGGGGCACATCACCATCGTGGTCGATCGCGGCTCACGGACCCTGCTGGGCGTCTTCATCGGTGGCCCCGGGGCCTCCGAGCTCATCCACGAGGCGGTGCTGGCGGTGAAGCTGCGCGTGCCGCTGGTCCAGCTTGCTGACACCATCCACGCCTTCCCGACCGTCGCCCGTGTGATGGGCAACCTGTTCGTCCAGGTCCACCGCGAGCTTGAGGGCTTCACTCGACCCGCAGCCGAACGGCGCTAGGAACCACGGAGCCGGACCAGCATCGCCTGGCCCGGCTTCGTTCTTCGGCTCTGGTGAGGTGTCAGGAAACGACCACCTTGAGGGGCTGCCGCCAGCCACCGCGATTGCCACGGCGATCCACGGCCCGGAGGCGGAAGTAGTGTTGTCCCGATGGCAGGTTCATGGTCGCGCTGCGATGCGTGGTTCGGCGCACGACGTGCCAGCTGCCAGTCGAGCGCTTGTGCTGCAGGACGAAGGCCTTCAAACCGGACGTGCGGGTCGAGAGCTTGCGGTCCTTGCCCCACCAGCGAAGGGTGACGCTGCTGCTCGCAGCGGTGATGGTGTTGGACGAAGGTCCCACCAGGTGCGCCAGCGGCGGAGTGTGGTCGGGCTGGTTGACGAAGACGATGGTCCACAAGGTCTTGCCACCGTCGCGGGCGACCCCGATACCGGCGTAGTTGAAGTCCCGACGCAGCATCAGCCGGCGGTGTGGCGTGGAACCCTTCCACCAGTCGACCATCCAGCGTGCACCCGCATTCAGGCCCAGGCTGTTGGTCCAGCCGATCGCCTCGCCCCAGAAGGCGTTGGAGATCGAGCGGCTGTGGAGCATGCTGCCGGCGGTCACACCGGACGGCGATACGTGGCTGAAGTAGTTGCCGTTCTTCATCGACCGGCTGCGATCGCGTGCCACGACGCGTACGCCACCAGCCATCCGTAGCGGCGCAAGGCCGTGATTCGAACGGAACTGGTTCATGAGCGAGAGGACCTTCCACTCGGTCGCCTTGACCGGTGGGGGCGGCGGAGAGCCGGCCATGGTCGCGGCAGGAAGGGTCGCAAGGAGCATCCCCGCCACGAGCGCTGCCGGAACCGCTTGGCGAATGGAGATGGGTCCGAATGAAGGCATGAACGCACTGTGTTCGGGCGGCGCCGGGCGGACACTCACACGCGGGTACCACCGGGGGCGCTACCGATGGCCCGTCTGACCACTACGGACTACACCAGACCACACCACGACCCTGGGTGGCACGGTAGAAGGTGCGGCCGTAGGGATACGTGAAAGGGGTTGGCGGGCGGTGGGATGGAGTCCGGGGTGGGGAGGTAGAGCTAGGCAGAGTCGGCTGAGGCGCCTGGCGAAGGGAGCGGCGTGGGGAACGGGGCACGACCTTCGAGCAGGTTGGCGATGGGCTCCGCGAGGTGCTCCATATACGAACCGGTCAGATGCTGGCTGTCCCGGTAGGCCACGATGCCGTCGACCACCACGGGGCAGCTCCGACCAGGGCAGACGATGTCGTTGATGCTGAGCAACTGTGCGTTACCCGCCTCGGCGGCACTGGCCTCGATGGCCGCGTACTGGTCATCGACCGCGAGCACCTTCGCCGGATCGCAGCTTGAGGCTTTGCCGTCGGCCAGACAATCGATGGGGTCGAAGTTGAGGTACGGAGTCTCGGCCAGCAACACCACCTTGCCGGCGTTCTCATCGAGCGTCTGCACCATCTCCGTCATCCGCTCCTCCCACAGCGGGTAGTCCTGGCGGACCTGCAACAGCCGACCACCCTCATACATGTCGTAGTCGCGCGAGCTACCCACGAAGACGACCTCCGGTTGGATCTTGCGGATGCGCTTCAGCACGGCGTTTCGCCACTCCGTGCATTCGTCGTAGATGCGACGCAGCTTCTTCTCGAAGAGCACTACCGGCACCGGACTACAGGCCGACTTGGTGTGGACTTCCAGCCGCCAACCCTTGTCGCGGGCGTAGCGCTCGAGCGCCGGGAACCATTGTCCGGCGTGTGAGTCGCCATACAGCACAGCGGTCCTGGCGCTCTCGACGTCGCCGTAGGAACAGTCGGAGATCTCCGCGACATCGAAGTAGACGTGGCAGCCATCGTTGTAGATGACCGGCAGGTCCTCGCGCGCTCCGGTCAGCTCGACGACCACCGGATCGGGCTGCACGCCCGGCAGCGGCAACGCGATGGCTCCGCTCATGACCAGGGCGACCACGGCGACCGCGACCGAGCTGGTCAGGCCGAACTCGACGGAGAACCTTGGCCTCCGGGCGAGGATCCCGCTATGTCTGAAGGGTCGCTCGATGACCTCGGTGCTGACGGCGGCGATGACGATGGCCACGCCGGCCAGCCCGAATCGGAGCCCCAGGTCGTCACTGCCGATGGCGATGGGGATCAGCACCAGGATGGGCCAGTGCCACAGGTAGAGCGAATACGAGATGTGCCCGAAATAGCGCGACACCGGGTTGGCCAGCAGCCAGCGCGCCGGACGAGTCGACGCGGTCCACGCCGCCGACGATGACGAGGACTCCGCCCACGACCGGCAGCAGCGCGGCCACGCCGGGGTAGGGCGTGACGTCGCTGAGCACGACCACCGCCACGACGATGAGCGCGAGACCCGCCAGGACCAGGACGGGAGCCACGAGATCCGGCGCGCGACGCGGGATGCGCAGCAGACCCACGGCGATGAGGGCGCCAGCGGCCAGTTCCCAGGCCCGCGTGAACGGCGAGAAGAAGGCCCAGGCCGGCGCCGCATCCGTCCAGTAGAACGACAGCGCGAACGAGGCCACCGCGAGCACCACGATGAAGCCGCCCAGGAAGCGGCGCGACAGCAGCCGCATGGCGACCAGCAGGATGAGCGGCCAGACCAGGTAGAACTGCTCTTCCACGCCGAGCGTCCAGTAGTGCAGCAACGGCGACGGCGCCTCGACGGCCAGGTAGTTGGTGGCTTCGAGGGCGAACCGGAAGTTGGAGACGTACAGCGCAGCTGCCGCGGCGTCACCCGCGATCTCGGTGAGGCGGAGCGGCGTGACGATGACGGCCGACAGGGCCAGCGTGACGACGATGACCACCAACGCCGCCGGCAGCAGGCGACGCATCCGCCGGGCGTAGAACCTGACCAGGTCCACGCGGCCGGTCGCCTCCCCTTCGCGCAGCAGCAGTGCCGTGATCAGGAATCCGCTGATGACGTAGAAGACGTCGACGCCCACAAAGCCGCCCGTCGTCAGCGGCCCACCGATGTGGAACAGCAACACGGCGATGACGGCGACGGCACGCAGACCCTCGATATCGGGTCGGAAGTAGCTGCGACGCTGCTCCTCGGGCGCGAGCTCTGGCGGTGGAGGCACGGGGCCGGCCGGGACGGCGTAGGGACCGACATCGCGAGGCGTCAGGATCGGCGCCGGACCCGTGAACGGGCTGCCGCCGTGGGCTGGCGTCGGCGGCGGACGATGCTCGTCGTACTCGGACGGTGGCGGTGGGAGTGCCGGTGGCAGTGGCGGTGGGGTATATGCCGGTGGCGCGATCGGCGACTGGGGTTCCGTCGGCATCGGCGGGTACGGCGGCTGGACAGGTCCAGATGGAGGTGGCAGGTCAGGTGGGGTGGCCGTCGACCCCGACCGGTTGGCCGACCCGGCCTGGGCAAGGTCCTCGCTGGGCCACTCCAGGTCCCGACTGGGCCACTCGACGTCTCGATCTGGCCGTTGCTCGTCAGTCATCGAGGCAGACACGCAGCCAGGAAGACGCGGAGATATCGCGTGGCAGGCGATCCATAGCGCTCAAGACTGCGCTATCGAGCCTTGTTTGTGTATGGCCCCATTGGTGACGATCGACCGAGACGACTGGCTGGAGTCCGCAGCGCAGGCGTTGCCGTGGGCCGCCGTGATAGGTTTCAAGGCCCGCCGCCGAACCGCCTACGATCCGCACGGAGACGACGATGGCCGACACGCCCAGCGAACCCGCGACGTTCAGCGGGTTCGAACCCGACGCCCTGCAATTCCTGGCAGACCTGGCGGACAACAACGACCGGGGCTGGTTCAAGCCGCGCAAGACCGACTACGAACGCTTGCTCAAGGAGCCCATGGAGTCCCTGTGCGTGGCCCTTGGCGATCGCTTCGAGGCCCTCCGCCTGCCCCTGGTCGCGGACCCGAGTCGTTCGCCGTTCCGCATCTACCGCGATGTCCGCTTCTCGAAGGACAAGTCGCCCTACAAGACCGGGCTTGGTGCACGATTCCCATGGGACGACTCTGGCGGCGATCCGAAGCGCCACCTTGGCGGTGTCGGCGGCTACTTCCACCTGGCGCCCGGCAACATCTTCGTGGGTGGCGGCATGTGGCACCCGGAGCGGGAACGCCTGGCCGCGTTCCGTGAGAAGGTCGACCGCGACCCCAACGTCGTGCTCCGAGCCATCGAGGACGAGCGATTCCGCTCGGTCTTCGGGTCGGTCATCGGCGATTCGCTGACGCGCAACCCCAAGGGCTTCCCCGCCGATCACCCCTATGGCCACCTGCTTCGCCTGAAGGATGTCGGACTTCAGCCGGCGACTGTCCGACCACGAGGTCTTCTCCCCGGCGCTCCCCGACACCATCGCCGAGGACATCGATGCGGCCCGGCCGGTGTTGCTGCTTCCTGGGAAGCTCGCCGGCGCTGCCGGTCGGCAGCGACTGAGCCTGCTGGCGTAGCGGCCGACTGATCAGGCGTGCGTACTCAGTCGGCGCCCGTGAGCCAGCACGTCCTCGACCAGCAGGTCCACGTGTTCGATGTCGGTGCGCGGATTGATGTAGCAGGCGCGGATGGCGAAGGCATCGTCGACCCGGGTGCTTGAGGGCACCGACCGACCGCCCCGGCGGAGCTCCTCGAGGATGTCGATGTTGAGCTGGTCAAGGCGCGCCGGATCGTCCCAGCCGACCGGTCGATAGCGGAAACAGGCGATCGATAGCTGGGGTTCGGCCAGCAATTCCAGCTCGGTCTCCTGGCGCGCCCGTTCGGCCACGTGGCGCGCGAAGTCGTTGTGGCGCCGCACCCGTTCGCGCATCCCATCGGCGCCGATCTCCTTGAGCACGGCCCATACGGCCACGCCGCGCGCCGGGGCTGAGAAGTCGACGCCCCAGTCCGCGGTCCCGCTGCCCAGCCCCAGGAATGCCGACTCACGGTCAGTGGCATCGGGTGTCCCAAGGTTGCGTTCGCTGGTCGTAGTGACCCGGCTCGATGGTGAACGCGCGACTCAGCAGCTCCCCGTCGCGGCAGATGGCCAGGCCCGTGCCCACCGGCGCAGCCAGCCACTTGTGCGGGTCGACCGCGAACGAGTCGTAGCTGCCGCGGTCCCCGAAGGCCGCCTCGACGCGCTCATCGAGCATGCCCCAGCCGCCATAGGCGCCATCGACGTGGAACCAGATGTCGTGCTCGTGGGCGATCTGCGCCATCTGCGGCAATGGGTCGACGATGCCGGTGTTGACGTCGCCGGCGTTGCCCACGATGGCCATCGGCGTGCGCCCGGCCGCCTCGTCCTCGCGGATGAGGGCCTCAAGGCCCTGCAGGTCGGCGCGGCGACCTGCATCCAAAGCCACCGTGCGGACGTTGGCGCGCCCCAGGCCCAGCACGCCCATGGCACGGGTAACCACGTGATGCGTCTCGTCGGTGGCGTAGATGCGTGGCTCCGGCATGGCTGCGATGCCATCGAGTGCGGCGTCCAGGCCCAGTCGCTCACCGGCGTATTGGCGGGCCGCGCCGATCCCCACCAGGTTCGCGGTCGAGCCACCGGATGTGAACGTGCCCGACATACGACGGGGGAAAGCCCAGCAGCTCGATGAGCCAGTGCACCGCCATGGTGTCGAGGTGATTGCCCGGCTGGAGCCACCAGCGCTGCGGCCGTGGCGACCGTTGGCCACGGCTGACTCGCGTGCCGCAGTCGTGCTGGGTGCCGTGGTGACCCAGGCCGTGAAGCCCGGATGTCCGATGCGCAGTCCGGCCGGGATGACCACGTCACGCAGCAGCTCGATGACGGCGTCCGCTCCGACGCCCTGCCGGGGCAGCGACTCGTCCAGCAGCGGCCCCCACTCCGACCGCAGCGCCGCTCGATCGGGACCCTCGAAGCGGTTGAACTGTTCGAGTGCCGGCAAGACCGCGGCCACGGCCTCGTCGAGTCGTCGGTGCGCGCCGCGTCGGGCTGCCCGGATGGCCGGCGAGGGGCGATGGCGTCGGGACGTTCGGGTTCGGTCATGGTCCCGGCATTCTAGGTCGCCGCCGCGTCGCCCAGAACGCGTCGCCGGCGGACCTGCGCGAACGCTAGGCTGCACCCATGGAAGCGACCGCCCTCCCGATCCTCGAGCTGGGCACGCTGTTCCTGGCCGCTGCCGTGTTCGGGTTCATCGCGCGGCGGCTTGGCCTGCCTGCGGTGATCGGTTACCTGGTGGTCGGCCTGGTGGCCTTCCAGTTGCTCCCCGAAGCCAGCAAGCCCGATCGCGAGCAGGTGCAGCTGCTGGCCGATATCGGCGTCGTGCTGCTGCTGTTCGAGGTCGGCATCGAGCTCGACGTGGGCAGGCTCCGGCGTGAGCACCGCTCCCTCATCGCGGCTTCTCCACTCCAGATCATCACCACCACGATCGCCGCCGGGCTGGTGCTCACCCTCGTCGGGCAGCCCATCGAGGTGGCCATGATCCTGGGCCTGTGCGTGGCCATGTCGTCGTCGGTCGTGGTCGTCAACATCACGCGCAGCCGCTCCCGCGTACCAACAAGCCGACCGAGACGGCATTGCTCGGATGGAGCCTGCTGCAGGACCTCAGTGGCGTCATCGTCGCGGCCGCTGTTGCTGGCCATCTGGGGCGCCGACACGCGGCCTCCGGTGGAAGCCCTCGCTGGCGTTGCTGGCGTTCTCATCGATCTCGGTGGCCGCGGCGCGGCTCTTCCCGCTGGTGCTGGGCCGGCTGCGAGACAACCCCGACCTGTTCCTGCTGGTTTCGATCGCGGGTGGGCTGTTCGGCGCAGGCATCGGCGCAGTCGTCTTCGGCATCCCGTTGGCGCTGGCGGCGTTCGTGGCCGGCCTGGTCATCGCCGACAACCCCATGTCGGGCGAGGCACGTCGACGCCTGCTCCCCTTCCGCGATGTCTTCGCCGTGTTGTTCTTCGTCGCCGTGGGCTCGCTGCTGGAGCTGGAGGCACTCTTCGGCGGCCTGCGCTGGGTGGCCATCTTCGGGCTGCTGATGCTCATCACCAAGACCGGCACCATCTACGTCTTCGCGCGGATCGGTCGCCTGGAACGGCCGTCGCAGATCGCGGTCGGCTTGAGCCAGCTGGGCGAGTTCAGCTTCGTGCTGGTGTCCGTCCTGTTCATCGCTGGCGCGGTGACCCCGGAGCTGCATGCCGGGTTGCTCGCGGTGATCACGCTGAGCATCGGCGCGTCGGCGATCGCGGTACGGGCGCCCGTCGCGGGCTGGGTGCGAGGCGCCGATGAGCACCACGAACCGGCGTCATCGGCGGCGGGGATGGCCTGAGCGGCGGACCGTCGCGCCGCTAGGTGAACAGCAGGAGCGCCGCGCAGATGGCGGCGCCGACCAGGCCGATGACCATAGGATAGGCATATGGTCGACGTTCCGGCCGGGCCAGCGACCAGCCCAGGCTGTTGGCCGAGGTGTAGGCGAGCGCACCAAGGCCCAGCAGCATCACCGGCTGGGCCAGGGCCGCGCCGAAGACCAGCAGGATGGCGCCGACCATGAGCACGCCGGCGGTGCCGAACTCGGCGAGCCAGTGCCACATCATCAGATCCTCGGTGTCGGTCTCGCGAGCGTGCAGGAACCCCTGTGTCGCGTCATAGCCGATGCCGCTGGCGATGTCGCGGGCCCAGATCCCGGCCATCGCGGCGCCCATGATCCCGGCAAACAAGGCGATGATCAGATCCATGGTGGCTGCGCTCCGCGATGGTGTTCGTGGCGTCTCCACACAGGATAGCCGGGCACAAGCGACCAGCAGCAGCGGTCTGCGCTCGGCTACTCTGCAGCGGTGAAGTCGTCTCACACCTCGGGGCTACTCCTGGCCACCGCACTCGCGACGCTGGGCGCGATCACCATCACCGGCGTCACCACCGCGGCCACGTATCCGCCCATCCCCGGCGACCCGCCAGATCCACCAGGCGAGGATCCGCGCGCGCCGCGCCCCGATATCGTCGCCTTCGTCCTTGACGATATCCCGCCGCTTGACGGCCGGTTGTGGAAGCACTTGCCCAACATCCAGCGGTACTTCGTCGAACAGGGCGTGGAATTCACCGACGCTCATGTCGAGACACCCACCTGCACGCCTGGTCGAGTCGGATTCCTCACCGGACAGCACACCCACCGCCACGGCGCCTACGCCACCGATGGCACGCTATTCGACCCCCGGGAGACCATCGCGACCGAGCTCCACTCGGTCGGCTACCACACCGTCGCCGTCGGCAAGTACGTCAACCTCTTCGATCGCGTCCTGCCCAAGTTCCCGCCCGGCTGGGACGAATTCCACGGCAGTGGCGGTCGCTACTACGACTACAACCTGTTCAGCAATGGCATGCGGCGCCACTATGGCCATCGGCCTCGCGACTACTCGACCGACGTCATCGACCGCATCGCGGGCAAGGTCCTCAAGCGCACGCCCAGGAGGGAGCCCATCTTCGCCTGGATCACGCCCTACTCGATGCACAAGCCCTGGAAGGTGGCGCCACGGGATCGCCGCTCCAGGCAGTGCAACGTCAAGCCGTGGCGACCACCGGGCTACATGGAGAGGGATGTCCGAGACAAGCCGGCCTTCGTGCGTGAACGGCGCATCAAGTCGCGCAAGGGCTACCAGCTGAAGCGCACCTGCCGTGGCCTGCTCTCCGTCGACCGCTTGATCGGCGACGTCATACAGCGACTCCGGAAGCAGGATCGCCTCGACAACACCATGCTCATCCTGACCTCGGACAACGGCATGTCCTTCGGCTCGCAGCGCATCTATGACGACAAGAAGGCGCCGTATGGGACGCAGGTCCCGCTGTTCATCCGCTGGCCACGGGTGCTGGGAACGATGCCCCGCCGGGTCGACGAGCGTGTCCAGAACATCGATCTTGCGCCAACGCTTTGTGACATCGGCGGTTGCAGGCTGGGGCCATATCCCGGTGGTGCCAGCCGGCCGGACGGCGAGTCGCTGCTGCGGCTCCTCACCGGGGAGCGAACGACGCTCGGTCGAGGGGCAGTCCTCACCAGCTACCAGGAGGAAGGGCATCGCGTGCCCACCTACTGGAGCGTGACCACGACCGGCAGCTCACCACTGGCCAGGCATGGCTGTGCCCAGGCCAGGCGTCAGGGCTGCCGCTGGACATACACCGTCTACGCCACCGGCGAGCGAGAGCTCTACGACGTGAGCAACGGTCCATGCTTCGCATGGAAGCGCCAGCAGAAGGGCGATCCCTGCATGCTCGATAACAAGGCCGGCAAGAAGAAGCTGGCCCGTGTCCAGCGCTCGCTCAACCGCGAGCTGATACGCCTGCGGCCGGATGTCTAGGGCGCTCCGCGCAACCGGTGCGAGCGTATTGGCGATGTTCGCGGCCGCGTCCGTGGCCGCCCAGAGCCCGGTGCCCCACCGGAGCCCTGCGCACGAACCGAGCCCGATGACAGACCAGCCAGCGGCACTGCTTCCCTGGCCCACCGGCGACCAGCTCCGCCGCGAGCTGCAGGAGATCGGCTTCGTGTTCCGGATCGATGGGACCACCGGTGACTGGTTCGGCTGGGCCCCTCCGGCGTCGCTTGCCGACCTGCCGGCCATGGTGCTCGATGGAGCGGGAACCGACCCGGCCATCGCCACCTTCGACTTCCAGCTCATCGAGAGTGACCCCTCGCTCCCGCTCACCGCGTATCTCGAGGTGGCATCCCGGCTTCCGCTGGAGCCGCGCGACACCGACCGGGCTCGACGCTTCATCGTCGATGACCTGCTGGAGACGCCGCCCGAGACGCTGGAATCCTGTTACGTCACCGACTGGGAGCGTGGCATCGTCCTGGTCACCATCGACACGGAGACGACGACCGCCCACGCCAGCGTCGCACCTGACCTGGACGCCCTTGGAGCCGTAGACCCGCTCGATCGCGCTGACCCGGCCGACTGCGAACCGCTCGTCCCCTCGGAGATCGCCGCGCTCCTGGGAGATCCCAGCAGTGAGCGCGTCACCATCGGGATGGACGGTCAGGGCGCTTTCGAGCCGGCCGAGGTCACGCTGACGGGTGCACTGGTGACGGTGGTCCTCACGTTCCGCAATGATTCGACCGTGGAGCAGGGTCTCACCTTCGAAGCTCCGCTCGACGCCTCGACCGGTCCCGTCGAACCCGGCGGCACCAGGCTGATCGTGGTCCGTCAGCTCCAGCCCGACCAGTACCGCTTCTTCAGCGACTCCGCGCCAGACGAGGTCCGGGGCACGCTCATCATCCAGGCACCGGATGCCGACCAGACGGTGTCCGACTAGCCCGGTTCGGATGGTTGCGTCGCGAGCACCGGACCGGCGGCGGGTCGTGCTTCAGGTCGTCGCCTGGTCATCGGAGCCTGTTCTGGAGCGGTCGGCGCGGCGGATGCTGGACTCGACCAACCATAGTGCCGGGAACGCGAGGAGCCAGAGCAGCTCGGTGCCGGCGGGTCCTACGAGCGGCAGGGCCAGGAGCGAGCCGAAGAAGACCGCGGGAACCACCAGGCCGCGAACGACGCTCGTTCGGATGTCGACCGTCGTCACGGTCGGTCGCAACTGGTCGTGGGAGGCCGCGTAGAGCCAACCCGCGGTCCCGGCCAGGCCGGCCAGGCCCAGGACGATGGCATAGAACGCGACGGCGACCGGCAGGTCCCCGTACTCCCCCAGGATGGAGGTCGGGAACGGGATGAAGGCGACCAGGCCAAGCAACAGGAGGTTGAGCAACGCCAATCGGTCATCCGCTCGTCGCACCAACATGTACCGCCGCCAGTGGGCCAGCCAGTACAAGCCGATGACGGTGAAGCTCAGTGCGTACGCAAAGATCCGCGGCCACAGCTCGCTGAGCGCTGCGGCGAGGTCCGCATCACCGACCCGACCCGCCAGTTCAGGCAATCGGACGTCGATCACCAACAGCGTCATGGCGATGGCGAATACCGCGTCAGAGAAGAAGACCAACCGATCGAAGCCGATGCCAGTGGCCTCTTCCGCATCGACCGATGGGACCAGCGCCTCGCTCGCTACCCGATCACTCATCACGACTCCGGTGCACCGTCCGACGACACGATGGACCCTCACGCCGACGACTCGGATCAGTCGGCCCCGTGCTCCTGCTTGCTACCGAGGTCACTACGCTCTCGGAAACGCTCAGCGGGCGCGCATCCGAGGCATCCGCGGCATCCATCTACCCGCCGATGGGGCTGGAACGCTCCTTGCGATAGGCGTCCTTCACCCTGATGAGGTCCCCCTCGAACTCGAAGAGGTCGACACCGCGGTAGGTCATCGCCTCCCCTGTCGGGCTGGTGCCACGGAACGTCCAGCTGGCGACCGCACGGTCGCCGGCCATGCCGACCCTCAGGTCCGTGTAGTGGACATCACCGTAACTGCCGAGGAACGCAGCCACGCCACGACGTACCTCATCGGTGCCGCGGAAGGCCGTTCCCTCATCGTCTGGCCCGATGGATGCGAAGTAGGCACCATCGGGCGTGAAATAGCTCACGATCGTCTCGACGTCATGGTCGTTCCAGGCAGCGAAGAAGGATGTGAGTCGTTCGGAAGTCATCATGGCCGCGAAGTTTAACCCCCGGGCCGGTGGTCCCTAGTGAAGGGTCCTCGGCGGTACGAGGTCGGCGCGATCCATGCGCTCCATCAGAGTGCCGGCGACGAGGGCGACCGGCGCCAGTGCCAGCGCGATCAGGAGCCGGCTGGAACCACCGAGCAACAGGCCGATCGCCGCACCAACCGAGAACGCTCCCACCAGGCCCAAGGTTCGGTCGGAGCGCATCCGAAGCGCCCGGTTGGTGTGCTCGATGGCCCCGCCGGCAGCGGCGGCGGCCCCAGCCAGGTGCTCGCGGGCATCTGCCGAGGCCTCGCCCACCGTTTGTAGGATGGTCGATGCGGGATCTTGGTCTCGGGTGTCTTGTGGCTTGCTGGGGTTCGCGGGCATGGGGGACCTCCTTGCGTGCATCGGATGAGCCGCTAGATGGCCAGTCTCGAGCAGGCAGCGACACGGACGGAACAAGGCGACGCGGATTCACCTTGCAAACGTGTGTCGAACCGCAGGAGCTGCCCGACCCCCGCTGGCCCCGATGCCATCGAGGCGCCAGTACAGTCGGCACCTATCGCCGCCGGCCGCCGGTCGCTAGGTTCGTGTCATGCGCTCGCTCACATCTCGTCGGTCCCGGCCCGGGCTCGCCTTCGCCTTCACGAGCGTCCTCATGGTGGTCGCGACCGTGCCCGTCAGTGCCGCCGGCAACCCTGGTGGCCATGCTCCCATCCCGGCGGCAGCGCGAGCCGTCGATACCTCAGATCCTGATCGGTACGTCGGAACTGGGACACCCTGGAGTTGCACCTCGAAGAAGGTCGTCGAGGCGGTGCGGAAGGGCGGGATCATCCGCTTCCGCTGCGGCAAGAAGCCCATGACCATCAAGATGAAGTCGACCGCCAAGGTCTTCAACGATCGGCCTGATATCGTGCTCGACGGGCGCGGCAAGATCACCCTCACCGGGATGGGCAAGCGGCGCATCCTGTACATGAATACCTGCGATCCCAGGCAGGTCTGGACCACGCCCCACTGCCAGAACCAGGATCACCCGTCGCTCACGCTGCAGAACCTCACGTTCAGGAACGGTCGCTCGTACGGCACGGAGACCATGGACGGTGGTGGCGCCATCTTCGTCCGCGGCGGCCGCCTCAAGATCGTCAACTCCCGGTTCTTCGGCAACCGCTGCGCGTCCACGGGACCCGATATCGGCGGTGCCGCCATCCAGGTGTTCTCGCAGTACGAGGGTCTGCCCGTCTACGTCGTCGACAGCACGTTCGGTGGCTGGGGCAAGCAGGCCAATATCTGCTCCAATGGCGGCGGCATCTCCAGCATCGGCGTGTCGTGGACCATCCTGAACAGCCTGTTCCGCAACAACCGCGCCATCGGCAGCGGCGCCAATCCGCCCAAGGCCGGCAAGCCGGGTGGTGGCAACGGCGGAGCCATCTACAACGACGGCAACACCATGACCCTGCATGTCGAGGGCACCAAGATCGTGTCCAATCGATCCAACCACGAGGGCGGCAGCGCCATCTTCTTCGTGAGCAATGACCGTAGCGGCCGCGTTGAGATCGCCGACTCGGTCCTCCGCAAGAACACCGGGGACGGCTTTTCGACCTACCCGGGCATCTTCTTCCTGGGCAAGGCCATCACCTTCACCGACTCGGTCGTCGAGTAGCGGGAGCCCGCTCGAAGTCATCGAGCGGCGGCGGCGCTCACGCGGCTCAGTAGACCGACGGCGGCACAGCCAGGGCTTCCTCGATCGTGATCGGGTCCGATTCGCCAAGCGGTTCGCCGCTGACGTCAAGCGCCCGGACCGCGACCATCGCCGCTCTGTCGGGAACAGCGATCGCCGTCTCGAAGCCTTCGCGGGGGAAGACACCAGCTGGTTCGAGGGCCTCGACCGAGTCGCCTGCCAGGAGCTCCCAGGAAGCTACCTCGGTCGCCCCGTTCCAGCTGACCCAGACGGTGGTCTGGTCATCAGCGGCCCTGGTCACTCCCAACAGGGGCAGGTCGAGCGGGGTGCCCGTCCATGCCGTTCGGAAGGCGCGGTAGGACGAGAAGCCAGTCGGCATCGAGGCGTCGAACACGACCGCGTCGTCCGCGTCATACGCGGTCACCAGATTGGAGCTGCCCCAGCCCACCGTGGCGCGCCCGTCGTCGTCGATCTCGACATTGCCCTGGCTGGAGGAGTTCGTGGTGCGTGGTGGCGCCAGCTCACGCACGATCCGCACCGTGTGCGCGTCCTCATCGAGTCGGAACGCCAGGCCCCGGGGCTGCGCGTCGTCATTGATGTCCTTGGTGGCATTGTCGAAGACCGACAGGGTCCCGTCGTCATGCCAACGCGCGTCGTGCTGCTTTCGGAAGACCGCCCTGCGAGGGATCGCGAAGTCGCTGTCCGCGCCACCAAGCCGCCACAGGACCTGACCAGAGTCACGTGAGACCCTGTAGATCGTGTCGGTGTGCCGCCCACTCAGGATGAGGTCGCCGTCTGGGCGGAGATCGATGGAGTTGAGGTGCAGGTAGTCCCAGGCGCCCTCATCGGGGACCGGCTCCACCGACTCGGCAAGGGGGATATGGTCCGACGCTCGCCACTGCCACAGGAGGCGACCGGTCTGCGATGTCCACTTCCTGCACCAGCGTGTCGTCGATGAGCTGGCCGTCGAGCTCGATGACATCGATGGCCAATACATACGCCGTGTCTTGAGGCGTGATCACGAAGTCGTGCAGGTCGGCTGGATAACGCACCGTACGGAAGTGGGCGACGTCGCGGTATGACGGGTCGATGATGACGAATTCGCCATCCCCGAGGCCACCCTCCACGACCCCCTCCCACCAGCCCAACGCTGGCGCACCCTGGTAGGTGACGGCATGAAGGTTGAGTGCGGAGAGCCCGGGGACACGCCGCAGCCACACGAGCTCGCCCTGGGCGTCAAGGATCATCACGCCTTCTCCAGCACCGCCGTAGCGGGGAGTGATCAGGAGGAGGTCGTCACCGGCCGCCTCGGTCGCCTTCACATCCATGACTGGCGGGCGCAAGTCGGGCCGAGAGTGAAATACCCTGACGGCATCGACTGGTGGGCCGGTCGGGGCGGGCGTCGGCGTGGCGGCAGGGGTGGTCGTGGGCTCTGCTGCCGACGTCGGTCCCGGCGATCGCGTCCCGGTGATGGTCGCGCCCAGCATGGCCAGGATCAGGGCCACGACCAGGAGGGCGAGGGCATAGCCCAGGCGATGTGACCCTGGGACAACCACTACTGTCGAGCGCGGATCGTCGCGCATACCTTGAACACCTCCAGATCAATGGTCAGAGCCTGCACGGCGGCACGGTCCGATGGGCGAGCGTAGCATCGAGCCGACATGCCCAGCACGACGCGAACCAACGACCCCTATGTGGCCCTCCTGCGCGGCATCAACGTGGGCGGCAACAACCTGATCAGGATGGCCGACCTGGCGGCGTCGTTCGAAGCGCATGGCTTCAAGGACGTCCGCACTTACATCCAGAGCGGCAACGTTGTCTTTTCCGCAGCCGATGAGCGATCCCGCCGAGCTGACCCCGCGGATCGAGGAACTGCTCTCCACGGCCTTCGGGTACACCGCCACCGTGGTGCTGCGCAGCCGGCGGCAGCTGCGGGCCATCGTCAAGGGGGCGCCAGCGGGTTTCGGCGCCGACCGGGACGCGTACCGCTATGACGTCATCTTCCTGATGCCTCCGCTGACCGCGAGCGCTGCCCTGGAGGCGATCGAGCTACGGGAAGGAGTGGACGAAGTGCATGGCGGCGATGGCGTCGTGTACCACTCGCGTCTCACCGAACGTGCGTCGCAGAGCCGCCTCTCGAAGTTCGTATCCACACCTACCTACAAGCGCGTGACCATCCGCAACTGGAACACCACGACGAAACTCCTGGCCATGCTCGAAGCCGACGCTTGACTCAGGCGAGGTGTGCTCGCAGCAGGTGAGTCAACCCGGACACGCCCTTGAGCTCCACTGGGCCGATGTCAACGAACGTGATCCCCTCTTCCTGCTGAGCTTCGGCAACGGCCTCGCTGACCAGGACCTCGCCGGGCCGGGCATAGTCGGCGATGCGAGCCGCCACGTTTACGGTCTGGCCGAAGTAGTCGCCCGCCTGGAACAACACGGATCCCGAGTGCACGCCGACGTGGGCTGGCGGCAGACCTGCGGTCGCCAGCCCGTCCACCATCTCGAGCGCCGAGCGCACGCCGGGTCCCGGATCGCGGAAATGGAACATCACGCCGTCCCCGAGCCACTTGATCGGCTTGCCGCCATAGCGCATGGAGCTGCGCTCGACGAGCCGGGCCAGGTTCGCCGCGAGGTCTGCGGCCGCATCATCCCCGCGCTCCTGCGTCAGCCTCGTGTAGCCGGTGATATCCAGAAAGCAGATGGCCGGAGGGCGCTCGAGGCGGCTGTGGACCCCCGCCTTTTCCATCAGCACCTCGAAGCCTTCGATGATGTTGGCGGTCCAGGCGCGCGCTTGTTGGGCGTGGTACATGGCCAGCATGGCCTGCTCCGCGAGCGGGGTGCTCCGTTCGGCGAACTTGGGGTTGGCGATCTCTTCGGGTCCCACGCCAGCAGCGACGGCAGGTTCGATCACCTCCGGCGCCACCAGGCGCCTTCGGTCTCGGCCATCCGACGGGTGCTGTCACCGTGGACGCGGAGTAGCCGCTCGATGGAGATGGGTCGGAACCCAGCAGCCCACTGCAACTCGATGAACGGCACGACTGCCAGCTCATCCTCACGGAGATGGTCGCCCGGGGACGGTTCCGCCGCGCCGATCGCCTCCCGGATGACCATCAATAGCTCGAGTGGGATCCCGGTCCGGTCGCTGACCTGCTGGAACGTCTCGTCGGAGAGAGCAGCGAACCGTTCATACGCAGGACTATCCATGAATTGGAGCGAGAGGGCGTCGGTGTGGATGGCGGCCGCGACGTCCTCGAGCCGGATCCTCCGTCCTCGAGCGACCGAGCCATGAGCAGTCGCCGGACGTCCCCGGGCGAGAAGCGATCCCTGCGCTGAGGCTCGATGATGCCCAGATCGACCACATGGTCGAGAAAGTCGGCCTCGACCCCGGCCCGCTCTGCGGCTTCTTCGCGTGAATGGAAGGTCACCGATCTCACCTGCCTTGGCAGCGTCGACATGACAGCGACCAGTGGATCGGGTGGAGCACGGAGACGAGACTCCAACCCGTCGCAGCTCGCTTGGGACGTGTCGTGGTCATGAGTGTAGAGGCACGGCGGAGACCAGGGCCGGCCTCCGGCATGGCGACACGGTTCGGGTGTCGCGACCGACTCGGATGGCTGTAACGTGGTGGGGCCGACGGCGAGTGCCGGGCAGCTTGCGACGGCGTGCTCCACGTGGACGATGACGACAAGGAGGGCATCCACATGCTCAGCGACCATCCCGTGTTCCCGATCCTGCTGTCGACGGACCTCGACGCGAGCCGGACCTTCTACCGCGACACACTCGGGCTGGAGATCATGCGCGAGGACCCTGACCGGATCGTCTTCCGGTGTGGCGGCGGGACGCAGCTGGTGCTCACCGAAAGCACCACCGGGACCTCTGACACCCAGACCCAGATGGCCTGGCGCGTGCCGGACCTGTCGGCGGCACTCGCCGACCTCCGGGCTCGAGGCGTCCGCATCGAGGAATATGAGGCACCCGACCCCGTGACGGTGGACGGCGTCGCCGATATGGGGCATTCCTGGGCCGCCTGGTTCATCGACCCCAGCCGGAACGTTCTGGCGGTGGTCCAGCCCAAGGGCTGAGCAACGCCCGAGGAACGGGCGGACTCCGGCCGTTTGACCTTCTGTCGTGTCGGCCGGAAGATGGTGCGAGCGACACACGTAGCGAGGAGGCAGGTTTTGTCTGGGCCTCCCCAAGGGCGCCCGACCCGGAAGCCGACGCTCCCCTTGCCCCAGCCTGACCAGCTGCACACTTCCACGCCGTTTCCGGTCCCTCTGACGTCATTCGTGGGCCGCGATCGGGACACCGCTGCCGTCCTCGAACTCCTCGCGCCCCTTTCCGACGTTGACGATGGCATCTTCATCCCCATGTATTACCAGCACGGGGATACGCACGCTCTGAGCCAGCGCCACAGCTTCGTCGTTTCCAAGGCCCGGTGCATCGACCGTCGCCGAGATGACCGCGGCTGAGGTCTGGCGACCCATGCTGACGAAGTGGGCGATCTCGGGGGCGGAGCCCGGCTCGGTGAAACACTGGCTGAAGAAGAAACGGAGGAAATCGTCCCAGTCCTGCGACCAGTAGCGTCGGTTGAACTTGAACCACCCTTCGTGGTCTGGCAACTCGTCGTCGAAGGCCGCGAGGGAGGCAGCACGATGCGGTTGTGCCGGACCGAATGGCACAGACGGAGCGATGAAGACAGCAGCCGGGATACGATCAGAGTGCTCGGCTGCGAGCACCAGGTTCCAGCAGGCGCCTGCGGAAACCGAGACGGAAACTGCCTGCTCCACGCCGGAGGCATCCAGGATGGCGATGGCGTCAAGAGCGAAGAGGCGGTCGTCATACGCCTCGGGGTCGACCGGTCGGTCAGATCCACCGTTGCCCAGCCCATCGAAGATGACGACCGTGTAGTCCCTGGCCAGGTGCGGAACCTGGTGGCGCCAGAAATCCGAATGCACGATGGACCATGTCGGAAGCAACAGTATCGCCCGTGGGCCGTCCCCGAAGACCTGGAACTGGGTGCTGAGGCCATCGCGTTGGACGTAGCCCTCCGAACGGGGTGCTCGATCGACGATCACTGGTCCTCCGGGCCTTGGTGGACACGGCAAGCCGTGTAGGCGGAGTCGTCCAGATCCATCGAGCACGAGGGCGCTCCTCGATCGCGACTATGGCAGCCTGGATCACGTCAGGATGACACATCCCCGAGGGGTCGCCACTTGCGGCCGGGCCGCGCCGTCGCCCACTATCCAGCGATGCCGACGACACCGACCAACGGGCTGGCCAGATGATCGAGTCCGCCGTGAAGCTCGGCCGTAGATGAGCAGCGCCAAGAGGCTGCCTGGACGCGAGATTTGATGGGCGACGAGCGTTCGATGCGCGAGTGGCTCTCGGGCGCTCCACCGTGGCTCGCCGGTGACGAACGCCTCGAAGCCCAGGTGGCCCGGCTCGACCGCCACTTCATGGCCCCATCCACGGTCCTCGATCTGGCCGGGTGGGTCATGGAGCATCTCGGACACGCCGGTTCGCCACATCGGGTCCCTTGAGTAGTCCGAGACGTAGGCGAATACCTCGCCAGCGGCTCGACGTATCAGGATGCTGCTGGTGATGGAGGGTCATCTCAAGGCGGACCATAGCGGTCGCCGGTCCGCTCATCCAGTTTGTCGGGGGCGAACCGGGCAGACCTGCATTGTGTACTCTTGGCTCCGCGATCGCGCCGAGCAGCGGCCCCCGCTGGAACATCGTGCGGCCGCACATGAGGAGGAGACGATGCGGAGAGCGCTCGTCATACCCACGACCGTTGTGCTGATGCTGGCGGCCCTCGCACCTGCGGTGTCGGCGCAGACGGAGGAGCATCCAATCGTCGGGGCCTGGGTGAAGGACCCTCTGCCCGACGATCCCACCAACCAGCCGGACCTACTGGTCATCGAGGCTGACGGCACCTTCATCGACGTGGCCGTACCCGAGACGGGCATCGGAACCTGGGAACCGACGGAGGACGGTGGCTTCGTAGGCACGTCGATGTACCCGCTCGTCGATGAACAGGCGGGATTCCTCGGACTCATCACCGCTCGCATCGCGGGCCAGGTATCCGAGGACGGGCAGACCGTCAGCGGGACCTATACGATCGAGTTCCCGACCGAACCAGCCGGTGCGTTTCCAGCCGGCGAGTTTGGTCCGGCCGAGTGGGTCGCGACACGCGTCGCCGTGGAGCCTCAGGGCGAGACAGTCGGCCCCTGGCCACTTCCACCCACTCCAGCCGAGTAGCCTCGAGTCCGCCACTATCGACGTCCACCCGGGCTAAGAGCTTAGGCTGAAGGCGGCCCAGGAGGTCCATCGTGTCTTCGTGCAGCGTGCGCAAATCCGAGCAGCCCAGGACGAACGCGATTGCACGAGTCAGGGTGTCGTGCCAAGCACGAGGGTGAGAACTGGAGCGGGAGACGGGACTCGAACCCGCGACATTCTGCTTGGGAAGCAGACACTCTACCAACTGAGTTACTCCCGCTCAGGCCGCATCCAGTATATCCAGGGCGGGACGCGGCAGGGCCACGTTATCGCCGAGGTCAAGCTCGCCGCCACCGAGCGTGGATGGGCCGAGATGCCACGTTTGCCACGCCCGCCAAGCTCCGCCACCGTGGATGGCCGGTCGTCCCGTCCCGCCGGTGGACCCATGCCCCGGCGCAAACGCAAGGCCCATCAGCCCGCTGGAGCGCCGGTCAGCCCTCGACCAGACCGGCGCGGGCGAGGGCCTCGGCGGCCCGCTCGCCGAGCACATCGGGGGTCTGGACGGCATAGCGCCGGGTGACCTGGGTCGAGGCATGACCCATGTAGCGGCTGAGCTCCTCGAGCGGCATGCCGTTGTTGGCCAGCAGGGTGGCGGTGCCGTGGCGGATGCGGTGGCTCCCGAAGTAGGGCAGCGTCCCTCCCCCGGCGTGGTAGCGGCGGGTCAGCATCAGGCTGAGGGCGTTCATGCCCAGGGGTCGAAGGCCATCACGCCGGACGGGAACAGGTAGCCCGGGTCGGGCAGCTCCTCGGTCGCTCCGACGAGGTGCGGCCGGCCGTCGGCTGAGATAGCGCTCGAGCACCGCCCGGGCATCGGCATGGAGGGTCACGAGGAGGGTCTTGCCGCCCTTGCCCCGCCAGAACCGCAGCAGCGAGCGTTGGGTGTCGAATTCGACTCGAGGACCGAAGCGTCCTGCATGGCGATCTCCGTGATGGAAGGGAGATGCCGCTCAGGGGCCCAGAAGACGACTTCGCCGTCGGCCGACTCCAGTCCCTGGATACTGTGCCGTCCCGGGCGACGACCCTCGTGGCCGTCTCTTTCCCATTCAACGCTATAGGATGGAGCGGCCGGTCCCGCAGGGTGTCTGCGGGATCGAAGATGGAGCAAGTCCGGCGAGGGTTCAAGGCAATGGTCGCTGCCGAAATCAGGTGTCGCGATGATCGAGCTCGGCGTGTTCGCCAGAGTGTTTCCCCCGGGGGAGGCCTCTCAAGTCGCAGGGATGATCAGGGCCGCGGGGTTCACAGCCACGCAGCTGAACCTCAAAGCCGTCGGACGTCCCACACTCGATCCATCGCTCACCGAGGACGAGGCCGCGGCGCTTGCCATGGGCTTTGAGGTGGCCGGCGTGCGCATCTGGGCCATCTCAGGCACGTTCAACGCCATCCACCCCGACCCGGCCGTACGAGAGGCCGGCGTACAGGCATGCCGTGCCAACATCGCCAGTGCTCGGGCCATGCGAGCTGAGGTCGTGACCCTCTGCACGGGCACCCGTGACCCACAGCACCCGTGGCGGGCGCACCCTGACAACGGCACCCCCGCGGCGTGGCGCGACCTGCGCGCCACGCTCGACGCACTCATGCCGTCCGCGATCGAAGCGGGCGTGCGACTCGGCATCGAGCCCGAACCCGGCAACGTCATCTGCGACGCCAGGGTCGCGATGAGGCTGTTCGGCGAACTCGGTGATGACGCACGCCACTTTGCCGTCGTCCTTGACCCCGCGAACCTGCTCTCGGTCGAAACGCTGCCGCACCAGCCGCGTATCCTGTCCGAGGCTTTCGCCGGGCTTGGCGAACAGACTGCGGCGGTGCACGCAAAGGACGTGGTCGCATCAGGATATGCGGCGCCGGGCATGGGCGGCATGGACTACGAGCTCGTGATGGGGCTGCATGCCTCACTTCCCCGCCCTGTCCCCGTCATCGCACAGGACCTCAGTGCCGAAGATGCCCCACGCGTGGCTAGGTTCCTATCACAGCGCGCGACCAGCGTCGCACCGTGATCGGATCGTCCTCCAACCGCTCCCGTAGAGGTCAGATGCCGGCGACCGATGTAACGCCCCCGGACTCGCCCCAAGGGGCCCTAGACCACACCGGGGTTCGCGCGCTTGACTGCCATATCCCCACGCGTGTCCCCGCACACTGGAGGCACCACGGCGGCGACACCGAGCCTGCTGACGGAAGCGTTCCTCACCAACCTGCGCCGCTACATCGATGGCAAGCCGCTCCACGACGTCATCGACAAGCGCCTCGACAACTACGTGCCCTCCGCCCAGTGATGCGCACGACTCCTGACCGATCCAGCGAGCGCCGGGTATCCACGGGTAGCCGACTCCAGCACTCGCGGGTCGCCTGGCTACACGATCAGGCGACGAGCAGGATGTGGTTGGGGTCGATCTCCTTCCTGATGAGGCGGACCTGATCCGTCGTCGGCGCCTCCGTGGTCGCGAGCTCATCGGGTATCACGGGGCGGAAGCCCATGGCGTCGAGCACCGCCTCGACGGTGACGCCGGGATGGATGGAGAGGAGCTCCATCTCCTTGCTCTCGGCATGGAAGCCGAACACGGCCTTGTCCGTGATCACGCGCCACGGCCCACCGGGATCCAGGCCCAACTGCTCGCGTGAAGCCCCGCCGTCAAGGTGCCCGACACTGGTGATGAAGTCGACGCGCTCCACGAACGTCCGCTTGCGCAGGTCGGTAATCACGATGGGGCGCTTGACATAGGCGAAATGGTCGGTCTGTGCCAGACACCCGACGAGGCGGACCTTGGGATTCTTGTAGTCACCGATGGCGGTGATGTTCAAATTGCCGAACCGGTCGATCTGCGGAGCCGAGTCGAACGACACATCGAACTGACGGCGCGCGAGCATGTCGCACTTGTCACCGGTGTGGGCCATCTGGCTCGCGCAGGGCCACGTCGTGATCTGGTGCTGCGTCAAGTCGGGCGGGATGCGCGTCAGGTCCGGACTGAGCAGGTTGCCCCAATAGATAGTGATGTCCGGCGCGTGCGTAAGTTGCGCCAGCCTGGCTGATGCGATCGGGATCCCGACTGCCAGCGTGAATGCCCGACCGGCGGTGCCGACGCCGACGAAAGCGAGGTCGCCGTCACGCAGCTCCCGGGAGGCAGCAACGACCAGCAGCTCGTTGAGGGTGTAATCGTTCGCGTAGGCCATCGACTTCGACTCCTATCGTACTGAGAGCTCGAAGATGCGCTGGGGAGTCAGAGCCTTGCGGAGGTACTCCCAGTGGTCCTCGACGCTATGGACATAGGCCTCCACGTACTCCTCGAAACGGCCGTCCCTGGAACAAGCCTGGTAATACTCCAGATGCTCCGCGTCCTCGTCGTAATAGCCGTCGCAGCTGAGCGGATGCGCACCGTACGGCGCCTCGACGATCGCTTCCACCCAGAGGTGCGGGATGTAGGTCAGGTTCGGCCGCCGCAGGATCTCCTCGTGCGGGACGATCTTCTCCACCGTGACGATGAGCCGGTCGGCCGCCTTGGCCATTATCGGATCGATGTCATCGCTGTCGCGCTGTACCGGGAACTGCACGTTCCCGTATTCGTCTCCGACGTATCCGTGGAGGATGGTGAAGTCGGCGACGGCGGCCTCCACGGCGTGGTAGGTCTTACCCGTGAAGGGACACACGATCTCTCTGATCTGCTCCGGGTTGTGTGCCGCCATCCCCGTACCGATCAGGACGTCAGTGGGCATGAACGTGATGCCCTGGGCGGCCGCGCGGAACCGCGCGATCATCGAGGTCTCCGCGAAATCGCGTATCTCGATCGATCCCCGCTCGACGCCGCGCCGGAAGTTGTGGGCCATCCCAAACTGGAAAAGCCCTTCGTAGACCGCCTCGACCCGCTTCACCGCGCCGGCGCCGGCCAGCATGTCCATCGTGAACCCGGCTGGGAACGCGAGGATCCGCAGGTCCGACGTGCCTTGGCGGATGAGCTCCCTGACGAACGCAGCCGGCGACCGCCTGATGATGCTGCCGCCGATCGCGACCGTGCTCCCGGAGGGCACCAGGCGTGCTGCCTCGTCCATGGTCATGAGCTTGCGTTTCATCGTGCCCTATCCCCTCTTGAGAACCTCGCTCATCGGCTGCGGCTCGACATGGCTCGCGCCTCGCGACCGCATCTAACCATCAGTCCACCGATCTCAGATGACGCCATCTTCGGCCAGCCCCGAGATAGCGTCGGCATCGAGGCCTAGCCATTCTTCATAGACCTCCTGGTTGTGTTGCCCGAGGAGCGGAGGCGGGCGACGGATGCTCTGCTGCGAGCCGGAATAGTGGATGTTCAATCCATGCATCGGGAAGCGGCCGACCGTGGGGTGATCGATCTCGACCAGCATGTCGCGGTGCCTGACCTGGGGATCCTCGACCACCTCGTCGATCGTGGCGACCTTCGCGCATGGGAGGCCCGCCCCGCGGACCAGGTCCACGACCTCATCGGCGGTGCGTTCGCTGACCCACTCGGACAACACTGCCTCGCTCGCCTCGACGTTGCGCATCCGGGTCTCGTTGGTCACGAAGCGTGGGTCCTGCAGCATCTCGGTGAGTCCGATGACCTCGAGCAAGCGCGGGAAGAGCGAATCGGTCGCCGATGCGATGTAGACGAACCGACCGTCCCTGGCCTCGAACAGATTCGACGGTGCGGCATAGCGATCTCGATTCCCGCGCCTGGTCATCTTCTTGCCGAGCAGCAGGTACTCAGGGATGGCCGTGATCAGGAAGGAGACGGCCGTGTCAAGGAGGGCCACGTCCACGTGCTGGCCCTCGCCAGTGGCATCCCGGGCTCGCAGAGCCCCGAGGATGCCGAAGGCGGCATAGATGCCGCTGGCATAGTCGACGAGGAAGGTTCCTGTCGTCACTGGCGGCCGTCCGGGCTCGCCAGTCAGGTCCATCAGCCCGCCCATCGCCTGGGCGATCATATCGAAGCAGGCGTAATCTGCATATGGTCCGTCCTGACCGAATCCGGAGATGCTGGCCATGACCAGCCGCGGATTGATCTCCTTGAGGACGTCGTATCCGCAGCCCATCTTTTCCATGGTGCCAGCGCGGAAGTTCTCCACGAGCACATCGGCCTCTCGGACCAGAGACTTCAACAGCTCGATGCCCCTGGGGTTGCGGAAGTCGAGCGTCACCCCGCGCTTGTTCCGGTTCATCATCATGTAGTAGAGGCTCTCGCCGCCGACCTTGTCGCCGACGCTGCGGACGTCGTCGCCGCGCCCGACTCGCTCGACCTTGACCACGTCGGCACCCATGTCACCGAGCAACATGCAGCAGTACGGTCCGGCCAGCACGCGACTGACGTCCAGGACCTTGATGCCTTCGAGCGGCGGCTGCATCGCGACGTTCCTTCCTGCAGGGACTACCGGTAGACCGGATGTGCCATGGCGATACACAGCCGGACGCATCGGTCCGGGTAGCGGATGGCCGGGTGGTGCGACCGCGGGCTCCCAGGGCCACAGCCGCTAGAGCAGAGTGTTGCACCGGGCCTGTGGCAGGCGACCGATGGGCCCGACCCTCCAGGCGGCGTGGGACAAGGTGACGGCGACGCCACGCCGGAGACCTGCCAGTCGTACCCGCTCGCGGCCGAGCTCGGCGACAGTCTTCGGACCTTCAGTGCCTCACCCATACCGTGGTCACCGCCCATCTATGCGCCCGATCCGGGCTACGGTCGAAACGATAGTCGAATCGTTTCGTCGATGCACATCTCGCGTGGCGTCGTGGGTCATCGGCGACCGATCGATACCCTGACGCCATCGCTCGCGGCACTCTCGGCCGCCGCCTCGAGCAGCCGCAGCGCCTCCACGCCGTCCTGTGGTGATGGGTCGGTCTCGCGACCTTCGAGGAGGGACCGGGCAAAGGATTCGAGCTGGCGTTTGAACGGATCAGTATCCTCGAAACGCGGTACGGCTGCGACGCGTTCGTCTTCGAGGTAGACCTCGACACGGCTCCCGAGCCTCGAGAAGACGTACGGCGATCGCGTTCGGATGTGGCCGAACTCGCCATAGATCTCTGTCCCCTCCGACCAGTCGCTGTGGGCGTCGGTCGTGATCTCGAATGAGGCGAGGCCTCCGCCAACGGCGATCCCGGCCGTACCGTGCCAGGTGTGGTCTCCGGCCAGGCTGGCGTGCCGCGCGCTGATCCAGTCCACCTCCCCCGCCAGGTAGAGCAGTCCATCGAACACGTGGGCGCCGTGCGTCAGCAGGCGGTAGTGTTCGGCATCACCCTTGACCTCGTTCTCGACCCGGCGGACGGCTTCGTCGATCACGAGCGGCGGGAAAAGTGTCCGCTGGATGCCCGCCCTCGGTGCAGCCATGACGCGATACCAGGTCTGCATAGCCAGGATGCGTCCGATACGGGCGACATTGGCTCTTGCGTACTCGAGCCCGGGATCGTGGCGCTTCATACAGCCGGTCTGCAGGTGTAGGCCACGATCGCTGGCCGCGTCCGCGAGTCGTTGCGCTTGGGCCGCGGATGCGGCCAGCGGCTTCTCCATGAGCACGTGCTTGCCTGCCTCCAGGGCCTGGAGCCCCAACGGAAGGTGGAACCGGTCTGGAACCGCGATCAAGACCGCGTCGAGATCCAGCGCCAAGAGGTCCCTGGCGTCGGTGTACGCGTCTACGTCGTAGCGAGCAGCTACGGTTGCAGCGAGCTCGCTCGACGAGTCGCAGACGGCGATGAGCCGGACGCCCATCGCCTTGGCCGTGGCTGGCAGGTGTGCGACTTGGGCGATGCGCCCGAGGCCGACCACTCCCAAGCGGATATGATCGTTCGTGGCGCTCATCAGTGTCCTCCGCTCTCAGACTCTGCCTTCGCCAGCAACGCTGCCCCGATGGCCGCAGCATAGGGCCCGATGACGTCCCATCCCAGTGGCGGAAGCGGCCGCTCGCGAGCATATGACCAGCGACTCCGCATGGCCTCTTCGGCGTGAGGCAGGAGCCAGGCGCCCGCGGCATGACCGAAGCCGCCGGTGATGAGCACGCTGCTTGGGTCGAGCGTCACGCACAACGTAGCGATGGCGCGGCCGAGCATGGCCCCGCCTTGCGCCAGCAAGCTTGCTGCCCAGGGGTCGCCGCTCCCGGCTGCGTCGACGATGCTGCGAGCGGAATACGGGGCCGCGGCGCCCATCGCCGCCAACCGAGCGTGCGAAGAAGGTGGCGGCGGACGCAACGCCGCCAGCTCGGCGATTCCTCGACCCGATGCGAACTGCTCGACACAGCCCATACCGCCGCACAGACAGACGCGCTGATCGGTGAAGTCCACCACGATGTGACCGAGTTCGGCGGCGTAGCCGTTCTCACCGACGACGATCGTGTCCCCCACCATGATCGAGCCGCCGATGCCGGTACCGAGCGCCAGCAGCAACGTGACCGCCGTCTCACCTCCCGGGCGTTCGCCGGCCGACTCCATCGCCCTCCCTGGGCATGAGCCTGACATGACCGTAGAGAGCGGCGTTAGCGTCATTGACCACGATCACGCGACGCTCCATTCGCGCCGCCAATCTCGGCCCCAGATCGAGGTCGACGGCACGGAGCGTCGGGGCGCGAACGAGTGTCGAGCGGTCTCTGCCCACGAGTCCCGCGACCGCGACACCGAAGGCGCCCACGTCGTGAATGTCGAGTCCATGCGCAGCCATGAACTCGGCGGTAGTGGCGAGCACGATCTCGGTCACTCCGCCGTCCTGCTGCACGGCATGCTCGGTCCAGGACCGTTCGAGCGTCGTACCGGCCTCGTCGACGAGCGCGACCGCGCACTTGGAGCCACCGATATCGACACCAACGAAGTAGGTCATCCCAGCAGGCGCGCTCGTGAGGCCTGATGGTCGAGGAACTCCTGCACCGTCGACCGTGCGCGCGCGGCATACACGACCGGGTCGGCATCACGAGACGGCAACTCCACGAGGCTGGATCTGGCGATGCGCCGGTGCCATTCCGCAGCGACGGTGCGAGGATGTAGCGGATCGTCGTGGGCCGCCACGATCAGCGATTCGGCCGGGCCGACGATGCGCTCGTCGGGTGCGAAAGCCGTCCAAGTCGCGCCCTGGGCGAGCCTCATAGCCCGTTCGGCGGCTCGGTCGACGGTCACCTTGTCGCGGAGACTGGCGGCCGCGCGCTCCGATACCGCAGCGACCTCGCGGTACTCCTTGCTGGCGAGCAGGCGCGCGAGGGCTTGCGTCGGATCCTCGCGAAGGTACGTCGCGATCGAGCGATTGACGCGCAAGTGTGGGGCCAGTTCGGCCTGGTGCGCGGGCCGGATGAAGACGGCCGCGACGATGTCGAGGGTGGCGCGCCGCAGGAGCTCGAGGGCGACGGTCGCCCCCAGTGAGATGCCCAGGACCATGAGGCGTCTCGAGCCCAGACCCAGGTGCCGGATCAGCGCGTCCACATCGGCGCCGAGCTGGGTCGGCGTGAAGTCCTCCGGCACGCCGAGAAACTCGGTTCCACCGTGGCCACGCAGATCAGGTGCTAGGATGCCGACCTGGGCCGTATCGAACCCTTGAAGATAGGTGCAGGGCTGTCCCCGGGTGGCGCTGAGACCATGCAGCGCGACGACCATCTCGGGTCGGTCTTCTCCGAGCAGTGTGAACGCTGCTTTGTCGACGTATGGGGACATCTAGGACACCGGGCTCGACGCGTGAAACTGCTGGGCAGTGGGACGGTCCGCTGCGGGGGCCAGACGGTGGCACTCGTCAGTCAGGCCGCCAGCGGCACCGGGGCCAGCGTCATCGATCACGCTGGTCGCCCCTCGAGCAGCGTCATGACCTCGCTCTGGGTCGGCATCGCCGTCGAACAGGCTCGACGTGACGCAACGATGGCGCCGGCAGCGTTAGCGAAACGCAGCATGTCCGCGAGGTCGAGGCCCGCAAGGAAGCCATGGCAGAGCGCGCCGCCGAAGCCATCACCCGCCCCCAGCCCGTTGACCACCTCGACCGGAACGGCAGGCATCAGCACCGTCCGCTTCGGGGATTTGGCCAGGACCCCTGCCGGCCCCATCTTGATGAGGGCGAGCTCGACACCTGACGCGAGCAGGGCGTCAGCGGCGCGTTCGGGGTCCGATTCTCCAAGCACGAGTTCACATTCATCGAGGTTCCCGACCACGATGGTCACCCGCTCCAAAGCTCTGCGGCCCTCGGTTCGGGCCTGGTCGCGGGTGTCCCAGAAGGCGGGGCGATAGTCGAGATCGAGCACCGTGAACTCCCGGCCGCCGCGAGCGTCCCAGGCGGCATGGTGGGCCGCGCGGCTTGGATCTCGGGACAACCCCGTCAGCGTAGACCAGTACACCCGGGCTTCAGCGATCGCCGCCAGGTCCAGCTCGCGCGCCTCGATCAGCAGGTCGGGAGAGATCGGGCTCCGAAAGAAGTAGAGCGGGAAGTCGTCTGGCGGGAAAAGCTCGCAGAACGCGAGCGTCGTGGTCACGCCCCCGATCTCGGACACGTACTCATCGCCGACCCCGAGTCGTCGCAGCTCACGGTGGACGAAGGCCGCAAAGGGGTCGCTCCCGGTTCGCGTGATGACAGCCGCGCTGTAGCCGAGACGGGCAGCGGCAATGGCCACGTTGGTAGGACTCCCGCCGAGGTAGCGATGGAACGACTCGACACGGTCGAGCGTCATGCCGAATCGGTCGGGATAGAGGTCGATGCCGACGCGGCCGATGGTCAGGACGTCAAGCGGCATTGGCGTGTCGCATCGAGCCGTCCGCCCTCACCGGGGCCGACCTCCTGGTCCCGGGCTCGCGCCGCGATCGACTGTGGCATCATCGTCTCGTGAGTAGCGGCTGCTCCGAACCACGTCTCCATCACGCTGGCACGGCCCGTCCGAGTGTTGGGAAGTGGCCCCGGCCGGGACGGTGGGCCGCCCCGTGACGCCGGACCGCGAGCGCGATATGGCGGACGTCGCTGCGTTGGCCTTCGACACCGGGGGCACGGTCTTCGACTGGCACACCACAGTACACCAGGCGTTCGAGCGGCAGGGTGCTCTTCGCCACATCGAAGCGGACTGGCCCGCGCTGACGAAGACCTGGCGTCGGTTGTCGACGAGCATGGTGGACGCGGGCCTTCCGCAGAAGGACGGACGCGCGACCATGGACATGGATGACGTGCTCGCTGTGACACTGGAGGCCACCCTCGAGCGACATGCCGTCACCGGCTTCACGGCGGATGACCGATCGGAGCTGGTGCTCTCATGGCGACGGATGGGCGCGTGGCCGGACGTGGTCGATGCCCTGCCCCGCCTGAGGGAGCGCTTCATCGTCTCTCCATTCACGATACTGACGACCGCTCTGGTGATCGAGGCATCGCGTCGGTCGCAGTTGACATGGGATTCTGTCATCTCATGCGAGATGATCGGTATCTACAAGACGCACCACACGACCTACGAGACGGTCGCGCGGTGGCTCGATCTGGCGCCGCATCAGATCATGCTCGTCTCGACGCACAACAACGACATCCAGGCTGCTCGTGCCTGCGGGTGGCGCACGGTGTACGTGTATCGGCCAGACGAGTGGTGGGACATCCCCTCGCTGGACCCCGAACCCGGCGCCGCCGCCGAGCTGGTCGCAACCGACTTCGACGACCTTGCCCGTCAGTTGGGCCTCAGTCCCCCCTGAGCACGGTCTTGTCGGGCTCCTGCCCGAGACTCCCATGAGTCGCATCACGATCCCGTTCACGGAGCGACCCTAGCGTCCCGGGAAGCCAGGATCGGCGGCCAGCTGGTCCGTCGCTGCGGCCTCCGTGGCAAGCGTATGGACGATCTGCTTCGTGCTCTCGTAGAGTGTTCGATAGAGTCCGTACTTGGGCTCATAACGCTCCGTGCGCTGGGGGTCCGGCTCAACGCGATCTAGGATGCGGGTCCAAGAGCGGCGGCCGCTGAAGCCCCCATCGAGGAGCCCGACCGCGGACGCTGCCAGGTAGGCATCGCCATAGGCGGCCCCGATGGCACGATCAGGGATCTCCTGGACAAGCCCCGTCACGTCAGAGACGATCTGGAGCCACAGTCGGCTCGCGGTGCCGCCACCGACAGCGACCGTGCGTCGCGGCACCGCGCCACTGTCGACCATGGTCTCGAGATTGTGCCGGATGCCGAACGCGGTGCCTTCGAGGATGGCCCGGTACACATCCCCGCGCCGATGTGACAGGCTGAGCCCGGCGATGACGCCGCGGGCGTTCGCATCGTTGAACGGACTCCGCTCGCCGCTGAAGTAAGGCAGAAGGAGGAGGCCGCGAGCACCCAGTGTCGATTCCTCGGCCTCCCGCGAGAGCTGCTCGTAGGCTGCGCCGGCATCGCGGGGTCCGTCGAGCGGGAACTCGCGAGCGAACTGCTCACGACACCATGTGGTGATGGAACCGCTCGTGGAGAGTGCCGCGGTCAGGACGTATTCGTCGGGCCACGAACCGCGCGTGGCCCACAGCGGCTTTGCCGTCTGGAGGCTGTCGAGCACAAGCACGAGCGCCGACGTGCTTCCATAGGAGAGCATCAGATCACCTGGATGGATGACGCCCGCACCGATGGCCTCGGCCGCCCCGTCCGTCGTCCCCGCCAGGACCGGCGTACCGGCCGGGATGCCGGTGGCAGCGGCTGCATCCTGCGTCACCTGCCCGACCACTTCGCTCGGCCAGCGCAGCGGAGGCAGCCACTCGGAGGAGACCATGCCATCAGCGAACCTGAGGTCCCATCGTGCTCGACGAATGTCGTAGAACGGAGCGAAGTACGAAGCGTTGTGATGATCGGTCCAGTACTCACCCGTCAACCGCAAGACGAGGTAGCCAGCCGCCGTCATCAGCTTGGCGGTCCGACTCACCACCTCGGGCTCGTTCTCGATCAGCCACATGATCTTCGGCCCCACCGCCTGGCTGGTCATGTGTGTGCCGCTCAGACGAGCGATGGCGGCTCTGCGGCCATGCTCGAGCCGAGCAAGCTGGTCCGCGGCTCGGTTGTCAGCCCCATAGAGGATGGCCGGACGAAGCGGATGGCCGGACCGGTCAACGGGGAGCAGGCAGGGGCCGATGGCGCTGAGACCGACGGCAGCGATCCTGGCCTCCCGGGGCAGTCGCGCTCCGAGTCGTCTGCTGAGTTCGACGAAGTCATGCCACCACAGGGCATCAGCGTCGTGCTCCAGACGCCCCGGAGCGGGGATCGAGACACCGTGCTCCACCCGTGCCTCTGCGATGAGCGACCCGTCTGCGAGACACACCACACCCTTGGAGCTGTACGTCCCGATGTCGATGCCGATCACTGCATCCATGTGGCTGCGGCCTCCCCGGACTAGCTCACAGGTTCGCCGAGGGTCTGCAACGCCGCGCGGACCAGGTCCGCTTCGCCCGGCAGGTACTCGTCGATCAGCACCTGTCCGAACGGGACCGGCGCCCACGCACCGCCAAGGCGCTGGACCGGGGCGTCGAGGTAGCCAAAGGCCTTCTGTGCCACGGACGCGGCGATCTCGCCTCCGATGCCGCCAAAGACCGGCGCTTCGTGGACGACCACGAGGTGAGCCGTCTTCACGACCGAATCGACGATGGTATCGACGTCGAGCGGCATGACCGTGCGGATGTCCACCACCTCGGCGCTGACGCCCCTGGTGGAGAGCGTCTGCGAAGCGTTGAGCGCACGTTCGACCATGGCCCCGGAGGCCACGATGGTGACGTCGTCACCACGTCGCTTGACGTCGGCCTGCCCGATGGGCAGGAGGTACTCCTCATCGGGCACCTCACCCTTGCTGCTGTAGGTCTGCTTGTGTTCCAGGAAGATGACGGGGTCAAGTGAGCGGATGGACGATTTCAGCAATCCGAGCAGGTCGAAGGGCGTGGAGGCCATCACGATGGTCAGGCCGGGCACGTTGGTGAGCCACGATTCCACCGACTGCGTGTGCTGCGCTCCCCAGCGGGCGCCGGCTCCGTAGGTCATGCGGATCGTCAGCGGCGCGCTGAGCTCGCCGGCGGTCAGGAACCTGGTCTTCGCAGCGGAGTTGACGATGCCGTCCATGGCGATGGTCGTGAAGTCCGCGAACATGATCTCGAGGATCGGTCGCATCCCCATCATCGCGGCACCCACGGCGATCCCGGCAAGGGCCGATTCGCTGATGGGGGTATCGAAGACGCGTTCGGGCCCGAACTCGTCGCGGAGCCCCTGAGACACCTTGAACACGCCGCCTGGTTCGGCGACATCCTCGCCGAAGAGGAAGACGCGCTCGTCCTGCTGCATCTCCTCCCTGATCGCGCGGCGCACGGCATCGCGGTTCGAGATCAGGCCCATCAGCGGTCTTCCCGCACTGTCTCTGGCGGGGCGTAGACATCTCGATACAGCTCACCCGGGTCAGGTAGCGGGCTGTCCTCCGCGAAGCGCACGGCCTCTGCGATCTCCGCATCGACGTCGTCCTGGATCTGCTCGATCAGTCCGTCGGTGAGCAGCTCACGTCGCTGCAGCTCGCTCCGGAAGAGCGCGATGGGGTCCTTCTCAAGCCAGGACGCGACCTCGCGTTCGTCGCGGCCTTCGGTCGGCGGATGGCTGGAGGAATGACCGCGCTGGCGGTAGGTGATGCACTCGACCAGGGTAGCCCCGCCTCCCGAACGCGCCCGAGCGACGGCCTCAGCAACGGCGTCATAGACCGCGAGCACGTCATTGCCGTCGATGGTCGATCCCCCGAAACCATAGCCCTCGGCGCGCATCGACAGGCTCGGTCCTGCGAAGTGCTTCTCGATGGGCGTGAACTCGGCATAGCCGTTGTTCTCGATGACGTAGACGATCGGGAGGCGGAAGACGCCTGCGAAGTTGAGAGCCTCGTGGAAGTCGCCGCGCTGGGCTGCGCCGTCGCCGAAGAAACAGACGGCCACGCTGTCGCGTGCCTGCATCTTGAAGGCGAGGGCGGCGCCGGTCGCCACGGGAATCGAGCCGCCTACGATCGCGCTGCCCAGCATCACGCCTGACGCTGGCGCGGCCATGTGGTGCGCGGTCGCCTTGCCATTGGCGGCACCGGTCGCCTTGCCCAGCATCCCGGCCAGGAACCGTCGTGGCGAGACGCCCCTGACGAAGTAGGCGCTGCGTGTTCGTAGCGAGGGCATGACGACGTCGTCGGGACGCAGCCCATAGCAGGCGCCGACTCCGATGGCTTCCTGTCCCTGGCTGCCGTGCAGGGATTCGACCACCACGCCCGTGGACCACAACTTCTGGGCTCGATCCTCGTACGCTCGAGTCAGGATCAACCAGCGGTACATCTCGATGAGGTTGCCCTCGGAGAGTGAATCGGAAGGCCCGATCGCCCGCCGATGTCGGTCGTTCGGGCGCGGTCATCCGTCCTCCGCACCTACTGCTTCGAGCCGGCGCTTGACGTCCGAGACGAAGGACACGGCGTCCGCCCCATCGACCGCACGGTGGTCGTAGCTCAGTGACAGATACATCAACTTGCCTACCTCGACGCTGCCATCACGGACGATCGGAGCGTCCGCGACCCGGCCCATGCCCAAGATGGCGACCTCCGGCACGTTCACGATCGGCGTGAAGAACAGCGAACCATAGGTGCCCGAATTGGTCAGCGTGAAGCTGGAGCCGGTCAACGCCTCAGGCTGGATCTGGTCGCTCCTAGCAGCCACGGCGAGACGCTCGATGGCGGAAGCGAGCTCCGAAAGCGAGAGGTGATCTGCTTCCCGGACGACCGGGACGACGAGCCCGTCGTCGCGGGCGACGGCTACACCCAGATTGATGTCGCGATGCCGGAAGAGCCGGTCATCCTGCAGCGTCGCATTGAGGGCCGGGAAGGCGGTCAGGGCGCCCGCTACAGCCCACGCCACGTAGACCGTGTACGGCAGGCCGGAGGTCTCGCGGTGCGTCGCCACATTGCCCATGTCGACGTCGATGACCGTGGTCACGTCGGCCACGGTGCGCCGGCTCAGCGCCAGGCGCTCCGCGATTCGCCTGCGCGTACCGATGAGCGGAATCTCAGTGACTCCCTCGCCAGGTTCCGCCGCCGCCGTTCCTGCCTGAGCAGCGGCCCTGACGTCCACCTCGGTGATCAGACCACCTTCGCCACTGCCGTCGAGCTGCGCGATGTCGACACCGAGCTCGGCAGCCACTCGTCGCGCAGCGGGCGACGACGGCTGCCTCCCACCGCGACCTCGTGATCGGGTCGGGGCGGCGCCCGCCGTCGCCGGGGCGCGCCCCGCGGCGACGGCGGCTGGCTCCGCGGACTGCGGCGCCGAGCGATCGCCGTCAGTCGCGGGCTCCTCGTCCGGGAGCTCCTCATCTTCGCCGGCGATGACGGCCAGGACGCTGCCGACCGCCGCATCGTCCCCGACCTGGACGACGATGCGGCGCAGCACTCCCGTCGCCGGCGCCTCGACGTCCATGTTGGCCTTGTCAGTCTCGACGACCAGGATGGGCTCCCCCTCGTCGACGACGTCCCCCTCGGCCTTCAGCCACTCGACGATCTGCCCTGTCTCCATATCCTGGGACAGTCGCGGCATCAATACCTGTTGGCTCACCCGATGGACTCCTCGCTCTCCGCATACAAACGCTGTCAGACCGACGGCGCAATCGGTTCGCGAAACGTTTCGGAAAGTATAGCTCGGCGGCCTCTCGATGGTATAGGATGACCTCCGGAGGTTTGGGTGTGAGCCCAGTCAACTGGCAGTAGCCCAAGGAGGAAAAGATGCAAGTCAAGTCAGGCATCGCCGTCGCGTTGGCCTCGGTCCTCGCTTTCGCGGGAGTCGCGAGCGCGGCGGATTCAGGGGACGGCGTCGACAGCATCGACTACTGGTATTGGCAGGATGATGTCACCGACACGACCATCCAGGATCTCGCTGACCAGTTCGAGCAGATCAACGGCATCACCGTGAACATCCGCGACTCCGTCGCGCAGCCGCAGTTCTACGACAGCCTCGTCAACGCCATCGCCGCCGGCAACGCGCCGGACGCGACCCACCTCAACACGAACATGTTCGGCCAGCTGCTCCAGGCACAGATGTTGGAGCCGCTCGATGGCTACATCGACGCCTGGGCTGGCAAGGACGACGTCATCCCCAGCATGTGGGACTTCGTGACGAGCCCGGACGGCTCGGCGATCTTCGCGATGCCGAACAAGTTCCTCATGTTCTACCTGTATTACCGCTGCGATCTCTTCGAGGCGGCAGGCGTCGAGGTCCCGACGACCCAGGAGGAGTTCGTCCAGGTCGCCGAGGCGTTGACCGATCCCGAGAACGGGACCTGGGGGTTCGACATCCGCGGCGGCCCCAATGGCCAGGACCAGTGGGCAGCGTTCCTCGTCGCGGGTGGCGCACGGTTCCTGGACGAGGACGGGAATGTCGCGTTCGACAGCCCTGAGACCAAGGCCTCCAATGATCTGTATGTGTCGACCTATCCGTTCGCTCCACCAGGCGCAGTCAACGATGGGTTCGCGCAGATCATCGCCAACTTCCAGTCAGGCACGGCGGCCATGATCATCAACCACCTTGGCGCAGCCAAGACACTGGAAGCCAGCAACGGCGACCAGGTCTGTGTCGCGCTCATCCCGTCGGCGACAGGCGACCCCAGCCAGACGACGTACATGGGGACCATGAACGCGAACGCGGTGCTGGCGGATAGCGACGCCAAGGATGCGGCCTTCAAGTGGATCGCATTCCTGGCCGAGCAGCAGCCGCAGCTCGCGATCACGCAGTCGACCAACGGCTACCTGCCGGTCGTCGAGTCCGTGGCCAGCGATCCGCGGTTCGAGGACGATCGGTTCTTCCAGATCTCGGTCGAGGCCGCACAGAACGTGGTCACGGCGTGGCCGGCGATCCCAGGGACCACCGAGGCCACGCAGAAGACGTGGCAGCCACTGTTCCAGGGCGCCCTGCTCGGCGAGAACGACAGTAACGCCGTCGTCGAAGGGGTGGCGGAGACGCTGGCGAAGTAGTCCCACCGCACAAGCCCAAACCTGGTCGGGATGACCGATCGCATGCAGCCACCCCGTCGTCGCAGTCATCGGCGACGGGGTGGCTTGTTCTCCTCACCGTCGAATTGACGTGTCACGCCCGGTAGACGCACCGCTGCGCCCCGGTCCCGAGACCAGCCCGTCCCGCCTGTCATCGATCTGGCAGGGACGCTCACCGCCCGTGCACTGGATCATGCTCGCGCCGGCGCTGCTCATCATCGGCGGGTTCATCCTCTATCCGGCGGTCAATGCCCTGTGGCTGTCGTTGACCGAGACGAACCTGCTCAACCTCAGTGCGCAGACGTTCGTCGGGCTCGACAACTTCATCGGGCTGATCAACTCTGCCGAGTTCCACAAGGCACTGCGCAACTCGGTGGTCTGGACGCTAGGCAACGTGGCCTTCCAGCTCGTCTTCGGCATGATCGGCGCGTTGCTCCTCAACCAGGCGATCAGGGGACGCGGGCTCATCCGCGGCTTCGTCTTGCTGCCCTGGGCAACACCCAGTGTCCTCGTCGCCCTGATGTGGATGTGGATCCTCGACCCGAACTTGGGCATCCTCAACGAAATCCTGCAGGCTCTCGGTCTCCAGGACACGCCCGTTGCCTGGCTGGCCAATCCGACGACAGCGCTGCCCACCCTCATGTTCATCGACATCTGGCAGGGCATCCCGTTCTTCGCGGTCATGCTTCTGGCAGCCCTGCAAGCCGTACCATCCGAGCTCCTGGAAGCCGCCAAGATCGACGGGGCGAGTCCCTGGAAGACCTACTGGTACATCACCCTGCGGCTCATCATGCCTACGGTGCTCATCACGACCATCCTGCGGCTGATCTGGACCGCGAACTACTTCGACCTCATCCTGATCCTCACCAACGGCGGCCCCGCGAACGCGTCGCTGACGGTCCCGCTGCTCGCCTATCAGACGGCATATCGCGGTTTTGATTTCGGCACGGCTGCGGCTCTCGGCGTCACACAGGCGGCATTGCTGATGATCTTGGTCGTCGTCTACCTGCGGCTGACGAAGAAGGCTGAGATCACGTGACCGCTCTGGGGACCGCGGCACGAGCGGCTCGCGCGGCGACGCCACAGCCTCGGCGCAGCCTGTGGCCCTCCTGGCTGCGGCCGGTCTACCTGCTCATCGCAGCCTGGATCGTCGGAGTCTTCGGGCCATACACGTGGATGTTCATCACCTCCATCACACCGCCGAGTGAGATGGCGACAGGGGGCGTCCTGCCCCAGAATCCGACCTTCGAAGCCTACACGAACCTGCTGACGACGACGCCGTTTTTCCAGTACATGGCCAACAGCTTCATGGTGGCTGTCGGCACCGTGATCATCACCATCTCGAGCGCGTTGCTCGCGGGCACGGCGCTCTCGCGGTACCGGTTTCGCGGGCGCCAGACGGTCCTGGTCGGGATCTTGCTGGTCCAGCTGTTCCCCACGATGTTGCTGATCGTGCCGCTCTACATCGAGCTCAAGAACCTGGGCCTCCTCGACAACAAGTTCGGATTGATGTTGGTCTACAGTGCATTCGCGATGTCGTTCAGCACCTGGCTGATGAAGGGCTTCGTCGACCAGATCCCGGTCGAGATCGAGGAGGCTGCCTACATCGACGGATGCTCCAAGCTGCAGGCCTTCCGCTACGTGATCCTGCCCCTGTCACGTCCCGGCATCGCAGCCGCCGGGACGTATGCGTTCATCTACTCCTGGAACGAGTTCCTCTTCGCCTTGACGTTCACGGCGAGCACCGAAAACCGGACGATCCCCGTGGGGCTCAATCTGTTCATCGGAGAGAACCTGATCCGCTGGGAGTTCCTCACCGCGGGCGGCGTGCTCGCTGCCATCCCCATCCTCATCGGCTTCATGTACGCCCAACGGTCGCTGATCTCCGGGCTCGCTTCCGGCGCCGTGAAGGGCTGATCAGCTGGTCGATACGAAGACCGGGCCCCACATCCGAGAGCACCACAGGAGCCACCCCATGAAGATCGCATCCATCGATACGATGGTGACACGACTGCCCATCCTCACCGGTGACTGGTACGACACCATCCACCATGTCACGCACATCGAACTAGTGCTGGTCGAGGTCACGTCCGATGATGGGGTCACCGGTACCGGCGTAAGCCACACCTCGGGCGATGGGGGTAAGACGATCGAGGCGCTGATCCAGCACAGCATCGTCCCCTTCGTCATCGGCAGGGACGTCTCGCCCCGCGCGGTGTGGCACGAGGCGTGGCACTTCCTGCATGACCTCGGTGGGGCCGGCTTCACCACCACTGCCCTCGGCGCTCTGGATATCGCGCTCTGGGACCTCGTCGCCAGGGCGCTGGGCAAGCCACTCGTCGATGTTCTTGGCCGAATGCGTTCGACGATCCCGGTGTACGCGAGCGGGATCAACCTTGGCCTGTCTGAAGATGACCTCGTGGCACAGGTGACGCGCTGGCGGGACGCTGGATATCCGGCCATGAAGGTCAAGATCGGCAAGCCCGATCCCAGGGAGGATGCCGAACGACTCTCCAGGATCCGCGAGGTGATCGGCCCTCGAGCCTTGATGGTCGACGCCAATCAGGGCTGGGGACCTGAGGAGGCCGTGCGTCGCATCAACGCCCTGCGGGGGTTGGACCTCACCTGGGTCGAGGAGCCGCTCATCAGCGACGACATCGCGGGGCATGCGAACCTGCGACGTCACATCGAGACGCCGATCGGCATCGGTGAGAACGTCTACACCATCTACCAGTTCCGCGACTACCTCGTGGCCAATGCCGTGGACTTCGTCCAGGCCGACATCGTGCGCGTCGGGGGCATCACTCCGTACATGGAGATCGCGGCACTCAGCCGGGCGTTCAACCGCCCGATGGCGCCACACTTCATGCTGGAGCTTTCCGCCCAGGTCCTCTGCGCGCTTCCCAACGGCTACATCGCCGAGGACACCGAGGGCGGCACCCTCAGCGCGCTCAAGGCCGTGCGCACGCCGCACTCGCTCGTCAATGGTCGATACGTGGTCCGAGACGTGCCCGGCCACGGTCTGGACTTCGACCGCGACTATATGCAGCAGCACCGAGTGTGAGGTCCGATGAGACTTACCCGAGCATGACTCCGCTCCGAGGCATCGTCACGCCCATCTGTACTCCGCTCGATGTGCTGGGCAAAGTGGACGAGCGTAGTCTTGAGCGCCTGGTGGAACGTCAGCTTGAGGCAGGGGTCGACGCGATCTTCGCGCTCGGCTCGAGTGGCGAGGCCATCTATCTCGATGACGCGGCCCGGATCAAGGCATTGCAGGTCGTGATGTCGACCGTGAGCGGCGCGGTACCGGTCCTGGCCGGTGCGCTCGCTGGCTCGACTGCGCGCGTCATCGACGAGGTCCGCTGGATCGAGCGCTTCCCGGTCGCGGCCATCGTCGTCACCGCACCGTTCTACGCAGATGTCAGCGATGCCGAGATGATCACGCATTTCGAGGCCATCGCCACGGCCAGCCCGGTGGCGGTGGTCGCCTATGACATCCCTGGCAACGTCGGCCGCAAGCTCCCGACGGCTGTTGCCATCGATCTGCTGGCGCGGGATGTGATCGCCGGACTCAAGGACACGTCCGGTGATATGTCGGGGTTCAGGCGGATCCTGCGCGAGGCTGGCGGTAACGCGAGCCGCACGGTGATGATCGGCTCGGATCGATTCGCATCCGAGGCGCTGGTGGCCGGCGCGGACGGCATCGTGCCAGGTATCGGCAACGTCTGTCCCGACCTCTTCGTGAACCTCTTCGCAGCGCATCGCGCGGGCCACGCAGCCGACGTCCAGCGCCTCCAGGGCCAGGTCGATGTCATGGCGGACATCCTGGGCGTCGGCCAGGCGCACGGGCTCGGCCGCCATGCCTCCGAGCTCGGCGCGCTCAAGTATCTGCTGCATCGCGACGGCATCATCGAGACACCGGGTGTCAGCATCCCGCTGGCGCCACTCCCACCGGCGGCAGCGGCACAGGTCGGGTCGATCGCCGCGAGTATCGGCCGATGACCTCGATCGGGCTCGTGGGTACCGGCTACTGGGCCGAGACCATCCACGCTCCAGTCGTCGCGAGCCTCAAGGCCAGTGGCGGGCACGGCATCTGGGGTCGGGACGCGGCCCAGCGAGATCGAATCGCAACGGCGCACGGACTGCACGCCTTCGCCAGCTTCGAGGAGCTCCTCGACTCGGTCGACGTCGTCGACTTCGCGATCCCGCCCGCGGCACAGGTCGACATGGCAGTCAGATCGGCACGAGCCGGCAAGCACCTGCTGCTCGAGAAGCCCGTGGCCCTGAACATTCCGGACGCACGACGTATCGATACCGCCGTGTCAGAAGCCGGGGTAGCAGCGCTGGTCTTCCTGACACGCCTGTTCGAGCCAGTCCGCTCCGAATGGCTGTTGGAACAGGCGCGCATGAATCATACGATCGGCCACGTCGAGTGGATCTCCGCCACGCTGGCCGAGGGCAGTCCCTACGCGGCATCCGCGTGGCGACGAGAAGGTGGAGCGCTGTGGGACGTCGGGCCACACATCGTGTCGCAGCTCGTCGCGGTGCTGGGGCCTGTGACGGAAGTGTCGGTGACTGCTCACGATCCGGTCGGCGAGACGCGCCTCTCGCTGCGACATCAGCGCGGTGCCACGAGCAGCGTCACCATGACCATGCACGCTGACCCGGCGGACAAGGCAGAGGTGTTCGAGTTCGCGGGACCACGCGGCCACTCCCGATCCTCGAGCACCCCGCTTGACTTCCCGGCCAGCTTCGAGCGCGCCCTGACGACGCTCGTCGCCCAGGTGGAGGGGCGAGCCGAGGGAGCGGAGGCCTGCTCGACCCGAGCGAACGTGGTCCTGACCGGCGTGCTTTGCGCCATCGATGCGCTCATCCGCGACGGCCGGCTCGCGGTCGCGATTGCGGTCGACGAGACACTCCTGCCGGGGCCGTAGAGCCCGCTGGTCAGGATCGATTCACCAGGCGGTCCAGCCCCCGTCGATGACCAGGTTCGAACCGGTCATGTAGACCGATGCGTCCGAGATGAGGAAGATGACGGCGCCATTGAACTCATTGGCCTGGGCCATCCGGCCGATGGGGATACGCGCTGTGTAGTTAGCCTGGAAAATGGCGTCCTGAGTGTCGCGGGCGACCCCGGAGGGTGTCAGCGTGTTCACACGGATGCCGTGGCGACCCCAATACGTGGCGCAGTAGCGTGTCAGGTTGTAGACGCCCGACTTGGCGGCGCTATAGGCGACCGGCTTCACGAACGGGATGCCGGTCTGCTCCTCGCGGTAGGCGTAGATGTCCTGGACCGGCGAGACCATCCCGTAGATCGAACCGACATTCACGATGGCGCCTGGCTTGCCGACTCTCCGCATCCTCACTCCGACGGCCTGAGTCATGAGGAAGGTGCCGACGAGGTTCACCTCGACGACCTCGCGAAAGACCTCCTCGGGGAACTCCTCGAACGGGCCCGAGACGCTGGGAGGCGCGCTGGGCTGGGTGTCGAGCCCGGCATTGTTGATGAGCGCGTCCGGCGTGCCCCAGCGGCCCGCCAGCTCGTCGAGCGCCTGCTCGACCGTCTCGCGCTTGGTTATGTCGACGGCGTGCAGCGAGATGTGGTCGCCGGCAGCTCTCTCACCGAGGACGGACGCGGCGTGCTCGCCGGTGACGTGCCGGCCGAACACCGCGACGCGGGCGTTCCGGTCGAGGAGCGCCTTCACGACCTCCGATCCGATCTGTCCAAGGCCACCGGTGACGACGACGATCTTGTCCTGCACGCTGAAGAGCGGGTCATGCATCGGGAGTCACTCCTTCTCTCATCCTGGCTGCGTGATGTGCGGATGAGGCACCGTGTTGGGTCGGCCATCGTCCCATCCAGGCTGGCTGCAGCCAGGGACAGGCACCTGTGATCAGCTCCAGGTGCTCGGGTGTGGTCGGTCGCTCTCATACTCCGTCATCGAGCGCCTACTTGATCGCGAGGGCGTTCGCTGACGAGCCCGACCCACCCGGATAGTTCATCGGCGCCGACACGAATAGGCCTTCGTAGACCTCGTTCGATGCACAATCGTCTGCCAGGGCGTCGAGGTCAAAGAGCTCCCCGACCGCCATGCCCAGGAACGTGACCAGTCTGTAGTGCAGGAAACCCTCCACCACGGAGCGATCGAACGGCATGGCCTCGAGCGCGGGGGAATCCGCGGCGATCGCCGCCACCCCGTGATCCCACAGCCATTCAGCGGTCTGCTCGGCGGCATCGAGACCCGGGGCCGGGAAAATGTCAGCGCTCGCGAGCATCTCCCGCTGGGCCTGATCGAGCTGCCTGTACCAGGCGATCCATCCGAACCGGACCAGGACGATGTCGCCGCGTTCGATCATGGTGCCTTGCGACCTCAGGATCTCGTCGAGCTCGGCGCTCGAGACAGGCGTCCGCTCATCATGGCGCAACGAGGCGCCGTGGACGGCGCGGTGGCGATCGACGTCGAGCAGCACGAACCTGCCCGCGATGCCCCGTTCGGCCCACCGCTCGATGCCTAGGTGGGAGGACCCCAACTCGCCCGAGTCGTCAAGGGGGAGGCCGTTGTAGTAGCCATGCGTGGGATGGCCGACATGTCGCAGTGCGTCCCACTGGCTCGAGGCCTGCGGATAGTAGTTGTCGTAGTAGTCGTCCGTCCCAGGAGCGAGGTCCTTCTCGATGCGGCGGACGGCCCCGCGACCCAGGAGTGGTGGGTCAGGCAGGTCGATACGCCAGTTGAGCGAGAAGACGGTTCCCCAGCGCACGAGATCTGCCGCGCGACGGATGACGTCGGGGGTGATCAGGTTCAGCGTCCCGATCTCGTCGGTCTCGCCGAACAGCCCCCAGGCAGACCGGGTCGGCCCTTCGGTCGACGCCTCCGGCAGGTCACGATACCGGGGCAGTGGGCTTTCGGCGCGCATCACATCTCCTCCAGCGGCACGGGCTCCACCTCCCGATCGGGGATATCCGAGGTCCGTCTCGTCACAGGGTGACAACCACATGATTCGCGATGTACGAACGCGGCCCTGAGGCGGACCTCGCGCGGCGCGGCATCCGGCGACGCGATGCGCCGCAGGAGCAGCCGCATCGCCTCTCGCCCCATCGAGTAGGCGGGCTGGACGACAGCGGTCAGCGGTGATGCCAGCAGATGCCCGACAGGCAGGTCATCGAGCGAGACGACGGCGAGGTCGTCGGGCACGACCATGCCGAGGAGAGAGATGGCCTCGAGCGTCCCCAGGGCCATGTCGTTGTTCCCGGCGACCAGGGCCTCGAAGCGCTTCCCGGAGCCGAGCGCCTCGGTGACCGCGTTCCGAGCGAGCTGACGTCGGAATCCTCCGTCCAGGATGACGGTGTCGTCGACCGGGAGCCCGGCCTGTGCGAGGCCCTCACGGAAGCCGGAGATGCGATCCTCGGCCGTGGAGATGCCACGGACGCCGGCAACCATACCGAGGCGGCGGTGCCCAGAAGCCACGAGATGATCGACCATGACACGCGTGGCGACGTGATTGGCGACGAGGACCTGGTCGAACTCCGGTGGTCCAGCTCGATCGACGAAGACGACCGGCGTATTCGATCGCAGCAGGCTGCTGAACGCCTGCTCGGGCGTGTTCCGAGTCAGGCCGATAACCAGCCCGTCGACACGGCGGGACCGCAGCTCTCGCAACGCGGCCATCTCCTGCTCGGGGTCTTCGCCCGAATTGACGAAGAGCAGCGTCTGTTGGCTCAGGCGTGCTTCTGTCTCGACACCATCGATGACGCGCGTGAAGAAAGGGTTCCTGATGTCGGGCACGACCAACCCGATGGTCTGCGAGCGTGTCGACCGCAATGAGCGCGCGACGGTATCGGGTGTGTATCCAGTCTCCGCGATTGCTTTCAGCACCCTCTGACGGGTCTTCTCGCCGACGGGGCGAGCGCCGGTGACGACGTAGGATGCAGTGGATACCGAGACTCCGGCACGCTGCGCCACGTCCACGAGCCTCGTCACGCAGGTTGCCTCCAAGAGCGAAGTCTGCCGGTCAATCGCTTCGCGACGCGATTCACCATAACGAAGGCCCCAGGCACACAGGGCCCGGATCCCCGCGCCATTCGAGTCATGTGTGATCGAGCCCTCTCGGCGGTCGGTCTGCGCTTTCTGGTCGCTTCGCGAAACGATTTACAGACTACACTCGAACGCCAGGGTCGGAACTCCGTCGCCACGCCTCGGAGTTCCGGCCGTGCTGGCCGGTATCGTGGAGGTCGGGACCGGCACGGAACCGGAGAGCAAGCATCCTGAACGTCGCAAGGTCCGACATCGGGACCCGTATCGCGAGACTGGAAGCCAACGAGGAGGTGCGCAGGATCTTCTCCGTCTATACGCGAGCGCTCGAAGACGGTCGTTTCGACGACCTTGTCGCCTGCTTCCATCCTGACGGCGTGCTCGCATTCCAGGGAGAGCGTTGGGATGGCCGCGGCCAGATATAGGGATACTTCGAGGCGGATCGAAGATGGCATACAGAGATGCTCCACTACCCAGTCAATGTGGTCATCGACGACCTCGACCTCGAGCCTGGTCCGTCCGGCGACGGCGAGGCCGTCGCCGCAGCGACGCTCTGGGATCTCTTCAATCGGCGCACCCCAGGGCGGCGACGAAGGAGCGATCCTCGCGGGCCACTATCGGATGACCGCACAGCGGCGTGATGGACTCTGGATGATCAAGCGCCTCGACGTGGCAGCGAGATGGGTCGTACCTGCACCGAGGTGGCAGATGAGTAGGAGTTTCATCCTCGGCCGGAGGAGCGAACTTGAAGCGCCCTGGAGGCTCGATGCTGTCCTGCGGTGCGTCATCTTCAGGCTCCACTCCCGAGGCGTGAACCAGCACGTTGCGGGCTGCCGTGCGGAGTGCGACCGCGGCCTGATCCCTTCTGTCAGTCGGGCGCCGGCCCTGGGTAGATGAGCTCGGGAGCGTCACGCTCGGTGGGAGCCTGGACGATCTCCACAAGACAACCGATGTCGCTGCCGTGCTGGTAGTAGGGCGAACCGACCGTCACGTGTGCGCCCGAAACCGCTCCCCGTCTGCACGGCGGACCAGCCCTGGTCGGCGATCTGGCTGACGGCCTCCTCGAAGTCGTCCACGTAGAAGTTGAAGTGGTGGAGCGAGGCGCCTCGCTTGTCGAGGTACTCGTGCCAGATGCTGGACCCTCGAGTGGTTGGATCACCTCCATCGTCAGCGAGCCTGACATCGCCAGCCCGTAGCGGATCTTGAAGCTGGCCGACTCGCCACGGTAGGTCACACCCGTGAGGCTCGGGCCACCGACCGTGTAGATCTTCCACGGTCCGATCCCGAGGAGCGACCAGTACGCGTGGATCGTTTCCTCGACATCCGGCACGACGAGCGCAAGTTGGCTTACCGGGACACCGAATTCTGGAGCCGCCTGGGAGCGGCGCGGGCGTATGTTCAATCCTAGGCATCTGGACCTCTCGTTGATCCGCGAGTCGAGCGCCGCATACCCTTGACACCCAACGGCGACGGAGCACACAATAGGTCGCGGTGTAACGTTGTTACAGGCAAATGATGAACAGAGCCACTACCGCGGGGACCCCATGTTCGCTGATCTGTTCTCCCTCGACGGGAAGGTCGCCCTGATCACAGGAGGCTCCGGCGCCATCGGGCAGGGTGCTGCCCAGGTCTTTCTCGAGTTGGGGGCAAAGATCATCCTCGCGGGTCGGACCGACGAACACCTGGAAGCAGCGAGGTCGGCGCTGCCGACTGACGCGGACGTCGTCACGGTGCTGGGCGATGCCTGCGACGAGAGGCACGTTGACGAGTTGACCGAGGTGGCGCGAGCGCACGGTGGCGTCGATATCCTCGTGAACAGTGTGGGCACGAACCGGCGCAAGCCGATTCTCGAAGCGACGACCGAGGATCTCGACTTCCTGTGGCAGGTGAACATGGCCAGCGTCTTCGCTGTCACGCAGGCCCTCGTGCCTCAGATGGTCGAGAAGGCAGTACGGCAAGATCATCAACATGTGCTCGATCGGTTCGTTCGTCGGCCTCGAGTACAAGACCATGTACGCGATCACCAAGGGTGCGCTGGCCCAGCACACGCGGAGTGCCGGACTCGAGCTCGCTCAGTACGGCATCCGGGTGAACGCGCTCGCTCCCGGGTACGTCGACACCCCGATGACGCACGAATGGATCCACTCTGAGCGCGAAGCCGAGTACCTGGCCAAGATCCCGCTTGGGAAGTACGCGCAGGTGTCCGACCTCCAGGGCGCCTTTGCCTTCCTGGCCTCACGAGCCTCCGACCACGTCACCGGCCAGATCCTGGTGATCGACGGCGGCGAGACCATCTGGTGATCGGCATGGCTGCTCGGCCGCCACGCAGCGCTGGACACCGACCGCGGCGCGGCGCGTCCCAACCACGGCGGATGTCGGTTGATGCCAACCCGCATCCCGAATGGTCGCTCTGGAGGTACCTGATGACCCACGACAAACAGACCACCCTGACGACGCTGATGCAAACCGGCGTGGTCGCCGTCGTGCGGGTCGACGCGCCCGCCGGCCTGATCGCCCTGGCGGACGCGCTGCGCGCTGGTGGCGTTGTCCACACTGAGATCACGATGACGGTTCCCGGTGCGCTCGAAGCCATCGAGGCGACGGTCCGGGAACTGGGCGATGACGTCTTCATCGGCGCCGGCACCGTCCTCGATGAGACGACGGCGCGACTCGCCATCAGCGCCGGTGCCTCGTTCATCGTCGGCCCTAGCCTTGACCTCGATGTCATCGCCATGGCCCACCGCTACGGGGTGATGGTGATCCCAGGCTGTCTCACGCCCACGGAGATCATGCAGGCATGGTCTGCTGGGGCAGACGTTCTGAAGCTCTTTCCCGGCAGGGTGGCGACGCCCGGCTATTTCGCCGACCTGCGTGGCCCATTCCCTCAGGTTCGCCTCATGCCGACCGGCAATGTAAACCTCCAGACGACGCCGGAGTACATCACCGCGGGTGCCGTGGCGGTCGGCGTCGGCAAGGCGCTGGTCGACCAGACAGCGTTCCGCGAGGCGCAGTGGGCTGTCATCACCGAGAATGCTCGCCACTTCAGAGCCGTCGTGGACGAGGCTCGGCCAGGCCTGACCATGAGCGCCCGCAGCACACCGCGTCATCGCATTCGGAGAGCTGATGATGCGGCTCGACCCTCGCGACCACCAGCGCATCGTGCAAGCGAGCGAGTTCGAGGTTCGATACACCGGTGGCGAGGCCAACGCGGCCGCACTGCTGGCCGCGCTGGGCGTGGATGCGGCCTGTGTCTCCAAGGTTCCGGACGAACGAGGTGGGCCAGGCCTGTGTCGACTACCTGCGCCGCTTCGGGATCGATACGACGCACATCGCCCGCGGCGGAGAACGCCTCGGCCTGCTCTACGTCGAGACCGGAGCGGCGCAGCGCGCGTCGAAGGTCGTGTACGACCGCGATCACACCTCACTGCGCGGCGCTTCGGCCGATGACTTCGACTGGGACGCCATCCTTGCGCGGCGCTGACTGGCTCCACTTCTCGGGTACCGCACCGGCGTCGGGAGCCACCGTGACAGACGCTTCTCGAAACCGGCCTTTCACTGGCCAAGGACCGTGGCGTCCGCGTCAGCTGCGACCTCAACTATCGGAGCAAGCTCTGGAGCCCAGCCGAGGCCCGCGAGGCGATGACGCGCCTCATGCCGTACGTGGACGTCCTGATCGGTAACGAAGAGGACGCCACGATCGTCTTCGGGATCTCCGCGGAGGGAAGCGACGTGGTCCAGCGGCGACCTCAAGGTCGAGTCATATCGCAAGGATCGCCGAGCAGTTGATGCAGGCAGTTCGACCTCGATGCGGTCGCGACGACCCTGCGCACGAGCATCTCCGCCTCGGTCAACGAGTGGGCCGGGCTCCTCTTCGACGGAACGGCCCACCACGTGAGCCGCACATACCGGATCGACCCCATCGTGGATCGTGTCGGAGGCGGTGATGCATTCTCAGGCGGGCTCATCTACGGCATGCTCGAGGGCATGGACTCCCAGGCCTGCGTGGAGTTCGCGGTAGCGGCATCGTGCCTGAAGCACTCGATCCCCGGTGATCTCGCGCTCCTCTCACGAGCCGAGATCGAGGCGCTCGTGGCCGGCGATGCTTCGGGACGCGTTCGGCGTTGATGACCGCCGGGTCCTCCTCGCGAGCACCTGGCGCGACATCAGCAGCCGCCTTGTCACACGACTGTAACGCTGTTACCGTTGGAGTCCGGCTGGGAACGGGTGTTCGCGGGAGCTGACATGGCTACTCTCCTTGGTCACACGCTCGGGACGCCTGGCCTGACGCCGCTCGCCGCGCTTGACCTGTTCGCCGAATCCGGACTCGACGGCGCCGAGCTGATCTGGCAAGACGGCTACCTCGGCGGTATCCCGGAGAGCGACGACGGCCGGATGGTCGCCGAGATCAAGGCGCGCGCCGGCCGACCTCGGGCTGCTCATCGGCTGCCTGACGCCGTACGTGACCCAGTTGAACAGCCTTGACGAGACGATTCGCCAACGCGAGATCGGCCGACTCGAGCGAGCCATCCACACGGCCGAGGCGCTTCGGTGCTCCGCGCATCCGCGTGTACGGCGGAACGCTGCTCGGCGACGAACCCGCGGCAGACGTCCCGCGCCTCTGGGCCCGACTGGTGGTCTCGCTGCGCCGCTTGGGACCCATCGCCGTCGACCATGGGGTCGTGCTCTGCATCGAGAACCACTTCGGCACGATGACGGTGTCAGCCGCCGACACTCTCGCACTCGTGGAGGAGGTCGACTCGCCGGGTGTGGGCATCCTCTACGACCAGGCCAACCTCGCGTTCACGCATCGAGAGTCCTACGAAGAAGCCATCCGTCTGCAAGCTCCCTGGATCAGGCACGTTCACGTCAAGGATCTCGAGTTCATCCACCCCGACAAGACCCTCAAGACCAACCAGGTCGCCAGCATCGACAAGTCGGAGCGGATCCACGCGTCACGCATGATCGGCGACGGCATCCTCGACTGGAAGGCCATCGTCGAGGCCCTGCGCGCGGTCGGCTACGACGGCTCCTACTCGCTCGAATACGAGTACCGCTGGAACCCCGAGGATCTGCCAGAGCCGGCAGTCGGCTTCCCCGAGAGCGCCCGCCGACTGCGGGCATGCTTCGAGGAGACCACCATCGGGGGCACCTGACGAGGCTCGCCCGGCGCCTGCCGTGCGTGCTTCGACGGCCAAGGTAGCCCGAGGTGGCGACGACATCGACGCGTGACACCACAGCCACGCGCAACGGTGACCGATGCCGAGACGCGGACACCAGGATGGGAAGGTCGGGAGCACGAGCATCGGCCGCACGATGCGGACGCTGGAGCTCCTCGCGGGCGAGCCTCGTGGCCTCCGCGTCACGGATCTTGCCAACGCGCTCGAGGTGAACCGGGCCATCCCCCATCGCATCCTGGCGGATCTCACGGAGCTCGGCTACGTCATCCAGGACCCTCGCACCGAGCGGTACCGCGTGACCTTCAAGCTCGGGAGCCTGGGCCTCCGTCAGCTCGAGACCGCTGGCATCATCCGCTGGGCTCAGGATGAGCTCGACAGGCTGGCCGCAAAGACGCGCGAGCTGGTCCGCCTCGCCGTCGTCTCGGAGAACACCCTGCGTTGGGTGGCCAAGGCACAAGGTTCCGCATCCGCCCTGACACTCGACGGAGTCTCTGGGGCACAGGTGGTGCTGCACGCCACCGCGAGCGGGAAGGCCTGGCTCTCGACGCTGCCGCGACGATGAGGCGGCGGCGTTCCTGGCCGAGCGCGGACTGGTCGCCCAGACGACGCGTACGGAGACCGACCTGCACGCAGGTCCTGCACGACATCGCCCTCGCGCGGACGCAGCGGATACGCCTTCGTCGAAGAGGAGATGGAAGTCGGCGTGTGCGCCATCGCGGTCTCCGATCGTGCCTCCCGAGAGCGCGGATGGCCGAGCCGTCGCGACCGTCAGCATCGCAGGGCCGGCCGCTCGCCTGAGCCGCGACCGACTCGTCGGCTATGCCCCTGCCCTGACCGCCGTGGCTCGACAGCTCGGGGCCCAGTGGCACACCTACGAGTACATGGCCGCACTTTCCGAACCGATCGCCCCGGAGCAGCAGTGAGCTCGATGATCGATTGGGAGGAACGCCCGGGCGGCATCGGCGTCATCACGCTCTCGCGTCCACCGGTCAACGCCTTCGACGCGACATCGAAGCAGGCGCTGTACGGCCTGCTGGGCGAGCTCGATGCGCGCACGGACATCCGGAGCATCGTCATCCGCAGCGGCCTGCCGCGGACCTTCTGTGCCGGCTCGGACCTTCGCGAGCTGGCAAGCGAGCACGACCAGCTCGGCGTGGCGCTCGAACGAACCAGGTTCGAGTTCGACATGTGGCAGCGACTCTCGAGCCTGCCGCAGCCGTCCATCGCCGCGATCGATGGCCATGCCCTCGGAAGCGGCCTGGAGCTGGCGGTGGCATGCGACTTCCGCATCGCCAGGTGCTGGCGCCACCCTCGGTCTGCCCGAGATCCGCATCGGTGGCGCACCGGGCATCCAGGTGCTAGCTCGTCTCCCGGTGCTCGTCGGGCTCGGAACCGCCACACGGATGCTCCTGTCAGGTGACACCCTGACCGCGGATGAGGCTGCGGCGGCGGGTCTCGTGCACGAGGTCGCGCCCGGAGTGGAGGCCGCGCTTCGAGGTCGCTGAACGCCTGGCCCGACGCCTCGCCGCGCAGCCTCGAAGTTCCGTGCGGTTCCTCAAGGCCTCACTCTCCGCGACGCTCGACGCGTCCGTCGACCGAGTCGCCGCGGTAGCCGACGATGGCGTCGAGGGTCTGTTCCAGGCGCCCGAGATGCGCGAGGGGATCGCGCTTTCCTCGAGAAGCGACAACCTGACTTCGCGTCGACGACCCCTGGTCTCGGGACCGAGCTCGCTTGGTGAGTGACGTCCAAGGTCGTGGATGTCGACCGAAGCCGTCGCGCGGATCGAAGCCGGCCAGACGGTCGCCGTCGGCGGCAGCGGCCACCTCCTCCAGGTGCCGGATGGTGTGCTCGCGGCGTGGCCGCTCGCTACGACGAGACGGGCTCGCCATCGGGACTGACGGTCGTGCACACCATGGGCATCGGCGACAACGCCATCCGTGGCATGGGGCGACTGGCGCGTCCCGGTCTCGTGACGCCGCTTCATCGGCTCGCACTACGGCCACAACCCGGAGATCATGCGGATGATCGCCGACGACGAGGTCGAGGCGCTGGGCATCCCTGGCGGGACGCTGTCGCTCCTGTACCGGGAGATCGCTGGCAACCGACCGGGCCTGATCACGAAGGTCGGCCTCGGGACCTTCGTCGACCCTCGCGTCGATGGCGGGCGGCTGAATGCGCGGACGAGCTGGCTCGATCGCCGAGGTGATCGAGCTGGCCGGTCAGGAGTGGCTCTTCTACCAGGCGTTCCCGATCCACGTCGGGCTCGATCCGTGCGACCACGGCCGATACCACCGGGAACCTGACCATGGAGGACGAGGCGGGCTTCGCCGACAACCTAGCGCTGGCGTCGGCGGTGCACAACTCGGGCGGGATCGTGATCGCCGAGGTCAAGCGGCTGGCGGAGGCCGGCTCGCTGCCGCCCAAGTCCGTCAGGGTCCCGGGCATCCTTGTCGATGCCATCGTCGTCGATCCAGACCAGCACCAGACCGGGAGCCACCGTCTACAGCCCCTACCTCGCGGGGACGCTGCGGGCACCCGAGGCGACGATCCCGCGGCTGAACCGAGGCCCACGCAAGCTCATCGCACGGCGCGCGGCAGACGAGTTGACGCCGGGCGACATCGTCAACCTCGGCTTTGGCGTCTCGAGTGGCGTCGCCTCCGTGCTCGCCGAGGAGGGCTGCTACGACCGGGTCGTGTTCAGCATCGAGCAAGGGATCGTCGGGGGCGTACCGGGCGTCGGCCTCGACTCCGGCACCGCTGTCAATGCCGAGGCATACATCGATGAGGGCTCGCAGTTCGATCTCTACGACGGAGGCGCGCTGGATGTCGCGTGTGTCGCGTTCGGCGAGGTGGACGCCATCGGCAACGTCAACGTCAGCAAGCTGGCTGGCCGGGCGGTCGGCCCCGGCGGCTTCATCAACATCACGCAGAACGCCAAGAAGGTCGTGTTCTGCGGCACGTTGACCGGCGGAGGCCTGGAGGTCGCGATCCACGACGATCGGCTCGAGATCCTCAAGGAAGGCCGCTACGCCAAGTTCGTCGAGCGGGTCGAGCACATCACCTTCTCAGCTGCGCAAGGCCGTATGGCCGGGCGGCGAGATCGTCTACGTCACCGAGCGCGCCGTGTTCCGTCTCGTCGATGGCAGCCTCCAGCTGATCGAGCTCGCTCCTGGCATCGAGCTCGAGCGCGATGTCCTCGCGCGGATGGACTTCCGTCCATCCATCGCGACCTCCCTCAAGACCATGGACTTGCGGCTGCTGCGCGAGGGCGCGATGGGGAGCATCGCCGTCTTCGGTGGCGCAGCGTCATGAGGGGCGGACGTCGTGTCTAGCGCCACGCGCAGCCCGCGCCGACCAGCGTCGCCTCGCTGGCAAGGTCGCGGTCGTGACGGGGGCAGCTGGCGGCATCGGGCGAGCCATCGTCGTGAGGCTGGCACGCGAGGGTGCCTCGGTCATCGCGACGGCCAGGAGTCTCGACTCGGTCGAGGGCACCGTCGTCGAGGCGATTGCGTGGCGGCGGCGTAGTACGTCCCCTGGTCGTCGACGTGACCGAGCCAGATGACCAGGCAACCATCGTGCCGGCGACCCAGCGCGAGTTCGATGCGGTCCCCGACATCCTCGTGTGCTGCGCAGGCGTGCAGACGTTTGCGGACATCTTCGACCTCCCGGTCGACGAATGGGACCACGTCTTCGACGTCAATGCTCGCGGCACCTTCCTCACCATCCGGCCCGTCGCCGATGCGATGCGTCAGGCAGGGCGTGGCTCGATCGTGACCGTCGCTTCTCTCCAAGGCCGCCTGGGGAACCGCTGGTTCGCCCACTACTCAGCCTCGAAGGCCGCGGTCCTCAGTCTCACCAAGTCGTTCGCGATCACCCTCGCGCCGTATCGGGTGCGTGTGAACGCCGTTGCGCCTGGGATCATCGACGCCGGGCTCGCCCACAAGGCGAATGAGGAGTTGGCTCGACTCCAGGGTCTGGACCCCGGCGAACCGATGCGGCGGCGAGTCGCCGATGTTCCTCTGGGGCGTGCCGGAACCCCTGATGACGTGGCCAACGCCGTCCTCTTCCTGGCCTCGGATGAGGCCGACTACATCACCGGGGAGTGCATCCACGTCTGCGGCGGGGACCTGATGCTGTGATCTGCACGGCTACGTGCCGCGAAGCCGCGCATGCCAGAATGGGACACAGAGGAGGTACGTCGAGGATGAAGCTGGGCGTTCTGCAGTACGAGGACCTGCATGTCGGTCTGGCTTTCGAGAGTCCCACACGGACCATCACCGAGACCGACGTGGTCATGTTCGCCGCCATGACCGGCGACTACTCGGAACTGCATACGAGCGAGGCGTTCGCGCGGCGACGCAATACGGACGCCGTGTCGCGCACGGGCTACTCGGGCTTGCGATCACGCACGGGCTGATGTGGCCGCGGACGAACGCGATGCGGGATATCGCCATCGCGTTCCTGGGCCTCTCAGACTGGCGCTTCCGCGGCCCGATCTTCCTCGGTGACACCATTCATGTCGCGTATCGGATCACGGAGATGCGTGACAGCCGCACGCACCCCGACCAGGCCATCGTGACATTCGAGGTAGAGCTGGTCAACGAGACGGGCGAGGTGCTGCAGCAAGGACGCAAGGCGCTGCTGGTCTCCAAGGTCCCGCTGGCGGCTGCGGCGAGTCACACGGCGAGCGAGGAAGGCTGACGTGACCCTGCCCTACGAAGGCATCACCATCCTTGACTTCACGCAGCTCGAGCAGGGACCCTCGGGCACGCTGATGCTCGCGGACTTCGGCGCCGAGGTCATCAAGGGTCGAGCAGATCGAAAGCGGCGAGGTCGGACGCGGACGCGGCGGAGGCCCACCACGTTCTCGGCGAGGCGTTTGGTCGGATGCCGCGAGGAGATGCGCTGCAACGCCTGACGGCCGAGGACGTGCTCTGCACCCCGTCAACGCGTACCCGGACGTCGTCGAGGGCCCGCAGTTGCTCCGCAACGAGATGGTAGTCGAGGCCGAGCGTCCCGAGACCGGCCCCTTCCGGCTTGTGGGGATGCCCATCAAGCTGTCGGCGACTCCGGCTCGACTGCGGCATGCGCCACCGACGGTCGGCGAGCACAACTCCGACATCCTCGCCTCGTGCGGCCTCGCCGCCGAGGAGATCGCGCAACTGCGCGAGGACGGCGTCATCTGTGGCGAGACGGACCGTCAACGCAAGGCGGGCATCGTGGCGTGGGGCTCGGACCCGGCCCTCGGGGTGACCCGAGCATGACCGCACGGTAGGGCAGAAGGGTGGGCACGACGGGCCAGCCTGTCCGAGAGGCGGTCGAGGCCTATCCGCTGATGTTGCCTGGGAGGAATTGCATCGGCCGGGAAGAAGAAAAGGCAGTCTTGCGAGTCATCCGGAACCAGCGCCTCTTCCGATACTACGGGACGGTCGAGGGACCTTCAGAGGTCGAGGCCTTCGAGCTCGCCTTCGCCCAGACGCTGTCGAGCCGTCATGCTGTCGCGGTCGCCTCGGGCACGCTGGCGCTGATGACCGCGCTCGCTGCCGCTGGTATCGGTCCGGGTAATCACGTCATCGTCCCCGCATACACGTGGGTCTCGACCGCGGCTGCGGTGCTGGCCGTCGGTGCTGTCCCGGTGATCGCCGAGGTGGACGAGACACTCAGCATCGATGTCGAGGACGCTGGGCGTCGCATCAGCGATCGGACGAAGGCCATCATCGCGGTCCACATGCGTGGAGCGCCGGCTGACATGGAAGGCGTCCGAGGACTCGCCGACCGACATGGACTCGCCGTCGTCGAGGATGCGGCGCAGGCCATCGGCGACTCCTTCGGCGGTCGACGGCTGGGGACGCTCGGTGATGTCGGCTGCTTCAGCCTGCAGTACAACAAGATCATCACCTGCGGCGAGGGCGGGGTGGTCGTGACCGACGATCCTCGACTCTACGATCGAGCGCTGATGTATCACGACGTCGCCGCCGCTCAGCGCAAGACCATGGGCGATACGCCTGTGTTCTTCGGCACCGTCTGCAGGATGTCCGAACTCCAGGGCGCGGTCGCGGCCGTCCAGCTGCGCCGAATGGACAGCATCATCGCAGGACTGCCGAACCAACCGCTCGCGAATCATCGATCCGATCATCGGGACCGTTCACCGGCACGGATTCCGACTGCGCGCCTGCCACGACAAGGAGGGCGACACGGGTATCGCCTCGTGCTTCGATGTCACGACGCCATCCGCGCCGGCCTGGTCGCCCATGCGCTCCGGTCATCGGGGCTTCCGGCGAGAGTCCTGTTCGAACCTGACCGGAGGGATCTCCATGTCGCCTACCACTGGACACCGATCCTGGAGAAACGGGGCTGGTGGCAAGCGACGTCGTTGACCGATGCCGACGCGGATGTCTCCTACGGACCGGACTGCTGGGCGAGGACTACGGACTTGCTCGGGCGATCCGTTCACATCGACGTGAGTCCGGACTTGACGGGGCTTCAGATCGATGTCATCAGCCAGTCGATCATAGAGGCGCTCTCGAGCCGCTGAGCAGATGGCTGAACGCCTTGACACCGTCGCCGACCGTGGCATAGTAGTGCGGGTGTAACGCTGTTACACTCGACTGCGTCAAAGTGGCGCCGGACGAGGCCGACCCGAGTGAGGCCGTCGGGAAGAATCCCGAAGGGAACGGCGTCACCCGGACGACGAGGGCATCGGATTGCAGACGAGCGGACGAAGCACGCCGCCGCCGAGCGGTGACATCGCACCCGAGTTGATCACGGGGGATCATCACACGCGGCCCCGGCTGGTTGCATCCGGCTCGACGAGGCGTCGGTTCCGAGGGTTCCTGACGGCGGTCGGACCGCCGGTGATCACCTTCGCGTTGCTGATTGCCCTTTGGTGGCTCTTGGTCTGGTATTTCAAGATTCCGGTCTACCTCGTCCCATCACCAGAGCTGGTCCCGCCCGCCCTGATCGAGTACTGGCCCGATCTCTGGCAGAACGCGCAGTTTACGGTGACCGCCGTGCTGCTCGGTTTCGGCGTGAGCATCGTAACGGCCATCCCCATGGGCCTCGCCATCGCGGTCTCGCGTACCACCAAGCAGGCGGCCTATCCCGTACTGGTCTTCATCCAGCTCATCCCGAAGATCGCGATCGCTCCGCTGTTCGTCGTCTGGTTCGGCTTCGCGCTGGAGTCGAAGGTCATGCTCACGACCCTGCTGACCTTCTTCCCACTCCTGCTCGCGAGCATCGCCGGGTTCCAGGCGCTCGACAATCGCGTGCTCTATCTCACCCGGACGATGGGCGCTTCGCACTGGCAGACGTTCCGCTACGTACGCCTCCCGAGCGCGCTACCTATCATCTTCTCCGGCCTCAAGGTGTCGGCCACGATCGCCGTCACGGCGGCCATCGTGGCCGAATTCGTGGGCTCCAACAACGGACTAGGCTACCGCCTGCTGGTGGCTAGCCAGTACCTCGATACCCCCTTGATCTTCGCCATCCTCCTGATCATGACGATCATCGGGCTGGCGCTCAATTACGTCGTCGAGATCGTCGAATACTTCATGCTGCCCTGGCGGCGGGTGGCCTGAGCCAGCTGTGGCGACAGCAAGGAGGAGATGCATGCCCTAGGTGATTCCGAGTGATCAGCCAGCTAACGGTCAGTCCCAACAAGAGGTAACAGGAGGAAGAAGTGACGAGCACACTCTCGCAACGGACCAGGGTCGGCATGGCCGCGCTCCTGGCCGTCCCGCTGACCGCCTTGGCCGGCGGCTCCGCAGTTCTGGCTCAGGATGCCGCGTCCCAGGCGTGCGTCCCGACCGACCCCGCGACGCCGATCAGCTTCCAGCTGAACTTCACCGCTGGTGGCTACAATGCTCCGTTCGCCCTTGCCGAGCAGGAGGGCTACTACGACGATGTCGGACTCAACGTCGTCATCGTCAAGGGCCAGGGCTCAGGCACGACCGCTCGGCTCGTTGCGTCCGGGCAAGCCGGCCTGGCCTACGCAGATGCCTCTGCGGTCGCGCAGGTTATCGCCCAGGGCGCTCCCATCAAGATCCTCTCCACGATCTACCAGTCGAGCCCCAATGCCGTCAACGCGCTGGCTGAGTCGGGCATCGAGTCCGTGGCCGACCTGCGGGGCAAGCGGCTCGGTGAGCCGACTGGCGAGGCGTCCAGCGCCATGCTGGACCTGCTGCTGGAGGCTAACGGGCTGACCCGTGACGACCTCGACATCGTGCCGATGCCTGGTACCTCGCTGGTGGGCGCCCTGACCCAGAATCAGGTCGACGCCGTGCTCGGCTCGACTGAGGGCTACAACCTAGTGCTCGAGGAGCAGGGCTTCGACGTCACCGTCCTGCCCTACGCGGACTGGGGCGTCCCCACCGTCAGCACCTCGATGATCGCCTCGGAGCGCTTCCTAGAGGAAAACGCCAACGCGGTCCGCTGCTTCGTCGAGGCCAGTCTGAAAGGATGGGACGAGGCCATCAAGCGACCGGATGATGCGATCGCCGCGCTCGTCGAGTACTTCCCCTACGACACGCGAGAGGCGCTGAACAAGCGACAGCTCGAGTCCGCCATCGACCTCGTCTGCTCCAACGGGGCGCAGTTCGTGGGCAAGGCCGAGCCGGAGGCCTGGGATACGTCCGTGCAGATCTGGCAGGAGTACTTCGGTCTGAGCCCTGACGTTCCCGCCACCCAGTACTACACCTACGACTACCTGCCGGAGACGCTGCCGACGGCGTGCCCGCTGGAGTAGCCAAGTGAGTAACTGACCCTCAACGGGGGGACAATCTGAGGTGAGACGGTGACATCGGGCGGGAACGGGCGCGAGCCTGCCGGACAACGTGGGACATCGATCGACGTCGATGGCATCACGAAGGTCTTCAATGCCGACATCGCCCCGTTCCAGGCCCTCACCGAGATCACACTCAGCGTCAAGCCCGGCGAGTTCGTTAGTGTGGTGGGGCCGAGCGGCTGCGGGAAGAGCACCCTGATGCTCCTGACCGCCGGACTGCTCCGACCCACCAGCGGCGAGATCCGTATCGCAGGCAAGCGGCTGACCTCGCCCCTAACCGATGTTGGGATCGTATTCCAGGACGATCTCCTGCTCGAGTTTCGAACAGCAGAGAACAACATCCTCCTCCAGGGCCAGGTCCGCAAGCTCGACATGGACAGGATCCGTTCACGCACGTCGCAGCTGATGGGGCAGCTCGGAGTCGCGGAGGCCGCCGATCGATATCCGAAGCAACTCTCTGGTGGGATGCGACAGCGCGTCGCCATCGCCCGTGCGCTGGTGCACGACCCCTCGGTCCTGCTGATGGACGAGCCGTTCGGCGCTCTCGATGCGCTAACGCGCCTGCAAGTTCGCCATGACCTCGAGCAGTTGTGGATGCGCGAACGGCCGACCGTGCTGTTCATCACACACAGCGTGGAGGAAGCGGTCGGTCTGTCCGACCGGGTCATCGTCTTCTCACCCTCTCCGGGACGTATCGTGGACGAAGTCATCGTCGACCTGCCGCGCCCAAGACCGTTGGCGCTCGGCGAGACCTCCGAGCTCGCTGATCGTGCCGACGGCATCTACAAGATCTTCGAGGAGATGGGCGTTCTATCGGAAGAAGACCTCCCGGGCGAAGCACGGACACTCTGACGCAAAGCGCGCGAACCTCGCGAGTCGTAAACAGCAGGTCCTCGGACCACCGTACGGTTATACGTTAGTCCCGGCTGCGAACGAGGGTCTTCGGCGGGTACGTTTCGCGATCGCCAAGCGCGCAAAGTACCGTTCCGATGGAGTCATCCCCATCATCACGAACGGGGCGTACATGAAGTCGTCGTGGCGTAGCTCGCGACCGAGTCGACGTTCGAAGCATCCGATGCAAAGGACCCCGTCCGACGCGTCGCCCGAGCCCGCGGCCCACACGTCGTCGTGGACGACGTAGTCCTCCTGCACAACGCGCCCGTTCTCGACGAACATCCAAGCGTCGATCCCGCAGTCGCGACAGTTCAGGTCATCATCCCGTTCTTCGTCGTCGCTGATCTTGACCATCTTGTGGAGAAGGTCCTGCGGTAGTTCGCCTTCGTTCATCCCGGCGAGCATACACACAGACGGCCTGGGCGGGGGGACTACCCGAGGCATTTCAGTAGCGGAGACTAGCCGTCGCTCGCTGCCGCGGCTTCTCCAAAACGGTGCTCGGTCGTGACCTGGGTTTGACGTCCACTTGGTCGTACTCCGGCGGCACCGAGTGCGTTGCTGGGCGTGCAGGCGAGAGTCTCGACGAAGTGGCCGGTCGCGGCCGAGATGCTCGCAGGTGCCCGCGAGGACCTCCTCGCCTATCCGGCCTTCCCGGTGGCCCACTGGCGCAAGATCTGGTCGACCAACCCCCTCGAACGCGTCAACAAGGAGGTGAAGCGGCGCACCGACGTGGTGGGCATCTTCCCCAACGAGGCCGCGGTGACCCGGCTGGCCGGGGCGGTCCTGCTCGAACTGCACGACGAGTGGCAGGTCGCCTCCCGTCGCTATCTGTCGGAGGGCTCGATGGCGCTGCTTGACCGCCTCGGCGATGATGAGGTGACGAAGGAGGTGGACGGAGCGAGAGCCCTGCTGCTGGCGTCCTGAGCGACGCCCTTACGACCCATCGCTGAGCATCACGACGGCTCGCTCATTTCCCACCACTCCGGGGGACATCACCTGGCCCAGATGCTGCCGTCACGCTCGGAGGACATCGCGGTCTGCGAGGGCCCGGCATGGCTGGCGAGCCTCGCGGCCCTGCCGAACGGACAGGTCTTGGTCGAAGGGGTCGGGGTGATGCTCACAGCAGCTGGAGCCTCCGTCGAGGACCTGACGGTCGTGTCGGCCCGATACCGAGCGAGCCAGGCCCAGAAAGGGCCGCGCATCACGGGGTTGCGCATCGCGGGTGCGGAGGCCCAGCAGTCCGTCGGACCAGCTGTCCAGCTCCTGCTCGGTGTCGACTGGCTGTCGGAGCCCACGGAACGCAAGATCGGTGTCCGGACCGTGACCAAGATCCGGGCTACCGCCAACCCCTCCGACAAGCCGGTCTGGGTCTATGTCCCACGGGGCGACACGCTGTGGCTCGTCCAGACCCGCCGCCGACGCGCGCTCTCGAACATCATCGCCGCGCTGCCCTCTCCTGGTGGCGACATCGAGATCCCCGAGTTCGGCATCGCGGTGACCTTCCCGCCTGAGTGGACGGTCGACGTCATCCGGGAGCGTTCGAGTGGGAGCGGGGCCGGTCGGAAGGCGGTCGCCCGGGAGGTCGTGCGTGGCGCTCAGAAGAACCCCAGTCGCGAGATCGGCCCCGTCTGCGATGTGCGGGTCTACCGGTCGACCACGGTCGAGGCGCGTGCTCTGATCGAAGGACTCGCGTGGGGCTGGGTCGATGGGACGTCTCCGCCCACCGAGGTGCTCGACGACGGCCTCGTGCACCGTGCCGGACGTGCCGACTTCTGGGGTGGCACGGTCGGCTTCGAGATCTTTGCGCGGGATGACGATGACGGCATCGCGATGTTGTGGTGCCTGGGCGAGGACCTGCCCAGTGCCGAGCTCGTCGAGATCGCCACAACCCTCAGGTCCATCGCCGAGGAAGCCCGAAGGCCTCACCATCGCGCTGTCCGCGACATCGCACGGGCGACGCCACCGAGCGAGACGGACGAACGCCCACTCGTGGTTCGAGTCGTGGGACCCGCGCTCTTGGCCGCGGGCCGTCGGCGATGCCAGCCTAGCGACCGACCACGGTCTCGGGGATGGTGCCGGCATCGATGAGGGCCCGATCGCCGAGCGGCGCGGCCAGCTCGACGACCGTTTCCATGCCGGCGCCGACATCAGCACAGCTGCTGTGCAGGAAGTAGTCGAGGGCGCCGTGGCGCTCCCGGGTCCAGGCGGTGACCCGGACGCTGTCGTCCTCCTCGACGACCTCGATCAGCGCGATCTCGGTGGTGATGTCGACGCCGTCGCCCGTCGCGCAGCCGCCACCCTGGATCCAGATCGGCAAGCGGACGGCATCGCTGTCGACGTCTCGCAGGAGCCCCCAGCGTTCTGCGACGAGGTCACCCTGCACGAGGTTGGGAGTGCAGCTTCCCCAGCCCTCCACGTGGTCGTCGTCGAGGGTGAAGATGGCGAAGGGCAGGCCATCGCGATAGGCGAGCACGAGCGAGTCCGAGACTGCCGAGAAGCCCTCTGCTTCGAGGTAGTGCTCGTTCTCCGGAACGCCCGGCCCAGCGGTGAAGAATATCTCCAGGGTCTGACCCGGGTCCGTCGCGATGAAGGTGTCGCGATCGGACTCGGGCCTGTCGAGATAGCTGGCCGGGAAACGCGTGGCGCCCACGCCCGCGTAGCAGGCCACCTCCACGGTGTCGCTCGCCGCGTGGAACGTGCCGCACCCTGAGATCAGCAGGGCCAGGACGCCGAGCCCGATGAGCAGATGGGCATGCCACTGGGACGATCGAGCCATCCCGGTCGGCCTCGCTCCCGGACGTCGAGGTGCGGGACCCTCACCGCGGGTCCGGACTTCGTCCGCCATCCCGATCACCTGTCCGCCTGGCCGGTCGCCCGATGTCTGACGGCGTGTCGCTCCCCGCAGGGGTCCGTCGGGACGATGACCCGCAGGCCTGACCCGACCGCCAACGCGAGACCGAAGGTGGCCGCGACGACGCCCGCGGGAGCGAGGTCGACATGCGGCCTGGAGACCAGGAGGAGACCGAGACTCGCACCGGCCAGGATGATCCCCGCGATGACGCCGGCCGAGGGTGACTCCGACCCGCTCCACCGGACCAGGATGATGACGGCGGCAGAAGCCACAACCACGATCGAACCGACGAGGTTCGCCAAGCCCTGGGCCCGACAGTCCTGCCCCCAGCACAGGAGGGAGGCCGTGGAAGGATCGGTACCGACCTGCAAGGACCCGACGAGGCCGACCGCCAGGGCAGGCACGACCAGCACCCCGATGATCGCTGCGAGCACCAGCAGGACGCGACCCAGCCGGTCGAACAGCGAAGCCACCGCCTTCATGCGGGCGACCAGCGGCGTCGCGTCCAGCGCCACGTCCATCCGATCATCACACCGCCGAGCCAAGCCAGCAGGTAGAGGACGAGGACCCCGATCACGACGATGGGAAGGAGGCTCGACACCTCACCGCTCGCGTCCCGATCGGACAAGAGGAGGCTGCCAGCGACGAGCGTCACGGCGAGGATGGCACTAGCGGCGAAGCCGGTCAGCGTGCTCAGCGACGCCCCGAAGATGACTGCGATGGCGAGCGTCACCAGGATGACGGCCGAAGCGGTCCCGACTGCGACCCAGCAGGCGAAGGAGCTCGCTGCGAAGATGCCGCCGACCACGCCCACCCGATGGGTCAGCCGGCTGCGGGGCCGGCTGACCGGCTCGGAATCGGGGCCGTCGGTCGGGGAGGGCTGTGTCATGGGGTCACTCATGAACGGTCCTTACTGATGCTGGTCCGTGGGTGACCTGGAGCAAGATGTACACGAACACGGCCACGATGGCGACCAGGACGAATGCCAGTCCTTGCGAGCCCTTGATGGTGTACTGGTCGGTGCACTGTTCCATGAGCTTGACCTCTCCTCCTGTCGTGGATGTCGACACCATCGCGCGAGCAGACCATCAGCGCATCGGGCAGGGCCCTAGTACGGTCCTCATTTACCGGCGACAGCCGCGACGGACCGCGGGCACTCAGATGAGAGCGTTCCGACGAACGGCGCTCCGCCATCGCGAAAGGGTTCATCGTGACGCGCAGATCCGACCCTCGGCGTCGCGATGGAGGCATCGTGTGCGACTGCCCTCAACCTTTGTCGACCCTTGGGTCCACATCGAGGCGTCGCCTGATAGTGGTCGAAAGTGCGAGGCTCACTCCTCCCGCCACCAGGGCGGTGACCAGCACGAAGATGAAGCCGAAGGCGACTGCGTCCCACCACAGACCACACCCGCCGAGCACGGGACCCAGCATGAAGCCGGCCGCGATGGCTGCAGCAGTGGCACAAGCGATCGAGGCCCACGTCCTCGCGCTCGCGCCGCTTCGCCACCCGACGACAAGGCCGGTCAGGAACGCACTCCCGCCTGCGACGAGCAGCACATAGAGGAACCAGCCGACCACATGCAAGGCGTAGACCTCGCGACCACAGTCGGGGATGCTGCTCCCGATAGCCACAGCGAGCAACGCGGGCACCACCGCTCCGGCGGTCAACATCAGCCTGTCCATCAGGTGCACCTCGTCATCCCGTAACACATACAGCCTGCGAGTCACGTCGTCGACCACCCCTCTGAGCCCGCGCTCCTTCCGGCGATGTCGCCAGATCGTCATGCTGACCTACGGTCGAGGGTGTCGGCGCCCGTGCGCGCCCGGGTGTGGCACCACAGGGGTGAATGCCGCCGCACAGCCCTATGCCCACGGCGCTGCCGGCGAGAAGGGGCACCGGCAGCGCTGCCCGAGCGCGTAGCCGACCGGCGGCTTCCTCGCGGCGAGCACCTTCGTCTTCTGGCTCGCGTCCGCGAGGCTGCTTCGACGGCATCGTCCTGCCCGTCGGGCTCGCCATACCGGTACGAGGCATCGATCGCCCCCATGGCTTCGTGGGAAGTCGGAACTACCAAGTACGCCGGGCCAACTGGGAGGCGATACCTCCCGACGGTGCGACCCAACGCCGCGCACCGCCGGGCAGGACACAGACCTCCGGTTCTCCGATCACTGGGCGCGATGCCAGCTCGCGCGACGGCCTCACGCGTGGTCCGACCCGACTGACCGTCATCGAGTGTCGCTGGGGGAAGCTTGCCTGGAGTGTCATCGGTTCCTTCCTCGACGGGGGTTGAGGTCTGCCCATCTTGGTGAAGGCGTTGACCACACGCATCGGGCGATCCCTTAGACCACTCCTCATTCTTGGTGTGGGGCGCTGTCGCCCGGCGCACACTGCGCGGATTCGGAACCTCGTGATGCGCCTGTAATGGCAATTCGCCGCAGACCAGCGCTGAGGTATGTGGTCGCCTGTTCCCATCAAGGGACCCGAAGACCGGACCGGACAGACTCACGAGCGTCCCGCTCAAATCTCGTGGACAACTTCGCGCCCGGTCCCCTAGAGAACATCGGTTCTATATGCGATGCTTCGAGACCTCACCGGGGGACGCCCCCGACGGGAGGCCCGCGGTCCCCGAGGGCGATCCTGTAGACAGCTTTACCCTGGGAGGCGTACGCTCCGACCGACGTTCGCACGCGACTGACAAAGAGTGTCATCTGTGCATGGCGTCCATCGAGTAAGGGATCGGGCCGATGTGGACAGCCAGGGTTTTGGTCGGTCTCACAGCGCCGGTCGTGGCCGCCCTGGTGGCGATGGCGTCGAGCACCTCCATCATGGCGCAAGGCGAGTCAGTGGTCGAGCCACCGAGCGAGTTCAGCGGCCGGCTCGTTTGCGTGGGCTACTGGGACCCCGGTGTGACGACCGACGTCGTCATCGGGCGCGTGGGTGACCAAGACCTCATCCGTCGCGAGACCCGCGACAACGAGCTTCGATTGGTAGCTGTCGAGATGACCGATCCCCGGCTCGATGGCGATTTCTCGCAGGTATTCGCCACCGACGAGTTCCTCGACCCCGGCACTCCATATGACCGTGCGCCTGGCCCGGAGTTCGGGCCGTCTCCGGCGGTGACCACGTCCGAGTCTCGCCTTGAGAATGAGGCTGGGGCATGGAGCGGACAGACCACTGACCTGTACTGGGCCGACGCACCCATCGATGACACCGAATGGGGCACCGATGTCCTGACGGGGCAGGGTGCCTACGAGGGCTCGAGCGTCATGTGGTGGTCGCGCTTCGCCGGTCCCGACGGCTGTGCCTGCTCGGACCCCGAGAACGGCTGCAGCTGGGAGAATCCGCGGCCTCGTGGTCTCGGACCCGTCACCGACTCGATCACGGGGTCGCTGACTATCGACGGCCCTTCACGGACACCGAAGCCGACCAGCCGACGAAGCGGCGACGGTGTCACACTCGACGTTGGCGATGGTCGCACTGGCCTCGGGTGGGGCGGCTCGAGTCTCGATGGTCGTTGCCGCGACGGCTGACCACGCCGCACGATTACGTGGCCCGGTGGGCCCGCGGGGACCCGCGCGGGCACCCGATGGCGCGAATCCCCAGCGAGATACGCCGGAGCTGACTCAGACGAGGAGCGACCCGGTGAGCCCCGCGGCCAGCTCCGCAGCCTGGTAGCCCGAGTCCCAGCAGACCTACCAGCTGCCGTCCGAGCGGATCGTCACGGATCGGATGGTGGGGAGCTCGGCACGCTCCCGTGACGCGGCGACATCAGCCAGAGCAGCGGCGGCCTGCTCACAGGCATCACGGTCCACGCCCTCGCAGACGAGGACGTCATCGAGATCGACCCCGGGTGGCAGGGTCGGCGGCGGTCCCCACTCCAGCAGCGAACATCCGCTGAGCAGGAACGGCACCACCAGGATGAGGAGGCGCATCGACGTCGATCCTATGGCGACGCCAGCTGCGGCAGTGGCCTGATGCGCCGCCGAGGACCGACCCGCGCACCCGACGCCGCCAAGATCCGCAAGGGTGAGACCCGTCCATCGCGGCTCACGGCCTCGAGCCGCTGCCCCGCCATCGCCAGCCGTCGCTGCCCAAGGGCCTCGATCCGGTCGCGCGTCCTGGCGACACGCGGTGCGCGAGATGGGGAGTTCGAGGCTCATCACCGCCGCCGATAGCCACATCCTCCGGCTGTACTGCGATGCCTGGTCGCGCTACCGGCAGGCCGCTGACATGCTCGCCGACTCAGCGCCGCTCCTCAACGACCGCGGGCGCCTCACGAAGAACCCGCTCCGCCAGGTCGTGCGTGACAACGCCGACCACATCCGGCTCCTCGCGCGCGAGCTGGGTTTGAGTCCTGCGGCCCGGGCGAGCCTGCAGCTCCTGCCGGGTGCGGAGCTGCCGGACATCGACGCCGAGCTCGGTCCTCCTCCACGCCTGCGGGTGGTGGGTGATGGCTGAGCGATGCCTACTCGGGTTCGGGGCCCTCGACATTGACGACGGGCGCGCCCGAGCCGATGCGCACGAGGGCCGCCTCGGCCGGCTCGTCGGGCGTCGTCCCCTCACGGTGGATCGACCCCGCGGGGCACGTGGGCGTAGTCGCCGGCCTCGACGCGCAGCCGCTCGCGACCACCCGGCCCGAACTCGAGCTCGATGGCGCCCCGGAGCACGTAGAAGTACGTGTCCGTCTCGCCGTGGTGGTGCCAGCCGCTCCAGACCCCCGGCTCGGTGCGGACGATGCCGACCCATCGATCGTCGCCGGCGTAGGCCTCCTCCCGGACGATGCCCGGGGTCGCCGGCCCCACCGCTACGGTGCGCTGGTCGGGCCGGATGACCCGCGGCTGCTCGACCTGCATGTCTACCTCCCGCGTACTGCTTGCGACGACGACCAGTATCGGTCCTCCCATCCGGACCGGCGGCTCCTTGCTGCGGCAGGGCTCGTCCATGGAGCGTGAGTGGTCCCCGATGACGTCAGCGGGGGTCCGAGGTTCGCGGCCTTCTGCGAATGCTCCGTGCTCCATACGAAGGGCCGTTGGGCGGGTCGGGCGCTCATCCTCGAGCCCTGGCAACGCGAGTTCGCCTGGGAAGCCCTCGAGATCGACCCCGCCACCGGACTGCGGGTGTGCTCCGAGGTCGGCATCGGCCTGCCGCGGAAGAACGGGAAGAGCTTGGTCGCCTCGGCCTTCGGCCACTACTTCCTCGTCGCCGACGGCGAGGCGGAGCCGGAGGTCTACGTCGCCGCTGCCGCCCGGGGCGGGCCGGCATCGTCTTGGGCAGGTCCGGCGCTGGTGTGCCTTCGGTTTCGTGGAGTCGGATAACCTGGAATCATGCTGCTGTCCAACAGAGGAGGCAGCCCTGGGAAATGCCGAGCCCAGGAAGTATTACCAAGTGGACGGCAAACCCAAGGCGCCATGGCTGCCCACCATCGCCACGGGAAGAGGCCCGCCCCTCGCGGGACGGGCATCGGGAAAGCTACTGGCTCTCGTCGGGAATGGGCGTCGAGAGCGGGCCGATCGGCGTGTCGGGGCCCCCGACGGTGAATTCGCCCACCATCCCCAGGGCGGCGTGCGGCGGCGCCGACGCATCTCCCCCCTCCGACGGGAAGGCCGTGGTCGTGCCCTTGGTGATGAAGCAGACCACGATGTAGTCCCCCTCCTGGTCGAGGGTCAAGTGGGCAGGCGAGGTCTGGCCGATGGGGGCGAATAGCCCGCCCATGAGGGTCAGCTTGTCGCCCAGTTCCTCCTCGGGCAGCGCGAGGAGCTCCTCGAGCGGCTCGGTCGTGCCCTCGTTGCGCCGGATGATCGATCATCTCGTGGAACTCGTCGCCGCCGTTCGTGAACCGGAAGGACGTGCCCACCGGCACGCTCGACGGAAGACCCACGAAGGCGTAATCCTGACCGGTGACGTCGATGGTGGGCGGGGACTCGTCCTGGGCGATGACCGCGGACGATCCGAGCATCGTGGCAAGCAGCATGAGGGCCGCTGTCACGGATGCGACACGGATGGTCGGGATGCGCATGGTGCCTCCTTCCCCCCATGACCCCGGGCCCGGACCGGGACAAAGCCCGTGTCGTCGGGCGGACCGGTGCTTGATCCCACCTTAGTCCTTGGGGTCAAACGGAGCGCGAGCCGACATGACGATCTGCGGCTCGTGGCATCCCAACCGTCGAGGCTCATCACTCTCGTTCTTGACCGCGCCGCCACAGCCCCCATGACCGCCCCGTCGTCGCGCACCCTGATGCGGTAGCGGGTCGCTCAGTCTCGTCGCCACCACGAGGCGCAGGCCCACGACGTCGCTCGGCGAGCACGGGAAGGAAGTGCAGATGGCGGCACTCTTCCCTCCCCGCCAGCGCCCGACGCGGCGCCAGCTCGAGGTCCTGCGGGCGTACATCCGGGTCGGCTCGGTCGCGGCTGCGGCCTACAAGCTCGGCATCAGCGAGACGACGGTGCGGCAACACCTGTCGGGGCTGTATCGGCGGACGGGATGCCTGAACGCGGCCCAGCCGGCATATTGGCTGGGTAAGGGCGGAGTGGCAGGGTTGCGATCCTGATCCGACCTAGCGTGCCGACCGTACCATACGGGGCGCCCATGGCAATCAAGAAGTCCACACCCCCTCTGGGCCTCAGTTGCCGTGTGGGCTCCTGACGACCGCGGTGTCAGCTCTGCGAAATGACCGAGCCAGGAGATTCCGAAGGGCTTCGCGAAGCTCAGCATCCGTCGCGTGTCGATCGAGTACGGAGGCGATGATGACGCGGCGTATCGCCCTGCTCAGCGCCGCGAGGTCGCGTTGCTCGTGATCAGGTAGCACACGCCGCAAGGCCTCAACGAACTCGGACGTACCTCGCTGTAGTCCCACCTCGAGGATGCCTGTGAATTCGTCCGCGCCCAGCTCGAGGGCTGCTCGGATCGCCGGTCGGACGAGCTTCGCCTCTTCCAGCTGGAACTCCAGGAAGGAGACTGCCATGCGCCACGGATCATCATCAGTGGCGTAGGGTTGACCCTCGAAGAAGTCGCTGCAGAGCCTGATACCAGCCTCTGGCTGCGCACCGTGGAGGAGCAGCGAACGGCGGTCGGGAAAGTAGTGGTACAGGCCACCGACGCTGAGGCAGGCCGCTGCGGCGGCGCGCTTCATGGTTAGTCCGCGGACTCCCTCAGCCATGATGATGGGCGCCACGGCCATGAAGATCTCGCGCTGACGCAGCAGGCGATCCTCGCGTGGTCGCCCAGGTTTTCCGAACGTCGATGCACTCATGACCGATCAAACCCTCGAATGCTTGTCTCGACGAGGCCGTGCGCCGATAACTGTAGGCCATGGCACAACAGTTTCCGGAGCCCCGCCGGGGATGCCAGCATCAGGAGGTCTATCCATGGCCATCGCTGTACCGAGGACCACGACCCACGCGAGCCCACATCCAGGCCACGTCCGCGTCGCGCATGCCATACGGGAGACGAATGAGTGATGGATGCCATCAGGAAGCACAGTTGGTGGGGCCTACTGATCATCGCTGTCGTTGTGGGCCTATTCGGACTTGGTGATCTCGCCAGTGGGGTATCTGCAGACTCCGGAATTGTGCTCGCCATCACCGGCCAGACCGTCGATGAGATCCGCGCTGCGTCACCGACGATCACCAGCCTCGCTGACCTCGGAGTTCGGGTAGGCGGAGCGACGATGATCACGGCCGCGCTTCTCTGGAGCATGATCCTCGTGGCAGGGGTCCGCGTGGGAGAGCGGTGGGCCTGGATGGCGATGTGGACCTTGCCACTGTGGACGGTCCTCGTCACGGGCGTCTACCTCGCCGCGGAGCGTATCCCGGACCAGCCCCCGCCGCCTCCATTGCTCTCGGGACCGGTGCTCCTCGTCCTCGCGGTCGTCCTCCTTGCCGCATCTAGGCCGCGAACGTTGGCAGCCCCCAGCATTCCAGCCGGAACGACCGCCGACGCGACGCGAGCGGCGACCGGCAGATGACCATCACCGTGGCGGTCTCGGCCATATCGCTTGGGATCGTGGGCACGCTGCAGGCAGCGCGGGTGGAGATCCATGCATCGCGTGGCCGAGCGCCTGCTGCGGCCGAGCTTCCTGGCACTTGTCATCGCTCTCACCGTGTTCGCGATGGTGGGCGGAGTCGCCCAGCAGTTGCCATTCGTCCCTGCCACGGCCGTGACGCTTGGCGCTGTCCTGCTAGCTGCAAGCCTCGCTGGCCGCGAACGCATCGCCGAGATCGGCTTCTGGGCCCTGACCGCAGGCTGGGTGGCGCTGGGTGCGCTTCCGTGGGCACACGAATGACTCGGATGGGGCACAGGCGAGGGTCCCGCGTGGTCGAAGTTCGGACCCGTCGGGGTCGGGCTCGAAGGAGGTCGTCGCTCATGGACTAACCCGGTACGCACTCACTGAGCAACGAATACCCAAGGAGATGAACGGTTGGCGGGATTGGGCAGCGGTGGCGGAGTCCCAGCTCGAGCAAGTTGATCTGCTGCCCTCATCGGCTGAAACCAGCGGAGGGACCGGTCGAGTCCGAACAGGACGTGATGCTGCTCCACGGCGCCCGACGAGCCGCTCGCACGAGGTCCCGCACGTCTCTATCCGACCGGCTCGGACGCAGGGCCGGCGTAGGGATATCGTGTTCGCGTCATCCCACCCTGATGGCCCAGCGCCAGATCACGAGTCGGCCTGGCCGAATACGAGCGCGGCGTTGAGACCCCCAAAGCCGAACGACGTCGAGAGGACGTGGCGGTAGTCGCCGTCGGCTCCGTCTCGAAGAAGTCCCGGCAGGAGTGATGAAGATCTCTTCGTCGGGCATCGCGAGGTTGGCGGTGCCCGGCGCCCATCCGTCGCGGATGATCAATGAGCACATCGCGGCCTCGATCGCCCCGGTCGCGCCCAGGGGGTGCCCGGTCAGCGCCTTCGTCCCGCTGACCGGCACGGCAGACGCATGGGGGCCGAGCGCGAGGGCGAGGGCCCGTGCCTCGGCGATGTCGCCGATGGGCGTCGAGCTGGCATGGGCGTTGACGTAGTCGATCTCCGACGGTTCCACCCGTGCATCAGCGAGTGCGAGCGTCACGGCCCGCGCCGCTTCCCGACCGTCAGGCCGCGGTTGGACCATGTGATTGGCATCCGACGTGGCCGCGTACCCGAGCACCTCGAGATGGGGCTGCGCACCCCGCGGCTGAGCCACCTCGAGGGCCTCCAATACCAGCAATCCTGCACCCTCGCCCATCACGAAGCCGTCCCGGTCTCGGTCGAACGGGCGGGACGCCTGGTCGGGCTGGTCGTTGTGGCGGTCACTGAGGGCGCGGATCACGTCGAAGGCGCCGAAGGCGAGAGGGCTGAGCGGGCATTCGACCCCGCCTGCGATCGCCGCATCGATCGTCCCCTGCCGGATGGCGTTGGCGGCCTCGCCGATGGCCACTGCGCCAGCTGCGCAACTGTTAGCCGTCGAGAGGATCGGCCCTCGCAGGTCGAGAGCGATGCCCAGGTTGGCCGGCGCCGCGCCACCGAACACGGCCAGGGCGAGCATCGGCGACACTGATCGGATCCCCTTCTCGAGGTACCGTTCGTGCTGGGCCTCCGCGAAGGCGATGCCACCTAGCGCGCTACCGATGTAGACGCCGATCCGCTCGGCAGCCGGAGCACCTTGAGCACCCGTTACCAAGCCCGCGTCGATCACCGCCATGCGGCCCGCCGCGAGGCTGAACTGGCTGAAGCGATCGAGCGACCTCGCCGCTCGGCTATCCATGTAGTCGAGCGGTTCGAACGTCTCGATCTGGGCAGCGACCTGGGACCGGAATGGCGCGGGGTCGAAGCGATCGATCCGTCTCACGGGTGAGTCGGCTCGCCGGACGCCGGTCCAGAACGCATCATGCCCGATACCGACCGCAGATACGATGCCGATCCCGGTCACCACGACGCGACGACGTGCGGTCGTCATGGGACCGCCTCGGCGGCATGGATGGCTTCGGCGATGGCCTTGAACGTGGCGAGCGTGCGCCCCGCGATCGGCCGGGTGAAGCAACGGTCGACTAGCCAGGGCATGATGCCAGCCGGTCCGCGCTCGAACGCGTGCTCGACCTCGACATGCGTGCCACCGTTGTGGCGCTGCTCGAGTCGCCAGCTGACATCCATCCCGGCGGTCGCGCCACCCAGGTGGCGAAAGCGGAGTCGTCGCTGCGCCGCATCACTCGAGACTCGACTGCGCCAGGCGACCGGGAGTCCGATCCCAAGGACATCGATCAGGGGCCGTCGAGCCACGAATTGGCAGGTAACGCTGCCATCACGGTACCTTCGATCGGCCCGTGAACGACTGTAGTGGGGCAGGATCCGCTCCCACGCGGTCACATCCCGAGCGATGGCGAAGACGAGGTCCGGCGGGGCGTCGATGTCGATGCCGATGGTTGACAACATGGCGCGGAACCTCAGGGCGCCAGCACTGCGGCGATGAAGCGCGGGTCGAGTGCCTTCCTGGCCGGCATGAGATCGCCGATGACCAAGCCCAACGTCTCGCGCACGGATTCCCGGCTGGCCAGCCGGCGGGCGGCGTACTCGAAGAGCAGCGGCCGAGCAAGGAACGCCTGGACGATGAGCGACACGCGGTCCTTGGCGGCGAAACGCTCGCGCATCGCGCGATCGTACGCAACGGGCCGGGACAGCACTCCCGAGCGAGATGCCACAGCATCGGCAGCGAGCCTCGCCGACACGAGTGCCCTGTGTAGGCCTTCCCCCGTGAACGGATCCAGGAAGCCGGCCGCATCGCCGATCAGCATCCAGCCGGTTCCTGCACGGCGGAGCGCACGGTGTCCGATCGGGACCGCACCTGCGATCCGGTCGAGGACGACCGGCACGTGCCCACCATCGGATCCACCGCCGCCACCGAGCGCCTCGTCGATGATCTCGGCTCCGACGCGCGCGGCTCCCCGGGAAGCGAGGTCCTCGATCCGGTCTCGTCCAGACAGGACGATGCCCACGTTGAGCCGGCCTCCCGGCACCGGCGCTAGACCACAGTAGCCGCCGTCGATGAGGATCATCCGAGCATCGTGGGGGCTCTCCCCGGCGGGATCGGCGATGTGCCACGAGATGCCGAGGCGGCGCCCAAGGGGTGCCGGCCGTGCCACGCCCACGTCTCGAGCGACGATCGAGCGGATGCCATCAGCGCCGACGATGAGACGTGCCCTGATCGTCATCCTGCCTGCGCGGCCACGGGCCGTCACGGTGCCCATGCTCCGGCCGTCCGACGGTTCGACGAGCTCCACCGTGAGGTCCTTGAGGATCTCGGCACCGGAAAGAGCCGCCAGGTCGAGCAGCGCCTGGTCGAGCGCTTGCCGATCGAAGCCGACGGCGCCGCCGCTCCCGTCGCGTGCCGCTCCGAACGTCAGGCGGAAGACGGTCCTGCGCCTCGTCTCGACGCGCATCCCGGGCACGGCCCTGGTAACGACATCGAGGACCTCCTCGGATAGCCTCAAGGACCGGAGCTCGGTGACCGCGGCCGGTGACGCAAACACGCCGCAGGCATGCCAACGCCATTGCGGCGACCGCTCGAGCACGAGAACGGCCAGGCCCAGACGAGCGACACGCGTGGCCATGGCTGCCCCGGCCAGCCCTCCCCCGATGATGGCGACATCGACGGAACGGCTGCGGTCCACGGTCATGCTCGGACCGCCGCAATCGCACGCCGGTGACCTGCCGGTCCACCGAACTCGGCAACCACGCGCATCCCGGCCAAGCCAAGCAAGGCACCGAGCTCGACCTGGGAATAGGCGCGGCGAGCCGACAAGGGCGCGTCGTGGCGGGTATACCGGTTCGTGGTGAAGAGATGGGACATCAGCCAAGCGCCCGCCACGGTGAAATGCGAGCGAATGAGGTCGTTCACCACGACCCCGGTCAAGGCGACGCGAGCCAACTCTCGCAGGAAGTCCACCGCGTCCTCCGGCTCCAGGTGATGGAGGGTCAGGGAAGTATGTCCCACGTCGAACTGGTGGTCTTCGTAGGGTAATGACTGCCCATCCGCGACCTCGACGGCGAGTCCGGGCGTGGACCGCAGGCGCGGGAATGTCCCGAGTGCTGCCTTGATGACCTCGATGCGGCTATCGACCGCCGTCACCTGGCAGGTGCGGCCGTGACTTCGGGCGTTTGCCAGCAGCGCGAGCGGGATGTCGGCCGCCCCAGTCCCGACATCGACGATGCGCGCGCCATCTTTCCCTCGGAGTAGCGCGTCGATCGCGCGCGCCGACAGACGAGCGCCACCGAGCCAGCGGTTCGCACGGCTCAGATCGCGGAGGTTGCCGGACAGGGTTGCTGGATCATCGAGGGGGCCATCCAGGAACTCGACCCCCATCGACACACGCTGCACCGATGGCAGCCTAGCCCAACGGCCGCCGCGCGACTAGGTTCTAGTTTCCGCCGGTAGTCGGGACCGGCTCGGGCTGGGTGGGCCGAGCCGTGGTGTGGCTAGGAGTCGGCGGGCTGCGTCGTCGACGCCAGGAGTCTCTGCAGTCGCTTGAAGTCCTGCGCCAGGATCGAGGCGACTACGGGGCCCGGGATCCAGGCGAGCGTTCGCAGCCAGCCTGCGATATCGCCTTCGTACCGCGCCGTGATCCGTGTCTCTCGGTCGGCGGTCTCAAGTTCGTACTCGGTCCGCGCGTTCCAGGGTGACGACGACAGCCACACGATGCGGCGTGGCTCGTCGATCTCAGCGAGCTCGTCGATGAAGTGGATCCTGAACGGACCGATCCGATCGGTCGCCTGCCACCGGCTACCGACCTCCACGGGACCCGTGCCCATCGGACGGCGGTGGACCACCGCTGGCACGAACTCGTGCCAGAGCGTCGGCTCGGCCAGGTATGCGAACACCCGCTCGACTGGCTGGTCGAGCGTGGCATGGACCGTGACTCGTCTCCACATCTCGGCACCTCCTGGTTGGCATCCAACAGCCGCTTGGTTATCCTATGCCGCGCTCCACCCGAACCGGAATGAGGGAGGGCCCGTGTATCAGCTCTGGCTCTATGTGCACATCGTGTGCGCGGTCATCTGGGTTGGGGGGGCGGTCTACGCGCAGCTGCTGGCGATCCGGGTCGAGCGCTCGGAGGACCCGACGGACTTGCCGCGGCTCGGGCGTCACGTCGAGGCGCTCGGGAACCGAGTCTTCGCCCCGGCCGCCGTCCTCCTGCTGATCTCGGGAGCCGTGATGACCGCCCAGGCCTGGGGGTTCGGGCAGGTCTGGATCATCGCAGCGATCGCCCTGTGGGTCATATCGGCGGTCGCCGGCGCCGTCTATGTCGCGCCTCGAGCCAAGCGTGCGGTGCAGCTGTTCGAGTCAGAGGGTCCGACTTCGCCTGCGGCCCGCATGATGATCGGCCGACTATTCCTGGTCTCCCGCCTGGAGCTGCTCAGCTTCGCCGTCGCTCTGGCCCTGATGGCATTCAAGCCCACCACCTGAAGCCGTCCGGGCCGTGAGCGCGATGAGCCGACGTTCACCTGTGCGGAGCGCAGATTCGGCGACGGGAGGAGGCCCGAGTCCACGGCCTACTGACTGGCCGCGCGCGCTGCGTGCGTTCGCCATCATCCATCCGGTGCCGAGTGCCATCAACGCTGCCCTGGTGGCATCACTGGCCATCATCGCCAGCGGCAGCATGGCCACGGCGGCCTTGCTGGCTGCCGCCATGCTCGGATTCCAGTTCTCCATCGGTGCCCTCAACGACCTCGTCGACGCCGACACCGACCGGCTGGCCAAGCCGCGCAAGCCGATCCCGGCTGGGCTGGTCACGAGGCAGGCGGCCGGCGTCATCATCGTCCTGGGAGCGGCCGCCGGCCTCATCATCTCGGCGACCTTCGGTGTGGCGGTCCTGGTCCTGGGCATGTGCGGATACGCGTGCGGAGTGGCCTATGACGTGGCGATGCGCGCTCGAGGCTTGGGCTGGCTTTGCTATGCACTGGCGTTTCCGCTGCTGATCGCGTGGGCATGGGGAGCCGCCGCCGCAGGACTGCCGCCAGGATGGCCATTCCTCCTGCCGCTCGCCGCGTTGGCAGGTCCAGCGCTACATCTCGCGAACAGCCTCGTCGACGTCAGCTCGGATCGCAGCACCGGTCAGTCAAGCCTCGCGACGCGGCTGGGACCCGGCCGTGCCAGGCGGACGTTGGCGGCACTGATGGCGACCATCCTCGGTATCGCGTGGATCTCGCTTTGGTCAAAGCCCAGCGTCTCGACTTGGGTGATCGACGCGGTCCTTGTGGCGACGGCCGGCATCACGCTCGGCGTGGGATTGTCCTGGCAGGATGGGCCGCGATGCCGTGAAGCGGGCTGGCTGTTGCAAGCGAGCAGTCTGTCGATCCTGGCGGTCGCCTGGCTGGCGTCGATGGGTTCCGGCTGACCTCGAGTCGTCAGGATATGAGGCCGACCGAAGAGCCAGCCGATGGCGCAGGATCCGGACGGATGAGGCTGGTCACGCCGATCGGATATGGCGTACGCTTGCTGGGCCAATGAGCACCGCGCCTGCGGGTTGTGTCACCGCGGAAGGGGGCGCCGCACCGGGGACTGGTGATCGTGCGCCCGATGACGCGGCCATCGTGGTCCGCGACCTGGTGAAAGTTTACGACGGCGACACGCGTGCCGTGGACGGTGTGACATTCAGTGTGGAACGCGGGGGCTTCTTCGGCTTTCTGGGTCCGAATGGTGCGGGCAAGACCACGACCATCCGCATCCTCGCCACACTGTTGGTCCCGACTGCTGGCAGTGCTCGCCTCCTGGGCATGGATGTCGTGCGCGAGGCTGCCGCTGTCCGCCGCCGCATCGGCTTCGCGATGCAACAGGTCGCCCTCGAGAGCCTCGCTACCGGTCGCGAGAACCTCGAGCTGATGGGCCGGCTGCACCGGATGCCGGGTGCGGAGATCCGGCATCGTGCCGACGAACTGCTGGAGCTGATGGGTCTCGCCCATGTCGGGGCGAAGCTCGTGGGAACGTACTCCGGTGGCATGAAACGACGCCTCGACCTGGCCACGTCGATGATGCATCGACCGGACGTCCTCTTCCTCGACGAACCGACGGAAGGCCTGGATCCACAGAGTCGGGTGGCGCTCTGGGGTGAGCTTGAGCGCATCAACTCCAAAGGCACGACGATGTTCTTGACCACGCACTACATGGAGGAGGCTGACCGGCTGTGTGATCGCTTGGCCATCGTCGATGACGGCAGGATCGTGGTGGACGGGACCCCTGCCGACCTGAAGCGATCCGTCGGGGATGACCGGGTGGCGATCAGCCTGGTCGCGAACGATGCGGCGTCGCTTGCCGAAGCCGGGGCACGGGTCGCCAGCCGACTCGCGTCGGTCGGCGAAGTCTCGTCCGTCGATCAGACGTCAGATGGCATCGAGCTGTCGGTGGCCGACGCCCATCGGTCCATTCCTGAGCTGATCCGAATCCTCGATGCCGACGACGTGCGCATCGGCGGCCTCTCCGTGCGAGAACCCTCGCTCGACGATGTCTTCCTGCGCTACACGGGCAAACGCATCCGGCCTGAAGACGCCGACGCTGCCTTGCCCATGTGGTATTGAGACGATGACCATCAAGGACCAGACACGGATGCGGTCGTGGTCCGCGCCCGTCACCTCGTTCGCCTACGACACCGCGTGGCTGGGCTTGCGGACGTTCCGTCGCTTCTACCGCGTACCGGCCTGGACGGTCGGTATCGTGCTCTTCCCGCTGATCCAGCTGTTCGTCTTCGGCCAGCTGTTCCGGGGCATCGTGCAGCTGCCGGAGTTTGCCGGAACCGACAGCTATCTTGCCTATCTCGCGCCTGGCCAGCTCATCTTCGCGGTGTTCTTCGCCGTGACCTGGAGCAGCGGTGGTCTCCTGCTCGACTACCGCATGGGTTATCTCGACAAGCTGCGTGCGACCCCTGCCAATCGGTACGCCATCATCGTCGGCGAGCTGGTGACGCTCGTCGATCCAGTCGGTGGTGATGGGAGCCATCATCCTCATCGTCACGGTGCTCATGGGGACGCCGATCGCGAGCGGGCTTGCCGGCGCCGTCTTCATCCTGGTCATCGCGGGGGCGTTCGGAGGGGCCTGGGCAGGCACGTCGATGGCGCCGGCGCTGCTGACCAAGAACGAACAGGCGACCACGACGATCTCATTCCTGTTCCTGCCCATCGCCTTCATGTCGACCGCATTCGTGCCCGCCGCGATGATGCCCGAGTGGCTCCAGACACTCAACACCTACAACCCCGTCAGCCATGTCATCGAGGCCATCCGAGCCCTGATCGTGGTGGGCTTCGTATGGGAACCCATCTGGCAGGCCATCGTTTCGATTGCCCTCCTCGCCCTGGTCCTTCACTCCCTGACACTCTGGGCGTTCAGGCGGCTGACGTCCTGACTGTGGTGGAACTCTCCTGACCTCGGCGTATGCTCGAATCCGGACCCAGGTGGGGTGGCGCATGAAACGGATCCTTACGGTTCTGCTGGGGCTGCTGTTGATCCCGGGGACGGCCGGAGCCCAGGTCGAGGGCGGGGACTCGATGTCGTGGGACGAATACGACACCCGGGCCCCTGTGCGCACGTTCCGTACGCTGAGTCGTAGAGTCCGAAATAGTGGAATCGCGTTCCTCGACGACTCGTCATCTTCGAGCTGGATGGCACCGATAGCATAGGCAGTGATGGGCACGTTGAAGCCTCGTCATCCCTTGCCATGCTCCTCTTCTTCATCCTTGGCCTTCGCCTCTCCCTCCGAGACATCTTCAGCGCAGCTGGGACACCCGTCCGTCTCCTGGGCCTTGTTGATGACGTCCTGGGCCTGCTGGTTGTAGGCGGAGTCCATGGCGACCATGTACAGCTCCTGCACATTGGGCTGGACCTGCGACTGATCGACGCCGTCCACGAACAGGTATCCGGCTCGCAGTCGTGCGTCCGTGTCCACTTCCACGGTCTCGTCGCCCACCGTCCCGCCCAGGACGGTGGCCTCGAAGGTCAGGACCGCGCTGCCCTCGTCGAACGAGGCAGGGCCGAGTTCGACGACGACCTGCCGCATCTCCGTGCTCTCGGGGTCGCGTGCAGCGAGGACCGCGTTGAGGGGTGCGGCGCCCGCCGAGTTGATGATGTCGACGAGATCCCCGGCGGGCAGGAGTCCGACCCGTCGGCTCGGTGAGTCGGTGAAGGCGAGCGCATCGGCATCGACGCGTAACGTCACCTGGGCAGCCTCCTGGGCATCCGTCCCGGTCGTGAGCTGCGCAGACCCGAAGTTGAGCGTGAACAGCCACTCCGGCTCAATCGCATCGGGCGAGGGGCTCTGGGCGCTGGCCCCTGCCGGTGCCACCAACGCGGCAGCGGCGATCGCCATCACGGCGAGCATCCTGTGTCGGCGGTCCATGCCGGTCGTCTCCGTGTGGACTCGACGCCGTGCGATGGGATCGCCACAGGTCGTCGAGGGTCGTGACACTACCTCATGGCCGTTTCGCTGCGCATGCGCGCACGTCGCGGATAGACGTGTCCGGCGCAGGATGCCCGTCGTCGGAAGTGTTGCATGGGTCAAGACCACCTCGAGCGGCCTGTCATCGGGCGGGGCGGCGGCGGCGAATGCGGATCAGGCCATCCCCATCGTCGCGCATGCTCTGCTCGAGGCGTTCGAGCGTACGGTCATGAGTCGGGCTTGGGCACGCCACGTCGTTGGAAGCGAGAAGGGTCGTCCAGTCCTCCGTCCCCTCGATGGCTTCGAGAGGTGCCGCTACTCGGACTGCCTGAAGGACGTGGCCGTGCCCCTCGAATCCATCCGCTTATGCTGTCTGGCATGGCGCGGCGTACCTGCTTCTGCTTCGTGCAGCGTGTGACGCCGTTGGTCCTCGCCGAGCGCGGCCTTGTCGGGCTACGTGAGGCGTCGATCCGCCGCTGAGCATCCACACACCGACGTCGCTCGCGCATGACGACCGACTCGGCGCCCGCCCACGCCACTCGGCCCGAGCACGCGCTCGCCGTCCACCATCTCTCGAAGCGGTTCGGCGACCGCATCGCGTTCGACGACGTGTCCTTCGAGGTCGACCGGGGCGAGGTCTTCGGATTCCTCGGCCCCAACGGCGCCGGCAAGACGACCATCGTGCGCACGCTGATCGCGCCGTCGGCGGGGTCGGCGACGGTCGCCGGACTTCCCCTCACGCCCGATGCGGGTGTCGAGATCCGCCGTCGGATCGCGGTCATGCCCGAGTCGCCCGGCCTCTACGCCGCCCTGAGCGTCCAGGAGAATCTGGCATGCTTCGCCGAGCTATATGAGGTCGCGGACTCGCGCGATCGCATCGAACGCGCGCTCGCGGCAGTGAACCTGGGCGACCGAGCCGGCGATACGTGCGGCACGCTCTCGAGCGGCTTGCGCCAGCGGTTGGCCCTGGCCAGGGCGCTGCTCAGCGATCCTGAGGTGCTCTTCCGCGACGAGCCGACGGCCGGGCTCGACCCGGTCGCCGCGCGAGGTGCACGAGCTGATCGAAGGCCTCCGGGAGCGGCAGGTGACGATCTTCCTGACCACCCACCGCCTGGAGGAGGCGGAGCGCCTCTGCGACCGTGTCGCGATCCTCGACACCACCCTACGGACCATCGGCCGGCCCGACGAGCTGCGCGAGCGACTGTTCAGCGCCGTGCTCAGCGTTCGGACCGTCGCTCCGCTTCCCGAGCCGGACCGCGTCTTCGCACGTCTGCCCGGGGTCACGGGTTGGCACGAGCCCGACGGTGGCGGCTACACCGTCTCAGTGGACGATCCGGTCGTGGCCGCCCCGGCCGTGACCCGGGCCCTGGTCGCGGCTGGGGCCGACGTGCTGTCGATCCACGAGGCGCGGCACTCGCTCGAGGACATCTATCTCGAGCTCATCGACGCGGACCATGAGGTGCCGAAGCGATGACCATGAGCTGGCGGCGCGTCAAGGGGATCGCCCGCAAGGAGCTCTCGGAGTACCAGCGGAACCGATCGGTCGTCGCCGGCATGGCCATCCTGCCGCTCGTGTTCATGATCCAGCCACTCGTGGTGGTCGCGCGGTTGGGCAGCGGGACGTCGGGCGTGCTTGCCGATCAGCACGTCCTGCTCTACATGCTGGGGATCCCGGCGCTCGTCCCTGTGATCGTCGCCGCCTACGCCGTGGCCGGAGAACGGCAGCAAGGGACACTGGAACCGATGCTGTCGACTCCGATCCGGCGTGAGGAGTTCCTGCTGGGCAAGGCCCTCGCCGCCCTCATCCCCTCGCTGGTGATCGCGTACGCGGTCTACGTGCTCTACCTGGTCCTGGTGGAGCTCCTTGCCCAGCCAGGCGTCGCAGCCGTGCTGATCCAGGTCCCCGACCTCGTCGCACAAGTACTGTTCACGCCGCTCCTCGCGGTCTGGTCGATCTGGGTCGGCATCGGTGTGTCGACTCGATCGAGCGACGTACGAGTCGCTCAGCAGCTGGGCATGCTGGCAAGCCTTCCTCCCGTGATCGTGGTCGTGCTGATCGCCCTCGACGTCATCCCCGCCACGCTCGGCCTGGGAGTCGCCGCGGCGGCCCTGCTGCTGTTCCTCGACGGGGCGGGCTGGCGCTTCGTCTCGCGCCTCTTCGACCGGGAGCGTCTCATCACCGGCTCGAGGTGATCGGACACGATGCGAATTACGACGAGCGCGGCGCTCTCCTGTGGTCGCGAACGGCCTGATGCAGACCTTCCTCGAGCGCTGCGATCGGTTCCACCAACGCCGCGATCGTCGCGCGATCCAGTGGCCTCTCGTCATCGGCGACCAGGACGAGCGGTCTAGAGGACGGGCGACAGCACTCGCGACTCGGCGCACCATGAGTCCGACGACCGATTGGAGGATGGGCATGCGTACGTATTTCGGGGTCGATGACGAAGAGGCCTTTTTCGCGTCCCGTGACGCCCTCGTGGAGTCATACCGCAGTGCGATGGAGGGAACGGACGACGCGACCGACGGGTTCGTGGCCGCGATGATGCTCGACTACAAGTGGGGCTATAGCGACGGGCACATCACCCGCTGGCGACGCACGGACATCGAGGACCTACTGCTGGGTTTCTTCCCGCGCAAGGTCACCCTCGATGATGACGACCTCCTGCGCGTGGTCCCGGATGTCACCGACTTCCTCGGCTTTCTCGACGGTCAAGGGCTGCTCAGTGGTGAGCCGCTGCCCGGCCTGGAGGCGACCGCACGAGCACTGATTCCCGAGTTCGTCGACGCCATGGGCGACTCGGCGAACTTCGGGCTGGCGAAGGGACTGTTCGGGCGGATGCAGGCAGCGGGCGTCGACATCGATGACGAGTCGGACATCGGGCGCTGGCTCGGTGACCTCGACGCACAGATGGTGGCTACCGATGATGACCTCGCCGGCGGGACCGAGCTTGTGGCCTATCCACCGGTCGAGCTTCAGCCTCGTGCCGAACTCGAGCAGCCTGCAAAGGTCTCGCCGGCGCTGGCGCGGCTGACCGCCTTCGCCGAGTCGGTAGGCGACGGGCGCAAGCTCACGCAGACGGGCAGACTGACGCTGGCCGACGCCAAGGACCTCGTCGTGCGGCTGGGCACTGGGGACGCGATCGACGAGCGCATCGGCGAGCACGTCTTCACGACGCGCAGCTCCGTGGAACTCCCTGTGTTGGAGCACACGTTCCGCTGGGCACGGGCCGCAGGGTTCGTCAAGGTCCGCCACCGGCGAGTTTCGGCGACGCGGCGAGGCGCCGCTCTAGGAACGGACCCATTGCAGGACTGGGGCATGGCGTTCGACGGGCTCGTGAAGCTTGAGTCGGCGAGCGAACGCCCGGACCACCGCTCCACACTCGGCTGGGCCGATGCCGTCCGGTGGCTCGCTGAATGGCTACCGGTCTCGTTGTACGGACGTCCCGGACTCGAGCTGCGATCGCTGCAGGATGCGGCGTGGGAATCGGTTCAGGTCGACTACGTCACCTCCTCCGACCCGGTCATCGAGAGGAGCCAGCGCACGTTGGTCGGTCATGCGGTCCAGCGCATCGTGGACCGATTCGTCGAGCTGGGAGCCGTGACGGTGACGGACGGCGAGCTCGGCCTGACGCCCCTGGGCCTGTGGGCCACGAACCGGTGGCTCAGGGCCAGGGGCACAGTCGCGCCGACGGTGGGCGAACTCGTGGACTCGAGCGCGGCCGAACTGCTGGCGGCCAGCGCGGAGATGCCCCTCGAGATCGCCGAGCAGGAGATCCGTGCCTGGGTCGAGGCTCGGCCCCAAACGGCGGCCGGGGAGCTTGCGGAGGCAGCACGGTCGGGCGCGCAGCCGATGATGGCCCTCCATGCGCTCAGCTTCGCTGGGCCCGATGCCGAGGCCGAGGTACGGGCGATGCTGGAGTTCGAGGAACTCCGCCCGCAGGCGCTCATGTGGCTCGTGGGCAATGGCTTCGAGAACGCCTCGGTTCTGTCGCCCGAGGCCATGCAGTCGCTGCTCATCGAGACCCTTGCGGCCCAGGTCGACGCCGAGGGCCCCATCGCGGCCGTGGCGCACTTCCAGGGCCTCGGGCCCGAGGAGGAGCAGATCGCGATGCTCGAGGACCTGGTGCATGCCGAGCACTCGCGTACCTCCGAGATCCTCGAACTGGTCGGGCGCCACCACCCAACCAAGGCCGTCGCGAAAGCGGCACGCAAGACGGCGTTTCGGCGACGGTCGTTTGGTCCGTCCTGAAACACCACCAGCGACTTCGGTCACGACATCTTGACCTGAAGTCGGCGGCGCATCATGATGTCATCCATGCGAACCACCTTGACGCTCGACAGCGATGTCGCACGCCTCATCGACGAAGCCGTGCACCGGGAGCGGCGCCCCATGAAACAGGTCGTCAACGAAGCGCTCCGACGTGCCCTGACCCCCGAGACACAGCGGGAACAGGTCATGCTGGCGCCCCACGATTTGGGTATCCGTCCAGGATTCGACGTGGCCAGGCTGAACCAGCTCGCCGATGAGCTGGATGACGAAGCCATCCTGGACGCCGCTCGACGCGCAGAGTGATCATCCCCGACGTCAACCTGCTGCTCTATGCGACCGTCACCGGGTTCCCGAAGCATGAGCCCGCACGGGCGTGGCTGGAAGATGTGCTCAACGGGTCGGCCCTGGTGGGCCTGGCCTCACCAGCCGTGTTCGGCTACATCCGGATCGCGACGAGCGGGCGAGTGTTGACGTCGGCGATGTCGGTCGCCGACGCGACCGATCACGTTCGGCTGTGGCTGGCACAGCCGAACGTCAGGTTCCTCGTACCCCGTCCAAGTCACCTCGAGATCGCATTCGATCTCCTCGAGGCGATCGGCGCCGGGGCGAACCTGACGACCGATGCCCAGCTGGCGGCATACGCCATCGAGCAGGACGCCGAGCTCTGCTCCAACGACACCGACTTCGCTCGCTTCCCCGGCCTGCGCTGGATCGACCCGCTGAGACAGTCGCGGACGACAGGCGGCCCGTCGAGCTGAAGCCGCGCGGCCAAGCAGAGGCTCGCCCTTTGCGGGACGGGCTACCGGGCACGCGTCAGTCAGCGGTCGCCGGTCGCCAAGAGAGTGGTCGGGGCGAGAGAGTGTCTGAGTCCACGACATATGTGACGCGTGATAGGCGTCAGCTGAGTCGGGACAGGAGTGACAGTCGAGCGCATGTCGAAGCACCGGGTGGCCGTCCTCAAGATCGTCACGAACCACTCGTCCGTCACCGCTGCCGCCGCTGAGCACGGTCTCAGCCGGCGACAGCTGCACCGACTCCTGCGCCGATACCGGGAGGGCGGGCTCGAGGCGCGGGAGCCACGCTCCCGCCGGCGGCACAGCTACACCGGCCGGACACTCGCGGTGGTGCGCGAGCGCATCGTGACGCCGCGCACCGAGCTCACCGCGCAAGGTCTCGATGCCGGCCCGGTGACGATCGCCTGGCACCTCGAGCACGACGGGCTGCACGCGCCCTCGACCTCGACCATCCGGCGCACCCTGCATGCCGCGGGCCTCGTCACGCCCCCCTTCACAAGCGCCCGCGCAGCTCCTGGCGCCGTTTCGAGGCCGACGCGCCCAACGAGGGTGTGGCAGTCCGACATGACCCACTGGCGCCTCGCGGACGGGACCGAGGTCGAGATCCGCTCCTGGCTCGACGACCACTCCCGCCCTGCTCGACTGCACGGCCTTCGGCGGGTGTCCTGAGGCTGCCCAGCGCGGCCGACCAGCAGGCCTGGCGGAGGTGGAGGTTGCACCGCCGGGTGAGGAAGTGGGTGCCCGAGGACCGACCGGACTGCCACAGCGTCGGAGCCGCGTCCGGTCACGGATCAGCCCTTCCTGGTATCGCGCCAGGACGCGCATCTCGGCGACGGCCTCGGGCACCGCGACGAGCCAGCGCAGCAAGCACCAGCGTCCGAATCGCTAAGGCGATCGAGCGGGGCCGCTACGCGACACCGCTGGCCCTGGCTGGAGCGCTTTCCACAAGATCGCATCCTGCTGCTGCAGTACGAGCGCTTTGTGGCCGACACGCAGGGTCAGCTTGCGCGCACCTTCGAGTTCCTGGGCCTGCCAGACCACGAGGCCTCGGCGTCTACAACGCACTCGCCGGTCCGGCGCGAGCCACCCGTTCTTGTCGGGATCCTTTCGACCCATCGGGTCGATGCCAGGAACCACTCCCGACCTTGAGACAGCGATCGTCCGCCGTTCGACGCTCCTGACCACCAAGACCGGTCCAACGAGCCTTCGACGGACGCGAAGGGCCGTCGCGGTCTGAGGGTCCTCTGTCTTTGGCTCGATGAGCGATTCATGCGAAGACCGGCAAGGCAACCAGGAGGACAGTCAGTGAGATCCACCACAAGGGCAGCGGCCGCGGCCATCTTCGGGCTAGCGATCGTCTCGGTCCCAGCGATGGCGCAGGATGCTTCTCCCGCGCCGTCGGCGTCTCCAGCGGCATCGGCGGCACCCGCGGATGCCGGGCCGCTGACGGGCGAACTCTCGGTCATCCCGCAAGAAATCTCTTGCATCACGGAATACGCGGCAAATTCGGCCAACTCATACGTGAATTACCTTGCGGCCATCGGCTCGCCGGAGCATACCGATGCCATCCACAGCGGCGTGCAGCCCTGTGCGACATTCACCGGCGACCTATCCGGCGACAACGTGGTCTACCAGCACGTCTCCGATCCGGAGTACTTCCAGATCAATTTCGTGGTCTTCGGCGGTCCCAACGACGCCTACCTGATGGCCAACGGACTCTCAGAGCTCTCGAACGGCAGCTATATCTCGAAGTTCAACCCGCAGAGCGGCGACGAGATCTGGCGGACGCAGGTCCAGAACCTCGACACCAGTGGTGACTGGCTGGCTTTCGGGCCTTTCCTCCTGGTTGCCCGACCCGTCATCAAGATCGGCTATCTGGGTTCAGCTGCATGGGCCGGATGACCGTGGACGACCCACTGATGAACCGTCGGGGCGTGTGAGTGCCCGCATGGCCATGACCCACGATCGGTCAATGAGCACGGTGATGGACTGTGGCAAGACGCGGCATCGACCCGATGGGTCGATGCCGACGCGCGAGGCAGCTCCCGACAGCTGACGACCAGCTCAAGCGGGTGAAGCGCCCACAGAGGAGGCGGATACCTATCGGACCTGGGTCGCTCACCCGGGTGGGGCTGGTCACGCTGACGGTCATGCTGGACGTCGTCCTCGTGCCCGTGGTGATGTGGATCGTCGTCTGGATCCTGGTCCAGAACGATGGTCAGAGGGCTGATGCCGCCTGCGCCATCGGCATCGTCGTCTCCGACGGACCATCTCCCAATGGTGAGCGGCGTCCCATCAGAAGGACCGTCGCGGCAGCAGAATCCTGAAAACGGCCGCCTGATCCATCAAGGAGCGATGCGGAGGTCGCAGGAGCCACGAGCTTCAGTGAACCGATCGAGGCGCGCCAGGACCGTTGCTTTCCAGGTGCCGCTGAGCGGCAGGATGCCCTGGGCGGCCCAGTCCTCGGTTCCGTCGACGGCCTCGAGCGCGATGGGCGCCCCTTGGCTCAGCTGATGTGACAACTCGACGGTGACATCGATGGCGTCCATCGGGACCCCGCTGATCCGAAGGTCATTCGCGCCCGGCGACCCCGGTGTCACCACGATCGAGACCGAAGCCTGGCCGACCTGCGTCGTACACCGCGCACTTCCTGTCGGGCCGTGGCTGGCGTGGTCGGCGTGCCCCTCGTGCGGTCCGGTGAGGTTGAGGAGCGACGAGAGGGCGATGACCATCAGGAGCAACGCGGTGTCGAGCGCGAAGACCCGGCGCAGCGTCCGCCGGGAGGGCCTGCCGCGGAGATGTCGGCGAGCCAGCGCGCCGGTCACGGACGCGATCCCCACGACGCTGAGCTTGGCGGCCAGGATCAGGACATACCGCGTCGTGATCCCTCCGGCGAGGCCGTTCGTGAGGAGGAGCGCCAGCGCGGTGCCAGCCGTCCAGATGACGATGAGCGCCACCACGGCCAAGGCCGAGAAGCGCCGGACCACGCTGGTGGCGAATGGATCCCCGACCTCCGGATCGGTGAGGACGAGCAAGACCGCGGGTGCCGACCCGATCCAAATGGCTGCGGCGCCCAGGTGTGCCACCTCGAGCACCGTAGCCAGCGGTGAATCCACCGCGTGACCGCCGATGGCAAGACCGATGAGGGCGCCACCCACGGAGATCGCAGCCAGCGCTGGTCTGGTCCCCGACGCGACCAGGGCGAGGACCAGGAAGGCGACGCGGGAAGCAGCGGACAGCGCCGCAGGTGTCGTGGCCCACGCAGAGCCTCCATCGACCCACTCGATGAGCATCCAGGCGACCGTCCCGACGAGTGCCAAGGCGGTGGCGAGTAGCTGCATCCGTCGGACCCGTTTCGTCCGGGCGCCCAGCAGCCACCACGCTGCCCAGGCACCAGCAGCCACCAGCAACCCCAGATCGGCGAGACCCCGGCTGAGACCGGCGAACGGAGCGGCAGCGGTGTCGATCCCCACGGCCGGTGGACCGCTCCCCTCACCCTGGCCCACGGCGAACGTCGAGGCCGCTCGGAGGATGTGACCGTCCTGGCTGACGACACCCCAGGTGACGAGATACCAACCGTCGGAGAGCGATCGGAGAGGCTGCAGCACCTCCGGGCCATCGAGCGTCGGCGGACCAGAAGCAACGCTACGGCCCGAGCCGTCGAGCACCGTCACCCCGCCGGGCGCGAGCCCGACCGGCTCGTCGAACCGCAGCGTCACGGCCGACGGCGAGACCGCCACCCGCGAGCCATCGGCAGGATCGATGGAAAGGAGCTGCGCGTGGCCGAGCGCGACACCCGACATCCAGATCGCCGCCGCGGTGAGAAGGATGGCCGCGAAGACCCGGATCCGAGCCTTCGCGGCAGCCCCGCCCCGCGGAGTTGCGAGGCGGGGGTTCAATCTACGGGGGCGTTCGGGTCAGCCTCGACGATCGTCAGGGCCGGCGCCGGGTGTGCGAGTGTCTCGGGATCCTGGTCGCCCTCGGCGAGCTCGACCCAGGCGACCTCAGCGTCACCACAATGCTGGATCGTGGGCACATGGATCTTCCCCGGGTTCTCCAAGGAAGGTCGCCAGCACGCCGAAATCGAGAAAGGCCTCGTCGGGCAGCTCACCGCCGCTCCAGCCGACGACGCCGACCCGCTCGGTGTATTCCGTGCCGAAGAGGGAATATGGATCCGACTCGACCATCTCGGTCTCGACGGTCCAGCCGGCGATCTGCTCGGGCTTGGCACCGACCACACCATCGGGGAGCTGGAGCTCCAGGCCGGTCGTGGCGGCTCCCTCGCAGCCATGCGGGACGCGGAAATGGACGAGGGCCGTGGAGCCCGACGGGATGGCGTCGCCGTCAGGAGACTCCACGTGACCGAACGCGGTAGCCGTCCCCGCGAGGAGCAAGGACGTCATGGTCACCGCGAGCGCGAGCACACGGGCACGCGAGATCGAATGCATTTGGGTTCCTCCACGGTATCAGGGAAGTGTGGATGACGGTGATCAGGGCGAGGCGCGGCGGCGCCCGGCTCGCATTGTCCCGGACCGTGCGAGCCAGCGGCATCCAGCTTGTCGGCGGTCGCAGCCGGGCCTCGGGCCGCCGGTGGATCCTGGTCGGTCGGTCGGTCTCGGCGATGGAGGCAACGAGGCGACTGACCGCCGACCCGAGCCAGGCGCAGGCCACCTGGATGAGCGATCCCACGAGGAGGATCTGGAAGAGCGCGTGGCTCCGGATCTGATGGTCGAGGAACGCGACGGAGAACCCGCCCGTGAACCGCTCCGACAGCTCCATGGCGAGGAACGCGCCCACCTGGATCGCCGCGAGCGTGGCGAAGCGCACACCCCGTCCTCGTCCGCCATGAGCGGCGAGGATGGTGTTGGCCAGCGCCACGAGGACCGCGACGATGGCGACCGGCCAGGCCAGCCCCACCCAGGCATGCCCGGTGTCGGCGAGGACCTCCTGTCGGACATGCGCATCGGGGAACAGGAGCCCGTAGGTGACGGCGTGCCCGACCAGCACGCCGAGCACCGCCCATGCGACCGTGGATATCCCCCCGCTCGAACGGGTCATCGATCTCACGGATCGGCCTTCTCAGCCCAGCGAGTGCGTGCTGAGCAGACCGTCGAGGAGCTGGGTGATCGTTCCATCGTCCGGGCGCGGGTTGGCGATGACTTCGCCGACAGCGGTCGTCAGTGTGCGGCTGGGCGAGTCGTCCGGCGACCCGGTCGGGATGGGCGCGGCGAGGGCGTCTTCCAGCCGCGTCACATCCCTCGACGAGATCAGGATCCGCTCGAGGTATTCGCCGTGGTGCATGTCAACCTTGCCGTCGGACCAGACGGCGATGTCCTCGGCCAGCCCATCCGGCCAGACACGCTCATACGAGGCGAGCATCGAGCCGCTCGTGGCGGTCCCACCACAGGCGACCACGATGAGGAGGATGGTGGCGAGGAGGGCAGCTGATGCGGAGCGGTGATGGTGGGCGCGAACAGCGTACACGTCCCACAGAACCTATCACAACACCCCTCAGCCCACGGTCGGAAGGCCCGATGGCCGTGGCTGTGCCGAGTCACACGACGCGAAGGTGACAGAGCCTGAGCTCCTGCCGCTTGCCACCTGTGGAGGCTGGGCGTATCGTGCCCTCTCCTGACCGACGTGCCGTGATGTCGGTCGCCGTGTCCCGATGTGACCGTGTCACCGCCGTGGGGTCACGCTGCCCAGCTGAGGGAGGGTGGGATGGATCCGCCCCGAGGGCGATGCTCGCGATGAGCCTCGAGTATCGGCATCGGCACGCCCGCATCGGACCGGTGGTGATGGCGCTCCTCCTTGGCGTGATGCTCCTCCTCACCGGTACGGCATCCGTCGAGGGTGCCGCCCTCAAGGACCAGATCGCCGCGGTGCGCCACCGAGCCGATGCCCTGCACGAGGCCGTGGCCCAGCAGGAAGCGCTCATCAAGGACATCCACGCCGACGAGGCCGCCACGCAGTCGGCCATCGCGGCCACGACACGGCAGCTTGATTCGATCGTCGCCGACCAGGCCCAGGTCAAGCGGCAGCTCGCCAGGGCCGAGGCCGCGTTGGCGCGAGCCACCCGACGCCATGATGCCCTGGTCGACGATCTGCGCGAGACCGACTTCACGCTCGGGCTGCTGGAAGAGGCGCTGGCCAGCGGGGACGCCGACCTGAAGGTCCGCCGCCAGTCGCTTGCCCAGCGACTCGCGGAAGCCTATCGGAGCGAGCACACCTCGCTCCTCGACCAGGTCTTCACCGCCGAGTCGTTCTCGGACGTCCTGACCGAGGCCTCGGCGTACCTGTCCTTCGGGGAGGAGGATGCCCAACTGGCCCAGTCCATCCGCGATGATCAGCAGGCACTCGACGCCCTGCACCTGCTCACGACGGCCACCCGGTTGCGGACGGACCAGCTCCGTCGTGACACCATCGAGACGCAGGACCAGATCCGCGCCCATCGGGCCGAGCTCGGGGCCGCCAAGCGGCGCCTGGTCCGACTCGAGAAGAAGACCACGCGGATCCAGTCCGCCCAGAAGGCCCGCTACCGCACCCTCGAGGCCAACAAGCAGAAGGCACGCCGTCTCGTCCGCCAGTCGGCCCGGGCCGAACATGCGCTCAAGATCCGCATCGCCGGACTGGTACGCCAGGCCCAGGCGAAGGCGTCCCGCCAGGTCGCCCCCGGCGGCGTCCACCCGGGCGGCAGCGGCTTCTTCAGCTGGCCGACCTCGGGTGTGGTGACCCAGGAGTACGGCTGCACGGGCTTCTATCTGGAGCCGCCACGAGGCAGCTGCGCCCATTTCCACGACGGCATCGACATCGCCAATGGCTCGGGCACTCCCATCCGGGCGGCCGCGGACGGGGTCGTGGCCTTCATCGGACCCGGGGGTGGTGGCGCCTTCGTGGTGGTCCTCGGTCACGCCGGCGGCTACGAGACCCTCTACGGCCACCTCCTCGTGCGCTATGTCGTGCGGGCGGGTCAGTCCGTCAAGAAGGGCCACGTCATCGGCTACATGGGCTGCACGGGATTGTGCAGCGGCACGCACCTCCACTGGGAAGTCATCCATGGCGGCGCCACGGTGAATCCGCGGTCGGTCCTGTAGGGCTCGGAGCGGCCAGTCGGTGCAGGCGCTCGTTCTTGCGGGCCGTGGTCGTGGCGGCCGCGTCGACACCTTGGGCCGCCCGGGGCGTCAGCTCATGTCTACGGTCTCGAAGACCTGGACCTGCCCCCCATGGTTGAGGTGGGGATGATCAGCGCATGCTGCAGCGGCCGCATCCAGGGAGTCCGCCTCGATGATCGTGTAGCCCGTCGCTGGAGTGGTGCCTGGGCCATCGACCGCGGAAGCCCCTGGGCCTGCGATGGACTTGGAGGCTCCGAAGGGGGCACCGCCGTCAGTGACCGCGGCTCCCATCTTGCCGTACCACACGCCCCATTCATCCATGATCTTCTTCTGCTCGTCCGGGCTTGCGGACATGCCCATCCCACCCGAATACAGCACCATGAACTTGGCCATCCCATTCCTCCTCGCGATAGATCCTGACGATAGTCGTGGCGACGATAGGGCGCCATGCGACGGGCGTCAACGCTGCGTTGTGCCCCTGGCCAGGTCTCGTGCGGTCACGGCCAGCTCCCGGATGACGGGTGGGACACCGTCGGCTCCGCGCTGGTCCGCGGCAGCCAGGATCTCCAGGGCCAGGGCCGGCTTGGAGGTGTTCTCGATGGCGACCCGGATGATCTCGCTGACCTTTCGCTTTCGGGTGTGGCCCGCGGCCTTGCGAATGACATCGTCGTAGCCGGACTTGAAGAGATAGTTCTCGATGTCCCGTGCCGGCACCATCACGGATGCTCCAGCGCCACCGGATCTTCGATGCTCCGCGGCAGTGCGTATGTACTTCCGCCCGGCTTCATCGCCATCGACGAACATGACCCAGCTGATGCCGAGGTCGTCGGCCACCTTCATCAGCGGCTTCAGCCCGGTCTGAGCGAACTCGATGACACGGATACCCTCGACCGGGAACTCCACGCCGGCGATCCGCGCGAACTCCGGGATCAGCCATGCCTCGGTCTCCCCTTCCACCAGGACCCAGCAGCGCGCAAAGAAGGCATTGCCTCGACGGAGACGAAGGTGGTACGCGAGGCGTCGCAGCTCGTCCTCCGAATAGCCATCGGCGACCACCGAGTGGGTAGCGATACCATCGCGCCCCCGGGCCAACCGTCGGATGGAACCGAGGGGGACCCACGTCAGGACCTCCGGCGAATACGTCGACACGATCTGCTGGAACGGCAGATGTAACGCGATCGATGTGAGAGCGGCCAGCCACGTGGGGTGCAGATTGGCCTCGATGTCATCGAACAGCAGGATCGGGTCGGCCTCGACCTCGAGGCCGTCTGGCGGCAGGGCGTCGACGATGGCCATCAGCAACCACAACGCTGCGATGCGTCGCTGGGGCACGGCGTCGTCGAGCAGCGCGGCACGGAGGTCCGTCCCCAGCAGTCGGGGCCTATCCGTCATGTCCCGGACCGATCGGCGTCGTGTGGGCACCGGTTCCAACTGATCGGCCAACGCGGAGGCTGTTCGTAGTAGCTCTTGGCGCACCTGCCCGAGTCGATCCCAGGTCACTGGTTCCCGGGGGTCAGCCGCATCCAGCAGGGCTGAACGAGCGCTGCCGGGGGCACCGTCCGATGGCGAGCTCGGTCGCCGGGCGGCCCGACGCACGCCGCCCACGATGACCGCGGGATTTCGCCGGCGCAACTCGGCCAGCACGGCGGCTGCATCGACATCTTCGATGGGGGAACCGGTGCCGTCGATGACCGATACGCTGGTCGTCGGGTCCGTACTGTCGCTGCGCGTGGCCACCACGCGAAGGCTCACGCCGCCATCTCCGAGTGCGAACGGCCATCGGTCGTCACCGGCCGCTGCCGGGCGGTCCTCGTCGTGCCGTAGCCCAAGCGTGATGGCGAGCGTACCGGCCCGCTCGTTCTCGTCCTGCCCGGACCGATGGAAATCGGCCTCGGTGAACACCGGGAGCCGTTCGGGTTCGCGCGCCCCCAGCACCCGAGCCAGTGCGATCAACAGCGATGATTTGCCCGCGTCAGGCTCACCGATGACCGTGGTCAGATGTCCGAGATCGAGGCTGAGGCGATCGATGCCCCGGAAGTCCTTGATCTCGACACGGTCGAGCTGCATGCCCCTGGCTCCCCCTGCTACTCGACTGGCGGCGGACCATCAGTCTACGGCGGCGACCCGCCACCAAAGTCATGGGTGCTACGCCAACCGTTCGGGTGGGCGCGCGTCGGCGCGAACCTGTCACGATGGATCCTCGTGAGAACCGTTCGAGCCACCGTGATGCTAGCCCTGCTTGGGTCCATCCTGTTCAGCGTTCTGGCGAGCGCCGCGGACGAAAGCACCGCGCCGAGCGACCCACTCCCGGAGAAGGTCCTGTTCATCGGCAACAGCCATACGCAGCGGCATGGGGGCCTGGATTGGCTCATCGGCAACATCATCAGCGCCGAGGACACGCCGCACCCCTTCGAGGGCACCATCCGGGCCGCCAACGGCGTCACGCTTCAGTACCACTACGAGCATGGGGCCGTGGAGGCCATCCGCTCTGGCGACTACGACACCGTGGTCCTGCAGGGCTACATCCCGGGCATCGCGACCCACAGCGTCACGTCATTCCTGGAATACGCCCGATTGCTGGACCAGGCCGTCCGCGAGTCCGGCGCTCAAACCGTCTTCTTCATGACCTGGCCCCAGGGCCAGCACGATTGGGCCACACTCGACGACATCGTTGCTGCCCACCGGCAGATCGCCGAAGAGACCGGCGCCAAGATCGCACCGGCCGGGGTGGCATTCGCGATGGCCCAGGCGGGGCGCCCCGATCTCCAGCTCATCAGTGACGACGAGATCCACGCCACCTGGGAAGGCGCCTACCTGGCGGCCGCAACGGTCTATGCCACGCTGTTCGACCGTTCCCCTGAGGGGCTGTCCGCGTTCGGTTTGGCGCCGGACGACGCCGCCTTCCTGCAGCGCATGGCGTGGCAGGCGGTCACCGACTGGGAGGTCGACGCCTAGCCACTACTCGGTGATGATGCGGTCTCCAAGCACGACATCGCAGTTGGCACCGATGGTGACATTCACCGGCGAACCCATCTCGAGGAGGGTACCGGGAAGCGGATCCTGCGCCCAGACGCGGTCGGGGTCGACGAACTGGGTACCTTCCTCGGTGCACTCACCCACGCTCAACCCGGCATCGAGGATCGCCTGGCGCGCCTGCGTCGCGGTGAGGTACGACGAGTTGTCCGCGCCGTAGACCCGTGACCAGCCTTCACCTGCGAGCTGTGGCACCGGCACGCGAGGCACGGGCGTGGCGTTGGGATCGGGCCCGATCGCAACCGAGGCGAGGTCCACGCTCCAGTCGCAATCGGACGCAGTCACATCCCAGTAGTAGTGGCCCGGTTCCACGTTGTAGAGATACTCGCGGTTGTCCTGGACTTCGATCACCTGTGCGGCATCTCGAGCGTTGTGCAGGGCGCCCGACCAGGTGGCACAGTCGGCCGCATCGACCTGGACCAGCCACGTCGCTTCATCCATGAGGAAGGGCGCCGACACGAGGCTCCCGAACCCGCTCGTACGAGCCGCGTCGAGCACCGGCGCAGCCTGGAGCAGTGGGTCCGCAAAGAAGTCGTCAGGCAGCAGGCCAGCGAGGGATTCAGGCACCACCGGACTGCGGCGCACCCACGCCACCAGCGTATCGTCCTCGGGGGCAGCCGTGCGATAGGCAGAGATGACGTCGGTGCAGCGAGAGATGCTGGCTTCGTCCTGACCGGGCTGGAATGCCCCAGCGCGCGCCTGCTTCTGCTTCTTGGTCTTGTCGAGCAGGTCGATCGACGTCAGGCGTTCGTCGGGCCAGATCGACCCAAGCAGCAACGAGCAGAAGGCGGCATCGGTCAACACGACGGTGCCGTCGCTGCGGGTATGGCCCTCGAGCTGTGAGCCCGAGGGGCCGGGGAATTCCTCCGACGGCTGCGCTATCGCCGGCAGAGCGGCCGTCGCGATGACGGAAGAAACGATGACGGCGACAATCGCCGATGTCCTGGCTGAATGCACGCAGGCCTCCTTGATGTGGAGCAGTCGTGTCGCATCGTGGCGTGCCCGTCCATTTCTGTCGAGGAGCCCGGAATCCCGGACGCCACTGGGACGACCGTTCAGACCGGCTGAATCACCTTGAGCGGTGAATGTGCAGCCAGGGTCGTGCCTGCGCCTGGGCCGCTCGGCGAGATCTGCGCCGCCAGGTCGGTCAGGCGTTCGATGGCCTCGGGTCGGATGGAGTACCAGATCCACGTGCCGCGCCGTTCGCCGGCGATCCAGCCGGCCTCGCGCAACACCTTGAGATGGTGAGACGTAGTGGGCTGGCTCACGCCGCAGCAGCCGGTCAGATCGCAGGCACATGTGGCGCCCGTCGATGCAAGTTGCCGCAGGATGGCCAGCCGCGTGGGGTCCGCGATGGCCTGGAGCAGCAGTAGATCCGAGTCGACCTTCTTCTTCACGCTGGACACTATATCGATTCGCATCTATATTGACAATCTTCGATCCACAGGGAGGCCCCACGGCCATGAACACGACCGCCACCACGGACCAGGCCAACATCCATGAGCTGGTGCGCGAGCGCTACGCCGAGGCCGCGCTGTCGGTCCTGGGGCAGGTCGAACCCCAAGCGAGCTCCTGTTGTGACGACGAGGGCGCCTGTTGTGGGTCGAACCTGACACTTGAACCAGAGACGGCCATCCGCCTCTACACCTCGGCCGAGCTTGGGGAGGTGCCGAGCGCTGCGTCGCTGGCCTCGCTCGGCTGTGGCAACCCCGTCGCCGTGGCCGAGTTGGAGCCAGGCGACACGGTGTTGGACCTGGGGTCCGGCGGCGGCATCGACGTGTTGCTGTCGGCTCGACGAGTCGGTCCCTCGGGTCGTGTCTACGGACTGGACATGACCGACGAGATGCTGGAGCTGGCACGACAGAATGCGGCAGCGGCTGGTGCCATCAACGTGGAGTTCCTCAAGGGCACCATCGAGTCCATCCCGTTGGCTGATGCGTCGGTCGATGTGGTCATCAGCAACTGCGTGGTGAACCTCGCAGCAGACAAGGACGTGGTCTTCAGCGAGATCGCCCGGGTCCTGCGACCCGGTGGCCGGATCGGGATCACCGACATCGTGGCCGAGGATCAGCTGACGAGCCAGCAGCGCATCGAGCGCGGCTCATACGTGGGTTGCATCGCCGGCGCGCTGTCCATCACCGAGTTCCGTACCGGGCTCGAGGCGGTGGGCATGCGTGACGTTCAGGTCCAGCCCACCCACCTGGTGGCTGCCGAGATGCACTCCGCCATCGTTCGCGCCACCAAACCCTGAGCGCCGGTCGGCTCGCCCACACCCATGCGGTGGAGATGCCTCTGGAGTGGCACCATCTGGGCATGCGACCGATGCGCACTGCCCTCCTCTGGATGGCCTCGAGTGAATGGCTACAGCGGACCGTCCCGTCGCTGCCGTTCGCCCAGCGCGCGGTCCGCCGCTTCATGCCTGGTGAGCGGGTCGAGGATGCCTACGCCGCCGCCGATCGACTCCGCGACGAGCGGATCGGCGTGCTGTTCACCAGGCTGGGCGAGAACATCACGTCACTCGCCGAGGCCGACGCGGTCGCGGCCCACTACCGCGAAGTGCTTGAACACGATGTCCAGCGAGGGCACAGGACCGGACCGATCGAGCTATCCATCAAGCCTACCCAGCTGGGCCTCGACGTCGATCCCCAAGCCTGCCTGGCTCACTGCCACGACATCGCGGACCGCTGCGCCAGGGCCGGCACCTGGTTCTGGATCGACATGGAGGGCTCGGCCTATACCGATCGAAGCATCCAGATCGCAGAGGCCTTGATGGTCCGACACGAGAATGTCGGCATCGCATTGCAGGCCTACTTGAAGCGCACCGCGGCTGACATCGAGCGCCTGCTGCCGTTGCGACCCGCCATCCGACTGGTCAAGGGCGCGTATGACGAACCCGCGGACATCGCCTATCGGGACTCGGCCGCGGTGGACGCCAACTACCTTGCGCTCGCAGTCATCGTGGCCGACGCCGCGGCGCGCGGTGAGGCCCGCCTGGCGCTCGGCACGCACCACGTCGAGCTCATCGATCAGATCAAGACCATCGCGGACGCGCGCAGCGTGCCCATCGACAGACTCGAGGTCCACATGCTCTATGGCATCCGAGAGCAGGGATTGCGACGTTTCCGCGACGCTGGTCACCCGGTCTTCAGCCTGGTGGCCTACGGCTCGGCCTGGTATCGCTGGTACATGCGCCGACTCGCGGAGCGACCCGCCAACGTCATCTTCGCACTCCGCCAGCTCATCCCCTAGTAACCGGGCCCAGCCCATCGACCGGGCTGCATGCTACCGTCGCGGCCATGGACCTGAAGGTCGAGTGGCTGGGCCGGATGCGCTACCGCGAGGCATGGGAGCGGCAGCGTGCCACGCTGGCCGCTCGAGATGCCGACGCTGCCGTCGACACCCTGCTGCTCGTGGAGCATGAACCGGTGCTGACCCTGGGTCGCCATGCTGACGAGGCGCATGTGCTGGCCTCCCCTGCCGAGCTCGACCGCCGCGGCATCGAGGTCATCCGCGTGGAACGTGGGGGCGAGGTCACCTACCACGGCCCCGGACAGCTGGTCGCCTACCCGGTCGTGCGCTTGCGCGAGCGCCCCGTCCTGCTGCGCCCATTCGTGCGTGCGCTGGAGCTGGCCATGGCCGATGTGGCCGCCAGATACGGCGTCGCTGCGACGCCACGCGGTGGTTACCCGGGGGCCTGGGTCGATGCTGGCGGAGTCAGTCCGCGCAAATTGGGTGCCCTCGGCCTGCGCGTGGAGCGCGGCATCACCTACCACGGCATCGCGCTGAACATCAACGTTCGGCTCGCCGACTTTCAGCTCATCGACCCCTGCGGCATGGTCGGGCTGGACGTCACTTCCGTGGCGCGGGAGCTGCGCTGGCAAGGCGCCGACGCCGACCCATCGACCGAGCGCGTCGAGCAGGCCGGGCAGTGGTTCGCAGCAGCCCTTGGCGATCGCCTCGCGGCCGCCGAGCAGGAGACGGCAGCGCAACGCGACGCGGCGCCCTCGACCCGCGCTGCAGCGGTCATCTAGGCGTGGCCGGAGGCCTGTTCGAGCTACGCCGGGATGACATCACCGGCTGGTGGGTGGCCACGGTGGTCGATCGCGAGTTCCAGCGCGCGCGTTTCGCGCGTCCGGCCCGGCGCATGGGCACGCCAGACGAGCGATGTCAGAACTGTGCCTCGGCCCCCTAATGAGCGTGCCTGGTTGCGAGTCCTCAAGCCCAAGGCATTCACGGTGGCCGGCAGCGAACGACCGAATCGCGATCGCAACGGAGACAGAGCCACCGAGCCGGAAACGGAGGAGCTGGCCATGGGCCTGGTCGGTGACCTGGGTTCGTGGGAGACCATCGCCGCACCGTATCGACATCATGACCCGCTGCACCGCGAGACCGAGGCCATCGTCATCGACATGCTGCGCCTGGCCCGAGACCGCATCGTCAGGGCGCGCGACGACGGTGGCACGCAGTACTTGCAAGTCGTCCAGAACTGGGGCGAGCAGGCTGGCGCCATGACCAACCACCTGTGCCTGGACGTCTACGACCTGCCACAGATCCCCCACCGAGTGGGCGAGGAGATGGGCGGCGCAGCCAGGTACGTCATCAAGTCCGGCAGCTGTCCCTGGTGCCGCTTCGTGGTCGACGAGGTCGCCCGCCGCGACCGGCTCGTATTCGAGGACGCTGCCAGCGTCTGCTTCGCGCCATACGCCTCTCGTTCACCGTTCGAACTGTGGGTGGTGCCGCGTCATCACGAGCCGGATTTCGGCGCCGCCACTGATGAGCAGCTGACCGCCGCGGCAGCCGCACTCCAGAAGGTCATCCGCCTCCTCGACACGCTCGACGGGCCGGCCTACAACCTGGTCCTGCATACGGCGCCGCTGCACGAGAACGTGCGCGAGACCTATCACTGGCACTGGGAGATCCACCCCCGGCTGCGCGAGATCGGCGGACTGGAGCTGGGCACCGGGCTGCCGGTCAACCCCATCAGCCCCGAAGAGGCGGTCGATGAGCTGCTCGTGGCCACTCGCGCGGCTTCTGGCGAATCGGTGCCTCACGACGACCCCGACGCCGGGCGGTCCTGGGACGAATTCCCCCGTCGCTAGGTGGTGGCCCGATGAGTACACGCCGGATCATGTCAGCCGATGAGATGCGCCGGGCACTCATCCGGATCAGTCACGAGATCGTGGAACGGCATGGCGGAGCGGCCGGGCTCGCACTGGTCGGTATCGAGCATCGTGGGCCTGCTCTGGCCGAACGCCTGGCCCGTGCCATCGAGGCACGCGAGGGCGTGCGCGTGCCGGTGTCCGCGTTGGACACGGCGCCGTATCGCGACGATCGAGCCGGTGACATCGACCCCGATGCCGCCCACGCCATCCCCCACGCTCGATCTCGGCCCTACGATCCAGCCGCAACCACTGTGGTACTGGTCGACGACGTCCTGTTCACCGGCCGAACCGCACGGGCCGCGCTCGATGCCCTGATGGACCAGGGCCGGCCGGCCGCAGTCCGCCTGGCAGTGCTCATCGACCGGGGACATCGCGAGTTGCCCATCCGTGCCGATTTCATCGGCAAGAACGTCCCGACGGCACACCGGGAGCACATCGAGACCCGTCTCCACGATGGCGCGCCCGACCAGGACGAAGTGGTGATCATCGATCGCGACCGATAGCCGGGCCAACACGGCACGCGGCCACACGCGACATGCCCTCGGCGTACGATTGACGACGTGCCCGAACCTGTGATCAACGCTACGGCGTTCGACTCTCCCTGCCTCGCGTGAGCGGTCCGACCCAGCCGCCCGAGTACAAGGGCGCACCGCTGGATGCCGAACGGGGGCCTGGCCTGGGCTGCTTCTGGGTCCAGATCGCCCTGCTGGTGTTCTTCCTGATCCTCACGCCACTCACCGTGACCTGGGGCTGGGATCCCTTCATCAGCGGTGCGCTCCTGATCGTCACACTCATCCTGCTCCTGTTCACCGGCCAGACCATCATCTTCCTCCTGCGGCTGGTGGCTGCCGACCGGCGCAGTCGCAGAGCGCCGCTGAACCCGAAAGCCAAGCGAACGGTGGGGCAGATGGAGGACGAGGCCGGTGGGACAGGGGCGAAAGAGGCGCCATCGGAGGCGGCTATCGCGGAACCAGTCATGAGCGAGCCCACGGAACTCGACACCGAGCGGTCCGGGCGGGACGGCGACGCGGCGCCAGGCACGAAGAGGTCCGACCATGACTGACACACCCTCCCGCTATCGGGTCAGCGCCGGCATCCTGCTGTTCCGTCGCACCGACACTGGCATCGAGGTGCTGCTGGGACATCCGGGGGGCCCGTACTTCGAGAACAAGGATGCCGGGTCGTGGTCGATCCCCAAGGGTCAGGCTGAAGAGGGTGAGAGCCTGATCGCGGTGGCCAAGCGCGAGTTCGGCGAGGAGACGGGGCACGTCATCGGCTCGTCGGCTCGCCTGCTGGAGCTCGGCAGCATCAAGCAGCGGGGTGGTAAGACGGTGTACGCCTGGGGCCTGGAGGGCGACATGGATCCGTCCGAGGCCTGGTCCAATACCTTCCAGATGGAATGGCCCCCGCGATCCGGTCTGTTCATCGAGGTCCCAGAGCTCGATCGTGTGGCCTGGTTCACCCCGGATGCAGCGCGCGTGGCCATGAACCACGGCCAGATCCAACTCGTCGACCTGCTCCTGACGGCCCTGGCCGATCCGGTCGAGTAGCCTCGCGGGCCCTGGAAACGCGTGGAAGCCGCCCGGCGACCATCCTACGGGAGAGGATGGGCCGGACGGCGAGGAGGAGGAGTGTCTTGGCTAGGCCGCTGCGCAGCGCGTCACGTTGGGGTTGAAGTCCGCGTGTACACCGTCCGGATTGTCGTCCCAGACCCAGGCATGCAGGATGTACACCGGCAGGAACGAATGCTTGTGGAAGTCCTGCCCGAGAACGTTGGGCAGGGCCACCACGGCACCATCGGCGTCCTCCACGAACTCCTGCGGCACGATGTACTCGACGGCCACCAACCGATGGGCACCATCCGGCGTGATCTCGTAGACCATGGCCTCCGGGTCGGTGGCGCTGACGGTGGCGTCGATGTTGCGGACGTAGTGCACGCCCATCCCGCCGGCCTCGTTGTCGAAGCATGTGGCGTTGTCGCCGCCTTCGACGTCGAAGGGCACGAAGCCATCGGCGAGCGCGGCATCCAGTGAGTGGTAGGCGCCCGTGGCCAGGCGCACATCATCAAGCTCGGTCCAGCTGCGGTCGTCCTGCGCCGCCGCGGGGATGATCATCAACACCATCGCCGCGGTGGCGGCGATGGCGGCAAGGAAAGGTCGGATCGTCGTCTTCATAAGGTCTCCTTCAACTGTGCTCACTGACCTGGTAGATCTCGTCGGCAACCAGGCCATGGGCCGCCCGGTGGACGGCGGCGGCATCGTCGGCCGTGTCGGCGTCGACCAGGCAGAAGATCTTGCCGGCGTCCTCGTCGACCCAGTAGCGCAGGTAGCTGACGCCGTAGCCGGCCTGCGTCTCCAGGTCCGCCGCGTGCGCGGCAGCGACATCGTCGCCCGCGACACCTCCGTCGATACTATGGACATCCATGAACAGGGCCATCCATGCCTCCCATGTCTTGCCGGACGGATCTCGTCCGGCCTGGTGCCACGGTGTGCCTGCGTGCACGCGATGTCGTCGGGGCCAGCCACCCAACTTTGGCCGGGCCCCTACCCAGATCTGGGTCGAGGGGCGACCTCAGGCGATACCCAGCAAGAGCCCGTCCTGACGCGCGCGGGCCACGGCGGCCTCGCGCGTATCGGCGTCAAGCTTGTCGAGGATGGCCGCCACATGGGACTCCACCGTCCTCGGTGAGACGAAGAGCCGATTCGCGATCTCGGGGTTGGAATGACCCGCATCGAGCAGCAGGAGCACCTCAGCCTGCCGGGCGGTCAGCCCGGCAGCATTCCGGCGAGTGTCGCGCCCTCGACCCCGTGGGACCTGGAAACCCTGTTCGCGCATGGCCCGGCGCAGCTTGGCGGCGACCGCCGGTGCTCCGAGTGTCTCCAGGATCTCGAGCGCCCGGAGCTGCTCGTCCTGGTTGCCGTGCGCCAGCATGAGTGCCTGTTCGTAGGGCATGCCCCGTGCTTCGAGCAAGGCAGCCGCCTCGGGTGCACGCCCTTCGGCCACCAGGCGATACGGGTCGGCGACACCTTCGGGCATGTGCTCGATGTGGCCGGCCTTCCACAGCCAGAACGCGAGCAATCCCGTCGGCCAGGCCAGGCGCCGCTGCGTACCCTCGCGCAGCACGGCCGTGAACGGCTCCAGCGGGATAGCCGGATGACCCACGATCCAGGCGTACTCGGTATTCGCGGCGGCGCTTGCCGAGAGGCGTTGGAACTCGTCCGCTTCGATCGCGCTGCGCCAGGCTTCCTGGAGCCCGACGGCCGCCGACGGACGAGCCCGCCGCGCCTCGATGATGCCGAGCACCGGCAGTGCCACCAGCCGTCCGATGGCGGCCTCGTCAGCCAACCCGCGCGCGATGTCGGCAGCCTGGTCCCACGAGCCGCTCAGCTCCAGCATTCGGGCATGCAGGCCACGGGCGACACGCTCGAGGCCAGACAGCTCGTGCCGTCCACACAGGGCGACGGCACGTTGCGCCATGTCCCCGGCCACCCGCAGGTCCCGATGCTCGAGTGCCGTCCACGCTCGCATGACCAGCGAGTGGGCCGCCTGATACCAATCACCGATGGCCTCGGCTCGCTCGTATGCGTCTTCTAGGCGGTCGTGACCGTTGGGGTAGTCGGCCAGGCTAGTCGCCGTCCCAAGGTGGTTCAGGGAGCCAAGCAGGATGGATGGCTCCAGGTCGGCACCGCCCACGGCGAGTATTCGTTCGACGGTCTGGGGCACCAGCGAGACCTCCCCCGCCATCAGCTGGAGATAGCCGGTGATCTCAAGGGCTCTGGCCAGGCCGTCCCGGTCGCCACTTCCTTCCAGGATAGCCACCGCCTGTCTCGCTGCCTCGACCGCGTGCTGGCGCTGTCCCGCGACCTCGTGGTACTGGGCCGCGCGTGTCAAGGCGCGAGCTTCGTGTACCCGCACGCCCGTGGCCCGGTAGAGCTCCCTGGCCATCTCGTTCAGGCGCAGTGCCTCGTCGATGCGGTCGACGAAGAACTCCTCTTCCGCCCATTCGTCGAGCAAAGGGCCCCGGGCCCCGGGCTCCACACGGTCCAGGTGCGGGCCAAGGGTGCGGAAATCCTCGACCGCCTGGACATGACTGCCGACAGCCGCGGCATAGCGGGCCGAGCGAGGCGAAATCACCAGCAATCGATCGACGTCATCTGCCTGGACGGCGCAATGGATGATCAGACAGGGATGTGTCTCCTCGGGCAGGCCGGCCAGGACGGCGCGATGCTTGGCCAGCCGCTCACCCACGCTAAGCGATGCTTCGACGACCCGCCGCAGCAGCTCGTGGCGGAATTCCACGCGCGCCTCGCGCTCGACGAGCAGCTCACGTCGGATGCCCTCGTCGAGCCGGTCGTCGTCGATGCCGCTGACCAGAACGACATCCGAGCGCGGCACCGGTTCAGGGATGACGCAGAGCGTCTTCACCGCTTCCTGCGCGCCGATCGAGAGCCGGGCGACCCGTGCCATGACTGCATCCTGGAGCGAGCTGGCCATGCCCTCGCCGGCTGCGGTCGCCATCTCACGGGCCAGGAGTGGGTTCCCACCGGTCGCCTCGAAGACACGCTCCGGGTCGAGTCCCGAACCGGCCACCATCTCGGCGACGGCATCCCGCGATAGTCCACCGAGCTGGACACGCACGACATCCGCTACCGGGATGTCTCCGATGACCGTCCGCAGGGGGTGCTCCAGGTCGATCTCCCCGTCGCGGTAGGTGAGCACGACCGCCGCATTGGTGCGCGCGATCCGGCGTCCCAGGAACCGAATGGCGTCGAGGCTCGCTTCGTCGGCCCATTGCGTGTCCTCGACGATCAGCAAGGTCGGCCGTGCCTCGCTTACGACCTCCAGGAGTGTGCGCATGACGCCTTCCCGGTCGTGCTCGTCGAGAGCCGGCTGGATCCGCGACTCGGTCCTGGCGATATCCCAGAACGGCGCGAACGGCATGGGGATGTAGAGGTCATCACAGGCGCCGTCGAGGACCCTGACCGCCGGCGCACACGCTCGGGCAAGCTGGGACACCAGCGCGCTCTTGCCGATGCCGGCCTCGCCACGGACCAGGACGACCTTGCCGCCGGTCGCCGCGAGGTCGTCCACGACCTGGCGCAGATACTGAAGCTCGCGGTCGCGCTCCAAGAGCATTGGGGCACGATAGCGCCATGGCCGCGCGGCATCGAGTCCATCCGACAGCGCCCCCCGGGGTTCGCAACCAGCCCCAGAGGCAGGGGCGCAGCGTGCGACAATGCCGGGACTCGCAAACGGAGACAACGTGCCGGTCCTGGCCACCTTCTTCTCGGTTCGTCGTGGGCGCGACCCATTCTTCAAGTTCTTCATGCAGAAGCTCTTTCCCAAGCAGGTCGAGCGCTATGAGAAGGACTTCGGGATGCGCTTCCTGGGCTGGTACAACGTGGCCTACGGCTGGGACTTCGACAACGTCCTGCTCCTCGAGGTGCCCGATTACGCGACCATCGACAAGCTTGAGGGTGATCCCCGTTCCCGGGCCATCGGCCATCGTGCCGGCGAGTGGATGTTCGAGCGGCACCACGTGATGATCCTTCGCGAGCGCATGACCACCGACCTGGAATTCATCCCCTAGCGCGGACCTCTCAAGGAGAACGACATGGACGAGCAGCAGCGGGATGCCCTGTTGGGTGAGCTCGCGACCCAGGCCGGGATCGAGCGCGCCTCGTTCCTGACCGATGCCGGGCGCCAGATGGTGGACTTCATCGATGCCAACCGGGAGCGCTTCAAGGAGCTCGACGGCATGGTGCTCATCGATGATGATCCCGACTATCTCGCGATCACCGCGGAGGGCACCTTCCGGTCGCGCACGCGCTACCAGGATGAGGGCGGCGAATGGGTCTCCGACGAAGAGGAGATCGAGAGTGGCGCCGAGCTCATCGAGATCTACAACCCTGCAGATGTCTTCGCTGCATTCGCTGAAGCCGCTCGCGAGGAGGCTGGCCTGGATCCGGCGCCGACCGCCTCGGAGGATCTGCTCGAGACGGCTGGCATCGCATCGGAGATGGGGGTCGACCAGGATGAGGACAGCGATGACGATGAGGGCTGGGTCGACCGCATCCCCACGCCATCCGACAAGCCCGAGGCAGCCCGCTACCTGTACGACCTGGCGCTGACCTTCCAGGAACGCAGCCAGCGCTCCGAAGCATCACTCCTGGACGACTTCCAGGATGCCGCCGACGGGCTGGCCGGTATGCTGGGCGACAGCAAGGTCCTCGAGGACGAAGACGAACGACTCTGGTTCAAGGCCAATGGGGCATTCGAAGCGGAAGTCGTGCCCGAGTACGACGAAGACGGCGAGCCGCAGTGGCAGGCACTCTCGACGCCAGCGGAGATGGTCCAGTACTACGACCCGACCGACCTGTTCGGCGATCTGGCCGAGGCCATCGCTGAGGAATACCCCGGCGTCGCACCAGAGCTCGAAGACGACGCCGCCGAGGCCGGGAACGTAGACGACGGAGAGGCCACCGGCGACAAGACCGACGAAAGCTAGCGTCGGCGAGGAGGCGCGCCTCCTCGCGCGCTCCGAGATCCTGCCCGGCTACCTGTCACTCACGTGGTCCGCGCCGGCGATCGCTCGGCGTGTCAAGCCAGGTCAATACCTGCATGTCCTCGAACCCCGCCGGACCGGGCTTCTGTTGCCGGCGGTCCCCATCGCCGGCTTCGACCGCGTCGAGGGATCGGTCGTGCTGCACGTGCCCAGGCGGTCGCCGCTGCTGGAGGGACTCCAGGGCTTGCGTCTCGGCGACCCAGCCACGCTCGATGGTCCGCTGGGTCGTGGTTTCGAGATCGACTCGCGCAGCCGCTACCTGCTGCTGGTCGCGGACGGTACGGGCTTCCCACGGGTGCGCGCCTGTGTCGACGAAGCGGTAGCCACCGGCCGCCAGGTAACGGTGCTGTTAGGGGCGCCCTCGGTGGCCCGGGTCGTGCCATCGTCGCAGCTGCCTGAGGAGGCCGAATACGTCGTCGCGACCGAGGATGGCTCCCTGGGGCACCACGGTCCGGTGACCGACCTGGTTTCCAGATACGAAGCGTGGGCCGACCAGTGTCTTGCGGCGGGCGACTCCAACCTGTTGCAGCGCATGGTGGCGCTGGCGCGGGGTCGTGACGAGCGCATGGGGGTGGCGCGCCTGGGGCGTCGTCGGGGCCGTCGCCCGGTTGCCGTCCGTCCCGAGACACGTCGCCGTGCGTGGCTCCAGGTGGCCCTCCCGCATGTGGCCGGTTGTGCGCTTGGCGTGTGCCTGGCGTGTGTGGCTGATGGTGCTGATGGCCCAGTACGGGTGTGCCGGGAAGGCCCGACCTTTACGGCCGAAGAGCTGCGCTGGGACAAGGCATGACGAGCGTGGATCTGGCGCCCGGCCGGGCCGGTGGACTCCGACTGCGTCATCCGGTGCTGGTCGCGGCCGGAGGCGGCGGCTACGGTCACGAGCTCCTCGAGGCCGTCGGTGACGACACGCCGGGCGCGCTCGTCACTCGCAGCGTGACGCGGGAAGCTCGGGCGGGCGCTCCGCCACCCCGGATGCTGGCGCTCGAGCAAGCGCTGGTCAGCTCGGTGGGACACCCCAACCCAGGTCTGGAGGCGGTACTCAGACGCCACGCACCACGCTGGGGTGGAGCCAGCGTGCCCATCATCGTGAGCATCTGCGCGGATACCGTCGATGACATCGCGGCCATGGCGCGGAGCCTGGACATGCAGCCTGACGTCGCCGGCGTGGAGCTCAACCTCGCCTGCCCTGACCGAGGCCGGCGCGGCGAGCCCATCGGGCTCGACGCCTCTGCCAGTGAGCTCGCCACGGTGGCCGCGCGCGCAGCCACGGATCTGCCGCTCATCATCAAGCTCCCTGCAGCCGACCCGGACCCACGCGTCGTGGCCAAGGCGGTGGCGGCGGCTGGTGCCGACGCCATCAGCGCCATCACGCCCCTCGCGGCGCTGGGCCTTGGCGACGACCGTTCGCGCGCCGCCCTCGGGACCGCTTATGGCGGCCTGAGCGGGCCGGCCCTGAAGCCGGTAGCGCTTCGCGTCGTCTATGAGATCGCCCAGGTCGTGCGCATCCCCATCATCGGATGTGGCGGCGTGGCCACCCTCGACGATGTGCTCGACTACCTGGCCGCGGGAGCCACCGCGGTCGGCCTGGCCACCGCCGCACTGGCGGATCCGTGGTTGCCGGGGAGGCTTGGCGCCGGGCTGGCGACCTGGTGCCTGGAGCACGGCGTCTCCGATCCGCGCGAGCTCATCGGGACGGCCCTGCCCTCGAGGATCGATCGGGGCAGCCTGCGACGCGGCCTCGGTCGTTAGCCGTGCAAAGGACTGGCCGCGGGTGCGTCCTCGAGGCGGTGTCGCGAAAGGACCAGTGACGACCGGCCCGTGCGACGCCACATCCGTTCGGCGGCTGTGGAACGGTCGGCATACGCCGGGCTGACCTCAGCCGCCTGGGAGATGGTGATGGCTGGGTCCACGTGTCCCTGGCACCGAAGCACGATCGGGGCCGACCCTTGGTACGATCACGGCAGCCCATGAATCTCCGACTCTCCGGCTTCCAGAAGCTGGCCCTTGCCTCCGTGATCGCGACCTGGGTGATGGTCGTGATCGGCGTCGTGGTCAGGAGCACCGGGTCCGGTATGGGCTGTCCCGACTGGCCACTGTGCCAGGGTCAGGTCATCCCTCCGCTGGGCGATACCGCCGCGTGGCTGGAGTCGATCCATCGCTGGTGGGGCGTGATCATCGGCTTCCTCGTCATCGGCCTGGTCATCTCCGCCTGGCGGACACAGCGCCCCACGCGCTCGGTGGTAGTCGGTTCAGTCGTGGCCTTCCTGATCGTCGGCTTCCAGGCCTACCTGGGCAAGGTCACCGTGGACATGAACAACTCGGCTGAGACCGTGCTCGCCCACCTGGCCACCGCCATGATCCTCCTGGGCGTGTTCCTCTTCGTCTTCATCCGCTCGCGATTCCCAGCCGAGCTGCCCCGACGTGGCGCATCCCTGCGTATCCCCCTCCTGGTCGGGTTCGCGGCGATCTCGGTGTTCGCGGTGCTGCTCTTCGGGGCGGAAACGACGTGCCCGGGCATCGATCGCGGGAGCGCCGGCTGTGCCGCGCTGATCTTCCCCGAGTGGCCACTCTTCGACGGTCAGATCATCCCGTCCTTCGCCTCGGAGGCGGCGATCGCGAACCTGCAGATGCGACAGGTCTCGCATCGGTTCGTGGCCGGGATCACGGGCATCATCGTGCTCATCACCACCGTCGTGGTGTGGCGTGCCGTGAGGCGCCGCGACGAGGACGGCGAGGTCCCCGGCGCCGAGGCGATGCTGGGACTGGTGGGCACGGCGGCCACGCTGTATGCCATCCAGATCGTGGTCGGGGCACTCCAGATCTGGACCACCCTGGAGCCATGGGCCGTATCACTCCACCTGGCGCTTGGCGCACTCATCTGGGCCTTGATGCTGGGGGCTGCACTGATCGGCTGGTATAGCGCACGTGCCGCGATCGTCCAGCCGGCGGCCTCGGGGCCGGACAACGTCCAGGTGACACCCACTGGCACCCGACCAGAGAATGCCCATATCGCCCATGCCGTGACGTGGAAGGACAAGTTGCGCGCCTACGTGGCGCTGACCAAGCCGCGCATCATCGAGCTGCTGTTGGTGACGACCGTTCCGGCCATGGTGCTGGCCTGGCGCTTCGTGGATGGGCTGGATCCACTGGACTTCGCCTGGCTGGTCGTGGCCACGCTGATCGGCGGGACGCTGGCGGCCGGCGCGGCCAACGCCATCAATAACTACATCGACCGGGACATCGACGTCATCATGGTGCGCACCAGGCGCCGACCGCTCCCCGCGCATGACATCGCTCCCCACGATGCGCTCGTCTTCGGCCTGCTGTTGACGCTCATCTCGTTCGCCTGGCTGGCGTTCACGACGAACCTGGTCGCGGCTTTCCTGACCCTGTTGGCCGTCGGTTTCTATGTCGTCGTCTATACGCTCCTGCTCAAGCGCAGCACGTCGCAGAACATCGTCATCGGCGGCGCCGCGGGTGCGCTGCCGCCACTCATCGGATGGGCCGCGGTGACCGGCGACATCTCGTTGCCGGCGCTCTTCCTGTTCGCCATCGTGTTCTACTGGACGCCGCCACATTTCTGGGCGCTGTCGCTGCGCATCCGCGGTGACTACGCCGCCGCCAACGTGCCCATGCTGCCGGTCACGCACGGCGTGCGTGAGACCACTCGGCAGATCGCGCTCTACACGGTGCTGATGGTGGCGCTGACGTTGGTCTTCTTCGCCGTCGCCAAGATGGGCCTGATCTTCCTCGCGGGAGCTCTGGTGCTGGGCGGCATGTTCCTCTTCCAGGCCTTCGCCATGGCCCGCGATGGGACCGACGCCCGCGCGGTAAAGCTCTACAAGTACTCGATCACCTACCTGGCCGCCCTGTTCGGTCTCATCATCCTCGACGTCGCCTTCTTCTTCCCTTTGTGATGCCCTGGGGGGCCTGGGGCCGACAGGCCGTGTCGAGTGGCCTCCTCGCCCTGGGCGTGGTGGCGTTGCTGGTAGCCACCGCCTGCCAGCCGACGGTCGAGCGCGAGGAGGGGATCGTCCTGAGCATCGACTCCCCTGCGTTGGGCCGCGTCGACAGCTTCGTATTGCTCGATACCGAAGGTGCCCGCCACTTTTTCGACACCACCGAAATGGAGTTCCGTTCCGAGTTCCCGGTGGCCCATCTCGCCGAGCACCAGGTGCTGGGTGAACGCATCGAAGTGACCTTCAAGCGTGATGGCGATCGCCTGGTCGTCACGCAGCTCGACGACGCCGAGTAGGCCCGGTACAAGGCCCTGGGTCCGCCTGAGAGTGGCCGAGTGAGACCCGCGTCAGCGGTCTTCTGGCCACAACCCACGGGCGGAGGTGTCCTAGCCCTCGGCCGCTGCTTTCTGGCGGGCGGCCTTGTCTCGTGCCAGCCGGAAATCCTCGCGTTTGTTGGCCGCTTCTTCGTAGCGAAGCCACGCCGCCACCGTCAGGAGCAGGGCGATCACGAAGGCCAGGTCCCCGCCGGCCCACATGATCCCGCCGGCCCAGGCCTGGTCCTCCATCACCGACCAGCCCCAGTCCCGCTGGAGCGTCGCGTAGTGCTCATACAACGGTGTCTGGGCTGAGAAGATGACCAGGCCCAGGAATGACGACAGCGGCATCCCCAGCGCCAGGTACAGGATCCTGGCCGGGAAACTGATGCGATGCGGGCTGGGGTCGGCGCCGATCACGGGCCACCAGAACAACATCGCCGAGCCCAGGTACAGGGCATGTTCCAGACGATGGATGGCCACGTCGTCAAGGGCAGCATCGAACATCGGGCTGAAGTGGGTGAACCACATGACGCCGGCAAACAACACCCATGCCACTACCGGATACGAGACCACGTGGACGACGCGGGAGTTCAGCACCGGCAGGATCCAACGTTTGCGCGCTTCCGGCGACGCGACGCGCAGCGACAGCGTGATCGGAGCGGCCAGCACCAGCAACGGCGCTGCGACCATCGTCAGGAGCAGGTGCTGGATCATGTGCGCCGAGAACAGCGTGGTGTCGTAGAACTCGATGGGTGAGGCCAGCGCCACCACGATGACCGCGAGGCCGCCCATCCACGACCACATCCGCCAGCGCGGCACCGGATTCGTGGGGTGGCGCCGATCCACCATGCTCCGCGCCTGCCAGTACGCCAGCGCTGCCAGCACGACTGGCAGCCAGACCTCCACTGCGAACGTCCAGCCGTCGAACAGGATGCCCAGACTTGGCTCGACCGGCGCCTGGCCGTGGCCGGCAACAGCCATGGGCACCAGGAAGAGCGCTGTCAACACCAGCGGGGGCGCGGCCAGCCAGGGGCCACGACCGAAGGTCGCTCGGGGCGACAGGTGGCCGAGTCGAGCGACCGATGATCGGCGCACGCCAATGTGCATCAGGCCGCTATAGTAGGCCGGTCCCACAGATGGAACATGGAGACGGGGGAGAGTCCTTGCGCATCCCGGCATTGGGCAGGCTGAAAGGCCGCTTTGCCACACTCGCATCGTTGCCCGTCGCTGCCGTCATCCTGGCAGCCTGCAGCGAGGGAGTGAACCACAATCCGACCGGCGATAGCTCAGCCCCCAGCCTGTTCGGCGAGACAGCCAATGGTCTGGGTTTCCCGCATCAGGTGGTTACCACCCAGGGCATCGAGGCAGCCAGTCTGTACCTCCCGGTCTTCGTCATCGCGGTCATCATCTTCATCCTCATCGAGGGCTTGCTGCTCTTCGTGACGTGGCGATTCCGCCGCAGGGACGGAGACACGGAGCTACCCGAGCAAACCCACGGCAATAACAAGCTCGAGTTCATCTGGACAGCGATCCCGGCACTCATCGTGACCGGTCTGTTCATCGCCTCCACGGCCGTGTTGGCCAACGTGCAGGCCACCTCGGACGAACCTGATGTTGTGATGGACGTGGAGGCGTTCCGCTTCGGCTGGAAGTTCGACTATGACAACGGCGTCCAGGTGGCCGGCGGTGGCCGGGAGGGTGCGCCTGAGATGGTCCTGCCGGTCAATGAGACGATCCACTTCCGACTCCATTCCGCCGATGTCATCCACTCCTTCTACGTGCCGTCCTTCTTCTTCAAGCGAGACGTCATCCCCGGGCGCACCAATGAATTCGAGATCAACATCGAAGAGCCCGGTGTCTACGGCGGGCAATGCGCTGAATTCTGCGGCCTCGCCCACAGCGACATGTACTTCAGTGTCCGCGCCGTCGAGCCCGCCGAATACGAGGCGTGGGTCGCCGCGCAAGGCGGCACCCTGCCGGTGCGCGACGCGGTCGACAGCGCTGTCGCCGGTACTGAGCAGGCGCTCGACGAGGCGCAGGTGGAGAATGTCGAACCAGATGCTGATCCGGGCGAGCCTACCCGGAGCGGAGAACCCATCGATATCGAGGAGGCTGAGTAGTGGCCACCACCACCGCCCCCCGCGTTGGTACGTACACCAGTCGCCGCTCGACCGTGGTGGAGTGGCTGACCACCACTGACCACAAGAAGATCGGCGTGATGTACATCGTCACGGCGTTCGCCTTCTTCATGTTCGGCGGTGTCCTGGCCCTGGGCATCCGTACCGAGCTTGCGGTGCCCGGTTTGCAGTTCGTGAGCTTCGAGACCTACAACCAGCTCTTCGGCATGCATGCCGTGATGATGATCTTCCTGTTCGTCATGCCCATGACGACCGGCCTGGCCAACTACATCGTGCCGCTACAGCTGGGCGCAGCTGACATGGCCTTCCCCCGCATCAACGCCTTGTCCTTCTGGATGCTGGTGGCGGGTGCCATCCTCATCGTGAGTGCTTTCGCCTTCGGAGGGTCGCCCACCGGTTGGACGTTGTATGTACCGCTCTCGGTCATCGAGAAGGTCACCGGTATCGACCTGCTGCTGATGGGTCTGGTCGTCCTGGGCTTCGCTTCGATCTTCGGCGCCATCAACTTCATCGTCACGATCTTCAAGCTGCGTGCACCTGGGATGGGCCTGTTGCGCATGCCCATGTTCTGCTGGGCCACCCTGACCACGTCGATCCTGCTGCTGTTCTCGCTGCCGGTCGTGGCGGCTGGCCTGATCATGATCTTCATCGACCGCAACTACGGCGGCGGGTTCTTCGATCCGGCAGCCGGCGGCAGCCCCATCCTGTGGCAGCACATCTTCTGGTTCTTCGGCCACCCCGAGGTGTACGTCCTGATCCTGCCGGCGTTCGGCGTGATCAGCGAGATCATCCCGGTCTTCAGCCGGAAGCCGCTCTTCGGCTACCGAGCCTTCATCATCGCCACGGCCTCGATCGGCGCTCTCGGCTTCACCGTGTGGGCCCACCACATGTTCACCACGGGCGCCGTCTTCCTGCCCTTCTTCGCCTTCTTCACCTTCCTCATCGCGATCCCGACCGGCGTGAAGTTCTTCAACTGGCTGGCCACCATGTGGGGAGGACACCTCAAGTTCGACACGCCGATGATGTATGCGCTCGGCTTCATCGCCCTCTTCCTGATCGGAGGCCTCGACGGGGCCTTCCTCGCGGTGGTGCCGTTCGACTTCATGGTGCAGGACACCTACTGGGTCGTTTCGCACATCCACTACGTGCTGGTGGCCGGCGCCGTCTTCGCCATCTTCGCGGCGCTCTTCTACTGGTTCCCCAAGATGTCGGGTCGGATGCTCAACGAGCGGATGGGCAAGCTCCAGTTCTGGCTCCTGTTCATCGGCACCAACCTGGCATTCTTCCCGCAGCACCTGCTGGGTCTTGACGGCATGGTCCGTCGCATCCCCGACTATTCAGCCAATGCCGGCTGGACGGAGTTGAACTTCCTGTCGACCATCGGGGCCTTCCTGATCGCGATCAGCGTGCTGCCCTTCCTGTGGAACGTCTTCACCACGCTGCGGAAGCCAGCCGATGCCGAGGCTGACCCGTGGGACGCCTACGCGCTGGAATGGGCCACCTCGAGTCCGCCGCCGCCATGGAATTTCGACTCGTTGCCGGAGATCCACTCCGAGCGCCCGCTCTTTGACCTCAAACATCCCGACCTGGGCCATGGACCGATAGCCCCTCCCAAGCCGGAAACGGAAGGCGCCGCCTCGTGACGGCCAACTCCGAGATGATGGATCCCGCCGTCCAGGAGCAGCTCGAAGACTCCGGCCACGACATCAAGCGCGGCGGCATGGACATGGCCCTGCTGGGGATGATGCTGTTCATCGCCAGCGAGGTGATGTTCTTCGCCGCACTGTTCGCGGCATATTTCAACGTCAAGGCGACCCTGCCGGTCTTCCCGCCGGAAGGCACCGAGTTCATCAGCCCGGTCCCCATCCCCATCATCGCCACCATCGTCCTCGTCATCAGCTCGTTCACCATGCAATGGGGCACCGGGCGGATCCGGGCCGGTGATCGCACCGGGCTCAATCGTGCGATCGCGATCACGCTCATCCTGGGCGTCATCTTCCTTGGCATGCAGGCGTATGACTACTACCTGCTCATCACCCACGATGACTTCGGCATCGACAGCGGCGTGTACGGCACGCTGTTCTACACGATGACCGGCTTCCACGGCGCGCACGTGCTGGGCGGGGTGATCGGCCTGGCGGTCATCCTGTCACGCGGGCTGGCCGGTCAGTTCAGCCAGAAGCACCACGTGGCGGTCGAGGCCGTGCACTATTACTGGCACTTCGTCGACGTGGTCTGGATCCTCCTGTTCCTCGTCATCTATTTCATCAAGTAGAGGTCGACCAGCATGAGTGGCATCAAGCAGGCTCTCATCTTCGGTGCACTGCCGATCGGCGTGGCGCTGGCCTACTTCCTGGTGGACCAGGCCTTTGGCACGCCCCTCACCATCGACCCCGCGGGGGGTACCTTGCTGGTCGCCCTCGGCCTGGCCATGGGCTTCGGGCTGTTCGTCATCCTCCGTGGCGCGCGTGACATCTGATGTGGCCTTCCACGCCGATCGTGGCACGCTCCTAGGGATCGAATAGGTGGATCTCGGAGCGATCTGGACCGGCTTCCTCGAGCTTGTCTCCCAGATCATCATCCCGGTCTGGAATGACCTCATCCAGTACCTGCCGCTGCTGCTGATCCTGTTGGTCATGGTGAGCATCGCGGGCCTGGCCTGGTGGTGGCAGCGACAGGCGTCCGGAAATCGTTCGCGTGTTCCGCCGCCGGTCCCGGCCGGTCGCAAACCAGCCGATCTGCACCTGCCAGGCCCATCGCTCTGGCCGTTCGTGGCCCCGGTCGGATTGATGCTCATCGGGTTCGCGATCGTCTTCGGACCGCTCCAGTCGTTCGCCAACATGCTGTTGCTCGGTATCGGCGCGGCCATCGTGGTTGGTGGCATGGCCGGCTGGTACCTCGATGCCAGGCGGGAGTATGTGGAAGTCGAGAGCGGCGGCCACGGGAGCGGCGAAGTCGACCGCTCCCGCACCTGCGTGGTCGCTGACGCCGCCGGAAGGGATGCACCTGCCCGGTCCGTCGGCGTGGCCGCTACTGGCCCCGGTAGGGCTCCTGTTCATCGTGGCTGGCTTGATCTTCGGGCCGGCCCTGATCATCGGCGGCCTGGTCATGGCGATCATCGCCAGCGTGGGCTGGCTGCTGGATGCACGGCACGAACTCGATGACCTCGAGGAGCATGGACATCCGTCGCAAGGCGACCGCGACCCCGAGAAGGCATGGCCGCGACGCCTGATACCGGTGTACGTCTTCGTGGGCGCCCTGGCCATCCTCGTGACCATCACACCGTGGCTGCTGTCACTGCTGCCGGGTAGTGGCTGAGGAGACCTCGCGCCGGCCGTCCCGGGTGATCCTGGCCCTGGGGGCCGTGGCCATCGTCGCCGTGGTGCTCCTCCTGTTCCTCGTCCCCATGGGTGGCTTGAACACGGGAGGCACCTCGACCACCGTCGGCGGGCATCCCTTGCTGGGCCAGCCAGCGCCAGAGATCGACCTGACCACGCTCGATGGCGACGAGGTGAGACTGTCCGAGCTGCGTGGACGACCGGTCCTGGTCAACTTCTGGGCTACCTGGTGTCTCCCCTGTCGCGATGAGTTCCCGCTGATGGCCGAAGCGTACGAAGCGCATGCGGACGACGGTCTGGAGATCCTGGGCATCGTCCATGACGACACCGCATCCGGGGCGCGTGAGTTCGCAGCCGAAATGAGTGCGACGTGGCCGCTGCTCATCGACCCGGACGATGTGGCCTGGCAGGACTACACGGGGGTGGCGATGCCGACCTCGTTCTTCATCGATCGCGACGGCATCGTGCGGGCCTTCAGCCTCGGCGGCTTCACCCAGTCCGGGCTCACCGCTCAGCTGGGGAAGATCCTGCCGCAGGGTGCGGAGGATCCACCGGGCCCGCGTGCGTCCTCCGGCACGGCTGGATCGCCGGGCTAGCCGGCTCTCCCGCCGCCGCCCCCCGGTCACCCCCATCATCCCTGGCTGCCAGGGCGGCACACCACTCAGCCACGGCTGCCGGCCACCAGCGATCCATGATCCGGTCGTCGCCATACCACGGGCCTCCGAGCGTGCCGTGCAGGACGTCAGGCAGGGTGACGTGGCGCGCGCCGGCCAGCCGACTGACCTGGTCATCGACGAGGCCGTCGCCAGGCGAACCGGGACTCGTCCCGACGAAACGTCGCATCACCCAGTTGACGGTGTTTCGGGCCGGGTTCGTGGGCGCTCGTCGGAATGGTGGTACGAGGCTTGAGCCAACGGTGAGGTAGCCGGTCGTCGGTGCGAACCAGGAGCCCGGCGAGCTCCGCTCCAGGAACTCCGTGGCCCGGACGCCGGCGTGACGCTTCAGGAAGCCCGATGGCAAGAGACGGTGTGGCGTACCCAGCGTGACCAGGCAGCCAACGTCGTCGGCCACGCCGACCTGGCGACCCTCGAATTCCCGTTCAGACATGGCCAGGCGCGTGATGATCCCACCCGCTGAATGTCCGATGACAAGAAGCGGTGCCTTCGAGACTCGGCGGGTTTCCCTGATCGTGCGGGCGCCGCGCAGCATGACCGGGCCCATGCCGGCGAAGATCATGGCCAGCCAGTCGGGCAGGTGCAGTGGCAGTGATGGTGACGCTCGCGGCCCCGCGCTCGAGCAGTCGCCGTCGCATGGGCCAATAGACGACCGGCTCGGTCAGGTAGCCGCCGACGATCACCACGTGCGGCATGTCCGGTCGGTGTGACATCGCGCCCAAGCCTACAGTGAGATAGGCGAAACTCTGGTGTGTGCAGATCACGATCCTGGCCGTCACGGTGCTCATCCTTGCCATCGTCCTGATCGGCGTCGGGCTGGCCGGTGGGGCAGGGCGCCTGCCCCGCAGTCGCTGGTTGGGTATCCGTACCCAGTCGGTCCAGGCCAGCGACGATGCCTGGCGCGCCGGGCATCACGCGGCTTCGGGCGCCATCATGGCTGCCGCCGGGCCTCCCCTGCTGCTGGCGCTGGCGCTCCTGGCGATGCCCCCGTCACAGGTCCAGGATTGGCTGCTCGTGTATGTCGTGGTGGGCCTGGTCACCGGCGGGCTCATCGCACTCGGGGTACGCCAGGCCGATCGGGCCGCCGAGGAGGTCAGCAAGTCGTGAGCGAGCTGCCTGGGTCGATCAGGGCCAACGTGGCCAACTGGACGCGGATCAACGAGGAACACACCGACGCTCGGGCTGCGGCGCAATGGGCCGCGCCGCAGATCACCTGGGGCATCTTTGGCATGTCCGAGGAGGATGCCGGGGCGCCACTGGGAGATGTCAACGGCCTGGACATCGTGGAGCTTGGCTGTGGCACGGCCTACTTCTCGGCATGGCTGGCCCGACGTGGAGCACGCCCGGTGGGCATCGACCCAACCCCCGCGCAACTCGCCACCGCTCGCCGATTGCAGGCCGGTACGGGGCTTCAGTTCCCACTGCTCGAGGCACCTGCAGAACGCGTGCCACTGCCGGATGCATCCTTCGACCTGGTGGTCTCCGAGTACGGCGCGTCCTTGTGGGCCGACCCGGGACTTTGGGTCCCGGAGGCGGCGAGGCTCCTTCGACCCGGAGGGCGGCTGGTGTTCCTGACCAACTCCGTGCTCTTGTATCTCTGCCTACCCGATATCGGAATGGCATCCGAGCGATTGGAACGTCCCCAGTTCGGCATGTACGACATTGGCTGGCCCGGCGAGAGTGGCATCGAATATCACCTCAGCCACGGGGACTGGATCAGGTTGCTGCGGCGACACGACTTTGAGATCGAGGACCTCGTGGAGCTCCAGGCTCCGGCTGATGCGTCGCCAGATGGCTACTACGATTTCGTCACCCCTGAGTGGGCACGCCAGTGGCCGGCCGAGGAGATCTGGGTCGCACGGGTACGCGAGTAGTGCCGGGTTAGCCCTGCAAGCGACCAGGTCTAGTCGAGCTCGCTGAACCAGATGGCCGGGTGATAGCCGTCTGCGCCGACGACGAAGGCTAGTGTACCGCCGACGGGGATCTTCGCCCCGATCAGCTCGAGCCCGTCACCGTTCAGGTCGTCCGGGAACCTGGACTCGCGGAAGTGCTGCAGGTCACGACTCCAGAGCGCGACTGGAGGGGCGCCGATGTCGGCGCTGGGCCTGATACCCACGACGAGCACGAGGTCGCCGGAGGCATCGAGACCCTGCGCGAGCATCCGCCTGAACCTGGGTGCAGTCACGCGGTCCCAGGTCGCTCCGTCGGCAGAAATGAAGATCACGGCCCTGAGTGAACCGCCATCAGGGTCGCGCTGCCAGCCCGCCAGGGCGAACCCGTCGCCGATCTGGGACGAGCCACTGATCTGCGACGAGGGTTTGCCAAGGGAATCGGACTTGATCCAATGCTCACCGTCCAGGTTCGCGATGACCGCCCTCCCCCCGGACGCTGTGACCGTGTCGTCGGTGCCACCGGCAACCACCACGTCGCCGTTGACGCTGACTGTGTACGGGACGATGGGGACCTGGCTCGTCGGCGTCCATCCGAGGCCGTCCGTCGAGGACCACGCCTGGCCCTGGGTGCACTGAGATTCCGAGTCCGCCTTGCAACCCACCGCCACTACGCCCTGCGTCGTTGCTGCGACGTCGAACATGATCGAGCTGCTGAAGGACTGGGGTGAGACGATGCGAGTCCAGATGAGACCGTCGTCGGAATGCCACACCAGCGCGTTGGGCGGCACGTCGCTGCCCCGCCCTCGCGGCTCGGAGTCGCGCCCGACGGCAACATAGCCACCGGCCCGAAGGGCCGTGACAGCCTCGATCGCTCCGTCGGCGGCTTCTCCCACCAAGCTGGCTGACTGCCACGACTTGCCATCTTCTGAGACCCATACCACCGCCTTGTGGTCACGCCCGCTGAAGGAGCCTCCGCCGACGGCGATGTACCCGGGGCCACCGGCGATGACATCATTCATGCGCGTCCCGGCGAGTGCCTCCGGACCCTCGGCCGCCAGGAACGCTCGGGGGGCACCATGCTCAGCGGTCGTCGATACTGATGGAGACGCGGCCGCGGTGGACGACTCCGCTGGTCCATCCTGAGCGAATGTCGCGGTCGTCGCGACATGGGTCAAGATCAGCGCACATGCGATTACGCTGATGCGGCGCGCTCGAGGCCATCTCGTAGGCGTCATGCCAGCGTGAGTATACGCAACAGCAGAAGTCGCACTTTAATGCCTACCCGCGAAGGAGCGTGAGCGCGTTGGTGCCACCTCGTGGGCTTGTCTGCACCAGCACGACGGCCTTGTCGGCCGAAAGGTTCTGCCCGGTCGTCGCCCGGAGCGCGTCGGCAACGGCCTCCATGATCGCTCCAGGATCACCGGTCGAGATCGTCCCGATCCTCGAGATGACGCCCCGTCTCAGGGTGAGGCTCCTGGCACAGGCCCCGGTCTGGGCGATGGCGACGATGGGAACGTCCGGTCGCAATGCTGCAAGGCGCTGCGGCGTGCGACCGGAAGAGGTGGCGCAGGCGAGCGCTACGACATCGGGATCGTGATCCGCCATGGCCACGGCCGCAACGGCCAGCGCGCGGGCGTCGAGGTCGGGTCCGAAAGAGGGCATTCCGCGCGGTGGGCGCGTGGACGGCTGGTGCTCATCGGTCGCCGCGGCGATGGCAGCAGCGGTCCGCAACGCCTCGGTGGGGTACTCGCCGATGGCCGTCTCGGCGGAGAGCATCACCGCGTCCGCGCCGTCGATGATGGCATTGGCGACATCGCCGGCCTCAGCGCGCGTGGGGCGCGGTGATGACACCATCGACTCCAGCATCTGGGTCGCCACGATGCTGGGCTTGCCGGCCGCCAAGGCGGCCCGCACGAGATCCTTCTGCACCAGCGGGACGCGCTCGAATGGCATCTCCACGCCCAGGTCACCCCGGGCGACCATGATGCCATCGGCAACGGCGAGGATGTCGTCCACCCCGTCCACCGCAGCTTGCGTTTCGATCTTGGCGATGATGCGGATGCCCTCGGGCAGCCCTGATCGCAGCCGCTCGACGTCGGACGCCGAGCGCACGAACGACTGACCCACGAAATCGGGGGTGATCTCAAGCAGCTGGGGGATGTAGGGCTGGTCCGCGGTGCCCAGGGCATCGGTAGCCAGGCGGTCTGCCGGGACGCTTACTCCCTGGCCTGATCGGACCGGTCCTCCGTGAACGACGACGGCCTCTGCCGCATCAGCGCCCTTGTGCGTGATGCGCAGCTCCGCAGCGCCGTCAGCAAGCAGGATTCGGTCACCTTCGCGCAAGCGGCCGGCGACCGTCCCGTCGGTCAGTGGCAGTGAAGTCCTGGACGGATTCACAGCCGGACCCGTGAGCCGGATCGAGGCGTCCGTATCGAGATCCAGGGGATCATCGAGCAGCTCGCCGAGACGGAGCTTGGGTCCGGGCAGGTCCACGAGGATGCCGACCGGGCGGCCCGACGCACTCTCCGCCTCGCGGATCGCCGCCGCCGTCCGGAGATGCTCATCCCGGCTTCCATGGGAGAGATTGATACGCGCGACGTCGAGACCCTCGGCCACCAGCCGATCCAGCAGCCTCACGCTGGCTGGTCCGATGGTGGCGACGAGCCTGGTACGAGGGGCGCTCCGCGGAGGAGCCGCAGCGATGGCGCTCACATCCCCATGATGACGTGCCGATGACCGGGTGGCTTCATCCTCCGGAGACTGACTGAGCCAGGGAGCGGCGCACGATCGGGTGGCTTCATCCTCCGGAGACTGACTGAGCCAGGGAGCGGCGCACGATCGGGTCCGGGACGGTGCGCTCCAGCTCAGTTCACTCCTTGAGGCCTCCACCGGTGGATAGATGAGTCTCCGTGAGACTGGATCAGCCATCGAGCAAGGAACGTTGCCACCCTGTTGTCCCGGTCAGTCCCCAGAGGATGATCCAGGGTGGAGGACCGCCCCGGACGGCGAGACGTCGACCGCTCCGGACGGCGAAACGTTGGCGTTCCCAGATCCTGCTGACGGCGGGCTTGCCAGCCGGCCCGAGGCGCGATCGTACCGACCGGCCAGTTCGTCGGGCTCTGTACCCTCGACGAGCGGCGCGTCGGTCAGGTAGGCAGCACGTGCGATGACCTGCGCCGCCACCGGCGCTGTCAGAAACAGGAAGATCACGACCAGCGCTGCGCGCACGACCACGTCCAGGGCATCAAAGTGCGCAGCCACTCCCAGCATCAGCAGCGCGACGCCCAACGACGACGCCTTGCTCGCGACCTGGAGGCGGATGTACACGTCGGGCATGCGCAGGATCCCGACAGCGCTGAGCACAGCAAGTCCCGTTCCCAGTACCACCGCAACCGTGGCGACGAAGTCGCTCATGGCCGCACCGACCGTTCCGCATAGCGCGCGAAGGCGACGGCCCCAAGGAACGCCACCAACGCCAGGGCGATGGCCACGTCGATGAGGGCTGGGTCATCCGTGCCGATCGCGTACAGGGCCACGATCCCGGCGAACAGGCTGGCCACCAGCTCCAGCGCTACCACTCGGTCCATCAGGCTGGGCCCGCGCACCAGCCGAACGACGGTCAGCAACAGCGCCACCGATAGCGCCAGCAAGGCCAGCTCGACGATGCTGTCGGGGAAGCCTTCCACGGACCCGATCACCGCAGGAGCTCCAGCACTCGACGCTCGAAGTCGTCCTTGATGCCCTGGCAGAAGGCCTCCGGGTCATCGAGGAACATCGAGTGCACGTAGAGGACGCTGCGATCGTCGGACACGTCGATGACCAGGGACCCGGGCGTCATCGTGATGAGGTTGGCCAGCAGGGTGATCTCGGCATCGGTGGAGGCGTCGAGCGGCACCGCCACCACGCCGGGAGACCTCGTGGAGGCCGGCGTCACCACGTCGATGGCGACGCGGATATTGGCACGGACTACCTCCAAGAGGTAGAAGCCGGCGAAGCCCAGCAGCCGCGGGACCTTGACGAAGTACGAGGATCCCCCGGTCACCCCCTGGAGCAGGTACAGCACCACGTAGCCGACCAGGAAGCCCACGAGCAGGCCACCAACGTTGAAGCTGCCGGTCATGGCCACCCATACGAGCGCCAGCAGCAGGTCGGCCGAGAACATCGCGGCGGCCGAGATCCGACGCGCGTCGCTCGACCCGATCCCGCTCACGGACGACCCCCCAGCACCGCTTCGACGTAGTCCGCCGGGTCCATCAGCTGTGCAGCCGCGGCGTCCACCAGATCGAAAGCCGGCCCGGCCGCGACCGCCAGCCCGACCGAACACGCCACCAACAACACGATCGGCGCGACCATCGTCATCGTCAGCCGTACGTCCCGCACATGTTCAGGGGTCACAGCGGCATCCCGCACGCTGGGATCGGCAGATGCCGGAATCGGCGGCAACGGCTTCCAGAACGCAGCGTTCCAGATCTTGAGCATCGAGTACAGCGTCAACAGGCTCACCCCCAATGCGACCAGCACGATGATGACGTGGTCGACGGCCAACCCGGCCTCGATGAGCGCCAGCTTGGCCACGAACCCGCTGAACGGCGGGATGCCAGCCAGCGACATGGCGGCGATCCCGAACAGCACAGCGAGACCCGGCTTCAGGACCCACAGTCCGCCGACCTGGCCAAGCTGGTAGGTGCCGGTCAGCCGATGCACCGCTCCGCTGACGAGGAACAACGCCGACTTGGCCAATGCCACGTGCACCAGGAAGTAGATCAGCCCCGCCATGGCCGAGACCGTGAACAACGCCAGGCCCATCACCAGGTAGCCGATCTGGCTGATGATGTGGAATGAGAGCAGCCGGCGCATCTCGTACTGCGCCACCGCGCCGAGCACCCCGATGACCATGGTCAGGGCGGCGATGGCCAGCAACAGCGGCTGGAACTCGGCCGCCTGTCCCGCGAAGAGCAACGTGAACACCCGCACCAGCGCATAGATCCCGACCTTGGTGAGCAGGCCGCTGAAGATCGCCGACACCGCCACCGGCGGGGTGTGGTAGGAGGCCGGCAGCCAGAAGTACAGCGGCACGATGGCGGCCTTGATGCCGAAGGCGACGAGCATCATGGCGGCCAGGGCGACCACCAGGCCGCTCGGCTCGACGTCTGGCAGGCGCAACGACAGGTCGGCCAGGTTGACCGTGCCGGTGAGCCCATAGAGCACACCGATAGCCACCAGCAGCACGGCAGAAGCGACCAGGTTGAGCGCCACGTACTTGAGCGCTCCCTCCAGCTGGGCCCGCTCGCCGCCAAGGGCCAGCAGCACGAACGAGGCGATGAGCAACACCTCGAACCAGACGTACAGGTTGAAGAGGTCGCCGGTGAGGAACGTGCCGCAGACACCGGCCAGCAGGACCATGATGAGGGGGTAGTAGCCGAAGTGCTCACGGCCCTGGTCGATGCTGGCGCCGGAATAGATGACGATGGCCACGGCAAGCACTCCCGTCAGCACCACCAGGATGGCACTGAACAGGTCGGCCACGATGCTGATCCCGAAGGGCGCCGGCCAGCCACCGACCTGCAATGTCAGGATGCCGTCCCGGTCGACGGCGACGAGGAGCAGGACGCCGGCGATGAGAAGCAGCGCTGAGCCACCGATCGCGATCCGTCGCTGCACCATCCCGGACCGCCAGCTGGCCAGCCCGAGTGCGGCAGCGGCGAGGGGGATGAGGACCGGAAGGATGAGGACCGGGTTCACGAGTGGTCCGCCTCGGAGAGGTCGTCGACGTCGTCGGAGCCGCCCTCCTCGTAGACCCGATGCATCAGCGTGAGCGTGAAGGCCAGCACGCTGAAGCCGATGACGATGGCCGTCAGCACCATCGCCTGCGGCAACGGATCAGCCGCACCGGATGGCGGCATCGTGGCACCGTCGGCCACCAATGGTGGCTGGCCCCGGGTCAGGCCGGCGGCCACGAAGATGACCAGGTTGGCAGCATTCGCCAGCAGGCTCAGCCCCAGCGCCAGCTTGAGCACCGAACGGCGCAGCATCAGGTAGATGGCGGCCGCGAAGAGGAACCCGGCCACGATCGCCAGCAAGACGGTCATGTGCCCTCCTCCTCGAGTGCGAAGATGATCAGCAGGACCGTCCCGGTGACGCCCAGGTAGACGCCGATGTCGAAGAGCAACGGACTGCCGACCGAAACCGGGTAGCCACCGATGTCGACCGTCCACCACCACGACGCGAGATAGGCGTCCCCCGCCAGCAACGGGGCCACGAAACCACTCAATAGCATGATCAGCAGGCCGGCCCCGACCAGCGACCGCGGGTCCGCGCGAAGCGTCCGGCGGGCCGTGTCAACGCCGCCCGCGACCGACAGCAGCACGAAGGCCGAGGCGGCCACCAGGCCACCGGCGAAACCCCCGCCGGGCTCGTTGTGCCCACGCACCAGCAGGAACACCGAGAACAGCAGCAGCACTGGCATCAGGTAGGCCGTGGCCGTGGGCAGGATGAGACCGCGCATCAGGCGTCGCCGCCTTTGCCCTTGCCGCGTGCCCGCAGCTTCAGGAGAGCGTAGACACCGAACCCGGCGATCGCCAGGACGGCCATCTCACCGAGGGTGTCGAAAGCCCGGAAGTCGACGATGATGGTGTTGACGACGTTGTGGCCCTTGGCCAGCGGCTGGCTGGACTCCAGGAAGTAGCGTGATACCGACTCGACGTCGACGCCCGACGCGGCCAGGACCAGGGTGGTGACCAGGACGCCCCCGGCGATGGCGATAGCGCCGTCACGCAGTCTTGAGCGGCGGCTGGTGTCGGCTCCGAACGTGGGCATGTGGTAGAAGACCAGCACGAACAGCAGCACCGTCAGCGTTTCGACCAGGATCTGGGCGAGCGCCAGATCGGGGGCGCTGAAGAGCAGGTACACCAGGGCGATGCCATATCCCACCACCCCCAGTGCCGTCACCGCCCCGAGCCGCGAGCGTGACGTGACGGCGACGGCCGCGGCACCGGCGATGAGCGCGGCGATGATGGCTTCCCATGGGTACAGGTCACGGTCGAGGGTCACACTCGGCAGGCCACCCGCCAGCAGCATGATCAGCCACACCGGGATCACCAGCGTGGCCACCGCGATGAGCAGGTACAGGCGCAGCCGACCGTTCTGCAACAGCTCGGTGACGCGCCTGGCATTGCTGAGCATGGACAGCTCCAGGAGCACATAGAGCTTCTCCGGGCCGACGCGATAGCCGAAATCCACGCGGGCGACGAGGGCACGAACACCCAGGCGACGCCAGAAGACCAGGATCCCGAGGCCGATGCTGGTGAGGCTGAGCAGAAGCGCCAGGTCCACGCCGTACCACGGCTCGATACCGGGCTTGGGAGGATGTCCACCGATGACTTCGGCCGCGGATGCGACCAGCGGACCAGAGCCAAGGAACGGCAGCAACCCTGCCACGATCCCGATCACGCCCAGGGCCACGGGGCCCAGCCACATCGGCCAGCCGGGTTCTCGGCCGCCCTCGCGTGGCGCCATCAGCCGACCGGAGAATGGACCGGCCGAGGCGATGGCTGCGACGCCTGCCGTGGCGGCTCCTGCGATGACCAGCGCGGCGACGACCGCGATGCTCGCCTCCGCGCTATCGAGTCCGGACTTGAGCCCGAGCTCCTTGGCCGCGAAGCCGATGGCCGGCGGGATGCCCGCCATGGACAGCGCCGCCATCGCGGCCGCCAGTGCAGTGATAGGCATGAGGCGCACCAGACCGCCGATACGGTCGATGTCGCGCGTGCCCATCTCGTGATCCACGATGCCGGTCACCAGGAACAGCCCGGCCTTGTACAGCGCATGTGCCAGCAACAGGGCCATGGCGGCCACGAACGCGTAGTCGTTGCCCAGCCCGATGAGTAGCACCATCGTGCCCAGCGCGCCGACGGTCGAATAGGCCAGGACCAGCTTGAGGTCGTGTTGCCGCAGGCTCAGGCCGGCGCCGATGAGCATGGTCGTGCCACCACTCACCACCAACATCGTCGTCCACAGATCGGTCCCACCGAGCGTGGAGCTCAGACGAGAGACCAGGTAGACGCCGGCCGTGACCATCGTGGCCGAGTGCAGGTAGGCACTGACGGGAGTCGGCGCGGCCATGGCATTGGGCAGCCAGAAGTGGAAAGGGAATTGCGCCGACTTGCTCAACGCGCCCAGCAGGATGAGCACGACGAAGAGCCCGTACCTGGCATCGGCGCGAACAGCCTCGCCGGCGGCCGGGAGGCTGGAGATGATGAACGTGTCCGCGGCAAAGCCCAGCAGGACCAGCCCTGCCAGCATGGCCAGCTCGCCGGCAACCGTGACGATGAGCGCCTGCTGTGCCGACAGACGGGAGGTGCCCACCGCATGATCGAACCCGATCAGCAGGTAGGAAGTCACGCCGGTGAGCCCCCAGAAGACCACGACCAACAGCACGTCGTTGGCGAGGACCAGGCCCAGCATCGAGGCCATGAAGGCCAGCGCCAGCGCATGGAACCGGTCGACCTCCGCGTTGCCGTGCAGGTAGCGATCGGCGTACAGGATGACGACCGTGCCCACCCCGCAGATGAGCAGGCAGAAGAGCAGCGACAGCCCATCGAGCGAGAACGCCAGTGTGAGGTGGAGTTGCGGGACCCAGTCGGCCGTGAATCGGACCGGTTGGCCATCGATCACGCCGGCCGCGGCGCTCGCCAACAGCAGCACGAGCAGGGCCGGCAGCGCCACGAAGACCACGATGGCTTGGTGCCCGAGCGACCTGCGGAGCAACGGGACCAGCGCGGCCAGCACGAATCCCGACGCCACTGCGATGGGGAGGATCACGACCAGACCTTATCGTGTCAGCGCCCCGGAGATGCCTCCGGATGCGCTGCCTCTGCGGGCCCGGCACTATCCTCAGGCCATGCCCGGCACCAAGCCACCCAGCGCCGTCGAGCTGCTGGTCCCGCTCGATCGCGACAGCCCGCGATCACTCCACCACCAGCTGGAAGGCCATCTGCGCGAAGGCATCCGATCTGGCCGACTGACCGCCGGTGCGACCATGCCATCATCTCGGGCGCTGTCCGAACAGCTGGCCGTGGCACGAGGAGTGGTCGTGGAGGCCTACGAGCAGCTGATCGCAGAAGGCTACCTGTTGAGCAAGCCAGGCGGCAGCACCCGCATCGCGCAGGTCCCCACCGCTCCGGTACACACGCCCGCCGTCGCACCCTCCGTGCCCGACATCATCGACATGCGTCCTGGCCGACCCGATGTGACCGAGTTCCCAAGGGAGATCTGGGCTCGCTCCGCTCGGCGCGTGCTCAACGCATCGCCGGCCGACCGGTTCGGCTACCTCGACGGGATGGGGGTGCTGGAACTGCGGGTAGCGCTGGCGCAATACCTGGGACGCGCCCGTGGAGCCGCCATTCATGCCGACGATATCGTCATCGCCACGGGATTCATGCAGGCGGTCCACCTGGTGGGACATGCCCTGGTAGCCAGTGGCGCTGCCGAGGTCGCAGTCGAAGAGCCCTACGACCCATCGTATCGAGCAGCCTTGAGCGCCTCCGGCCTTCGGGTACTGCCGATCCCCGTCGATGGCGACGGTATCGATGTCGAGACGCTGCGAGCCAGCCGGGCCAAGGCAGTGGTGGTCACACCGGCACACCAGTTCCCCACCGGCGCGGTACTCGAGCCCTGATCGACGGATGGCGCTGCTGGCGTGGGCCCGTGAGCAGGACGCCCTCATCATCGAGGATGACTACGACGCCGAGTTCCGCTACGACCGTCATCCCATCGGTGCCATGCAAGGACTGGATCCCGCGCACGTCATCTATGCCGGTACGGCCAGCAAGTCGATCGCACCTGGTCTGCGGCTGGGTTGGCTGGCCGCACCCCGACGGGTCGTGGGCTCGCTGGTCGAAGCCAAGCTGGCCCTTGATCACGGCTCGGGAGCCCTTGACCAGCTCATCCTCGCGGACGTCATCGAGCGTGGCGAGCTCGACCGTCACCTGCGCCGAATGCGCTCGGTGTATCGCCAACGGCGAGACACGCTGCTGATGGCACTCGCCCGAGACCTGCCGCGATGGACCACCGTCGGTGCGTCGGCCGGCCTGCACGTGCTGGCCTTTCCACCGGAGACGGTCGATGTGCCACGGCTCGTGCGTGACGCGCTATCGAAGGAGCGCATCCGGATCACCGGCCTGGATGGATATCGCGCCGGACCGGCCGGGCCGAATGGTGTCGTCTTCGGCTATGGCGCGGCTGACGACCACCGCATCGACCGGGCCGTCGCCCTCCTGGCCGCGTTGGTCGAGTCGCAGATGGCAAGCGCCTCCCCGAACGTGCCCCGTCGATAGCGGCAACGACGGGGCGCCCTCACGATCGGTGTGCCTCCCTTACTGGTCCTCGATCATGATGCTGAACCGGTCCTCGCGCGTGGACCGCTGGGGAGCCAAAGTGGAGTCATCAAGCCACCACGCAGGAGCCCTCGATGACGACCCTACGGACCACCCTCCGATCGCCCCATCCCCATCCATCAGTGCATGGCCTCCGCCGGCTAGGCAAGGCTATCGATCGATCGCGTGCCGCGCTGCGACACATCCGAGTCACCGGCCAACTCGGCCACTACGACGATCCTGGCGACGCCCGCAGAACGGGTGCCCGGTTCTAGCCGGCAGCCGCATTCGTCGGGCATCGACGGACGTGTCAGAGGCAGGCCGGGCGTTGACGCTATGATTCCCGCCGCATGGCGATCATCGAAGCAGAAGGCCTGGTCAAGGTCTACAAGTCTCGGAAGAGCGAAGTTCGGGCCCTCGACGGGCTCGACCTTGAAGTACCCGAAGGCAGCGTGCTCGGTCTGCTGGGCCCGAACGGCGCCGGCAAGACCACCACGGTGCGCATCATCGCGACGTTGCTCCGTCCCGACGAGGGTCGCGCCACGGTCGCCGGCTTCGATGTCGTCAAACAGGCCCAGCAACTCCGCAGCGTCATCGGTCTCTCGGGCCAGTACGCGGCGGTCGACGACAACCTCACCGGCCACGAGAACCTGTGGCTCTTCGGTCGGCTCTACCAGCTGCCCTCGAAGGAGGCTCACAAGCGTGCCGGTGAGCTGCTGGAACAGTTCGACCTGGTCGAGGCAGCCGATCGCACCATCAAGACCTACTCCGGCGGCATGCGGCGCCGGCTGGACCTCGCCAGCGCCCTCATCGGCCGTCCTCGACTCCTCATCCTGGACGAACCCACGACTGGTCTGGATCCGCGCAGCCGGCTGGGCATGTGGGCCATCATCCGTGACCTCGTCAAGGAGGGCACCACCCTGCTGCTGACCACGCAGTACCTCGAGGAAGCTGATGAGCTGGCCGATGACATCGCCGTCATCGACCGGGGCAAGGTCATCGCTCGCGGCACGGCCGCCCAGCTCAAACGCCAGGTCGGTGGCGAACGGATCGAAGTCCATCTTCACCAAGCCGAGGACATCCCCTTCGTTCGGGAGGTGCTGGGCCGGAACGGCGTAGGCGAGGTTGCCGTCGATGACGACACCCGCTATCTGAGTGTCGCGGCCGGCGGCGGTTCCGAGAAGTTGTTCGATGTCTTCCGTGAACTCGACGAGCGCAAGATCGCCGTGGATGACATCGGTCTGCGCCGCCCCACGCTTGACGACGTATTCCTGAAGCTGACCGGCCGGGTGGCGGAAGAGAAACAGGACGAGGAGACAGCGGTGACCAAGGGTGCTGAGCCCGGGGAGACCGCAGCATGAGCACCCCGGCAGCTGCTCTCGCCAGTGGCTGGCGGCAGACGCTCGATGACGGTTTGGTGCTGACTTGGCGCTACCTCATCCGGATCCCCCGGATCCCGGAGCTGGCCATCTTCGCGGTGGTCCAATCGATCATGTTCGTGGTGCTGTTCACGGTCGTCTTCGGTGGCGCCATCCCCTTGCCAGGCGGAGCCAGCTATTCCGAGTACCTGATGCCCGGCATCTTCGTGCAGACGCTCACGTTCGCCTCGGCGACCACGGCCATCGGCATGACCGAAGACCTCCACAAGGGCATCATCGACCGCTTCCGCTCGCTGCCCATGGCGCGCTCGGCCGTGCTGTTCGGGCGCTCGGTGTCCGATGTCATCTACAACGGTGGCATCCTCATCGTGCTGATGCTGTCCGGGCTCGTCGTCGGCTGGTCGGTCAACAGCGGCATCATCGAGTTCGCCCTCGGCATCGTCCTCGCCCTCAGCTACGCCTTCGTGATGTCGTGGGTGGGTGTGTGGCTGGGACTGCGATTGCCGAGCGTCGAGGTCGCACAGCAGGTCTCGTTCATCGTCATCCTGCCGCTGACCTTCGTGAGCAACGTCTTCGTGCCGATCGGGACGCTTCCCGACTGGCTGCAGCCCATCGCCGCCTGGAACCCGGTGAGCACCCTGACCGCGTCCCTGCGCGAGCTGTGGGGCAACCCCAACCCGTTTCCTGCGGGCGGGCTGCCGGCCGAGTACCCCATCGCCATCACCATCGGCTGGATGGTCGTGTTGTTTGCCATCTTCGCGCCCATGGCCGTGCGCAAGTACCGCTCGATCAGCAGCTGACGCCGAACAGCGTCACGGCTGGAGCAGGACGACCTGCCAGTCCCCCAACGCATCGGTCGGACATGACCCCGCGGTCGTGACGAGGATGCGCACGTCCGCCTGTGCCGCCTCGGCATAGTTCGCGATGCCGCTGAAGTCGCAGGGCGCATATGGACGACCCTCGCGGAACCGAGGCTGGTCCTGCCAGGAATGGATGAGGTCCTTTTCCGTGGCGAGGGCGTACTGCGTGTAGCCATCGTCCTCGATGGTGGCGATGGCGGCCGGCACGCTCGACCACACCGTCCGCATCGGGAATGAGCTGTCCACCACCACGAAGGCGCGCTGCGTCTCGCGCGAGAGGACGATGGCCGCCGCGAGCGACCCGAACACGACCACGAGGCCGACCAGGAAGATCGCGAGCGGCTTCACTCCGGCTAGACCCCGGCGTTGAACAGCGACACGAGCTGGAACTCGACATCGCTTTCGCTGGCGTTGATGCTGGCCGCCTCCACGAGTGAAGCGACCTTCGCCAGCTCCTCGAAATCGGCCTCGAAGCCGACCGTGATCACCGGGATGCGGGCACCCGCGATGACCTCGTCGACATCGCCGAACGTGTGACCCTCGTTGGTTTCCCCGTCGGTCAGCACCACCAGCATGTACTTGCCGCTGGGGTCGAGCTGACGTTGCGTCACGAGCATGTCGAGACCCAGGATGATCCCGTCGTACATGGCCGTGCCACCGACCGGATCCATGTCCTGCACGGCGGCCGCGAAGCGAGCCTGCTGATTGAGATCGAACTCGGCGATGTCGAGCACCTTCCGGACGGAGTCACTGAACTCGACCATGCCGATCGACGCCTTGGGATTGATGAACTCGCGCGCAGATTCCAGGGCCTGCTGGACGGCTACCATGCGTGACCCGGCCATCGAGCCACTGGTGTCCGCGACGAAGACGGCGTAGACCGGTCGGCCGGCGTCCTTCTTGTCCTTCCACAGGTCCTGCGCCTCGATCAGCGTCGCTCCCGATGGGATCGCCACATCCGAGACATAGTCGGGTGGATCAAAGCCGAATTCGGCCGCCTTGGCCTGTGACTCCGGGCTCTGCATGTGCTGTGCGAACAGCTCCAGCGCCTCGTGTTCTTCAGGCGTCGCTGCGTCGAAGGCGTAGAGCGGGTTGTCATGGCGCACTCCGAAGGGGATGAACTCGAACCCCGATCGAAGCGACTCGGTCTGCTCGTATGTCTGCCACTCCATCACGAAGGCGTCGAGTGTGCCGTTGTCCTTCTCGACCGAGTCGCGCATCTGGATGGTCGTGAAAGCCACGAATGGCACCTGCTCCTGGAACTCCTCGAAGACGCTGGCGACGTCGGGTGCGACCAGTCGAGACTCGTCACCGTCGGCGAAGTCGTCCAGCACCGTCAACAGGAAGTTGAGTCCTGTCGACGACGCGAAGGGGTCGGTGTAGCCCATCACCAGCTCTCCCCCGATGACGGCCTCGATGAGCGTCTTGATGTCGAGCTCGTCGTACTTCTGCCGAAGCTGGTCGGCCGTCTCGGTCTTCATGACGATGCCAGCCACGTTGGGCACCGTCTGGTCGGTGACCACGGTCATGGGGCTGTGAGTGCGGGCCATCTCGATCCAGAGCTGGTTGGAGGGGCTGAACCCGGCCGGGATGTAGTCACCGGCGGCGATGAATTGATAGGCCGTGCCCGAGGGGATCTTCCGGATGGCCACCTTGGCGTCGCGCCCATCGGCAAGCTTGGCGCCCGACGCGTTGAACGATTCAGCTGCCTCCACCATCCAGCCGTCGGTGCCGGTGCCTGACTTCTCGGTCGAGGCGAAGATCTCCGCCACGACCTGGTCAGAGCGCGGCTGGGGGTCGATGACCAACTGGAACTGGCTGATGTCCGGAAGGGTGTCAGCCAGCTGCTTCTGTGGCGGTGCCACGCTGGCCTTACGGGTGACCGGAGCGTCCAGCCAGCCGATGTCGTCGGCCAGCTCCGTGACGCGCTGCTCCGCGGTGGCCTGGTCGAGTGGTTCGGTATCTCCGCTGTCCAACGAACAGCCGGCCACGATGATCAGGAGCGCCAGTGCGACCGTGCCCGTGCGCCCGACCGCTCGTGCCCAGGTCATGACCGAGCCCTGGTGCTGTCGACCCGGGCTCAAGCGTCGGTCTCCACGCTGAGTGAGCCGGCCGCCAGCGTGCCGCGTTCGTGCTGCTCGATGGCCTCCTCGGCTTGCGTGGTGAGCTGGTCGAGCTCGACGATACTGTGGGCCATCTGCGGCAGCGCCTCCTGCCGGTACCGGGAGATCTCTTCGAGCGCGATGTTGATATCAGCGAATGCGGAGCGCAACGACTCCATGTCCAGCATCGTGCTCGCCGCGCCCTGGTGGATCTGGGTCCCCTGGGTCTTGAGCCGTGATGCGGTACCGGCGATGAGGTCTGACGTCGTCTTGTTGAGCGCCTCGACCTTGTCGAGCACGACCTTCTGGTGGGCCACGGCCATGGCCACCGCCACCGCGATCTGCAACGCGCTCACCGTGACATCGAGCGCCCGGTCGACACCACGGATGAGCTCACGGTTGTTGCGGATGATGATGGCGGTGGCCAGCACGCCCTGCTGGTTGACGGCCAGCTGCTGCTGGAGGTCCATGGTGCGCTGGCGGAGGACGAAGACCAGCTCCTCTTCGATGAACTGGCGCCGAGGATCTGCAGCGTCGATGTTGGCATCGAGTTGCGCGTTGATGGAGCCATCGAGCGCCTGGGCCAGGGCCACTTGCTCGGACAGGGTGAGCGTCAGCTCACGCATGGCCTTCTGGTCCTCGTTGAGCGTGACGTTGTCGCGCTTGAGCTGATCGCGCCCGCTCTCGAGGGAGCGGATGATGGCATCGATGACGCCCTGCGAGGACTCGAACTGCATGAAGTAGCGCTGCAGTGGCGTGCCCACACCCGGCAGCATGCCGAGCACCTTGTTGACCAGCCCGGGCTCCAGGTTCAACGAAGTAGGATCCAGCTTCTCGACCTCGATGCGCAGATCGGCCAGCGACTTGGCCACGGGACCGCCCTCCTCGGTCTCACGTGCCAGGTCGCGCAGCGGCGCCTGGAGCATGCGGCTCTTGGTCGCTGCCCGGCGTTGCAGGTCCCGCCCCATGCCCTCGACGGTGTCGAGGCTCGTGACCCGCGCGTCCTGGTCATTCGGGTCGAACGCGATCAGCTGGGCTGCGTAGGCATCCGCCTTCTGCTGCACCTGCTCATCGACCGTGGGCTCGACTACGACGACCTCAGCCCTGGCCTCCTCGACGTTGAGGTCCAGCCTGAGGGCGGGCGTCGTTTCCTTCGGCTCGGTCGGGGTCTCGCTGGTCATCGCTGTGCTCCTGCTCGTGGGCTGATCATGGGCGAGTCGTGATTCAAACTGTGGCGTATTTGCCGGCTCGATCGGCCAGCTCCTTGAGGGCCTCCATGGCGGCCTCGGCGTCTTGCGGAGCGAGGCCGATGGGGGCGTCGGCGAGCGCGGTGGAGGTTCGGTCGAGCAGGGTCATGGCCGACTCATTCTGGGCCAGGAGATAGGTGACCTTGGCCTGCTGCGTGGTGGCCAGGGCGCGACGATCCTCGAGAGAGGTGATCTCGGCCTGTGAGGACTCATCATGCTCGTCCCTTAGTTTGGCCAGCCGCGTGTCGATGTACTCGGGGTCGATGGTGCTGATGCTGCCCATCGCGACATCCACCTCTCGCAGGTTGCTGATGACCGCGAGGTAGACCTGTTGGGCTGTCGATTGATAGCGTGCGTAGGTGAGCTCGCCGGTCTGCAGGCGCCGATCCAGCGTCGCGATCAGGTTGTCCCGCTTCTCGCCGATCGCCACCAGCTGATAGGCCGGACGAGGATCGTCGAGCCGCTCCAGTCGGTCACCCAGAAGACGCAGCTCGGTCTCGCTGACATCCGGCAGCCGAGGTGTCTGGAACTGGATCCGCGTCAATGTCCCGGTGGCGCTGAGCATGAGTGGCCAGGCCACGATGAACAGCCCGCCCAGGGCCACCGCTGCGGCCGCCAGCAACGGCGGCGGCTCAAGGTACAGCAGCGTGGCAAGGACGACGATCACCACGGCGCCCAGCGCCACCCACGAGGGCGGGTAGCTCGCCACCGCCTTCCACCAGCTTGTCATTCGCACCAACCTCTCGCCGCGGCGAACCATGCCGGGACAGCGTTCATGATGACAGCCCCAGCGGATTCGACCCGGCTGGCGAGGCAGCGAGCGGTCGCGCTCTGGGTCCGGTTGTCATGTTTTCGCAATCCTCATGCAGCCACATGAGATGTAGCCGAGTGATCGCAACGGCCATACTGCAGCGACTGCTTCCGTGCGCTTCTGCAACGGTCCGGCGGTCGACACTAGGGAGACATTCACATGCTCATCACCATCATCGCCTGGATCGTGCTCGGCGCGATCGCCGGGTATATCGCTGGATTCCTGATGAAGGGCGACGAAAGCCTGGGCATCATCGGCCACGTCGTGCTTGGGATCGTCGGGGCGATCGTGGGTGGCTTCCTGGCCAACCTGCTGGGCCTCAACTCCGGTACCGACGATGGCGACGTCATCAACGTCGTGTCCATCATCGTGGCGGTCATCGGTGCCGTGATCGTGCTCGCGGTGGTCTCATTCGTCATGCGTTCCAGGAGCGGCGGCAGCACCGTCTAGCTAACCTCAGGAACTACATCTAGCGCCTTCGAAACGGCGCCGGCGACACCCATTGCCGGTGGCGGCGTGAGATGACGTTCCGACGGCGTGTCCGGCTTGATCCGTCACAGGTCCGCGACCTTCACGGTCGCTCGGCCTGGGGCGGCGCACGCTTGTGACACATCGTCCGCGGCATGATCTGCATTGCAAGGTAGCTGCAAGGGGCGGGAGCGATTACACCGTCCGTGCCGCAAGGCCCCGTCCAGTACAGCCCGCGATACTAGTCATGTGATGACGAGTCCACACGCGGATGTCCACGCGCAGCAGTCTCGTGCCGGCGAAAGCAGCCGCAGCGCTGGGAGATCGGCGCCCCGGGAAGGTCGCGAGGCGGTCCTCGCTGTTGATGCCGACGGTCGACTTCGTGCCGCCAACGACGTTGCCGCCACCATGCTCGACCTGGACGTGGGCACCATCGAAGCCCTGCTGGGCCCATGGACGGAAACGACTCCAGCAGCGGGCGGTGCGACGGCCGTGGAGTCGACCGAACTTCAACTTCGCTCGATGCCCGACCGTTGGCTCGAGCTGACGACGATCCGCGGCGGCGACCCTCGGGACTCCCGCATCCTAATCATCCGAGATGTCACCATGGCTCGCCGTGACGAGACGATCGGCGAACTCCTCCCCACCCTGATCAGCCATGAATTGCGGACACCCATGACCACCATCTACGCCGCAGCCCAGATCCTGCGTGCTGCAGGTGATCGCCCGATCGATCAGCAGCAGATGGGTCTGATGGAGGACCTGTCGGTCGAGGTCAGGCGTCTGCACTTGCTCATCGACGATCTTACGGTCCTGAGCCGAGATGACCCGGCGCTTTGGCTTACGGTGCAGCCGGAGCTGATCCAGCGCGTGTTGCCCGAGATCGTGACGCTTCAACGGCGCAATTGGAAGGACCATGACATCGAGTTCCACGTCAACGGGGAACCCGGGGTCACCGTCGTGGATCGACATGCACTCGACCACCTGATGCGTGACCTTATCTCCAATGCCGCTCATCAGGAAGGCGACGGTCCCATCACGGTTGCGCTCGGTGCGCATCCGCAAGGCGGAGCCGTCGTATCGGTCGCCGATGGCGGACCCGGCTACCGCGCCAGGGAACGACGGCTGCTGCGACCCATCGGCTTTGCACATCTCGTCGGCGAGACTAGCGGTACGGCTATCTCGCTCCATGTGGCGTACCGTTTGGTCGCCGCGATGGGAGGCCGGATCTGGGCTCGCAGTCGTGAATCGGGCGGCGAGGTCGCGTTCTGGCTTCGTCCGCTCGATGATAGTGAGATGGATGACTTCTGCGACCAGGTGAATCAAGGGATGGAGACGGGCGTGCGACATGTCCAGTAAGCCGCTCATCCTGGTGGCCGACGACGAGCCCCGGATCGTGAAGCTGGTCTCCCTCGCCATGCGTGACCAGGGCTTCCGTGTGATCACCGCGAGCGGTGGCGAGGAGGCGCTGCGACAGGCTGAGGAATATCGCCCCGATGTGGCTGTGCTCGACATCGTGATGCCCGACCTCGATGGCATCGAAGTGATGAAGGAGATGCGGGAACGTCGCCCCATCCCGGTGATCCTGTTGACCGCGAAGGGCTCGACAGCGGAGAAGACCCAGGGCCTTGATCTGGGTGCCGACGATTACATCGCCAAGCCGTTCCATCCTGATGAGCTGGCAGCCCGTGTGCGCGCCGTGCTGCGACGCACCGAGGGCAGTACGCCCGGTGCCGGACTGATCGCTTTCGATGACGTGGAGATCGACCTCGAACGCCGCCTGGTACGGCGCGATGGCGAGACCGTCCACCTCAGTCGGACCGAATGGCTGCTCCTGCAGCACCTCGCCAAGAACGCCGGGAAGGTGGTCCTGCACACCGAGCTGCTGACCAAGGTCTGGGGACTGGAGTATCGCGACGATCTGCAGTATCTGCGGGTGTGGGTCAGTCGCGTTCGTCGCAAGCTCGGGGCCAAGCCCGGCGAACCGGGACGGATCAAGACGTTCCAGGGTATCGGCTACCTGCTCGATGTGGAGCCGGCGGGTCCAGACGTCAGTCCGACCGTGGACGAATCAGAAGAGCCTGCATCCGAGTTGATCGGCTGAGCGACGAGTGACCGGGGCGGACGTCCGCCCACCGCTGGGGCCTGCGAAGGCGTCGGTCATGCAGCGGGATCAGTCGCTCCAGTCACCGGGACTTGACCAGCCATCGGCATGTCCGGTCCACCTGCCACCTGGTCTTCGTCCTCATCCTCGTCGTCCTCGTCAGCATCGGATTCGGGCGGGCTTAGCGGCACGGTATGACGGCGCGCCTGCATGTTCTCGAGTACGACGACGGCAGCAGCAGCCACCGGGACCGCCAACAGGGCACCGATCAGGCCCGCCACCGCCCCTCCCATCAGCAGGCTGACGATCACCAGGAATGGTGGCAGGCCAACCGATCGTCGCATCACGATGGGAACCAGGATCTGGCCCTCGAGCACCTGGATCACCACGTACACGCCGGCCACCAACAGCGCCAGCTCGGGTCCACCGGTAAGGAAGGCGCTGATGAGGGCAGGGATCGCACCAAGCGCGGGACCGACGATTGGGATGATCTCCGCCAGGCCGGCGATCACGCCGAGCAGGATGGCGTTCTCAAGACCCAATACCAGGTAGGCGCTGGTGGTCAGCACGCCGATCGTGGTCATCAGCGTGAGCTGGCCACGGACCCAGTAACCCATGCGCCCTTCGATGCGGTTCCAGGCCTCCCGCACACCACGGCGCTGCCCGGCTGGCAGCAATGCCAACGAGAAGCGCTGCAGCGGCTCCCTGCTGATGAGCCAGAAGAAGATGAGCGTCAGGACCGTGATGACCGAGATGGCGGCATCGGCCGCGGTCAGCCCGGCCTCGACGATGGCGTCAGGATCCGGCTGGGACATCGCAGAAGAGCCAAGGCCCGAGTCGACCGCATCGACGAGCCGCTCGACCACCGTACCGAGGATGGGAGGATCGGCGGTCTGAGCCCATGCGCGCGCGTCATCGATCACCTGTGGCAGCCGCTCGGACATCGCGGTTCCCTGGTTGATCGCCGCAGGGACGACCAGCAGCAACAGCAATGCGGCGATCACCAGCATCACCAGGTACAGCAGCATGATCGTCTGAACACGGGTCAGCCTGGTGCGCGCGCGTATCCAGCCCACCGGGGGATCAAGCGCAGATGCGAGCAGGACGGAGATCAGCACCAGGACGATGACGTTGGCGGACTTCTCCATGACCGTGGCGAGCACCAGGACCAGGAGCACACCGATGCCCACTCCAAAACCGCGGACGACCCATTCGCCCAGCTCTTCACGCGTCATCGTGTGGCCCCAGCTCCATGTGCGACGACGGCTTTGGGCCTGGCGTGCGCCCGTCGCTCCAGGACGGCGTTCAACTCGCCACCCAGCAGCAGGATGATGGAGCTGAGGTAAAACCACAACAACAGGATGATCACACCGGCCAGCGCGCCATACGTGTCGGCATAGGAGCCGAAGTGCTGGACGTAGATGGAGAACCCGAACGTCGCGATCAGCCATGCCGGCACGAAGAGCCCGACACCCGGCAGGACACCGCGCCATGACGGTCGACGTGCCGGCGCCAGGCGATACATCACGGCCATCGCCGCGGCAAGGGCTGCCAGGACCAGGATGATGGTGATCGGACCGAGCGCGGTCGTGACGACATCGCCCAGGGAACTGCTACGAGCGAGGCTCTGTAGCAGGAGTCGTCCCCCAGTCAGAAGCAGGAATGCAGCCACGGCTGCCGTCCCGACCAGCACCGTGATGCCGATCGCCAGGGCGTACTGGCGCCACAGCGGCCTGTCCTCGGTGACGTCGTAGGCACGGTTGAGCGCCTTGAACAGGGCCCGTACGCCAGAGGACGCCGCGTAGATGGTCAATGCCAGACCCAGGCTGAGCAGGTCTCCGTCGCGACCCTCGAGCACTCGTGCGATCTGTGGCCGCAGTGTCGCGGCAGTCTCGGGCGGCATCGCGCCTCCGACGGCATCGAGCAGTTGGTCGGTAGGGTCCTTGATGTCGAGTGCGCCCGACGTAAGCCCGGCGAGTGCCGCAGTCATGATGGCGAGGGGGAAGACGGCGAGCAGCCAACGGAAGGACAGTTCGGCGGCAGCGCCGGGGACGTCGTCGGAGCGAAACCCCTCCCACACGGAGGTCGCGACGGCGCGTGGGCCGGCGAGCCATCCGGGCGATCGGCCTTCCAGGCCCTCGCGGATACGATCGATCGTCATGTCAGGCCTTCGGGTTCAGTCGCGGTCACGGAAAGGGCCACCATCGGGTTGCAGACGTGCGAGACCGGCTCCAGGAGTGGGGACCCAGAGCCGGTCTCGCACGAGGGAATGCCAAGGACGATCGGTCAGCCGGCCTGCTTGACGTCGCCTTCGACCTGGCGGGCCTTGCCCTTGGCCTCGGTCGAACTGTCGTCGGTAAGGTCGCCCCACTCTTCCTGGATCTTGCCGCCGACCTTGTCAGCAGCACCCTCGGTCTCGCGCTTGGCCTTGGCACTCGCGGCCTCAGCCTCGCCCTCGCGCTCCATCTCTTCGTTGTCGGTCAGATCACCGACCGTGTCCTTGACGTTGCCCTTGAGCTCGTCGATGCGATCACCCATGAGAGAACCTCCATCCTGCTGAATGCGTTGGTGCACCGGCGAAGTCGCCGGAAACACAATGTAGGGCCCGGATTGTTGCAGCCGGTGTAGCGCAACCGTATGGCGACATTGCAGCGGCATCACAGCGTGCGTGCACGCGCTATTTCGCCTCTGCACGGTCTGCCCGTCGGCGCTCCTCCGAAGCGTGGCGAGATCGTTGGATGAGCCCGACGACGACGGCCACGACAACGACCAGCGCGCCCACCGCCAGCAGACCCTGCAGTGGTGACATACCGACGCGGCGCGAGGGCTTCTGACCGGGCATCAGGTGGCGCAGATCGTCCGGCAGGTCCGTGGCGACGTCGTGAGCGGCGGTACTGACCGAATCGACCCAGACGGGGCGCGTCCGAGGCGGCATCAGCGAGCCGGTCGGCCACCTCTGCGAGGACGTGTTGTGCCCGCTCCAGGCTCTCGCGACCCAGCGTTGCCCCGTGGTCAAGCGTGCGCGTGGTGACGGTCACTCTGGGTCACCCTCCTTGCTCTCGGCACCGGTCGCGGCGCCACCCTGTGCGGGTGCGTCCGACGTCATCGGTACGCCTTGGGCGCCGGGGCCGCCGCCGGGGAATCGAAACTCGGTCTCGGCGCGTTCGTCGCGATCCGGCTGGGCCGGCTCCTGCGGCTGGGATGGCGGCCGTTCTACCTCACGCTCCGGTCCGGTGCGTCGATGGTCCGCCTGGTCCTGGTCGTCCACGCTTGGATCCTCCATCCTTGGCACGCTCTCGGTCATCAGACGATCGATCGCGGCATGGTTTGTGTCGAGACGGCTGGTCAGGTGAGCGCACTCACGCAGGGTGGGCGCATGTCGAGTGCGTACCCCTGACCAGCTCTCGTCCAGCATCGCCCAGACCGAGATACACCCACTCGGTATACCCACGCCGGAGTCTTGCAACGGCATAGAAGATTCGCGGGGCACGTCCCCGATGCGCGTACACTCGGGGCCGCGCAGCTGACCCGGCCGCTCGTCCACGACCGATGCACCGGTGAAGCGTGGCCAGCGCATCTTCTAGAACCTGGAGGCGTCGATTGCATCGCACCGAAAGCACGGTCGTAACGGACCATGCAGATGGCGAGTTCCTGACCGACGCACTGCGCTGGCGCGAGCGGCAGTACGCGACCCTCGCTGAGATCGGGCTGCTGGCGCTACGCCAGGTCGACATCGGCCAGTTGCTGGACATCACGTCGAAACGGCTGCGCGAGGCCCTGGCCGCGGACTTCACGAAGGTACTTGACCACCGCGCCGGTGCGACCGGCTTGCTGCTTCGGGCTGGCGATGGCTGGCCCGATGGGGTGGTGGGGAACCGGGAGGTGCCTGAGGGCGCTGAGTCCCAGGGCGGCTATACCCTCCTCGTCGGCAAGCCAGTCGTCGTCGCCGACCTCCAGACGGAGACACGGTTCGAGCCGCCGGCATTGCTGCTGGAGCACGGCATACGCAGTGGCGTCAGCGTGGTCATCGAAGGGGATGGCCGCGTCCTCGGCGTGCTCCAGGCAGACAAGTGCGAGCCGAACTACTTCGGCGACGCGGACGTGCCCGTGCTCCAGGCCTATGCCAACGTCCTTGGTGGTGCCATCACACAATATGAGCGTGAGCACATGAGCGCCGAGTTCGCGGTGCTCGCCGCACATGAGCTTCGTACGCCGCTGACGGCGGTCGTCGGGTTCAGCGCTCGTCTGTTGCGATACCTCGATGAGACCGGCCAGATCAGCCTACACCAGCGAGACGAGGTCGAAGCCATCTACACCGAGTCCCTGCGCCTGCGCCGCTCGATCGAACTCTTCCTGGCCCTTGGCGATGCAGAACGCCGGACATTGTCGCCCGAGTACACGCTGGTCGACCTGTCGGACATCGCCGAGGATGTCGGCGCTACGGTGGCGGAGCGATTCGCAGACCGCACCATCATCGTCCAGCCCCGGTCCGAGAGCACCGAATTCGTCACGGACGAGCTTTCGGTCGTCCGTATCCTCTCCAATCTCATCGAGAACGGCACGAAGTACTCGCCAGCCGGTTCCACCATCAACGTCGCGGTCGAGGTCGATGACGAGGGTGCGGAGATCACCGTCACTGATGCCTGCGGCGGGATCGCGATCGATGACCTGCGGCGTGCCTTTCAGTGGAGCTTCCGCGGAGACGAGGCTGACGACGTCCGTGACGGCTTCGGCCTCGGTTTGTATGTGGCGCAGCGGTTGTCCGAGCGTATCGGCGCTCAACTCGAGGCAGACAACGCCGGCAACGGCTGCCAGTTCTCGCTGCGCATCCCTCGCGCCGAGGTCACCGACAAGGCGTAGGGCGGGGCGGGGCGGGGCGCGCGCACCCCAGCGCGCCGCTTGACTCGGAGGCCACAAGCAAGCGAAAACCCCGGGAGGCGGGATCCCGGGGTTCTCAAGTCGATATGCATGTTGGTTGCGAGGGGCGGATTCGAACCGCCGACCTTCGGGTTATGAGCCCGACGAGCTGCCGCTGCTCCACCTCGCCCATGGACTATACCAGATTGACGCGAGTGACCGCAACACGATGGCGGTCGGCCACCTCCCCTCACGGCGCGATGCAGTGACCCCGGCGGCCCGGCGTCGGCCGCCCCTACGCCGCGCCTGCCTGCTTACGATGCGCTTACACGCTGCCGGTTCCGGGGTGTATGTACGACCGGCATGGTGCTGATGTCACACCGATCGGAGTGGCCGGCGGCATCAGGACGCCGTTGAGTACTGACGTACGAGGCAACAGGATGATGAAGACCAACAAGACCCGACTCATGGCCGTGTCCGGGGCGACCCTCGCACTGGTCGTGGCGGCGATCCGCCGCGGTAGCCGCGCATCCGGGCAACGACCGGGGGCCGGGAGGCTTTGGCGGTGGCATGGGACAGATCGAGCGGGGCTTCTTCGGCGACGGAGGAGCATTGGGCGGTGGTATGGGGGACTTCGAGCGCCGCGAGGTCACCGTCCAGACCGCCGATGGCACCACCGCGAACCGCGTGGAACAGGGCACGGTCACCACTGCCACTGATACCGCGCTGGAGTTCACGCTCGGGAGCGGCGAAGCCGTCAGCGTCGTGATCGACGGAGACACCCAGGCCTTCGAGCTCAGCCAGCAATCCGTGGAGGTCGGCCGCAGGGGCTTAGCTCGTGAGCGGATGGTCCCCTCGGAGATCGAGGTCGCGGCCATCGCGCCCGGCGCTGAGGTCGTGGTCTGGTCGGACTCTGCAGATGGGGCCGATTTCGTCGCCCAGCGCATCGTCGTTCAGCCCGTCGCGAATGCCACGACGGACACGGATACCAACGCGTCCCCCGCGCCCGTTTCCGACGGTTCGGCGGATGCCGGTGCCGTGCCGAGCGCGCCGGCGGCAGACGCCTAGCCAACGACTATCCCCCTCCCCTCCACCGCGACCGCCGGGGTCCTGCCCTGGCGGTCGCCCTGTGTCCGGGGTTTCAGCCGTCAAGCCCGACGATGTCGAGCGGCGGGAAGTCGTCGGCCAATTCGAACCCAAAGACCTGGGCGTAGAAGGAGAGTTCCGCCTCCAGGGCACGGCGTTGGTTGGCCGACTGGCGGAAGCCGTGTCCTTCTCCCTCGAACAGGAGATAGGCATGTGGGAGTCCGTTCCGGCGCAACGCCTCCACGATGCCCTCCGCCTGGGATGGTGGGACCACCTTGTCGTCGGCACCCTGCATCACCAGCACGGGGCACGAGATCTGGTCGGCATGGTAGTTGGGCGAGCGCTCCCGGTAGCGTTCCGCCTGCTCGGGGTAGGCGCCGACCAGGTAGTCCATGTAGCGCGACTCGAACTTGTGGGTGATGGTCGTGAAGGTCTCCAGGTCACCCAGCCCATATTCCGACGTACCGGCGGCGAAGACATCCTTGAAACACAGCGTCGCGAGCGTGGTATAGCCGCCGGCTGAGCCACCACGGACGGCGCAGCGCGCCGCGTCGACGAGACCCTGGTCGGCCAGCCATGACGCCGCAGCGGTGCAATCGTCGACATCGACTTGCCCCCATGTCTCGTGCAGTTGATCGCGAAACGGCCGACCGTAGCCGGTCGAGCCGCCGTAGTCGACGTCCGCGACGGCGAACCCGCGGCTTGTGAAGGCCTGCCTCGCCAGGCTCAGGGAACTGCGCGCCTGACTGGTGGGACCTCCATGCGACATCACGACCAGCGGAGGGAGCTCCCCTGCGGGTCCCTGGAACTCGACGTTGGCGGGCGGATAGAACCAGGCGTAGGCGTGACGACCGCCGGTGGTCGGAAAGGTGATGAGCTCCGGCACCGCGAGATAGCCCTCGTCCACATCCAGGGAACTGGCTTCGCGCAGTCGCTCCTCGGTGCCCTGGGCAAGGTCAAGACGGACGATGGCGGAGGGACGCGTCGGCGACCCGGTCGTAGTACGTCGCAACGCCATGCTCCACGCGGATGTAGGCGATGCCCTTGTCCTGGAGCGCGAGCGCGCGTGGCCCTTCTCCTTCCACGATGGCAAGGGCGCGTGAGCCGGTCGGGCCGTTGGCGAACGCCACGATGGTGCCATCCGCGTCGACGTCGTAGCTGGAAAGGCCAAAGACCCATTGGGGTCCGCCGATCTCGGCATCGAGGGGGGCGATGGCTGTGGCGCCGGTGGCGCCCTGATGCCAGCGATACAGGTTCCACCATTCGCTCCGGTCGGACACGAACAGCAGTGAACCGTCGGGTGCCCATTTGGGCTGCAGGACCGACTCCGCAGGACCACCGGCGACATGGGTCGCCTCCCCAAGCGTCCCATCGGCCTCGATCGGCGCCACCCACAGGTCGGTGCCATCCCAGGGCATGCGCGGGAAGTCCCAGCTCAACCAGGCCAGCGAGGTCGCGTCGGGGCTCAGCCGGGGGTCAGAATAGAAGTCGTGTCCGGTGGCCAACTCCGTCAGCGAGCCGTCCGAAAGCGAGACCGCGGCCAACAGATTGCGTGCTTCGATGGCCGAGGCATGCTGGTCCTCGACGACCGTGATGACACGGTCGCGCCCGGCATCGACCTCCATGTCCGCGAACCGAAGCGCCGGGTCCGCCACCAGCTCGACGGGATCCGCAGCTGGCGTGGGCTTCAGGAGCAACCGGTTGCCATCGTACTCCGAGAAGATGACACGGCCGCCTTGCACATTCCAGGCGCCACCGCCGTACTCGTGGACCCGGGTGCGCACGTTGAGACCCGGCGCCATGTCGGTGAGCCTGCCGTCGGCGGTTCGTCGCAGCAGCACGACGCGGCCGGACTCCTCGGGCCGTGACTCAAGGAAGTAGATGTCATCACCGTCCTGGCGCGGCTCGCTCAGCCCGCGTGAAGCTTCCACGGCCAGGTCGACGGTGATCGGCGACGGCCAGGAGCCGTAGGGCGATATCTGCTTGTCGGTCATGGATCGATGGTACGTCTCGGCGACGCGAGATACTGGGAGCCTGATGCCACAGACCACGATCGCGGAAGAGCCCGTCGAGAGCGCCGATGTGCGCTGGTGCTTCCAGCAGTACGCCACGGAGCTGGGGTTGCTGTTCGGATATGAACTGATGACATCGCTACCGCTCCGCGACGACGAGCTGACACCCCCGCGCGGCCTCATCCTCGTCGCTCGGGACGAGAGTGGGCCGGTAGGCTGTGGTGCCGTCAAGCTCGGCCAGCCCAACATCGCTGAGATCAAGCGCATGTGGGTCGCGGAACGGGCGCGCGGGCAAGGCCTGGGCGGTCGGCTCCTTGGATCGCTGGAAGCTCGAGCACGCGAGGCCGGCAAGTCGGTCGCCCGACTGGAGACCAACCGCAATCTGGATGCGGCCATCGCCATGTACCGCAGCCACGGCTATCACGAGGTCCCGCCCTTCAACGACGAGCCCTTCGGCGATCACTGGTTCGAGAAGGATCTGGTTGGCCCATGAGCCAGCTCCGACTCGAGCGTCACGATGAACAGCTGCTCAGCGGAGGCGAGGGCCCCGCGAGACAGCTAGCCATGGAGATCGTGGTCGAGATGGCCGAGGTCGTGGGCGCGGCGCGTCTGATCGACGTCGAATCGGCGCACATCGACGGCTGCCTGCCCTTCGGCCAGGTCGCGCTCGATCTGCCCAGGCGTTTACTTGACGCTGGTGGACGCGTCGCCGTGCCGACCACGCTGAATGTGGCTGGCCTGGATCTGCTCCATCCGGACCTGCCCACCGGCGATCCGGAGACCACGCGAATGGGCCTGGAGATCGCCGCGGTCTATGAAGCCCTGGGGTGCCGACCGACCTGGACCTGTGCGCCGTACCAGCTGGCCAAGCGCCCCGCGATGGGCGCCCAGGTCGCGTGGGGCGAGTCCAACGCCATCGTCTTCGCCAACTCCGTCCTCGGAGCGCGGACCAGTCGCTATGGGGATTTCTTCGATATCTGTGCGGCCATCGCCGGGCGTGTCCCGGAGAGCGGGCTGCATGTCACCGCGAACCGACGCGCACGGGTGGTCTTCCGACTGGATGGCCTTAGTGACCTCCAGCTCGAGAGCGACTTGCTCTTCCCGCTATTGGGCACATTCGTGGGAGAGCACGCCGGCACTCGCGTTCCGGCCATCACGGGGCTTCCTGCCGCGACCGGCGAGGACCGCCTCAAGGCGCTTGGGGCGGCCGCAGCATCGGCTGGGGCGGTGGCGATGTTCCACGCCGTGGGCATCACCCCGGAGGCGACCACCCTCGACGCGGCGCTCCAGGGCGCTCCTCCCGAGCGGGAGATCGACGTGTCGCCCGACGACCTGCGTGCCGTCCGCGCCCGACTCGGCGGCGGGACCGATGGACGATTGTCGGCCGTGGCGCTGGGTACACCGCACGCATCTTTGCCGGAGCTCGAGTCGCTGCGATCGCTGCTTGGCGCACGCGCCATCGATCCGGGTGTCGCCATGTACGTGTCCACCGGCCGGGAGACATACGCCCAGGCCGAGTCGCGCGGGATCATCGGGGAGCTCGAGACGCAGGGCGCCACACTCGTCGTTGACACCTGCACCTACCTGCGACCGATGGTCGAGCTGGGCGGTGGCGTGGTACTGACGAATTCAGGCAAGTGGGCCTGGTACGCACCGATGACCCTGGGGACCGAGGTGGTCATCGGCAGCCTCGCGGAATGCGTGGAGTCGGCGGTGTCCGGGCAGCTGGTCCTCGATGATGCGTTCTGATCGAGGTCCGTGGCGAGGTCGGCTGGTCGTCGCCGGCGAGGCCCGGGGGCCGGCCCTTGTGCTGAGCGATGGGCTGAGCTTCGCCATGGCCTTCGATCCGGTTTCCGGTCGCATCCGTGACACCCACTCAGGCGCGTCGGGCGTCTCGGTCACTGGCGTGACGCTGGTGATGCCCAGCGGACGCGGCTCGAGCAGCGCCAGCACCTCGCTCGCCGAGGCCATCCGGCTGGGCACAGCGCCGGCGGCCATCGTGCTCAGCGAGGTCGACGAGATCCTGGCTGTGGGCGCCATCGTCGCTCGGCGGCTGTATGCCCGCACCTGTCCGATCGTGATCCTCGGCGACGCTCAGCGTGCCTGCATCGCGTCAGGGATGCATCTCGCTGTGACGAGGGATGGCACGGTGTCGGTCGAGTAGCCAAGAGATCCGAACAAGCCCGCATTGGACACCTCATGCCACCCGACGACATCCGCCTCCTGAAGCAAGCCATCGCCATCGCACGAAGGGCACGCCGTGATGGGAATCATCCCTTCGGGGCGGTACTTGCCACATCCGATGGGGAGGTCTTGCTCACCGCCGGCAACACCGTCATCACGAGCCGCGACGTGACCGGACATGCAGAGATCAACCTGGTCAGGCTGGCATCGCCGGTGTTCGACGAGGGCGCTCTGGCGCGTTGCACGCTCTACGCCAGCACCGAGCCCTGTGCGATGTGCGCCGGTGCCATCTACTGGAGCGGCATCGGCCGTGTCGTCTATGCCCTCGCGGAGGAAGCCCTCTATGGCCTGACTGGTGCTGACCCCCAGAACCCGACGATGCGCCTCCCGGTCCGCGATGTGCTTCGTGCTGGCCAGCGACCGGTCAGCATCGACGGTCCGTTCGACTTGCCCGAGGCGACCGCCGTCCACGAAGGGTTCTGGGATCCAGATGATCGGCCGGGCGACGGGCCGGTCCATCGATCGTAGCCAGCCACGAGCAGTCGACGGAAGGTGGGAGGGCCTACGCCACTCTCCGACGGTGGGCGTCACGACGCCATGACGCCCCGATCCCGGCCGACCGTCCGGATCCGGAAGGCCAGCCCGACCAACAGGATGGCGACCTTGGCGGTCAGGCCAGCCGCGAATCCGATGGGCAACGCGACGACGCCTTCGCTTTCGAGGAGCAGGCTCACCGCCGCCACGGTCACGATCAAGGCGACCACCGAGGCAGCCACCACGATGATGGTGTTGCGGGTCGAATAGATCGCCCGTGCCAGCAGATGCGTGGCAGCCTCAAGGGGAACGGAGAGGGCGAACGCGCTCAACAACAGGGTCGTCGTCGCGACGTCGTCGGTATCGAACGCTTCACCGCCCAGGAAGAATCCGATGGCAAGGCCGCCCAGCAGCCACAGGCCGATGGCAGCACCCACCGTCAGCACCGTGATGGTGGCCAGGTTGGTGATGACCAGGCGGGTAAAACCGCTCCGGTCCCCATCCGCCGCTGCCTTCGACATGATCGGAAAGGCGGTGACCGCGAAAGCGATGCCGATGAGCGCGACCGGCACGCTCTGGAAGTTCCGAGCGAAGCTGACCGAGCTGATGCTGCCCACCGCGAGCGTGGATGCGACCGAGGTGAAGAAGAGGAAGGTGAGTGGCTCGATCGGCTGCGCGATGGCTTTTGGGATCGACAGGCGCAGGTACTCCCGGAAGCCCGCCGTACTGACCTCGAAAGCTGGGCGATAGCGGAAGTCCGTACGGATGATCTCCAGGATGCGTACGCCAAGGTGCATGGATGCACCGACGACCGTGCCGATGGCCGCGCCGAGGATGCCCAGCTCCGGGCTCAGGACGATGGTGCCGAGCACGATCCCGAGGTTGTACATCACCGGTGCCAGCCCGTAGGTCAGGAACCGCTGACGGACGACCAGCATCTCACCCAGCGCGAACGACGCCGCGAAGATGACCACGGTGACGCACATGATCCGGAACATCTCGATGTACTCGGCGCGCTGCGATGGCGTGAAACCCGGTGCCACGACGTCGATGGTCTGCGGCGCGAGCACGAACAGGACGCCCACCACCACGACCATGATGAGGACCGAGACGGTCAGAACGGTCCGCGCGAAGTCCTGAGGCCCTCGGCCGTCGTCATGCCTGAGGCGGGAATAGACCGGGACGAACGCTGACGACAGGCCAGCGATGACAAGCACGTCGAGAACGAGCTCAGGCAGGACCAGGGCGGCGTTGTAGACATCCAGCTCGCTGCTGGCGCCGAACGTACGAGCGAAGGTACGATCGCGTACCAGGCCCATCACGTATGCCGCCAAGGTGAGAGCTGAGAGCAGGATGACGCCGCGCGGCAGGACCTGGGCCAGCAGCCGATCGGTCGCCGCCAGCCTGGGATGCGCCAAGATGAACGCCCGCATGGCAGCAGGGTAGGCGCACCACTGCGTCCGCATCACCGCGGAATTCGAATGCCGGGCGTGCGAGCCTCAAGGAGTTGAGAAAAGCACACCTCTACCGAGGAAATCCCGGGGTAGCATCCAAGGCACGCGCCCATGCAGGATCCCCGACGTCGATCTCGCCGCAAGGTCACGGTCGTTGCTGTCCTGACCGGCGCTCTGCTCTGGGGCGCTGCGGCCACTGGCCTGGTGTGGACAGACACACTTACCGCGGGTCAGAAGTTCGACCACCTCATGGAGCGCGTTCGGCTGGCCGTGGATCCTCCATCGGATCGTGAGACCGTTCCGACCATCGAGGTCAGTGCACTCCCGGAAAAGGACGTCGCCTTCGACACGCCCTCCCGCAAGAACGGCGTCGGCGACATCGCGACGCCAGCCACACCTCGGCCCAGGCGCAAGCCGGTCGATGTCAAGCTGAATCTCGACCCCAAGCGTGCCTTCGCCTCCCAGTACACCAACGACTGGTGTGCGGTAGCCGGAACCCAGATGGTGCTGGCCATGCATGGGGTCACGGACAATTCGGTCAGGTCCCAGAAGTTGTTGGCTGGCAAGACGCGCAAGTACGAGACGAGACGTGATAGCCACAACGGCGGCTGGGGACCGGCAGCCATCTCCGAAGCGCTCGCGGACGCGGGCGTGAAGGGCTACGAGGTGCGCGCCTACGGCAGCCGCAACCTGGCGCTCCGCGATGCGGCCATCGCGCTGTCGGAGACCAGGGCGCCGGTCGTCCTCATCGCGTGGCGTGGTGCGCATACCTGGGTGATGACTGGCTACCGCGCCAACGCAGACCCCACCATCTTCCACAACGCAAAGATCCTGGGCACGTATGTCTATGACCCCTGGTACCCGCGAATATCGACCATCTGGGGCCCGTCGGACAAGCCGGGGACATTCCAGGATCGTGCGGAGATGGAGCGCAACTACCTGCGCTGGGATCGACCGGAGGGCAACTACGCCGACCGTGATGGCAAGTTCCTTGCCGTGGTCCCCACCATCCCCCTCAAGCAGCAGCGCGTCACCTCACGCTAGCTCGTAGGTTGCCGAAGACATCGTCGCTGGCCAGGGAGATCCAGCCCAGGTCGGCAACGCTCTGCTCGTGGCCGCTGGTGGCACACACCGGCTGACTGACATCGGCGGGTAGTGCGATCTGGGACGTCGCGATCTTGTTGGCGTGGTCGGTCGCCCCGTCGAGGCTCGGTCCAGATCGAGCTCAACCTCGCGAGGGGCCGGCGATCTGGACAAGGTTGCCGCAGGTGTCGTCCAGGACGGCTGTGGTGATCGGACCTACCTCCATCGGCGGCTGGACGAATGCGACGCCCTGGCCTTGCAGACGCCCAAATTCGGCGTGGACGTCGTCGACCGCGAACGAAGTCACCGGGATACCGTCCTCCATGAGGGCGTCTCGAAACGGACGCACGGCAGGATGGGAGCTGGGTTCCAGCAGCAACTCAGGGCCAGCAGGATCGTCGGGCGAGACGACCGTGAGCCATCGATCTGCTCCAAGGGGAATATCGTGCTTGAGCACAAAGCCAAGGACCGTGGTGTAGAAGGCCAGGGCCACTTCCTGGTCGTCCACGAACACACTCGTGATGTTGATCCGCATCTGTCACTCCTCGTCGAATTTGGGTTGCCAGCGCTGCGTGATGGCCTGGAGCGGCCTGACGTCGATGAAATGGAGCTTGAGTCGGCCGTGGCGCTCTGTCCGGACCAGCCCCGCCGCCTCAAGCACCCCAAGATGCTGCGAGATGGCTTGACGCGACATGTCGACACCGTGCCGCCCCGCCATCCGTGTACAGAGCTCGAAGAGGCTCTGACCATCGCGGGCCGCCAGCTCATCCAGGATCGCTCTGCGGGCTGACGCCGCGAGCGCTTGGTAGACGTCGGCCACGGAGGCAGAATATGCAAGTGTTCTCTTGCCTGTCAAGACCCCACCGTCTGGGGCCGAGGCCGCCATGTCGTCACCACGTCGGACGGGGCGATGTCGGAACTATCGTGGCGGTAGCTGGCTAGACTCGAACGAAGGCTTGAGCGTCAGCCCAGCCACCTCGGATCGGTCCAACAAGGACCCAGAAAGGAGATCTCGATGAAGAGGATCCATGATCGCCGCACTGGCCGCAGCCGCGCTGATGGTGCCGGCCGGCGTCGTCGCCCAGGACGAGAGCCCAGAGGCCAGCATGGCCGCTATCGGCGTCACCACGTTCGACGTCTGCCTCGCCATCTCGGGGCCGGTCATCCAACTGACGCCTGAAGCCCTGACGCAGGGCATCTCGGATGGTACGTTCGTGATCGAGGGCATGAGCTCCGACTGTGAGAACGGGCTCATGGGCGAAGCGAGCGCCTCGGACGAGCCTATGGAGGCCGCCGAGTCACCGGGGGCCGCGGAGAGTGACGGCTAGGCGACGTTGAACGCGAGCCAGCTGGCGTTCCTGGCACCTCGCCGGACCGCCACGCTGGCCACCGTTTCCCCGGGAGGCCAGCCCCGCCTGGTGCCGATCTGTTTCGTTCTCGGTGACGAAGGCGAGGATGGAGCGGGCGTGGTGCTCTACTCGCCGCTCGATGAGAAGCCCAAGCGCGGCGACGACGTCCGCAATCTGGCACGGGTGCGGGATATCCGTGATCGTCCTTCGGTGACGCTGCTATTCGATCGCTGGAGCGAGGATTGGTCTCGCCTGGCCTGGCTGCGAGCTCGAGGTACGGCCACGCTCATGGAGCCGGGCGACGACCCGGAGCTGCACCGTTCAGTCGTGCGTTCGCTCCGCGACAAGTACCCGCAGTATCACCAGCAGCTGATCGACGCTGCGCCCCTCATCCAGATCGCCATCGAAGACGTGAGTTCCTGGGGCGCTCTTGCGGGGCCGGAGAAACCCTGATCCTCTTGGGTGCGGTCCCAGATGGCCGCAGGTTCACCGGTCCGGAAGTCAGCCGATGAGCGGACCCAGGCCCTTCCCGAAGAGCACGGTGCCGATGACCAGGAGCACGACCGTCATCACCGTGGCGTTGTTCCTGCCCAACCATGTCTTCCAGCCGTCGAGGGTGTTCCTGGCGTTCTCGCCACCCGCGAGGTAGTAGGCGACGGGGACGATGATCGAGATGGACGCCAGCGCGACGAAGATGACGATCGAGACGGTCCCCTGGCCGGGCCCCAGGTCAGCCTGGGCGATCACGAGGGCGGCGCCGATGGCGAGCGCCAGGTTCTTGGGGTTGACCGCGGATAGCAATGCACCAAGGAGGAATGCGCGCCTCGGCTCCATCGTATCGATGGTGGCCATCCAGGCCGGTTGTGCCGGCACTTCGCCTTCACCCGGGCGACTGTTCCACTGCCGCCAGGCGAGCACGATCAACAACACGCCGAGCGCCGCCTTGATGAGGTCCGCGAGGGTCGATGGCTGACCGCTGTCCACGCCCGCACTGTCCGCTACCGCCATCACCACGATGACCGCCACGGTGAGGCCCACCACCCAGCCGCCCAGGAATGCAGGGCCATTCTGTCGAGCCCGCGCCGAGAAGAGCATCAGGATCACCGCGATGATGGGGACCGGGCTGACCGCCACCCCGATCGCGAACGGCAGGATGTCTCCGATGACTGGACCCATGGTCGATGCTCCTCTCCGGGTTGGTATCCGCCCCAAGGAGGACGTCAGTCGATTGTGACGCTTGTCAGCCCGTTGGCGTCGGGTGGAACCGCGACCTGGCCGCACGACAGGGCAACGCCGTGGCGGCCGGACAGGAGATTGCGAGTTCGTGGCCGATACCTGTTGCACGCTCAGGATGGCGGGCAATCACGCCATGCCTCGGTGCCCTCATGATCTACGAACCGTCGGCAGCAGCCTCAAGTTGGCTGATCTCGATCTTGCCCATCTTGAGCATGGCTTCCATGGCACGACGAGCGCGGTCGGGATCAGCGTCATGCAACAGATCGGTCAGACGCTCGGGCACGATCTGCCACGACAGCCCATAGCGATCCCTGATCCACCCACACGGTCCGGGCTCGCCGCCGTCAGCCGCTAGCGCGTCCCAGAGGCGATCGACTTCCGGCTGGTCCGGGCATTCGATGACGAAGGAGACAGCCTCGTTGAACTTGAAGTGAGGTCCTCCATTGAGGCCCTGGAACCGCTGTCCGCGAAGTGTGAAGTCGACACTCAGAACCATGCCAGCGGGCCCACTTGGCGTGTCGGCCGGGGATCGCCAGATCTCATCGACGTGGCTGTCGGGCAAGAGCGAGGCATAGAACGCCGCGGCGTCTTCCGCGACTGCATCGAACCACAGACATGGGTAGAGCGTCTGCATCTGGACCTCCATTCGTTCTTCTGGGCGCGTCAAGCGATGACCTCGTCACCTCGCGCGCCCGCGTTCACGCCTCCGAGAGGACGTCACGCAACTTGGCGGCGAATGCGTCGGGGTCTCCGGTCTGGCCATACTCTCCTCCGAGAAACCCGCCGTGGTCGCTTGGAAAGAGGACGACCGTCGTACCCAGTCGCTCAGCGACCGCTTCCCCGGCTCGGTGGGCCAGCTCCCCGTCTGACTCGACGCCGGCGGCGATGATGATCCGAGTCGACGCGGCCCGGAGAGCATCGAGGTCGAATTCGAAGTGGGTGCTACTCACCATGTTCTGCCCGAGCAGGGGATCGCCACGTGAGCCATCATCCTCGGTGGGTAGTCCGAACATGGCGGGGTCAGGAGCAGGCTGCGCAAGGTAGTCGTCGCCGATCAAGCCTTGGTGACTGACCAACGCGATGAACTTGGCCATGGCCGGGCCGATGCCGACTTCCAGATAGGTCTGGTGGATGTCACGCGACACCGCCAGCGCAGCCTCCCGGTCGGGCAGGTACTGGGCGGCCGGCGGTTCATGTGCCACCAGTGACCGCACCTGTTGCGGATGGAGCGACACGAGAGCCAGCGCGTTGATCGCTCCTCCACTGCTGGCGAAGAGGTCGACGGGCACGTCGCCCACCGTCGAGATCAGCCGGTGGAGGTCGTCGGCGTGCTCCTGAGGCGTGGACTGGTCGGCGCCATCGGTCCGCTCGCTACGTTCCACTCCGCGCGGGTCGTAGGTGACGACCCGGCGGTCCGTGAAGTGCCCGGCCAGGGTCTCGAAGCCTGCGGCGCCCATGGGCGACCCGATCATCAGCACGGTCGGATCGAGATCCGGCCCCGCTTCGGATGTCGTACGTCAGCGTCGCCCCGGGCACATCCAGGGTGTGCGTGGTCTTGTCGGCCAAGGTGGTGGTACTCCTGGTGCTGCTTGTCGGTGCTGTCGTCGGCGACATGTGCCGTGCGATCAGCGCGCGGTTGCGGGTGATGCGACGACTTCTCCGAGGATGGCATCGATCTGACCGACGGCCTGGACCAGACCCTCCTCCATGCCCATGGACAGGAGCTTCTCCATCGACTGGAGGTCGGGGAAGGTGGAACTGATGGTCATCCGCGTTCGCCCCTCGCCGATATCCACGATGCTGACCCGCGCGGTCATTTCGGGCATCTCGCCGTTGCGAGATCCATCCGGGTCGGCGAAACCGTCGCGGAAGACCAGGGAGCGGGGTGGATCGGCCTCGAGGATCTCCCAGTAGCCACGGGGCTGGTCACCATCGGGACCCGTCATGTAGTACTCGGCTCGACCGCCCGGGACCAGGTCATGGGTGGTGAACGTCGCGGGGTACGTCGGTGGTCCCCACCAACGCTCGAGCTGGCGAGCGTCGGCCCAGAGCTGCCAGATGCGCTCCGGTGGCGCATCGAACTCGGCATCGACGGCCATGTTGAGAGATGGGGTGTCCTTCGCGACAGCGGTAACCGTCATGAGTCGGTCTCCTTCGTGGTGGCGACCAGGTCGGTCATGCGATCGATCCGCCCTCGCCACAGTTCCTCATACTGGTCGAGCAGGCGCCGCGCGACGCCTAGCCTCTCGACATTGGTACGGACGACCTTGCGGCGCCCGTCACGTTCCTTGCTGACCAGCCCTGCCCGTTCAAGCACGGCGACGTGCTTCTGCACGGCGGCAAAGCTCATCGGATAGTGGTCAGCCACTTCCGCGACGCCCTCCTGGCCGCCGATCGCGCGGCGCACGATGTCCCGTCGCGTGGCGTCAGCGAGCGCCGCGAAGACGCGATCGATGTCGAAGTTCGTCTGCATTGATACAACCATACGGTTGTATTACTTGGTTGTCAAGCCAGCGTTTGCTGCGTATGTCCAGCCGTCTGCAACACACGTTCTTGCGATCCCTTTCAACGTCCGCTGGCGGTCGCTGATGAAGCCGCGTGCATCGCGATCGAGGGTCTGGCGCCAGTCTCGATGTTGCTGTCACGACTACAATGGGTAGGTCTTGATGGAGGACTGCGCGGCCCAGCCAGGCCGTTCCTGCCGAGTCCTGATCGCCGCGATCCAGGCCCGTGCGGAAGATCGACATCAGGAGGTGAAGCCGTGACATCAGTTCGGTCTGCAGGGCAGGTCGATTTGACGATGCTCGAGAAGCGTGACATCGCGTTCGTGCCAAGTCAGATCATCGGCCGCCGGGTGTCTGCACGCCGTGGGTCGGCACCCGAGGTGCGGTTCCGGCGTAAGGATGTCCTCGCCGTGCTTCCAGTACGCGCCGACGATGGCCAGGAGACGATGCTGATCGCCATGCCGTTTGGACTTATCGCGTGGAGCGGTCGTGGCCTGCCGAGGAGTGGACGGGCCTACCATGACTATGTCGTCTGGGACGCGGTCAGGCTTGCTGGTGAGGATGGCTTCACCGATGCATGGTTCGGGTTGCGGCTGGACGTCGGAGGGGCGGCTTACCATGCCTGGCTGCAGGGAGAAGCAGGTCGTCGCAAGCTCCGTGATTTCGTTGTGCTGGTCCAGGCTCACCGCGACACATTGCACGGCGTGAAGGCCTCGTAGCACAGGGCTGGGTTCCGCCAGCCAACACGCTCGTCACAACCACGCACCGCGGGGAACGCAGCGTACTCAGCGGAGCGTCACAATGGCGGGATGTCCCTCGTCTGGCGGCCGCCAGACGAATCGTGGGGCGACGGTGCTGCTCGTGGAAGCGCGATGGTGCCGATACATCGCGGACATCCCTGGAGGGGCAAGTTGTCACATCGACCGACCTTGGTACTGGCTGTAGCGATCGCGATGGCGCTGGCGCCGGGATACCTGGCTCACGGCGCTGACGCCCAGGCCAGCCCGTCGCCGACCGCTCCGCTCCAGGGCGCCTGTGGTGCCGACGACGCCCTGACCCGTTCGGCATTCGAGAGCGCACCGCCCCGAAGCGAGCTCGCTCCCAGCTCCTCTCCAGTCTTCGGACCGTGTCCCAGCCTGGCGTCCTCTCCGGGGGCCGAAGAGAACACCGTGGAGGTCGGAGCCTACGACCTGTACTTCAAGCCGTCGGCGCTCGAAGTCGCAGCGGGCGATGCGACGATCGAACTGACCAATCATGGGCAGGTGGTGCACAACTTCACAGTCGACGAGCTGGGTATCCAGGTGGTTGCGATCCCGGGTGCGAGCATCGAGATCGAGGCCACAGACCTCAAGCCCGGTGTGTACCAGTTCTACTGTTCCGTCTCCGGCCATCGTCAGGCTGGCATGGAGGGAACGTTGACCGTCCGCTAGAGCACGAAGATATCGAGCGCGCCGGTCAACCGGCCGACGCGCTCGATAGAGTGACCCGGATCGGTCAGGGCTGCAGGCTGACCACGCCTCCCATGCCCGGGGGGCAACCGGTGCAGGTCGAGATGTAGATGGTGCCGTCGTCAGCGACGGCCAGGCCGCCTGGCATCGGAAGTCCCTCGCTCAGCAGCATCTCAGGGGTGCCGCCGCCGGCCGGCACGGCCCACAGGGCGCCCATTGGCGGAGCGCCCTCGCCGGCGTTGAGCAGACCGTCGTGGGCCATCTCAAGCACGTACAACGTGCCGTCGGCGCCGAAGTCGACACCCATCACGTTGGTGAACCCGGACGCGTAGACGGAAGGCTCCTCCCCTGGCACGACCCGGAACACCGAGGCGGCCCCTGGCGGGAATGGGAAGCCCGTCAGCTGGCCCACGTAGTAGGCGCCGTCGGGACCCACCGTCACGGACGTCGGGACCGGATCCATCGGGACCATCTGCGGCTCTGCACTGGGTGCCGGCGATGCCGACGGATCCACCGGAGCCGGCTCCATCACTACTGGGAAGACTGCCAATGTGGAGATCGTCCCGTCCGCACCGACGAGCAGGAGATCGTTGGCACCGGCGTCGGCGACGATGGCACCATCCGCTGTCGCGGCGAGACCCTCGGCATTGGAGTCCGGCAGGGTGTTGCCGGGCTGGTCAACGTCAGGGTTATCACTCGTCTCATAGGCAGCCAGATCGGCCACGCTCTGGGCCGCACCGTCGGCATCGACGTAGTACAGCTGCCCCCAGCCCGCGCCAGCGCCATCAGGCGTGGCGTCGCGGAACTCCGCGGCTCCGGCGGCGGGCCCGCCAACGAGGAACCAGACGGTCCCGTCGTCGGCCACGGCGACACCAGATGGTCCGATCGCCTCGAAGTTGTCGGTGATCCCCGAAGTCAGACCGTCCACGAGCTTGGTGGTCACTCCGTCGCTGATGGCGGTGATGCTGCCGGTCGGTCCGACACACATGTGGCCCAACTCGGAATGCGTCACACATGGTTCGGTGCCGCCAGCGCCGGCTTCGGCCACGTAGATCGTTCCATCGGGCCCGATGGCGACACCGCGCGGCGAATTCAACCCGCTCGCGACCTCGGTGACGGCCGGGTCCTGGGCTGACACGCTGCCGGCAGTCATCGCCACCAGCGCGATGGCCAGAGCTGCGCCCGTAGTCTTTCTAGACATCCACTCTCCTACGCCGGTGCATTCGAGACTCGGTTGGCGCACCAGCAATGCCGAAATCGAGCAACTCCAATGTGCTCGCATCAGACATGGATGTCCAGTGCTCATTCGAACTCCGTGCCGGAGCGTCCTACCATCCGGGCCGGACCGTCTGGAGGACCCAACGATTGACTGACGATTTCATTACCCGGCTTGAGCGCACGGGGCTTCCTTACGAGATCATCTCCTGCGACCCGGCCCTGGCAGACACGGCCGACTTCTGCGCGGCGTATGGGTACGCTCTCGAAGACTCCGCCAACACCATCGTCGTGGTAGGTAAGACTGACCCGCCGGTCTATGCGGCCTGCGTGGTACTCGCCACGACCAGGCTCGACGTCAACCGGACCGTCCGCAAGAGGCTTGGCGTCCGCGGAGCTTCATTCGCGCGGCCCGAGGACACCGTCGGGATCACGGGCATGCAGATCGGCGGCGTGACACCGATCGGATTGCCATCGGACCTGCCCTTGTGGATCGACAACCGCGTCATGGCGCGCGAGCAGATCATCCTTGGTGGTGGCGGACGCGACCGCAAGGTATTGGCGTCGCCGCAGATCCTCATCGCCCTCGGTGGCGAAGTGGCGCAAGGCTTGGCCAGGGATGCGAGCTAGGCTGCCGGCCGCAGGCAAACCACTACTGCGGTGCCCTCATGCCTTGGCGGCGGTGACGAATTCGATCCACCGCTCGCGATCCACGAAACCATAGTGAGGGGCACCCTCCCAGCGGTGTGATGTGCAATCCGCGAGCTCAGCGCAGAGATGCAGCGGCATGTCCGGCGAGATGATGTCGTCGGCATCGCCGTAGAAGAGGGTCACCGGCTGCGTGATCTCGGACGGTTGGAAACCCCAATCCCAGAGCGCCAGTGCCATCTCGTACTCCCCTTCCTCGACTTGAGCGTAGCCGACGCGGAAGTTCTCCTCGAACATGGCCCGCTGCTCCGGCGTACGGTTCATCGTCTCGGCCTCGTGCGGCAGATCCTCCGAAGCGGACTCGACATATGAGGGGATGTCCTTGGCCACCTTCTTGGCGTCCGCCCGCATCGCCCAACGCAGCAGCAGCGTCACGTGCCGCAGCTTGGCCAGCAGCTTTGAGATCCTGCAGCACCAGCATCTTGGTAGCGCCGGGCTCATCGAACGATGACACCGGCGATGCCAGTGTGACCCGGCGCACCCGGTCGGGCAGACGATAGGCGATCGCAAGCGCGTGCGGCCCGCCGCCGGAATGGCCCGCCACGTTGAACTCAGCAAGACCCAAGTGGTCAGCCAACGCCTCCATGTCCGCACCCCAGTCGACCATCCGACGCTTCGGCAGGGCAGTCGAGCCGCCGACACCGGGCTCGTCGGCCGCGATCCAGCGCACCCCCAGTGAGGCGGTCAGCGCGTCGTCAGGATGGCGAATGAGGTGGGAAATCGGAAAATCCATGGCTGAAGATGACCGGAACGCCCTGAGGGTCGCCAAAGACGTCATAGGCAAGCTCGCGACCATCGGCAAGCGTCAGAGTCTGAGACATCGTGCGCTCCTCTTCCAGGCTGTCATCGGGCGGGCGTGTTCAATCGACCATCCCGAACTTGAGGCGGATCATGGTGGGCGCATGGCCGCGCACCAGCTCGATGACCGGGTTCGACAGGATATCGTCGCGGAAGCCGGGTACATCCTCTGGACCACGGCACCACCACGCGTCGCGATAGAGTCTTTCGGTGTGTTCCGTCGCTGGGTACCGGAACGCCAGCGACAGCTGGCGGATGCTCTCATCGTCTGCACCGCTTGCGATGAGCTGACGGGCCAGGCTGACCTCGAAGAACGGTCCTGCACCCCAGTCGTACGTTCCCCATTGGAACAGCAGCTGGTCACCGTCATCCTTGATCGGCGCCCCGTCGTCCGCTCGCTCGGTCTCGTACCAGTCCAGCAGGGCGCTGATGACAACCCCGCCATCGCTGTCATCGAGGATCAGGCCGCGCGCATCGAGGAAACGCTTGAAGGCCGGCTCGGCGTCAACGATCCGCATGTTTCGATGATGACAGGCGGCGGAACGGGCCGCTGGACGGAGGCGGTCCGGGAGATGACAATTCGCTTCGCCAGTCGCTGGTCGGAGCCTGATGTGCCAGCAAGATCGACCCACGGAGGACTCGCCATGAAGACCACACGCTTCGCCTGGCCCGACCGTCGGTGGAGCCGCTTCGCCAGCGTGGTGGCGATGATCGTCATGCTCCTGCCGTTGGCCACGGCGGCGTCTGCCCTGGCCCAGGACGAAGATGTCGACGCGCTGGGCCAGTCGCTGGTCGATGAGTTCGTCCAGATCGCGATGCTCCCTGAGAACGAGAAGGCGACAGCGCTCGAGTCGTACCTGGCACCGGAGTTCCAGCTCGTGCGAGGGAGCGGCGAGGTCATGGAAAAGGCGGCCTACATCGCGGACCCGTCTTCCGTCGTGCAGGCCAGTATCAGCGATGTTTCCGCGACGGGGCAGGACGGCATCGTTGTCGTCAGTTGGACCATCCAGGCCGAGATCACCATCGACGGCGTGACGACCGACCGATCAGCACCGCGCCTGTCTGTCTTCCACCTGGGAGATGACGGTCGCTGGCGCCTCGCTGCCCACGCCAACTTCAGCGCACCGGAGCCGACCTCGGAATCCTGAGCCCACCGGCACCCCCCGACGTTGTGCCAAGAGCTGGGTGGGCCGGGGAAGCGTCCGGCAGCTCGCAGCCCGACACCAGTACCCGAACCGCCCGGACGAAATGGGGATGGTTGAGGGTCAGGGCCAAGACCCACCCTCACCGGACCAGACTTCACCCACGAGCACACCGGCCACACACGGCTCTTCGCCACCGGGGACCTCCTCCCTACGGTGGCCGAGGGGTGACCGGATGCTGCTGGCGGTCCTGGTGACGTGGCAGGGACCCTCCTCGGCCACGTCACCGGGCCGCACCGCTCGCCCCCTGACTCGCCTGATCGAGCGATGGTCTGGTCATGTCGTCGTCGACCCGTTGGCAGCGCCTGGACCTGTTGTCGTGGCTGAGGCCGCACGATGTGGAGCACGACGTGGTCGATACCGACCGCAACGACGTCTCGATGTCCCTTACGTGCGCCTGACCTTGGACGCGAGCAGGTCTGGCCGCGGTGGCCGCACGCTTTGAGTCGCGCCGGTATCCTGTTCGTGGCTGCGATCAGCCTCGCGGGACTGACCCTGGAGCTGGCATTCCTGCGCCATTGGGGCGACACTCGCACCATCGTCTGGCTCGGGATACTCGCCCTGTCGCTGGCGCTCCTGCTGATCGTGATCCGACCGAACCGGGGCCGGATCCGGATGGCGCAGCTGCTCGCCATCACCGCTGGCCTGGTGACGATCATCGGGGTGGGATATCACACCATCGAGAACCTCGATGCCGGACCACTGGACCGCGACTATGCCGACCGCTGGGAATCCATGAGCGACGTCGACCAGATCATCGCGGCTACGACCGGTGAGGTCGGACCAGCGCCGACATTAGCCCCTGGGGCGCTCGCCGAGATCGCCGCTCTCCTCCTGCTGGCCACGATCGGGCACCCGGCATCGGAACGGCCTCGGGACGATCCAACGGTCGCCCCGCTGGTGTCGAGGACCTGATCGCCGCTCTCGCAGAACGTGTCATGCTCAGTGATCCGGCATTCGAGCTGACGCTTACGAATAGCCGGTGCAAGTTCCGGAGGTGTAGTCATGGTTCGAACGACGATCAGCCAGCTGCGGGAGCATGTCCGCGGCACCGTCACCGGGCCCGACGACCCTGGCTACGACGATGCACGCAAGGTGTATAACGCGATGATCGACCGGCGCCCCGCCGTCGTCGTACAGCCGCACGACGCCGCTGACGTCGCCACCGCCATCGGGTACGCACGAGAGCATGACACCTCGGTAGCCATACGTGGAGGTGGTCACAGTGTGCCGGGCTTCGGGACCGTGGATGGAGGTGTCGTCATCGACCTCTCCGCGATGCGGACCGTGGACGTGGATCCCGTGAATCGCACGGCGCGGGCCCAGGGTGGCGCGACATGGGGCGATTTCAACGATGCCACCCACGAGTACAGCCTCGCGTCTACCGGAGGGATCATCTCGACGACTGGCGTCGGTGGGTTGACTCTGGGTGGCGGGATCGGTTACCTCGCCCGGGGGGTTGGACTAGCCTGCGACAACCTGATCGGCGCCGAGGTGGTCACCGCGGATGGGCGGATCGTCACGGCAACCAGCTCGGAGAATGCCGACCTCCTCTGGGCCCTCAAGGGTGGATCCGGCAACTTCGGCGTGGCGACGGCGCTCGAATTCCAGCTCCATCCACTGGCCGACGTCTACGGCGGTCCCATGTTCTTCGAGCTCGAGCACGCCGGGGACATCCTGCGATGGTTCCGGGACTTCATCCAGGACGCGCCGGAGCAGTTCGGTGGTTTCCCGCTCTTCCAGATCGCACCACCTCTTCCCTTCATTCCCGAAGACCGCCATGGCGAGCCATTCATCGCCTTCGTCGCCTGCTGGGCTGGTCCCCTTGGCGAGGGTGAAGCCATGGTCGACAAGATCAGGGAGGTCGCACCGGTAGTGGCCGAACACGTTGGACCGATGCCGTACCCGGCCCTCAACAGTGCCTTCGACGGGCTCGTCCCCGCCGGTCTCCAGCACTATTGGAAGGCCAACTTCGTGCATGAACTGACCGATGAGGCGATCGAGGCCCATCTCGAGCATGGCCCGAAGGTTCCGGTCGTCAATTCGACGATGCACATCTACCCGATCAATGGCGCAGTGCAACGGGTCGGACCAGAAGAGTCAGCATTCGGCCATCGCGACGCCACATTCGCGCCGGTCATCGCGGGCATGTGGCCCGATCCGTCAAGGAACGCTGCCAGCATCGCATGGGTCAAGGACTATTACGACGCCACGGCCCCCTACTCAGACGAAGGCGGCTACGTCAACTTCGCCTCTGACGATGACCAGGAACGTGTCCGAGCCAACTACGGCGCCAGTTATGACCGCCTCGTGGACGTCAAGCGTCATTACGATCCCGACAACCTCTTCCGCAACAACCAGAACATCAAGCCAGACTGATCGGCGACTGAGGCGAGACCCTGGTCACATGGCCGTGGTCCCCCAGTCGGCGATCGGCTCGACCGGCAGGTCGGTGGAGACTATTCGGACCTCAGGCCCGCCTTCAGGGCGAGGATCCGGTCATACGAGACCTGCATCCTGGTCCGCGGGATCGATCCCTGCCTGGCCTTGCTCAGGAGTGTCGCAAACAGCCTGGCCGATGACTTCTCGGATCCGGTCACCAGGATCAGGTCGGCCCCTGCCCTGGCCGCGCGTGTCGCAAGCGTCTTGAGCTTCATCCCACGAGCGTGCGCCGTGCCGTTGAGGGAATCGGTGATGGTCACGCCACCGAAGCCCAAGTCCCTGCGCAGGAGCCGGTGCACGATGGCACGGGACCAGCCTGCCGCGTTCCTGCGGTCGAAGGCGGTAAACGTGGCGTTCGAGAGCATGACCAGGGGGATGTCATGGCGGATGGCCCTGCGGTACGGGCGAAGGTCAGGCCGCAGACCGGCTTTCGATGCGCGGATCATATCCACGTAGCGGTCCGTGTTCCGGGTCGCCAGGCCGATACCCGGGAAGTGCTTCATCGTCGCGAGGACACCGCGTGATGCCAGTCCGGAGGCGAAGGCCTCAGCCAGCCTCGCCGAGCGTTTCGAGTCGAACGAGAAGGTCCGGCCCTGCTGGTACATGAACGAGGCGCTGGAGCGCGGAACGTCAGCGACCGGAGCCAGATCGACGTTGATGCCGAGTCGACGCAGCGCAGCTCCCGTGCGAGCACCCTGTTCCCGGGCGGTCTCCGTGCTGCCTAGGCGCCCCATCCCGGGCACGGTCAGCGTCGGCGGAGCCCACGGGATCCGCTTGACCGAGCCACCTTCCTGGTCGATGGCGATCAGCAGCGGGGGCTGGCCGCCATCGGCTGCCGCGCGCTGGAGCTGCCGGGTGAGTCGCTGCAGGGCCGACCGCGTGGTGACGTTGCGACCAAGGAGGACCACACCGCCGATCTCGCCACGCCTGATCCGTCCCGCTAGCGCCTTGCCGAGCTTGCGGCCGGCCATCGTGGTGACGAGCTTCTGGCCCACCAGCTGCTTCAACGTGGGACCACGACTACCCGAGATGTCCGCCTGGAACATCCGCTCGAATACCGCGGCAGGAGGCGGCACTCCGGGCGGGCTGACGGCCGATGTGCCGACCGAAAGGCCCAGGATCGAACCGGATAGCACCAACCCAAGAGTCATCGCCGGCACTGCCCGAACGTGTCGCATCGCTCGATGGTACGGGGATTCCTCGCGAGCGTATGGTCAGGGAGTCTCGCCCGACAAGGCCGGCGACCAGGCCGATCTGCGCCCGTGGAGTCCCGACCACAGGAAGGCCGCGCCGAAGCCGGCTGCCTCGATGAGCACGATCGTGGCGCCCGATGAGATGTCGACCCAATAGCTCACGTACATGCCCAGTGCTCCTGCGGCGGCACCGAGCGCCGCCGACAGCAACGAGCATCCGGCTGAACGAATCGGTGAGCAGACGAGCCGTGCTGGCCGGGATGATGAGCGTCGCGGCGATCAGCGTGACGCCGACGATGTTGATCGAGGCCACGATGGTCGCGGCCAGTGCCAGTGAGAAGAGGGTGTCGATGAGCCGGCTGCGGACGCCGAAGATGGGCGCCACCTCCGGGTCGAAGGTCATGAACAGGAGGCGCTTGTAGAACAGGGCGATGAACAGCCGCCACCGAGACGGCAACGCCGCTGATGACGACCAGGTCCGCTGGCGTCACGCCGAGGATGTTGCCGAACAGCGCGGCTTCGAAGTTCCGGGTGAAGCTGCGCGTCTGGGAGATGAGCGCCACGCCGACCGCGAAGCTGGCGGTGGTCACGATGCCGATGGCGGCGTCCGCACCGACCCGTCGACTGCGCGCGATGGCATTGATGAGCAGAGCCGACATGAAACCCCAGGCCCCCGCTCCGAGGTAGAAGTCGATGCTGGCGACGTACGCCACGACCGCGCCCCCGAACACCGCGTGCGACAGTCCGTGGCCGATGTAGCTCATGCGACGCAGTACGACGTAGACGCCGATCAGGCCGCACAACGTGCCCACCAGGACGGAGGCTGCGAGCCCCTGACGGAAGAACTCGTAGGCCAACGGCTCGGTCAGCAGGTTCATCGATCAGCCGGGTTCGCCGGTGGCGCGATGGCTGGGTGGTCGTCTCCGCGCAGGTGCTGGTGGGGCTCGTCGACATGCTCGTGGTGGGCGTGCTCATAGCCATCGTGGCGGTGTCGCAGCGCATCGCGTAGCCGGTGTGGAGCGGCGTCCGCGACCAGGACGGCGCCATCCTGCCGGACGATGCGCAGGTCGGCGCCATAGGTGGCGTTGAGGATCGGGAGCGGTGAACACGTCGTCCGGGATCACCCTCGGCGATGATGCGTGCGGTTGACGCAAACCACCCAGGGCAGATGCGCGGCCACCGCGTTCAGCTCATGGGTCGTCAACACGATCGTCATGCCCGAGGCGTTCAGATCGGCGAGCAGGTGCAGCACCTCATCGCGGGTCTTGAGGTCCACTCCGCTGGTGGGCTCATCGAGAAGCAGCAGCACCGGGTCGCCGATCATCGCCCGAGCGAGAAAGACTCGCTGCTGCTGGCCGCCCGACAGTTCACGGATCTGACGACCGCCCAGGCCGCCGATGCCGAGTCGTTCCAGGATGGCGTCCGCCTCAGCACGATCCTGGCGTGTCATCCAGGCCCGCCACGGAGCATGTGACCAGCGACCCATCAGCACGACCTCGCGGACCGTCGCCGGGAAGTTCCAGTCGACCGTTTCGAGTTGCGGGACCCAGCCGACCCGCGGCGTGCTACCGAAGGAGACGACACGGCCATCGACCTGGACTCGTCCCCGCAGCCTGGGGACCGCACCGACCATGGCCCGGAGCAGGGTGGTCTTGCCGGCGCCGCTGGGCCCGACCACGCCGACGAGGGCACCCCGCTCCACGCGGAGGTCGACGTCCTCGATGACGGCTGGGCCGCCGTAGCTGCAGCTGACCCCCTCGAACCGGACGAGTGGCGACGCCGGGTAGGGCGGTCGTCGCGGCGGCAGCCCGGTCAGAGCCAGCGTTCGCGCCGCGACGGATCACGGCAGGTAGATGTCGTCGACAGGCATGTCCGCGAAGATGGCCGTGCCATCGCCGCCGAGTGCGTCCATCATCACGGTCATGTCGTTGCGCAGCATGCCGAGGTAGGTGTGCTCGGGAGAGGTCGGCCCTCCTGGCGGTTCGTCATCGCGCAGCGCGTCGATGTATGACGCGCCCGACTCGCGCGCGATCTGCTCGAGCACCGGGCTGGGGAAGACCTCCGACCCGAAGACAGCCGGGATGGCCTCGTTGCGTATCTGGTCGATGAGGCGCGCCACTTCACGAGGGCTGGGGTCGGAAAAGTCGGACGACTGCACGGCGCCGATGACGGCAAAGCCGTACTCGCGTGCCCAGTAGGCCCAAGAATCGTGGTACGTCAGGAGCTTCCGGTTCTCCGAGGGCACGGTCTCGACAGCGGTCGCGGATCCGCGCATCCAGGTCGTCGAGCCGCGCGGAATAGGCCATCAGGTTGGACGCGTAGTAGTCGGCATTGGCCGGGTCCGCTTCGGCCAGCCAGCCCTTGATGAGCTCGGCATAGTGCTGCGCGTACTGCACGTTCATCCAGAGATGCGGGTTGGGGTCGCCTTCCGACGCTGGAAAGCTGAAGTCGAAGAGCCATTCATCGGGGCCGATGGTGGCGTCGGCCAGGAGATGGATCGGCGCATCGGGACGCATGGAAGCCTCCGCCAGGTCGAACGTGGGCTGCTCAAGGTGTAGCCCGTTGGCGATCAGCATGTCGGCCTGGGCAAGGACGCGGGCGTCAGATGGACTGGGCTCGAAGGTATGCGAATTCGTGGCGTCGGGGACGATCCCGCGCAACCGGATGCGATCGCCGCCGATGTTCCGGGCGATGGAGCTGATCGGGGCCACCGTCGTGGCCACGTCGAGTCGCTCGCTATCGGTGCCGAGTTCATCGGACCACCCAAGCGGGAAAGTCGCCACCGGGGAACCGGTGACACTCTCGGCCGCTGCCTGAGCGACGGTCGAGCTCGCGCTCACCACCAGGGCGATCGCCGAGACCAGGACGGCTGTCGCGATGCGAGCATTCACGTTGATCGGAGCTCCTGCTGTTGCCATGAAGCTTAACTGCAACAAGTTGCATCATGACACCTGCAGCCGATATCGCGCAGGCCCATAGCGGGCGGAGGATCTTTCGCGACATCAGCATGACGAGCCCACCCGGACTGGCTATCGTGTGAAGTTGTCACGGTTCGATACAGAGGGACAGGAGAACACATGAAACGACCCATCGGAGTGATGATCCTGGCTGGGGCATCGGCCTTGGCCGGACTCGCTCAGCTGTATCGGATGCTCGTCTATCTTGGGATCCTGAAGTTCGACTTCGTGGGCAAGGATGTTGCCTTCCCCGACCCGCAGTGGGGCCCGGCCCTGTGGGCCCTGCTCATCGCAGCCATCTGGTTCTGGGTCGCGCTGGGCTTCTGGAACCTCCGGGTCTATGCCGTGCGGTTCGGCATCTTCATCAGCCTCTTCACCCTGATCTGGGGGTTCTTCGCCGTTCTCTCCGGGTCGTCAGTCGAGGCCGAGACCATCCCATGGCTGCTCGCCGGCTTCGTCTACATCTACCTGAGCTGGCCAGGGGTCCAGCAGGCGTTCGTCGCCAACGAGATGTCGCTATTGACGCCCGAGCAGCGCGCGGCCATCGAGCAGCTCGATGCCGCCAATACCGCAGCCGCGGCCAAACCAGCACCGGGGATGAAGCCGCCCGCGAGCTGACGAACAGGTTCGTCGCCGGCCCGCCCATCGGACAGTGATCGGCGGGCCGGAGGTCTCGTCAGTCCACGGCGCACGCCAGGGCGCGTCGGAGGTCAAGCAAGACGCCGATGGACAGATTCGATGTCTTGGTGGTCGGCGGGGGCGCAGCGGGGTGCGTGGTCGCAGCACGGTTGTCAGCCATGACCTCCGGCCGGATCCTGCTGCTCGAGGCAGGACCGGACCTTCGCGAGAGCGTGCCCGGACCGCTTCGCGATGGCTGGCACCTCGCGCGGGGCAATGACTGGGTCGAGGACTGGGGCTACGTCGCGGAAACGGATGGACGGGGCGAAGCGGAAGCGCTGCGTCGAGGCAAGTTGCTGGGAGGCACTTCGTGGCTGACACGCTTCGCGGTTCGCGGAGCGCCAGCCGACTTCGACGCCTGGGGGCGACTGGGCAACCCCGGTTGGTCGTACGCCGAGGTGCTGCCGTTCTTCACGCAGCTCGAGGCTGACGCCGACTACGGCGGCGATCCGTGGCACGGCAGCGACGGGCCCATCCCCGTCAGCCGGTACCCGGGGCTAGCCCCCACCCCGATCCACGCCGCAGCGCTCGACGCGATGCAGGCGTGCGGAATGCCGATGATCGATGACGTCAATCGACCCGATGCCGTCGGCGTGGGCCGCATGCCCATGGGCTCCAGGGATGGGCGACGGGTCACGACCGCGGACGCGTACCTCCCCATCGGCAAGACACCCGCGAATCTGACGGTGAGGGCGGATGAGACCGTTGTCGACCTCCTCTTCGACCGGCTTCGCGTCGACGGGGTCCGACTTGCCGATGGCAGCGTCATCGGGGCCGACCGGGTCGTGCTCTGCGCAGGGACGTATGGCAGCCCGGCCATCCTGATGCGCTCCGGCATAGGCCCCGCAGTCCATCTCCGTTCGCTGGGCATCGCCGTGCGGCATCGATCTTCCCGGCGTCGGTTCGAACCTCGCGGATCACGCCGGGGTCGATGTGCCGCTTCGATGGCACGGGTCGGCGCGGCAGACGCCTATCCTCCACTCGGTGGCGACGTTCCACAGTTCGGCCGCGCGTGCCGACGTCCCGGACCTGATGTTGTGGGTGTCGGATCCGGTGGGCGATCCGCCGACGTTCTCCCTGGACTGCGTCCTGCTGAAGCCCAGCTCCCGTGGCACGGTCCGACTCCGCTCGGCGGACCCGACGGAGCGACCACGGATCGAGCTCCCAGGGCTGCGTGAACAGATCGATATCGATCGGCTCGCCGAGGCGTACATACGCGGACACGAGATCGCCAGCCGGCCGGAGGTCCGACGCCTGGGTGCCGAGCCCGCTCCGCTCCCGCAGGATGGTCGCGCGGGTATCCGCAGGATGGTGCTGGATGATGCCTATTCGATCCCACACGTGGTCGGAACGTGCGCCATGGGCCCCGCGACGAACCGTGCCGCGGTCGTCGATGCGGAGGGGAATGTCCACGGCACCGAAGGGCTCAGCGTCGTGGATGCGTCGATCATCCCGGATGCACCATCTGGCTTCCCACATCTCGCCGTCATCATGATCGCCGAGCGACTATCGGGGATCATCGCGACCGCGGCCTGAGCCGATCTCGCGGTCCATCGTCCAGGCCTGCCAGACGGACGTGGGTTCGTTGGCCTCTGAGCGCCGGGCTGGCTTGCACGGTGAACGGTGTGGTCGTCGCCGGGCGGTCGCTGTATCTTTCAGTCTCGGGGTCCGCCATGGGCCGCGAACAAGGAGTCCTGCGATGAGCTTTATCTCGAGGGGGTTCCGAGGGCGACGGTCGGTGGACGCTCCGCCGGACCGGGTCCCGCCCGGTCAATACGTGACAGCGGACTTTCCGGTGCTCTCGGCAGGACCCACGCCGATCATCGTCCGGGACGACTGGCGCCTCGCCATCACCAGGTCCGGCGAAGAGCTCCGCGGCTGGACGTGGGCGGAGTTCACGGCGCTGCCCAGCGAGGACGTGAGTGTCGACCTGCACTGTGTGACCAAGTGGTCGAAGCTCGATACTTCGTGGCAGGGCGTCTCGATCGATCGACTCCTGGCGGGCGTCGAGAGCCCTCCGGGGTTCGTGATGATCCACGCGTATGGCGGTTACACGACCAACCTGCCGATCGCGGAAGTGACCGGCGGCAAGGCCTGGATCGCATATCGTTACGACGGCCGGGAGCTCGACCCTGAACACGGGGGTCCGGCCCGGCTCCTGGTCCCGCACCTGTACCTTTGGAAGAGTGCCAAGTGGGTCCGCAGCCTCGAACTCACCCAAGAGGATGAGCCCGGCTTCTGGGAACGCTACGGCTACCATGATCATGGCGATCCATGGCTCGAGCAGCGCTACTCGGGCGACTGAGCTGGCAGCTCGCCACGGTCGTCGCCCTGGTGGACGAGACACCCCGGGTTCGGACGCTGTGGCTGGATTGCCCGATGTGGACGGGACACCTGCCTGGCCAACATGTCGATATCCGTCTCACGGCCGAGGATGGGTACCAGGCGCAGCGGAGCTACTCGCTCGCAGCGCCGGTCGCCGGTCGCCGGATCGCGATCACTGTCGAACGGGTCGAGGATGGCGAGGTGTCGCCCTATCTTGCCGTTGAGTTGCGGGTCGGAGAGCAGTTGGAGCTCCGTGGTCCCATCGGTGGGTACTTCGTGTGGCAACCCAGCGACGGTGGCCCACTCCTGCTCGTGGCTGGGGGCAGCGGCATCGTGCCGCTGATGGCGATGCTGCGTGCGCGAGTCAGCAGCGACGCTGAGGTGCCCGTCCGGCTGCTCGTGTCGTCACGGACGATCGACGATGTCATCTACCGCCTGCAGCTCGAGCGGTTGGCGCGGGACCATTCCGACGTGGAGGTCTTCACGACGCTGACGCGATCCCAGCCGGCCACCTGGGCCGGCCTGCGGGGCCGAGTGGACGGAGCCCTGCTCCGCGACATCGCCTGGCCTTCGGCGGATGAGCCTCGATGCTTCGTCTGCGGCCCGACCGGGTTCGTCGAGACGGTCGCGACGGCGCTTGCGGGAGTGGGTCACCCACCGCAGCGCATCCGGACCGAACGGTTCGGTCCGAGTGGAGGTGGCGCATGAGGGTATCGAGGCACGTCGATGGCAACGCCCTTGGCGGATCGCTCATCGAGATCTTCGGTCGCGACATGACCGATGCCACTGGCTGCTGTGGTGGCTGTGGCGCCGTCAGGGAGGTCGCGGCGCTGCTGGTCTATCGGGCTGGTCCGGGCGATGTCTTGTGCTGCCCGGTCTGCGCCACGATCTTGATGGTCATCGTCCCCCACCCTGATGGCCCGCGCGTCTATCTCCCGGCTCTTCGATGGCTCCAGCCACCGATCATCTAGCCCTCGACCCTGCCGCACCGACCAACCCATCGAGTCTCAGGCGTGCGCGAACAGGTCGCCGCGCGGCACCGTCTGGCTCCACGACTCGCTACGGAACCGTACACGGCGTGCAACCCGGGTGTCGCTTGAACGGGTCCGGTCCAGAAGGGAGGCTTCAGGGGCGGACGCGCCTACCTGTCGTCCGCCGACCACGATCGGTTTGAGATCTGGCCAAACCAAGCAGGGGGAGCCGCATGCAGGGCGTTGTTTCATTCTTCAAGGCCAAGCGCCGGCTGATCATCCTGGCGGGGATCCCTGGCGCTCTACTCGTTCCGCAGCTCGTGCATGCGCAGGACGCCGCCGACCCACTCGAGATGGCAGTCTCGGCAGTCACCGGTGTCAACTTCGTCTGGACCCTGGTCGCCGGCTTCCTGGTCTTCTTCATGCAGGCAGGCTTCGCCCTGGTCGAGGCCGGCTTCTCGCGCCGCCGCAACACGGTGAACATCCTCTCCAAGAACTTCATGGATTTCACCATCGGCGGTCTGGCCTTCTGGGCATTCGGGTTCGCCATCATGTTCGGTGGCTCCATGGCCGCGCCAGGACTCGACAGCGGCAACGACTTCTTCGGTTTCTCCGGGTTCTTCCTGTCAGGTGACGCCTACACCGACGACACCGCGATGCTGTGGTTCTTCCAGATGGTCTTCGCGGCCACCGCGGCCACCATCGTCTCCGGCGGCATGGCCGAGCGGACGAAGATCAATGCATACCTTGCCTATACCTTCCTGATCTCCGCGATCGTCTACCCGGTCTATGGTCACTGGGTGTGGGGGGGCGGCTGGCTGTCACAGCTGGACCTGGGCTCGGGGGCGCTCGACTTCGCCGGCTCTGGTGTGGTCCACGCGGTAGGCGGTATCTCAGCCCTCATCGGGGCATGGTTCGTGGGGCCGCGCATCGGCAAGTACGGCAAGGACGGGTCGGTCCATACCATCCGTGGCCACAACATCCCGTTCGTGGTCCTGGGCACATTCATCCTGTTCTTCGGCTGGTTCGGCTTCAACCCTGGGTCCACTCTCTCGGGTACCGACACGCGGATCGCGATGATCGCCGTCACGACGTTCCTCGCTGGCGCGGCTGGCGCGATCGTGGGCTTCTACTACGGGTTCAGCACGACCGGGAAAGCCGATGTCACCCTCGCCTGTAACGGGGCGCTAGCCGGCCTCGTCGCGATCACCGCACCGTGCGCCTTCGTGGCTCCATGGGCCGCCATCGTCATCGGCGTCATCGGCGCCATCGTGATGATCGTGTCGCTCAAGATCGTCGACTCGAGGCTCAAGATCGACGACCCGGTCGGCGCCTTCTCCGTCCACGGAGCTGCGGGCATCTGGGGCGTGCTTGCCCTGGGCATCTTCGCTGACGGCAGCTACGGAGATGTCTCCGGCCTGCTCTTCGGGGACCCTGGCCAGCTTGCGGCCCAGGTCGTCAGCGTGGTCGCCCTCATCGCCTGGACCCTCGTCGCCTCCGGCGCCGTGTTCTTCCTCATCAAGCGAACCATCGGCCTGCGCGTGCCGGAGAAGGACGAACTGGCGGGACTCGACCAGTCCGAGATGGGCATGGAGGCCTATCCGGTGGACGAGATCCCAGAAGCCAGCATCGCTGCGGCATCGTGATCCACGGTTCGGAAGTCATCGATCGTCGTCCGACAACTCCAAAGCCATCCAGCAGTCGTAAGGAGATCTCATCGATGGATACCACCGCAATCCTGGCCATCGCCGCGTTCATCATCATGTTCGGGCTGTTCGTGATCGCTCCGACCGTCGTCAAGCGCAAGCACGCAGATACCGAGCCGGAGTAACGCCTGGCGCGATCCCGGGGCGGTAGCCGCCTGGCCACGAGCTGGGTGTGTGCAAACCGGGCCACAACACAGATCGCAGACGCCCGAACGGCAAGCCGTTCGGGCGTCGTGACGTGCAAGCGGGCGCGGGGCCACGCGGGCTGGGTGTCTCGGTGATCACGGCGTCGGTGGCGTCCGGCCGGCCACGCTGAGGTAACGTCGCCCCATGTTCGATCCGCTGGCTACCATCACGGCCGACGGACCCGACTATGTCAACCTCCGCAAGGCCGGTCGCGCCGCGTTCGTCATGCCGGCGGTGCTCGCGTTCGGCACGTTCGCGATCGGGAGCGACTCGTTCGCCATGTATGCCTGCTTCGCGGCCTTCGTCGCCCTCGTCTTCGCCGACTATGGCGGCCCTCCGAGGCGGCGCGCCAGAGCCTACCTGACGATGATCGCGGCCAGCAGCGTCGCGGTGACCCTCGGCGGGATGCTCTCCACGTTCCCCATAGCTGGCGTCGTCGGCATGTTCGTGGTCATGTTCGTGGCCACATTCGCCACGGTGTTCGGGGGCTACATGGCGCTTCATGTCGCCCCGGTCGCCCTGGGCTACTCCCTGTCGGTGCTCATGCCTCCCGACGAGATCCTCATCCCCGACCGAGTGGCCGGGTGGATCCTCGGGGGTGTCGCCGCGATGACCGCCGCGTTGGTCCTTTGGCCCATCGAACGGCGTACGGGCTTGCTCCAGGCGACCGCCGAGCTTGCCGCCGGGCTCTCGGACGTCGTGGCTACCCTCGTGGACCCTGCTGTCGCGCGCGATCGACTCGAAGCGACTCGGAGCCAGGTCGCGTCCCTCCAGGAGCGACTATCGACGCCGCTTCGACCGTATGGGCCAGCCACCCGCGACATCGCTTTCGTCCAACTCATCCTGCACCTCGAACACGGGACGGAACTGGCGGCTGCCGCGATCGACGCTGGCAAGATCGCCGACCAGGACGCGCCACTCCAGCGGGAAGTGGTAGCCGCGCTCGAACGGACGGGTGCCGTGCTTTCAGGCGATCACGACGGAGCAGCCTTGAGGAGTAGCCTGGAACGCCTGGACTCAGCCCGGAAGGCGGCCCGGGAGGCTCTCGAGGACACCGCGACAAGGTCGGCCAGGCGCGGTGTGGCAGCGCTGGGAGGGATGCGCCAGGCACTGCCGCTCCTGGCCCTGTCTCACGTGGTGATGTGGATCGAGTACGAGGCCGCACGCGTCATGGGAGTCGACACCGGGAGCACACCCGACCTCGCGACCGCCCCGGAGCTGTCGCAACGGTTCAAGGACAGCATCCGAACGGTGGCCACTCGTGCCGGCAAGATCCGTGACCCTGGAGCTCGACCCAGCGGGTGTCGTCCTCCGCAATAGCATCCGTGCAGGCATCGCCCTCGCCGCGGCGGTGCTGCTCGCCGACGTGCTGCCGCTGGAACACGGCTTCTGGATCGCCCTGGGTGCCCTGTGTGTCCTGCGTTCGGGCGCATCCTCGACGTATACGACGGCCCTCGAGGCGATCGCGGGCACGGTCTCCGGTTTCGTCGTGGCGGCCCTCGTCGTGGTGACCATCGGAGATGACACGGCACTGCTGTGGTTGCTCTTTCCGGTCGCCGTCGCCTTCGCCGCCTTCTCTCCTGGCGCGATCCACTTCGCGGTGGGACAGGCTGCCTTCACCGTGATGGTCGTGATCCTCTTCAGCCTCATCGATGCGCCTGGCTTCGAGACCGCCGTTGTTCGCCTCGAGACCGTCTCGATCGGCGCCATCACCGCAGCCGCCCTCAGCCTCATCCTGTGGCCACGTGGTGCACGACCTGCCCTTGGCCACGCGGTGGCCAGGGTGTACCGAGCGGCCGCGGCGGGTGCGCGGACGTTCGTTGCCGGGTCAGATCACGACCGTTGGCGTGCCCAAGCCGACCTGGCCGGTGCGTGGCGTGGTGCCGAAGCTGCCTTCAGTGCCGCCCTTGCCGAACACAACGAGCCCATCGAGACTGGCGCCTGGGTGGTGATCCTCCAGCCGCCAACGCTGGTCCGGTCCCTGCTCTCAGGGCTTGTGCCGGCCGTCAGCGACCCGGTGGCAGGCTGCCGTCCGGCCGTCCTCAAGATCGATGAGGAGGCCAGGGTCGTCGCAGAACGACTGGCCTCCGTGTCTGCCTATCTCGATGCCAACTCGGCCGAGCGGACCGCGGCGGATCTCCCGGCGAGGGAAGTGGTGGATCCGGACGACGACCTCGAACGGTGTATCGCCGATTCGGCGGGTGACGATGGACGGATGCTCGACGCGATGTCCCTGGTCGGGTGGTCGGCATGGCTGGAGCAGCTGGCGAGCAGCCTCGAACGGGCACGACCGACAGTGCGGCGCGTCGCCGCTGCGAGCGCGCCACGGGCCTGGCTGCGCGGACCGGTCAGCCCGCCGCCTACCGCGGACGAGAGCCTGGTGGGTGACGGAGGCGACGGTCAGGACTAGCCGTACTCACGCTGGCAGCTGCGCTCGCCGAGTCATGCTCGGACAGAGAAAAACACGAGGCCCCGGAGTGCGTCCGGAGCCTCGTGTCTGCGCTGGGGGACGGTGATCGGTGTCGGCTCCGCTTGAGCCAGCTACTGGCGCTGGCGATCCTTGAAGTGCGGAACGCCATTGAAGAGGAAGTAGCCACTGGCCACGATGGCCGTCGCTACGACCAGGGTCAGAAACGTCACGATATCCATCTGTCACTCCTGGGCTAGGTGTCGGAACGGTCGACACTGTCAGAGTTGTACCTCGCCTGCGGCGACGAGCGACAGAGGGTCGATGCACCCGCCGGCCCTGACCGATAGGTACCGCGCCACTCGTGCCGCTCCACACGAAGCACACGCATACGGCGCGACCGGGATCGGCGCGTCGGGTGACTGGGCCCGCTGGAGATATGCCCGCCATCGGTACGCGCGCTGAGTCGGTCGACTCCCCGGGGCCGGGTACCGAGTGCCGCCTGAACGGGGACTTTGGCGTGGGCTCGACAGCGGCGGTGGCGCGCCGTCATCACCGTGGCGCTACGCGCCCGTCATTGACGTGCCCCCGGCGCGCGGGCATCGTGGGTTCTCCTACTCCGTCGAGACCTCGGTCGGATTCGTCCTGCCGGGGTCTCGTCACGTGAAGCTGCGAACCTGCGCCTAGGCCTCGAGGGCGCTCGAGTGTGGTCCGGGCGCATCGCTCAAGGCGGGGAGGAGGACATCGTGCTCGGTCGGACCGCTCGCAGCGTAAGTCGACCGACCCGCTCAGCGTCGAGCTGGGAAGCCCTTGCTGGTGCTTGCGGCCCCGCCTCCGCAGCGTAAGATGAGCCGGCGCAGGCCCGGGGAGCCTGCACAGATACGGAACGAGGAGTCCGCCGTGCCTAGCTTGAACCCATACCTGGCATTCGAGGCAACCGCGAGGAAGTCCTCGATCTGTACCGCGGCGTAGCCAGAGGATGCTAACGCCGCACCGCCGGCGTGACCACGTTCCGCTCCGCACGGACTCATCCGCTCCAGGCCCCCCGCATGCCCACGCTGTCATCGCTCTACGCGTCGAGCCGGCGCGCCTACGGGTTCGCTGCTTGCACGGGATACGGGACCGGTGGCGATGACGCGCCGACGCATGCGTGTGGCCCTCGTGCTCGTACCCATGCTGGCAACGCTGGTGCTCGTGACCCACCCGGTCCCTGGCGCTGCCTCGTCTGCGAGCGCTTGTCGGGTCAGAAACCTTGACACGGGTGACACGCGGCACAGCCTCCAGGAGTCCGTCGAGCGCGCACGCAACGGCCACCAACTCGCGGTCCGGGGCACCTGCCACGGTGCCACCCACATCGTCAAGAACCTGCGCCTCAGTGGGATCCAGAGCGAGACCTTGGGTCGACCCACGCTCGATGCTGACGGGACGGGTCGCGTCCTGACCATCGGGAAGGGCGCTCGTGTCGTCATCAAGGACCTGAGCATCCGTGGCGGCAAGGCGGTCAATGGCGGAGGTGTGCTGAATCTGGGCGCACTCGTCCTCAAAGGCTCCACCGCGGTCCAAGGCAACACCGCCAGCGGGAATGGGGGCGGTGTCATGAACCGCGGCCGCCTCAGGCTCAAGGACGTTGCGTCGGTCAGTGGCAATACCGCCAGCAACGGTGGTGGTGCCGGCAATGCCTACACGGCCCGCCTCACGCTCCACGATTCCAGCTCGATCCACGACAACACTGCCAGCGGCCAGCTGGGCGGTGGTGTCGACAACGACGGCGCCCTCACGCTCAACGGCTCCAGCTCCATCCATCACAACGTGGCCAGGCAGGGTGGCGGCGTCTTCAACGTCGGCACCGTTACGCTCAACGGCTCGAGTTCGATCCACGACAACTCCGCCAGCAGCGAGATCGGAGGTGGTGTCTCCAACTACGCTCGACTCACGCTCAACGACTCGAGCTCGGTCAGAGGCAACGAAGCGTCCCGGGAGGGTGGCGGCGTGCGCAACTACGCTTACCTCACGCTCAACGACTTCAGCGCGATCCACGACAACACCAGCGGCTACAACGGCGGCGGCGTCTGGAACGGCGGTCCCCTCGCGCTCAACGACTCCAGCGCGATACACCACAATGCGGCCGCTCGTTCGGGCGGCGGCTACTTCGACCGGGACTCCTTCGTCCTGGGCGGCACGTGCGGCCCCAGTGGCAACGTCCGCGCCAATCGTCCGGACGACTGCTCGCCGTAGACCGACCGCTCCGGTTGCGGCACCTCGCCGCCGCAGCCCACAGCGCTCACCACGGCCCGAGCAGTGCCTCGGCAAAGGCGTCCGCAGCCTCATTCCAGTCAGCCAGGCCCGCCGCGTGTCGAAGCGCTGCGCCGCCCAGTCCCGCACGTCTCGCGCGAGCCCCGTGGGGTTCATTGGGCGGATCCACCAGGAGCGACGCTACAGCGTCGGCCAGGGCGGCGTCATCCCCGGGTGGGACCAGGATGCCAGCGTCGATGGGTACGGTCTGGGGATCGCCCCACCCGTGGTCGAGATGATCGGGAGGCCTCGCGCCATGGCTTCGGTCAGGACCATTCCGAAGCTTTCGTAGTGCGATGGCAGGATGAAGATGGAGCTCCGCATGTACAGCAAATCGGTCGTATCGCGGTCGCACTCGCCTGGAAACGCGATCCTGTCGGATAGACCAGCCTCGCGGACCTGCGTGACCACCCGTTGGGTAAACGCGGGAGCCCGGGTCAGGCTCCCGGCGCAGACACAACTCCAGGGGGTGTCGGCCAGACGGCTCAGGGCTCGTACGAGCACATCCTGGCCCTTGCCTGGCGTCACCGATGCCACACACAGCAGCTGCGGTGGGTCAGCCGGCCCGGGGCCGGTCGCGGGTGGCGCGGGGTCCGTGCCGGGCGGCACCGTTCTGATCGCTGCTGGGTCCACGCCCATGTCGTTCAACCGGGCAGCGGCGAACGGACTGGTGACGATGATGCCGATGCCTGCGGTAAGAGCTTCGCGTTCGAGTTTCGTGGTTCGGTCTCGCTGGGACGGATCGAGCGCCGGGTCGTCCGCCGACAGCAGATGGACCAGTGCCACCAGCCTGATCCGGGTCCGATGGGCTCGGACCACGCCCGGCATCCCACGCATGGCGAGACCATCGATGACGACCTGCGCACCGTCGGGGATCCCGAGTAGCGTCTCAGCCAGGCTGGCCCGAGCTCGCGCATCGACGATCAGAAACTCGCCATCCAGGCTGTGCACCACCACGGTCCAGTCGCGGCGGCGAAGTCCTTCCACCATCCGCTTGTCGTAGATGTAACCGCCGGTGCGCTGGTCCAGTGGACCGGGGACGACGAAGTGGAGCTCCGGTCCGGTCAAACCTGCCCTTCATAGCTGGCCCAGGCGAGGTGCGACTCCTTGAGCGTGACGCACATCGACTCGATGCCGTGTGCACCCTCCCCGAGGTCGCCGTCGTTGATCGCCCGAGCCAGACGGTCGAAGATCTCGTGGGCAAGGAACTCGGTCGTGGTGTTCTGGTCCGCGAACGCCGGCGCCTCGTCGAGGTTGCGGAAGCGAAGATCCGCAAGGGCGCTCGCGACCTGGTCACTGGCCAGCCCGATATCGACGACGACCCCATGGTCGTCCAACCGAGAACGTCTGAAGGTGACATCGACGACGTACGTCGCACCGTGGAGTCGCTGGGCCGGACCGAACAGCTCGCCGCGAAGGCTGTGGGCGATCATGAAATGGTCTCTCACCGTGAGGCTATACACGCTGGCTCCTCATCGTCTCCGTCACGACCCCATGTAGCGGATGCGATGACACAGCCCTGCTCGCGGATCCCCGCTCAGCCGTGCCATGACATCGGGCAGCTCCTCGAACTCGCTCTCACCGGTGATCAACGCGTCGAGTTCGGGGGCACGCAAGAACTCCAGGGCCAACCGCATCCTGCGTTCGCGGCTCCATCGTGCTGCGCGGTCCGGCGGATCCGCCCGACCTGACTGCTCCTCAGGGTCAGTCGCCGCGAGTGGAAGGCCTCGCCGAGCGGGAGAGCCACGACATGACTGCCGTACCAGCTGGCCTCCACGATGGTGCTCTCCACACCAGCGGCGAGCAACGCCGTACGGAGCCCATCAGGGTGCCCGCTCGCATGGATCACGATGTCTGCCTCCGCGTCTGGCGGCGGATCGCTGCGAAAGGGCACATCCAACGCATGGGCGACGGACGCTCGGTCCGGATTGACGTCGACGATCGTCACCATGGTGCCTGGCACCTGCCGACATAACCAGGCGGAGAGCAGTCCCACGACACCGGCACCGATCACCACGATATGGTCGCCGGCGGCGGGCCGCGCGTCCCACACGATGTTGACTGCCGATTCCATGTTGGCGGCCAGTACCGCGCGAGCCACGGGCACGCCCTCCGGCAGCGGGACCACGGCGCCGGCCGGGACAACGTAAAGGTCCTGGTGGGGAAAGAGACAGAAGACCGTACGGCCGACCAGATGACTCGATGCGGAGGCTTCCTGGACCTCACCGACACTGGCATATCCGTACTTCACGGGCGCTGGGAAATCTCCCTCCTGGAACGGTCCCCGCATGGACTGGTACTGGGACGGCGGCACCAGTCCATTGAATATCAATGATTCGGTGCCCCTGCTGATACCCGAAAAGCTCGTCCGGACCAGCACCTCTCCCGGCCGCAGCGGAGCGAGATCTGCCAGCACGATCTCTCCGTGACCCGGAGCCTGTATCCAGAACTGTCGAGCGGTGTGAGCGTGGGGCATTGACACGGACGCACCGGACCGGCGGCGTGCGGCGGCCCCATCGGACCCACCGCTGAGCGTCACCGCCGCCAGGACGGCTGCGCGGCCTCCCTTCCACGTATCGGTATGGGCCGCGGCATTGTACGGCGGCCGGCGAAACGACACGCGGCGGGCTTGCGACCGGGAGACGCTGAGGCGACCGGAGGGGACGTGGCCGTCGGGTGGGTCATCCCCCGTCGGCTCTCGCGCTGTCCGATACGGTCGCGTCCCGCAGACGTTCGAGGCCGTCGAGCACGAGGTCGAGCGCGAATTCGAACTCGAACTGATCATCGCAACCGGGGCCAACGACCGAGGTATCGTCGTGGCTGATGCCCGCCAGCATCTCGGCGATGTGCGGGAAGGATCCGAGCGCTACGGGTGGCGGTGCCGGCTCCCCATCCGCCGGAGCGTCGGTGAAGAGCTCCTGGCTGAATCCCATGAGGCGGCTCCCCAATGCATGGAGCGCGTGATGGGCCAGGTCGATGGAGAAGTCGCCGGCCCGCAGGAGCCCGATCATCGAGTCGATGTACGCGACGACCGTGGGGGTCGGAGCGGTCCGCGACTCGAGGGCCGGCGCGGCCCAGGGGTGCCTCCGCAGGACCGACCTGGCGGAGAGGATCCGCTCACGCATAGCGGCCTTCCAGCCGACACCGGCCTGGATCGGCGCGATCTCCGCCACGACGATATCGATCATGCCGTCGAGCAGGTCGCCCTTGCCTGCGACGTGCTTGTAGAGCGCCATCGGCACCACGTCGAGCTGCTTGGCGATCGCGCGCATGCTGACGCCGTCGATGCCCGCCTCGTCAGCCAGTCCGATGGCAGTGCGAAGGACACGCTCCCGATCCAGGCGGACGCGTCGCGTGGCGGCGTGGATCTCTGTGCTCATCGATCCTATCTTGACAGGGTGTACGGCGTACACATATCCTACGCCAGTTGAGTGGGTGTACGGCGTACACCCTACATCGCACAGGGAGGACGACACCCGTGACCATCGAGCACACCGCACCACCGCCGACCTTGCCGCGCTGGCTCGTCCGCGTGATCTGGGCCGGTCATCGCACGCTCTTCAATCTCACCCGAGGTCGGGTCGGCCTGCGGCGCCCGACCGCGGACCAGTGGGGCATGCTGTGCCTGCGAACGGTGGGGCGCCGGACGGGTAAGTCACGGGCGGCCATCCTTGGCTACATCGTCGACGATGGGAACCTCATCATCCCGGCCATGAATGGCTGGGCCGACCCCGAGCCTGCCTGGTTGCTCAACCTCCAGGCACACCCCGAAGCCGCGGCAGAGCCTGCCCGATGGGAAGGTCGAAGTGATGGCGCGAGTAGCGGTCGGCGATGAGCGCGCGTGGCTGTGGGCCAGGTTCGTAGCGCTGGGCACTTCAGCCTACAGCGACGCCCAGGCAGCCATGCGACTTCGGGAGACCGCCATCGTGATCCTGGAGCCGCACGTGCTACCTGAGACAAATTCCTCCACTTGACCACTTCCATCACGCTTCGACCCGAGCGATGGAGGCGATCGATCGCGGTGCCTGACGCTTCCAGCCAGCTCCTCCGGTGTCGGCGGCGGGTGCCGGCCTGAACGTGTAGGCTGGGATTCCGGGGCCCGGCCGCCGTGCGATGGTTGACGGGACGGGACCGGACGCGACGTCGTATCGTCATGGAGACCGCGACGCCGGCTATGGTTTGACCCGGAGGCCTCCACCACGTGCGCATGGGACCCACAAGTACGCGGGCTTCTCAGCGGGCTTTTTCCGAGCTTGCGCGCTCAGGCGATATCCGTCTGACGCCTTTGCTCGCCCTGGTCGTCGGAGCTGGGATCGGGATCGCCGCTGTGCTCCTGGAAGCCCTCGTCCTCGAGTTCGTCGGCGAGCCTGGGTACATCCTCCTGCTGGCCGCGGTCATCGTCGCGGCCTGGATCGGTGGAAGGGTTGCTGGTTTGGCGGCACTCGTGACCACCGTCATCGCTGTGATCCTGCACGCCTGGCTGTTCACCGAGCCATTTGCCGCGTCCATCGCGGTCGGCTCGGGCGGCCTCTTGCGCCTGATCGTGTACGTGGTGGCGGCGATCGGGACCGTTCTCGTCATCGGTTCACGCCGTGCGGCCCGCGATCGCCTTGAGGACGCACTGCGGGAGTCGGCGAGCCTGGCGCGTGCCGTCGAAGTGCGCGAGGAAAACCTGGAATTCGTTCTCGAAGCGTCTCATACCGGCCTGTGGGAATGGGACGTCGATAGCGGGGCCCTGGAGTGGTCAAATTCGATCTTCCGCAGTCATGGCGTCAAGCCCGGAGAGCTGGCGCCCAACTACGAGGCGTACCTGGAGATGGTTCATCCAGAGGACGTCGACCGTTTCCGCACGGCCATCGACGAGGCATTCGCCACGAGTACTGGGTTCGACCTCGAGTTCCGTGTCGTCTGGCCGGACGGAAGCGTCCACTGGACTCGTGGGGCGGGGAGGGTGATCCGGGAGCGCGAGGGTCGGGGACAGAGGATGCTGGGGACCGGCCAGGACATCACGGAGCAGCGCAAACTCCAGCTCGAACGTGACCAGCTCGTGGAGGACGAGCGTCGCGCTCGCGAATTCCGAGACGGCTTCATGGACGTCATCAGCCACGAGCTCCGTACGCCGATCACCACTATCTTCGGCATGGCGCACCTGCTCAACCGATCCGACCAACCTGAGGACCCCGTGAACCACGCGGGGCTGCCCGCAGATATCGAGGCCGAGGCGGAGCGCCTTCGGTTGCTCGTGGAAGACCTCCTGGTGCTCGGTCGTGTCGAGGGAGGACGTCTTGAGGTGGACACGGAGCCAGTCAATCTGCGACGAGTCCTCACTCACGCGACGGCACTCGAGGCGGAGCGATCGCCGTCGATCGACATCGGGCTGGAAATCGAACCGGATCTTCCGATCGTGTCCGGCGAGCCGACCTACGTCCAGCAGGTCGTTCACAACCTGCTCGACAACGCGGCCAAGTACACGCCGCCCGGCACCCGTGTGACCGTCAGCGCGTCGATCCAGGATGCCGAGGTGCTTGTCCGGGTCATCGATGAGGGGCCTGGGACCCTCAGATGCTGCCACCGATCACCTCTTCGACCTGTTCTATCGGGACCCAGAGAGTGTCCGGAAAGCCACGGGATCCGGCATCGGGCTCTTCATCTGCTCGAGCCTGGTCCACGCCATGGACGGTCGGATCTGGGCCCTTCGAAGGTCCGAGGGTGGGTCCGAGTTCGGGTTCAGCCTCCCAGTCATCCACATCGAAAGTGAAGCGAGCCTTGACCCACTGGATGGTCTGGCCCGGATCGATCAGACGATCTCGTAGTGAATCGGACCGCCACTCACGAGGTGCTCCGAGTTGCGCGTTCGCAACGGTCGTCGGACATCGCTGCCGGTGGAAGCCTCGATGCTCCGCCAGTCCGTCCAGATCGATGCGGTCATGAAGTGGTCCGGGCGGTCCAGGCCCATGCACACGACGATGGGACCCTCGTCACTCGCGCTGTCGACCAGGCTGCCGCGCCGAGTCTCCTCCACGTAGGCGTCGAGCTGACCCGGCCGGGTCTTGCCCACGTAGATCCTCAGGATGGCAGGAGGGAGCGATCGAGGGAAGCCGACGTGGAACGCCACTGGCACAACGACGCGCCTTGGCAGCTCGATGTCGGTACGGATCTCCGACAACATCTCCGGAAATCGCAGGCTTTCCCGCTCGGCATCGGCCAATTCCCAGATCGACACGATGACGCGCTCGTCGTCGACTTCGGGGCCGTGACGTCCCAGCCAGGCATCGAGAAGTCCGGGCTGTGCCCGATACGTGGGCATAGCGTCCCGCAGGGTCACGTCTATCTCCGACCATAACGCGCGCCTGCGGAAGCGAGAGACCCTCAGTACCGCCGATGAACTGTCTGTGGCCATCCCGCCCTCGTCGATTCGCGATCACGCACGAGTCGTGTCCGCTTGCGAGCCGGTTCCGCCACAGCTAGCTACGCCTCGAGCCATCGAACGCGAAGACCCCGGTCGGACTGGATCTCGACCCTAAGCTGCGCCCGGACGGTGCACGGTATCACGCAGGCGGACGCTGATGTCAACGAGGCTGCGCTACCGTAGCGCGATGGCCACCACGACCGATGCATCAGCAGGGATCGCGCGAGCTGGTCAGACGGTGGTCACGTCGCTGGCACAACAGCATGGCGATCGTGTCCCACCTTCGCTGGCGATGCCCGGCACTCGCAACGCGCTCGCGGTCATCATCCCGGGGATCGCGGGATTCGCGGCGCTCACGACACTGGTCCGGCGCAAGCGTGTCGAAGCCCTCGACATGGCCATCTCGATGCGGCTGCAGGCGATCCACCATCCGCTACTCCATCGAGCCCTGCGTGTCGTCTCATGGTTCGGCTTCCCGCCCCAAAGTCGGCTCATCCCCCCGATCGCGATCGCGGCCCTGTGGCTGGATCGCAAACGGCCTGAAGCGGCATTCCAGCTGGCCGCCTGGGGTAGTGCGCTCCTCTCCACCGTCGTGAAATGGTTCATGCGACGGCCTCGGCCGGTGGCCGGGACCGATCTCCGAGTGGTCGCGGCCGAGCTGGGTGGCTCGAGCTTTCCGAGTGGTCACGTGCTCACATACGTGGTCACCTATGGTTGGCTGGCCATCCTCGCCAACCTGATGATCCGGCCCGTGCTGCCGCGACGGCTCGCGGTGATCGCCATCGCTGCCCTGATCGGCGGCGTGGGTCCCAGCCGGATCTATCTCGGACACCACTGGCCCACGGACGTGGCCGCCTCATACCTCCTGGGCTCGAGCTACCTCGCGGTGCTGGTGGTCGCCTACCGAAGGCTCAAGTCTCGGGCGGTGTCGGGGTGACGTCGGCGAGCTCCGAAGTCAGCGATGACCGGATCCGGGTGCTGTGGAACCCGACATCCGGCAGCAAGGGCGGCATCCCCACGAATCGCACCTCGCGGGAGACACTCCTCGAACTGATGGATCGCTACGGGCTGGGCCACGAGCTGATCGAAACCGGCTCGGAGGAAGAAGCCATCGAGGCCAGCAAGGACGCGGTCGCCCAAGGCTACGGCATCGTCGTCGCTGCTGGTGGCGACGGCAGCATCGGACTGGTCGGTCGTCAGCTCTTCGACTCTGCCACCGCGCTTGGCATGCTACCGCTCGGGAGCGTCATGAATATCCCGCGCATGATCGGACTACCACGTGACCTCGACGAGGCGGCCCAGGTGCTACGCGACGGGCATGTCAGACAGATCGACGTCGGTGTGGCAGGCGAGACGATCTTCTACGAGGCCGCCTCGGTCGGCCTGCATGCCGCGATCTCGCGTGATGTGGCCAAGGTCGATGAGGGCGACTACGGCGCCATCCTGCAATCGATCCTCTCAGCGTTCCGATACCGACCGTCGCGGATGTCCATCGAGCTTGACGGCAGGACTGCCTTCGAGCGGCGCGCCCTGTTGGTCGTGGTCGCCAACGGCCCCTACATGGGAGCCGGATTCACCGTCGCGCCGGGAGCATCGATCGACGATGGACTCTTCGATGTGAGCGTCTTCCTGCACTACTCCAAGCCCGAGCTGATCCGCCATTTCGTCAGCATCGCGTTCGGTCGTCGCGCCTACACACCGCACGTGCAGACCGAGCGAGCCAGACACGTCCGCATCACCGGTCGTGGTCTACTGCCGGCTCGTGCCGACAGCACCGACCTCGGGCTGACGCCTGTGGAATTCGAGATGCGTCCAGGAGTCCTGCGCGTCGTAGCCCCGAAACCGTCGAACGAGGGCAGCTGACGGTCACGGCGGGTTCGCAGGCGAGTCCCGGGTCGGGGCATGTCATGGATCGGCGGCACGCTCCCGCGCTGGCGTCGGAGTGGTCGTGGCCGACCTCGACCGCAGCCGGGCGCCGACCTGGAACGCAACACCCACCAGAAGCAGGCAGAGGATGGCGGCAACAAAGCCGCCGATGACATCCGTGGGCCAATGAGCGCCCAGGTACACACGGCTGAGCCCAACCCCCGTCACCACGAGGGCCGCCAGCGCCAGCGCCAGGATCCCAGCGCGACGGCCCCACATGTGCCCGACAACGAATGCGAATGCGACGTACACGACGAAGGAATTCATGCTGTGACCACTGGGAAAGCTGTACCCCGACTGGACGGCAGCCCAGTCCAGGTCTGGTCTGGGGCGAGTGACGATGAGCTTGAGCACCTCGTTCAGCACCATGGTCGCCACCGTCGCCACCACCATCAGGAGCGCCAGGGAGCGGTGGCCACGCAATTCGAGCACGACCGCGGCGACGGTCGCGACCGCGGCCAGGACGATGGACGATCCGAAGGTCGTGACCACCGACATCCATCGATCGATCTCGGGGTCGGCGAACGCGTGCAGTCGCGTGCTCGCCGACACGTCGATCGCCGGGACGCCCGGCTGGCGGACCACCGCGGCGAGAACGATGAAGGCCAGCAGAGACAGCACGGCCAGTAGCACGGCGATCCATGTCGCATTGACGGCCCGCGACGGGTTGCTCACCTGCGAAGTATGCGGTGGCCGGCGCGATCGGCCCCGAGTCGATGGGTGCCTTCCGATGGCATGGCCGGCAGGACCTGGGCGACCGGCCCACCAAAGGTCCGAAGGCGCTCAGGTTTCGCGATGGGCGTCTTCGCCGAAGGCTCCGTCGATCTCGGTGAACGGGATCCCGCGAGTGAGCCCCGAGAAGGTGCCGTGCTCCGCGATCTCCTCGGCAGCCTGGAGGAATGCGCCCCAGGCGACCCGGGCCAGTCCACCACCCACGCTGATCCGCCGGACACCATGGTCCGCGAGGGTAGCCACGCTGGTGAAGTCACTGCCCACGAGGACGTTAAGCGGCTTTGGCGCGACCGCCTTGACGACCGCGGCGATGTCATCGAGCGTACCGATGCGTGGGGCGTAGAGGCAGTCCGCGCCAGCCTCGGAGTAAGCCTGCAGGCGACGGATCGTCTCCGTCAGGTCCGGCCGACCGACCACGAAACCCTCCGATCGACCCGTGAGCACGAGGTCCCCGCCGTGGTGGTCGATGGCGTTCCTGGCGGCGCGGATGCGCGCCACCGACAGGTCGAAGTCGAACAGCGGCTCCCTGGGGTCACCACTCGAATCCTCGATCGACAGCCCGGCGACACCCGTGTCGGCGGCTCGGGCGACATTCGCGGCGACCTCCTCAGGCTCGACCGCAAAGCCACCCTCGAAATCGGCATTGACCGGCACATCGATCGACGCAGCCACGGCCCGAAGGTGGGCAAGCGCCTCATCGAGCGTCACCCGATTGTCCGGCCTTCCCAACGTCCAGGCGAACCCGGAGCTCGTCGTCGCCAGCGCCTTGAACCCGAGGCCTTCGAGGAGACGGGCGCTGCCCACATCCCAGGGGTTCGGCATCACGAAGCAGCCGGCTCGATGCAGCGCCCGGAACGCGTCGGTTTGCTGGGTCGATGTGGTCACGCGACCCACGGTAGCACTCGGATGTTCGAGGACCGCCAGGGGCTTGTGTGCCACGCCCTTAGCGCACGGACACCGGCCATCACGTCAAAGGACGAGGCAGGTGCGACCTCGCTCCTGCCTCGTCCTTGGCCACTGGACCGTTGGGCGGACTAGTAGTCCATGTCGCCGCCGTAGCCGGCGCCGGCCGGGACGGCTGTCCCGTGTTTCTGTGGCTGTTCGGTGATGAGCGCTTCGGTGGTCAGCACCATCGACGCGATCGAAGCCGCGTTCAGGAGTGCTGAGCGGGTGACCTTGACGGCGTCAACGATGCCCTTGTCGAACATGTCCCCATACTCGCCCCTGAGCGCGTCGAGGCCATGTCCTTCCTCCATGCCCTTGACCTTGTCGACCACGACCGCACCATGGAGTCCGGCGTTCTCGGCGATCTGCCGCATCGGCGCTTCCAGCGCCCGGCGGAGGATAGCAAGACCGATGGCCTCGTCACCGACCAGCTCGACGAGGTCGAGTGCTGGGACGGATTGCAGCAGCGCGACACCACCGCCAGCGACAAGACCTTCCTCGATGGCAGCGCGCGTGGTCGAGAGAGCGTCCTCGATGCGGTGCTTCTTCTCCTTGAGCTCGACCTCAGTGGCCGCACCAACCTTGATGACTGCCACGCCACCGGCCAACTTGGCCAGGCGCTCCTGGAGCTTCTCACGGTCGTAGTCAGAGGTGGTGTCTTCCACCTGGGCCTTGATCTGACTCATGCGAGCCGCGATCTCCTCGGCCGAACCAGCACCGTCGACCAGCGTCGTGTCGTCCTTGGTGGACACGATGCGGCGGGCATGACCGAGGTCCTCGAGCGTGACGGATTCGAGCGTCCGCCCCAGCTCCTCGCTGATGACCATGCCGCCGCTGAGGATGGCCATGTCGCGGACCATCTCCTTGCGTCGGTCGCCGAAGCCCGGGGCCTTGACCGCCAGCACAGAGAGGGTGCCGCGCAGCTTGTTCACCACGAGGGTGGCCAGCGCCTCACCATCGACATCCTCGGCGACGATGAGCATCGGCTTGCTCTGCTGCATGGCCGTCTCGAGCGCGGGCAGCAGGTCCTTGACGGCCGAGATCTTCCGGTCGGTGAAGAGGATCAGCGCGTCCTCGAGCACCGCCTCCATCCGCTCCGGGCTGGTCACCAGGTATGGCGAGATGTAGCCCCGGTCGAATTGCATCCCGTCGGTGTACTCGACTTCCAATCCAACGGTCTGGCCTTCCTCGACAGTGATGACACCGTCCTTGCCAACCTTGTCCATCACGTCGGCGATCATCGTGCCGACCTCGGGATCAGCGGCGCTGATGGTGGCGACAGCGGTGATGTCGGCGTGCGTCTCGACCGGTCGCGAACGACGCTCGAGATCGGCCAGCACAGCCTCGACACCCTTGTCAAGGCCCCGCCGGAGGTAGATGGGATTGGCCCCAGCGGTGACGTTCCGCAGACCCTCTGCCACGATCGCCTGGCCCAGCACGATGGCCGTGGTGGTGCCGTCGCCGGCCACGTCGTCGGTCTTGGTGGCGACCTCCTTCAGGAGCTGCGCCCCCATGTTCTCGTAGGGGTCCTCGAGCTCGATCTCACGAGCGATGGTGACGCCGTCATTGGTGATGGTGGGCGACCCGTATTTCTTGTCGAGGACGACGTTCCGACCCTTGGGCCCGAGCGTCACGCGGACCGCGTCAGAGAGCTTGTCAACGCCGCGCTTGAGGGATCGACGGGCGGTCTCGTCGTAGATGAGTTGCTTGGCCATGGTGTGGTTCCTCTCCTGGAAAGTGATCGACAGGTATGGGGATCGCGACCCGCGTCGGATCCGAATGGGCTCGGAGGAGGCGGCGCCTTAGCCCTCGACGACAGCGAGGATGTCCTTCTGACTGACGATGAGGAGGTCCTCGTCGTGGAACCTGAAGTCGGTGCCGGCGTACTTGGAGTAGAGGACCTTGTCCCCCACCCTGACGTCCATAGCCTCGCGCTTGCCGTCGTCGTTGATGCGCCCCGGCCCGGCCGCGGTGATGGTGCCCTCCTGGGGCTTCTCCTTCGCCGTGTCCGGCAGGACGATGCCACTCTTGGTCATCTCCTCACGCGGTGTGGGCCTGATGACGACACGATCGCCGAGCGGACGCATGGTGCCCCTGGAGGCAGACGATGCGTGCGTCGAGGGCGGCGTCGTAGATGATGGGCTGGGAGCGGGCGGCGACTTGGTCGCGCTGCTTATGGCCATGACTTCCCCTTTGTCGGTGCGGACATCCGGGGGAGCGAGGCGTGGGTGCCACCGCCGGGAGAGTCTCCGGCCACTGCCGTCCTTGCAGTGTGCTCCCCGGACCTGCTATTGTCAACTAGAGTTTTACCCAACTACTCTGGGAAAGGAGTGTCAATGGTCTCGTCTGTCGGGGTGGTCCTGAGGCAGGCGCGCGAGGTGCGGGCACGCTCGGCGATCGAGACGGCGCGCAGCGCCGGGATCTCTCCTGCCTACCTCAGCAAGCTCGAGAACGACGCGGTGAAGCGCCCATCCCCTGGCGTCCTCCACCGGCTCAGCAAGGTGCTCGACGTGCCGTATGCGGACCTCATGGCGCTGGTCGGACATCCGGTACCGGGCGGCGGGCCGTCGGCCGACCACGCTCAGATCGGTGCGGCCATGTTCGCCGACCTGACTGTCGATGAGCGAGAAGAGCTTGTCGAGTATCTGGCCTGGTATCGAGCGCGAAACCGGAGACGCTGAACCAGTCCGCGGTGCAGTGGATCGATCGGGCCCGGGCGGGCGGCAGGTATCAGACGGCTTGAGGAGCGCGGATGCGGCGCTCGCCAGCTGCTGGTGTACCAGCGACGATGACCTGCGCCACGAACGGCGACGTCATGGCGCGAACCAATGCACCGTAACCCAATCCGAACCTGACCTCGGCACCCACAGGCAGCAGTGTCGGCCCGCAATCCACGACCAGGTGGTCGCTGCTCGCGCCGATGATGTCGATACCAGGTGGCGAGACGATGGCAGCGCAGTCGGTGTCCTGTTCCCCGATGGCCAGGATCGCCTGCAGGGTCTCCCCGCTTCGCTCGTCCCTTCGCTCGTGCCGTAGAGTCACTCCCGATGCGTTCTGGGCGAGATGGCCCCACGGCAGGGATGGCTTGCGCTTGGACTCGATGACCTCCGCGACAAGGGTGATGGCATCCGTGTGCAGCCCGACGATGGCCTGCCGATGCAGTGGCTCGCGGCCAAGCAGCAGTGCTTCGCCGAGGCGCAGATCGTTGACGCGGCCGACATCCGCGCCGCTGACGACCCAGTCCAGGTTGGCCGAGTTGCCGCCCGAGATGGTCGACAGCTTGATCACGAAGGTGCGTTCGATCGAGCCGGCCAGCGCAGTGAGCTGCCCCATGTTCGCGGCGTCCGGCGATGTACCACTGTGACAGGCGAGGTTGGTTCCGATGCCGTCGAGTGTCAGGTTGGGGAGCTGCAATGTCTCGCGTGCGACGCCCTCCAGGTCGAGTGGCATGATGCCTTCGCGGAGGTCGCCCAGCTCCACCATCAGCACGATCCCATGGAGACGCCCCGCCCGCACGGCTGCGGTCGAGAGGGCACGGATGACCGCGATCTCGGTATTGAGACTCACGTCGGCGACCTCGATGGCGAGATCGACCTGAGTCAGCATGGGCGAGCGGATGAGGGTCAGTCGCGCGGCGATGGCCGCCAGCCGCAGCGCCTGCAGGTTCTCCACTCGGGAATCCCCGATGCCGCTGACCCCGGCTCGCAGCCACGCCCTCGCGATCTCCGGCGAACCCAGCGTCGCCTTGGAGACGCCGGTCACGGAGATACCTCGCTCAGCCAGGCTCCCGACGAGCACCGCCGCGTTGTACTCGATCTTGGCGAGGTCGATCTCTAGCCGTGGCGTGGTTACCGTATCGCGGCGCTCGACTTCTTGGCGAGCCCGGGGAACGCGGAGAGGACCATGTCCACGAGTCGGTCCGGAGACCGGGTCAAGGCGTCGGTCACGGGGAGACCCATCTCCCGTTCGTAGCGTGCGATGGCGGCGGTGACCTGCTCGTCGTTCATGGACTCGTGGTTGATGGTCAAGCCGATGACCCGAGTGTCGGCGAACGTCTCGATGAGCTGGATCTCGGTCGCAGGATCAGGCATGGCCATGGAGGGGAAGTCGCAACGGTGACCACGTCCGGGTGCATGCTGGAGCAGGACCGCATGGGGACAACCACCGCGCAGGATGAATGACGACGTCGAGTAGGCCGGATGACTCAGGGCTCCCTGGCCCTCGATGACGATGACGTCCGGGTCCTCCGCCAGGTAGGCCTCGACGATAGTGGCCTCCAGCTCGCCGGCACAGAACTGCGTCGGGATGGCATCGAGCGCCACGCCGTACCGGGCGCCCTGCATCAGGCCGGTCTGCCCGGTGCCGATCATCACCGCGTTCAAGCCGATTGCCTGGAGCGCCTGGGTCAGGATGGTTGCCGTCGTCCGCTTCCCGATGGCACAGTCGGTCCCGAGCACCGCGATGCGCGGACAGTCGACCTCTGCGATGCGTCCGCTGAAGACGCGCAGCTCCTTCGTCGGACGAGGCTTGCGGACATCGCGGATGACGACGCCCCTGGCCGCGCTGGCGGCGGCGAACTCGGGATCATCGGCGAGGAATTCGTGCAGGCCGCTGACGATGTCCATGCCCAGGCCGATGGCCTTCAGGACGATGGCACGTTCACGGGTCGAAAGCATGCCGCTCGACGGCGCGATACCGAAGATGAAGTAGTCGGGCACACTGCCGGTGAGGCGGAGGGCCGCATCGAGATCGGCGCAGATCGGGATGGCGTTGGGCTTGTCGTCCAGGGCGAGGCCACTATCGAGGCCGGCCTTGTGACTGTCGATCACCGCGACGATCCGGTATCGCTCGGAATGCCGGACCAGTCCGTTGGCGGTCTTCCCATCGATGTCACCGAAGTTGGCTTCGCAGTACACCACCGCGGTCGCCAGCGCCGCGGGCGGGGCGATCGACACGGACCCGGCGATGAGCGGCCGCGATAGGACCGCTGGCGATGGGGCCGGGTCTGGTCCGATGGCACGCTGGGGCGAGGGGGCGAGAGCGTCGATCGGCGATGCAGGGGGTGGGAAGGCGGTCATCAAGACTCCAGGGTTCGTGGTGGCAGTCGACTAGGAACGACTGCGGAAGCGAAGGAACGCGAGGTACTTGAGCAGTTCCTCCTCTTCCTCGGCGGTGAGATCATCGATGGCGAACACCGCCAGTCGGCGCCGTTGCCCATCCTGCTGGCTGGACTCCGGCAACAGGTATCCGGCCTTCTCCATCAAGGTCTCGTATGGAACGCCGTAGACGTTGGCCAGCTCATGAAGAACGTTGGGTGAAGGCTTCCTGATCTTGTGGTTCTCGAGCTGGCTCAGATACGCATTCGAGACCGCATTGCCGGTCGCATCCTGGACCTCCCGAAGTGAGAGACCCTTGGCCCGGCGCAGGTCCGCCAGGACGACCCCAAGCACATTGGGCTGCCCTGCGAATTCGGAGGACTCCCGGTCGTCTTCTTCACTGGGTCCGTCTCTGTCCACCCGCTAAGTCTACTTCACGATGCAAAGACCATCAAGCGGACGGTCCCAAGCGACTTCGAGCGACGGGTGGAGTGCATGTGGGCATCGCCCGCTCCCGCCAGCTGCGGACTACGCGCCCCTCCTGACCACCAGCTTGACGGTGCAACGGCTTCTCCCGGCTTATGCTGAGACCATGTGTCGCAACATCACCGAGCTGCGCGGTCTTGAGCCCGCAGCTACACCCGATGAGATCGAGGCCGCTGCGCGTCAATACGTGCGCAAAGTCAGCGGCATCCATGCCACCAGCGCAGCAAACCAGGAGGCTATCGAAGAGGCCGTGGCGGAGGTGGCCGCAGCAACGGCTCGGTTGCTCGAAGCGCTTCCGGCACGTCGCCAACCGCCGCGAACCGTCCCGCCACTCCGGCGACCAGAGGTGCGATCACGTATCGCTGCCAAGGAGGCACAGGTAGCGGCTGCCGCGACGGACTGATCGGTGTGTCCGCCCATGTATCGCGTCCACTCGGGGACAGGACGGATAAGGGCGATCCCGTGCCCGCGGCGTCCGACGAATAGCTCCGTGAGTTGGCTCGGTCCGGGAGGGGGCAGTATCCGCCGGTCGCGGCCCGTCGAAGCGCCGGGAGGCCCGGCAGGTCGCCGCGCTCATGCTGCTGGCGGTCTTCCATGTGGGACCTGACGGTGGCAGGTACCTCCTGGTGGTCCCCCCAAGTCCCTTCCTAGGCCTCCACCGCAACGACGACCGAGGTGAGTCTAGGAGCCGCCCCCGTCCCGCTGCTCTCGCCCACGACCGACATCCACCGCCAACAACGGACCGCGGATTCCATCGGCAGCCCCTGAAGCATCGCGCTGTGCGTCGACGCTGCGGTGAAGGGCATCTCGTATCGTGGCTTGGCTGAGACGGTCCAGTAGCGCGTCCTGAGCGGTCGAGAAGAGTTCGTGGACGTCACACGGATGGTCCGGATCACAGCCCTCGGCACGAAGCACGCACGTCCGGCGCCGCGTATCTCCCTCGACCGCCTCGATGATCTGCAGCATCGAGATCTGCCCTGGCGCACGGGCGAGCCGGTATCCTCCGGCACGGCCAAGGGATGCCTCGACCAGACCGGCATGGACGAGGTCCTGCATGACCTGCGGCAGGAAGCGACGCGGAATGCCCATGGTTCGGGCGATGACGGGCGCCGGGAGCTGGCCACCACTGCCCTCGCGCGCGAGGCAGATGGCCGTCCGGATCGCGTAGTCGGCTCGGCGTGTCAGCTGGAGTCGCATCGGCAGTCTGGTCCTTCTTGCCAAGAATGGGCCGAATGGCCCTAGCTGGTTCCAGAAATCCATCACTAATGTACTTAGCATTCTAGTTCCACATCCATGTCATGTGCAGGAGGACACGCCGATGCGGCTCTTCGATCATGCGCCGACTGCTACCGATCCTGGTCGGACCAACCCCCGCTCGATGCACCGACGCCCCATTTCGGCATCGGTCGCCCTCGTCGCCGTGCTGGTGACCACACTCATGGGCGCTGGCTCAGTCGTTGGCGCGGCTCCGATCGGTGACGCGATCCCCGACCTCGTGCCCAAGGCGGAACTACCCCTGGCGCCGGAGACCGAGATCAACGTCGCCTACGCGCCGAACGTGCCGCCTCCCTCAGGCCGCACGGAGCCCGCGATCGTCGAGGTCCACTTCGATGTGGTCGAGGGCGTGGGAAACATCGACCCAGCCAAGAGTGTCCAGTACCGCACATGGGGCTATCGCGTCGACGGCGACGACCAGGTCATCTCCGGCATGCCTGGACCGATGATCCGCGCCCGGGTCGGCGATGTGTTGCGCTTCACGCTCACCAATCCGGCGACCAACGGGATGCCGCACAACGTCGACTTCCACGCGGTGACCGGTCAGGGTGGTGGCGCGGCTGACACGACGGTCGCTCCGGGCGAGACGCGCACCATCGAGGCTCGCCTGCTCTACCCGGGCATGTTCATGTACCACTGCGCCTTCGGCGACGTGCCGCTCCACGTCTCCCAGGGCATGTACGGCGGGATCCTGGTGGATCCGTCCGAGCCACTTCCGCCCGTCGATCACGAGCTGTACGTGGTGCAATCGGAGATCTACACCACCGGGACCGAGACCGGCTTGGCGGAAACCGACCGTCAGGCCATCACTGACGAACAGCCCACCTTCGTCGTCTTCAACGGCGCCAAGGGCAGCCTCACGGAGGACAATGCCCCGCACATGCACGTTGGTGAGCGCACCCGCATCTACTTCGTCAACGCGGGCCTGAACCACGATTCGAACTTCCACCCCATCGGTTCCCACTGGGACGTCGTCTATCCAGAGGCGGCCCTCCTGAACCCGCCCCTGCGTGGCTCACAGACCACGCTGGTGCCGGCCGGTGGCGGGACGGTCGTCGAGTTGGTCGGGCGCGTCCCAAGCACGATCGTCCTCGTCGATCACGCGCTGAGCCGGGCCTTCGACAAGGGGGCCATCGGCCACATCGTCATCGAGGGCGACCCAGACCCGGAGATCTTCGAGGCACTGCCACCCGAGGAGTAAGCTGAAGGGAGACTTGGCCCCGCCCAAGACATGCGCTGCGGACGGAGCAGAGGTCCGACGGACCACGGCTCTTCGACCGATTCCTTGGCAGGGGGCGTAGAGTGGGTCAAAGCCCTCGCCGTGGAGGGTTGCGTCAGGGGTATGTCTGTGCGCTTCGGTGACCTCGAGGGTCTGACCAGCCTCCCCATCGAACAGGTCCGCGAACGCTTCCGCAATGAGGAGGTGCTCGCCGTCCTGCCCGTGCGTGCGGCGGGGAGTTCGCGAGATGGCCTCCTCGTGGCGACCACCACGATGCTGGCGATCCTGACCGGCGATGTGCGACCGTCTCGGGAGTGGATGACGCGGTGGGCACCATGGGATGGGGTCCGCTTCGCCGACATGGGGGCCACCGTCGAGGGCGAAGACATGTTCTTCCTCACCATCGTGGTCGATCGCCTGCAATTCCACGCCGAGCTGCATGGGGAGACTGGACGACGGGCACTGCGCGACTTCGTGGTCGCGGTGGAGGCGAGCCGTGTCGCCATCGCGGCGGCCTGGTGAGCCCTTGCGTCCATGGAGTGGACGTGCCGTAGGCGTCAAGGTCCGCGCAGCGGGCACCTGTCGAGCAAGCCCGGCGAGGCCCTAACGACCAGAGTCGACCTTGGCCGGCATCAACGTCGAATCAAGCGCGTCCCGCAGCGTGGCTTCATCGGCGTCGCGAGATGCCCACAGTTCGAAGCTGATGGCTGCCTGCTTCACGAGCATCTCGACCCCCTGCACGATCGTGAACCCGCGTGCGGCGGCTTCTGACAGCAGCGCTGTCGGACGCGGAGCGATGACGACATCAGCGACGACGGCACCCCCTGGGAGTTGCGAGATGTCGACCGCTGGACGTTCGTTTGGATCGGCCATTCCGACGGACGTCGCATCCACGAGGACGTCGATGCGGGAAGGTACTCGATACGTCCCCTCCCAGATGTGGTGCTCACTCTCCGCGACCGAACCGCCATCGATGGCCGCGGCGATCGACGCTCCGGGCCCGTTGGCCCGGCTGACCACCAGGACACTCCTGGCACCGGCGAGGGCGAGCTCCATCGCTACGGCACGCGCCGCGCCGCCGGAACCGAGAACAGCGACTGATGCACCACCAACGGGCCGGACGATCTCGAGCGCTCTGACGAGCCCTCGGCCATCGGTGTTGTCACCGACAAGTCCGTCACTTCGATACACGCAGTTGACAGCTCCGATCTTCTCGGCGACTGGAGTCATCCGGTCGACCATCTTCGTCGCTTCGATCTTGAACGGCTTGGTGATGTGCAGGCCGCTGAACCCTAGCCGATCGGCCGCTCGAAACGCCTCCGGAAACACATCTCGGGCAACAGGGATGGATACGTAGTTCCAGGGCAGACCGGCCGCGTGGAACGCCGCGCCCATCATCTCCTCGGTGGGGTTGCCGTCCACGACCTCGCCGAGCAGTCCGAAGAACCTTCGATCGTGCAAGGGAGTCACGACATGCGCCAGACGGGTGCTGCTTTGGCGAGCTGCCCCCCGGCGAATGAACCTTCGCATCCGCGCATCGGCCGAGTCTGAACGCCCAGTGGCATCTCGAACGCTCTCATCGGCGTTCATGCTCGTCGATATGCTCGATCTTGGCCACCTTGCGGCTGGAGTCGCCGCAGACGAAATCATCGTTGACCCAGTGATCGGCGAGCATCGGCGCGACGTTCTTGCCAACCACAAGGCCGTGCATAGCTAGCTCTAGCACCCTGCGACGGGTAGATCGTGTACGCACACTGCAAACCCTATCGGATGGTCGACGTTCTGCGGCAGCGGTCGTCAGCGGTCGGATCTTGCGGAACGCGATCTCGACCGCACGTTCGTCGACTCATGAAAGCTCCGACTCGGTAGGGCCGGGCGGTCCGCGACGCGGAGTCCTGGACGACGTGACGCGAGGAGGACCGCTTGGGTACAGTGTGTCGATGAGCGGACGACCCGTTCGAGCTTGGGCGGGACTGCTTTGACGCACAGTCGCCTTGAGGTCGTCACCGTCTTCGGGGCGACGATCTTACTCGCGGTCGTGTTCGGGACCCTTCCTGCGCTCTCGTCGGTCCTGACGGACCCGGACGAGTTCGGGTTGGGCGCCACACTGTACGGCTTGCTTTTCGTGCCGCAGGCGCTCGTGGCGATCCCGGTCGCGCTGTGGGAGTCGGCCCGGTCGGGTCGGGCTGGTCCAAAGCCGCTCCTTCTCGTCGGCCTGGCCTTCGACCTCGTGGCCATGGTGTTGATCCTCATCAGCCCGTTCGCCATCGGCGACGAGGCGCTGACCTACGCCATCCTGATCTTCTCGTCGACGTGCATCGGCGTCGGCTTCGGGCTCGGCATTCCTGCGGGTATCTCCCTGGCCGCAGGCTTCTTCCCGCAGCGGCGGGACCGAGCCGTCCTGTACCTCAATGGCATGGTGGCCTTCGGACCGGGGATCGCGCCACTCCTGGTAGCCGGTGCCGTGGCTATCGGATCGTGGTCACTTATGCCAGTGGTGCTGATCGTGGCGTTCGCTGTCACGTTGCCAGTGGCATCGAGGTTGCCGCTCAGTCTGCCTGCCTCGGAGACGTCGGCTAGCCAGCCGGCGGGCGAGCCTGGCGTAAGCGGTCGAAGCTCGCTGCCGCCACGATTCTGGCTGTATACCGGTTTCGTCCTCCTATACGGCATCGTCCAGACCCTCAACGGCAACTGGGCAACGCTATTCATGACCGATGACATCGGCGCCACGGCGGCGCAGGGGGCATTCGCGCTCACGGTCTTCTGGGTCAGTCTCGGCGTGGGCCGCATCGTGTTCGGATCGCTCGACCGCGTCCTTCCGGAGCGCATCGTCTTCCGGGTGCTGCCCTTTGTCGCCGCCGTGGCCCTCCTGCTGGTGGCACTGACCCCGGATGGCGACGTAAACCTCGCGCTGGCGGGGTTTGCGCTTACCGGGCTGGGCTGCTCAGCGCTCCTGCCCTTGGCGGTGACCTTCAGCCAGACCGAGCTGGTCAGCGTCCGTTCGATGATGTCCGGCGCGCTCGTCGCCTTCTACATGATCGGGTTCGGCATCGCGTCGTTCGGAGTGGGCCCGCTCGTCGAGCACCTCGGGATGGACCCGAGCCTCATGTATGTGGCGGCAGCCGCGATCTCGCTCGTGCTCGGCGCCCTCGCGATCATCGTCGTCCGTGGCCTCGACTCCGGCGCTGGTTCGATGCGCGCTCACCCAGGCTGAGACCAGCGCCGCTGCGGCAGCGCGCTGGCTCGTTGCATCGGGTTTGATTGGACACTTCTCATGCAGCCCTCACGGTGGCCACAGTACGCGCGGACACGCGGCCCTCATGGTGTGTCCATCCAGCCGATGACGCTGGCGAACATGAACTTCCGGAGGACCACACCATGACCTACGTGATCGCAGCTCCCTGTGTCGACCACATGGATCAGACATGCATCGAGGTCTGCCCCACCGGGGCCATCAGCGGCCAGGACGGCATCGACCGCAAGCTCTACGTCGATCCTGACAACTGCATCGACTGCGGGGCGTGCGAAACGAGCTGCCCCAACAGCGCCATCTTTCCGGCTGGGCACCTGCCGGCGCAATGGGCGGACTTCGCCTGGACGGACATGGCCTGGTACCGCGACATGCGCGCTGCGCGTACCGTCGTGGACCAGCTCGTGCCGCGCGGCTCGGTGCGATGACCGCCGTTGCCACTGCTCCCCGGAGGCCGGACCTCTCGGCGCTGGCGCCGAGAGTGACCGTGGTACGCCAGGCCAACGCGACACTGCTGGAACGGAAGGACGTGACCGCGAGGCTGGCGCGATTCGTCGTCAGGCCGGATCTTGCGCCCACGCCCTTCGCCGCCGGCCAGTACGTTTCTGTGGGCCTCGACGATCCGGAGATCCACCCCAGACCATACTCGGTGGCCTCTGGTCCGGGAGACCGCGACCTGGAGTTCGTCATCTCCCTGGTGCCGGAGGGCACCCTGACGCGCCGGCTCTTCGAGCTGGAGCGCGGAGCGCGTCTGCACCTGGGACCAGCCCGTGGCCTCTTCCGACTCGACCCGGCGGAGACGCTTGACCACCTGCTCGTCGGGACCGGAAGTGGGGTCGCGCCATTCCTGGCCATGGTCTCCGAACTGCGCGACCGCAGACGACCGCCGCGAACCATCCTGCTTCATGGCACCCGGGTCCGCGCCGAGTTGGCGGCCACGGGTCTGAGCGGTTCCGCGGGTGTTGGCTGGCTCTCGTATCGACCCGTGCTGTCTAAGCCCCTTCCCGAGGACGCCTGGCGTGGGTGGACAGGCCACGTGGGGCCACACCTCAAGGAGATGTGTGCATCCGGCGATGTGGCACCCGCACGGACGGTGGCCTACCTGTGCGGCAACCCGGCCATGATCGCGGAGTGCGTGGACATCCTGACCTGCACCGGCATGCCAGCGGACGCCATCCGGGTGGAGCGGTTCACCTGACGCCGCAGGCTGAGGGCTGGTCAGGCGTCGGCACGGGTCAGGCTCGAGGTGCGTAGTTCAGACGCTCGAATGGCCACGCCGTCATCAGCCACGCCGACAGCGAGCGCCAGACCGGCTCGTCCATCTTGGCTCGACCGGCTCGCACCCACGAGCGCACATTGGCATCGAAGCCATCACTTCGAGACGGGTAGATGTAGACACACCCGATGACCTCGTCACCGTCGAGGATCGAGTACGTGAACCCAGTTCGTTCGCGGAATTCACGCGCGTGACCTTCGAGGTCCCTGAGGTTCTCCTCGAGGCTCATCGGGGTAGGCCAATCCCAGTCCTCGAATCCCGGCGTGGCCTGGATGTGCTCGATGCTGGACATCCACGCCTCGTGATCGCGCTCGTTGTGCTGCGGTCCGAGTGGCTCGAGTCGGCAGCCCTCACCCACGTATGCCGTGGGTACGACGAACGCCTCCGGGACGAAGTGCTCCGCCATCTCAGCATCCTACATCGAGACCGACCTCCGGAGCCGTGGTCGCCGCCGTCACGCGACCTCTAACCAGGCCCGCTCGACGCCTGCGCCGCTCATGGTCGATTCCAACGCCACGTGCGACTGCCCTACTGCTGGAGGTACCGACGACAGGACGAAGCGCGGATCCTCACGCAGGCCCGGTGCCAGAAAGTGCGAGAGGCACCGGCCGCGGCGGCCCACCACGATCAGGGAAGCAGGTGGAAGATGTGCTGCCAGGTGTCATCGGGAAGATGGATCGTCTCGACGTAGCCGCGCGCGCCACTCCAGATCCCGGAACCGCCTCCGATAGGCCGGATGGTCGAGCCACCGGCGGCGATCGTGCTCGAGTCCGCCGGATAGAGTGCCGCTCCCGTGATGACCAGCTGGTCGGCGAAGCCGTCGCCGAACATCACGACGATGTCCGCGAGACGCAGTTCGTCACCTGCCGCGGGCCAGTCGGTGCCCGAAGTCGTGAGCGTCGCGGTGAGCCGTCCGGCTCGACCGCTGTCGTCGGTCGCGTCGACCGAGAAGGCGCGGACATCGCCCACGCTCGGCCCGGGGTCGCCCAGGTCGATGTAAACGGTCCCATCGGTCACTGATCCGTGGGAGATGGTCACCGTGCGCTCGGCTTCCTGCGCACTGACGCTCATCACGCTCGCCATCGCGACCAGGAGCGCGACTCCCAGCGCAGCGATGACCGACATACGTCGGGTTGTGACGTGCCGCATCGCAGATACCCTCAAGCTATCCCCCGTTGGCAGGTGGCGACGGGGATCGCCTCGATGCTAGCACCGCCAGAACAGCGGCCGGGCTGCCTGTTCAGCTCTCCACTCCTGCGCTGAGCCCTGGCGACTGCGGCCTGTATCTTCGGGTCCGCTACTCGCTGACGCTGCCGATAGTCCAGACAGCCTTGGTGCCGTGGTCCAAACCCAGCACCACCGTCGAGTCGTCGAGCGATGCGACATCCACCACCATGGCTGCCTCATCGGCACCGGGCAGTCCGTCGGGTCCAGCGGCCTCTGACCAGGTCCTCCCGTCAACCGAGACGAGCAGCGGGCTGCGCTCACACTCGTCGCTGCTCGGGAGGCACGAGCTGACGTCGCGACCGACTACCACGAACTCCGAGCCGTCCCAGTGGACCGATGAGAATGCGTTGGCACCCTCGATCTTCCACCTCTCCGGCCTCGTGATCACCTTCCGCCAGCCACGTCGGCCCTTGGGCGAGCGCCAGATGTCCTCGTAGCCCATGCCGACCAGGGCGCCATCGTCCGAAACAGCGACGTCGTAGAACTGTGGCGTGCCCTGTAGCCGCTCCCAGGTGATGCCGTCGGTGGACTGCCAGTTGTACGGCTCGCCAGTGATCGACTGACCCAGCAGGAGATAGCCCTGCGGGACCGACACGATGCCGCTCCAGGTGCGGTCGTTGGCCTTGGGCAGCTTGGCACGCTCCCAGTTGAGGCCGTCGACGCTCCGCCACAGCCGCTGACCGCCGCGATCCTGGCCGATGCCGCGGTCCTCCTGGCGGATGAAGGTCCCGAGCGCGAGCTGACCGGCGGGACCATCGGCGAGAGTGTTCACGGCGACATTGAACCCAGACTTCGACGGCCCTTCCACTACCGCGTTCTGCCATTCCAGGCCATCGGGCGAGGACCAGGCATGGACACGCTCGCCGATCGTGTCGTCGACCTCCGACGCGACGCCGAACGCGATGAAGCCATCCTCGGTCGCGACGACGTCCGTCATGGCCGAGCCGATGGGAAGGTCGGGTACGGTAGCCGCGTCCCACGTGAGCCCGTCGGTGGAGGTCCATGCCGCGGCCTGTGCCGGCGAGCCCAGGCTTCCGACGACCACGTAGCGGCCGTGGCCACTGGCGATGGCTTGCGCGCCGCCGAGCTCGGTCGCGGTCCAGGGCGCAGAGAGGCTGGCGTTGGCCAGCGTTGGACTCAGGACGACGATGCCGAGGACGGCGAGGACACAAGCGCGAACCAAGCCCGACAACCAGACGAACGGGACACGAACCATGACGCACATCCTCCTTGAGAACACACGCCACGGCCCAATGGCTACGGCACCATGGAGTTCCGTGGCCGCGTGAATCTACCCCTCGGCTGCACCACGGTGTCAGGCCTTTCGTCCAGCCATGCGAACGACCGTCTACTCCGGCACTAGTGCAGCACCATCGAGCGGCGCTGGAGTGCGCAAACGTTTCCCCACTGGCGCCGCTCCCTCGGGCGGGTCGGGCCGGCCCGATATCACCCCGTATTCGTGGCGGTCGGGCCCGTGGTCTATCCACTCGGGCGGCCGAGCGGGTCCGCTCAGTCTGGAGCTGGCTGTGCCGACTCCCACCACTCGAGGACGCGCGAACCGAACAGGGTGAGCCACTTCGAGGGCTCCCCCGGCACATCGACCTCGAACCACACTCGGCCCGGGAGCTGTCGCGCCTGGAGCCAGGTGCCGTCCGGCTGGCGCCCCGCGCGGATCACCTCGATCGCCTGTGCAATCCGCGGGTCAGGATGCGTGCCGTCGTGCAGGGACGCGGCGCGGAAATATTCAGCGGCATTGAGCACGCTGTAGGACCAACGGAACGGGTAGGCGAAGTGGGTCACCCACGGCGCGACTACCTCGCCAGTAGACCGGCGTCGCATGAGCCCTCGCTCAAGCAGGTACTCCTCGCCGCCGCGGCGCGCGACGCGCGTCTTTTCGGTCCCGCCGGTCGCGGCCTCGTGGGCCAGCAAGCTCTTGAGCGCGTTGAGCGTCGAGTGGAACGAGGACCGGGTCGACCCCTCGACCCATTCGCAATTCCAGCCGCCGTCAGCCAGCCGGTGCTCGACGAACCATGTGGCGAGCCCATCGACGTCGACACCGAGCCAGACTCCATTCGCGAGCGTCCACGCGTTGATACAGCAGTCGACCTCGCCACCCCAGTACGGCAGATCGTCGTACTCCCAGCGGCTGTTCGCGGCGAGTCGCTAAGCGGTGTCTGTCAGCACGGATGCGGGGACCCCCATTCGCGCAGCGAGTTCAGCGACCAGGTGGTTGCGGTCCACGGCTGACCCATCTCCTCGGCGGCCTGTGGCCCCTCGAAGTCGAAGTCGCCGGGGAAATAGGCACCACCGGCCCATTGGCCATCGAGGTCCTGCAGAGCGAGCAGCCGGGCGCCGAACCCCTCGGTTGCGACGCGAGCGCGAGTGGCCGCCCAGACTTCGTCTGGCGCGCCGAGCAGGTCCCGCTCGACCTGCCAGCGGAGTGCCGGATCGGAGTCGAGAAGCCACTCGGTCGGAGCTCGCACCTTCATCGGTCAAAGGGTAGCGCCGACGTGGTCGACCGCGGCAGGCATGGCGGTTCTCCGGACTGGGTCCCACCAAGCCGCAACTGGGCTTTACGCCTAGTTGCGACATATCCACCCATGCCAGTCTCGACGCATATGGAAGTCGCGCGCCTCCTCTTTCGGGATGGCCTCGCCGGGGATTGGCCTCGACAATCCGCACCTTCGTGCTGTACGGTCCCGGTCCGGTCGGGCCGAGCAGCGGTCTCCGTTGCAAGACCGCGCGATTGTCCGGGGGGAAAGGGAGCGTGCTTCGTGAAGAAGCAATCGATCATCAGCCTGGCCGCAGGCAGTCTGCTGGCGGTGAGCCTGATAGCCGCCACGGCCACCGCATCGGTCGCCCAGGATGCGTCTACCGATGCGATCGTAGGGACTTGGCTGGCCGACGTCGCAGCGACGGAGAATGGGGAGCAGCCGTTCCAGTCGATGATCACGTTCAACGAAGGGGGCACCATCAGCGAGGTCAGCAGTGAGCTTGGGCTGGGTCTCCAGGGCCCGGCCCACGGCGGCTGGACCCAGACCGACGATGGGTACGTTGCGACCATGCAGACGTGGGTCTTCAACGCGGATACGGGAGCTGTCGAGGGACGCGTGCAGATCCGAATGACCATCGAGATGGATGGCGCGGATCACATCACGGCTCTCACCGCGATCGACTTCATCGATCCGACGGGTGCGATCGAATCGGACATCGACGCCGGACCGTTCGAGGCGACCCGCATGGAGGTCGTTGGCGCCTAGCACGCCCGGAGACCACAAGAGAACTCAATGCGCACTAAGCCGCACCTGGGACAGGCTCGCCGCGACCGGTAGCCAGTTGGCGGGCAGCGTCGGACGGTCCCGGCGAGGTACGTCGCCATGGGTGGCGACGTACCAGACATTCAGCCGCTATTCATGGCGGTTCACAAACCGGGCAGATGGCCCGCTACCGCTCAAGCCTGCGGCGTTATCCTCGGGTGCCGATCAGTGCCACGGAGCGACGGTCCCATGCCAGAGGTACGCCACACGAGAATTCTGCATCCTTGCCGTTGCCACCATCGCCGCGACACTCATAGCAGCACCGGTGGAGGCCGAACCGCCGCGAGATGTCGATATGGCGGAGGGGCTCGTCATCCCGACGTCGATCGGAGGTCTATCATTGGCAGCCTGGGCAGCCGAAGCCATGGCGCTGACGTTGCAGCAGCCGGATGAGCCCACCGCCTGCCTGACAGATGCGACCGGGCGCGTCGTCATGCTGGCGCGAGCCGGGTCCGACTGCATGGTCACCGACGAGCAGATGATCTTCGTCCCCATCGTCGCGCAAGCGTGCATCTCTGACGACCGGCTCCTGCGACGGGCCGAGCGTGCGACGGGTCAGCGGCAGGACCGTCTGTGGTCCCGCGTCAACGCGCAGGAGGCAGCGATGTTCCGTTGCCTGTATGTGGACCTCCAGGCGTTGGAGCGTGCGTTCCTCACGGTGGACGGTCGCGAGTCACGTGTCGACGAGACCCTCTTCAACATCAGCGACTCCGTCTCGATCGACGGGAGGGCGTACCGCTGGCCGGGGTACTACGCGATGGTCGAGCCGTTGCCACCTGGGCAGCACGTCATCGTCACCGGGCACGAGGCCGTCCCAGGGTCGCCGTTGCGGACGTCCACGACGATCGACGTCGTCGAGGCCCCGTAGACGTAGCACTCGCCCACCCAAAATCGTCCGCGACCATCACACGATGGCGACGACGCCCAGACCAAACCCGCTATTCATGGCGAATCCACCTGAGGGGTCGACGCGTCTTCTCCCGTCATCGCGCGGCAACAATCATCTCGCGCGCCGCTGCCCTATGCAGAGCGGACATCGCTGGCGAGTACTCTTCCGGCAGGCTATCGGCTGGGAACCCTCGGTCTACTCGGCGAGAGGCTCTGGCGGGTCCATGTACGGGGGCAGCGAGCCATCGATGATGATGCCGTCCCAAGAGGGTATGTCGTCTTGCTGCGCCTGGGCGTCCGCGTACGACTGGTAGAGGATGGCCGACAAGCCTTGGTACCCCTCGTTGCCCTCTAGGGTGACCGTGGCCGTAAGGGTCCCGTCAGGCTCGAAGTAGCCGACCTGCGTGCCTATCCACGATCCCTCGTCAGCTTGCAGAAGGAGCGCACCCGTGAATACGACCGCTCCATTGGGGTTCCCTTGTTCGCCGTACACGTCGGTGTTGCCGCGCACGATCATCGTGGAGGGCAGCCGTGAGTCGCTCCAGTCGATGGATTGCACGATCCGGACGTCTTCCAGATGGAGCACGCCATCCGCATCGACCGACTGGTTTGACATCTCGACCGACTCCGTGCCCGTGCGGATGCCGGTCACGTAGGTGATCGGACCGCTCGGCTCCTCATCCTGCGCTTCGACAGCGACCGCCGAGGCTGCTAGCGAGCCGATGGCGATGACGGTGGCAATCGTGGTCTTGAGTCTCACGATGGACCCTCCCTACCCCCCTTTTACGACCGGCGGCGATTGACCCTAGGCCATCGAAGCGGTCAGCAGCGGCCACACTAGCAGCCGCGGTCAACACCGCGTGCCGGTCAGCGGGTCAAGGGCCGGACGGCCCGGCGACGTGCTCCGCCACGGCGGCGGCGACGACCAGACATGACCCGCTATTCATGGCGAGTCGCGTGGGCCGATACACGCCCGCGAGACAATCGGAAGTAGCGGGAGGACCAGCGGGGTGCAGCACTTGACGTAAGCAGCACCACCGGTCTCACTGCTCGAGCGCATGACGTCGACCGAGGTCCTACTCCTGGGCCGGATCGACCGTCAGTGGATAGACGATGTCATTCCAGAACTTCTCTTCGTCGATGAAGTTTTGGATGGCGGCCTTGCGCGCCCCGACAGGACCGGCGTCCTCGGTGAACGCGATGCTTCGACCGTAGTCGAGGCCCATCTCCGAGTCGACGTCGACATAGACCCCGCTCATCGGTTGGGGCACTCCGTCGTCCGGTCGCGGAGCATCGTTCCACGACAGCACGATGGAGGGGTCGATGACATATGCGGCCGCGAAGAGATCCCAGATGTTGTCGGGCGCGATCGTTCCCCAGGCACCTGCCTCGATGGCTGCCTCTCGTGCGTGGAATAGATCCGCCATACCCGGATAGGTGTCCTCGACCATCTGGTAGTAGAGGTCCTCCGGCATGCCGCCGGTGTTGGCGTTGGCCTCGAGGCCTGCGATCATCTGGTTGCCGTAGGCCTGATAGGACTCCGATGCGGTGTCGCCCCACTGCTGCCGAACGCTGATCTTGGCGGCGTCCGGATCGGCCCACCAGTTGAACTCTGCTGTAGCCGACGAGTTGCCGGGCATGTAGAACGAGCCACCCATGTAGGCGATCTCCTTGACCTTCGAAGCGAAGGTGGGATCCTGCATGATGGCTCGCGCGATGTTGGTCAGCGGCCCGATGGCGACGATCGTCACTTCGCCGGGATACTTGTTGACTTTCTCGACGAGGAAGTCAACAGCCTCGCCGTTGCCGTCCGGGTCCGGAGACGTTGGGTCGTAGACGTACGGGTATGACGGCGCCTCTCCGTACAGCAGCTCATACACCTCTGTCCAGTCGGCCATGGGATCACCCTTGATCCCCTCGGCGTAATGCCCCAGGTAGCCGGGCCACGACACCACAGGGCTGACGGCAAGCTCGGCCGCCTGGATCTCGGGGTCGAAGCGCCAATTGCGGATACCGTACCGGCTGCCCGCATAGATCGGCACATCCGAACGGATGGCTTCCAACTGGCGGGCGCCGGTCGCCATGCCTCGCGGCATCGGCGTATTGCCGGAGACGACCGTGACGCCCAGCAGGTCGATGTTGGGCGCCTTGTCCAGCAAGAGCATGGCCATGCCATCGTCGAACAGCTCGACCATGTCGCTGTCAAGGATGACCTTCCTGGCACCGTCTTCCGCCGAAGTGACGTGGGCCATGGCCGTCGTGGCGACCACCGCCAGTATCACCAAGAACGGCAGCTTGGTCTTCTTCACCTGAACCCCCATGAAGCTACGCGCTGCTCAGGGTGAATGGTCGCGACGGCCGCAGCCAGCGTCGTGCCCATCTCCGCAAGGCTTCTGTCCGTCGTGGGTCCTCCCTACGCATTCGCTCGCGCTACGAAGAAGATAAGGCCGGGCGCAAACGGTTGCGCGCTCCTGGTGTCTGTCGGGCAAGGCTGGAGAGCCGGCGTGTCGGGGGCGGGCCTCTCTCTACCCGTCGACTGGTCGCGCCGCGCCGCCCGTTCGCCTGCGCCATGGCGGCGACGACCAGACATCACCCGCTATTCATGCCGAGGCTCGGTGGTGCAGGCCTCCTTCCGCCTTGGGCGATAAGTGCCGCTCGCCCCCAAGTCGTTCCTTCAGGCGGCTACGCTAGACCTATGCGCACCCAGGCCAAACAAATTCAGAAGCGAGTCCTCGGCTCCCAGGAGCGGTCCTTGCTGCGACCTAGTCAGCAAGATAGGCCCGCTTTGCCGCAGCCCTAGGAGCCTGCGTCGGTAATGGCCACCAGCCGAGTCTGGCACATGCCAGAATCAGTCATGCGCACCAAGACCTTCCGCACCTACGACCAGGACACGCTGCTGCTGATGCCCCCGTCGGTGCGTGACTGGGTCGAGCCCGAGGCCTGCCCGCGTTCATCAGCGATCTCGTCGATGACCTCGACCTCGCAGCCCTTCCTTGCCGCCCACGACGAACCCCGGGGCATGCCCCCCTACCATCCCGCGATGATGCTCAAGGTGCTCCTCTACGGCTATGCCACCGGCGTGAGGAGCTCACGCAAGCTCGAGGAGCGTCTGCGCACCGATGTCGGCTTCATGTTCCTCGCGGGCGGGGCGCGTCCGGGCCACAAGGCCATCGGCGAGTATCGCCGCCGTCACCTCGACGCCTTCCATGCGCTCTTCCTCGATATCCTGCTGCTCTGCCAGGAGGCCGGTCTCGTGAAGCTCGGGCGGGTCGCGCTCGACGGCACGAAGGTGAAGGCGAACGCCAGCAAGCACAAGGCCATGAGCTATGCCCGCATGCCCGAGCGGGAGGCCGCCCTCGAGGCCGAGGTGCGGCGCATCCTCGAGGAGGCCGAGGCGGTCGATCAGGCCGAGGATGCCCAGTATGGGGACGCCCGCGGTGACGAGCTACCCGAGGCGCTGCGCACCCGTGAGGGCCGGCTGCGCAAGCTGCGCGAGGCCCGGGCCGCGCTGGAGGCCGAGGCCAAGGAGCGCAGCGGCGACCCCGATGCGGTGCCTGACCCCAAGGCACAGCGGAACTTCACCGATCCCGACAGCAGGATCATGCGCAGCCGGCCCGATGGCTGGATCCAGGGCTACAACGCGCAGGCGGTCGTCGACGAGGGCCACGGGGTCATCGTGGCCACCGAGCTGACGGCCGACACCACCGACACCCGCTCGCTACCGGATCTCGTCGACCAGGTCGAGACCAACACCGGACGTCGACCGAAGCACCTCCTCGCCGATGCCGGCTACGGGTCCGACGAGAACCTCGGGCATCTCGAGGACAGGGACATCGACGCCTACGTGGCGGTCCGCCGCGACAAGCACTCCACGCCACCACTGCCCGCTCCGCGGGGACGTATCCCCGGAGGCCACCCGCCGCGAGCGCATGGCCCGCAAGCTGACCACGAAGCAGGGCCGTGACCACTACCGTCGGCGCAAGACCATCGTCGAACCGGTCTTCGGCCAGATCAAGGAGGCCATGGGCTTCCGCCGGTTCAGCCTGCGGGGCAAGGAGAAGGTCGACGCCGAGTGGCATCTCGTCTGTGCCGTCCATGACCTCGGCAAGCTCTTCCGCAGTGGCCGCGCCGGCCGGGTCATCCACGGCTGGGACCGACCGCGGGCAGGACCGGGGCCGAAGCCCTCGGATGGGCATGATGAGGGACCATCGCCCGCCTGCCCGGTCGTCGGATGGGGTCCGAGCCGGCCGACCCACCTCGTGGACCCGTCAGACGCTCGTATGCTGACGATTACGAACGCGGGCTCCTAGCCTGCACGGTAGCGTCTGGCCACGCGAGCTGGCACGACCCAGCAGCTAGCATCGGACGGTGAAGGCACCGGACCTGCTCGTCGTCGCCTGGAATGGCCGCCAGCTCCGCATCCGCCACGATGACCCACACCTCGGGCCGTATATGAACGCTGGTCAGGTCATCCGTGCCGCCGTCGAGCTGGCGTCCGATGTCGACGGGCTCCGGCTCGTCCTGGCGTCGACGCTGGGCGATCGCTTTCACGTCCAGGTCGCCGAGGACGGCTGCTCGGTCGGATTGCGGCGGGTAAGAGCCTGGTAAGCGACGGCAGCTACGCTGGGTGCATGGCATGACCGACGACACCACGCCACTCGACGAACTGGACACCGTCCTCGATGGGCTGAAGAGTGCGAATCCGTCGAGACATACGCCGACGTCGACGAAGACAAGCCATGCGCCTCACGCCCGATGGCGTGCGGGCAGCACGGCAGCTGGCGATGCTTGGCGAGGACCAGCAGGACACGGCGATGGCGGCGCTACTGGGAGATGTCGAGGGATGAGAGTGGTTCTGGGAACCATGCGGAAAGCGCATCCCTTTCAGGCTGGCGGTCCTGGCGTAGTCGGAGTGACTGAACCTACGTAGTACTGCTAATTGGCGGACGCGTGTGCATGTCGGAACATGCTTTTCCTGATATCCGGAGTGGAGGGTGAGGTATGGCTGGGAAGCCTCCTCGTCCTGAGGAACTGGATTCGTCTCAACTGCATGACGAATTCTGGCCGATGCCCGTACCTCCGCTCGTCGACCAGGTAATCCTCCCGACTGGCAGGAGGTCGCCGCAGGCTTCATCTCGGTCCCTTCAGCGGCTGTGCCTCCGGAGGTCTCTGACGACGAGGTGCGCGC
>CAVXTU010000004.1:0-438897 GCA_963764785.1 uncultured Chloroflexia bacterium | reverse complement strand
ACCTGAGTACCACGTGGAAGGTCTCTCATGTGGGAAACCGGGCGGACCACCGTCCAAGGCTAAACACTCTTGGCGACCGATAGTGAACCAGTACCGTGAGGGAAAGGTGAAAAGAACCCCGGAAGGGGAGTGAAATAGTACCTGAAACCACGTGCACACAAACAGTCAGAGGGTGTTGCCGGCTTGCCGGTAGCCTAATGGCGTGCCTTTTGAAGAATGAGCCGACGAGTTACTTGTATGTGGCGAGGTTAAGTCCCAGAAGGACGGAGCCGAAGCGAAAGCGAGTCTGAATAGGGCGTCAAGTCGCATGCAGTAGACCCGAAACCGGGTGACCTATCCATGGCCAGGTTGAAGCGGGAGTAATGTCCCGTGGAGGACCGAACCCACTAGCGTTGAAAAGCTAGGGGATGAGCTGTGGATAGAGGTGAAATGCCAATCGAACCCGGAGATAGCTGGTTCTCCCCGAAATATCTTTAGGGATAGCCTCGAGCGTTCAATCGCGAGGGTAGAGCACTGAATGGGCTAGGGGGCTTCCCGCTTACCAACCCCAATCAAACTCCAAATCTCGATTTAAAGCTCGGGAGTCAGACTGCGAGGGCTAAGCTTCGTGGTCAAAAGGAAAACAGTCCAGACCGTCAGCTAAGGTCCCCAAATCCAGACTAAGTGGGAAAGGATGTGGAGTCGCTGAGACAACCAGGATGTTGGCTTAGAAGCAGCCATCATTTAAAGAGTGCGTAACAGCTCACTGGTCAAGTGGTTCCGCGCCGAAGATCCAACGGGGCTCAAGTTTGGTACCGAAGCTACGGGTTCGACCATTCGTGATCGTGGGCGGTAGGGGAGCGTCGTGTATGCAGTGAAGGTCGATCGTAAGGACGGCTGGAGCGTGCACGAGTGCGAATGTCGGCATGAGTAGCGCAATGTGGGTGAGAAACCCACACGCCGGAAGCCTAAGGTTTCCTGAGGAAGGCTTGTCCACTCAGGGTTAGTCGGGCCTAAGCCGAGGACGATACGTCGTAGGCGATGGACATCCGGTTGATATTCCGGAACCACCAGAGATCGTTTGCACCGCAAGGTGTCGCCTGGGGAATGCGACCCCGTGGTTGGATTGACCGTATTAGGTCTTTTCGAAGCGGGCAAGTTGAACCCAGGTGGGAGCAAGGGCATGACCCAGCATGGTAGTTCGAGCGTGTTATGGCTATACGCGTCTAAGCCGGTAGGCGGGGAAGACAGGTAAATCCGTCATCCCATTCAACGCCGAGAAGCGAATGAAAGTGGCATCAGCTGCGATTCGAGTGAGCCAAGCTGGCAAGAAAAGTGTCTAGCGAGATCAAAGGTGACCGTACCGTAAACCGACACAGGTAGGCGGGTAGAGAATACCAAGGCGATCGGGAGAACCCTCGTTAAGGAACTCGGCAAATTGGTCCCGTAACTTCGGGAGAAGGGACGCCTCGCCACCAGCTTGCTGGTATGTCGAGGCCGCAGTGAAACGGCCCAGGCGACTGTTTAGCAAAAACACAGGTCCGTGCCAAAGCGAAAGCTGACATATACGGGCTGACGCCTGCCCAGTGCCGGAAGGTTAAGAGGAAGGGTTCACGCTCTGAATCGAAGCCCCGGTAAACGGCGGCAGTAACTATAACTGTCCTAAGGTAGCGAAATTCCTTGTCGGGTAAGTTCCGACCCGCACGAATGGCGTAACGATCTGGGCGCTGTCTCAACGAGGGACTCGGCGAAATTGAAGTACCTGTGAAGATGCAGGTTACCCGCGATAGGGCAAAAAGACCCCGTGGAGCTTTACTACACCCTGTCATTGGATTGGGATTCAGCACGTGTAGGATAGGTGGGAGGCTGAGAAGCTGGGGCGCTAGCCTCGGTGGAGCCGCCGTTGAAATACCACCCTTGTTGTGTTTTGGTTCTAACCGCGACCCGTAATCCGGGCGCAGGACAGTGGCAGGCGGGTAGTTTGACTGGGGCGGTCGCCTCCTAAAGAGTAACGGAGGCGCCCAAAGGTTCCCTCAGGCTGAATGGAAACCAGCCGTAGAGTGCAAAGGCATAAGGGAGCTTGACTGCGAGACCTACAAGTCGAGCAGAGACGAAAGTCGGGCTTAGTGATCTGGTAACTCCGAGTGGAAGGGTTATCACTCAACGGATAAAAGCTACCCCGGGGATAACAGGCTTATAGGGCCCAAGAGTTCACATCGACGGCCCTGTTTGGCACCTCGATGTCGGCTCGTCGCATCCTGGGGCGGTAGTACGTCCCAAGGGTTTGGCTGTTCGCCAATTAAAGCGGTACGTGAGCTGGGTTCAGAACGTCGTGAGACAGTTCGGTCTCTATCCATCGTGGGCGTAGGGAACTTGAGAGAAGCTGCTCCTAGTACGAGAGGACCGGAGTGGACGAACCGCTGGTGTGCCAGTCGTCCTGCCAAGGGCGCCGCTGGGTAGCTATGTTCGGTTTGGATAAGCGCTGAAAGCATCTAAGTGCGAAGCCAGTCTCGAGATGAGGTTCCCCACCGGGTCAACCGGGTAAGACCGCAGGGAGAACACCTGCTTGATAGGCGGCATGTGGAAGCTCGGTAACGAGTGAAGCTGAGTCGTACTAATGGTCGAGGGCTTGACCTTTTTCAGCAACCCAACCAAGGGCAGCTGTCGGAAGGTCCGGAAAGATTTCACCGTGTCAGCGCGACGCAAGGTCGCGCCGAACGGCAGAACGAAGTTCAAGACTTCTATCACTCGCCAGTGCGGCGAGCCGATCGCATCGTCACTACATAACGCACAAGGTCCTGGTGACTCTAGCGGAGAGGCCACACCCGTTCCCATCCCGAACACGGAAGTTAAGCTCTCCAGCGCCGAAGATACTCAGGGGGCAGCCCCTCGGGAAAATAGGTCGTCGCCAGGGTCTTTTGCGTTGAGAAGGCGCGATCGCTGACGCACGGCATGCGAGTGCGTCCGGCCCGCCCTGATGCTGATCGAGTCGACACCGTATCATCGAGGCGTGCAGTCGGACCCTCAGGACGAGCGATCGGTGATGCCGGATGGCGGGGATGACCTGTCAGCCGAATCCGTCGATGGCGGCGACGCTACCTCGCCCCATGACGCCCCAGCATCTCCGCAGATGCCCGTGCCCCCGCATATGCCCACTGCACCCGGCCAGGTGGGGGCGGCCCATCAGCCTGTGCCGGCGCCCCCGCAGATGCCCGCCCCGCCCAAGCCGTCGAGCCCGGCCGGACTTGAGCCGACCGTGGCACAGTCACGGGTCGACGACGATGACGCTCTGTTGCCGGGGTCCGTACTGGACGAAAGTGGACAGCCGGACGATCAGGTCGTCGACGATGCGGAGAGCGCTGGCCGCGTGGCTGTCACACCGTCCGTCGCGGCTCCAGGGCTGGCTGCCGCGGCGCCGGAGCAGGGCGATTGGCTCGACCGCATCTGTCCCTATCTCCTGTCCGAGGACGGGAGCTACCGCTCCACGCAGCCTGATGAAGGCCACCGCTGCACCGCGCAGGATCCACCCGGCACGCTCCCGCTGGCGTTCCAGGAGCGGTTCTGCCTGACCGACCAGCATGTCCGCTGTGAGATGTTCAAGTACGCGCAATCGGTTCGTTCGGCCGCCCTGGAGGATGGCGGCATCCCGGTGGAGCAGGTCCAGGGCGCACGGTTCAAGCCATCGGTGCGCTCCGTGCCAGTGGCGCTGGGGCCGTCCGGCTCGGGCGACTCCAGCGCCCGGTCGTCCCGCAACATCCTTATCGGCGCGGCGGCCATCGGCGGTGCCATCCTGTTCATCCTGGTGGTCATCCTGCTATCTGGCGGTGGCGGAGGGGCTCCCGGTGAGAGCCCGACACCGGACCCGGGCGCGACCACAGCCGCGACCGTACCCGCCACGCTCGGGCCTACGCCGCAGGTGACGCCAGCCGAGGGCGCCACTGAAAGGCCTGAGACCAGCCCGACGACCGACGCTGGAACACAGCTCATCCAGTACCAGGTCCAGGAGGGAGAGGCCCTGCTCAAGATCGCCGACTACTTCGGTACCAGTCGACGCAACATCATCCGCGCCAACGAGGGCATGGCCGACAAGACGCCCTACGCGGTCACCGGGGACATCATCCTCATACCGGCTGACGCTGCCATGACCGTCGAGGAGCTGGAGGCGTTCCCGGGCTACGTAGGCCCCGCAGAGTGACACCCACAGCGCACGTCGCTCAAGCCTGACAGGAACGACACCAGGTGGTGGTAAAGCCGCCCGGCGACACCTCACTGAGCGTCGACCCACAGCGCGGGCAAGGCTGACCACCCTTCAGGTGCACCCGCAGGAAGTCGCGGGCCTGCCGTTCGAACGTCGGCGGCACCCGCCGCTCCAGCTCACCGATCGCCCACGCCATCACGCTCCGGCTGGCACGCCACAATCGTTCTGATTCCTCGGGCGCCAGCGATGAGCGCTTGCGGAACGGGGCGATCCGTGCTTCCCACAGGACCTCGTCGCTGTAGGCGTTTCCGATGCCCGCGATGAACTCCTGGTTCTTGAGCAGGTTGTGCAACTCTCCGTTGTGGCGACCGACGCGCGCCTGCCATGCCTCAAGGTCCAGCGCCGTGTCGTCGGCGTCGGGACCAAGGGCTTCCCAGCCTGCGGCTTCGCGGGCGACGCCGTTCGGCAGCAGATAGACCTTGCCCATCTTCTTGGGGTCGCGGTATCGAAGCTCCACGGACTCGTCGTCCGGGGGCAGCCAGGCTGCATCTCGCGTCCAGGTGGCGGTCTCGACGGGCGCATCGCCATGCTTCCTCGGCCCAAAGGTCAGCACTATCGCGGTGGACGTGAACGCTCTCGAACCTGGCCTGGCCAGCCCCAGCCGGCCGGTCAGCATCGCGTTGATGATGATGCGGTCGAGCCCGAACCGGAGCGTCAGGAACTTGCCACGCTGCTCGACGCGATCGAGCACCAGGCCTTCGAACGATCGCAGCTCTGCGCTCGTGCCACGCAACACCAACGGCTGTTTGACGGCTACGCCCACGAGAGGTCGAGAGCTCAGCGCCGCACTGAAGGCGTCAGCAAGGATGCGTATGTCGGGAAGCTCTGGCATTGAGCCATTGTTACGCGCCGCGGTGCGTGATAGCATGCGTCAGCCCCGTCGAACGCGAATACGAAGGCCTCGCAGGTTCCGGACATGGAGGAGTCATCCCGCCCGATCGGACACGGACGACACACCCGATCCCCCAGTGCGCCCGGGTCCTGTGCCCGGGCATTCGTGATTCTGTACGAGACGGGAGCCTATCCACCAAGGAGATCGAAGAGTTGACCGTAGAAGAGCCGCAGACCACCGACGCCGAGAGTGCGAGCACCCCGGAGGACGCCGGGTCCAAGTCCCAGACCGCGACCGAAACCCCTGAGGCCGCCCCAGAGGCCACAGCTGTCGAGGCTGAGCCCGCGGCCGAACCGGCGAGTGGTGATGCGGCTCCTGCCGCCGAGGCGACGGATGACACCGAGGCGCAGGATGACACCTCCGAGACTGCGGCGGTCAGTGAGGAGAGTGCGGCGGTCAGTGAGGAGACTGCCCCGGAGTCGGTGTCCGGCGATGGATCGAGCGAGGACCCGGCGGACGGATCTGTCGCTGAGGACGGATCTGTCGCTGAGGACGCCCCTGCCGAGACGATAGCCACGGCGAACGAGACAGCAGCCACGGCAGACGAGACAGCAGCCACGGCAGACGAGACAGCAGCCACGGCAGACGAGACAGCAGCGACGGCAGACGAGACAGCCCACGCGGCGCAGGAGCCACCCGCTCCTGAACCTGAACCCGCCCCTCCTGTCGATCTCGGCCCTGAGCCGACCACCATGGAAGAGCTGCTCGCGGAGCAGCCGGGCGATATCCCCAGCCTCAAGCACGGCGATGTGGTCGAGGGAAAGATCGTCCGCATCGACAAGGACGAGATGCTGGTCGACGTCGGAGCCAAGTCCGAGGGTGTGGTCAGTAACCGCGAGCTGTATGGACGCAATGCCGAGTCGCAGCCGGACTTGAACGTTGGCGACACCGTCCTGGTCTACGTCCTGCAGCCGGAGTCTGCCGATGGACACGCGGTCCTGTCGCTTCGTCGTGCCGGTCTTGAGCGCAAATGGCGCTCGATGCAGGAACAGTTCGACGAGGGTGAGATCATCGAGGCGCCGGTCATCGACCACAACAAGGGTGGTCTTATCGTCGACTGCGGCATCCGTGGCTTCGTCCCCATCAGCCAGATCGTCGACTTCCCACGCCGTCCCCAGAATGACCAGCCGCGCGATGCGGCCCAGGAGATCGCCGAGAAGCTGCAGCCCTACGTGGGCCGCAAGCTGCGTCTCAAGATCCTGGAGGTCAACCGCAAGGCCAATCGGCTCATCCTGTCGGAGAAGGTGGCGCTGTACGAGGAACGGCGCGAGAAGCGCGATGAGCTCTTCAGCAGCCTTGAGACGGGCCAGAAGGTCACGGGCACGGTGCGCTCCATCGCCCCCTTCGGCATCTTCGTCGACCTCGGCGGCATCGACGGGCTCGTGCACAAGAGCGAGCTGTCCTGGAACAAGGTCAACAACCCTGAGGGCGCCTACGAGGTCGGGGATGAGGTCGAGGCCGAGGTCATCGACATCAACCACGAGCGCGGTCGCATCAGCCTTTCGATCCGGCGCCTGCTGCCTGACCCGTGGCAGTCCACCGTGGCTGATCTGAAGGTCGGCGACGTCGTGGATGGCACCGTCACCAAGATCGTCAACTTCGGCGCCTTCGTGCGCGTCAAGGACGGTCTTGAGGGCCTCATCCACATCAGCGAGCTTTCGCACCAGCGCGTCGCACACCCAGGTGACGTGGTCCATGAAGGCCAGACGCTGAAACTCAAGATCATCTCGCTCGATTCCGAGCGTCATCGCCTTGGCCTCAGCCTCAAGCAGGCTGAGGAAGCACCGGCCCGCCCAGCGCGTGAGCGTCGACCGCGCGGTGAGCGTAGCGGTTTTGATCGCTCGCAGGCGGTCCAGGAGCCCGAAGGTGGCATCGACAACACTCTGGCGGCCGCGTTCGCCCAGGTCCGCCAGCAGATCGCCGAGCAGGACGCTGCATCCGCAGACGATGTCGAAGTCGCCGCTGAGGCAGTCGAGGCCGAGGCCATCGCTGACGCGGTCGAAGCCGAAGCGGTGGCCGAAGCCGCCGAGGAAGTGGAGGCCGAGGCGCTGGCTGACGAGGTCGTGGATCTTGAGGGGGCCGCTGACGCCGAAGAGGTAGCCGAAGCTGCGGAGGACATCAAGGTGGCCGCCGAGGACGAAGTCATCGAGGATCTCGAGAAGGCTGCCGCGGCGACCACGCCAGAGGCTGAAGCGGCAGCGCTCGAGCAGGCCGCGGAGGCTGAAGAGATCGTCGAGGCCGCCGAGATCGTCGAGGCCGACGCGTTGGCCGAGGAGGCCGCGGACCTGGAGGGTGCGGCCGAGGCAGAGATGGTGGCCGAGGTCGCTGAAGAAGTCGAGGCTGAGGCCGAGGCCGAGGTCGTCGCCGACCTGGAGAAGGCCGCAGAGGCGGAGGTGGTCGCCGAAGCGGCCGCTGATGCCAGGGCCGATGCGGAAGCCGACGCCGCAGACGCTCACGAAGAGGCGGCCAAGGACTAGGCTGAAGACGCTTCCCGGGTCCGGTGTCCGTGCTCGGGAGCTGATGCTGCCGGGGCCGTGCTTCGCCCGGTTCAAGTCGCCTCTTTGCCTGGATCGGCACCGGCGGCGGCAGGCCCGAACTCGTGGGATCGGTGCGTGACGGCCTGATGACGAACGGCCAGCCTCGCGAATCATCATCCGGTTTGCAGCAGCATGACCGGTGGTAGCATGACTCGGCGGTCGTCAACGACCGCACGTAACTGGAGTCGTCACTCTTCGATATGGATCGGTTCGACAAGTTCACCGACCGCGCTCGCAAAGTCCTGACGCTCGCGCAGGACGAGGCACAGCGCTTCAATCACAATTACATCGGCACCGAGCACCTGCTGCTCGGCCTCGTTCGCGAAGGCGAAGGTGTGGCCGCGCGCGTGCTCGAGAACATGAACGTCGAACTGCCCAAGGTCCGTACGGCAGTGGAGTTCATCATCGGCCGTGGCGATCGTCCAGTGGTTGGCGAGGTCGGCCTGACCCCACGCGCCAAGCGGGTCATCGAGCTGGCCATCGACGAAGCGCGCCGCCTCGGTCACAACTACATCGGCACCGAGCACCTCCTGCTCGGTCTCGTTCGCGAGGGAGAAGGCATCGCGGCCGGCGTCCTTGAGTCCCTGGGTGTCAACCTGGACAAGGTCCGCCACGAGGTCATCCGTGTCCTCAGCCAGTCCAGTGCCTCAGGCCCCAGTAGCAGCAGCTCCAGTGGCGGCGATGCCAAGCGAAGCAGCAAGACGCCGACGGTCGATCAGCTGGGCATCAACCTGACCGAGGCCGCCCGCGCGGGCAAGCTCGATCCGGTGGTGGGCCGTGAGAAGGAGATCGAGCGCGTCGTCCAGATCCTGTCCCGCCGCCGCAAGAACAATCCGGCCCTCATCGGAGAGCCCGGCGTCGGCAAGACGGCCATCGCCGAGGGCCTGGCTCACCGTATCGTCGCGGGCGACATCCCCGAGACGCTGGCGAACAAGCGTGTTCTGACCCTCGATATCGGGTCCCTGGTGGCAGGGACCAAGTACCGCGGTGAGTTCGAGGAACGGCTCAAGAAGATCATCGAAGAACTGCGCGCGACCAACGACGCCATCCTCTTCATCGACGAGCTGCACACGCTGGTGGGCGCTGGCGCGGCTGAGGGCGCCATCGACGCCGCCAACATCCTCAAACCGCCTCTGGCGCGCGGGGAGCTGCAATGCATCGGTGCGACCACGCTCGACGAGTTCCGCAAGTACATCGAGAAGGACGCTGCCCTCGAGCGGCGCTTCCAGCCAGTCATGGTCGAAGAGCCCACGCGCGAGCAGTCCGTGGACATCCTGTTCGGCATCCGTGCCGGCTTCGAGCAGCACCATCGGGTCACGATCACTGACGACGCCGCGCGCGCGGCCGTGGACCTGTCGATCCGCTACATCACCGATCGCCATCTTCCTGACAAGGCCATCGACCTCATCGACGAGGCCGCCAGTCGAGTGCGCCTGCGTCACAGCTCGGCCCCGCCGGAGCTGAAGGAGAGCCAGAAGGAGCTGGAACGCATCGCCCTGGAGAAGGAGGCCGCGGTCAACGACCAGGACTACGAGCGTGCGCAGGAGCTGCGCGATGCCGAGTCCGCGGCCAAGGCCACCGCTGACCAGCTGCGCAGTGACTGGCAGGCCGCGCTGGCTGCGGAGACGCCCGAGGTCACCGACGAAGACATCGCCCAGGTCGTAGCGCTGTGGACGGGCATCCCCGTCGCCCGTATCGCCCAGGAGGAGTCGGAACGGTTGCTCCAGATGGAAGAGGCGCTACACAAACGCGTCATCGGCCAGCAGGAGGCCATCGACACGGTCTCGAAGGCGGTTCGTCGGGCCCGCGCCGGCCTCAAGGACCCCAAGCGACCCATCGGCTCGTTCATCTTCCTGGGCCCCACCGGCGTGGGCAAGACGGAGTTGGCCAAGACGCTCGCCGAGTTCATGTTCGGCAGCGAGGACTCGCTCATCAAGATCGACATGAGCGAGTTCATGGAGCGCCACAACGTCAGCCGCCTCGTCGGCGCACCGCCAGGCTACGTCGGTTTCGAGGAAGGCGGCCAGTTGACCGAGGCCGTGCGACGCAAGTCCTACTCGGTGGTGTTGCTCGACGAGATCGAGAAGGCGCACCCAGAGGTCTTCAACATGCTCCTCCAGATCCTGGAGGATGGGCACTTGTCCGACTCCAAGGGCCGGCGCGTGGACTTCCGCAACACCGTCATCATCATGACCAGCAACGTCGGCGCCAAGGATCTGCTCAAGGACACGTCGCTGGGCTTCCGCCCGGTTTCGGCGGATGAGGATCTCGAGCGTGAGGCGCAGTACTCGCGCATGAAGGACAAGGTGCTGGAGCAGCTCAAGTCCAGCTTCCGACCGGAGTTCCTCAATCGGATCGACTCGCAGGTCGTCTTCCGCTCCCTCAGCGTGGACGAGATCCGTCAGATCGTGGACCTCCTGCTGGCCCGGGTCCGCAACCAGCTCATGGCGCAACAGATCGAGCTTGAGGTCACCCAGGAGGCCAAGGATCACATCATCAAGCTCGGCTATGACGTGGACTATGGTGCTCGGCCACTTCGCCGCGTGATCCAGAACATGGTCGAGGACCCCCTTGCCGAAGCCCTCCTCGTGGGCAGCTTCAAGGCCGGCGACACGGTCATGGTGGACCGCTCCGAGGACTCCGGGCTGACCATCAACACTGCCGCAGAGAAGACGCCCGTCGAGGCCGCCTGACTCAGTGGCGCGCTCTCGGGCGGCCAGCCAATATGTCTGTCAATCCTGTGCTGCGACCTACTCGCGCTGGGAGGGACAGTGTCGCGCCTGCGGCGCCTGGAACTCGCTTGTCGAGACCCTGATTCGCACGGCCGATGGGCGGGGCGGCGGCCGCACCCGCACTTCGGTGGCGGCGGTGGCACCCACGCCGCTCGGCCAGCTGGAGACCACCGCCACCCGGCGACGCCCCACTGGCATCGCCGAGGTCGACCGCCTGCTCGGCGACGGCCTGGTGCCTGGATCGGTGGTGCTGCTCGGCGGTGAACCTGGGATCGGCAAGTCCACGCTGGTGTTGCAGATGGCAGGTGCGCTGGCGGCTTCAGCCGCTGCGAAGCCGGGTGGGGTCACGGTGCTCTACGCCAGCGCTGAGGAGTCCGCCGCCCAGCTGCACCTGCGGGCCGCACGACTGGGACTGACCGGCGGCCCGGCCGACGGCTCGTTGACGGTGCTGGCCGGTACCGACGTGGCCACCATCGTCAGCGCCGCCGCTGCAGCGCAGCCGGCGCTGCTGGTAGTGGACTCCATCCAGATGGTGCAGCTCGACGGGCTCGATGGACCACCGGGCTCGGTCGGCCAGGTCCGAGAGTCCGCCGCCCAGCTGGGGGCCTTCGCTCGGGAGCAGGACGTGCCCGTGCTGCTCGTTGGGCACGTCACCAAGGACGGCACGTTGGCCGGCCCGCGCTCGCTCGAGCACCTCGTCGACGTAGTGCTCATGCTCGAGGGTGATCGCTATGGCTCGCTGAGGTTGGTACGCGCGCTGAAGAACCGGCATGGTTCCACCGATGAGGTCGGCGTCATGGAGATGACCGCGGCCGGTCTGCAGGAAGTTCGTGACACCGCTGCCGCCTTCCTCGGCAGTGGACACCGGGAAGCACCCGGCGTGGCCGTCGCGGCCATCCTCGAGGGCAGCCGGCCGCTGCTGGTCGAGGTGCAGGCACTGGTGGCGCCGTCGGGCATGGGCCCGCCGCGACGAACGGTGGCCGGCCTGGATGGCAATCGACTGGCGCTCCTGATCGCCGTGCTGGCGCGACGCGGGGGCGTCGACGTCAGCGGTCGCGATGTCTATGCCAGCCTGGCCGGCGGCCTTACGGTGTCGGATCCGGCCCTGGACCTGCCGCTGGCCATGGCCATCGCAGCCTCCCATCGAGATCGTTCCCTGCCGGCCGACACGCTGGTTTGTGGCGAGGTCTCCCTCCTCGGCGAGGTGCGGCCTGTGCGTGGGCTCGACCGCCGGCTGCGCGAAGCAGCGCGCCTGGGCTTCCGTCGGGCCCTCGTGCCGGCCAGCTCGAGCGCCGCTTCAGGCGCACCCATGCCACGAGGTCTGGAGCCCATCGCTGTCGACACCTTGAGCGATGCACTGGAGCTCGGCTTCAGGCTCGACACCGGTACCTCTGGGTGAGGAGTCGGTACAGCTCCTCTTCTGGTAGCGTGCTCTGGCTATGTTGAGGTTCATCCGCCTGCTCGGGGGCGCTCTCGGGGTCATCCTTGCGATCGCTCTCGCTGGCATGTCGGAAGCCCTGCTTGAGCAATCCACGGCTGGGCGGTTGCTGCTGATAGCGTGGATCGTGGCATGGGGTGTGGTGGGCTTCTCGATCATGCCGTACATCACCATCACGCCGAGCCGGTGGCTGATGCGTGCCGTGACCGACATGTCGACCGACGAATTCGTGGCCGCCATCGCGGGCCTGCTGGTGGGTCTGTTGATGGGATTCCTGCTGGGCTTGCCGCTGACCAGCCTGCCCGCGCCAGCCGGACTGCTGCTGCCCATCGGGGTCTCCATCGTCCTGGCGCTGGGCATGATGGGGCTGACGGTGGCCAAGCGGCAGGACCTCATCGATGCACTCCGCCAGCTGGCCCCGCAGCGGAGGACCGAAGGCGAAGGACGCACCGAGCCCAGCTTCGACCAGATCACCTTCCTCGACACCAGCGCCATCATCGACGGACGCATCGTCGATGTCGTTGCCTCCGGATTCCTCGCCGGATTGCTCATCGTGCCGCGTTTCGTGCTCGGCGAGCTCCAGCACATCGCTGACGACTCCCATCCGGGTCGCCGCAATCGCGGGCGCCGCGGCATGGATGTCCTGTCCGTGCTCCAGAAGGACCACCGCATCGAAGTCGAGATGAGTTCTGACGATGACCCCGGCGTCTCGACGGTGGACGCCAAGCTGGTGGCCCTGGCACAGAAGCGCAAGGCGGCCATCCTGACCACGGACTACAACCTCAACCGTGTGGCGCAGCTGCAGGGCGTCCGCGTGATGAACCTGAATCAGCTCGCCAACGCCCTCAAGCCGGCCTTCCTGCCGGGTGAAGAGCTCCGAGTCAAGGTCATCCAGGAGGGCAAGGAGCCGGGGCAGGGTGTGGCCTTCCTCGATGACGGCACGATGGTCGTCGTCGAGGGCGGAGGTGACCATATCGAGGGTGAGCTCGATGTGACCGTCACGCGCATCCTCCAGACCGTGGCCGGGCGCATGATCTTCGCGGAGCTGGCTAGCAGCTCCTGATCGGACCAAGGCGACACGAATGGTCGTGCCGGGGCACACTTGCGGGGTGATCCAGGAACGAATCGCTGACGCGGTCATCGTGGCTGCCGGCAGCAGCCGCCGCATGGCTGGCAAGGACAAGCTCGATGCGACCATCGGCGGTCGGCCAGTGCTGCGCTGGGCAGTGGAGGCGTTCGCAGCCGCATCCGAGATCGACCAGGTGATCGTGGTGGTGGCACCGGAGCGCCTGGCCGAATTCGGGGAGACAGACTGGCTCCGTGCGCTTGGCGCTCGCATCGTGCCCGGCGGCACGCGACGGCAGGATTCGGTGGCTGCCGGTGTGCGCCAGACGCGTGCCGAAGTGGTCCTGGTGCACGATGCCGCCCGCCCACTAGTGAATGGCAGGCTCATCAGCCGTGTCATCGCCGGCGTGCGTCAGCATGGGGCCGTCATCCCGGCGCTGCCCGTGGTCGACGCACTCAAACGGGTCGATGCGGACGGGCTGATCACGGGCGCGGCCGAACGAGCCGGGCTCTTCCGGGCGCAGACACCACAGGGCGCTCGACGCGAGCTCCTGCTGGCGGCGGCCGAGGCGCACGCTGCGGCCTCCGATGACATCAAGGACGAGGCAGAGTTGCTGGCCCGCGATGGCGTCGCCGTGGCGACCGTGCCAGGCGATAGTGCCAATATCAAGGTAACGCTGCCGGAGGATCTGGCCCTGGCACGCCGTCTCGCTGCTGCCGCATCCGGGCAGCGTGTCACGCACGGCAGTGACAGCCATCCGTTCGGTCCCATGGATGGTCTGCGCCTGGGAGGGCTGCTCATCGAGGGCGCGCCACGACTCCACGGCCACTCCGATGGCGATGTCGTACTTCATGCGCTCTGTGACGCCCTGCTGGCGGCCTGTGGCGATGGGGACCTGGGCCGGCTCTTTCCCTCGGGTGAACGTGCCACGCGCGACATCGACAGTCGGGAGCTCCTGGCCGAGGTGATGACGCGGGTGGCACAGGCTGGCCTCAGGGTAGGCGATGCCGACGTCACGATCCTGGGCGCGCGCCCCCGCATCGGTGCCCGGCGGCTCGATGACATGGCCGCGAATATCGCCTCGGCTGTCGGCGCCGAGCCCGGCCGCGTATCAGTAAAGGCGGCCACCGGGAACCTCAGTGGTGATGAGGGCGCCGGGCGCGTGATCAGTGCGTCGTGTCTGGTGAGCGTGGTCTCCCGATGACCCTGCAGTTCCGCAACACGCTTGGTGGCGCCATCGAGCCATTCGAGCCCCTCGAGCCTGGCCACGTTCGCATGTACACCTGTGGCCCCACGGTTTACGCGCCGGCCCACGTCGGCAACTTCCGCTCGTTCATCATGGCTGACCTGGTGCGCCGCACCTTGCTATTCGGCGGGATGCGTGTCACCTGGGTCATGAACATCACGGACGTCGATGACAAGATCATCCGCGATGCGACCGCGGCCGGTATCTCCATCGGCGAATTGACCAGCCGCCATACGCAGGCGTTCCTCGAGGATCTGGGCCGGCTCGGCATCCCGCAGCCCGACGTCATGCCGCGCGCCACCGAGCATATCGACGACATGGTCACGCTCATCGAGACGCTCATGGGGAAGGGTCACGCCTACCAGACCGAAGATGGCTCCGTCTTCTTCCGTATCGCCTCCTGGCCTGCCTACGGCCGGCTGGCTCGCATCGATCCCGACCAGCAGCGCAGCGGTGAACGCGTCGAAGCAGACGAATACGACAAGGACGATGTGCGTGACTTCGCCCTCTGGAAGGCGGTCAAACCCGGCGAGCCCAACTGGCAGACATCACTCGGACCGGGGCGGCCCGGCTGGCATATCGAGTGTTCTGCCATGAGCATGCGCTACCTGGGCACCAGCTTCGACATCCATACCGGCGGCGTCGACCTGGTCTTCCCGCATCACGAGGACGAGATCGCCCAGGCTGAGGCAGCGACCGGCGAGCCGTTCGTGCGTACCTGGCTGCACTGCGCCCACCTGCAGATGGATGGCGCCAGGATGGCCAAGCGCAGTGGCAACTTCAGCCGGCCCTCAGATATCTACGCCCAGGGCATCAGCCCGCAGGCACTGCGCTACGCCCTGATGGCCACGCACTATCGATCGCCGCTGGATTTCAGCGAGCGGTCGCTGACGGCGGCGGCCGCGGCCGTGACGCGCCTGAATACGGCCGTTGCGGCACTCGATGGCTATAGCGAGGAGCATCCCGATGACGCCTCGCTGCCGGGCCTGCTGATGAGCGCGCGAGCGGCATTCACGACCGGGCTGGAGGATGACCTGAACATCTCGGCGGCGCTTGCGGCGACGTTCGACCTGGTACGTGAGCTGAATGGTCGGTTGGCGGCGCGTTCACTCTCGAGCGCGGATGCCCGTCGTGGTGCAGCCGCCATCCGCCAGCTCGATAGCGTGCTCGGAGTGCTGTCCGATGCGCCGGTCGATCTCGACGCCGAGCTGGCCGCCATGCTGGACGAGCGGATGGCAGCGCGTGCTGCTCGGGATTGGACTCGGAGCGACGAGCTCCGTGATGCGCTTGCCGCCGGTGGTGTCACGGTGGAGGACACACCCGACGGCCAGCGATGGCGAAGGAGCTGAGCATGACCGACGAGCAGTCAGAGCGATCCGGGCAGAGCGGGCCGCAGGGTGGCTCTGATGCTGATCTCGGCCCGGCTGACGGCAGCGGCCGGCGCGAGGATGGCGGATCGCGAAACGATGCTGGCTCGGGCGGCCCAGACCGCGACGGCGAGCCCCGGAGCACTGCGCCCATGGACCGAAGCGCTGGGCAGCCTCATTCCGGCGGGCACCCGGGTCGTGGGCGGCCGCCTGGCGATCGCCCTCGTGGCGGGCGACCGTATGGCGGGAAGCCATCAGGTGGCCGGCCGTATGGCAACCGATCGCAGGACGGGCGAGCGTATGGCGCCAAGCCCGGAGGTCGGCCATACGGCGAACGCCCGTCTGGTGGCCGACGTGCAGGGGGGAAGCCGGGTCGTGGTGGAGCGGATCAGGACCGCCCTGACCGTCCTCGTTACGAGGGGTGGCGCGAGCGGCCGGGACCTGGCGGGCCTGGTGACAGGCGTGATCAAGGCCGTTCCCCGGGGGGCGGTCGGCGTTTCGACTACGACAGGGTGGATCGCCGCGGGCCCCGATCGCCCCGCGGACCCTGGGATCGCGATCGTGGCGGGCGTCCGGGAGGGGAGTGGGGCCACGCCGACCGCCCAGGACCGGGCATGCCACCCACCGGGCCAGCTCCAGCCGATGTCCTGGGGGAGGACGAGGAGATCGTGGCCGGCCGTCGACCCGTCGAGGAGGCGTTCGCGGCGCGGCGTGAGGTGAAGCGGATGCTGGTGGTACCCGGTCGACGTACCGCCCTCGAGCAACTGGTGCTACACGCGACCACCCTGCGCATCCCGGTGGTGGAGGTGGAGGGTGGCACCATCACGTCAGTAGCCGGTTTCGACGGGCACCAGGGCGTGGCGCTGGTGGTGGCGCCACGAGTGTGGGCCACGCTCGATGATGTCCTTGCCCTGGCCAAGGCCCGCGGCGAGCCGCCGTTCCTGCTGGCGCTCGACCATCTGGAAGATCCCCAGAACGTGGGCACGCTGCTGCGCTCCGCAGAGGCCTGCGGTGTCCACGGGGTCATCTTTCCCACTCAGGGAGCCGCCCCCATCAGCCCGGCTGCCATCAAGACTTCGGCCGGCGCTGTGGAGCATCTCCTCCTGGTGCCCTTGCCCGATCTCGCATCCGGCCTGGTCGACCTGCATGCGCGCGGGGTACGTGTCATCGGAGCCGACGGTGACGCCTCGATGACCGTGCGCGAGGTCGACTTGCGTGGGCCCGTCGTCATCGTGACTGGAAGCGAGGGCCGGGGCCTGCACTCCAGGGTTCGTCGGCGGGTCGACATCATGGCGCGCATCCCGATGCGGGGCAAGGTGGCCTCGCTCAACGCCTCGGTAGCCGGCTCGGTGTTCCTCTTCGAGGCGGCCGCTCAGCGAGACCTGCCCGAGGCCGATCGACCGACCGGAGCCGACGACGCCAGGGTCATGCCACTAGCCGAGGCCGCTCCGGCATCCGAGCCGGCCCGAGGATCCGGGCCTGCTCCGGGACCCGGAGTCGAAGGCTCCGCTGCGGATCTGCCGACACCCACGGTACTGCCTACTCCTGGCTCGCCTCAAGCCCCGGCCGGGGAGCTGGTCTCTGCCGATCCTGACGACCTTCTGCCGGAGGCTCCTTCCGAGTCGGCCTCATAAGTCCGAGCAGGCTGGATCGTTTCAGGCCGGACGACGGACCGATGGTCCGGACGAGTACAGGTTCCGTCCTTGTGATGCCGGGTATTGTCCGTCCCACCGCAGGCATCCCACCAGCCTGGAGGGCCGCGTGCTTCATCCTTGGGATCGCCTCCGCCGCGAAGGCCCAGGACCCGGGGTGGATGGCTCTGAAGGGATGAGCCGGCTGCGTGCTTGCGGGAGTGGCACGGCCTGCGCTACTATTTGGCGTCGCCGCCGACGTAGCTCAATTGGCAGAGCAGTGGTTTTGTAAACCACAGGTTCCGGGTTCGAGTCCCGTCGTCGGCTCCAACAACAGAGGACGCTGTGTTCCTCCTTCACCACAGGGGTCTCGATCCCGAAGGGGTACATGGCACAAGACATGGGTAAGTTGAGCAGGTGGTGAGCTCCGCTGACTGTAGATCAGCCGTCTTCGACTGTGGGGGTTCGATTCCCTCCTTGCCCACCATTCACCTGGCGTCCTCTGCCAGAGCCCACAAACGCCCAGCACGCCCACATAGCTCAGCGGCAGAGCACTTCCTTGGTAAGGAAGAGGTCTTGGGTTCAAATCCCAATGTGGGCTCCACCTGATCACCTCCGACCGGACCCGCTCATCGCGGTGCGCCTGTCGGGGCCAAGCGGACTGTAAGGATGGCCAAGCAGAAGTTCGAGCGCAACAAGCCCCACGTCAACATCGGCACCATCGGTCACATCGACCATGGCAAGACCAGCCTGACGGCGGCCATCACCAAGTACCTGTCCCTCAAGGGTGAGGCGTCATACCGTGCCTTCGACACGATCGACAACGCCCCCGAGGAGCGCGAGCGCGGTATCACCATCGCCATCGCCCACGTCGAGTACGAGACCGATGTCCGCCACTACGCCCACGTCGACTGCCCCGGTCACGCGGACTACATCAAGAACATGATCACCGGGGCCGCCCAGATGGACGGCGCCATCCTGGTGGTCGCGGCCACCGACGGGCCCATGCCCCAGACGCGCGAGCACATCCTGCTGGCCCGCCAGGTCGAGGTGCCCTACATCGTGGTCTTCCTCAACAAGGTCGACATGGTCGACGACGAGGAGCTCCTCGAGCTCGTCGAGCTGGAGGTCCGTGAGCTGCTCAGCAAGTACGACTACCCCGGAGACGACCTGCCGGTCATCCGCGGCAGCGCGCTGGCCGCGCTCGAGGCGCCCGACGATGCCAGCGACCCCGCCTACCAGCCCATCGCGGCGCTGATGGACGCGGTCGACACCTATATCCCCACCCCCGAGCGTGCCGTCGACAAGCCCTTCCTCATGCCCGTCGAGGACGTCTTCGGCATCAAGGGCCGCGGCACCGTGGCCACCGGTCGTGTCGAGCGTGGCGAGGTCAAGGTCGGCGAAGAGGTCGAGATGATCGGCATGAAGGCGACCCGCAAGGTCGTCGTCACCGGCGTCGAGATGTTCAACAAACTGCTCGACTCCGGCCAGGCCGGCGACAACATCGGCACGCTGCTGCGTGGCATCGAGCGCGACGATATCGAGCGTGGCCAGGTGCTCGCCAAGGCCGGCTCCATCAAGCCCCATACCAAGTTCACCGCCCGTGTCTACGTCCTGACCAAGGACGAGGGTGGCCGGCATACGCCGTTCTACAACGGCTACCGCCCGCAGTTCTACCTGCGCACCACCGACGTCACCGGCGCCATCAGCCTCCACGATGGGGCCGAGATGATCATGCCCGGTGACAACGTCGACATGGACGTCGAGCTCATCACCCCCATCGCGCTCGAGCCCGGCCAGCGTTTCGCCATCCGCGAGGGTGGCCGCACCGTCGGCGCCGGCGCCATCATCTCGGTCGAGGACTAGACTCAAGTGGCAAAAGCCGAAAACCGGCCCGTCATCACGCTCGCCTGCACGGAGTGCAAGGAGCGCACATATTCGACGGAGAAGAACAAGAGGAACGATCCCAGTCGCATCGAGTTGCGTCGTTACTGCCCTCGCTGTCGAAGTCATACACTTCACCGCGAGACCAAGTAGGAGGCGCACGGCGAGCGTAGGCGCGTAGCTCAATTTGGCAGAGCACTGGTCTCCAAAACCAGGGGTTGTGGGTTCGAGTCCCGCCGCGCCTGCCACCTCTGCAACCAGCCCCAGATGAGGGAACGAAGAGAACCGTGATCGGAAGGATCCGCAACTATTTCTCCGAGTCGTACTCGGAACTGAAGAAGGTCACGTGGCCCACGCGTGAACACGTCCGCAACTTGACCGTGCTGGTGTTCGTGATCAGCGGCATCTTCGGCGTGTACATCGCATTCTTCGACCTCGTCTGGCGACAGGTGCTCGTGTTCATCACGGAAGTCTTCTGATGACCGGTTTTCTGGACCATCTCGTCGAGACCGCACAATCGGACAAGCGCTGGTACGTGATCCACACCTACTCGGGCTACGAGAAGAAGGTCAAGACCAATCTCGAGCACCGCATCGAGACGATGGGCATGGAAGACAAGATCTACCAGGTGCTGGTGCCCGAAGAGGACGAGATCGAGATCCGCGGCGGACAACGCGTCACCGTGCAGAAGAAGGTCTTCCCGGGCTATGTCCTGGTGGAGATGATCCTGGACCCGGAGTCCTGGTTCGTCGTCCGCAATACACCCGGCGTGACCAGCTTCGTGGGTGGTGGCAATATCCCGGGCTCCCGCAATGAGCCCGTCCCTCTCGAGGAGCACGAGGTCAAGCAGATCCTGCGCCAGATGGGCGTGGAGACACCCAAGTACCGCGTGGCCTTCAGCAAGGGCCAATCCGTTCGCGTGACCGATGGCCCCTTCGCCGAGTTCATCGGCACCGTGGACGAGGTCAATCCCGAGCGCAACAAACTCAAGGTCCTGGTCAGCATCTTCGGGCGCGAGACGCCCGTCGAGCTCGACTTCCTGCAGGTCGAGAAGCTCTAACCGCCCGCCTGGACCCCTGACGACAACGAGGTAGAACGAGACGAACCGATGGCCAAGAAGATCCGCACCGTCCTGACCCTGCAGCTGCCCGCGGGCAAGGCCACTCCGGCCCCTCCCGTGGGCACGGCGTTGGGTCCCCACGGCATCAATATCGTCGAGTTCACCAAGTCCTACAACGAGAGGACGGCGGCGCAAAGCGGCCAGGTCATCCCGGCCCGCATCACCATCTTCGAGGACCGCAGCTTCACCTTCATCCTCAAGACCCCGCCGGCCGCGGACCTGCTGCGCAAGGCAGCCGGCGTAGAGAAGGGCGCCGGTGCCGTGGGTCGCGAGGATGCCGTGGGCAAAGTGACCCAGGCGCAGCTCCTCGAGATCGCTGAGATCAAGCAGGCCGACCTCAACGCCAACGACCGGGAGATGGCCTCGCGCATCATCGCCGGCACCGCCCGCTCCATGGGTATCGAGATCGTCGACTAGAAACGTCATGCCGTCCGCGAGCCGACGCGAACGTGCAGCCTGGCGGCAAGGGCCGTCCTTCGGCACGTCTACCCCGCGTCACCAGGGGGAGGCCCAGGCAGGGCCGCTATCGGAGGTTCATGTTCATGGGACAACACGGAAAACGCTATCTGGACGCCGCCAAGCTCGTGGAGCATGGCATGGCCTATGCGCCCGACGAGGCCATGGCGCTCCTGAAGCAGACGTCCACCACCAAGTTCGATGGCTCGGTCGAAGCGCACATGCGCCTCGGGGTCGACCCGCGACACGCCGAGCAGATGGTGCGCGGTACGGTCTCGCTGCCGCACGGCAGCGGCAAAGTCGTGCGCGTCGCCGTCTTCGCCGAGGGCGACAAGGCCGCCGAGGCCACCGCGGCTGGGGCCGATGTCGTGGGCGCTGATGACCTCGCCGAGAAGATCGAAGGGGGCTGGCTCGAATTCGACGTGGCCGTGGCCACGCCCGACATGATGGGTCGCGTCGGCAAGCTGGGTCGCGTCCTCGGCCGCCGAGGCCTGATGCCAAACCCCAAGGCTGGCACCGTCACCTTCGACCTCGATCAGGTCATCAACGAGCTCAAGGGTGGGCGCATCGAATTCAAGGTCGACAAGGGCGGCATCATCCACGTGCCCTTCGGCCGGGCCAGCTTCGAAAGCGAGCAATTGGTCGACAACCTGGCTGCGCTCACCGACGCGGTCAACCGGGCGCGACCCAAGGAGGTCAAGGGGCAGTATTTCAAGAGCCTCACCGTCGCCGCCACCATGGGCCCCGGCATCCGTGTGGATGTCCCGGGACTCCTGGCTCGCGCAGCGGCCTGAGGGCAGCGGGCCCCGGCCCGCATCACACGTTGACGGGGCGCTACCCGTCGAAACGAAGATCGTTCCGCCAGAGACAGCGATGTGTCCCGGCAGCCTCCGCGCTGCCAGGCCGTGGACCGGACCAACCGGATCGCGGACGGGGCCGAAGTCGTCGACCGGACCGCTACGCGGGGACGCCGACGGGCACGCCAAGGCAGGTGTCGAACCGGACCTTCTGTCCGGGTGCTGCATGTCGCAGCGACTGACGCTCCTGTGCGGGACACACAGGGGTTAGTCGCTCCAGCGGCGCCCGACACGAAAGGAGGTCACATGCCCACAGAAGCCAAGCAGGCGACCGTGGCGGAGCTCGTCGAGCTCCTCAAGGAGGCGGACACCGCGATCGTCTCCGATCACCGGGGCCTGTCCGTGGCTGATCTGCTCAAGGTGCGTCGAGAACTGCGCACCAAGGACATCCGCTACCGGGTCATCAAGAACCGGCTGGCCAGGATCGCGGCTGACCAGGCTGGTCGACCGGAGCTCATCCCGCTCCTGACCGGCCCCAGCGCGATCGCCGTCGGCGCGGAGGATGAATCCTCACTGGCCAAGGGCCTGCTGGATGCCACCAAGCCCTACAAGGTCGAGATCCGTGGTGCCGCCATGAACGGCCAAACGGTCGACGCCGCCGCCGTGACAGCACTGGCTGCATTGCCTGGCCGAGAGGCCCTGCTGGCCCAGCTAGCCGGCGGCATGGTCGCGCCCTTGAGCATGATGGCCAGCCTGTTGGCTGCGCCATTGCGCGACCTCGGCTACGGCCTGGCACAGCTGCGCGAACAGCGCGAGGGAGCGGAAGCCGCCTGAGCGGCGCGCCATCCACGTCATCTGACATCAACCATCCACGGAAGGAACCGATATCCCAATGGCAACCAAGCTTTCCCAGGAAGACATCCTTACCGCCATCGACGGCATGACCGTCCTTGAACTCTCCGAATTCATCAAGGCCTTCGAGGAGCGCTACGGCGTGACCGCCGCTGCTCCGGTGGCCGCTGCCGTGGCCGCGGCGCCGGCTGCCGGCGGAGACGCGCCGGCCGTCGAGGAGCAGTCGGAGTTCGAGGCCGTGCTGACCGAGGTCGGCCCCAACAAGATCCCCGTCATCAAGGTCGTGCGTGAGCTGACCGGTCTGGGCCTCAAGGAAGCCAAGGACCTCGTCGACGCCGCGCCCAAGGCCGTGAAGGAAGGCGTCGACAAGGACGAGGCCGAGAAGATCAAGGCAGCACTCGAGGAGCAGGGCGCCAAGGTCGAGGTCAAGTAGCCTCAAGCGCCCGGATGAGGGAGGCCTCCTCAGGCCTCCCTTGCTTCGCCGCGCTCGCCCGCCGTTGACGGTACCCACAGCCCGCGATATACTGCGAGGTCGGTGAGCGCGGCCCTTTTCTTCCAAACGACCCTAGAGGTCGGATTCCCGTGCCTTGATCGCCTCTCCCTGAGGCCAGGAGTGCCCCATGACCGTGTCTGAAGTCGATCGTCTGCGTGCGCCCGTTCTCCCCGAGCGTGTGCGCTATTCCCGGATCCCTGAAGTCCTACCCATCCCTGACCTGATCGAGCTTCAGCGCAAGTCTTACGACTGGTTCGTCGAGCGAGGCCTGCGCGACCTCCTCGATGAGATCAGCCCCATCCAGGACTTCACCGGCAAGTCCATGGATCTGCACTTCAACAACTACGAATTCGGCGACCCCAAGTACGACCAGCTCGAGTGTCGCGCCCGCGACCTCACCTACAGCCGTCCCCTCTATGTGGATGTCGAGCTTCACATCAAGGAGACCGGCGAGCAGCTGCAGCAGCGTGTCTACATGGGCGATTTCCCGTCCATGACCGAGCGTGGCACGTTCATCATCAACGGCGCTGAGCGTGTGGTGGTGAGCCAGCTCGTTCGCAGCCCGGGTGTGTACTACACGGCCACCGAGGACGCCAATACCGGCCGCCAGCTCTTCAGCGCCAAGGTCATCCCCAACCGTGGCGCCTGGCTGGAGTTCGAGACCGCCGCCAAGAACCAGCTCTACGTCAAGGTCGACCGCAAGCGCAAGCTGGAGGCGACCAAACTCCTGCGCGCCGTCGGCTACGAGACCAACGACGAGATCGTGGCGCTCTTCAAGAAGGTCGACACCGGTGAGATCAGCTTCATCAGCGAGACCCTCGACCGCGACACCACTACGACGCGGATGGAAGCGCTCATCGAGGTCTACAAGAAGCTCCGGCCCGGCGACCCGCCCACCGGCGACAACGCCGAGAAGCTGGTCGAGAGCCTGTTCTTCAACTTCCGCCGCTACGACCTTGGTCGCGTGGGCCGCTACAAGTTCAACAAGAAGCTGGGTCCGGTCGCTGATCGCATGGGCATCAGGCTGCCCGACCTTGAGCGCACCATCACCAAGGAAGACATCGCCGCCATCGTGGGCCACCTCATCGAGCTGGACAACGGGCTCGGTAGCGCTGACGACATCGACCACCTGGGCAACCGCCGGATCCGGGCCAATGGCGAGCTTATCCAGAACGCCTTCCGCGTGGGTCTGCTGCGCATGGAGCGCGTGGTCAAGGAGCGCATGACCATCCAGGAGCCGGAGAAGGCGACGCCGAACGTGCTCGTCAACATCCGCCCCGTGGTGGCCGCCATGAAGGAGTTCTTCGGCGGCAGCCAGCTCTCCCAGTTCATGGACCAGACCAACCCGCTCGCCGAGCTGACCAGCAAGCGTCGCCTCTCGGCCCTGGGCCCCGGCGGCCTGTCGCGCGAGCGTGCCGGCTTCGACGTCCGTGACGTGCATCACAGCCACTACGGCCGCATCTGTCCCATCGAGACGCCCGAGGGTCCGAACATCGGGCTCATCGGCTCGCTGGCTACGTACGGGCGCATCAATGAATACGGTTTCATCGAGACGCCGTATCGGAAGGTCAAGCGCTCGGTCGACCACAAGGACACTGGCCTGCTCGAGGAGATCGCCGGCGAGGACCTCACCGACGCCAAGGGCAAGGTCATCGTGGCCAAGGGCGATCCGCTCACGGCGGCCGCGGTGGCCGAGCTCAAGTCCCAGAAGCGCAAGGCCTTCAAGGTCAAGCCCCGGGTCACTGCCGAGATCGAGTACCTCGCCGCCTACGACGAGGAGGAGCGTTACGTAGCCCAGGCCAACACGCGCCTCGATGAGAACGGCTACTTCGTGGATGACAAGGTTCCCGCCCGTCACCTGGACCAGTTCCCTGAGGCGCGACCCGAGCAGATCGACTACATGGACGTGAGTCCCAAGCAGGTCGTCTCGGTGGCCACCGCCCTGATCCCGTTCCTGGAGCACGACGACGCCAACCGTGCGCTGATGGGCTCCAACATGCAGCGCCAGGCCGTGCCGCTCCTGCAGCCCGAGTCGCCCATCGTGGGTACCGGCATGGAGGCCCGTGCCGCCAAGGACTCCGGCCAGGTCATCGTCGCTCGTGGCGCCGGCGTCGTCACCTCGGTGACGGCCGACCTGATCACCATCGAAGAGGACAACGGCGAGCTGCGCGAGTACCCACTCGAGAAGTTCGTGCGATCGAACCAGGGCACCTGTATCAACCACCGGCCCATGGTCGATGTCGGCATGCGCGTGGCCGAGAATGCCGTGCTGGCCGACTCGTCGTCGACCGAGGACGGGGAGCTCGCCCTTGGCCGAAATATCCTCGTTGCCTTCATGAGCTGGGAGGGTGGCAACTACGAGGACGCCATCGTGGTCAGCGACCGGCTCGTCCGCGAGGACCTCTTCACCAGCATCCACATCGAGAAGCATGAGCTGGAATCTCGCGATACCAAGCTGGGCCCCGAGGAGATCACGCGCGACATCCCCAACGTCGGTGAGGATTCCCTCAAGGATCTCGACGAGGACGGTGTCGTCTATATCGGCGCCGAAGTGCAGCCCGGTGACATCCTGGTCGGCAAGATCACACCCAAGGGAGAGACCGAGCTGACCGCTGAGGAGCGCCTGCTGCGGGCCATCTTCGGCGAGAAGGCCCGCGAAGTGAAGGACTCCAGCCTGCGCCTGCCTCACGGCGAGCGTGGCAAGGTCGTCGACATCCGCGAGTTCAATCGTGACAATGGTGATGAGCTGCCTCCGGGCGTCAACCGACTCATCCGCGTCAGCGTCGCCGCCAAGCGCAAGATCTCGGTGGGCGACAAGATGGCTGGCCGTCATGGCAACAAGGGCGTGGTCGCAAAGATCCTGCCCCAGGAGGACATGCCCTTCCTGCCGGACGGCACGCCCGTCGACATCATCCTCAACCCGCTGGGCGTGCCCAGCCGCATGAACCTGGGCCAGATCCTTGAGACCCACCTGGGCTGGGCGCTGCATGAGCGCGCCAAGAAGGAGCTGCGCACCATCAAGGCCGCCACCGCGGTCTTCGATGGCGCCACCGAGAAGCAGATCGAGGATGAGCTCATCGCCGCGGGCCTGCCGGTCACCGGCAAGACCACGCTCCGTGACGGTCGCAGCGGTGAACCCTTCGACCGCGAGATCACGGTGGGCTATATCTACATGCTCAAGCTCCATCACCTCGTGGAGGACAAGATCCACGCACGGTCTACCGGCCCATACAGCCTCATCACCCAGCAGCCGCTCGGTGGCAAGGCGCAGTTCGGTGGCCAGCGCTTCGGCGAGATGGAGGTCTGGGCCCTGGAGGCATACGGTGCTGCCAACATCCTCCAGGAGCTGTTGACGGTGAAGTCCGACGACGTCATGGGCCGTGTCCAGACGTATGAGGCCATCGTCAAGGGCGAGGACATCCAGGCGCCCGGTGTGCCTGAGTCCTTCAAGGTGCTCATCAAGGAGCTCCAGAGCCTTGGGCTCAACGTGGAGATCCTCAATGAGAACGAGGAGGAGATCCACTTCGCCGAGGATCCTTCTGCCTACCCGCTGCCAGACCTTGGCGGTATCAATCTCGCAGGATTCGAAGACTAGACGTACCCACGGTCAGCGGCCCGGAGTCTGATCCAGGCCACCCGCGCATCCCGCAACGATCGACGTCGCTGCGGCTGAAGGAGAACGATGCTCGAGGTCAACAACTTCAACGCCATTCGCATCTCACTGGCATCGCCGGACCAGGTGCGTGACTGGTCCAAGGGCGAGGTCACCAAGCCCGAGACCATCAACTATCGCACCCTCCGACCGGAGAAGGACGGGCTCTTCGATGAGCGCATCTTCGGCCCCTCCCGCGACTGGGAGTGCTACTGCGGCAAGTACAAGCGCATCCGCTACAAGGGCATCATCTGCGACAAGTGTGGTGTCGAGGTCACACGCGCCAAGGTCCGCCGGGAGCGCATGGGCCACATCCAGCTGGCCAGCCCGGTCAGCCATATCTGGTACTTCAAGGGCACGCCCAGCCGATTGGGCATCCTGCTCGATATCAGCCCCCGAAACCTCGAGGGCGTCCTGTACTTCGCCAAGTACCTCGTCACCTGGGTCGATGAGGACGCTCGGGCCAAGCTGCTCCAGCAGCTTGAGGATGAGGCCGAGGGCCGCGGTGGTCGTGGCGGCCAGGCGTTGGCCGAGCTTGAAGACCGCCTGACCGCGGACATCAACAAGCTCTCCGATGAACTCAATAGCGAGCTCGAGGCGTTCAAGAAGGAACGCGAGGGTGAGCGTGAGACGCGTACCGCCCAACTGGTCGAAGCGCAGCAGGCCACCGAGGCCGCACTGAAGGCGCTTGGCTCGGAGCCCGCGGAGGACGCCATCGTCTTCGAGGAGACCGGTGAGGTCCTGGTCGCAGCCGGAGAGAAGGCCACCAAGGCCACCTCGACCCAGTTGCGCAAGCTGACCGCAGAGCTGGTCGAGCGCGTCAATGACGACATCAAGGAGAAGGAGGCCCAGGAGGAGACCGCCGTCAAGGGGCGCATCGAGGATGCCCGCCTCGAGATGAGCGCGGCCCTTGAGGCCGAGCAGGAACGACTCAAGGTCGAGGCCGAGGGCCTCAAGGAGGAGATCCGCAAGGCCCGGGATGAGATCGGCAAGCTCAAGGCCGGCGAGCTGTTGCCTGAGGTTTCCCTCGACGGCTGGAACTTCCGCGACCTTGACCGCAAGTACGGCAGCGGCATCCGCGGTGGCCAGCGGCTGTTCGCTGCGGGCATGGGCGCCGAGGCCGTACGTGAGCGCATCACGCGGCTTGATCTCGAGGCACTCAGTGCGACGCTGCACTCCGAGGTCCGCACCACCAGCGGCATGCGCCGCAAGAAGGCCATCAAGCGGTTGCGCCTCATCGAGGCGTTTCGTCGCTCCGGGGCCCGACCCGAGTGGATGATCCTCTCGGTCCTGCCGGTCATCCCGCCCGACCTGCGCCCCATGGTGCAGCTCGACGGCGGCCGATTTGCCACCTCTGACCTGAACGACCTGTATCGCCGCGTCATCAATCGCAACAACCGGCTCAAGCGACTGCTGGAACTTGGTGCCCCGGAGATCATCATCCGCAACGAGAAGCGGATGCTCCAGGAAGCCTGCGACGCGCTCATCGACAACGGTCGCCGCGGCCGCGCAATCGCGGGTACCGGCAATCACCGACTCAAGTCACTGTCTGACATGCTCAAGGGCAAGCAGGGCCGCTTCCGCCAGAACCTGCTCGGCAAGCGGGTCGACTACTCGGGCCGCTCGGTCATCGTGGTCGGTCCGGACCTGCTGCTGCACCAGTGCGGCCTGCCCAAGAAGATGGCCCTGGAGCTGTTCAAGCCGTTCGTGATGCGCCAGCTCGTGGAGAAGGGCTTCGCCCACAACATCAAGAGCGCCAAGCGCATCGTCGAACGTGTCCAGGACGAGGTCTGGGACGTGCTTGAGGAGGTCATCCAGGATCACCCGGTGCTGCTCAACCGCGCACCGACCCTGCACCGCCTGGGCATCCAGGCGTTCATGCCCAAGCTCGTCGAGGGCTCGGCTATCCAGATCCATCCTCTCGTCTGCTTCGCCTTCAACGCCGACTTCGACGGGGACCAGATGGCCGTCCACGTGCCGCTGTCCAAGGCCGCGCAGGACGAGGCCCGCGAGATGATGCTCTCGACGGCCAATCTCTTGAGCCCCTCGGATGGTGCGCCCGTCGTGGCGCCGACGCAGGACATGATCCTGGGTTGCTACTACCTCACCATGGACGCGGCCGTGCCCATCACCGGCAAGCCACCGCGCTACGAGACCGACCGCGAGGCACTGCTGGCCCACGAGCTGGGTGTGATCGACACCCGCGGGGGCGTGGATGACATGCCCGGTCACAGCGTGCGACAGCTGGAGCTGCACACACCCGTCCGCATCGCCCGGGTCGAGGTCTGGGACGAGGACACTGAGACCCTCGTTGAGCGCGAGATCGAAACGACCATCGGCCGGCTCGTGTTCAACCAGATCCTGCCGCCGCGGCTGCGCTACACCGAGAAGACCAATCGGCCCATGGCACGAGCCTCGCTACGCGAGGTCGTCTCGGATTGTTACCACATCCTGGGTCGCGTCGAGACGGCGCACCTCGTCGATGGCATCAAGAGCGTCGGCTTCCGATATGCCACGCAGGGTGGCATGACCATCGCGATCGGAGACATCACCGTGCCCGAGGGCAAGGCTAAGCTGCTGGCCGAGGCCGATGGCAAGGTCGTCGACATCGACGGGCAGTACCAGCGTGGCCTCATCACCGAGGACGAGCGCTACGCTCGCGTGGTCGACGTCTGGAAGGCGACCACCGATGAAGTCAGCAGCCAGATGATGGCCAACCTCGATCCCGAGGGCTCGGTCACCATGATGACCAGCTCCGGGGCCCGCGGCAACAAGGGCAATATCGGTCAGCTGGGTGGCATGCGTGGCCTCATGGCCGACCCGTCGGGCCGCATCATCGACGTGCCCGTGCGCTCCAACTTCCGTGAAGGCATGACCGTGTTGGAGTACTTCATCTCCACGCACGGCGCCCGCAAGGGCCTCGCGGACACGGCGCTTCGAACCGCCGACTCGGGATACCTGACACGCCGACTGGTCGACGTGGCCCAGGACGTCATCACTCGTGATGAGGACTGCGGTACCCTCGAGGGCACCTGGATCACGCGTGCCGAGACCGAGGAGTTCGCAGGCTCGGAGCCGGATGCCTTCTGGCGCCGACTGGTCGGTCGCTTTGCCGCAGGACCGGTCAGCAAGGCCGGCGCACGGAAGAAGGACAAGCCCGTGGTCGAGCGCGGCGAGCTCATCACCGATGACATCGCCCGCGCCATCGACGCCACGGGGGTCGACGCGGTCAGCGTCCGTTCCCCGCTCACCTGTCAGTCGCGCTTCGGCGTCTGTCGTACCTGCTACGGACGCAACCTGGCCACCGGTGAGCTGGTCGAGATCGGCGAAGCGGTGGGCATCATCGCGGCGCAGTCCATCGGCGAGCCCGGCACACAGCTGACCATGCGTACGTTCCACACCGGCGGCGTCGCTGGCATGGACATCACGCAGGGCCTGCCTCGTGTCGAGGAGCTGTTCGAGGCACGTATGCCCAAGGGCAAGGCCGAGATCAGCCACATCGACGGCGTGGCTACCATCCTCGAAGGCGAGGACGGGGTCCGCAGGGTCATGGTCACCAGTCGAGAGGCGTTCGACGTCCCCATCAAGCTCACCAAGAAGCACGAGGTGCTGGTGGCTGCTGGTGACGCCGTCGAGGCCGACCAGCTCATCGCTCGACTGGAGCAGAAGGACGATGAGGTCGAAGAGGTGCGTGCGCCCGATGCGGGCGTCGTTACCCTCACCCCAGAGGGCCTCAAGATCGCCGGCGAGGACGTCGTCGAGCGCGAGTACGCGATCCCGCACAACGCCAAGCTGATGGTCGAGGAGGGCCAGCAGGTTCGGGCCGGTGACCGCATCACCGACGGCCCCATCAACCCGCAGGAGTACCTCGAGACTCGCGGTCGGGATGCGGTGCAGCGTTACCTCGTCAAGGAGGTGCAGCGCGTGTATCGCAGCCAGGGCGTGACCATCAACGACAAGCACATCGAGATCATCGTCCGGCAGATGCTGCGCAAGGTCCGGGTCGACCAGCCTGGCGACGCCGAGCAGCTGCCCTTCGAGCTCATCGATCGCTTCGAGTTCGAGGACCTCAACGAACACGTGCTCGCCGAGGGTGGCGAGCCGGCGACCGCGGAGACCGTCCTGCTGGGCGTCACCAAGGCATCGCTGAACACCAGCAGTTTCCTGGCTGCAGCGTCCTTCCAGGAGACCACGCGAGTGCTGACCGAGGCAGCTATCAATGGCGCCAAGGACAACCTCATCGGTCTCAAGGAGAACGTCATCATCGGCAAGCTCATCCCCGCGGGCACCGGCGCCCCGGCCAACATCGCGGCTCGCCGCGAGGCCGAACGTCGAGCCGCGGCCGAGGCGCTGGCCGGTGGGGAGCTGCCCGCCGGCTTCGGGGACGACTACAACGTCTTCCTCGCCGAGGGTGGCTCAGGCAACGGTGATGGTGCCGGGGCAGGGGAGAACCCCCTGCTGGCCGAAGCCGAGCAGCGTGCCACTTCCGTGGACGGCGAGGACGAGGCTGAGCCGGAGTTCAACCCCTTCCTCGAAGGTGACCGAGTGGCCGATGCCTCGGGCGACGAGCCGGCCGAAGACGCCATCGAAGCCGAGGAATCCGGCGAGGCCTGATCGCCTGGCGTCCAGGACGCAACGGCCCGCCTGGTGCGGGCCGAGACGGGGTCGTCTTTCGCGGAGCGCGATGGGCGGCCCCTCATGCCGTCCCCGCACGCGACGGGCTGGTCGCGCAGGGCTGACAGTATCGCTGGCCGTTCACAGTCGAGGCGTCCGTGATTGACGCCCCGACGGCCGTTTGCTAGACTTCGCGGTCGCGGCCGAATCTGCCGCGTCGGTGTGTGCCCGTCGACCGTGCAGGTCTGTCGGCCCACCGGGCGGCCTTCCCGACAGGGAGCCCGCACGCGGGCCAAGTCCCTTGGGACCCCAGCCAGCCGCCAGACCAGAGAACACCATCACAGCAGGGCACCGCGCGCTTCGCGCCGGCCCAAGATGACGCTTCCGCGTCCACGAGGAGACAGCAGCTCCGTGCCGACCATCAGCCAGCTCGTGCGCAAGGGCCGCAAGCCCAAGCAGGCGAAGATCAAGGCTCCGGCGATGCGCAAGAACTGGAACAGTCTGCGTCAGCGCCAGGTGCCGACTCCGGGCGCCCCGCAGAAGCGTGGTGTCTGCCTGCAGGTGCGCACGATGACGCCGAAGAAGCCCAACTCGGCGCTGCGCAAGATCGCTCGTGTGCGTCTCACCAACCAGATGGAAGTCACCGCCTATATCCCCGGCATCGGCCACAACCTCCAGGAACACTCGGTGGTCCTGATCCGGGGCGGTCGCGTGAAGGATCTGCCGTCGGTCAAGTACCACGTCATCCGGGGCACGCTTGATGCATCGGGCGTCAGTGACCGCAAGCAGAGCCGTTCGCTGTACGGCGCCAAGAGGGCCAAGTAATGCCTCGCCGCGCACAGATCCCCCGCAAGGTCAAGTACTCGCCGCCGCTCACCCGCACCACGGACCGCTTCGTGGTGAAGCTGATGACCGATGGCAAGAAGGGACTGGCTGAGAAGATCCTGCGCCAGGCGCTCGCTCGCGCCGAAGCATCCGCCGGCCGCCCCGGCCTCGAGGTACTCGACGCCGCCCTGCGCAACGCCACGCCCATCATCGAGGTCAAACCCCGTCGCGTCGGCGGTGCCACCTACCAGGTGCCTGTCGAGATCCGCGGCGATCGCCGCACGTCACTGGGTGTGCGCTGGCTGGTCCAGGCTGCTCGGAAGCGCAGCGGCAAGTCCATGAGTGAGAAGTTGGCATTCGAGCTGGTCGATGCCATGAATGGCCTCGGCGCTGCGGTGAAGCGTCGCGAAGACACCCACAAGATGGCCGACGCCAACAAGGCGTTCAGCCACTTCCGCTGGTAGCGGACCTCACCGAAGTTACGAGGACGTAGTACAAGATGTCACGACGGGTTCCGCTCGCGAGAACGCGGAACATCGGCATCATCGCGCATATCGACGCCGGCAAGACCACCGTCACCGAGCGGATCCTGTTCTATACGGACAAGATCTACAAGATCGGTGAGGTGCATGAGGGCGCGGCCACGATGGACTGGATGCCCCAGGAGCAGGAACGCGGCATCACCATCACCGCCGCGGCGACGACCGCGTTCTGGGCGGATCATCGCATCAACATCATCGATACGCCCGGACACGTGGACTTCACCGTCGAGGTCGAACGGAGCCTGCGTGTCCTGGATGGCGCGGTGGTCGTCTTCGACGGCGTAGCCGGGGTGGAGCCCCAATCGGAGACCGTCTGGCGGCAGGCCGACCGCTACCGCGTGCCGCGCTTCTGTTTCATCAACAAGCTGGACCGTACCGGTGCCGACTTCTGGCGCGGGGTGGAGTCCATCAAGGAACGCCTTGGGGCCAACGCCGTCCCGGTCCAGATCCCGATCGGCCGCGAAGCCGGGTTCCGCGGCGTCGTCGACCTCATCGACATGAAGGCCATCCTCTTCAACGATGAGCTCGGTGCCAAGCCTGAGATCGAGGAGATCCCCGAGGAGCTCCTGGCTGAGGCCGAGCAGCACCGCGCCGCGATGATCGAGGCGGTCGCGGAGGTCGATGACGAGCTGACCATGAAGTTCCTCGAGGGTGAGGAGCTGACCCCCGCGGAGATCCGTCACGGCCTGCGCCTGGGCACCCTCCAGAACCGGGTCGTCCCGGTGCTCACCGGCACGGCGCTCAAGAACAAGGGCATCCAGCCCATGCTCGACGCGGTGGTGCAGTACCTGCCGTCGCCGCTCGATGTCCCGCCGATCACCGGTGTCGACCCGGATGGCAATGAGGTCGTCAGCAAAGTGGATGACCAGGCGCCCTTCGCAGCCCTGGCCTTCAAGATCGCGGCCGACCCCTTCGTCGGCAAGCTGGCCTTCTTCCGGGTCTACAGCGGCACGCTCAAGACCGGCTCGTACGTCCTCAACGCCACCAAGGGCAAGAAGGAACGCATCGGGCGGATCGTCGAGCTCCACGCCAATTCGCGCGAGGAGATCGACCAGGTCGCTGCTGGAGATATCGCCGCCGCGGTCGGTCTCAAGGACACCTACACCGGTGACACGCTGACTGACCCCGACCATCCCGTGATCCTGGAGTCCATGACCTTCCCCGAGCCGGTCATCGAGGTCGCCATCGAGCCCAAGACCAAGGCCGACCAGGACAAGCTCGCAGTCGCGCTGCAGCGGCTGGCCGAGGAAGACCCCACCTTCCGCGTCAAGAACGACGAGGAATCCGGTCAGACCCTCATCGCGGGGATGGGCGAGCTCCATCTTGACGTCCTGGTGGACCGCATGGTCCGGGAGTTCAAGGTGGCCGCCAACGTCGGCAAGCCCCAGGTGTCCTACCGCGAGTCCATCCGCCGCGCAGCCGAGGGTAACGGCCGGTTCGTCCGCCAGACCGGTGGCCGTGGCCAGTACGGCCATGCCGTCATCAAGCTGGAGCCGGGCGAGAAGGGCAGCGGCTACGAGTTCGTCGACAAGATCGTCGGCGGCATCATCCCCAGGGAATACATCAAGTCGGTCAGTGCCGGCATCAAGGAAGCTCTGGACACCGGGCCGTATGCCGGATATCCCATGGTGGACGTCAGGGCCACCCTCTTCGACGGCTCCACACATGAAGTGGACTCGTCGGAGATGGCGTTCAAGATCGCTGGCTCCATGGCAGCCAAGGCGGCCGTCCAGAAGGCCGATCCGGCCATCCTGGAGCCAGTCATGCGTGTCGAGGTAAGCATGCCCGAAGAGTTCATGGGCGACGTCATCGGCGACCTCAACGCCCGCCGAGGACACCTCGAAGGGATGGACAACCGGAGCGGCACCCAGGTGGTCACGGCCCTCGTGCCGCTGGCCTCGATGTTCGGTTACGTGACCGACCTGCGCAGCATGACCCAGGGTCGTGCGACCTCCTCGATGGAGTTCTCGCACTACTCCCAGGTCCCCAACTCCATCGCGACCGAGCTGGTCCAGAAGGCCCAGGGCTAGGCAGCGGCGACCACTTTGTACAGAACAAGCCTGCAACCCAGCGCACACAAATAGTCAAGGACGTAGTAGAGGACGACGGCAATGGCCAAGCAGAAGTTCGAGCGCAACAAGCCCCACGTCAACATCGGCACCATCGGTCACATCGACCATGGCAAGACCAGCCTGACGGCGGCCATCACCAAGTACCTGTCCCTCAAGGGTGAGGCGTCATACCGTGCCTTCGACACGATCGACAACGCCCCCGAGGAGCGCGAGCGCGGTATCACCATCGCCATCGCCCACGTCGAGTACGAGACCGATGTCCGCCACTACGCCCACGTCGACTGCCCCGGTCACGCGGACTACATCAAGAACATGATCACCGGGGCCGCCCAGATGGACGGCGCCATCCTGGTGGTCGCGGCCACCGACGGGCCCATGCCCCAGACGCGCGAGCACATCCTGCTGGCCCGCCAGGTCGAGGTGCCCTACATCGTGGTCTTCCTCAACAAGGTCGACATGGTCGACGACGAGGAGCTCCTCGAGCTCGTCGAGCTGGAGGTCCGTGAGCTGCTCAGCAAGTACGACTACCCCGGAGACGACCTGCCGGTCATCCGCGGCAGCGCGCTGGCCGCGCTCGAGGCGCCCGACGATGCCAGCGACCCCGCCTACCAGCCCATCGCGGCGCTGATGGACGCGGTCGACACCTATATCCCCACCCCCGAGCGTGCCGTCGACAAGCCCTTCCTCATGCCCGTCGAGGACGTCTTCGGCATCAAGGGCCGCGGCACCGTGGCCACCGGTCGTGTCGAGCGTGGCGAGGTCAAGGTCGGCGAAGAGGTCGAGATGATCGGCATGAAGGCGACCCGCAAGGTCGTCGTCACCGGCGTCGAGATGTTCAACAAACTGCTCGACTCCGGCCAGGCCGGCGACAACATCGGCACGCTGCTGCGTGGCATCGAGCGCGACGATATCGAGCGTGGCCAGGTGCTCGCCAAGGCCGGCTCCATCAAGCCCCATACCAAGTTCACCGCCCGTGTCTACGTCCTGACCAAGGACGAGGGTGGCCGGCATACGCCGTTCTACAACGGCTACCGCCCGCAGTTCTACCTGCGCACCACCGACGTCACCGGGGCCATCAGCCTCCACGATGGGGCCGAGATGATCATGCCCGGTGACAACGTCGACATGGACGTCGAGCTCATCACCCCCATCGCGCTCGAGCCCGGCCAGCGTTTCGCCATCCGCGAGGGCGGCCGCACCGTCGGCGCCGGCGCCATCATCTCGGTCGAGGACTAGACGATGGCACGGCAGCGGATCCGGATCCGCCTGAAGGCATACGATCACCGGCTGCTGGATCAGTCCGCGCTCCAGATCGTGGAGACGGCCCAGCGAACCGGCGCTGAGGTTGTCGGCCCGGTCCCGCTGCCGACGCGCATCGAAAAATTCACGGTCCTGCGTTCACCGTTCATCGACAAGGACAGTCGGGAGCAGTTCGAGATCCGCACACACAAGCGGCTCATCGACATCCTGGACCCCTCGTCCAAGACCGTGGATGCCCTGATGCGGCTCTCGCTCGCGGCGGGCGTCGACATCGAGATCAGGATGTAATCGTGTCTATCGGAATCATCGGCCGCAAGGTCGGCATGACCCAGGTCTTCGCAGAGGACGGCACCATGGTGCCGGTCTCGGTGGTGGCCGTCGAACCCAATACCGTCACCGACCTGCGCACGCTCGAACGGGACGGCTACAGTGCCGTCCAGGTCGGCGCCGGCACGGCCAGGAAACTGACCAAGCCCCGGCTCGGCCAGCTCAAGGACCTGCCGCGGGTGCGCGATGTACGCGAGTTCCGCGTCGATGACGTGTCCGGCTACACGGTCGGCCAGACCCTCGACGTGGGCCTCTTCGAGGAAGGTGAGTCCGTGGACATCACCGGAACCTCCAAGGGCAAGGGTTTCGCGGGCACCATCAAGCGCCACCACTTCCGCCGCGGGCCGGAGACGCACGGATCCGACTCGCATCGAGCACCGGGCTCGATCGGTGGCGGCACCTATCCGGGCAAGGTCTTCAAAGGCACGCCGATGGCGGGCCATATGGGCCACGAGCGGACCACCGTAAAGCACGCCACCATCGTGCGCACCGATGCCGAGCGCAATCTGCTGCTCGTCAAGGGCCCGGTCCCAGGTGCCCGCAACGCGCTCATCGTGGTCAGGAAGTCATAGCCATGCCGACGACACCACTCTTTGACAAGTCGGGCTCCGAGTCGGGCACCATCGATCTGCCGGATGCACTCTTCGCCGCTCCCGTCAATATCGCCGTGATGCACCAGGCGGTGGTCGCGCAGCTGGCCGGACGACGCACTGGCACGGCCAAGACCAAGACGCGTGCCGAGGTCCGTGGCGGTGGTCGCAAGCCGTATCGCCAGAAAGGCACGGGCCGCGCGCGCCAGGGCACCCGCTCGGCGCCGCATTACGCCGGGGGTGGCGTGGTCTTTGGTCCCTCGCCGCGCAAGTACGACAAGCGCATGCCCAAGCGGATGCGCCGCCTGGCGCTGGTCGGCGCGCTCAGCAGCAAGTTCGGTGACGGCGTCATCAAGATCGTCGACGACCTCATGCTCGATGAGATCAAGACCAAGTCGCTGTTGGGTCACCTCGGTGCCCTGCAGGCCAGCGGCAAGGTGCTGGTCGTCGAGGACGGCAAGAACGAGGCGCTCGAGCTTTCCGCTCGCAACGTGCCCGGGCTCGTCGTCATCCGTGCCGACTCGCTGAACATCGTGGACGTCCTCGACGCCGACGCCATCGTCATCACCGCCCCGTCGATCTCGACCATGTCGGAGGTGTACGCATGACGCTCACAGCTACGCAGATCATCCTGCGGCCGGTCATCAGCGAGAAGTCGATGGACCAGACCAACGCCAGCAAATACACCTTCGCGGTCGCCGATGGCGCCAACAAGCTGCAGATCAAGGCGGCCGTGGAAGAGCTCTTCAAGGTCACCGTGATCACCGTGAACGTGCTGAACACGAAGGCCAAGGAGAAGTCCCGCAATCGCCGCCGCGGGCGTCAGTCCGGTTACACGTCGCCCTGGAAGAAGGCCGTCGTGACCGTCAAGGCCGGCGACTCGATCGAGTTCTTCGAGGGGGTCTGACGATGCCGATCAGAGGGTACAAGCCGACCTCACCGGGCCGCCGCTTCATGACGCGGTCGACCTTCGAGGAGATCACGACCGACAAGCCGCACAAACCGCTGGTGGAGTCCAAGAAGCGCGGTTCGGGCCGCAATTCCCAGGGCCGCATGACCGTTCGCCATCGCGGCGGCGGCGCCAAGCGCAACTATCGCCGGATCGATTTCCGACGCGATAAGTTCGACGTGCCCGCCAAGCTGGCCACCATCGAGTACGATCCCAATCGCTCCGCGCGTATCGGCCTCCTGCACTATGCCGATGGCGAGAAGCGCTACATCCTCGTGCCGGTCGGCCTGCAGGTCGGTGACACCGTCATCGCTGGCAGCAAGGCAGAGGCGCGGGTCGGCAACGCCTTGCCGCTGCGATCCATCCCGCTGGGCACCATGCTGCACAACATCGAGCTGATCCCCGGCAAGGGTGGTCAGATCGTCCGCTCCGCGGGCACCTCAGCCCAGCTGATGGCCAAGGAGGGCAGCCAGGCCCTGGTGCGCCTGCCCTCTGGCGAGGTCCGCCGCGTGGACATGCGCTGCATGGCCACCGTCGGCCAGGTCGGCAACATCGATCATGAGAACCAGAGCCTGGGCAAGGCCGGTCGCGCTCGTCACCTGGGCAAGCGGCCCGAGGTCCGCGGCGTGGTCATGAACCCCAGGGACCATCCCCACGGTGGTGGCGAGGGCAAGTCGCCCACGGGCATGCCGCCCAAGACGCCATGGGGCAAGCCGGCCATGGGCCATCGAACCCGTCGCAACAAGAACACCGGGAGGCTCATCGCGACCTCTCGGCATCGCAAGTAGGCAAGGAGGAGCGTCGTGTCACGTTCCCTAAAGAAGGGACCGTTCGTGGAGCAGCGGCTCCTGGCCCGCGTGCAGACCATGAACAGCAAGAACGAGAAGCAGGTGCTGAAGACATGGTCGCGTGCCAGCGTCATCTTCCCCGACTTCATCGGCCACACCATCGCGGTGTACAACGGCAAGAAGCACATCCCTGTGTTCATCTCCGAGAACATGGTCGGCCACCGACTTGGTGAGTTCGCTCCCACCCGCAACTACCGCGGGCACGGGCGTCACACCGAGCGGTCGTCGGCGCTGAAGTAGGGCCGGATGCGAGTTTCCGCGACTGCCAGGTACATCCGCCGTTCCACCCGCAAGACCCGCTTGGTCACGCAGGCCATCGTGGGACGGCCCGTGGAGGAAGCTGCGGCATTGCTGCAGTTCATGCCACAAGGCGCGGCACGAGATGTGGCCAAGGTGCTCAAGAGCGCCACAGCCAATGCCGAGAACAACCACGACCTCGCCGCCGACGATCTCGTCGTCGCCGAGGCCACTGCCGATGAGGGACCCACCATCAAGCGCTGGCGACCACGCGCCCAGGGACGCGCATTCCCCATCAACAAGCCCATGACCCATGTCACGGTCGTGGTCGAGAACCGGGAGGCTTAGCGGCATGGGACACAAGGTCCACCCCAACGGCTTCCGGCTGGGCGTTTCGCGCACCTGGAATGCCAAGTGGTACTCCGACAAGGAGTACACCGAGCTGCTGCGCGAGGACATCTCCATCCGCACGCTCGTCAAGAAGCGCCTCGCCAATGCCAGCGTCTCGCTGGTGGAGATCGAGCGCGGCATCAACCACGTCACGGTCACCGTGCACACGGCCAAGCCGGGCATCGTCATCGGCAAAGGCGGCGCCAACGTCGAATCGTTGCGCCAGGCTGTCGGCAAGCTGACCGATCGCAAGGTCAAGCTGGAGATCCGTGAGATTCGCCAGCCGGAGCTCGACGGTGTCCTGGTGGCGACCAACATCGCCCAGCAGCTGACCCGCCGTATCGCCTTCCGCAAGGCCATCAAGCAGTCCATCCAGCGCACCATGAAAGCCGGCGCCAAGGGCGTGAAGGTCCAGGTCTCCGGTCGCCTCGGCGGCTCCGAGATGGCTCGCCGCGAGTGGGACAAGGAAGGCCGCATCCCGCTGGGCACGCTGCGTGCCGACATCAGCTACGGCCAGGTACTCTCGCGGACGACCTACGGCGCCATCGGCGTCAAGGTCTGGATCTATCGTGGCGATATCATCCCCGAGAAGACCGCTCCCAACGAGGCCGTCACGGCCGGGGGAGGGGCCTAGCCATGTTGATGCCCCGTCGCGTCAAGCACCGCAAGCAGCAGCGTGGCCGCATGAGCGGCATCGCCAAGGGTGGTTCGCATATCGCCTTCGGTGACTACGCGCTGATGACCGAGGAGCCTGGCTACATCACCAGCCGCCAGATCGAAGCCGCTCGACGTGCCATGACCCGCTACGTCCGTCGTGGCGGCAAGATCTGGATCCGCATCTTTCCCGACAAGCCCGTCACCAAGAAGCCGGCCGAAGTCCGGATGGGCAAGGGCAAGGGCGCGGCAGACCATTGGGTCGCCGTGGTCAAGCCCGGCCGCATCCTCTTCGAGATGGCCGGCGTTCCGCATGAGGATGCCGTGGAGGCCATGCGCCTGGCCAGTCACAAGCTGCCCACCAGCGTCAAGTTCCTCGTCAGAGAGGGGGTCCATGATGGAGATCGCTAAGGCCCGCGGCCTCTCCGAGCAGGAGCTGGCCGACGAGCTGACGTCTGCCCGGCGCCACCTCTACGACCTGCGTTTCCAGCTGGCCACCCGCCAGCTCACCGACTACAACCAGATCTCGCGGACGCGCAAGGACATCGCCCGCCTGCTGACCGTGCGCACCGAGCGTCAGCTCGATGCACAGTCAGGGCAGGATGGTTCGGCCGCGGCCGCTGGAGGAGAATAGATGAGCGCCGCCACTGCACCCGTGCGCGGAAAGCGCAAGGCCAAGGTCGGCCGAGTCGTTTCCGACAAGATGGACAAGACCATCGTCGTCTCCGTCGAGCGTCTTGCCCGCCACCGGATCTACAAGCGTGTCATCCGCCTGACCACCAAGTTCAAGGCGCATGACGAGCACAATGAGGCCCACGTCGGCGACACCGTTCGCATCGAGGAGTCTCGTCCTCTTTCTGCGACCAAGCGTTGGCGCCTCGCAGAGGTCGTGACCAAGGCTGGCATCGGGGCCGGTGAGACCGTCGTGTCCGAAGAGCCGGAGACGGCCGAGGCCATCCACATGATGGCGCACCCGGGCCGGGAAGCAGTCGCGGACGCGGCCGCCAGCGAAGCCGAGGCAGTCGCCAGCGAAGGCGAGGCAGCCGCTACGGCCGAGTCCGGCGTGGACGCGGATGCCGATGCGGGCGCGGATGCCGAATCCGCCGCCACCGCTGATGCCCCCGCGCCCGACAGCGAGGAGGCCTCGGCATGATCCAGCCCTCCAGCCGCCTGCGCGTAGCCGACAACACCGGCGCGCGCGTGGTCGAGTGCATCCGTGTCCTGGGTCGGTCGCAGAAGCCCACGGCGGGCGTCGGTGATGTCATCGTCGCGTCCGTCAAGCAGGCCATCCCCAACGCCGCGGTCAAGAAGGGCGATGTCGTCCAGGCTGTCATCGTTCGCACGGCCAAGGAATACGGGCGCCCTGACGGCAGCTACATCCGCTTCGACGAGAACGCCGCCGTGCTCATCAACAATCAGGGCAACCCCCGCGGCACTCGCATCTTCGGCCCGGTGGCGCGTGAGCTGCGCGATCGCAACTACATGAAGATCATCTCGCTCGCCCCGGAGGTGCTGTGATGGCCCCTACCGCCAAGCCTCGCCGCCACACCCGCGTCCCGGACCTGCGTTCGGGTGATGAGGTGGTCGTGCTCAAGGGCAAGGACGCCGGCAAGCGAGGTGTCATCCAGCGGGTGCTCCGCCACCAGCAGAGCTGGTCCCGCTCCACGGCGCGCTTCGGCGCCGGCTGGCAGGACCGTGCGCCGCTGTCTGGCGCCGCCGTTGTCATCGAGGGCCTCAACATCGCCAAGCGGCACACCAAGCCGCGCCAGGTAGCCGGGCGGACGGAGCGTCAGCCACGCATCCAGCAAGGCGGCATCCTGGATATCCCACAGCCCATCGCCGTCAGCAACGTCATGCTCGTATGTCCACGCTGCTCGCGGCCCACGCGGCTGCGCCATGAACGCTCGGCCGATGGTCGTAGCGTGCGGACGTGTGCCCACTGCGGCGAGTCCGTGACCCGAGCGGAGTCAAACAAGTGAGCGAAGTAAGCGGCCTGCGCCAGCGTTACCACGAAGAGGTGGTGCCGGCCCTCATCAAGGAGTTCGATTACCAGAACCCCATGGAGGTGCCTCGCCTCACCAAGATCGTGGTCAATATCGGTCTGGGCGAGGCTCTCACCAACTCCAAGGCCGTCGAGGCCGCGGTCGGCGACATGACCAAGCTGACCGGCCAGAAGCCGGTCGTCACCAAGGCCCGGCGTTCGATCGCCCAATTCAAGATCCGGGAAGGCAACACCATCGGCGCCAAGGTCACCCTGCGTGGCCAGCGCATGTGGGACTTCCTGGAGCGGCTCACACGCATCGCACTGCCCCGCATCCGCGACTTCCGCGGCGTGCCCACCAAGTCATTCGATGGCCGGGGCAACTATTCACTGGGTCTGCGCGAGCAGCTGGCGTTCCCGGAGATCGACTATGACGATATCGATCACCTGCGTGGCCTTGAGCTGACCATCGTCACCACTGCCAGGACGGACGAGGAGGCTCAGCGCCTCCTCGCTAACCTCGGCATGCCCTACGCCAACTAGAGGAGCGACCAAATGGCCAAGAAGTCCATGATCGCCAAGGCGAAGCGCGAGCAGCGCTTCCCGGTGCGCTCCTACCATCGCTGTTTCGTCTGTGGCCGGTCGCGCGCCTACATGCGCCGTTTCGGTCTCTGCCGCATCTGCTTCCGGGAGCGTGCCCTGCTGGGTGAGCTGCCGGGTGTCACCAAGTCCAGCTGGTAGGCCCATGAACGTCACCGATCCCATCGCGGACATGCTCACGCGCATCCGCAACGCCAGCCGCGCCCACCACACCGAGGTCTCCATCCCCGGGTCGCGCACGAAGCTGGCCATCGCTGAGATCCTCAAGGAGGAAGGCTTCATCGAGGACTTCTCCGAGGCTCAGGCAGGACCCCGCAAGGACATCACCATCAAGCTCAAGTACGTCGGCAAGGTACCGGTGGTCAGCGGGCTGAAGCGCATCAGCAAGCCTGGCCTTCGGGTCTACGCATCCAAGACCGAGATCCCGCGTGTGTTGGGCGGACTTGGCGTTGTCATCGTCAGCACCAGTCAGGGCATCATGACCGGCCAGAAGGCTCGCAGGAGCCAGCTCGGCGGCGAAGTCCTGGCCTACGTCTGGTAGGCAGCACTGATGTCACGAGTCGGCAAGTCACCCATCCCCATCCCCTCCGGCGTCGACATCGACGTCCAGGGTACACATATCAAGGTCAAGGGACCCATGGGCTCGCTCGAGCGAGAGCTCACGCCGGTGCTGTCGGTGGTGACCGAAGACGGCCAGCTGCGGGTCGAGCGGCCCAATGAGGAGAAGCGCTCGCGGGAGCTCCACGGGCTGACCCGGACGCTCATCAACAACATGGTCGTGGGTGTGACCGAGGGCTACACCCGCAATCTCGAGATCCAGGGTGTGGGCTATCGAGCCCAGCTGGTGGGCAGGAAGCTGCAACTCAACTTGGGCTACAGCCACCCCATCGAGATCGACCCGCCCGAGGGCATCGCCTTCGCCGTGGAGACGCCTACCAAGGTCGCCGTGAGCGGCATCGACAAGGAGCTGGTCGGGCAGGTCGCGGCACAGGTCCGCTCCAAGCGCAAGCCGGAGCCCTACAAGGGCAAGGGCGTTCGCTACGCTGGTGAGGTCGTGCGTCGCAAGGCTGGCAAGGCTGGCAAGATCGGCGCCGCGTAGGTGATCCCAAGCTGACCATGACGAAACCCAACCTGGTCGCGGCGCCCATCGGGCGCCCCGGCCGCTAGCAGGAGACCGACGACCGCGATGCCAACGGCAACAAGCCGCTCCGCCGCACGTCAGAAGCGTCACTCGCGGCTCCGCCTTCGCATGGCGGGGTCTGCTGAGCGACCGCGCCTGGCGGTCTTTCGGAGCATCAACCAGATCTACGCCCAGCTCATCGACGACGCCAGCGGCACCACCATCGTCAGCGCCTCATCGCTGGAGGCCTCGCTACGTGGCGCCGGCGGCAGCAAGACCGAACGCGCCAGGCAAGTCGGCTCACTCATCGGCAAGCGTGCCAGGGAGGCCGGTGTCGAGCGGGTCGTCTTCGACCGCGCTGGCTTCAAATACCACGGACGGATCCGATCGCTCGCTGACGGCGCGCGCGAGTCCGGCCTGGAGTTCTAGGAGGAACGCCCATGGCTCGGATCGATCCCAACAAGCTCAACCTCGAGGAGCGCGTCGTCCAGATCAACCGCGTGGCCAAGGTGGTCAAGGGTGGTCGACGCTTCAGCTTCAGCGCGGTCGTCGTCGTCGGTGATGGCGACGGACACGTCGGTGTCGGCCTGGGCAAGGCCGGCGAGGTGCCGGAGTCCATCCGCAAGGGCGTCGAAGACGCCAAGAAGAACCTCATCAAGGTTCCCATGGTCGGGACCACTGTGCCCCACGAGGTGCGCCAGCAGTTTGGTGCCAGCACCGTCCTCCTCAAGCCCGCCTCTCGGGGTACCGGCGTCGTCGCCGGTGCCTCCGTGCGCGCAGTGGTCGAGGCCGCCGGCATCCACGACATCCTGTCCAAGTCGCTCGGCTCCAACAATCCGGTCAACGTCACGCGAGCCACGCTCGAGGGGCTGCGCAACATGCGATCTGCCGCCGAGCTCTCCGAGTGGCGCGGCAAGAAGCTCCGAAGCATCATCCCCGGCCAGCCCACCCCTGGCTCAGACGAGGCCGTGCTGAGCGGCGAGGTCGTCGATGGCCGGTAAGCTCCGCGTAACCCTGCGCAAGTCCCTCGTGGGTACCAATCCCAGTGCCCGCGGAACCGTCCGCGCGCTGGGTCTCCGGCATATCGGCCAGACGGTCGAGCTGCCCGATGATCCCGCGGTCCGCGGTCAGATCCGTGCCGTCCGCTACCTCATCGAGTGGGAAGAGGTCACCGCGACACCGGCCCGGAAGAAGGCCGCAACCAAGAAGAAGGAAGAGGCCGAGGCGTGAAGCTCCACGATCTCAAGCCCGCGCCCGGCTCGACCAAGCGGCGTATCCGCGTCGGCCGTGGCATCGCGGCCGGCAAGGGCAAGACCGCCGGGCGCGGCACCAAGGGGCAGAAGTCCCGCTCGGGTGCCAGCATCCCCGGCTGGTTCGAAGGTGGCCAGACGCCTATCCATGTTCGCGTCCCCAAGCTGCGCGGATTCAAGCGTCGCGATCGCATCGAGTACCAGGTGGTCAACATCGGCCGTATCGCCGAATACGCCGCGGCTGGCCGCTTCGGCGCAGACGCCGGCTCCCAGCCACTGACCGTCAATGCCGAGGTCCTCGCGGCGCTGGGCTGATCGCCATGCTGACCGACCCGTCAAGGTGCTCGGTGACGGCGACCTCGAGGTCAAGGTCTTCGTGGCCGCGGACAAGTTCACCGCCTCCGCCCGCTCCAAGATCGAGGCCGCCGGCGGCTTCGTGCAGGTGCTTGCGCCCGAGCCCGACGAGGAGCTCGAAGCTGCCGAGGCCAAGGTCGAAGCTGGCGCGGTCGTGGAGGATCACCTGCCGACGAGTCCGCGGAGACCGCCGACGAGCCGCCTCAGGCCGAAGCTGATGACACCGGGGCGGAGGACGACGCGGCCGAGTCCGCAGACGAAGACAAGGCGCCCGAGTAAGCCGTGTTCGAGGCCCTGGTCAATGCCTTCCGCGCGCCGGACATCCGCAAGCGCATCCTCTTCATCCTGGGGATGCTCGTCATCGTCCGGATGCTGGCACACGTCCCGGTGCCCGGCATCGACCGTGATGCGCTCGAGAGCGTCATCGGCCAGAACAGCTTCCTGCAGCTGCTGAACCTCTTTTCCGGCGGCGGCCTTGCAGAACTTCTCGATCATCGCGCTGGGTGTGAACCCGTATATCAACGCGTCGATCATCATGCAGCTCATGACCGGCGTAGTGCCGCGTCTGCAGCAGCTCTCCCGCGAGGGCGAGTACGGCCGCAACAAGATCAACTCGTACACGCGCTACCTCACGGTACCGCTGGCCATCCTGCAGTCGTACGGCTACCTGGCGCTGCTGTCATCGCGTCAGTACAACGTGGTCAACGACTTCGACCTGACCAGCTTTACCACGCTGACCCAGATCATCACCCTGACTGCCGGCACCATCCTGGTGATGTGGATCGGTGAGCTCATCACCGAACGCGGCATCGGCAATGGCATCAGCTTCATCATCTTCGCGGGTATCGTGGCTGGATTGCCCGGTGCCGTGAACACGTTCCTGACTTCGCCGGACCTGGCGGCCGGCATCGCCTTCGGCCTGCTGGCCATCGCGGCGGTGGCCATCATCGTGTACATCCAGGAGGGCCAGCGCCGCATCCCCATCCAGTACGCCAGCCGCGTTCGTGGCCGGCGCATGTACCAGGGCGGCGCCACGTTCCTGCCGCTGCGCGTCAACCAGGCCGGCGTGATCCCGATCATCTTCGCGGTCAGCATCCTGCTGTTCCCGGTCCAGATGGCGACCTACTTCTGTGCCTCTGGCGGGATCATCCAGGACATGTCCAACGTGGTCATCGACTGGCTCTAGCCAGGGCAGTCCGCTCTACGCCATCATCTTCTTCCTGCTGGTGGTCGGATTCACCTACTTCTACACGGCGTTCACGTTCAAACCTGACGAGACGGCAGACCAGCTCCGCAAGAACGGCGGCTTCATCCCGGGCATCAGGCCGGGCGCGCCGACCCGTGACTACCTTGCCAAGGTCGTCTACCGCATCAGTCTCGCCGGCGCCATCTTCCTGGGCACCGTCGCGGTCAGCCCCATCATCGTCGGCGCGTTCTTCGCGGGCAGCGTCGTCGGCTCGTTCGGCCTCGGCGGCACCGCGTTGCTGATCGTCGTCTCCGTCGTCGTCGAGACCATGAAGCAGCTCGAGGCACAACTGATGATGCGCAACTACGAGGGCTTCATCCGGTGACATCCGACGGTGCCGTACGCCCGGCGGCTCGCCCAGGCGGGCACCGCCGCATCATCGTCATGATCGGTGCCCCCGGGGCCGGAAAGGGCACGCAGGCGGAGCGCCTGGCAGTCGAGCTGGATCTGCCGCACATCTCGACCGGACAGCTGTTTCGCGAGGCCCTCGCCAGTGATTCCCCGCTGGGCAAGAAGGTTCGCGCCAATGTCGAGGCCGGGGCGCTGGTACCGGACAACGTGGTCGTGGAGGTGGTGGAGCATCGTCTCGCCGATCACGACGCGGACCGCGGCGTCATCCTCGACGGATTCCCGCGCACCTGCGCCCAGGCCATGGCCCTGGACCGGATGCTGGAACGCTATGACAGCGCCGATATCGCGGCGCTCTACGTGGAGGTCAATCCCGACCTGCTACTGGAGCGCCTGACGGGCCGTCGTATCTGCACCAAGGACGACCAGCACGTGTACCACGTCGTGGCCATGCCGCCCAAGCGCGAAGGCATCTGCGACATCGATGGGGCCGAGTTGTATCAGCGCGACGACGACAGTCCCGAGACCGTCAAGAAGCGCCTGGACCGGCAGCTGCCACCGATGTACGAGGTCATCGACCACTACGCTGACCATCAGGTGCTGTTCTCGGTCCGGGGTGACAAGCCTGCCGACGAGGTGACCGCCGATCTCCTCCGTGCCCTCGGGGTCACCAGGACCGCGTAGTGCTCTTCGACCGCCGCCGCGTCATGCTCAAGTCCCGGTCGCAGATCGAGAAGATGGCCGTGGCTGGACGCCTGACCGCTGCTGCCCTAGATGCGGTGGGGGAGGCCATCCGCCCCGGCATGACGCCGCTGCAGCTCAACGCCATCGCCGACGAGGTCATCCGGGACGGCGGCGGCACGCCCAACTTCATCGGCGTGCCCGGTCATCTCGCACCATTCGAGCATGCCACCTGTATCTCGCTCGACGATGAGGTCGTGCATGGCATCCCCGACGGCCGCGTCATCCGCGACGGGATGATGGTCTCGGTCGACTGCGGGGCCGATGTGGAGGGTTGGAATGGCGACTCCGCACGCACCTGGCTGATGGGCGATGTCAGCGAGGAGATGCGCCGACTCTGCGAGGTCACGCGCGAAGGCATGCTGGCTGGCATCGCTGCCGCCATCCCGGGCCGCACGCTCGAAGACCTAGCTGGTGCCATCGAGGACGTGGGCCTGGCGCATGGCTATGGCATCGTGCGCGGCTATGTGGGTCATGGCATCGGCAACGAGATGCATGAGGAGCCGCAGGTCACCAACTACCGCACCGGCCGCAAGGGCCGCAAGATCGAGCCTGGGCTGTGCATCGCCATCGAGCCCATGTTCACCACCGGCGGCCATGAGACCCGCGTCAAGCCCGACGGCTGGACGGTGGCCACCGCCGACGGTAGCCTGGCTGCTCACTGGGAGCACACCATCGCGGTCACCGCAGATGGCCCGCGTGTACTCACGCTCGCGGCCGGCGAGGTCATCGAGGGGCTCAGTGCACCGACCAGGCTGAGCGCATGACCGGCGCCGGCTACTCACTTGCCCGGAACGGATCTCATCTGATACAATTCTCGTTCGCGCGCCGGGACGACCCCGGCGTCTGCTGGCGCCCAGCCGACCGTGTCGGATCCGGCGCTCGGCACATGTCATCCAACACGTAGTCGGGGATCAGCGGTCGCCTGTGGCTAAGAAAGATGCTATCGAGGTCGAAGGGACGGTCATCGAGCCGTTGCCGAACACCATGTTTCGGATCGAGCTCGAGGACAAGCATCAGGTTCTCGCCCACATCAGCGGCAAGCTGCGAATGAACTTCATCCGCATCCTCCCCGGCGACCGCGTCCGTGTCGAGTTGTCTCCGTACGACTTGTCGCGCGGCCGCATCACATATCGACTCAAGTAGGAACCAGGTAACGACGTGAAGGTCTCAGCATCAGTGAAGCGGCGCTGTGAGCGTTGCAAGGTGATCAGCCGCAAGGGCCGGGTGATGATCATCTGCAGCAATCCAAAGCACAAGCAGCGTCAGGGCTAGGAGGAACGGTGGCACGTATCGCCGGCATCGATATCCCTCGTGAGAAACGGGTGGAGATCGCGCTGACCTACATCTACGGGATCGGGCTGCCCACCAGCCAGAAGGTTCTGGCCCAGGCCAACGTCAACCCGGACACCCGGGTGCGTGATCTCACCGACGAGCAGGTCAATCGCCTGCGCGAGATCATCGACCGCCGCTACACCGTCGAGGGCGACCTGCGACGTGAGACGGCCATGAACATCAAACGACTGACCGAGATCGGCTCGTACCGCGGCCTGCGACACCGGCGCAACCTGCCGGTCCGCGGCCAGCGTACCAAGACCAACGCACGCCAGCGACGCGGTCCAAAGCGGACCGTCGGGATCCGGCGCAAGAAGTAACCAGGACCGCCGCCGCGGCCCGGCCCCCGTAACCCGGGTCCAGCGCGGCGCCATGCAGGAGAGACACTCGATCGATGGCGGAACGAAAGCGCGCCACGAAGTCCAGGCGCAAGGAGAAGAAGAACGTGCCCCAGGGGCACGTTCATATCCAGGCGTCCTTCAACAACACCATCGTGACCATCACGGATCTCGGTGGTGCCGTCGTTGCGTGGGGTAGTGCCGGTACAGCCGGGTTCAAGGGCTCTCGCAAGTCCACCCCCTATGCCGCCGCCCTCGCCGCCGACGGCGCTGCCAAGCGCGCCATGGAACACGGCATGCGACAGATCGAGGTCTTCGTGAAAGGCCCGGGATCGGGCCGCGAGCAGGCCATCCGGTCGCTGCAGGCGGCCGGCCTTGAGGTCAGTGCCATCACCGACGTTACCCCGCTTCCGCACAATGGCTGCCGCGCCCCCAAGCGGCGCCGGGTCTAGGAGCGGACGATGGCTCGATACACCGGACCCGTCTCCCGCCTGTGCCGCCGCGAAGGCATGAAGCTCTATCTCAAGGGCGCCAAGTGCTACACCAAGAAGTGCCCCTTCGAGCGTCGCGGCACGCCACCCGGCCAGCACGGTATCCGTCGCCGCAAGATGTCCAACTACGGCATCCAGCTGCGTGAGAAGCAGAAGGTCCGCCGTGTCTACATGGTCAACGAGCGTCCCTTCCAGCGCTACTACCACACCGCGGCCTCGCGTCCCGGCGTGACCGGTGAGAACCTGCTGCGCCTGCTCGAGACCCGTCTCGACAACGTCGTCTACCGGATGGGCTTCTCGTCCAGCCGCGCCCAGGCCCGACAGCTGGTCGGCCACGGCCACTTCGTGGTCAATGGCGTACGCACCAACATCCCGTCGTTCCACGTGCGTGACGGTGACCGGATCGAGGTCCGCGAGACCAGCCGCAAGACCGAATATTTCAAGCAGCTGAAGGACGCCATCGGCGGCGCCCAGAAGCCCGACTGGGTCAGCGTGGACACCGACAAACTCGTCGGCACCGTGACCGCCCTGCCGACCCGCGACCAGATGCCGCTCGAACTCAACGAGCAGCTCGTGGTCGAGTACTACTCGAGGTAGCGCCGCCCATGATCGAGTTGGAAAACGCCCAGATCGAGTCCGTCGAGGAGCTCGAGACCGAGACCTATGGCAAGTACGAGGCCAGCCCGCTGCGCGCCGGATACGGCGTCACGCTGGGCAATGCCCTGCGCCGCGTGCTGCTCTCCTCGCTGGAGGGTGCCGCGGTTACGTCTGTCCAGATCCGTGACGTCAGCCATGAGTTCAGCACCATTCCCGGGGTCAAGGAGGACGTCATCCAGATCCTCCTCAACCTCAAGCGGCTGCGGCTCAAGAGCTACGTCCCGCATCCCACCCAGCTGAAGCTGCTCAAGAACGGCGCCGGACCGGTCACCGCTGCGGACATCATCGAGTCTGCCGATGTGGAGATCGTCAACCCGGACCAGCACGTCCTGACGCTGGAGCCGGATGCCACCATCGAGATGGACCTCACGGTCGAACGGGGGACGGGCTATCTGTCCGCTGACGACACCAAGGAGGGCCTTCCCATCGGGGTCATCCCAGTCGACGCCATCTTCACGCCGGTCCGCCGGGTCGACTATCACGTCGAGAACACCCGCGTCGGGCAGGTCACCAACTACGACAAGCTCACCCTGATCATCGAGACCGACGGCACGATCTCCCCGGAAGAGGCGCTGTCGCGAGCCGCTGAGCTGCTGGTAGAGCAGTTCGGCCAGTTCACCACCGCTGGTCGCAAGCTGACCAGCGAGGTCGAGGCGGTGGCCGGTAGTGAGACGCTGCCGCCCAACGTCCTGGACATGCCCATCGAGGACCTCGATCTTCCGATGCGCGCCTATAACTCGCTCAAGCGCAACAACATCGTCAAGGTCGGCCAGCTGCTGCAGCTCCAGGATGAGGACTTGCTGCGGATGCGCAACTTCGGCAAGAAGTCCCTCGACGAGATGAAGGACCGCCTGCGCATGCGTGGCTTCCTGCCGCCGGAAGATGAGTCGCTCGACGGGTTCGATGCGACCGCGGAGGACGATGACCTCGACCTCGATGAGGACGAGCAGCCCTTCGAGGAGAACGAGTAGCGATGGCCCACCGCATCGATGGTCGCAAGTTCGGCCGCAAGACGGCGCCCCGAAAGGCGCTGTACGCGAACCTCATCGTCTCGGTGCTGCGCTACGAACAGATCAAGACCACCGAGGCCAAGGCCAAGGAGGTCCGCGGCATGGTCGAGCGTGTCATCACCCTGGCCAAGGGCGGGACGCTGGCCGAGCGGCGCCGCATCGTTTCGGAGCTGCCCAATGAACCGCTCGTGATCGAGAAGCTCTTCGACGAGATCGTGCCCCGATACGGGGATCGCAATTCGGGCTACACCCGGGTCGTCAAGCTAGGCCCTCGGGCCGGTGACAACGCACCCATGGTGCAGCTCGAGCTGGTCTAGCCAACCCGCCTGACCCGACGCACCGCGTCTGGACTGACGGACAAGATGAAGACTGCCCGAGAGGGCGGCCCCGTGCGGTACCGCGCACGGGTCGAATATGACGGCACCGAGTTCGCCGGCTTCCAGGCCCAGCCTGGTCGTCGGACCGTCCAGGGAGAGCTGGAACGCGCCTTGGCCCACCTGTCGGGTGGACCGCGCATCCGGGTCGACGCGGCCGGTCGGACGGACGCCGGGGTGCATGCTACCGGGCAGGTGATCGCGTTCACCTGGCACGGTGACAGGCCCGCGAAGCAGCTCGGTCGAGCCATCGGGGCGCTCTTGCCTCCTGATGTCGCGATCGGACCACTGAGACGGGTCGGGTTGGACTTCGATCCTCGTCGCGCTGCGACGCGGAGGGAGTACCGCTACAGCATCTGGACGGGCCGGCGCAGGCCATTGCGCCGACGCTACGTCTACGAGCTCGAGGAACGACTCGATGCCGAGGCCATGCAGGACGCCGCCAGTCACCTGGTGGGCCAGCACGACTTCTCGGCCTTCGGAAGCGTTCAGCACAGCGCCATCCGGAGGCTCCATGAGGTCCGGGTCGTGCGACGGGGTCATCTGGTCACCATCGATGTGATCGGAGACGCCTTCCTGCGACAGATGGTGCGAAGCATCGCGGCCGCACTCATCCGCATCGGGATGGGGAGGGCCACCGCGGAGGACCTGGTGAACGAGCTTCGCTCGCCCGGCCGAGCATTTGACGGGGCTGTCGCTCCGACGCAGGGTCTGTGCCTGCGACGGGTGACCATCGGACCGTCACGAAGACAAGAACAACGAAGGAAGAATGACAGGGGCCATGAGCAGGACCTACACGCCAAGGGCAAGTGAGATCGAACGCCAGTGGCTGGTCGTCGATGCCGACGGTCAGACGCTCGGCCGTCTCGCCACGCGCGTGGCCAGACTGCTGACTGGCAAGCACAAGACCACGTATGCGACGCACATCGACACCGGCGACCACGTCATCGTGATCAACGCCGAGAAGATCAAGGTCACCGGCGACAAGCTGGAGTCCAAGGTCTACTACCGTCACAGCGGCTACCCGGGTGGCCTCCGCGAAGAGACCCTCAGTCACCTGCTCGAGCGTCGCCCCGAGGAGGTCGTTCGTCGTGCCGTCAAGGGCATGGTGCCGCACACCCGGCTGGGCACACAACAGCTGCGCAAGCTCAAGGTCTACGCCGGCAAGGATCATCCGCACGAGGCACAACAGCCGGTCCCTGCGCCGGTCGCAGGAGGCGCTAGCTCATGAACCAGGTCAGCTTCCATGAAGGTACCGGTCGCCGCAAGACGGCCATCGCTCGCGTCCGACTCCTCGCTGGCGAAGGCGAGGTCGTCGTCAACGGCCGCAGCCTGGAGGACCACTTCGGCAACGCCGTCGACCTGTCGGACATCATGATGCCCTTCCGCGTCACCGGCACCGAGGGCCAGTTCAACGCCATGATCAAGGTGCAGGGCGGTGGCCACCATGGCCAGGCTGGGGCGATCCGCCACGGCATCGCCAGGGCCATCCTGCAGTCGGATCCGGCGGCGCGTGGACCGCTGCGCCAGGCTGGTCTCCTGTCTCGCGACCCACGCATGAAGGAGCGCAAGAAGTACGGCCTCAAGCGAGCTCGCAAGGCGCCCCAGTTCACCAAGCGCTGATCCACTGACGACAGGTCGGGGCGGCAGCCGATCTCGGCCAGCGGGCATCACGCCTATCCCTGCGCGGGACCATCGTCGGATCGTGCTGCTGCGCCTGGGAACTATGCTGGATTGAGATGACGGATCCCATCTCGACTCGCTACAAGGAAGCCCTGCGACGTGGCCATGTCGCTGTCGCCAAGGGCCGCCCGCGCGAGGCCATACAGCACTACGAGGAAGCCGGCAGGCTCGCCGAGCAGCGACCGGTGCCGTTCGTCTCGATGGGCACGGTCTACCTCCAGATGCGCCAGCCGAAGGAGGCCCTGCGCGCGTTCGACGAGGCGCTCAAACGAGCGCCGGGTGATCTCGATGCCATGCGCGGCAAGGCCCAGGCGCTTGATGCGGACGGCAAGGCCGCCGAAGCTGGCGCCCTACGTCAGCGAGCGGGTGACCTCGAAGCCATGGAGCGAGCCGGCCAACGCACCGCACCCACGGTCGACCCTCGTTCGCTGGAGCTGGAGCAGCACATCCAGGCTGGCGCCGCCGCGCGTGCCGCTGGCGACCGAGATACCGCCTGCCTTGCCTATCTGAGCGCCGCCAACGGCTATTCGGCGGCCAACGATTTCGATGCCGCGCTCGACGCCTGCCTGCGGGCGCTGGAGGCGCATCCGGGCAACATCGACGTCCACTTCACCATGGCGGTGATGTACCTGCGCCTCGGCTGGGTGGAGCACGGCGTCCAGCGAGTCACGCTCATCGAGCGCAGGCTGGACATCGACGACGACCCTCGACGACGATCGGCCCTGCATGCCCTGGCACGTGACCATCGCGCGTTGTCGCCGGAGTTGGAGCGCCTCGCCGCGGCGCGTCACTGATGACCGCGCACCGGGAAGCGCTGGGCACCGGGACCGGTGGTAGGCTGCGAGCCAGATGGATCAGTTGACCGGCCTGGCGGGCGGTGACCTGCTCGAACCGAGGGCGCTCCTCGATATCTTCCTGACGGCGGTCCTCATCTATGTCGTCCTTCGGCTCATCCAGGGTACGAGGGCCGTGCGATTGGCCATCGGTGTCACCATCGTCTACGCCGTCTACGTCATCGCGCTTGAGCTGGACCTGCGACTGCTCTCCGGGATCCTCCAGACCGGGGCCGTGGTCGGCCTGGTGGCGTTGGTGGTCGTCTTCCAGCCGGAGTTGCGTCGCGCCCTCGACCGTCTCGGGCGGGTGGGCTCCTGGGGCTGGTTGAGTGGCTCGGATCCGAGCGGCTACCAGCGGGTGGCCACCATGCTGGCATCGTCGGCGGCCAAGCTCTCGCGCCGTCACACCGGTGCCCTCATCGTCATCGAGCGTGACACCGCCCTCGGCGACATGGCCGAGAACGGGATCGAGGTGGACGGCCGACTGTCCTCGGAGCTGCTGGCCTCGTTGTTCGCTCCGGGCTATCCGCTCCACGACGGCGCGGTGATCGTAAGCGGCGACCATGTCGTGGCCGCGGGCGTGATGCTGCCGTTGGCTGAACGGACCGGCTCCATGGAGCAATACGGCACACGTCATCGCGCTGCGCTGGGGGTGACCGAGCAGACCGATGCATTGGCCATCGTGGTCAGCGAGGAGAGCGGCGCCATCAGCCTGACCCAGGGCGGTCGGATCATCCACGACCTCGATGAGGATGAGCTGCGGCAGCGCCTCTACGGCTTGCTGGCGCCGCCGGACGTGCCGGGTCGTGCGCGCCGCTACGCGTGGCGTGGCAATGGCTCCGGCGCCGACGACCAAGGTGATGGTGATGCCCAGGCGGCTGATCCGGTAGCCACGACCCCCTCAGGATCCGCGCCGAAGCCCAACCATGGCACGAAGGCGTGCACCGGAGTGAGCAACGTCGGACGGCTCATCTTCGGACACTGGCCGCTCAAGCTCATGGCTCTGCTGCTTGCGACACTGCTGTATGCCGGTCTGGCACTCGCGGACTCGACCCGCTCGTTCGACGGCCCGGTCCCCATCGAGGTGCTCAACGCGCCCGTCGGTGGTGCGTTGCTGGACCATCCCGGCGTCGTGGATAGCATCGAATACCGGGCCCCTGCGGACATCGCCGATGCTCTGACCAATGACAGCTTCCGGGCCAGCATCGACCTCTCCAATGTCCAGCCACGGGCTGGCGCCGAGCCGGTGGAGGTGCCGGTCGACGTCTTTCCGGTCGATCCGCGCGTTCGGGTAGTGGACTACTCGCCTACCGGCGTCACGGTGCGCGTCGACGAGGTCGTCACCCGGACCATGCCAGTCACCGTCGACCATGGTCCGCTTCCCGAAGGCATCGAGATGGGTCCCATCACCACCGACCCCAATCAGGTCACGATCAGCGGCGCAAGCTCCCGCCTTCAGAACGTGCGCAGCGTGGAGGGCAACTTCGTGGTCGATGCCAGCGGGATCAACATCGATGAGGATGTCCGAGTCGATGCCCTCGATGAGCTGGGAGTGGTCGTCCCCGGTATCGAAGTGGATCCGCGCCTCGTCCGCGTCCGTGCCGATGTGGCGCGCCAGCTGGCCTACGCCACCGTTCCGGTCATCCCCGACCTTATCGGGCAGCCGGCGCGTGGACGGCGTGTCGACAATGTCTCGGTCGTGCCCGCGTCGGTCACCGTCAGCGGCGAGAACCCGGCCATCAATCGACTGGAGTCGGTCATGACGGCCCCGGTCGACATCTCCGATCAGTCCGTCGAGATGGTCACGGACGTGCCCCTGGTCTTTCCTGATGAGGTCACCAGCCCCGGTGAAGGAACGGTCAGCGTCATCGTGACGTTCACCGATGCCGTGGGCTCGCGCAGCTACGAGGTCGGGACGGCGCTGGTCGGCGCCCAGCCGGGCTTCACCTATGCGTCGCGGAGCCATCGGTCAATGTCATCATCTCGGGACCGGTCGCGCAGCTCGATGCGCTTGATCCGAAGGGCCTCATCGCAGCGGTTCCGGTGGGCGACCTGCAGGTAGGCGACAATGACGTCATGCCGACCGTCGAAGCTCCTCGTGGAACCTCCGTGGTGAGCCTTACCCCACCGACCGTGCGCGTAGCGGTCGAGCCGTCCTCATGAGCAGCCTGTTCGGCACCGACGGCATCCGCGGTGTCGCCAACGAGGATCTCAAGCCGTCGCTGGCGCATGCGCTGGGTCGGGCCATCGCCACCGAGCTGGCCGGCCCGGGTGGGCGGATCCTCATCGGACAGGACACGCGCCGCTCCGGCGACATGCTGGTGGCGGCGCTGATGTCGGGCTGTACCAGCGCCGGCGCTGATGTCCACGCCCTGGGCGTCTGTCCCACGCCGGCCCTTGCACATGTCACCGCGGTGCGTGACTATGCCGCCGGCGTCATGGTGAGCGCATCGCATAACCCAGCCGAGGACAACGGCCTCAAGGTCCTCGATGGTAACGGCCTGAAGCTCGATGACGTCATGGAGGATGAGCTCGAGACGCTCATCATCCGCTCCGAGGAGCTGGGGAGCCCGCGCAACGATGAACTGGGGCGTGTCGTCGACGCACGTGCCGACATGGACCACTATCTGGAGCATCGGCTGGAGATGGCGCGCCGGGTGGGTTCCGACCTGCGACTCCACGTGGACTGCGCCAACGGGTCCGCGTCGGTGGTGGCTCCGGTCATCCTGAGCGCCACCGGGGCTTCGATCGAAGCGCATTACGACGAGCCCGACGGCTGCAACATCAACCTCGAATGTGGGGCTACCGTGCCCGGGGCGCTGGCCGCCATCGTGGCCGAGCAGGGTGGCGACGTGGGCTTCAGTCTCGACGGCGACGCTGACCGATGTGTGGCCATCGATGAGCGCGGCGAGGTGGTCGACGGCGATCAGCTGCTGGGCATCATCGCGCTGGATCGTCTGGCCCGCGGCGCGCTGGCGGAGAAGACGGTCGTGGTGAGCATCCTCTCCAACGGAGGACTGGCGCGGGTCATCGAAGCGGCCGGGGGACACGTGCTGCGCACCAAGGTGGGTGATCGTTACATCGTCGATTCGATGCTCATCTCGGATGCCGGCCTGGGTGGCGAGAAGAGTGGGCACGTCATCATCCGTGAGCACACCACCACAGGAGACGGCATCGTCACCGCCCTCGAGACCCTGGACATCCTCGCACGCAGCGGCCGCCGGCTCTCGGAGCTTGCCGCGGCCATCCCGCTCGATCCGCAACAGCAGCGCACCATTCGCGTGCGCCACAAGGCCTGGGGCGCTGATCGGACGCTGACCGATGCCATCGCCTCGGCCCAGGCGGAGCTGGCCGAGGATGGGCGTGTCGTAGTGCGAGCATCCGGCACGGAGCCCGCCATCCGCGTCATGGTCGAAGGCCGGGATGCGGGCCATGTGATGCGTCTCGCCGATGAGCTCGCGGCGCTCGCCGCTGAGCGATTGAACTAGGCCTACCCAGATGTGTGGCATCGTCGGTTACGTCGGACATCACCAGGCCGCGCCCGTCCTGCTGGAAGGCCTGGCCCGCCTGGAATATCGCGGCTACGACTCCGCCGGTATCGCCCTGATCACCGAAGCCGGTGACCTCTTCGTACGCAAGCGCGCCGGCAAGATCGTCGAGCTCCAGAAGGCCCTGGCCGAAGGCACACCGCCGTCGACGGCAGGACTGGGTCACACGCGCTGGGCCACGCACGGTCGTCCCAACGACCTCAATGCCCATCCCCATGTCGATTGCACCGGCGACCTGACGGTGATCCACAACGGCATCATCGAGAACTTCATCGAGCTGCGTGCGGAGCTGGAAGCGGCCGGCCATGTCTTTGAATTCGGAGACAGACACCGAGGCGATCGCCCACCTGGTGGAGGAGGCCTACGACGGGGACCTGTCCGCCGCGGTGCGAACGGCGCTGCAGCGCGCCCATGGTGCGTATGCCCTGGCGGTCATCCACAAGGGTGAGCCCGACCGTATCGTCGGCGCCAAGATGAACGTGCCGCTCATCGTAGGACTGGGAGACGGGGAGGCCTTCCTGGCCTCGGATGTCGCTGCGGTCCTGGCCCACACTCGCCGGGTCATCTTCCTCGAAGAGGGCGATGTCGCCGACATCCGGCCCGATTCGATCGTCATCAGCGACCTGGTGGGCCGACCACAGGTACGCCCCGAGCACCTCATCGACTGGGATCTCGAGGCGGCCGAGAAGGGTGGCTATGAGCACTACATGCTCAAGGAGATCCATGAGCAGCCCGAGGCCATCCGGGCCGCCATCGCTGGACGCATCCACGCCGACGAAGTGCGCGTGCCGGAGCTGGAGCCGTTGCGCGCCATCCTGCCGTACCTCGAACGCATCGAGCTGGTGGCCTGTGGCACAGCCGCCTATGCCGCCGCTGTAGCGGCGACCGCGCTCCAGGCCTGGACGGGCCTGCCGGCACGCTGGAACATCGGCTCTGAATTCCGCTACGATCCACCGCCGCTGGATCCCAAGACGCTGGTCATCGCCGTGACGCAGTCGGGCGAGACTGCGGACACACTGGCGCCCACGCGCCTGGCCCGGGAGCGTGGCTGTCCCGTGGTCGCGATCACCAACACGGTGGGCTCCGCCATCACCCGGGAAGCCGATGCGGTGCTGTTCCTCCAGGCAGGTCCCGAGATCGCGGTCGTCGCGACCAAGACCTATGTGACCCAGGTGGTCACATTGTTGCTGTTGGCCGCGCAGATCGCCAAGTCGCGCGGCACCCTCGATGCCCTCTACGAGAAGACCCTGGTGGAAGCGTTGCTGGCCCTGCCGGCCAACGCCGAACGCGCGCTTGAGCTCAACGAAGCACAGGCAGGCCGATTGGCGCGTCGCTATGTCGGCTCTCGCGGCTACATGTACGTGGGTCGCGGCATCACCTATCCGGTGGCGCTGGAGGGCGCGCTGAAGCTCAAGGAGGTCAGCTACGTGCACGCCGAGGGCTATGCTGCCGGCGAGCTCAAGCACGGGCCGATCTCGCTGCTCGACGCACAGGTTCCCCTCGTCGCGGTGGCCACGCGTACGGCCGTCCACGACAAGCTCGTCAGCAACCTCATGGAGGGGCGCGCGCGCGACGCCAAGGTCATCGCCGTGGTGACCGAAGGCGACGATCGCATGAAGGCGGTGGCCGACGACATCATGTGGGTACCACCGACCGTCGAGATGCTGAGCCCGGTGCTGTCCATCATCCCGCTGCAGCTGTTCGCGTATCACATCGCCGTGGAGCGCGGCACCGACATCGACCAACCTCGCAACCTGGCCAAGTCGGTGACCGTGGAATGACCGGGTTGCCGACGCCGCCGGCCGGAACCACCGAGCTGGGCGTCGACATCATCAAGGTCGACCGCATCCGAAATGCCATCGCGAAGCACGGCCGTCGGTTCGCGGGTCGCGTCCTGACCGACCACGAGGATGCCTATGTGCGTGACCGGCCCGAGAACTTCGCGGGTCGCTGGGCGGCCAAGGAAGCCGTCAGCAAGGTCCTCGGTCTGGGGGTGCGTGGCGTCGGCTGGCGCGAGATCGAGATCATCCGACTGCCCACCGGCGCGCCGGTGGTGCGCTTGCACGATCGCGCCCTGGCACGGGCCAACCAACTGGGCATGGGGCGGGTGGCCGTGTCCATCAGCCATGAACGCGAGTATGCCGTGGCGGTCGCTTTCGGCATCCGGACCGAAGGCGGCGAGTTCGTCTTCCCGGTGGACATCGAGGCACGCCTGGGCGATCGCGAGAAGCAGCTGATGGCTCGCATGCGAGCGCTTCGCGATCTGGACCAGGAGGTGCGTGCTGCGGAGTCCGTGGCCGCTGGGGCCGAGACATCCGTCGGCGGCGGAGCCGAGACCGAGTGACCGCAGCCCGCGTCGAGGCACTCGATGAGGCGCGGGCGGCGAGCCTGTTGCCGAGGCGCGACCCGCGGGGTCACAAGGGCACCCACGGCCGGGTGGTGAGCGTGGCCGGCTCCCTCGACTATGCCGGGGCCGCGCTGATGTCCGGGGCTGCTGCGCTGCGGGCCGGAAGTGGCCTTGTCACGGTGTGCCTGCCGACCTCGCTGCAGCCGTATCTGCTGGGTCGGATACCCGAGATCATCACGCACGGGCTGCCGGAGACCGAGCCGGGCCAGGTCGATGTCCACGCCGCCGCTGCCGAGGTGGCTGCGTTGCCCGCGGACGCGCTGCTGGTGGGTCCCGGCCTGAAGCCTGACCGGTCGACCGCTCGTCTCGTCGGAGCGCTGCTGGCACAGACCGGCTGTGCGTCCGTCGTGGACGCTGGGGCACTTGCAGTGCTGGCCGCGGAACCCGGCTGGGAAGGACGCGTCGTGCGCGCCTGCGTCCTGACACCGCACCCGGGTGAGTTCCGACGGTTCGGGTTCGAGGTCGATGACGACGACGACTCTAGGAGCGCAGCCGCGCACGACGCGGCCATGGCGTGGCGTCAGGTGGTCGTACTCAAGGGCGCCGATACCGTGATCGCGGCAGCCGATGGGTCCGTTCGGCGAGCCTCATTCGAGGTTCCGGCGCTGGGATCAGCGGGTACTGGCGATGTGCTGGCCGGCATCATCGCCTCACTCATCGGTCAGGGCCTGACGCCATTCGATGCGGCATCGCTGGGGGTCTTCCTGCACGCGCGTGCCGGCGAGCACGTCAGCGAGCGGCTCGGGGACGCCGGGCTCATGGCCACCGACCTGCTCCCCGTGATCCCGCGCGTCCGCCGCCACCTGGCCACGGTCAAGGCACGGGACGGCCGAGCTCGCCTGGGCTTCGTGCCACGGGACGCCGCGGACTGACGGGCCGTCGGTGATGACCCGGTCGCCACCTCGGTACCGCGGAACTGGCGCGCCAACGCAACATCATCGCCCCGGAAGTGGTTTCCAGGGGGGCCCCGGGAACTGAGCGGGTGTACCATCGCGCAGCCGGTTCGACCCTTCCCGTGTGAACCACCGGCACCAGGCGCAAGACAGTCGTGACCGATCTCGCGGGCCGGGTAGTGAGGGACCCGTCCACGTTTGCCGTACCCGGTCGCAGCATGTCTTGAGAAGGGGAATACAGGGGTGCTACGTCCGCCTGAGCAGTCCGAGCTGCGGGATCTCTCTGCCTTCGGGATCGACGACGTCGAGGCCGTTGCGCGCGAGATCCAGCTGCGCGGCGCGACCGTTCCAGCCGTGCTGTTCCTGGAGGCCAATCGGGGCGCCGGAACGCTCGATGGCCTGGGGATGCTCTTGTTTGATCCTGTCATCCGGGGCGTCTTCGGAGGGGATGACCCATTCGCCCGCAACCTGCTCGCCGATGAGGATGGCATCGAGCGGCTCATCGACCGGCTCGAAGAGCTCGACGAGGAGGCCGGCGTCGACGCCTGAATAGGCACTCCCGGCTACCATCTGTCGAGTGACTCAGGACACCTCCGCGTTCTTTACTCTTGACCGCGGCACCGTCAGCACCGCGGCGGCGCTCATCGCGCCGGTGGATGGCCGCTATCGCATGCTCGCCTCGGCTGCCGCTCCGGCGGCCATCGAGCCCGAATCGATCCTGGAGGACCTGGCCTGGCGGGTGGCTCTGACGGACGCCTCGATCGCCGGATCGCTGGAGGGCTGGCGAGACTGGTCTCGCCTTGAGGTGGCGACCATCAGGCCTCCGCGGGCCGTCCTGGTGTCTGCATCGATCCCCAGCGGCGAGTTGCTCCATCGTGCCTGTGTCGGGGCCGGTTGGGCCATCCGCGATACGTTCTACGAACCTGAGCCGGACCTGGTCAGACTGGGCGAGGCATGCCTGGATCCTGAGGTCGATGCCGTCATCGTGGGTGGTCGCGAGGGCGTCGACGCAGACGAGCAGGACGCCGGCCGCATGCTATGGTCTCGCGCCGCGGCGTTGGCAAGATTCCGTGATGATCTCGCGGTCATCGCCTGTGGCCCATTCGTCGATCGCCCTGAGGGCATCCCTGAGACCAGGCTCTTCTCGCTGCCAGCGCCCGATCCGGTGCCCATGACCTCGGAGACCCGGCTGCGGGAGGCGGCTCGCCAGGTCGGAGCGCACCTGGTCAACGGGGGTCGCCTTATGCCGGCTGACGCTCGTACCACGCTCCGTGCCTCGATCGCCTCGCTGGCGGTCCTGCTGGACCATCGCGTCGAGGGCATCGAGGTCGGTGCTGCGGCCGCCTCGCGGACGCTGGCCCATGCCGACGGGGAGCTGCGGCACGGCGTCGTCGCCGAGGCTGGACTGCTGCCCCGGGCCGTGCTTGACGATGACGAGCTGGCAGAGTCGATCTTGGGTTGGTCGACGCTTGGTGGTGACCCGGCCGCCCGCCTGGATGCGCTGCGTGAGCTGGCGCTCCGACCCTGGACCGGCGTCGACGCCGATGGCATGCATCTGCGCCTGGCCGTCCTGCGAGCGGCGCTGGCACGGCTGGCTGGGGCCTGGGATGCCCCGTCGAACGGAGCACGACCGGATGATCCCGGCGGTGATGTGCTCGTGCTCAGCGGTGGCGTGTTCAGTGCCATCCCGCCGGCCGCCGCCGCCCTGGCTGTGGTCGATGGGATCCGCCGACCCGGAGCGGTGGCCATGCTCCACGACCATGCCCGGGTATTGGCTCCGCTGGGAGCCCTACCGGTGGAGGCCGACCGCGAGCGTCTGCTGGCTGATCTCATGGATGACTGTCTACTGCCACTCGGGAGCGCCCTGCTGACCGGAAGCCTCGGCGACAAGGGCAAAGGTGGTGGCGCCATCGGGATCAGCACGTCGCTCGGGGAGGACCAGCTCGCGCTGGAGCCGGACAAGCTGCGCCTCGTGGACCTTCCGCCGGGTATCGTGGCGCGCCTCGAGATCGACCCGGTCGATGGGCCTATCCTGGGTGTCCAGGGCCAGCGGCTCCGCCTCGAGGTCAGTGGCGGGCTGGGCGGGTTGCTGGTGGACACACGCGAGATCCCGCTGGCACTGCCAGCCTCCGGTGAGTCGCGCCGCAGTCAGCTCGAGGCCTGGGAGGCGCCCGCCTGGGCGGGGAGTGAGCGATGACCGCCCAGAACATCACACAGCCGGATCCCGGGCGGTTCGTCTCCGCGGCCCCCAATCCCGAGCTGTCGCGCCTGCTTGACATCCCGCTGCACCTCGCCGACCGTCCGCTCGTCGGTCCAGGCCAGCCGGTCGAGCCGGGGCAGCCCATCATCGAACACTTCCGGGACCAGGAGGCGGTGGGCATCCCGACCACTGCGGCCGTGGTGGGGTTGCGCCCTGGCAGCGTCCTCGATGACGTGCCCGTGCCCTCGACTGGCCGGCTGGGTCGTCGGTCCTCGGGAGGGACCTATCGCACCCGCGTGTGCGAGCACGGCCGCGACGGCATCACCAGGCTGGTCGCAGGCACCGGAGACACCATCCTGTACTCTCCGGTCGCGGGGGTCGTGGAGACCGTCCTGCCGGGTCGCATCCAGATCCGCAGTGAGGGCCTGGCCATCGACGCCCAGGTCGGTTGGGGTCGGCCATCCAGCGGTCGGATCGTCATGGCGGTGGATGGTCCCGGGGCGGAGATCCAGGCCAGTCGTATCGACGTCTCGGCCGCCGGCGCCATCCTGGTCGTCGGTGCCCGCATCGACCTGGAGGCGATCTCCCGGGCCCGTGCCATCGGCGTGGCCGCAGTCATCAGCGGAGGCATGAACAGCCGGCACCTGCGTCAGCTGCGTTCATCGGAAGCACGACAACAGGCGGCACTCCACGCGGCCGCCCCGTTCGGGCTGCTGGCCATCGGTGGCTACGGTCGTGTACCCGTCCCAGGGTACCTGTGGGACATGTTGCGAGCAGCCGAAGGGCGCATCGCCGGGATCCTTCCCGGATCACGCAGCCTGATCGATCAGCGGCGATCCGGGCCCGTTGATCGAGGCGACCTCGCGTCCAGCTCGCTGCGTCCGCATCGTCAGCGGTGAGCATCGCGACCAGGAAGGCAGCTTGGTGGGGCTGTCGGGCCCCCGGCGCTGGCTAGGCGGGATGTACGCCCCGGGTGGTTTCGTGGAGCTCCCGGCTGCAGATGGCCACACCCAGCGGATCTGTGTCCCGCTCACGACCCTGGAGCGCCTGGGCTAGCTCAGCTCATGACCGACATCGCTGGCGCCATCGTCTCCGTTGGCCTTTCCTCGAACTCGACGCAGCAGACGCGTGACCTGGCGGCGGCGCTCGCGTTGGTGGCCGAGCCGGGGGATCGCCTCGCGCTGGTCGGGCCGCTGGGCGCGGGCAAGACGCAGTTCGCCAAGGGTTTCGCGGTGGGCCTGGGCATCGATGACGTCGTCAACAGCCCCAGCTTCACGCTGATGTCCGAATACCAGGGCCGGTTGCCGCTGTTCCATCAGGATCTGTACCGCCTTGGCGGCGCCGACGAGGTACTGGCTGGCGGGCTGCTCGATGAGCGCCAGGACGAGGGCGTCACGCTCAGCGAGTGGGCTGACCGACTTGACCCTGCCCTCGACCCATCCCGTCTGACCGTGAGCATGGACGTTGAGGCCGGTGACCGACGCCGCATCGAACTACGCGGTCACGGTGACATCGCCCACCGCTATGCGGAGGCTGCGCGGCGCTGGCAGGAACGGTCGGTATGAGTGCGTCCGGCGAGGCTTTGGTGTTGGGCGTCGATACGGCCACGCGCGTCAGCCTGGTGGTAGTGGGCCGCGAGACCGTCGTGGGCGTGAGCCGCCGCGACGTCCAGCATCGGCACGGGTCGCACGTGCTGGAGCAGATCGACGAAGCCCTGCGCGAGGCTGGCGCCAGCCTCGATGAGGTCTCTGCGTTGGCGGTCGGGACCGGCCCGGGTTCGTTCACCGGACTGCGCGTCGGTCTTGCCACCCTCAAGACGCTGGCCTACGCCCGCGACCTGCCCATCGTGGGCGTGATGTCATCCGATGCCATGCGACGCGCCGCCGCCGCCGGAGGAAGCCTCGACAGCATCGTGGTCCTGCCCGCGGGCGCGCGGGACCACTACGTTGCCCGAGCCGGTGAGGACCCGGTGCTGGTGGCCCCTGGTGGCCTGGTGGAGGCGATCGCGAACGCACCGGTGCTCACCGTCGATATGGATCCCGGAGTGCTCGGCGAGGCGGCGGCGGAGCTTGGACGGCGTGCCCTCGAGGGTCTGCCAGCCGCGCTGCTGGCGCTGGCCCTGGGTCGGCTTTCGTCCGGCTCGACCGACGATGTGGCCGGGCTGGTTCCCGCCTATGTGGCCTTGCCACGCGGTGTCTCAGTCGCAGCAGAGGAGCTGGGATGGTCGCCCGACCTCCGGTAAGGCTGGCGGTCGCGCCGATGGAGCCGGAGGACATCCCTGCCGTGCACGCCATCGAGAGTGCCTCGTTCCCGACACCCTGGCCGCCCTATGCCTTCCGCCAGGAGCTCGAGACCAATCGCATGGCGCGCTACCTGGTGGTTCGCGCCGGTGTGCGAGTCATCGGCTATGCCGGCATCTGGCTGATGGTGGATGAGGCGCACGTGACTACCTTCGCGGTCATGCCGGCATACCGTCGGCGTGGCATCGGCGGCCTGCTGCTGAGCGAGCTGGTGGAGCTTTCGGCAGACCTGGGCGCCACGGTCGTGACGCTCGAGGTCCGCCTCAGCAACGCGGAGGCCCGTCGCATGTATCAGCGGTTCGGGTTCCGTCCGGTGGGCGTGCGGCCGCGCTACTACTCCGACAACGGCGAGGACGCCCTCATCATGACGACCGATCGCCTGGACAGTCCAGAGATGCGGAACCTGCGCCTTCGCCTAAGCGCACGGTACGCCGCCGACGTGATGCCTGACGACCCCGGCTACTTGCCCGATGATCCGCCCGAGGTCCTGGGCACATGAGCGGTCCGAGCGGTCGCATCCTGGCCGTCGAATCCTCCTGTGATGAGACCGCCGTGGCCGTCGTCGAGCGAGGGCGGCGGATCGTATCGAGCGTGGTCGCCAGCCAGGTCGCGCTGCACTCGGAGACCGGCGGCATCGTGCCCGAGGTGGCTGCGCGTGCTCACCTGCGCTGGATGGTCCCGGTGCTTGACGAGGCCCGGACGAGGGCCGGCATCGGGGATTGGTCGGAGCTCGACGCGATCGCGGTGACCGAGGGACCGGGCCTGGCCGGCTCCCTGCTGGTGGGCATCACCATGGCCAAGACGCTCGCCTGGAGCCAGGGGCTGCCGTTGGTGCCGGTCAATCATCTCGAGGGTCACATCTACGCGGCCTGGCTGCTGGACCCCGACGAGCCGGAGCGACCGGCGCCCAGGTTCCCAGTGGTGGCGCTGGTCGTGAGCGGTGGCCACACCTTCATCGTGGAGATGACCGACCAGCTGCACTATCGCCTTCTGGGCCAGACCGTGGACGACGCCGCCGGCGAGGCCTTCGACAAGGTCGGACGGCTGCTGGGGCTCTCCTATCCCGGTGGTCCGGCCATCATGCGGGCGGCGGCCGTCGCGAGCCAGCACGATCGAAGCTTTCCACGAGCCTGGATGGGGGAGACCTACGACTTCAGCTTCAGCGGGCTCAAGACCGCGGCGCGCCATGCCGTCGAGGCCGCGCTTGGCGCCAGACCGGGCGCGCGTGAGCTTGACCACACGCAGCTCGCGGACTCGGATGTCGCAGAGCTGGCCTGGGCATTCCAGGAGTCGGTCGTAGACGTCCTCAGCACCAAGGTCCTGCGGGCGGCGCGGGAGATTGGTGCGCACACCATCGTCATCGGCGGCGGGGTGGCCGCCAACACCGTGTTGCGGGACCGGATCGCCGAGGGTGCCCGTAGCATGGGTGTGCCGCTGGTGGTGCCGCGGCCTGGGCTCTGCACGGACAACGCCGCCATGATCGGGGCCGCCGGCTGGCATCGGCTGGAGGCTGGTGCCCGGGCCGACCGCACGCTCGATGCGCGTCCTTCGCTGAAGCTGGCGGTGTGACGGCAGTGCCCGGCGAGGGACACGAGCTGGATCCCGCTCGGCTTGGGCCTGAGACGGTGGCCCGCTATCTTCGAGATCATCGCCTTGCCGCGCGCAAGTCGTACTCGCAAAATCACCTTGCCGACGGCGAGGTCCTCGAACGGATCGTGGCGACTGCGAGGATCTCTACCCGGCGAGCATATCGTGGAGGTCGGCCCCGGCCTGGGCATCCTGACCGCACAGCTGCTGGCGGCCGGAGCCGAGGTCACCGCCGTCGAGCTGGATGCTCGTCTCGCCGAGCATCTGCGTGCCAGGTTCGCCGAGGAGCCTCGGCTGACCCTCGTCGAGGCCGACTTCCTCGACGTCGCCATCGACGAAGTGGCCAGCCAACCGTGGGCGCTGGTGGCGAATGTGCCCTACCACATCACCAGCCCCATCCTGCATCACATCCTGGGCGGCGAGCCACGGCCCGTTCGCTTCGTGCTGATGGTGCAGAAGGAGGTCGCCGAGCGCATCGCATCACCACCCGGCGGCATGAGCTACGTCTCGGTCTTCGCCCAGTACCACGCCGATGTCGCGGTCGCCTTCCATGTCTCCGCGACCGCCTTCGAGCCAGCGCCGGCGGTCGATTCGGCCATCCTGGTCGGGCGTACCAGGCCGCGCCGCCTCGGGCCGGCTGAAGAGGATGAGCTGTGGCGGTTGGCGCAGGCTGGCTTCCGGGAGCGTCGCAAGATGATCCACAACGTGTTGGCTCGCCAGCTACCGGGACTGGACCGGGCCCGGGTCGAGGCGGCCCTGGCGGCCTCATCGATCGCGCCCGATCGCCGACCCCAGACGTTGTCGGTGGAGGAGTGGCTGGCCCTCCGCGCGGCGCTCACGCCGCTGCCATGATGCAGCTCCGAGCGGCCCCACCGGCCAAGGTCAACCTCGCGCTCGCCGTCACCGGCCGACGGGCCGATGGCTACCACACGCTGCGTTCCATCTTCCTTCGACTCGCCTTGCACGATGAGCTCGAGGTCGATGTCGATGAGGAAGCGACCACCGACTCGCTGGTCGTCGACGGCGCGGAGCTTGGGGCCGGACCGGACAACCTGGTCCTGCAAGCTGCGGCCTCGCTGCGTGCCGACGTCGGAGGTCCCCTGCCGGCGCTCCGGTTCCGCCTTCACAAACACATCCCTGTCGCCGCCGGTCTCGGCGGAGGCAGCACCGACGGTTCGGCGGCACTGGATCCTGGCGCAGGCTGCGTGGGGGGTGCGCCTCCATCCCAGCGAACGTCTGGATGCCGCGCTCCGCCTGGGGGCGGACGTCCCCTTCTTCAGCGCGGGCCATCCGGCCTGTCTCGTCAGTGGCGTCGGTGAGCGACTGCAGCCATTGGGGGCACCCGACCCGCAGGCCGGCATCGTGCTGGTCACACTCCCGGAGCGATTGTCGACCTCGGCCGTCTTTGCCGCGTTCGACGCTGGTCCGAAGGCAGACAACGTCGCGGGCGGCAGGGTCGATGAGCTGGCTCGTATGCTCAGCAGTCCTATCGACGGCACGACCCTGGCCATGACCACCGACATGCTTCGTGATGCTAACGACCTATGGCCCGCCGCCACCCGACTATCCCCGTCGCTGGCCGGGGCGCGCGAGGCCGCCAGCGCGTTCCTCGGTCGCAGCCTGTTGCTGACCGGCTCCGGGCCGACCCTCTTCGCGGTCTATCCTTCGGCCAAGGCCGCCGCACGTGCGGCCGACCACTTGCGTGCCGAGGACCTGCCCCAGCTCCATGGCGCCGCCATCCTCGCCACCTCGACGACCTGACAGGGAGGATCCCGTGAAGGAGCCCATCAAGACCACGGCAGCACCACGCGCGCTGGGTCCATATAGCCAGGCCATCGCTACCGACGAGTTCCTCTTCTGTTCCGGCCAGGGGGGCATCGATCCCGAGACCGGCGAGCTCGTGGGCGGTGGCATCACAGCCCAGACCGAGCGAACGATGACCAATATCGGCGCCGTCCTCGAGGCGGCCGGGCTTGATCACAGCGACGTCATCAAGACCACCTGCTATCTTGCGGACATGGATGACTTCAAGGCCTTCAACGAGGTCTATGCCCGCTTCTTCCCCGAGCCGTTCCCAGCTCGCACCACCATCGAAGCGGCACGGTTGCCACTGGACCTGGCCGTCGAGATCGAGGTCATCGCCAGGCGCCGCTGACGTGGCGTGGCCGGTGCCGTTTGGCCCCGGGTGCCATTGATCGAGTCGCCGGCCTCGCCAGCCACTGATCGCGTCGCCGGCCCCGGCTGCCCCTGAACGAGTCGCCCGACTGGGCCTGCGGTTCCGCGCCCCGGATCAGGGCTCGCTGGCCTGGCCGGTGAGCACCAAGACAGGGCCGCTGGCCCCCGGTCGACCCGGATCCGATCGTCGCATCGGTCAGTCGCCCGCAAGGAGCTGGCCACTGGTACCATGCTTGTGTTGACTGTCAACAATGGCTCTTACGAGCCATTCCACGACGCGGTCTGGGGAGGTGCCAGTGGCGCACACGGGGAACGTCGAGTTCGGGGTGAACCTCAACAACCGCGAGCCGCTGATCGCGCCCGACTATGGCATGCCTGAGCTGCTGGACCTCGCCGTCCGCAGCGAAGAACTCGGCTTCGAAAGCCTCTGGGTCGGCGACAGCCTGTTCTCCAAGCCGCGCTACGAACCCATCGCGTTGCTCTCGGCGCTCAGCCAACGCACCAGCCGGGCTCGGCTGGGCACCGCCTGCATCGTGACGTCACCTCGGAACCCGCTGTACCTGGCGCTCGAGTGGGCGACGCTGGATATCCTGTCGAGCGGCCGAACCGTCTTCGGGCCCTGCGCCGGCAATCCCGAGAAGGGCGTGCGTCGCGAGTTCGAGGCGCTGGGCCTGGACTTCGATCGTCGCTTCAGCATCTTCGAGGAGGGGCTGGAGATCCTGCGCCAGCTGTGGATCGACGGCTCGGTCACCTACAAGGGCGATGTCTACGACTACGACGACATCTCCTTCTACTCCGGGACCGAGATGGGACCGCTCATGCCCATCCAGAAGCCGCCGCCGTTCTGGATCGTGTCCAACCCGCGCCTGGTCACCGATGCCCACGACGAGAAGATGGTGCAGACGATGAAGCGGGCCTGCCGCCGCATCCTCAAGTACGGCGAGGGCTGGATGACCTGCTGCCGCGCCCAGCATCCCGAGGAGCTCGTGGAGCAGCTGGGCTACCTGCGTGATGTGGCTGCGGAGACGGGCGACGATGCCTCCCGCCTCGTCATCTCGTACCAGGTCACCCTCAACATCGGCGACTCGGAGACGGCTGCCCGGTCGGCGTTCGACGGCTACATCTCGCAGTACTACCCCGAGCTGAGCAAGGCCATGGACCTCTCCAACTGGGGTCCGGTCGGTACGCCCGACCAGATCATCGAGTGGTTCGAGACCTTCCGCGATGCCGGTGTCGACCACTTCATCTGCCGCTTCGGATCACTCGACCAGTTCGGCCAGGTCGAACGCTTTGCCCGCGACGTGCTGCCGGCACTGCGCGGCGCGCCAACCAGCGCAGGAGGATAGCCCGATGCCAAGCGATGCCAAGGTCCGCGAACACGCGGAGCTCATCGTCGACAACTGCTTCAGCGTCGACAAGGGCGATACCGTCACCATCATCTGCGACGACGAGCACGCAGCGCTGGCCAAGGTCGTGGCGCAGGTGGCCGCCGAACGTGGCGCATGGCCGGTGATCATGAACAACGAGACCCAGGTCGCGGCTGGCCTCAAGGACACGCTGTTCCCGATGGCGCCGCCCAAGAACCTCCACGACGCCATGCTGGCGGCTGACGAGATCATCATCATGACCAACCTCGAGTGGGCCAACCGCTTCGCCCATGTCTCGGCGGTCAGGGAGTCCTGCGCCAACAACGTCAAGATCGCATCGGTCGAGGGCGGCATGGGTGACTGGGACATCAAGCTCCAGGACATCCTCAACTCGACCGACCGCGCGGTCGCGGCCATGAAGAAGCTCGAGGGCGTCAGGAAGTGCCGGGTGTGGACGCCAGAAGGCACGGACGTCACGGTCTCGATCGAGGAGCGCCCGCCGCTGCAGGTCACGCCCATCCGCCAGCGCGGCTGGATGATGGGGCCGCTGCCGCTTTGGGCGGAGGTGGCCTATGCGGCGGTCGAGGACCAGACCAACGGCACCATCGCGGTGACCGGCAACATGCTGGGTATCGGCGTCGACGTCGTCAGCGAGCCCATCTTCTGGACAGTCAAAGACGGCAGGGCCGTAGGCATCGAGGGCGGTCGCGATGCGAAGGAGCTCAAGCGAGTCATCGAGGGCGTCCCGAACGTCGACGTGGTGGCCGAGTTCGCCTTCGGCACCAGCGACAAGTCGCCGCTGGGCTCGCCGTCCGAGAAGGGCCGCATCGGCAACGTCCACTTCGCGCTCGGTGACAACAAGAACGCCTATCCCGGCGGTCAGAACTCCAGCCCGCTCCATCTCGACGGCGTGCTTCGCAACGCCACGCTCGAGATCATCGAGGGCGGCAAGGGCGGCTATATCTTCCGCGATGGCCAGTGGGACGTCTAGGCCGCGTCCGCGTCGTCCCGCTGGAGGACGTACCGCCGATCGAGCTGCCCGGAGGCAGCTGGAGCCGGGTCATGCTGACGGGTGATCGCGTCGGTTCGGCCAGTGCCCTGGGCTTCTCGTCATTCGCGCCGTACTCGGCGACCGCCATGCTCTCGCATGAGACCGAGGAGCTGGCCTACGTGCTCAGTGGCCAGGGTGAGCTGCGTCTGGACAAGGAGTCGGTGGCATACGGCGCGGGGTCGGCCCTCTACATCCCGGCAGGCGTCTGGCACGCGGTCGCCAACACGGGTGAAGACCCGGTCACCATGGTCTTCGCCTTCCCCCATCCCGACTACCCGCCCACCGAGCGGCGTGAGTCAGCGGCCGGCGAGACGTGAGCTCAGCGCTGCAGGAGCAGGTCGCCCTGGCCTGCCGCGTGATCGCGCTCGAGGGCTACGTCGACCTGACGCTGGGTCACGTCAGCGCCAGGGAACCCGGATCACGCACCATCTGGATCAAGCGCAAGGGGCCAGCGCTCGACGAGGTCGAGCCCGATGATGTCGTCGCCCTTGACCTCGACTCGCCCGGCGCGCTGGCATCGACGCGATACCATCTCGAGTCGGTGATGCACACCGAGGTCTACCGCGTCCGCCCTGATGTCAACTCGGTCATCCACGGTCATCCGGTCTACGGCACCGCCCTAGGCTCGACCGACGCGGAGCTGCAGATGCTGACTCACGACGCGGTGCTCTTCGTCGAGGGCATCGGTACCTTCGACGAGGGACCGGACCTGGTGACCGACCAGGTGCGTGGGGCGCGTGTCGCGGCTGCGCTGGGCCATCGCCGGGCTGCCTTGTTGCGGAACCACGGCGTGGTCATCGCAGGAGAGGATGTTCGCTGGTCCGTGCTCACCGCGGTCGTTCTCGAGCGAGCCATCCGCTTCCAGGCCATCGCCGGGTCGCTCGGCACGACTCGCCCCATCAGCCACGATGATGCCCACGCGCTCCAGCCGCAGAAGTATCGTGACGCCTTCATGGACGAGTACTGGTCTGCCTGGGAGCGTCGCGTCGAGCGCGCGCAGGGTTCCGCGGGAGCGGGCCGATGAGCATGCGCATCGCTCCCCGTGTCAACGGACGGTCGACGCCCGCTCGATATCGAGCCCCAGGACCTGCTGCTCGACGTGTTGCGCGAGCGGCTCGGCCTGACCGGCGCCAAGCGTTCCTGCGACGTCCAGGTCTGTGGTGCCTGTACGGTACTGGTCGATGGTCGGCCCGTGAGCTCGTGCACCTACCTGGCGGTGGAGGCTGATGGGGTCGAGGTGATCACCATCGAAGGCCTCCGCGACACGCCTGAGTACGACCGCATCGCGGCGGCGTTCACCGACCACGCGGCGGTGCAGTGCGGGTTCTGCACGCCGGCCATGGTCCTGACCATCCACGCCATGCAAGCGGCCGGTGACCTTGGCGACGAGGCTGCCGTAAGACGCGAGCTGGCGGGCAACCTCTGCCGCTGCACCGGCTACCGCGCCATCCTCGACGCCACGCAGGATCTGCGGCAAGAGAGCGCTCCGTCGTGACCACCGAGGCCGTGGTCCGGCCACCGGAGTCCCAGGCCCAGGTGGGGCGTTCGGTGGCGCGCCTCGACGCGGCCGAGAAGTTGAGTGGCGAGGCGGTCTATGTCGGCGACATCGTGGTGCCCGGCATGCTGCAGGGCAAGGTACTGCGATCGCCGCTGCCACACGCCCGGATCGTCAGCATCGACGCGAGCGCCGCTGAGGCCATGCCCGGCGTGGTCGCCGTGCTGACCGGCGCCGACCTGCTCGATGAGGACCCGTACTTCGGACACGCCATCAAGGATCGGCCGATCGTGGCCATCGAGAAGGTGCGTCACGTGGGTGAGCCCGTGGCCGCGGTGGCGGCACTGGATGAGCAGACCGCGGAGGCGGCCCTTGCCGCCATCGTCGTGGAGTACGAGGAGCTTCCCGTCGTCGGCACCATCGGCGAGGCGCTCGGCCCGCACGCCCCGCTGGTCCATGAAGGCGCCATCCGGCCAGGCCTCTTCCATGGCTTGCAGCTCGACGAGCAGCGTGATGGCAACGTCTGCTACCGCTACGCCATCGACCAGGGCGACGTCGATGCCGTCTTCGCCTCGGCGGACATCGTGGTCGAGGGGGACTACGAGTTCCCCGGCGTCTACCAGTACGCCATGGAGACACACACCGTGGTGGCGGATGCCTCCGCCGGCGGCATCACCGTGTGGGCGACCTGCCAGCATCCCTTCCTGGTGCGTGCAGAGCTCGCCGATCTCTTCGATGTGCCGCTGTCCCGGGTCCGCGTCATCGTGCCCTACCTCGGGGGCGGCTTCGGCAGCAAGTCCTACACCAAGATGGAGCCGGTGACGGTGGCGCTGGCGCGCAAGGCCGGCCGGCCGGTCCGCATCCAGAACCGCGTCGACGAGTCGATGGCCACCACGCGGCGGCATGGCGCCATCATCCACATGCGCACCGCGGCTGACGCCGATGGTCGCCTGCTGGCGCGCGACGTGGACGTTGCATTCGACACCGGCGCCTACGCCGACAATGGACCGCGCGTGGTCGCCACCGGCGGTGATGCGGCACCTGGTCCGTACCGCTGGTCCGCCGTCCGCGTGCGCGCTTCGTGTGTCCACACCAACACCGGACCTTCGGGCTCATATCGCGCGTTCGGCGCCGCCCACCTCCAGTGGGCCGGCGAGCTGCAGGTCGACGAGGTGGGCCGGCGGGCCCGCGTCGACGCGCTCGAGATGCGCCGGCGCAATCTGGCCAGGCCGGGCGAGGACGTCCGGGCAGGTGGCAAGCCGCTCGATGCGGACCTGGTCGGGGACATCGAAAAGGCGGCTGAGCGGCTGGGCTGGGACACAGCCTTGCCCGACGGGCACGGACGCGGTCTGTCGGTCGGTCTTCTCGCGGCCGGCGCGCACCCCGTTTCGAGTGCCGTGGTGCGTCTCGAGTCGGACGGCGAGGCCATCGTCGCGGTGGGCTCCACGGAGATGGGCCAGGGCCAGCGGACGGCCTTCGCGCAGATCGCAGCGGAGACGCTGTCGATGCCGACCGAACGGGTGCGCTGCCTGGGCACCGACACGCAATTCACGCCCTACGACCGCTCCACCGGTGCCAGCCGCTCCACGACGCTGGCCGGGATGGCCGTCCATCGCGCCGCCCTGGAGGTCCGCGCCGATCTTGAGCAGATCGCCCGGTCCATCTGGCCGGATGCCACTGAAGAGCCGCTGCTACGCGATGGCGCCGCCTGGTGCCGAGGGGAATCGCGCAGCTACCCGCAGCTCATCGCCAAACGCTTCGGCCTGTCGGGCGGTCAGCTCATCGGGGAGGGCGGGGTGCATCCCAAGGGCAGCGGCTCATACGCGGAAGGCCCGGTCTTCTGGGAGGTCTGCGTGGCTGCGGCCGAGGTCAGCGTGGACCGCGACACGGGGCTGGTGCGGGTCGAGAAGACCGCAACCGTGGCTGACGTTGGTCGGGCCATCAACCCGCAGCTGGTAGAGCGCCAGGACGAGGGCGCCACGATGCAGGGGATCGGCAATACCCTGTTCGAGGAGATGGTCTTCCAGGAGGGGATACTGCTCAACGACAACCTGCTCGAGTACCGCATCCCATCGATCGAGGACTTGCCCGATGAGTCGAGCTGCATCATCGTCGAGAACGAAGATGGTCCAGGTCCATTCGGCGCCAAGGGTTGCGGGGAGGGCGCGTTCGCCGGCGTCATCGGAGCGATCGCCACTGCCGTCGCAGACAGTGGGATACCAGTCACGGCACTGCCATTGACGCCTGAGCGCGTCTGGCGCTCTATCAATCAGTCACGACAACAGGAGGGTCAAGCATGAGCCGATTCAAGAACGCCGCCATCATGGGCACAGGGTCCATGGGTCCGGGCATGGGCGCCGTGCTGGCACGCGCCGGGATGAGCGTCCGGATGTACGACACCAGCCCTGAGGCCATCGAGGCGGCCAAGGGCATGCACCAGATGGCCTGGGGTGTGCTTGACAAGCTCGAGACGCCCGACCAGGGCGGCGGTTCCGTCAGCTACGCCACCGACGTGGCAGAAGCCCTCGATGGCGCCGAGATCGTCTTCGAGGCGGTGCCTGAGAACCTGGATCTCAAGAAGAAGGTCTTCGCGGAGTACGAGGAGCACACCGCTGCCGACACCATCCTGGCGTCGAACACCTCGGGCATCCCCATCACCAAGATCGCCGCAGAGCTCGAGCACCCCGAGCGGGTCATCGGCACCCACTGGTCCAACCCGCCGCACCTCATCCCCATGATCGAGGTCATCCCCGGCGAGAAGACCTCGCAGACGACCGTCGACGCCGTGGTCGACGTCATCGGCGACGTCGGCTATGTGCCCTCGCGCATCAAGAAGGAAGTGCCGGGCTTCGTCGAGAACCGCATCCTCTACGCCATCATGCGCGAGTGCCTGGCGCTCGTCGACGACGGCGTGGTCGACCTCGATGAGCTCGATGTCAACGTCAAGTGGGGCATCGGCTACAAGCTCGCGGTCATCCCCCCGATGCAGCTGCTGGACATGGCCGGCCTGGACATCTACTCGGCCGTGGCGAGCTACCTCAACCAGGACCTTTCGAACGAGAAGGGGCTGTCGTCGACCATCCAGAAGCTGGTCGACGAGGGTCGTCTCGGCATGAAGACCAAGGGCGGCATCTTCGACTATGACGATGACAAGATCGCGCAGCTGCGGGCGCAGCGCTTCGGCGGCCTGGTCAAGGTGCGCAAGGCGCTGAGCGACTGAGGATCGGACGCATGAAGATCTACCTGCTGGACCTCGGGACGCTCGTCATCGACCGTTCCGACGTCCTCTGGCACCTGGACGTGGGCACGCCCGTGCGCTTCCCCGTCTACGGTGTCTACATCGATCACCCGGAAGGCAAGTTCATCTTCGACACGGGCTACGACCTGGAGCATGTGAATGCGGTCCTGCCCTTCGAGCTGCCTGAACAGACGCCGCAGCAGACGCTGCCGGAACAGCTGAAGCTATGCGGGACCTCGCCCGACGAGATCGACTACGTGGTCAACTCGCATTTCCATTTCGACCACGTCGGCGGCAACAAGTACCTGAAGAACGCCACGCTCATCACCAGCAAGTTCGAGCTGCGTTCATTGCTGGTGCCTGAACCGTTCGAGCGGCTGGGTTATTCGGATGTCGAGTGGTATGAGCGCGGCACCACCAAGGTCAAGTTCGTCGAGGGTGACTACCAGCTGGCCGACGGGCTCACCCTCTTCACCACTCCGGGGCACACCATCGCGCATCTGTCGCTGCTGGCCGAACCGCAAGGCCGCAAGCCGATGATCTTCGCCGGTGACGCCGCCTACACGCAGGAGACGCTGGACAAGGAGATCATCGGCGGGTTCCACCTCGATCCGACCGCTTCGGTCGAGGCCATCCGGCGGATCAAGGAGATGGCCCGCCAGCATGGCGCTGACATCTTCGTTTCCCACGAGCTGGAGTCGTGGGGCACCTGGAAGCACGCCCCCGAGTTCTACGGGGCCTGAGGAGGAACGCAATGGGCAAGCTCGAAGGACGCGTCGCAATCGTTACCGGTGGCGCGCAGGGCATCGGCCGGGCCATCGTCGACAAGCTGGCAGACGAAGGCGCCACCGTGGTCATCGGAGACCTCGACACGGCGAAGGCGGAAGCGGCTGCCAAGGCGGTCTCCGGACTGGCCATCACCACGGACATCGCCGAGCAGGACCAGGTGGCGAACCTCGTCGACAGCACCGTGGAGCGCTACGGCACGCTCGATGTGCTCGTCAACGACGCGTCCATCGTGCCCTTCACGGCTTGGGACGACATCGATTTCGTCGAATGGCGCAGGCTGCTGCGCGTGAATCTCGATGGCACGTTCCTGATGTGCCGTGCCGGCTCGGACGCCATGCGCAAGAACGACTACGGACGCATCGTCAACATCTGTTCGAACTCGATCATCGCGGGCACGCCCAACATGGCCCACTACGAGGCCAGCAAGGGCGGCGTCTTCGCGCTGACCCGCGCCATGGCCACGGAGCTGGGCAAGTACGGCATCACGGTCAATTCCGTGGCGCCGGGCCTGACCTCGAACGAGAACACGGACGCCAGCCCACATGCAGACGCCTACGATTTCGTGGTCTCGCTGCAGGCCATCCCGCGCCGCGGTGCGTCGACCGATATCGCTCCGGCCGTTGCCTTCCTGGCCTCGGAAGAGGCTGGCTGGGTCACCGGGCAGATGCTCGTCGTCGACGGCGGCCACGTACGCTGGTAGGGGCGCCACGATGACCAGGCGACAAGCGGCCTTCAACTACGCGGGAGGGCCGGCGGCTTCGTGGGCTATCGCTCGCGAAGGTCTGGGCCGGCCCATGCCCTTTGAGTACGAGCCGCTGTACCTGGAGCGCTTCGCCAGCGTGGAGCGCAAGATGGCCCGGATCTTTGGCACCGAGGGTGACGTCGTCCTGATGATGGGGGAGGCGGTCCTTGGCCTGGAGGCCGCGGCCAGGGGCCTGGTCCAGCCGGAGATGAAATGCCTCAACCTCGTCTCGGGCATCTTCGGCAAGTGGTTCGGAGACTGGCTACGTGCGCTCGACGCCGAGGTCATCGAGATCGAGGTGCCCTGGAACGAGGCCATCGACCCGGTCGAGGTCCAACGCGTGCTTGCCGCGAACCCCGACACGCGGATCGTCTCGGTGGTGCATTCCGAGACTCCTTCGGGCAGTCTCAACCCGATGGCCGAGATCGGCCCGATCGCCCGAGCGGCTGGAGCGCTGGTCATCACCGACGCGGTCTCCGCGTTCGCTGGCACGCCCATCGAGCACGACGCATGGGGCCTCGACATCACGGTCGGTGGTACCCACAAGTGCCTGGGCGGCTCGCCCGGGATCGCGCCGGCGGCGGTCAGTGAGCGGGCCTGGCGAGCCATGCGTGAGAACCCCGCGGCACCGCGCGGTTCGTACCTCTCGCTGCTCGACTGGAAGGACACCTGGATCGACGGTGGGCACAAGCAGTTCCCATACATCACGTCGGTGGCCGAGATCAACGGGTTGGAGGCGGTGCTTGATCGCCTCCTCGACGAAGGCCTTGACGCCAGCTTCGCACAGCATCGCAAAGCTGCTGAGGCTTGTCGAGCCGGTGCCCGGGCGATGGGCCTGAGCCTGTGGGTCCCCGACGACTCCATCGCTTCACATGCGGCTACCTCGATCAGCACGCCCGCCGGCATCAGCAATGCTGCGGTCATCGACCACGTACTGGCGGCGTACGAGGTCCAGCTTTCTGATGGCGAGCACGCCAGCATGAAGACGGCGGTGTTCCGCATCGGGCACATGGGCCCGGCGGCCACGTCGCTGCATCCGGTCGTTGCACTGGTCGCGCTCGGCAAGGGCCTGCGCGACTTCGGCGTCTCGGTCGACATCGGAGCCGGTGTGGAAGCCTCCATCGAAGTCCTGGGCGCGAGCGTCATCGGCAAGCGGCTCGCCGTGCCGGCGTAGCGGAGGAAAGAACATGGCCAAGTTCAGGGTCGACCGCGTCGGCACCATCCTTGCGGTCTCGGACGTCGAACGTTCCGTGGCCTTCTATCGTGATCACCTCAGCTTCATCGTCGATGCCACGTACGAGGATCCGCCATATGCGACGCTCATCCGCAACGGCGTCCGGCTGTCGCTCGGTGAGCAGGGCCACCCGGCCGAGGATCGTCCAGGTGTGGAGTTGCTCGTCCCGTCCGACCGTTCCAGGCAATCAGCCGTGCTGGTACTGGAGGTGAGCGACGCGGCCGCCGTCCATCAGGGACTCGTCGCCGAGGGCGTGACTATCCTCGCCGAGCCATACGCGCCGCCGTGGGGTGGCCTGCGCTTCTTCGTGGTCGACCCGGACGGCTACCTCGTCGAGATCGAGCAACCGGCATAGGAGGCCAGCCATGAAGGCCGTCGTCTTGGCAGGTGTGGGGGACCTGCGTCTCGAGTCAGTCCCAGAGCCGACCATCATCGATGCCGGAGATGCCATCGTCCGGGTCACGACGACGGGGTTGTGTGGTGCCGACCTCTTTCCATTCCATGGCCACACCCCCGGCTTCGAGGACGGCACCATCCTTGGTCACGAGTTCGTGGGCGTGGTCGAGGAGATCGGCTCAGGAGTCGGGACGCTCAAGCCCGGCGATCGCGTCGTCTCGACGAGCACCATCTCCTGCGGCGACTGTCTGCATTGTCGCGCCGGCCGACCTTCACAGTGCCTGGGGCGAGCACTCTTCGGCTACTCGGGCGTGTACCAGCGCCTCGATGGCGGCCAGGCCGAGCTGGTGCGGGTGCCCTTCGCGGATCGTGGCCTCTTCGTCCTGCCCGACGAGGTCCCCGATGAGTCGGCCGTGTTCGTGGCCGACATGCTGCCGACCGGCTACAACGCGGTCAAGCGTGCCGATCTGGAACAGGGCGACGTGGTCGTGGTCCTGGGCTGTGGCACGGTCGGCCTGATGGCCATCCTGTTCGCCGTGCGCGTCGCCCGGAAGGTCATCGCTGTCGATGGCATCTCGTCGCGCCGGGACCTGGCAGCGTCGCTTGGAGCGGAGGCAGTGGCGCCCGATGATGCCGCAGCCGCGGTCGACGCGGCCAGCGAGGGTCTCGGGGCCGACGGCGTCATCGAGGCAGCCGGCAGCCCTGCCGCCCTGACCGCGGCCATGTCGTTGGTCCGCGGTCTGGGCACGGTCTCGGTGGTGGGGGCACATTTCGAGCCCGACTTCCCGCTGAACAATGCCCTCATGTTCGAGCGTGAGATGACCCTGCGCGTCACCTGGGGCCATCCCTTCCGGGATCGTGAGCGCCTCCTGGCGATGATCGCCGAGGGTGCCATCGATCCGCGGGTGGCGATCACGCATCGCTTCCCGTTGGCGCAGGCGCAGGAGGCCTACCGTGTGTTCGACGCTCGCGAAGCCATCAAGGTGCTGCTCACGCCCTGACCCTGGATCGGCGGCGCCATGTCAGCCCCAGCAGGAGGACGGCCACGACGATGGCCACGAGCAGCGGCGCCACTGCCCATGCCGCCATCTCGCTGCCCGACCGGTCGGATTCGCCACCCCAATGTGCGCCCTCATCGAAGAAGAGCTCGACCGACGTCGGGCCCGGCACGCCCAGGAGATCGAAGATCCACCGTAGCGCGATGGCCGAACTGGTCGGAGCCGGGGGCGGCGCCGGGTTCGACATGCGCACCCAGGATCAGCGGGTGGAGTGGCGGCAGGCCGCGCCGCAGCACGGCATCGACGGCGCTCTCGCAAGCGGCCTCGGAAAGGTTCGCTGAGCACGTCCGGGCCAGCGGTGGCGCCCATGTCCCAACGACGACGAGGAGCAGGCTGGCAATGATCAGTGCCACCACCGCGGCGACCATACCTCGCATGGTCAGGCCGGAGTCGTCAGCCTGACCGCAGAGAGCGCCAGGACCTCAGCCATCCGCATGGCCGCGATCACCCCGTCCTCGGAAGCGAATTGCTGCTCACCGAGCGGCGTATGGAAGGCCCAGCCACCCGCTCGACCGACGCCGATCAGCGCGCTTGGCACCCGCCTCGTCACGGTCCCGAAGTCGGTCGCGAAGGGGAGCTGTGGCGGATCCGCCACGAAGTCCCGACCCGCCACGCCCATGGCATCGGCCACGGCGGTGGTGATCGCGTGGTCGGGCACGATGGCGGGAACGGTGGTGCCGGTCGTCCACTCAGCCGCGATCCGAGCGCGCAACTGGCTGGCCAGGTTCTCGATTCCGGCTTCGTCATCGGCCCAGACCAGGAAGGTCATGCGATTGACGAGTCCGCCACCTTCCTCTACGTCGCCATCGAGCTCCATGCGCTCGAGCATGGCTCGCCCTGCGGGAAGCGTCCGAATCACCTCCAATGCGATGGCTCCGGCACCGAGCGGTGCCTGCTCGACCCCGTCGGTCAGGGACCGGCTGCCGGCCACACGAGCGGTGAGCCGACGCATCCACAGCGAGCTCTGCGAGACCGTATCGATGTACTCGGGGTGAACGTACAGGGCCGCATCGATGTCGTCCCAGGCCCCGGCATCGGCGCTGATCGCCTTGCCGCTGCCACGGGCGACGGTGCCCGGAGCATGGATCTCATCGGCCGGGCAGCCCATCACTACGACCGAGCCGCTGAGGTCGTCACGATGTGCTGCCAGCGCGGTGAGCGCACCCACCACCCCGCCCGAGATGGATCCGTGGCCACAGGAGTGCACCGCCTTGATGCCCCCCTCGGGCGGGACCGAGGCGACCGCGTCGTACAGCCCCACGATGCCGACGGTGTGGCCTGGCTGCGCGCCTTCGAGCGTGGCCCGGAACCCGGTGGCCATGCCCGCCAGCCCTGGCTCCACCTGCATGCCGAGCGAGCTGAACACGGCCATCAGGTGTCGCGAGCACTCGTGCTCCGCGTGCGGCAGCTCGGGATGCCCATGGATGAATCCGATGGTCTCGCGGACCGCCGCCTCGGAACTGGCCACGCTCTCCATCAGGTTCGCGTCCGATGGTCGGCTCATGAGGCTGCCTCCATGTTTGCCGCTGCCTTGCCGGCCGCCTCCCGGACCGCCCGGCCGATGAGCGTTCGCACCAATGCGTGCTTGTAGTCATCACTGCCGTTGGAGTCGGTGACCGGCTCCGACGCATCCGCACCGGCGCGGCCCAGGGCCTTCAGGACCTCCTCATCGACCGCACTCGCCGGTTGCCCCGTCAGTGCCTCGGCCGCCCCAGGCACCAGCACCGGGACGACGCCCACCGATCCGACGGCCACGCGGGCATCGCTGATCTGCCCATCGGCCTGGACGATCCAGGCGCTGACCGTCGCAGCGGGGCGCTCATGGAAGGCGAAGCGCAGGTGGGATGCCGCTGCGCCATGGGGGAATGCCGGCAGCTCGATGGTGCACACCAGCTCAGCGTCGTCGAGCGCGGTCTCGTAGGGTCCCACCACGAAGTCGGCGATGGGCATCGAACGCCTCGCGTCACCGCGACCCAGCTGCACCGAGGCACCGGCCGCCAACAGGAAGGTGGCCGGATCGGAGTGTGGATCGGCGAACGCGAGGTTGCCCCCGAGCGAGCCCGTGTTGCGAACGCGCACGTTGGCCACGCGCCGTTCCATGGCCACCAGGTCGGGCCAGCCGGCCTGGACTGCCGGGGAACGCTCGAGCGTGCGATGGGTCACGGCAGCTCCGATCCGCAGCGACCCATCGGAGACTTCCAGCCGGGTCAGCTCCTCGATGCCCTTGATGTCCACCAGGTGGCCGTACGACGCGAAGCCCAGCTTCATCAGGAGCAGCAGCTCGGTGCCGCCCGAGTAGAGGACCGCGTCGTCGCCCAACTCATCGATGAGCCCGCTGGCCTCGGCGACCGAGCTGGCGCGGTGGATCTCGAAGGGAGCGAGGGTCGGCATCGATCAGCCGGCCGAATCCGACAGCGAGGCCATGGCCGCAGCCACGCCGGCGCCGACATCGACCTTTGCGCCAAGGTCGGCCAGCCCCTGTCCCAGGGCGGCCAGCCCAGCCACCATGAACATCGGTCGCGCGGTGTTCCCCAGGTGGCCGATACGGACGAGGTTGCCGGCAGACTGGCCGGCAGAGATCTGCACGAGGTAGCGCTCGCGAACGTGGTCGCGGACCTCGATATCGGTCAGCCCATCGGGGACCCGGATGGCGGTCGCGCAGGCAGAGCCGATGGCCTTCGATACCGGCCATGGGCGCAAACCCATGCCTTCGACCCCGGCCCAGCAGGCGTCGAAGACACGCTGGTGCCGCGCGATGGACTTGTCCAGCCCTTCGTCGAGCAGCTGCGCACAGGCTGCATGGACGCCATTGAGGTCTGACACCGAGGGCGTGTACGGGAACGCGCCCTTGCCGTGCCACGTGTCGCGCCAGTCCAGCAGGGACAGGAACGAGCCTCGTGGCGCGTCGGGGTTGGCTTCGATCGCGGCCCAGGCTGCTTCGCTCACGGCGACCAGAGACATGCCGGGAGGCCCGCCGAGGCACTTCTGAGGACCTGCGACGAGGAGGTCGAGCTGCCACTCCTCGGGCTTGAGCTCGATGCCCGCCCATGAGGAAACACAGTCCACGATGGTGACCGCTCCATGGCGCCGCGCGATGGGACCGATGTCCCACAGCGGATTGAGTGTGCCCGATGGGGTCTCCGAGTGCACCACGCTGACCACGCTGATCTCTGGATGCTCGGTCAGGTATGCATCCACCGCCTCGCCGGTGACGGCCTCGTCGTACGGCACCTCGATCTCATGCAGGTCGGCCCCGATGGCGGTCAGCCAGTAGCCGAAGCCCTTGCCGAAGACGCCCGACACCAGGTTCAGGCACGAGGTACCTTCGCGGACCAGCGCGCGCGCCGCGGCCTCCAGGCCCAGGATGGCCTCGCCCTGCATCAGGATGATCTCGTGACTGGTCGTGCCATAGATCTGGGCCACCATGCGCTCGGTGTCGCGGAAGTGCTCCGCGAAGACGGGGTCGTAGTGGTACATGATGGGTGCGCCAAGCGCGGCGCTGACGCGCGCCGATACCGGGTTGGGCCCCGCGGTCAGGGTGAGGTCTGCTGGTTCCATATCTCGGCTCCTTGCTTGATCCGGGCGGTCAGGTCGCTGGCGACCCGTCGTTCGCGGCGGCGTCGGTGGCGGTCAGCTTGGCGGCCAGGCATTCAGCTGCCTGCTTGACCATGCGTCGGCTGACCGGGGCGATGATGCCGGCGCCCATCTGTGCGGCGCGTCCCTTCATGTCCAGGTCGGTGGTCATGCGCACGCGTGATCCCGCACCCTCGGGCAGGACTTCCATCAACGAACGGACCCTGGCGCTGTCCGAGCCGCCCGATGCCTTGCCGGCACCTTCGATGACGGCCGTTCGAGCTTCCACATCCTGCTCGGTGATCCGCAGGGTGCCGTCATAGGTGAATTTCATGGGACCTAGCTTGACCACGACCCGCCCGGCGTAGACACCCTCCGCGTCCGGGGGTTCGATCTGGCCGCCGGGCACACAGCCCGCCACGTTCTCAAGCTCCAGCAGCAGGGCATAGGCTCGATCGGGCGCGACAGGGATGACGAATTCGTCGTTCAGTTGCATCAGCGGCTTCCTCGGTGATAGGGGAGTCCCAGGGCGGCGGGCAGGCGGGACTGTCGGGCGAAGATGATGAGCACCACGATGACCGAAACGAACGGCAGCATGAACACGAACGAGGTGGGGATATCGATGCCCACCAGCTGGAGTGCGGGGATGAGCGAGAGTGACATGCCAAAGAGCAATGCGCCGATGATCGACCAGAACGGCCGCCCGCGTGCCAGCATGGCGATGACGATGGCGATGAAGCCGGCACCGCCGGTCACGAACGGCACGAACGTTCCGGCTGCCACGATCGACAGGTAGGCACCCCCGACACCGGCCAGGGAACCGGCTGTCAGCTCGGCCATGGTGCGGACGCGGACGACGCTCTCGCCGGCGGCGTCGAGTGAGTCGGGTCGCTCACCTGCGGCTCGGGTGTTCAGGCCGAAGGTGGTGCGGCGCAGCAACCAGCTGAACAGCACGACCAGCCCGATGGCCAGGTAGACCGGCAGCGGTTGGCTGAACAGGCTGGGGCCCAGGATGGGGATGTCGGACAGCACCGGGATGGCGAAGTCCTCGACGCCGGGGAGGCGAGGAAACGAGCGTGAGAACCAGGTCGTATGCAACAGGCTGGTGCTGCCCTCAGCCGCCAGGACGATGCCGATACCGACCACGATCTGGTCCATGCCCAGGCGGACACAGAAGAGGACCATGATCATGGCCGTCAAGGCGCCGGCGATGCCGCCGGCGAGCAACCCGATCCACATGCTGTCGCTCTGGAGCGTGGCCACGAAGCCGACGAAGGCGCCGATGAGCATCATGCCTTCGAGACCGACGTTCAGCACGCCGGCCTGCTCGGCCACGATCTCGCCGAGACTGGCGTAGAGCAGCGGCACTCCGGCCACGAGGCCGCTGGCGATCACGGTGGTCAGGAACGCCGGGGTCAGCAGGTCATCCATCGGTCGCCCTCCGCAACGACCGCGGCATGAGCGGCTCGCCTCGGGCGCGTTTGTCGCTCAGGTACTGCGTGCCGACCATGAACAGCAGCAGGATGCCCATGAACAGCAGGACGAAGTCGCTGGGGATGGAAGCCCGGCGCGCCGCGTACAGGCCACCGATCGAGAGCATGCTGAAGAACGCCGCGAAGGGGATCAGGGCGATGGCGTTCATGCGGGCCAGGAAGACGAGCGGCACGACGGCGAGGCCGTAGGCCGGGTTCCAGTCCGCCCGCATATAGCCGAAGGTGCCCTGGATGTCCACGGCCGCGGCGAGGCCGACGAGGGCACCGCTGATGAGGAAGGCGATGACGATGAGTCGTGGCACGTCGATGCCCATGTGGACAGCCGCCCGAGGGCTCGCGCCCAAGACGTCAAGGCGGGTTCCGAACGAGGTCCGCGAGAAGATGTAATAGGTGAAGGCGCACACCGCAAGACCAAGCACGACGCCGATGTGGATGGATGTACCCGGGATATCGGCCAGCATGGACTCCCTCGGGATCACCTCCGTCTGTGGTACCGCGGCGGGACTGTCGAAGGGTCCGCTCACCAGGATCACGGCCAGGTTGACGCCGATGAACGACATCATCAGCGTGGTCACGATCTCGTTGATGCCATAGCGCGCCTTGAGCAGTGACGGGATGAGGGTCCAGGCGGCGCCGATGAGCATGGCCAGGAGCGCCATCAGGATCCAGCCGATGACAGCCGGGACGCCCGCCAGGAGCGAGGGTCCCAGGCCGGCCACGAACGCTGCAGCGAGCAGGAACTGGCCATCCGTGCCCAGGTTCCAGAGGCTGGCGCGGAAGGCGAAGATCATGCCGCTGCCGATGAGCAGGATCGGTGCCATCCGGACGATGGTGTCGTCGCGTCCGGACTCGCGCACGATGCCCGCGGTGAGGATGTCCCCGTAGAACGCGACCGGGTCCACCCCCAGGACCGCCAGGATGATGGCGGAGACGAGAAGCGCCAGACCGATGGGGATGAGGGACAGCAGGGCTGCTGTGAGCCATCGCGACCAGCGGCTTGGAGTCTCCTCGACCGCGTCCAAGGTATCGGGGGTCGTGGCGGATGCCGTCACGCCGCCTGCTCGATGCCGATGATCAGCTCACCGATGCGGGTCTCGGCACCGGGGCCGACGTCCACCGTTCCGGCGATGCGCCCCTCGAAGAGGACGGCCACGCGATCGCACATGTCGACCAGCTCATCGAGGTCGGTGGAGATGACGATGATGGCCACGCCGCGATCAGCCAGCTCCCCGATACGCTGCCGGACCATGGCGATGGTGCGCACATCGAGCCCGTGGGTAGGCTTGTTGAACACGACGACCTTGGGATCGAAGCTGAGTTCCCGGGCCAGCAGCGACTTCTGGATGTTGCCACCGCTGAGGGCGCCGATGCGAGTCTCGACCGATGGCGTGCGGATATCGAACTCGTCGATGAGCTGCCGCGCCGTCTCGTTGATCCTGGGGCGATCGATGGCGCCACGTCGCCAGAACGGTGGCTGGCCGATCCGCTTGAGCACCATGTTGAGGCTGACCGCATACGGCGCGACGACACCTTCCCCGAGACGGTCATCGGTGACGTAGCGGAGGCCCAGCCGCTGCCGCGCCGAGACATCCAGCCGGGTCACCGACTCACCAGCGACCCGGATGTCGCCGCTGCTCAGTCGTTGCTGTCCCGCGATGACCTCCGCCAGCGGACGCTGGCCGTTGCCGTCGACGCCGCCAACACCCAGGATCTCGCCACCCCTGACCTCGAGCGAGATCGCCGGTGATGCCGTACTGACCGAGATCGCCCTGGGCCGTGGCCTCGATGACCTCCAGGATGGGTGCCTCGGTCGTGGCCCGCTGCACACGCTTGACGCTGGCCTCCTGGCGCAGCTCCGCGATATCCGTGCTCGTGGCCTCCTCGGTCTCGCCGAACATCAGTCCGACGATGCGCTCCTGGAGCTGCTGCGGGGTCGAGCTTCGGAGCACATCCGGTCCGATACCCCCGACCACCCGACCCAGCTTGAGCACCACGACCCTGTCACCGATGGCGATGGCTTCGTGCAGCTTGTGCGTGATGAAGATGATGGCCAGGCCGTTGGCCTTGAGCTGCAGCAGCACCTTCTGCAGCTCCTCGATGCCCTGCGGCGTCAACATCGTGGTCGGCTCGTCGAGGATGAGCACCCGCGAGCCCTTCCAGAGTGCCTTGATGATCTCGATCTGTTGCTGCTGCCCCAGCGAAAGCGTGCCGGTCCGGGCTTCGGGGTCGATGGTCAGACCGAGCATGGCCGACAGCTCGGTCAATCGGTCGTGGGCGGCCCCAGCGTCGAGCACGATGCCTTCGTTGGACCCGAGCATGAGGTTCTCGAGCACCGAGAGCGTGGGGATCAGGCTCAGATGCTGGTAGACCATGCCGATGCCCAGCTCGCGTCCGCCCTTGGGGGAGTCGATGCCGACCGCCTTGCCGTCCACCTTGATGGAGCCGCTGTCGGGCTGGTACAGCCCGGACAGGATGCTCATCAGGGTGGACTTGCCGGCTCCGTTCTCGCCGAGCAGGCAGAGCACCTCGCCGGGCATCGCCCTGAGGCTGATGTGGTCGTTGGCGACCACGCCCGGGAAGGCCTTGGTGATCTCGATGAGCTCGACCGCGGGGATCGAGTCCTCCGCGGTCGAGCCAGGCGGCGTGACGGACAGGTCTTCAGTCACCGCTCGATGGATACCTCTGGCACTGACCCGTCACGCGATCGACGCTTGCTACTCAGAGGCTGCCATGGACTCCTCGGGGGCCATGGACTCTGCCGGCGCCATGGAGTCGCCCGCGATGATCGCATCGAGCTCGTCGGGGGTGACGGCGACGGGCACTTCGATCTCGCCGCTCGCGATCTGGGCCTTGGCGGCGTCGATGGCGGCTTGTGTCTCAGGGGTGATGTGGTCGGTGGCCAGGAGATCCAGGCCGCCATTGGTGATATCGAGGACCCAGTTCTCCGATCCGTAGGTGCCGTCGTTGACCTGGGCGACCGCCTGCTGGTACACGTCCGAGAAGTCCCACAGGACCGAGGACAGCAAGACGCCCTGCTCGTCGATGGACGACTTGTCACCGATCACATCGATGAACCAGGCCTGGTCGGCGCCTTCGGGGACGTTGTTCTCGACCGCCTGCAGCATGCCGAACGAGGAACCGTTGCCCATCCCGAAGATGATGTCGGCGCCCGCGGCGATCATCTGGGTGGTGACGCGGTTGCCACCCTCGGCATCGGCGTAGCCGAACTCATCGATGACGGCCTTCTGGAACTGGACATCCGGGTTGACCGCACGAGCGCCGGCCACGAAGCCGCCGGCCTGGCGCAGCCAGTTGAGGTCGTTAGCAGCCGACAGGACGATGCCCAGCGTGCCGGTCTGGGTCTGCGACCCAGCCAGGACGCCGGCGAGATAGCCACCCTGCTCCCCGGCGGTGCCGACGCTGGCCACGAGGCCCTCGGTCAGTGCGTCAGGATTGTCGACGACGAGCACCGGGATACCGCTGTCCTGCGGCGAAGATCGGCGCAGTGGTGTTGTAGCCCGTGGCCTGTGCCACGATGAAGTTGGCGCCATCGTCTGCCAGGCTGTTGAGGATCGGCTCGACATCGCCGTAGCCGGAGTTGTCGGCCATGATGAGCTCGGCACCGACGCTATCGGCGGCTGCCTGTGCACCCGCCGCACCCTGCTCGTTCCAGCCGTAGTCGGATGCAGCCTCCGGGGACACATAGCCGATCTTGGTAACCGTGCCGTCCTGCGCGGCGACTGGCGCCACGATGGTGAGGGCCAGGGCACCAGCTGCCAGGGTTGCACCCCAGCGTGCCCAATTCGAGTCACGCATTCCTTGACCTCCTGCTAATGGTGCGATGGCTGGAATGACACTCCACGGTGCGAGGACAATTCCGGTTCGCCGCTCGGTCGTTCCGCGCGACACTCCATGACCGACGTCGTCACGCGACGACCATGCGCGTCCTCGCCAAAGAACAGCGCACGGCCATTCTCGCCGAGGACACGATCGGTCGATCCCATCGGCAGGCCACTCGCTCGCACCTTGGCGAGCTCCCACCGACGGATGATGGAACGGGTATCCGAGCCACACAGGACCCGGTCGGGCCCCACGCGCTCGACCGCCTCGCGGATCTTCGAGTGCATGGGCATCCCTGAGATTTCCAGGTACACATCGGGGTTGCGTTCGGCCACCTCGATGGCCCCGTTGATGTCGATGCTGCCGTCCGTCCGTCGCAGTCCATGGACACGGTGAACATCAGGAAGTCGCCCGCGTGCATCTGACTGTCAACGATCATCGGTCCGCCTCTGTGGCCCTCGCTGGGCTAGTATGGTGGTAGCGAGTGTTGACAGTCAACACTGGGCTGGGACGATCGCTCGGGAGGGCAGACTGAGCCCCATGCCACGCCTCGACAACCTGACGCTGCGCGAACGGGTCCATGAGTTCCTCAAGGGGAGATCCTGGCGAGCCGCTACCCGCCTGGTTCGGAGCTGCTCGAGGTACCGCTGTCAGAGGAGCTGGGTGTCAGCCGTGGGCCGGTGCGCGAAGCACTGCGCAGCCTGGAGTCCGAAGGCCTCGTCAAGATCACGCCGAGGCGCGGGGCGGTCGTGGTGTCGCTTCACCAAGCGCGACTTCCTCGAGGCGTATCAGGTCCGCGAGACGCTCGAGGCGCTGGGGGTCCGTCTGGCCGTGCCGCGACTCTCTGACGCCGACCTCGACGATCTCGACGCGCGCCTCGACGCGATGACCGAGCTGGCTGCCGCAGGGGACGTGGACGCCTTCTTCGACGTCAATGCAGCCTTCCATGAGGCCATCATGGAAGCCTCGCAGAACCGCAAGCTGATCGAGATCTACCGCCGGCTGATGGCGCAGATGGGCCCATATCGACGGCCTTCGGCGCGCCTGCGTGGCAATGTCGAGCGTTCCATCGCCGAGCATCGTGAGATCCTGGTGGCTGCCCGGCAGCGTGACATCGATGGGGCAGTGACGCTGTTGATAAAGCACGTGGAGGTGCCGCAACGCATGCTCGAGGGCATGACCGAAGAGGAGTTCGCGCAAGCGGTGGTGCAGCCCGTACCCGCCGCTCCAGCTGGCACGTAGGCCGGGCCGGCGCCGGGTTCCCATCGGGTCGCGCTGCGATACGGCGCTCCCAAGTGTGAGCGGGGAGCGGAGCCGGGAGTCTGATCGTCGTGGCCGCTGACCCAGATCGCGGCGACCGCGACCAGGCAGTCCCACGCCTCGTTTGACACCCCCACCGGCACACCCCTACAGTCAGCCCACCTGATGCCCGACAAGCCTCCATCACCGCGCGGCGGGCAGGCCGCTACGTGAACACCCACCAACGCCAGCCCCTGAGCGCGGTCGTGCTCGCCGCAGGGCTGGGTACACGCATGCGTTCGGGCACACCCAAGGTGCTGCATCCCATCTGCGGGCGACCCATGCTGGCGTACGTGCTCGATGCAGCGGTCGCGGCCACCGGCTCCCGACCCCTGGTGGTCATCTCGCCACCGGTCAGCAGTATCGCCGATGTCTTCGCCGCAGAGGCGGACTTCGCCATCCAGGCTCAGCCCCGGGGCACTGCCGACGCGGTGGCAGCGGCACTGGCCGCTCTCCCGGACGACGCCCGCGAGGTCGTCGTGCTGTCGGGCGACGTGCCCCTCGTCGACTGCGGGGTTGTTGACCGAGCTGGCCGACGCTCGCCGCGACAACGACGCGGCGGTCGCACTGATCACCGTCGACATGGATGACCCTGCCACGCTCGGCCGGGTCGTCCGCGGACCGGACGGCCGGATCCGCGGTGTCGTCGAGTACAAGGACGCTACCGACGCTGAGCGGGAGATCGGCGAGATCAACTCGGGGCTGTATGCCTTCGATGTGGGCTGGCTGCGCGCGCGCATCGCCGACGTCAAACCATCACCGGTCACCGGGGAGCTGTACCTGCCCGAGCTCATCCCGCTGGCCCGCGCAGACGGCCGGCCGGTCGTCACGCTCGAGGTCGACGATGACGGCACGCTGCTGGGCATCAACGACCGGGCCCAGCTTGCCGACGCGGAGCTGGAGATGCGGCTGCGCATCAACGAGCGACACATGCGAGCGGGGGTGACCATGGTCGACCCCACCACGACGTATGTCGATGCCAGCGTGGAGATCGCCGAAGACGTCATCATCGAGCCCGGTGTGATCCTGCGCGGCCGTACCCGTATCGCCCGTGACGTCGTCATCCGGGCGGGCTGCAGATCTTCGACAGCACCATCGGGGAGCGCAGCGTGGTCTGGGCCAGCGTCCTGGAGGACACCACGGTGGCCACCGACGTCACCATCGGGCCCTTCTCGCACGCACGCAAGGGCGCCCAGATCGGGCCCGACGTGCAGCTGGGCAACTATGCGGAGGTCAAGAACAGCATCATCGGCGCCGGCACCAAGAGCCACCATTTCAGCTATCTCGGCGATGCAGACGTCGGCGAAAGTGTCAACATCGGCGCGGGCACCATCACGGCCAACTTCGACGGCATCAACAAGCACCGCACCCACATCGGCAAGGGCGCCTTCATCGGCTCCGACACCATCCTGCGCGCCCCGGTGCGCGTCGGAGAGGGGGCCTTCACGGGCGCTGCCTCACTGATCACCCGGGACGTTCCCGATGGCCAGCTGGCCATCGGCCTGCCGGCTCGCATCACGGAGCGTCGAGCCCGGCGCAAGGAGGATGAGTCGGCGGCATCGCCACGGCCCGGCCCGACCCGCCCTGACCCTGACCCTGACCAGGAGGACGGCTCCGAACGCTGATGGGCAGCTCCTTGCTCGAAGTCGTCGTCATCGCCGTGCTCATCGCCATCAACGGCATCTTCGTGACGGCCGAGATCTCGCTCGTGACGGTCCGTCGCAGCCGCATCCGCCAGCTCACCGAGGAGGGTGATGCGCGGGCCAGGCGCGTCGGTCGGATGACCGAGCGACCGGGCCGCATGCTGGCGACGATCCAGTTGGGGATCACCTTCATCGGCTTCCTTGCGGCCGCCTTTGCCGGCGCCAGCATCGCTGGCGCCGTGGCCTCGTGGTTCCGCGAGATCGGGCCACTTTCGACCTCGGCTGATGTCCTCGCACTGCTGATCGTGACGCTGGTGGTGAGCCTGGTGACCATCGTCTTCGGCGAGCTGGTACCCAAGACCCTGGGCCTGGCCCATGCCGAACGCTATGCGCTGATGCTGGCCCGGCCGATGGAGCTTCTGGGCAGGATGCTGGGCCCGGTGGTGTGGTTCCTGACCACCGTCACCCATGGCATCACCCGTCTGCTTGGCGTGCCCGACGTGCCCGAGGAATCGATCACCACAGAGGAGCTGCGCATCCTCGTGGAGCGGGGCGGTGAGCAGGGCACCATCGAGGCCGAGGAAGAGCAGATGATCGGTGGCGTGCTTGAGCTCGGCCAACGGCGTGTTCACGAGGTCATGGTCGCGCGGGTCGACATCGTGGCCCTGGCCGTGGAGGCCTCGCTCGCCGAGATCGTCCAGACGATCGTGGCCGAAGGCCATTCGCGCATCCCGGTCTACGACGGCAACATCGACAACATCGTGGGCATGCTCTACGCCAAGGACCTGCTGCCCTACCTGGTCGGCGAGGATCGACCGCCGGCCATCCGTGGACTCGTTCGCACACCTTTGTTCGTGCCCGAGTCGATGCTCGTCGACGACCTCCTCCAGAGCTTGCAACGGCGCCGCGTCCACATCGCCATCGTGCTCGACGAGCACGGTGGCACGGCGGGCCTCGTGAGCATCGAGGATCTCATCGAGGAGATCGTGGGCGAGATCCAGGACGAATATGACGAAGAGGAGCCGATGATCGTGCCCCTCGGTGAATACGAGGCCAGGGTGGATGGGCGGACCGACGTCGACGACCTCCTTGAGCATTTCGATACCACGCTTGCGGGCAACGACCAGGAGGAGTTCGACACGGTCGGCGGACTGGTGTACCACCACATCGGTGGCGTGCCCAAGGTAGGCGACAACGTCAAGGTCGACGGCCTGGCCATCACCGTCGAGGCGACCGATGGCCGGCGGGTGCGGACCGTCCACGTGGTCCACACGCCGCCGCCCGAGGGCGACGAGGGGTCAGGCGAGAGCTAGGAGGACAGGCCAAAACCAGAAGGACAGTCGAGGGACGCGCTTTACAGCTACGCGCTGATGGCTGCTGTGACGACCTGCGTGAGACGGTCCACGGCCTCACCGTCGACCGTGCCGGCAGCGGCGATCTCGGCCAGGGCAGCATCCCGGTAGGCTCGGGCCCGAGCGCGCGTGAAGTCCTGAGCACCCACGCGCTCAAGGATGGCCAGGACGTCGTCCACTTCCTCGCTCGAAGGTTGAACGTCGGACTGTGCCAGGATGGCACGAAGCCGCTGGCCATCCGCACCGGTCGCCTGCGAGACCGCATAGATCAGTGGCAGCGTCTTCTTCCGCGTAACGATATCCGAGGTTTCCTTTCCGGTGACGTCCTCGTCGCCCCAGATGCCGAGGACGTCGTCGTTGAGCTGGAATGCCAGGCCCAGTGACCAGCCGAAGCGGTGATAGGCACCGATGATGTCCTCATCCTCGGTCGCCAGCACAGCGCCAGCCTCCGCTGAACCCGCGATGAGTGATGCCGTCTTGCGACCGATCATGTCGAAGTAGTAGTCGATCGACATCCAATCGTCGTGCTCCGACGTCCAGATATCCATGAACTGCCCCTCGCACAGCGCCAGGCAGGTCTCGTCATACAACCGCATCAGGCGCAGGATCCGTGAGTCGTCAAAGCCTTCCTCGCTCAACCGGTAGAGGGCCATGCGGCTGAGGGTGAAGAGTGTGTCCCCGGTATTGATGGCCTGGGCCACCCCCGAGATCGTCCACAAGGCCGGGCGGTGGCGGCGCTCCGGACCGCCATCCTCGATGTCGTCGTGCACGAGGCTGAAGTTGTGGCCCATCTCCACCGCCGCAGCGCCGGGCAGTGCCTTCTGGTGATCTCCCGCGATCGACTGATAGACCAGCAAGCCGATCAAGGGTCGCATCCGCTTGCCACGGGGTGCATCGCTATCGAGCCCCATGTGGTACCGGACCATCGAGTACAGCTCGGCGGTGCGTGCGTCCTCAGCCCGAGCGATGACGCCGAGGATCTCCCGCTCGGTATCGGCGATGAGGCGATCGAGGTCGATACTGGTCAACACGGGAACATGATACCCGTTGCTAGCATATTCCCCGAGCGCAGGCGTATGCGCTGGCGAGGCAGGGGCGATACGCTCGCGCTGTGCCCCGACCCCGCAGCTACAAGACCCAGGCCATCGTGCTTGCCCACTTCGACCTCGGCGAGGCCGATCGCATCGTCACCCTGCTGACCCCCGAGGACGGCAAGATCCGCGCCGTGGCCAAGGGCGTGCGGCGACCCAGGAGTCGCATCGGCGGCAGCGTGGAGCCCTTCGCCGAGCTCGATGTCGTGCTGGCACGTGGGCGCAACCTGGATGTCATCACGCAGGTCGGCGTCGCTCATGCCTGGCTGAACCTGCGCGATCGCCTCGAATCCACCGCTACCGCGTGGTACCTCGGCGAGTTGGCCGACCGTGCGGTCGAGGAACGAGCTGGTGCGCACCCGGTCTACGGACTGCTCCGACGCGCTTGCCAGCTCCTTGATGACGGCATGGCGCCGGGTCGGGTGGCACGCTGGTTCGAGTCCGGCCTTGCCGATGCCCTGGGTGTTCGGCCGGAGCTGGATCGCTGCGTGGAGTGCCACCGAGTCCTCGAGGAGCATGAGCGTTTCCGGTGGGTGCCCGCGCTGGGCGGCGTCCTCTGCAGCGACCATGCAGCGCCGCCGGCCGAGAACGTTGGGCTGTCGCTGTCGGCGCTCAAGCTGCTGAGGGCGTATCGACGCTTCGACGTGGAGGCCATCGCTGCGCTGCGGGTACCTCCAGACGTGGAGGGCGAGGTCGAGTCGGTGATGCGTCGCTACACGCGCTTCATCCTGGAGCGTGAGGCGCGCTCACTGTCCTTCGTCGACGAGGTCCGTCGCGGCTCGAGCTGAACGACGAGATCCCTGCCACAATCGGAAGCCCATCGACCGGCACTGCCATCGCCGGCGCCCTCTCAGGAGACCCCCAAACCGTGACCTACCCGCCTGACACCGCCACGTCCCGCGCCGACGCGGGTGCTGATCCCGGCCCCGCCGTCGACAAGCTCGACACCATCGTTTCGCTGTCCAAGCGCCGGGGCTTCGTCTTCCCGTCGTCCGAGATCTATGGTGGCATCAATGCGGTCTGGGACTACGGGCCACTGGGCGTGGAGCTCAAGAACAACGTCAAACGAGCCTGGTGGCGATCGATGGTCCAGGAGCGCGACGACATCGTCGGTCTCGACGCGGGCATCCTGATGCATCCCCAGGTCTGGGTCACGTCTGGCCATGTCGGTTCGTTCTCCGACCCATTGGTGGAATGTGGTACCTGCCATCGCCGGTTCCGGCTCGACGAGCTTCCGGGCGCCGAGACCCTGTCTGCCACCGAGCTGCAGGACGAAGGCGTCGTCGAGCGGCTGGGCCTGCTCTGTCCGGTCGACGGGGGACCACTCTCACCGCCTCGTCGCTTCAATCTCATGTTCAAGACCCACATGGGCCCGGTCGAGGATGAGGGCGCCGTCATCTATCTGCGTCCGGAGACGGCGCAGGGTTCCTATGTGAACTTCAAGTCGGTCCAGATGTCGAGCCGCAAGAAGGTCCCGTTCGGCATCGCCCAGATCGGCAAGTCCTTTCGCAACGAGATCAGCCCCGGCAACTTCGTCTTCCGCATGCGCGAGTTCGAGCAGATGGAGATGCAGTATTTCGTCCGGCCCGGCGAGGCTGCCACGGCTGCCTTCGAGGAATGGTTGCCCGCCCGCAAGGCCTGGTACGAGCGCTACGGCGTCAACCCTGCCCGGCTGCGCTTCCGTGAGCATGCCCCTGACGAGCTGGCGCACTACGCCAAGAAGGCCATCGACGTGGAATACCGCTTCCCGTTCGGCTGGAAGGAGCTGGAGGGGGTGCACAACCGGGGCGACTTCGATCTGGGCAGCCATGCCAGGGCGTCCGGCGAGAACCTGGAGTACTTCGACCCCGTGGATGAGGAGCATTTCATCCCCTGGGTCGTGGAGACCGCCGCCGGCGCCGATCGGGCCGCGTTCACGTTCCTCATCGACGCCTATCGCGAGGAGCAGCTGGAGAAGGGCTCGCGCGTCGTGCTGCGGCTCCATCCTGACATCGCGCCCTACAAGGTGGCGGTCCTGCCACTGCTCAAGAAGCGGCCCGACATCGTGGAGCTCTGCCACAACATCAAGGCTGACCTGAAGAAGGACATCATGGCCGTCTACGACGACACCGCGGCCATCGGCAAGTTGTACCGCCGACAGGACGAGATCGGGACGCCCTGGTGCGTCACCGTCGACGTCGACACGCTCGACGACGGCGCGGTGACCGTCCGTGACCGGGACAGCATGACCCAGGAGCGCGTCCCCATGGAAGGCGTCAAGCGGCTCATCCTGGATCGGATGGCGTTGGCACGGGAAGGCTGACCTGCACTGGCGCTGCCATGACCGGCACCCAGCGGCGTCGGCATCAGCTGGTGGCGCCGCTGCTCTCTCCGGCCACGGCCTCGTCGAGCGCGCCCGGCAAGATGGCCTGGATGTGGCCGAGGTATTTCTCGATGGACTGCGCCGCCCGCTTGCCATCGCCCATGGCCAGGATGACCGTGGCCGCGCCGCGGACGATGTCTCCGCCCGCGAAGATGCCGGGCACGGAGGTCATGCCGTCGTCGTCGACCACGAGATAGCCCCACTCGTTGATGCGCAGGTCGGGCTCCGACGAGGTCAGCATCGGGTTGCTTCGCGTGCCGATGGCGACCACGACCATGTCGCAGTCGATGACGTACTCGGAGTCGGGGATGGGACGGGGTCGCCGTCGTCCCGACTCGTCGGGCTCGCCCAGCTCCATCATCTGGCACTCGATGCCCGTGACCCAGCCATCCTCGCTCCCGAGGATGCGCACGGGTGACGCCATGAGCTCGAGCGTCACACCTTCCTCCTCGGCATGGCGGACTTCCTCGGCTCGTGCCGGCAGCTCTTCCCTGCCACGACGGTAGGCGATGATGGCTTCCCTCGCACCCAGCCGCCGCGCCGTACGCACCGAGTCCATGGCCACGTTGCCGCCCCCGACCACGACCACCTTCTTCCCGTGCAGGACCGGTGTGTCGGTGTTCTCACGGAAGGCACCCATGAGGTTGACCCGCGTCAGGTACTCGTTGGCCGAGTACACGCCCTTGAGCTCTTCGCCGGGGACGTCCATGAACACGGGCAGGCCGGCGCCCACGGCGATGAAGATGGCATCGTAGTCCTGGCGTAGCTCGCGAAGTGTCCACGTCCGGCCCACGATGGCGTTGACCTCGACCGTCACGCCCATGCCCTTGAGACGCTCGACCTCCTTCTGCACGATGTCCTTGGGCAGGCGGAATTCGGGGATGCCGTAGATGAGCACCCCGCCTGGCGCGTGGAAGGCCTCGAAGATGGTGACCTTGTGGCCGGACTTGGCGAGTTCGCCCGCGGCGGTCAGCCCGGCTGGTCCGGAGCCCACGATGGCGACGCGCCGCCCGGTATCGGGGCTCATATTCGTCTTGAGCTCGTCGAGGTGATCCTGTGCCCAGTCGGCGACGAATTGCTCGAGCGCACCGACGGCCACCGGCTCACCCTTCTTGCCACGGATACACAGCCCCTCGCACTGTGATTCCTGGGGGCACACGCGCCCGGTGACGCAGGGCAGGGCATTATCGTCCAGCAGGGACTCCGCGGCTGCATGGAGATCGCCCCCGGCGAGGCGCTCGATGAAGCGCGGGATGTTGACGCGCACCGGGCAGCCATCGATGCAGCGTGGGTTCCGGCAGTCGAGACACCGCTCCGCTTCCTCCATGGCCAATGCCTGGGAATACCCCAGGTTGACCTCCTTGAAGTCCATGGAGCGGATGACAGCGGAACGCGCCGGAACGTCATGTCGCTCGATCTGCATGCGCTCCCTGGGGCTGAGCTCGGGACGCTCGCTCATCGGGGGCTATCGGCTCCGGCGACTTCAGCCAGCGTCGCCATCATGCATTCCGAGACGGCGTTCGCGGCCTGCTCGGCGTCACGGTACGTCGAGAGCCGGTCGGCCAGTTGCTTGAAGTCGACCTGGTGGGCGTCGAACTCCGGTCCGTCCACGCAGGCATACAAGCTCTTGCCGCCGACATTGACGCGGCAGCCCCCGCACATGCCCGTCCCGTCGACCATGATCGAGTTCAACGACACGGTCGTGGGCACGCCATGTCCCTGCGTGAGCTTCGAGACGGCGCTCATCATGGGCACTGGACCCACCGCGTAGACGTGGTCGACACCGCCGGCATCGAGCAGGTCGCCCAGCTCGTCGGTGACGAAACCGTGCCGCCCATACGAACCGTCGTCGGTGCACACCCGGACATCGCCGTAGCGGCGCAGCTCATCCTCGAAGATGACCCAGGCGCGGGCGCGTCCGCCGATGATGCTCGTGACTCGCACGCCCTTGGCGGCAAGCCCCTGGGCCATGGGATGCACTACGGCTGTTCCGACGCCGCCGCCGACGCAGACCGCGTGACCGCTCGAGATGAGGTCTGTCGGTTCGCCCAGCGGCCCGGCGATGTCGGTGATGGAGTCACCGACCTGGAGCATGCACAGATCGCAGCTGCTCTTGCCCACCGCCTGCACCGTGAGCGTGATGGTGCCGGCTCCCGGATCTGCGTCGGCGATGGTCAGGGGGATGCGCTCCGCCCCCTCGCCGAGGCGGACGATGACGAACTGTCCCGCCCGCCGGACCTGCGCGATCCGACTGGCCTCGACCTCGAGGCGGGTGACGTTCGGAGAAAGGACCTCCCGGCCCACGACTGGATGCATCGACCCTCTGGCGCCTGCGGTTGCTACGAGCTTCTCTCCCAGTCTGGGCGATGCCTGCCGGGCGATGTACCTCCGAGGGGCCTGTTCTGGCCGGGCCAATGGTCACACGCGGAGGGACGCACCACCGGAGCCGAGCGTGAGGATGGTGCCCGTTCGCCGCCCCGACCGGGCGGAGCGGCGAACAACGTCAGTCGGTGGCCTTCTTGCCCTTCGGCCAGTAGAGCTCCTTCTTGACGTGGAACTCGGGGTACTCGAGGTCCAGCAGCTCGCTCTCGACGTTGAGGATCATCTCGGGATTGCCGCACAGGTAGACCACGGTCTCGTCCGGCTTCAGCCCTTCGTTGTCACAAACGTCCCGGATGACATGCTCTGCCCGACCCGTGTAGCCCGTCCAGCCCTTGTTACGAGCGTCATCCGGTCGTGAGATGGTGGGCACGTACGTCATGGGATACGTGCCGTCTCGCTCCCAGCCCTCGAGCAACTCGCGATAGCCCAGTTCGTCCTGGTAGCTGCAGCCGTGAAGCATCACCGTGCGCCGCTGCTGGCCGTCGGCGATGAGCTGCCGGGTCATGGAGATGAACGGCGCGATGCCTGTCCCGGTGGACACGAAGAGGTGGGTCCGGTCGTCATCCGGCTCGAGCAGGAATTGCCCCTTCGGCCCGATCATCCGCATGCGGTGTCCCACCGGCAGACGCCACAGCAATGTGGTGAAGCGAAGGATGGGGACCAGGCGCACGTAGAATTCGAAGCCGTCCTCGCCGGCACTGCCGGAAGGTGACGAGGCGGCAGAATATGGCCGCTGGTAGAGCTTGTCATCGGCGAAGACGCCGATCGTCATGTACTGGCCCGGCTCGAACGCGGGCTGCGGTCCGTCGTGGCGAACCCAGAAGCGCGCCAGCGTATCGGTGTCATCTTCGCGGCGGACGAGCGTGGCGTCGTACCGCTCCGCGACCGGCTCGATGACGCGCGTGTCCTGAACGTGGTCGGTCATGACCCTGAGTGTACGTGGCGCGCGCGTCGCCGTCGGGTCAGCCCTGGGCGGGAGCGTCTGCGATGGCGCCGAGGATGACCGCGGCGGGCGGGAAGTCCTCGCAGAATTGGGCCCGATGCGCCAAGACGATCCGCCCGCCCCGAGCGATCACGAACTCGCCCGGTAGCTGCCAGGCATGATCCACCAGGGCCCGCTCGGTACCCCGGCGCGAGCCCAGCCACGATTCGGCCGTCTCCTCGTCGCCGGCGTGCCAGGGGAAATCGTGGAGCACCGCGGCCGGCACGCCCTCGAGCAATCCAAAGGCGCCGTATGCGGCGCGATCGACGTCACACAGCAGCGGGAACGGGTAGCCGCGGCGGGTGGCCACGGCACGGGCCCGGTCCGGGTCGGCCTGGCACACCGCCACGGTGGTGGCCCCGGCGTCCGCGATCGCCGCCAGCGCCGGCTCCAGCTCGGTCCATCGGTCGGCCAGGCAGGAGCAGCCGAAGTGGCGCATGAAGACAAGGTGCAAGGGGCCGTTGGCCCACCACTCGGAAAGTCGCCGATCCCGTCCGTCGGCGTCCGGTAGCAGGACGTCAGGGGCAGGATCCCCCGGCTGCACTGGCAGCGCTGCCCAGCGGGTCAGGGTCGGCCCGGCGAGCCATTCGGCCCGCCAGGTCGCCTCGGCGCGCTCCTGCGAGCTCGGGTCGGTCGGCGGCTTCTCGTGGTTCATGCATCCTCCGCTGGGCCAGCTCCCGATCGCACGGCGCCCGATACCAAATCGCCAGGCTCGGGCCATCGACGGGATGGCTGGCAGGATTGTAGGATGCCAGCACCGGGGTTCGGGGCGAGCGGAGATGCCACTCGTCTGCGGCCTCCTTACTGAGCCGTGGGAGGCAAGTCGGATGAAGAAGACGATAAACAGATTGCGCCCGTTGACCGCGTTGCCACTGGCATTCGCCCTGGTGGCCGCATCAGGCGCTGCCGTCGTGGCCCAGGACGAAGAGGTCCAGACTGGTGGCACGCTCGTTGTCGCAGGCGACTCCGAGCCGGCCAACCTCAACCCTGCCATGGTGGCGTCGAATGGCGTCTTCTTCGTCTCGAGCAAGATCATCGAACCGCTCGCCGAGATGGACTATGAGACGGGCCTCCGCCCGGTCCTGGCCACCGACTGGAGTGGCTCCGACGATGGCCTGACCTTCACGGTGCACACGCGCGATGGCGTGACCTGGTCGGACGGCGAGCCGTTCACGTCGGCCGACGTGGCCTTCTCGGCGATGGAGGTGTGGAAGCCACTCGGCAACCTGGGTGGCAGCTTCTTCAAGAACCTCGAGTCGGTCGACACGCCCGACGACACCACGGCCATCTTCAACTTCTCCGCGCCGATGCCGCCGCAGCTGATGGAGAACGCACTCCCAGCGCTGACTTCCGTGGTCCCCAAGCACCTGCTCGAGGGCACGGATATCGCGACCAGCGACTTCAACCTCAACCCCGTCGGTACCGGACCCTTCGTCTTCGACGAGTACCGGCCAGGCGAGCTCTACCGACTGTCGGCCAACCAGAACTACTGGGATGGGGGCAAGCCGTACCTCGACGAGATCGTCTTCCAGTTCCTGCCTGATGCCGCCTCCAAGGCCGCCGCGCTCGAGACCGGGGACATCGACCTGACCGCCTTCTCGGCCATCCCCCTGCTTGACCTCGAGCGCCTCGACGCGCTCGACAATGTCTCCGCCGTGACCGAGGGGTACGAGGGCATCACCTACGGCATCACGCTGGACTTCAACAACCGCAACGAGATCCTGGCCGATCCCAACGTGCGCAAGGCTATCCGCACCGCGGTGGACCCGCAGGTCATCGTCGATACCGTCTTCCACGGCTTCGGTGCTGATGTCGCCACCGGCCCCATCCCCAAGACCGATCCCATCTTCTATACCCCGGATGTGACCACCTACGACTTCGATCCCGCCGCTGCCGAGGCCATGCTCGATGAGGCTGGCTATCCACGCGGTGAGGACGGCACCCGGTTCTCGCTCCGCCTGCGACCGGCGCCGTTCTTCGCCGAGACCCGCGGCACGGGTGACTACGTGCAGCAGGCCCTCCAGGACATCGGCATCGACGTCGAGCTGGTAACGGCCGACGCCCCCGGCCACATCACCGCGGTCTATACCGACCACGACTTCGACCTGGCCATCAACTCGCCGGCCTACCGCAACGACCCGGCCATCTCGACGACCATCCTGTACCAGGGTGGCCTGGATGCCGGTATCCCCTTCGCCAACCAGTGGGGCTACGACAGCGCCGCGATGAACGAGATCATCGCGGCAGCTGCCACCGAGACGGACCCCGAGGCTCGTGTCGAGCTCTACAAGCAGTTCCAGCAGCTGGCAGCCGATGATCTGCCCATCGCACCGCTGGTCGAGTTCACCTTCACCTCGGTGGCCAATGACCGGGTCCAGAACATCGCCAACAATCCGCGCTGGGTCACCTCGTCGTGGGCGGACACCTGGCTCGCGGCTGAGTGATCTGACCTCGTCGGCCGGACCGGACGTCCCGTCCGGCCGACGGATCCGTAGCGGGGGGAACTAGGACGATGGGCGGCACGGGCTCGCTCATCGTGCGCAGGCTGTTCCATGCCATCCCGGTCCTGTTCATCGTGGCCGTGGGGATCTTCCTGCTGCTCGAGATCGCACCCGGCGATGCCGTCGACGCCTACCTTGCCCAGACGGGCAGCGGCGATGCTGCGCTGGCGGAGCAGCTTCGCCAGCAGTGGGGCCTGGCCGACTCGCCAGTGGTGCGTTTCCTGGTCTACATGCAGGCGCTGGTGACGCTCGACCTGGGGTGGTCGGTGGCGGCCAACGCTCCAGTGGTCGAGGCGATCGCGGTGCGGCTGCCCAATACCATCATGCTGATGAGCGCCTCCATCCTCCTGGCGGCCGGCCTTGGCGCGCTTCTGGGTGCGGTCGCCGCGATGCGCAATGGCCGGCCCGAGGACGGGGTCATCACGACCGTGGGCCTGGCGCTCAACTCGATGCCCAACTTCTGGTTGGCACTGATCCTCATCGTCGTCTTCGTGGTCGGCCTGGGCTGGTTCCCGCTGGCCGGGATCTCGTCGATCCGGGCTCCCTCCGATCCCATCGGGCGCGCCCTCGACACGGCCCACCACCTGGTGCTCCCGGTGATCACCCTGGCCCTCACCTACATGGCGCTCTACATGCGGTTGATGCGCGGCGCCATGATCGAGACGAAGTCCAGTGGCTGGGTTCGTGCCGCCCGGGCCCGGGGACTCCCCAGCAGCCGCATCGTTCGGGGCCACATCGCCCGCCCGGCCCTCCTCCCGGTGGTGACGATGCTGGGCTTGCAGGCGGCCACGATGCTCGGCGGCAGCGTCGTCATCGAGACCGTCTTCTCCATCCCCGGGCTGGGAAGTCTGGCGTACCTGGCGGTGTCACGACGTGACCTCCAGCTGGTGGCCGGCGTCATCCTGGCCGGCACACTCATGGTCATCGCCATCAATCTGCTCGTGGACATCAGCTATACGCGGCTCGATCCGCGCGTCGCCGACGATCGCGGCACGCGCCGTTCGCGCTGAGCTGGCAGCGCCGCATGAGTCGAAGTGGCTGGCGTCGGGGCGATCTGGCTGGCCATCGTGGCGTTGATCGCCCTGGCTGCACCCATCATCGCGCCGGGCGATCCGCTCGACTTCGTGACCCAACCGCTCATCGCCCCCTTCAGCGACGCCCAGTACCCCTTCGGCAGCGACCAGTTCGGCCGGGATGTCTGGGCCGAGCTCGTCTACGGCGCCCGCGTCTCCCTCGTGGTCGGCCTTGCCGCCGCGGCCGGCTCGATCGGGCTGGGCATCGTGGTGGGCACCCTGGCGGGTTTCCTGGGAGGTCGTGTCGACGACGTGCTGATGCGCATCACCGAAGCATTCCAGACCGTGCCGACCTTCATCCTGGCCCTCGCGCTGGTCAGCGCGCTGGGTCCCTCGACCCTCAACGTCGTCATCGCCATCGCCATCTCCTCGTGGGCCGCGACCGCTCGCCTGGTGCGCGCCGAGATCCTGTCGTTGCGCCAGCGGGACTATGTCGATGCCGCCCGCATGGCGGGGATGCGGCCGCTTCGCATCGCCTTCAGCGAGGTGCTGCCCGGCGCACTCCACCCGGTGGTGGCACTGATCGGCGTGACCGTCGGTGCGGCCATCCTGGTGGAGTCCTCGCTGGCCTTCCTTGGCCTGTCCGACCCCAACCAGGTCAGCTGGGGCGGCATGATCGCGAGCGGACGCGAAGCCATTCGGATCGCAGCCATCGCTGGTGGTCATCCCCGGCGTCGCGGTGGGACTCGCGGTGCTCGCGGTGAGCCTGCTCGGCGACGGACTGGGCGGTCGCCTGGCCCCACAACGCGATCGATGAACGATCCGCGCCGGATACTCCACCGCCCGTCCTCGACGTCTCAGGGCTGCGCGTCGTGTTCCGATCACGCGACCGCACCAGCCCTGACACGCTGGCTGTCGACGGCATCGACCTGCACGTCGATCGTGGGCGCGTCCTGTCACTGATCGGGGAGAGCGGCTCGGGCAAGTCGGCCACGCTCCTGGCGCTGGCGGGTCTGCTGCCCGAGACGGCCACGGTCGGTGGCACCGTGCGTCTCGAAGGCCGCTCCCTGCTGGACCTCCCGGAGAAGCAGCGAGCCAGATCACGTGGCCGGGGCATCGGGCTGGTCTTCCAGGATCCGGGTGGCAGCCTGAACCCGGTGGTCACCATCGGCGACCAGATCGACGAGGTCGTGACCGTTCATCGTGGGCTGAAGGGCAAGGCCGCGCGCGCTGAAACGGAAGCCCTGCTGGCGCGCTGCGGTTTCGGCGACCCTGCTCGGCGGGCCGAGGCCTATCCGCACCAGTTGTCGGGCGGCTTGAAGCAACGCGCGGCCATCGCGGCGGCCCTGGCCGCCGACCCCGGCGTCATCCTCGCCGACGAGCCCACCACCGCGCTCGATGCCACCGTCCAGGCACAGATCCTGGACCTGCTCATGGACCTCGTCGACAGCATGAAGGTGGCACTGCTCCTGGTGACGCACGATATGGCAGTGGCATCCGCGGTGGCTGACGACATCTCGGTCATGTATGCCGGCCGGATCGTGGAGGAGCGCGCCGCCGCCGCCCTCATGAAGGCGCCAGCCCATCCATACAGCTACGCACTGCGAGAGGCGGCCCTGCCGTTCACGGCCAACATCTCTGGCCGTGGCGACCGACTGCCGGAGCTGCCCGGCCGGATGGCCGCGGCCGGAGGCGTCGGGTGTGCCTTCGCGCCGCGCTGTCCGCTCGTCGTGGAGCGGTGTCGGGTCGAGAGCCCGCCGCTGGCCGGCTTCGAGGATGGCACGGTGGCCTGCTGGCGCCCCGGCGAGATACGGACGTGACGGTCCTGCGGCTCGACGGTGTCTACCGTCGATTCGAGAATGATGGGCGCACGGCGCGTGCGGTCGACGGCGTCGACCTGGACGTTCACGGCGGGGAGATCGTGGGACTCGTAGGCGAATCCGGTTGCGGCAAGACCACGCTCACGCGCATCGCGGTGGGTCTCGACACGCCAGACAGGGGACAGGTGCTGCTGGACTCGTCACCTCTCCTCCGCCGCGATGGCAGCATCGACCACGGCACCCGCCGACGCGTCCAGCTCGTCTTCCAGGATGCCTACGCCTCGTTCAACCCGCGGCGCACCCTGCGGAGCTCGGTGGCCATGCCCCTGGGCCAGAACGGGCAGCTGCGTGGTGATGGACGGGCGCAGGTCGGTGCCCTGCTCGAGCAGGTCGGCCTGGAACCACAGCTCATGGAACGCTATCCGCATACGCTCTCGGGCGGTCAGCTGCAGCGGGCCTCGATCGCGCGCGCGCTGGCCCTGGAGCCTGACATCCTGGTGTGTGATGAGCCGGTCGCTTCGATGGATGTCTCGGTTCGAGCCCAGATCCTGAACCTCCTCCTCGACCTGTGGCGTGACCGGGGCATCGGCATCCTGTTCGTCTCCCACGACCTGGGTGTCGTTCGTCGGATCGCACAACGCGTGGCCGTGATGTACCTGGGCCGCATCGTGGAGTCCGGCGACAACGAGTCCATCTGGGCCGCGCCGCGCCATCCCTATACGCGATCCCTGGCGGCATCGATCCCGGCGTCAGCCGGGGGGTGGCGGGAGCAGCGTCAGGAGGGTCGCCTCCAGGGCGAACCACCCAGCCCCTACGACATCCCCGCGGGCTGTCGCTTCCATCCACGCTGTCCCATCGCGGTGGAACGATGCGGGGTCGAGGACCCGGTATTGCGGACCATCACACCCACCATCGAGGCGGCCTGCCATCTGGCGGTCCCCGACTGACCGCCCTGGGCCGTGTCGTGCCAGTCAGGACCGCTCGACCGGTCATGGCCAGCCCTACGGTGCCGTATCATCAGGGGTGTCCAGATACCGACGCTGGGGCATCCTCCACGCCCGACAGCCCGCATCCTGAGGTCCGTCTTCCCATGTCTGCTCCGACCCGTCCCCACGTCGCTTCAAAGCGATACGTCTACGCCTTTGGTGCCGGTGAGGCCGAAGGTGATAGCTCCATGCGTGACCTGCTCGGTGGCAAGGGCGCTGGTCTCGCCGAGATGACCCGTGCCGGTCTGCCGGTGCCCCCCGGATTTACCATCACTACCGAAGCCTGCAACGACTACTTCGCCGCGGGTGAGACCCTGCCCGACGGTTTGTGGGAGGACGTCAAGGAAGCCGTGGCGCAGATCGAGGAGCGCACCGGCAAGGGCTTCGGGAATGCCGACAACCCGCTGCTCGTGAGTGTTCGCTCGGGTGCCAAGTTCTCCATGCCGGGCATGATGGATACGGTCCTCAACCTGGGGCTCAACGAGGACACCCTGGGGGGCCTCATCGCGCTGACCGGCAACGAGCGCTTCGGCTGGGATGCCTATCGTCGCTTCATCCAGCTGTTCGGACGTATCGTCCTGGAGATCGATGGTGAGAAGCTCGATGCCGCGCTCGACTCGGCCAAGGAGCGCCTCGGTGTCGAGCAGGACACACAGGTCGACGCTGCCGGCATGAAGGCCGTGGTCGGGGACCTCAACGCGATCGTGCTCGAGGAGACCGGCAAGCCCTTTCCGCAGGACCCCAATGAGCAGCTGGACCTGGCCATCAAGGCTGTCTTCGCCAGCTGGTTCGGCAAGCGAGCCCGCGACTATCGAGAGAACCAGAAGATCGCCCACGACCTTGGCACCGCGGTCAACGTCATGACCATGGTCTTCGGCAACATGGGCGACGACTCCGGCACCGGAGTGGCCTTTACCCGCGATCCCAACACCGGCCAGAAGGCTCTCTTCGGCGAATACCTCACCAACGCCCAGGGCGAGGACGTGGTGGCGGGCATCCGGACGCCTTTCCCCATCGCCCACCTCGCCGAGCAGATGCCCGAGGCGCACGCCCAGTTCCTCGAGATCGCCAATCGCCTGGAGAGCCACTACCGGGACATGCAGGACCTCGAGTTCACCATCGAGCGCGGGCGCCTGTACATGCTCCAGACCCGCTCCGGCAAGCGCACCGCGGCGGCTGCCGTCAAGATCGCCTCCGACATGGTCGACGAGGGCATCCTGACCAGGGAGGAGGCCCTTGGTCGCATCGAGCCGGCCATGGTGGACCAGTTGCTGCGTGACCAGTACGACCCGCAAGCGCTCAAGGGCGCTAGGCGCATCGCCAAGGGCCTCAACGCGTCGCCCGGCGCCGCCGTGGGGCGGGCCGTCTTCTCGGCCGATACCGCGGTCGAATGGACCGAGCGAGGGGAGAAGGTCGTCCTCGTTCGCATCGAGACCAGCCCCGATGACTTCCACGGCATGGCGGTGGGCCAGGGCATCCTGACCGCACGTGGTGGTGCTACCTCGCATGCCGCGGTCGTGGCCCGCCAGATCGGCAAGCCCTGCGTGGCCGGCTGCGCCGAGCTCGTCGTGGACTACAAGACCGGCACCGCCAAGTCCGTCGAATCCGGACTGTCCTTTGCCGAGGGCGACTGGATCAGCCTCGACGGCAGCACCGGCGAGGTCTTCGAGGGCGCGCTGGGTACGGTCTCCGCCGATTACGAAGAGCAGGATGACCTCAAGACCATCCTCGGTTGGGCCGATGAGATCCGTCGCATGGGCGTGTGGACCAATGCCGACAAGCCTGAGGAGGCAGCGCGAGCGCGCAGCTACGGTGCCGAGGGCATCGGGCTGTGCCGCACCGAGCACATGTTCCGCGAGGGCGAGCGCCTGGAGATCGTCCGCGGGGCCATCCTCATCTCCGGCGCTGCCATGCGCGCCCGCGCCAAGGCCGAGTCCGGCGGCGCGCTCGATGCCGACGAGCAGGGCGCGATCGAGCAGTTCGAAGGCGCCATGAACGAGCTCGAGGCGCTGCAACAGGGCGACTTCGAGGGCATCTTCGAGGCCATGAAGGGACTACCCGTGGTGGTCCGACTCATCGACCCGCCGCTGCATGAGTTCCTACCCAACCTCGAGGAGACGCTGGTCGAGGTGACCAGGGCCGGCGATGCCGCGACCCAGGAGCAGCGGGACCTGCTGGCGGTCGTCCAGTCGATGCATGAGCAGAACCCGATGCTTGGCCTGCGCGGCGTCCGCCTGGGCCTGATGATCCCCGACTTCGTGAAGACCCAGACTCGTGCCATCCTCAACGCCCAGGTCGCGGTCAACAAGGCCGGTGGTGACGCCATCGCCAAGATCATGATCCCCCTGGTCGGGCATGTGAACGAGCTGTCCCGCGTGCGCGGCCTGCTCGAGGCCGAGGCCAAGATCATCGAGGAAGGCTCCGGCGTACCGCTCGACTACAAGTTCGGCACCATGATCGAGATCCCGCGCGGCGCCCTGACGGCCGACGAGATCGCTCGCGAGGCCTCATTCTTCAGCTTCGGCACCAATGACCTGACACAGATGGCATTCGGCTTCAGCCGAGACGATGCTGAGGGCGGCTTCCTGCTCAAGTACGTCGAGGAGAAGGTCCTGCCCTTCAATCCATTCCAGACCATCGACGCTGACGGTGTCGGCCAGCTGGTCGAGATCGCCGTGAAGAAGGGTCGCGCCACGCGCCCCGACCTTGAGCTTGGTGTGTGTGGCGAGCACGGAGGCGACCCGGAGTCCATCTTCTTCTTCGAGAAGGTCGGACTGGACTATGTCAGCTGCTCACCGTTTCGCGTCCCGGTCGCCCGGTTGGCCGCGGCCCAGGCCGTCCTCGCCGGCAAGTAGCGCAGGCGGGCGCAGCTCGCGCGCCCCTGCTCACGCAAAAGGGAACGCCCGGAGCGTCATCGCTCCGGGCGCTCGCCATCGCCGATCAACTCAGGCCGCTGTCTCGGGTTGCGCAACAGGCTCGCCGGCGCGCTCGGTGGCCCTGATCCGATGCTCGAGCTTGGCGCCTTCGATGTCCACGTCAGGCAGGATGCGATCGAGCCACCTGGGGATCCACCAGGCACGCTCGTGCATCAGCACCATGATGGTGGGGATGATGGTCATGCGGACGATGAAGGCATCGAGCAGCACCGCCACCGCGAAGGCGACGCCGATCGACTTCACCAGCGGCTCCGGTGAGATGGCGAAACCTCCGAACACGCCGATCATGATGATGGCGGCCGCCGTGACCACGCGAGCGCCATGTCCGAAGCCGGCGACGACGGCCTTCGTGGCCTCGAGCCCGTGCGTGTGCTCCTCTCGCATGCGCGTCACCAGGAAGTACTGATAATCCATGGCCAGGCCGAAGACCACGCCGATCAGGAAGATGGGCAGCAGGCTCATGATGGGTGCGGGTTCATCGACCCCGATCAGGCTGGCGCCCCAGCCCCACTGGAAGATGGCCACGACCACTCCGAACGTGGCGGCCACGGTGAGCACGAAGCCGAGCGTCGCGGTCAGCGGTACCAGGATCGACCGGAACACGAGCAGCAACAGGATGAAAGCCAGGCCGACGACCACGAGGAGGTAGGGCAGCAGCGCGTCACCCAGCTTCTGCGAGATGTCGATGGTGATGGCCGTGGTACCGGTCACCGTGACCGACGGACCACCCGATCCCCGCAACGTGTCAGCTTCGGCACGGATCCGGGCGACCAGGTCGGTAGTCTCCGCGCTGCTGGGACTGCTGCGTGGGATGACGTTGAGGACGGCCGTGTCGCCGGCATCGTTGAAGTTCGGCGGCGTCACGAAGACGACGTCATCGAGCGCGCCGAGCGTGCTCATCACCGATTGCGCGGCCGCTTGGGCATCGTCGACGCCCTCCGTGTCGATCACGACCGTGAGTGGACCGTTGAAGCCAGGCCCGAAACCAGAGGCGATCAGGTCGTATGCCTTCCGCTGGGTCGTGGTAGGCGAGGCGGTGCTGTCGTCAGGCAGGCCCAGTCGAAGGTCCAGCAGCGGGACCGCCAGGAGCACCAGCGCCACGATGGCGGTGATCATGATGGGCAGCGGCCGCCGAGCCAGGACACCAGCCCAGCGCAGCCAGGATTGCTCCTTGCCGGTCTCGGTCTGCTCCCCCGTGTCAGGACGGTAGCGTCTGCCCATCACGCGCACACCGGCAAAGCCGAGCAATGCGGGCAGCAGGGACAGCGCGATCAGCACGGCGAAGGTGACGGTGACCACGGCGGCCAGGCCCATCTCGGTGAGGATGGGGATGCCCACGACCGACAGGCCGGACAGCGCGATGATGACGGTGAGGCCGGCGAAGACCACCGCGGAGCCGGCGGTACCCACGGCGCGCCCGGCGGCCTCGGCGAGTTCGATACCCGGGTTGTCGGCGATCTCCGTCGGATAGCGAGACACGATGAAGAGGGCGTAGTCGATCGAGACGGCGAGCCCGATCATCAGGGCCAGGATGGAAGTCGTCGCGCTGATCTCGACGAAACCGGTGGCCGCGGTGATGAGCGAGATGCCGATACCGATGCCGAAGATCGCCGTCAGCAGGGCAGCCCGGCGGCGATGAGCGATCCGAACGTGATGAACAGCACCACGGCGGCGATGCCGAAGCCGATGAGCTCCGATGCGCCCTGCTCTGGGTACTCCTGGAGCGCATCGCCCCCGAACTCCACGGTCAGCCCGGCCGCGCGACCGATCTCGGCAGCGCTCGACAGGGCTACCCGGTCGCTGTCCTGCAGGTCGATCGAGGGCACCGTGTAGGTGACCTCGGCGAAGGCAGTGGCACGGTCCGGACTGACCGTCCCGGCGGTCAGCGGGTTGTCACGAAGGCGACCTTGTCGGCCGTTCCCAGTTCGGCTAGAACAGCCGCGACCGCCTCGGCATTGGATGGGTCTGCCAATGACTCGCCGTCTGGTGCGGCGAAGACTACGCGCGCCGTCGCGCCACTGGCGGAGAGGGCAGGGAACTTCTCATGCAACCGGTCGATGGCATCCTGTGCTTCAGTGCCGGGGATCGAGAGGACGTCGCCGTCGGTCCTGACAATGTCGCTGCCCCGATGCCCGCAACCACCAGCATGGCGACCCAGGCGACCAGCAGGAGCTTGCGCCTTACGAAGGCGGTCTTGCCGAGTCGGTAGAGATACGTGGCCATGTGCGGGGTCTTCTGGGGTGCGCTTCGATGTTCGCCATCGGGTATATAGTAGACCCAATGCGAAACATCCAGATTGTACCAACCATAAGCACGGGACGGACCTTGGGTCGATGACCCCGTCCGACGCCGAGATCAGGGCGGCCATCCTTGCGCATTTCGATTCCCTGATGCGACACGTGGCCGATCGCCACGCACCAGAGTTCCTCGAGATCGATGTCACGATGTCGCAGGTGAAGGTGCTCTATATGGCATCGGTCCGGCCCGATACCAATATGTCGACGGTCGCCGGACAACTCAACGTCGGCCTCTCGGCCGTGAGCGGGCTGGTCGATCGCCTCGTCGAGCACGGCCTGCTGACAAGGCGCGAGGACCCCGTCGATCGTCGCCAGCATCTGCTGAACGTCAGTCCCAAGGGCGCCACAGTGCTGGAACGTGTCCGCGAGCTCAATCGGAACCATCTCGACCGATTGCTGGCAGGGTTGTCCGCCACTGAGCTGGCTGCCCTTCGTGACGGCATCGCCGCGCTGGAGCGCGAGTCACTCCGTCTCGATGAGACCGGCAGCGCTGAGCCCCACGAAGATCGCGAAAGGACCACCGCATGATCCGCCTGACCCAGTTCGCCATCCGGCAGAAGAGCGTCATCATCCTGCTTGCGGTGGGTGTCCTCCTGGCCGGTCTGTACTCCTGGAACTCACTTCGGCAGGAGCTGTTACCGGACATCGAGCTGCCGTTCGTCACCGTCGTCACACCGGTGCCGGGCGCGGGCGCCGAGGACGTGGCCACGCAGGTCAGCGAGCCGGTGGAGCGAGCGATCGCCAACATCCCACACCTGGAATTGGTCCAGTCCACATCCGGCAGCTCGCTTTCGCTCGTGTTCGCCGAGTTCGCCTTCGGCACGAACGTGAAAGAGACGCTGGCTGACGTCGAGTCGGCGGTGAGCCAGCTCGATCTGCCCGATGGTAGTGACCCCCAGGTCAGCTCCTTCGATTTCAACAGCCAGCCTGTCGTCATCGCCACTCTCGGACCCGTCGACGGGGCGGATGCGACACAAGCCGCTGAGATCGCGCGTCGCGAGGTGGTTCCCGCCGTCCTTGGCATCGAGGGCGTCTCGACCGCCGACCTGACCGGCGGTCCCACGCCCGTGCTGGATATCGTGCTCGACCCCGACGCGATGGCTCAGACCGGTATCTCGCTGCAGCAGGTCCAGGGCATCCTGTTCGCCAACCAGATCACCCTCCCATCGGGCGCCATCGACGAGGCCGATCTGCGGTTGCCGGTGAGCACGCAGCATCGCTTCACCTCCATCGAGGAGCTCGAGGGCCTCATCGTCGGCTCGAGCAGTGCGAACAGTGCCAGCACTGCCGGCAGTGCTGGGGACCCGTCCGACGCTGTCCCTGGTCCAGCGGTCCCAGCCGACACCGGCGACGCGGCCGATGCCACCGAGCCTGCCGCCGATGCGGAGCAGGGCGGCGGTGGCTTCCAGCTTCCCGACCTGAGTGCCCTGACCGACGCCCTGGCCTCCCTCCCGCAGCCGGTCACCTTGGGCGATATCGCCACCATCGAGCGCCAGGACGTCCAGGTCTCAGGGTATGCCCGGACCGACGGCCAGCCTTCGCTGACACTCAGCGTGACCAAGCAGTCCGGTGCCAATACCGTCCAGGTCGCGACGGCCATCGAGGACGCCTTCACTGAGATCGAGGGCTCCTACGGCGACATCATCGAGATCCAGACCATCCAGAACCAGGCCGTCTTCATCGAGGACTCCACGGCCGGCCTGGTGCAGGAAGGGCTGCTGGGTGCGTTGTTCGCCGTCCTGGTCATCTTCATCTTCCTGCGCAGTGCTCGCACCACGCTGGTGGCTGCCATCAGCATCCCTCTCAGCATCTTCCTGGCCATCGCCATCTTCGGAGTCGGCGGCCTGACCATCAACATCCTGACCCTGGGTGGTTTGGCGGTCGCTGTCGGGCGCGTGGTCGACGACTCGATCGTGGTGCTGGAGAACATCTATCGGCACCGTGGCCTGGGTGATTTGGTCCATGACTCGGTCATCAACGGGACCCGCGAAGTCGCCAGCGCCATCACCAGCTCCACCGTGACCACGGTCGCCGTGTTCCTGCCCATCGGCTTCGTCGGCGGCATCGTCAGCCAGTTCTTCCTGCCGTTCGGCCTGGCCGTCACGTTCGCGCTGCTGTCGTCGCTGCTGGTCGCGCTCACCGTGATCCCGGTCCTGGCCTACTGGTTCGTCGACAAGGTCGATCTGAAGTTCGACAGCGATGGCGAGCCGGAGCGCACCATCTGGCAGCGGCTGTACACGCCGGTGTTGATGTCTGCCCTGCGCAACCGGTTCACCAAGTGGGGGACGCTAGGAATCGCCGGCGTGCTGTTCATCGTGGCCATGAGCCTCGCGCCGCTGCTGCCGACCGCGTTCGTGGACGCCGGAGGGGAGAATCTCCTGACCGTCACGGTGTCTCCACCGCAGGGTTCATCGACCGCCGGTGTTCGCGAGAAGACGATCGAGGCCGAGGACATCGTGCGAGCCGAACCCGGTGTGGTGCTGGTGCAGTCGACCATCCCCGCCGAGGCCGATACCGGCGCACAGGCGCTCCAGGCGGCGTTCTCGGGCCGCGCCTCGAATTCCGCGGTCATCACCGTACGCCTCGCTGATGACGTCGACCTCGTTGCCGCCCGCGAGCAGCTCAGCGCGGATCTGGCGCCGGTCTCCGTCGACGGTTTCGACGTGGCGGTCTCGGAGCAGGCCGCCTTCGGCGGTGGTGGGCTACAGATCGTCGTCAGTGGCTCCGACCCGGTCGACATCGAGGTCGCTGCCGCTGCCATCGCCGCTGACCTTGCCAGCATGGACGGGGTCGACAACGTCAAGAGTGACGCGGTCTCCGAGACGCCCCAGGTGATGGTCGCGGTGGACCCCAACAAGGCGGCGCTGATCGGATCCTCCACCGCCCAGATCGGGACACAGATCCGTAACGTGCTGGTCGGACAGCCCATCGGGTCGTACACCCTTGAAGACGGCACTGCCGTCACGACCATCCTGCGGGTGAACGATGCCGGCGTCGACGGCGTCGATGGGCTGCGCGCGATGCCGGTCAGCGGCATGGTCGGTTCGGCGCAGCTGGGTGACGTCGCCGATGTCGCCGCCGTGGACGTCCGCGGTTCGGTGACACGTGTGGATGGGTCGCCCGCGGCGACCGTATCAGCCGATATCACCAGCCAGGACCAGGGCTCGGTCTCGATGGAGGCGCAAGAGCGGGTCGATGCGCTCACCGAGTCCGGCGACATCCCGTCGTCGGTGACGGTCACGTTCGCCGGTGCTACCGCTCAGCAGAACGAGGCCTTTGGCTCCCTATTCTTTTCGATGGGCGTCGCCATCATGGTCGTGTATATCGTCATGGTGCTCGCGCTGGGATCGCTGGTCACGCCATTCATCATCCTCTTCAGCCTGCCGCTGGCGCTCATCGGCGCGATCCCGGCGCTGCTGATCACGGGCAACCCGCTGGGCATCAGCGCCATGATCGGCTTCCTGATGCTGATCGGCATCGTGGTCACCAACGCCATCGTGCTGCTCGACTTCGTGGAGCAGTTGAGGCGTCAGGGGTTGCCGACATATGACGCGCTGGTGAAGGGTGCCAATACACGTGTCCGGCCCATCCTGATGACGGCCATCGCGACGATCCTGGCGTTGACGCCGGTGGCACTTGGTTTCGCGCACGGCTCGATCATCGCGGGTGAGCTGGCTACCGTCGTCATCGGCGGCCTGTTCACCTCGACCTTCCTGACGCTGCTCGTGATCCCTGTCCTGTACTCCCTGGTGGATGGCGGCAAATCCGGGTTCGCGCAGCGCTTCACGGGTGGCGGTTCTGGCAACGAGGTCCCAGCAGGGCCGGCCGCCGGGGAGGATGGACGGAGCGGAGTCGGCGATCGCGCGCCAGCTGACGGTTGATATCCGTTCTCGCCCTAGCTGCTGGGGTCGAGCCCGTTCTCCTCGGGGATCAGCGTCCCCTCGGCGAGGCGTCCATGAAACACCGCCACGGTACGCGCCACGGCCTCATCGATGGGTGTCATCGGCAGCTCCCCGAGCTCGGCCAGGGAGCCCGACTCGATGTGCTCGGGAAAGGGCAGCGGCTGCTCCTTGTGGCTCACCAGCTTCGAGGCCCCGGGCACCGCGCGCTCGAGCGCAGCGATGATCTCATCGATCGAGACCAGTGAACCACCCAGGTTGTAGACGCGCGCTCCGTCGAGCCCGGAGCGGCTCGCGGCGATGAACGCGGCGGCAGCGTCGGCAGCGTACTGGAAGAGCGAACGTCCGCCGAAGGGGATCTCGAACTCCCGCCCAAGGAGGGCAGCCAGCACCGCCCGCGTGGGGCCGCTGGTCATGCCCTGGTCCCGACCGGGGCCGAAGATGATCATCGGCCGCAAGCCGACACTGCGTACACCGTCCTCCAGCCAGTAGACGCGCGCGCTGCCCTCGTTGGCCAGCTTGTAGACCCCGTAGTGGTTGAGCGGGTGGGCCGCGGCATCTACGTGAAGGCTGCCGTCGTGCGGGTCGGCATCGCCGGCAGCGAACATGCCGATGGAGCCGGCGTAGACCACCGGACCGAGCCGCTCCCGGTGTCGCTTGGCAGCTTCGAAGACGTTCACCGTGCCGACCACGTTGACCAGGGCTCCCGCGCGCGGATCGGCCCTGGCGAAGGGCACCTGTAGCGCCGCCAGGTGGATGATGTTGGTGATGTCGTGCTCGTCCAGCGCCCCATCGATGGCGGCGGCATCGGTGATGTCGCCCTCGATCATGGTGACCTCGCGAAGAGCATCCGGTTCCATGATCAGGCGGAGACGCCTGGCGTCACTGCCCTTGTCGAAGGTGACCACGCTGGCGCCGTCGTCGACTAGCGTCTTGACCGTCCACGCGCCGATGCAGCCGAGCGCGCCGGTGATGAGGTATCGCTCGTCGCGGTCAGTCACGGCGACGAACGGTAGGCTACATTCGTCGGGACAGTCAAGCCGGTGGCGGCCAGCACCGCTTCCGCCTTTGGAGCAGCAGGATGCCGGGGCAGATGATCGACGCTCACCAGCATTTCTGGGATCCGACGCGATTCGAATACCCATGGATGGACGCCTCCATGGGGGCGCTCCAGCGCCGCTTCGGTCCCGACGACCTGCAGCCTGAGATCGAGCATGCTGGTGTGACGGGGACGGTCCTCGTGCAGACGCTGCCATCGCGGCTGGAGACCATGGAGATGCTGGCGACCGCGGCCCGCACGGCCTTCGTCCTGGGCGTCGTCGGCTGGGTCGATCTCAGCGGGGAGGACGTCGCCGCGGACATCGAGGCATGCCGCGCCGGGCCCGGCGGCGAGTGGCTCGTGGGTATCCGCCATCAGGTCCATGACGAGGAGGATCCCGACTGGCTTCGGCGTGACGACGTGCAACGCGGGTTGGCCGCGGTCGGGGCCGCCGGGCTCGCCTTCGACCTGCTGGTCCGGACGCGCGAGCTGCCGGCGGCGGTCGAGGTCGCCGGGGCGCTTCCCCGGCTTCGTTTCGTACTCGACCACCTCGCCAAACCCCCGATCGTCTCGAGCGACCTTTCCGACTGGGGCCGTGAACTCATGCCGCTCGCGGCGCTGCCCAACGTCAGTGCCAAGCTCTCCGGCCTGGTGACCGAGGCGGACCGGCTCACATGGTCGATCGATGACCTGCGTCACCCGGTCGAGCTGGCCATCGATGCCTTCGGTCCTGACCGTCTCATGCTCGGGTCGGACTGGCCGGTGTGCCTGCTCGCCGGTTCCTACATCGACGTCCTCGATTCTTCGCGATACCTGCTGGCCGACTTGCCCGTTCAGCATCGGATGGCCATCGAAGGTGGCACCGCCGCCCGCGTCTATCGGCTGCCGCTGAGCCAGCCATGAACGCCTGGCTGCGGTGGCCGCTGGGTCGGTGGCAGCGGGTGGCGGGGAGGCCGCTACTGCTCGGGCCATCCGGTCAGGCGTCAGGCACTCCAGGCTCAAGGACACGACGGACCCAGGCTTCGGTGGCTGCGACATGGACGAGCGCCACCGCCTCGGCCAGGGCAGTGTCACGAACCGACAGCGCCGCGTAGATATCCTCGTGTTGCGCGATGGTCTCTGCGATGGCGACGTCGTCGACGATGGAGCGCCACACCCGCGCTCGGACGGTCCTGCCAGAGACGCCGGCCAGGATCGATGCGAGGGTGGCGTTCCCTGAGGTCGAAGCCACCAGGCCATGGAAGTCGGCGTCGTGGCGGACGAGCTCATCGGGGCTCTCGGCGGCGCGCATGGACTCGAGGATCTCGGCCAGTCTCGCCAATGTCGCTTCGTCGATGCGCCGTGCCGCCATCCGCGTCGCGGCCGGCTCGAGGATGCGCCGCACCTCGACCAGCTCGACCGAGAAGTCGGGTTGCATCAGGTCGGCCGCAAAGGCGATGCCCTCGAGCAGCAGCTCGGGTCGGAGGCTGGTCACGTAGGTGCCATCGCCGCGCCGCACGTCCAATACCCGGGCCGTGACAAGCGCCCGGACCGCCTCGCGCAACGTGTTCCGCGACGCTCCAAGACGCTCCGCGAGCTCCGCCTCACGGGGCAGTCGGGCACCTGGTGCGAGTTCGCCCGTGGCGATCATGGCGCTCATCCGCTCGATCGCAGCCTCGGTTCGGGGTGCGCCCATAGGTCGGATGATACATGGCCAAAATCTCCACTCAAGCCGGGCTTCACGAGCGCCTCATGGGGCTAGACATCCGACCTAAGCGATGGGTATCATCGCGGCGACATGGCCATCGAGGAGTGGGCCCCGGCGCGCATCATCGACCTCGAGGTGTTCGACGTGCGCTTTCCGACCTCGCTCGAGCTGGACGGCTCGGATGCCATGAATCCCGACCCCGATTACTCGACGGCGTACGTCATCCTGCGCACCGATGACCCGGGAGCGCCCGATGGCCACGGGTTCGCCTTCACCGTCGGTCGCGGCACCGAGGTGGTGGTCGCGGCCATCGAGGCCCTGCGACCGGTGGTGCTGGGACGGACGATCGGGGGTCTGGGTGCCGGCATGGGTGCCTTCTGGAAAGACCTCACCGGCGATAGCCAGCTCCGCTGGCTGGGACCCGAGAAGGGCATCATGCACCTGGCCGTGGCGGCCGTCGTGAACGCCGCCTGGGACCTGCTCGCCAAGGCTGAGGTCAAGCCACTCTGGAAGCTGCTCGCGGACATGACGCCGGAGGCGATCGTCGAGACCATCGACTTTCGCTACATCGACGATGCCATCACGCCGGCCGAGGTCGTGGCTACGCTCGAGGCCAATCGGCCGACGCAGCCGGAACGCGAGGCCATCCTCGAGCGCGACGGCTACCCGGCCTACACCACCTCCGTCGGCTGGCTCGGTTACAGCGATGAGAAGATCGCCCGACTGTGCGACGCGGCCATCGAGGCAGGCCTGACGCGGTTCAAGATGAAGGTCGGCCGTGACCTCGAGGACGACTTGCGTCGGGCCCGCATCATCCGCGGTCGCATCGGGCCGGACCGGATGCTCGCCATCGATGCCAACCAGCGCTGGGGCGTCGATGAGGCTATCGACTGGGTGCAGGCCATGGCCGAGATCGAGCCCGTACTGGATCGAAGAGCCAACCAGCCCTGACGACATCCTGGGACATGCTCGCATCGCGCGGGCCGTCGCCCCGGTGCTCGTGGCCACTGGTGAGCATGTCCACAATCGGGTCATGTTCAAGCAGTTCCTGCAGGCCGGGGCGATCGGCATCTGCCAGATCGATGCGGCCCGTGTCGGCGGAGTCAACGAGAACCTGGCCATCATCTTCATGGCCGCCAAGTTCGGCGTGCCGGTCTGTCCACATGCCGGCGGCGTCGGCCTCTGCGAGCTGGTGCAGCACCTCTCGATCTTCGACTTCCTCTGCGTCAGCGCGTCCCTCGAAGGGCGCATGATCGAGTATGTCGACCATCTTCATGAGCACTTCGTTGACCCGATCGACGTACGCGGGGGCAGCTATCGCCTGCCCCGCCGGCCCGGCTACAGCTCGGAGATGCATGCTGCCGCGGTGGCACGCTTCGGATTTCCCGGCGGTGCCGAGTGGGCCCATATCCAGGCGATCGATGCGGAGACGGAAGAGGTCGTCGCCGACGGCCTCCAGCCATCCCCGCGATAGGTTCGATCGCAAGGGAGGAGGTCCCAGGCTCCAGTCCGACACCGGTCGGCGCGCGGCCCTCGTGATGGCGGGCGCCCTGAGGCATCCTGGTGGGGGCAGTCAAGGGCTAGCGGACCGTCGAAGGCCTCATCGCGCTGGGCCGGTCTGCCCATGGCCGGCGGTCGTGCCGCGAGCGGACTGCCCCCGGCACGTTGACCGAACGCACCACCATTCGGCAGAGAATCATGGAGCCCGCTAGACTCCGGGCCACCGCAATACTCGGCAGCGGGGTTCCCTCCCTGGAGGGTGTGCCCAGATCCCGTCCGGCCGTGACGAAGTCGTCGCACGTCCTGAAGGAGCCGCCCGCATGAGCCGAGTCTGGCTTGGCCTGATCAGCGCCATCCTGTGTCTTGTCGTGGCTGGCTGTGCCGGTCTGGCTGCTGGAGCCGAAGAAGGTTCCGCGAAGCAACAGGACCTACCGGCCAAGCCCAAACGGACCCCCGCGCCGACGCCGACCCCGGAACCAACCAAGCCGCCCCTGGGTGTCGCAGACCTCGTCGGCAGCGACGGCCGACTCACGGTCCTGATCCTCGGCAGTGATCAGCGCGACGGGCTCGCCGGCGAGCGGACCGATGCCATCATCACCGCCAGCATCGACCCGACCACGGGCAAGGTCGCTATGGTGAGCCTGCCTCGCGACACCATCAACGTGCCCATCGCGCCCGGAAAGGCCTACGCCGGTCGTATCAATGCGCTGTTCGGCGAGTTCCATCGCTCGTCCGGAAAGCAGAAGGTCGCCCTCAAGAAGACCACGGAGGCGCTGGCGTACGCCTTCGGCACGGAGATCGACTACTACGTGCTGGTGGACTTCGATGGGCTCGTGCGCCTCATCAATAGCATCGGCGGCATCGATGTGAAGCTCAAGGACTCGTTGATCGACCCCAGCATGCATATCGGCAAGAAGGGCCTCAAGCTCAAGAAGGGCAAGCGGCACCTCGACGGCAAGACGGTCCTGGCCTTCTCCCGATCACGCCACAGCGACAGCGATTATCAGCGCGCGGCGCGCCAGCAACAGGTCATCGCGGCCGCGGCCGACAAGGTTCGCGACCGCGGTGCCAAGTACCTCCCATCGCTGGTCGCGCTGGCTCAGCAGAAGGTCGTTACCGACTTGCCGATGCGTGCCGCGCCGGCGCTCCTCGAATTGGCGGGCGGAGCCAGGTTGGCGAGCCCCAAGTCGATCGTGCTGGCGCCTGGTCGATGGGCCCGGATAGTGCCAGGCACCTATACCATCTCGCCTCGGGTCCTCGAGGTGCAGAAGATGTTCGCCCAGGTCTTCAACGCCGTCGGATAGGACCTTGGTGCCGACATCGGCGATCGGCCGCAGCGGGTTGGCCCAAGACAGACCCCAACATGCCCGGAGCCGCTGGCCCGGCAGACCAGCGGCTCCGGATAGTGACGATCGGAGGGGGTCAGTCGTCCTTCTTGCGGCCGGCACTGGCCCACAACAGCCCGCCACCGGCGATCACGAAACCAAGGCCCATGAGCGCCGTGATGGCCACCACGCCGAGGCTCAGCTGCAAGCTGGATGCGGTCGTGGCGCCCACACCGAGCTCGGCGAACAGACCGTGCACCGTGCCGCTCCAGGCCAGTTCTCGTGCCGGACCGTCGAGTGGATGGGTTCGGTTGAAGCCGGTCCAATACCGTCCGGCGACAGGAACCTGGTAGGTGCCCGGCTCGAAGATGGCGTCCTCGCCGGCCGTTGATGGGTCCCATGTCGCGTCGGGCAGGCTGGCTGGCGAGATGTCGGGCGCCCCCACGACGCTGCCGTCGCCGTCGCCGTCCCATTCCACGCGCTCCGGAAGGGTGACCGTCTGGACTCCGGTCAGCGTGTGATGCGCGATGGTCGCCATCTGGTACATGTACTCGGTGGCCGTGTTGGTGACCGGGTCGTTGGGATCCAGTTCAGCGTCAACGATGGGCCAGCCCCAGTCGTCGCCCAGCAGTGCCAGGATCGCGTCGGCCTCCTCGGTGGAACCACGGTCGGTCAGCTGACCCTGGTCGTTGTACGTGAGCGCGACATCCTGGGCGTCGCTGAAGCCTTGTAAGGCGTTCTGGCCGTCCTGGACCTTCAGGTAGGCGTAACCAGCCGCGCCCCAGGAGACGAGGCCGACGATGATGAGGATCACGCCGATGATTCGTAGCCGTGATGCCATTTGAGTGGGCTCCTTTTTCATTACACGGTGAGCCGTTAAGCGATGCCGGCCGGCGCACCGATCGGTTGCTGGTCCCATGCTCGGGGACGCCGCCGCCCGCGTCGGGAGCCGTTCGGCCTGTTTCGCCCGGGCCTCGTGGACGCTCGTCGACCGTCCGGCGCGCTCAAATCGCTTCGTGGGAGGCGAGCCGAGGCGCTGCTAGCGGACCCTCTTGCCGTAGAAGTTGACCACCAGGCGGGATCGGCCGTTGCCCAGCTTGGCGACGCCGAAACCGGCACTCTTGAACTTCCAGGCCTTGATCTGCTTCCAGTGAGGGCCCCCGTAGGACTTCTCCGCGTACCACCAGCGGACCATGGTGATGACCATCTTGCGTGGCGACCAACTGGTGGCGCATCCGATGTTCTCGCCATTGGCGATGCTCTTGAGTCCCACCACCCGGAACCGCTTGTCGACGGTGGAACCGGCAAGTTCGTGGCCACAGATGTTGGCCTTGACCGTGCGCTGGGCCCAGGGCCACGAGACCTTGTTGGAGATCCTCACGCTGCGCTTGAGAGGCGGACGTCTGGCGGAGTAACGGCCACTGCCGTAGCCCTTGCACTTGCCTCCCACGGTGACCTTGCCACCGGTCCGGAGGCAATTCACCAGCTTGTGGGCCAGGCGCTCGCTGGCCTCGAAGCGCTTGGGCTCGCCGGCGGCCGCGGGTGCCGCGGTCAGCGCGATCAGCAGCAGCGAAAGGAGCGTGGCGACCGCGATCGGCAGGCGGGACGGACGTTGCATCATCGGACAGCACGGGGCTGCTGCACGGCTTCGATCAACGGGTGGGCCTCCGTTGCGTTTGTGGTCCCGGGTACGAAGCGAGCTGGGGCTCGTGGCCGGGCATTGGCCGTTTCCGTCCCGCACATCGGCGGCAGCGACTGGGGTCACCGCCAACGACGACTGCCAAAGGGTAACGCGCGAGGCAAGTATCTGTCAGCACGCGCAGGCCTATCGCCAGGCCGTGCTGAACGCGACTCATGGGGCACACTGCGCCTCATGAGCGATCGAACGCCACTGATGTACAGCCGACTCGCGAGCTGGTTCCACCTGCTGACGCCGCCGAGCGATTACCTCTCCGAGGCCACCGAGGTGCTGGACCTGCTCGAGGCTCGCGTCAAGCCGTTGGAAACGGCACTGGAGCTCGGCTCGGGCGGCGGTAACCTGGCCTCGCATCTGACCGCGCGCCTGGAGATGACGCTGACTGATCGAGCGCCGGGGATGCTCGAGCACAGCCAGGCCATCAACCCGGGCGTGGAGCATATCGAGGGGGACATGCGCACCTTACGGCTGGAGCGAAGGTTCGATGCCGTGATCATCCACGACGCCATCGGTTACATGACCAACGACGACGACTTGCGAGCGGCCATCGAGACGGCCTGGCTGCACCTCCGGCCAGGCGGCGCGGCGATCTTCCTGCCCGACTGGGTCACCGACTCATACGAACCCCACACCGAGCACGGTGGCACCGACGAGGAAGGGCGAGGCCTGCGGTTTCTGGAGTGGGACCGCGACATCGAACCTGACGGGCACACCATCAAGACCGACTACATCATCGTCACTCGCCAAGGCGACGTGGTGCACGTCGACCACGACGTCCATACGCTGGGCATCTTCTCCCGGGCCAGGTGGCTAGCGCTCCTTATCGAAGCGGGCTTCGAGCCCGAGCGATTAGTCAGCGCAGAGGAGCTGGACATCTTCATCGGTCTTCGTCCGACCAGCTGAGTACATTCCACGCGGAGCCCGGCCGGATGGCACGGCTAGGGTTTGTTAAGGATTCTTGGTATCCTGCGCTCGACGCGAGGGGAAGTGCCCTCGCGTTCTAACTAGCAGGATAGTGGAGGACATCGTCTTGAAGAGACTCGTTCCCGGGCTCGTGATCGGAGCCATGATCCTCGGCACATCCGCTGTGGCTGCGCAGGACGGAGGCACGCTGGCTGCCGTTCAGGAGCGTGGTCAGCTCGTCTGCGGTGTCAACGGTGGCCTACCTGGCATGAGCGTCCTCAACGAGGCGACCGGTCAGTTCGAGGGCATGGACGCGGACTATTGTCGCGCCGTCGCAGCAGCCGTCCTGGGCGACCCCGATGCAGTCGAGTACCGCTCACTCACCGCTGACCAGCGCGCCACCGCCATCCAGGGTGGCGAGGTCGACGTGATGTTCCGCAATACCACCAACACGCTGAGCCGTGATGCCCAATGGGGCGACTTCGGGCCGACCATCTTCTACGATGGCCAGGGCATGATGACGCGCGCCGACGTCGGTGCAACCACGCTCGAGGATCTCGCCGGTGCCACCATCTGTGTGACCTCTGGCACGACCACCGAGCAGAACCTGACCGACCAGATGTCATTCCGTGGCGTGGAGTTCACGCCGGTCGTGGCCGCCGAGATCGACACGGTCTACGGCACCTATGAAGAGGGGCGCTGTGACGCGGTCACCTCTGACCGTTCCCAGCTGGTCGGTCGCCGTTCCGCCCTCGCCAACCCTGATGAGCACGTCATCCTCGACGTGGTCATGTCGAAGGAGCCCCTGGCGCCACTCGTCGCCCACGGTGACAACCAGTGGAAGGACATCGTCACGTGGGTCGTGAATGGCACCATCGAGGCTGAGGAGCAGGGTATCGATTCGACTAATATCGGCGACTTCGCGGGCAGCGAGAATCCCGTCGTGGCTCGTCTTCTCGGCGAGACCGACGAGCTCGGCTCGACGCTGGGCCTCTCGAACACCTTCGTCGTCGATGTGATCAACGCCGTGGGCAACTACGGTGAGATCTACGATCGTGCCTTTGGTCCGGACACGGCGCTGAACCTGGAGCGGGGCCCCAACGCCCTGTGGACCAACGGCGGGCTGCTGTACTCGCCGCCTTTCCGCTAGTCGAGCGCCATCCTTGGACCCCCGGGGCAGCGAGCCATCGTTGCCTCGGGGTTCTTCGTTGTGGACATCTTCGCGGCTGAATCTGGATGACTGACCCGTCTGGGCGGCCATCGGGCCACGAGCCCGCCTCGATCCCGTTCTATCGGGATGTGCGCGTGCTCTCGATCATCAGCCAGATCGTCATCCTGGCGGTCGTCATCCTGGTCGCGGGCTACCTGCTCAACAACCTCGTCTCGGCCATGACCGAGGGAGGGTACATGCCCGATCTCGGGTTCCTGCGGCTGACCGCCGGTTTCGAGATCGCCGAGCGCACCATTCCCTACGACCCCTCGGATACCTATGCCCAGGCACTCCTGGTGGGGCTACTCAACACCATCATGGTCAGCGTGGTGGGCATCTTCCTGGCCACCATCCTGGGCCTGCTGGTGGGCATCGCGCGGTTATCCCACAACTGGTTGCTGCGAAAACTCTCGCTGGGCTTCGTGGAGCTGTTCCGCAACACGCCGCTGCTGGTGCAGCTCTTCGTCATCTACTTCGTGATCTTCCTGCAACTTCCGGATGTGCGCGAATCCATCAACCTGCCTGGCCAGATCTACCTGAGCCAGCGCGGCATCTATGCCCCGCGCCCGGAAGTCACGCCCGATGGCGCGGCCTGGTTCGTGTTCGTGATCATCGGCATCGTCATGGCCGGGACAGCCTGGTTCATGGCCAGTCGTCGGGAGGCCGCCGGACGACCGACCAGGGGGCTTCGCTGGGCTGCCGTGCTGCTGCTCTTCGGTTTGCCGCTGGTGGGCTGGTTCATCATCCCCGGTGGCCCGGTGGCCTGGGAGAACCCCGAGTTGGGCCGCTTCAACCTCAGGGGAGGCCTGCGGTTCACACCGGAGTTCGCCGCGCTCGTGCTGGGCCTGGCGCTCTACACCGCGGCGTTCATCGCCGAGATCGTCCGCGGCGGGATCGAGGCGGTGAGCAAGGGCCAGCTGGAGGCTGCCCGGACCATCGGCCTGACGGAAGCCCAGGTGCTGCGGCTGGTCGTGCTGCCCCAAGCCTTGCGCATCATCATCCCGCCGATGACCAGCCAGTACCTCAGCCTCATCAAGAACTCCAGCCTGGCCCTGGCCATCGGATACCAGGATCTCTTCAACGTCAGTCGCACGGTGTCCGAACAGACTGGCCAGCCGGTCGCAGTGATCACCATCGTGATGGGTATCTACCTGGTCATCAGCCTGGCCACGTCCCTGCTCATGAACATCTACAACCGCGCCGTACAGATCAAGGAACGGTAGGCCGACGATGAGCAAACCGACCGCGCCCGCCGACCGCACCGAGGTCCAGCCACCGAGCACCGAGGTGGGTGTCATGGGTTGGCTCCACCACAACCTGTTCAACAGCAAGCTCAGCGGGATCTCCACCATCGTCATCGGTGTGCTGATCGCCGTGCTCGCGGTGCTGTTCGCGGACTGGATCCTGTTCCAGGCGCGCTGGGGTGTCATCACCAGCAACATGCGGTTGTTCCTGGTCGGACTCTACCCCCAGGGCGAGATCTTCCGCGTCTGGATCACGATGCTCGTGCTGTCGCTCATGACCGGTCTTTCGGCTGGAACCTGGACCAGCGGCGCCGTACGCATGATGGCCGTCATGCTCGCTGCCGGACAGGTGGCCATCGCGCTGCTGGCATTCATCTCGGGCATGGGGCTACCCGGTACCGTCGCGCTCATCTTCAATGCCGTCGTCCTGATGGTGGCGCTCACCGCCGCCGGTCGCTGGGTGGTGAGCCGCCGGTTGTTGGCCCTGGGCTGGCTGGTCACCCTGGTGCTGGGCTTCATCCTGCTCCAGGGACTGAGCGGAGCCGGGGTGCTCCCCATGGTCGCAACCAATGTCTGGGGCGGCCTGCTCCTGACCATCGTCCTGTCCGTCTCGGGCATCCTGCTGGCGTTCCCGCTGGGCGTGGCACTCGCGGTGGGTCGGCGCAGCGACATGCCGGTGGTGAAGTGGCTGTCCACGGCCTACATCGAGGTCATCCGTGCCGTCCCGCTCATCACCATCCTGTTCATGGCCGCGCTGTTGTTCCCGCTGTTGCTGCCGGACGGCATCCGCATCGACAACGTCTTTCGTGCCATCGGCGGCATCACCGTCTTCTCGGCAGCGTACGTCGCCGAGAATGTGCGTGGCGGCCTCCAGGCCATCCCGCGGGGCCAGGTCGAGGCCGCCGCAGGCGATCGGGTTGCGCGGTTGGCAGACCACTGTCTTCATCGTCTTGCCGCAGGCGCTGAGGATCACCATCCCGTCCAACGTGGGGCAATTCATCAGCTTGCTCAAGGACACGACGCTGGTGGCCATCATCGGCCTCCTCGAGCTGCTGGGCATCGGTCGCGCCGTCCTGGCCCAGTCCGAATGGATCGGCACCGCCTTCGAGGTGTACCTCTTCGTCGCCGCGGTGTTCTTCGTCCTCAGCTACACACTCTCGCAGGCCAGCTATCGATTGGAAAAGGAACTCGGGATCGGAGAACGATGAGTGAACCAGGACTGACCGACACGACCATGGCACCCGGGAAGCAGCTGGAGCGCGTGGCGCCGGGCGAAGATGCGGAGGACATCATCATCTGTCGTGAGGTCCACAAGTGGTTCGGTGAGCTGCATGTCCTCACCGGTATCAACATCACCATCAAGTCCGGCGAGGTGGTGGTCATCGCCGGACCGTCCGGCTCTGGCAAGTCCACCTTCATCCGCACCATCAATCGACTCGAGGAGCACCAGCGCGGCGACATCATCGTCGATGGTGTCGAACTTTCGAACGACATCCGCAACATCGCCGCCATCCGCAGTGAGGTGGGCATGGTGTTCCAGTCCTTCAACCTCTTCCCACACCTGAGCGTGCTCCAGAACATCACCCTCGGACCGATCCGCGTTCGCAAGGTCCGGCGCGAGCAGGCCGAAGAGCAGGCCATGGAGCTGCTCGACCGGGTCGGCATCCCCGAGCAGGCGCGCAAGTACCCTGCCCAGCTGTCCGGCGGCCAGCAGCAGCGCGTGGCCATCGCCCGGGCGCTGGCCATGCAGCCCAAGATCATGCTGTTCGATGAACCAACCTCGGCGCTCGATCCGGAGATGATCAGCGAGGTGCTGGACGTCATGCGAGAGCTGGCGGAATCGGGCATGACGATGCTCGTCGTCTCTCACGAGATGGGCTTCGCACGCGCCGCCGCAGACCGCATGGTCTTCTTCGACGGAGGCAACATCGTCGAGGAAGGACCGCCCGAGCAGATCTTCGGCAACCCGCAGCACGAGCGGACCAAGCTGTTCCTCTCGCAGATCCTGACGCACTGACGACGCGCCCGGGCTGCGCCTGCGGCGCCTACGGGTCGAAGACCGGCAGCAGGTGCTGCACCAGGTTCGCCGAGGCGGCGGCTGCTGTCCCCAGGAACGCTCCGAAGTCCTCGAGCGAGTCTTCGCCGGCGCGGTCACTGAGTGCCCGCACGACCAGCCAGGGCACTCCCATGCGTTCAGCAACGCCACACACCGCGGAGCCCTCCATCTCGATGGCCAGGGCATCCCACCGGTCGGCCAGGCCGTCACGAATGGTGGCCGAGGCCAGGAACGCATCACCGGTCAGGATGGTCCCGAGTGTCGCGCCTGACCGGCTGTCTCGCAGGCGCTCCCTGACGCGGGCCGACAGTCGGGCTGGCAGTCGATAGCCAGGATCGGCGGCAGTTCCCGGGATCGGCAAGGTCCCGGGATGATAGATGATCCGGCCAGCCTGGGTGATTCGCCCGTAGTCGATATCGATGACGCGATCGGCGATGACGAGTTCTCCGATGGCGACTCGGTCGCCGAGGCCGCCCGCGACACCGCTCAAGACCACCGCCCGGCAGCCCAGCCGCTCGATGAGCAGTGTCGTCGTCGTGGCCGCGTTGACCTTGCCGACGCCGGCGGCGGCGACCACGACGGCTCGATCGGTGAGGTAGCCGGCGCGGGCCTCCAGACCGAGACCGGGCAGGGCAGGCGGATCACCGAGGGCAGCTACCAGCAGGGCCTGCTCCTGGGGCAGGGCACACAGGATGCCGATGGCTCCTCGATCAGCTGCCGGCGCGACCACGTTCGGATGCTACCTCGCGGTGTGACCCACGGGGGATTCGCGACGCGCGACCCTCCGGACTAGCAGCTGGTAGCGTCGGGGTTGCCGGTGCCCGCTGCGCAGCGGAGCTTGTTGGCGGCGCTGTCGAAGTACGGAGAATAGGTCGCTCCAGGCTGGTCCGTGTAGCCGTAGCTGACGACTCCATTGAGCAGGTTCGTGCGCCGCAGGCCGATGATCCACGGACCACCCGAGGACCCCCCGGTCATGTCGCAACCGACGCCGGTGTCGTCGGGCCCATTGCCGTTGGCATCGTTGACCGCATACGAGCTGGCACAGGTGATGAGGCGGTCGCCCTTCCACGGCCACTCGGCGGGGTACCCGAAGATGTCCCAATGCTGCACACGGTTCTGGTTGTAGGCGAAGCCCAACGCTCCGACGGTCTTGCGCAGCGTCTTTCCCTTCTGGTTCTTGCCGACGCTGAAGGCGCCCATGTCGTAGGCATACCATGAGTTGTCTGTCCAGCCAGCAGGTACCCAAAGCTCCTTGGCGGCGAAGCGTCCGTACGGGTTCTTCCACTTGCCCGTCCGCCGCCCCGGCACGAATACCACGTCGGTCGACCAGTTCCCCGCGCCATCATTGAGACAGTGGCCCGCGGTGAACACGATGTTGCGACCGCCTCCCACCACGGACGACCCGCTGCACGAATAGCGCACGCCGTTCTGGCGGAAGAAGATGCGGCCGACCTGGCGATACGGCGCGACCTTGCGCAGCTGTTTCTCTACCGTGCGTCGGCCATACGGAAAGGGGTACTCGGCTGCGGGCTGGATCTCCGAGGCCGGTGTGGTCCCGGGCTCAGCGATGGTGTCCGTCCCAAGTGATCGCCTGGCTTTCAGATCGGTCTCGGTGCTCGGTCGCACCTTGGGGGCGGCGCGCTCCCGAGACGCGGACATCGGTGTCGCCGAGAGCATCCGTCCGGGAGTCCAGTAGGCCCGCGGGTCCGACTCGCTGCTGGCAGCGAATCGCGTCGGTGCCGAGACCGGCCTGGCTGGGTCGGATGCGGCACGCGCGCCCTGACCGCGGAACGAGTCGACCGCAAACAAGGAAGTGCTGGCCACCACGGCGGCCAGGGTCGCCACCACGATGGGCCTGGTGAATCGGTGCATCGATACCTCCGTCGAGCAGCCGGAACGGACGATTGCAGTCGGGGCGATACGCTGGTACGCACCGCGAATGGTCCGGCTGCCCCGGACGTCGCTCGGAACGTCATGAAGCTATGTCGGGTGGCGCGGCCGTTCCGTAGTGCAGAAGTCACGGGGGCCGTATGGCTGCGGGTACATGGAAGCCGTCGGGCGTACTGGGGTCCAGATGTCCGATCCCGCGCTACGGCCGCGCCAGATGCCCGATCCCGATGTCTCGGGCGGCGGCCACGGCTGCGCCGACGCCGTCGGTCCATGGCGCTCCATGACCAGGTAGCAGCCAGCGAGCCTCGATGTCCTGGAGTGTCGTGAGCGATGCGAGAGCTTCGTCGGGGTCCGCGGTGAAGGGGCTGATCTGTGGGCCTCGACGGCCCGTCACGACGCTGTTGGTGCATAGGGCATCGCCCACGAACAGGGCATCGTGCGCTGGTGCATGGAGTGCGCAGCTCCCCGCGGTGTGGCCGGGTGTCGCGATGACGCGGACGGCGCCCGGTACATCAAGGGTGGCACCTGTCACATAGGTCTCGACCTCGGCAAGCTTCGTGGTCCGCAGAGCGCCCTTGCGCATGGCCAGGATCAGGAACGCGAGCATCGATCCGATACGTTTCTGTCCGGCGCCCGCACTTGGATTTCGGCACCTCGCCCCGGGCGAGGGCGGCATCGAGCTCGTGCACGCTGGCCGGGACAGCCCGTTCCGCACGTAGCCGTTCGGCGAAGCCGATGTGGTCTTCGTGACCATGCGTGAGCACGACAGCCTCGATGTCATCGAGGGTTCGGCCCATGACATCCAGTTCGGCGAGTAGCTCACCGTAGTGTCCCGGCAAGCCGGCATCGATGACGGTGATCGCCCCGGCCTCCTCGATGAGGTAGCAGGCGATCCGGTCATCTCCGAGCCGGTGGACTCGATCGTTCAGTCTCAAGATGATGCTCCTGGCTCGACATCGCCGGCAGGGACCCGCCAGCCTCTCGAACGTACTCCCTCAGCCGCCTGGATCGGCGTGTCTCGTCAAACCCGCGGGCGACCAAGAGGCCTGCCGCTTCGGCTCGCAGCTACAAGACACGCATCTGCCGAGGACAGGCATCGAGCGAGGCACGAGTCGCGCCATCGCCCGTTCCATGACGCTACACGGAAACGGGTTGTACAGGTAGCAGAGGTTGATAGCGGTGGGGATCTGGTAGTCCGCAGCATCACCCACCACGAGTTCGACCTGCTGACATTTGAAATCATGCCTCGCTGTCAACCCCCGGCCTGGCCTTGTCAAGCCCCCTGGAACGCCTCGAATCGCCCTTGTCAACCCCCTGTCAAGGGGCTAGGATAGGGCGGCGGTGCCTTGTCAAGACTTGACAAGGCCACTCGTGTGTCCGTCATGTGTGCCGATCAGGTGGGAATGATCGGGCCGCATCGGACGTCGTGAATCGGAGCCTGCGCGCTCCAGTATCGAGGAACTGATCCAGCGTGTCTGTCGGCACCGCCGCCACGATCAAGGAGAAGCTGGACATCGTCGAGTACATCGGCGAGACCGTCCAGCTCAAGAAGGCCGGGACCACCTTCAAGGGCCTGTGCCCATTCCACGGTGAGAAGACCCCGTCGTTCACCGTCACACCCACGCGGGAGTCGTGGAAGTGTTTTGGCTGCGGCCGTGGCGGAGACATCTTCAACTTCGTCATGGAACGTGATGGCGTCGACTTTCCGACCGCGTTGCGCTCGCTGGCGGGGCGGGCGGGCGTGGAATTGTCCGAGCGCAGCAGTCGAGAGGACGCTCAGCGCAAGCGACTGCGAGAGGCGCTCGACGGCGCCATCTCGTTCTACCACCAGGTCCTGACGGGCCATCCGGTAGGTCGGGCCGCGCTCGACTACCTCCACGGGCGCGGCTTCAACGATGAGACCATCAGCACATTCCAGCTGGGCTGGGCGCCCGATTCATGGGATGCCCTCAGCAGTGCGCTGACCCGCCGTCGCGGCATCACCGAGGCCGATCTTGAGGCTGCCGGACTGGTCAGCCGACGCCGTGCCGGTCGCGGTGTCTACGACCGCTTCCGGGCCCGCGTCATCTTTCCGATCCGCGATGCCACGGGCGGCGCCACCGGCATGACCGGGCGCATCCTCGGCGCCCAGGGTGAGGACACGGGGCCCAAGTACCTCAACACACCCCAGACCCTGCTGTTCGACAAGGGCCGCACGCTGTACCTCATCGACCGCGCCAAATCGGCCATCCGCAAGTCCGGCGTGGCCGTCCTCGTCGAGGGCAACACCGACGCGCTTATGGCCCACCAGCAGGGCTTCGAGAATGTGGTCTGCAGCATGGGCACCGCGCTGACCGCGGGCCAGGTGGAGCTGCTGACGCGTTACGCGCCGCGGATCGCGCTGGCCTACGACGTGGATGCTGCCGGGCAGGGTGCGGCCGCGTTCGGTGCTACGGAGTTGACCGCGCTGGTCGGTGAGATCGAGCGATCCCCGTACCGTGGCCGGCTCACCGATGTGGACGTCGTCCGCCTGCCTGATGGGCGCGACCCTGACGAGATCATCCGCGATGAGCCGGACGTCTGGCGGGCGGCTACAGAGGCGCCACAGCCCATCATGGAGTTCCTCATCGATCGGGCGGTCTCGCGCTACGACCAGGGCACGGTGTCAGGCCGTGAGAAGCTGGTGGGCGCCGTGCTGCCGACCCTGCGGACCATCTCTGATCCGGTTCGGCGGGACGGCTACCTGCAGCTCCTGGCGCGACGGTCGGGCGTCGAGGAGCGCACGCTGCTGGAGGCGCTGCGTCGCCGCGAGCCCGATGCTGGCAACGGCGGACGCGATGGCACTCATGTCGGCGCCCGTATCAACCTCGAGGCCGTGATGGCGCAACCGGATGCGCTGGATCCACGAGCCGTCGAGCGAGCCATCGAACCGGCCGAGGCGGCGCTGCTGCGGTTGATGCTGATGTACCCCAGTCTCTTCCATGCCACCGCCGCTCGCTTCCGCGAAGAACTCTTCGTGACCACGCCGGCCCGCGAGCTGTGGAAAGCATTGGGAGCCCGGCTCCAGGAGGTCGGCTCCGACCATTTCGAGCTGGCTGCGTTCATCGGCCAGCTCGAGCCGACCGTGCGGGCCGTCGCACAGACCCTCATGGCGCGGACGGATCCGTTGCCTGACAGTGATGCGCAGGCCCAGCAGGCCATCGATCAGAGCCTGCTGACGCTGGAGCGGGCACGGCTCTCCGAGCGCATCGAATACACCCGGGCACGCCTCGCAGAGGCCGAGGCGGCCGACGATGAACCTGAGCTGGAACGGCTCCAACGCGAGGTCCTGGACCTGCACCGGCGCCGTTTCGAGCTGGACCGGGCGGTGGCGGATTCGTCCCTCCTGGCGCGAAGACGCATCAAGCCCAACCAGACGACCGATCAAGTGGAGGTAACTCATGGCAACTGACGCCACCGACAAGCTGCTCGTGGCATCCGTGCTCGAGCGCGGCAAGCGGGATATCGACGGCGACGTCGTCCAGCCCGAACAGGAAGATGAGATCGGGGCCCCGCGCAACTTCGGTGCCGCCGCGGAGCTCGGGGTGCAGGTCACCGTCGAGGAGAGCCAGAAGCAGCCCTGGCAGGATCCGCCCGCCAAGCTCGAAGAGGACGATGACGACAAGCCTTCGACCCAGGCCGAGCTGGAGGCCATGGCCCAGGACATGGTCGGCATCGACGACCCCGTTCGGATGTACCTCAAGGAGATCGGCAAGGTGCCGCTCCTCAATGCCGAGGAAGAGGTCGTCTTCGCCAAGGCCATCGAGCTCGGCGAGCAGATCGTCGAGGAGCCGTGGAAGGCCACCCTCGCGCTGTGGGAGTGGACCAAGAACGACACCGAGCATGCCAGCCGGCAGAAGCGCCCCGAGCATCGGCTCGACTACTACGCTGTCGATGCCGAGCGGATCGTCATCGGCGCCATCGAGGCCGGCGAGAAGGACGGCCTGCTGGTGAAGTCACCGGACCTGCATCTCACCGGCGCTCAGCGCAACGCCAGTGAGGACAGCGTGAAGGCCGCCCTGAAGGACGCCAAGCGGATCCTTACCGAGTACAACGAGGCACCCGACGCGGACAGGTTCGCTGCACTCGTGGACTTCTCCTACATGTCGGTCCACAACGGCGATCAGGACTGTCGTGACAACAAGGGTCTGCGCGCCATGTACGACTGGTCCCAGGGCATCGCCCACGAGTCGTTGCGGCGCTACATCCTCGGCGGCAAGGAAGCTGAGGTCATGGACGCCTGGGGCTGGGATCCCGAGATGACCCAGGAACACCTCAAGCCGCGTAATCGGCGCGGCATCGTGGTCCGCTACGGGCGTGAGGGCCGTGAGTCGCTGACGTCGGCCAACCTGCGCCTGGTGGTCTCCATCGCCAAGAAGTACATCGGCCGCGGCATGTCCTTCCTCGACCTCATCCAGGAGGGCAACATCGGACTCATCCGTGCGGTCGAGAAGTTCGACTACGAGAAGGGCTTCAAGTTCTCCACCTATGCCACCTGGTGGATCCGACAGGCCATCACTCGTGCCATCGCCGACCAGGCTCGTACCATCCGCATCCCGGTGCACATGGTCGAGACCATCAATCGGCTGATCCGCGTCTCGCGTGGCCTGCTCCAGGAGCTGGGTCGCGAGCCCACCGTGGAGGAGATCGCCTTCGCCATGACGGTAGGACCGGAGTTCGCCACTGAGATCCTCAAGCGGCTGGGTGGGGCCAACAACTTCGCCCACATCGAGGTCAACAACAGCAAGCAGGCCACCATCACGGTGCACGTGCTTGACGACCGGCCCGTGAAGGCCAAGGTCACCGATGATTTCGCGATCACCGGCTCCGACCACACCTACGACGTCAAGCTCCCCAAGAAGAAGGACAAGGAGATCGACAACGTCGTCCTGGTAACCCCGGACAAGGTCCGCGAGATCATCAAGGTCAGCCAGGAGCCGGTCTCACTGGAGACGCCCATCGGCGAGGAAGAGGACTCGCACCTCGGCGACTTCATCGAGGACCGTGCCGCGCTGGCCCCGGCTGACGCTGCCTCGCATCAACTGCTGAAGGAGCAGGTGGAAGCGGTGCTGGACTCGCTCTCCGGCCGCGAGCGACGCGTTCTGCAGCTGCGCTTCGGTCTCGAAGATGGTCGCTCCCGCACCCTCGAGGAAGTGGGCAAGGAGTTCAACGTCACTCGCGAGCGCATCCGCCAGATCGAGGCCAAGGCACTGCGGAAGCTGCGCCACCCCTCCCGCAGCCGCAAGCTCAAGGACTATCTTGAGTAGTCGCCCTCACTCATAGCTGGCACCTTCTCCGGTGGTCATTGTCTGGCCGCCCGACCTGCGCCATACGGCGGCGACGATCGCGCTGGCCGAGGAGTCGCTGCCTGCGACGTGGGCACGTTGGGCACTACTGACCCGGCGCGTGGATCTGGCCTGGCACCGGACCATGAGCCGGCAGCGACCGGGGCCCGACGCAGAAATGAGATGAGGCCCGTCCCGCGAAGGACGGGCCTCATTCGAACGGTGTTTGTCAGGGTGCCACCGCCGCTGCGGGGCGCTCGATGAAGATGAGCTTGGCGTTCGATAGGTTGGTCCCCACCAGGATCCATTCGTAGCGACGCAGTGGACTGATCCAGTGCGGTTGCGGCTTCACCACAGGGACGTCGAGCTGCGACACCTCGGTGGTCACCGTGAAGCCATCGGGGTTGGCGGCCAACGTATAGGTGACTCGCGCGATCTGGCCCTTTGCCATGTTGTCGGCAGCCGGGAAGAGTTGGCTCGGATCGTTGAGATCGTTGTGGCGTCCGAACGTGACGACGCCGACGTCGGCCGCGTGGCGCCATTCGGATCGTGGAGCCAAGGCGCTGGTCGGCGAAGCGATGAAGGAATTGTCGAATACGCGCACCCGGCCGGGTCCCCGCTTCGAGATCACGAATGTGGCGTCATCGAGTCCGGATGTCTTCTTCGCGAGCAGCTTGCCACCGCAGCGGCGAGCATCGCGCTTGTAGAACCTGACCGTGGCGTTGGTGGTCTTGGTGGACTTGGCGACGTACTTGCCATACGGCAAACCGGACTTGATCTCCCGTCCGTTGACACAGACATCGATCTTCTGGCCCGGGATGCCGTTGACGACTTCGAGTTTCGTCTGCGCAGCGGCGACCGGGACGACGATGGCGACCATGAGCAGTGCTGCCATAGAGGCACTGATCAGCAGGGTCTTGGGCCTGGACATCGGGGCTCCCTCCTTGGTCTCGTGGTCGCACTGGGCGGCGACCCTCGGGAGCATATGACGGCCATCCATGGCCGTCTACTCGCATTCGGGCCTGGAAAGCGAGTCATTGGTACCGCCCCGCTAGCACCGTCGTGCCAAGGCAGGCCAGCCCCGCCCTCCGCGGCGTAGCGGTCGAGCCAGCGGCGCACGCAGCGGCGGGAGATCCCCATCGCGGCGGCGATGTGCGGCTGCTTCCAGCCGGCCTGGGCACGTTCGATGATCAGCTGCCTGCCACGGACGGTCAGGCGCGCGTTAGGGCGGGACACAAGAACCTCCTGGTCGTGAAGACGTCAGACATCTCCACCAGGCTTGGGGTTCTCTCTGTCACCTGTCCCGGCGAGTCGCCAACCCCTGGCCGGGTACACCTAGATTGATTGGCCGACCATCGAAAGGATGTTGGAGACCTCGCGACCGAAGATGACCAAGGCGGAGATCGCCATGATCGCGATCAGCGACAGGATCAAGGCGTACTCGGCCAAGCCCTGCCCATCTTCGTTCCGTCGACGCATCGACTCGATAGTATGGTGCGGTCTGGTGTACTCCGGAGAAGTGCGTGAACCCCGGTGCGTTGGAGCAACACGTTCGAGCACCATGGTGGTCGGTCACAGGCTCTGATCGGCAGGACGGCCACCCATGCTTCTGGTGGCTGGCGGCGACGCGTCAGCTAGCTCCTGGCTCGGTTCCGCATCGCCGACTCCAGCCGCCCCTGCCAATCGCGAAGTGATGCCATGGCGACACCTCGGAAGCCCGTTCCTGTCCTCGCCGGGATCGGCTTGAACGGACCACGTCGCGAAGCCTCGAGATAGTCAACGACCAGCCGTTGTCGTGCCTTGCGGAGCTGCTCGGCTACCTCTGTTTGTCCGTTCGTCATCTGCGGAACCTCCGTATGACGAAGCACACTCCTACATCGGGACCGCACCCTACCTAACCCAAATGACATCCTCGCAGAACCCGGAGCCGCGATGCACCACGGGAACGGGCCGGGGAGGATCGGTCCGCAGGTGTGGTCAGCGTAGTGAGCCCTATTGGGTGAGACTCGCTGGCTACCTGTTCGCCGGTGCTGCGTCTATCTCTCGCGCGGGGTTACCGACCACGGTCGCCCTCGGACGGACATCGCGGACGACCACGGCACCGGCGCCGACGGTCGCCCAGGCCCCGACCGCGGTGCGCGGGAAAACCATGCTCCCGATGCCGAGGAGCGCCCCCTCGTCAACCGAGGAGTCGGCGCCGAGGTATGCAACCGCCAGGTGCGCGTAGTCGTGGACCCGACCTCCATGACCGATCCCGGTCTGCGTGTCGAGGATCACATGAGCCCCGATCGATGCCCCCGGCTGGACCACCACACCGGCATTCACGAACGTGCCTCGTCCAAGCTCGACGCCAGGAGCCACCCAGCTGAACGGATGCACCACCGTGAACCACTCGAGATCGAGCTGCTCGCTGACAAGCTTGCGGGTCCTGTTGTCGCCGATCGCCACGATGGCCGGATGGGGCTTCGTCTCGAGCTCCTCGACGGGACCGATGATCGGATGCCCATCGATGGAGCCGCCCCAGCGTTCGACGTCGTCGTCATACAGCCCGACGACGCGGTGGTGGCTCGCGACGAGCGCTGCGGCGACGACGCGTGCCTGTCCTCCGGCCCCGATGATGGCGATAGGGATCGGTGCCATGGTCGCGACCATACCGCGCTCGGTGACCTGCGTATATGGGGCCATTGGCGACGGCCGCCACTCCTAATTCGACGGGCCGCGCCTCACCGCCTGCCGCTACGCCGATCCTGTTGCGGCCGTTCGGTGATCCGGTCGTTCGCAACCTTGCTGGTCCGCCTGACGGAGCTTCCTACGGAGTGGCGTATACGTCCGTGCTCGGCCGTTCACGCTGCGCCTCGTCCACGCTGAATGAGTCGACGGTCTTCCAGCCGAAGAGAGGCCGGATGAAGACTGCGGGCACCTGCAGGATGGTCGAGTTGTACTGGTAGACCTGGTTGTTGAAGAGTTCGCGTCGGCGGGCGATGAGCGTCTCCAGCCGCTCGATCTCCTCCTGGAGTGCCATGACATTGGCGTGCGACTTCAGCTCGGGATAGTTCTCGACCGTCGCGAATAGCGAGCGCACGGCTTTGCTCGTCTCCTCCGAGACCACGGCCTGGTCGTGGACCGGAGCCTCAGGTTCGTAGCGGGCGCGAGCCTCGGTCACCTCATCGAGGACACGTTCCTCGAAGCGCATCACGCCCCGGACTGCTGCCACCAGGTTGGGCAGCTGGTCGTGGCGCTGCTTCAGGGCAACATCGATGTTGGCCCAGGCGCGCTGGCAGCGACGCTGCAGCGCGACCACGTTGTTGTAGGTGATCACGATGAGGAACACGAGGAGGACCAGCGTCAGAACGGCAGCGACGATCAGCGCGAGCTCGATGGCCATGGCTACAGCGTACCGGTCAGGATGGCGCCAAGTCCGAGGGCGCAGAACACGGCCATCACGGCGCCCATCACACCGAGTGCGAAGGCGAAGTCGTGGTGCATCACGGCTTCGGTCGGCGCACCTCCATAGATGGCCATCTCGCCCTTCTGGCCACGCGAGAGCACCAGCTCCTCATCAGGGATGTCGTACCTGGCGAGCGCCTGTTTGTGCGCGGCGTCGCCTCGAGGCTCGGGTCGATAGGCATCCTCGTCGAGCTGTGGGGCGAGTGTCGGCGCGCCGATGCCGAAGCCAGGAATGGCCGCGTTGCCCCAGGCTTCTTCGGGACTTGCCGCCAGGATCCCGAGCTCGCGTGCCCTGGCCACATCGTCGGCGATAGCCATCTCCACGTTGCTGCTCGGGTCCCAGGCGTGCAGCTGGTCCTTGACGTCAGCCCAGGGCAGCGCCTGACCCAGCACGGTCACGGTCTCGCCCGGCTCGAGCCTGGCCTCTCGATAGCGACGGCCCCGCGATTCGCCGAGACCTGCGGCCATGCTCCAGCCAGCATCGGCCATGCCCCCGCCGGCCCCGACGATCGCCTCGACCGGCGGCCGGACGGTCAACAGGGTCTGCCGTGCGGCATCTCGCTCGGTTTCGGTCATCGTCTCAGGGTCCCGTTCGACCGACATCGCGAACGACCCGCTGCTCCGGCGCATGAGCCCGGGCGGTTCGTCGCCGGTGAAACCGGTCGACTCGTCGAAATCAAGGCCCAGCTCCCAGCGTGCACCGCGCGGAACGACCCGGATGTCACCGGTCTCATTGCGGATGCGAAACTCCTGCGCACGCTCTTCGTTGAGCAGCACCCGACCCTTCTCGCCCTTCTCGTCGATCCGGGAGCGGTACCAGACGCAGGGCTTCGACTGAAGGGGCGAGACCAGATACTGGTCGATGGCCTCGACGATGCCAGTGACTCGTACCTCTCCAGCGGCGATGCCATCGAGGCTCGATGTGGCAACGGACGAGATGAGCCGGTCTCTGCGATAGGCCACCAGCCCACGGGCGAACAGGACCACCCCGCCGATGAGGCCGGCCAGCACGAAGAACAGCGCGGGTCCAAAGGTATCGTCCATGGAGACACGATGCTACGGGGCGTCAGCGCCCAGCAAAAGGGGTTCGGAAGTACCGACGAAGCGGTGTACGCGGCCGCCGATCTGAACGAGCATCGGCGCCGAAGGTGCTATCCTCTGTCGGCGCTGCCCCACGCGCGCCCGTACGGGCGCCCAGGTCCGCGCCTCCATACCGTTCCGGCGTAGCTCAGCGGTAGAGCGGGCGGCTGTTAACCGCTAGGTCGTAGGTTCGAATCCTACCGCCGGAGCCACTTTTCCTCCCCATCCTTCTCCGTGCTTCACGCTGCCTCCGGGTGGCCGGAGATTGCCTCCTGTCACCTTCTCGCCCGCCCATGCGGCTGTCATTCTTCGAGAAGCGCTGACCCTGCGGTCGCCACCACGGTTCCCGGTTCCATGCCGGAGGCGATCGGCATGCCGGCGCTGCTCCAGTCGCTGTACGAGCCCGGGTAGATGAGCGGTTCCTCCATCCCGGCTGCGCGCATGGCGAGTGCCCCGAAGCAGGCAGTCACGCCGCTTCCGCAGGACATCACGCTCGTTGCACCCGATGACGGCAGATCCACTCGAAGCAACTCGCGCAAGCGGGCTGGAGGGAGCAGCTGGCCGGAGTCGCCAAGCAGGGTCTTGGCCGGTCGGTTCCGTGCTCCCGGGATATGCCCAGGCTTGGCATCGACGGGCTCCGTCTCCCCGCGATAGCGCTCGGCCGCGCGAAGGTCCACCAGGTCGAGCTCTGCAGCCCTGGCGACCAGCTCATCTCGGTCGAGTGTGCCGGTCCACGATGCTCCGAGCGTCAAGGTGGTCCGGATCGGTGTCGGCGTGATCCGCGTGAGTTCACCGCCCGCCGCTTTCCAGGCCCCGAGACCACCGTCCAGTACCGCGACTTCGGGATGGCCCAGGCGGTCGAGCATCCACCACAGCCGACTCGCCACCGTGCCACTGACCTGGTCGTAGGCCACGATGAAGTGCCGATCGCCGAAACCGAGCTGGCCCATGCGGTCAGCGAAGCCGGTGGGGTCGGGCAGGGGGTGGCGCCCAGGACCCGAAGCTGCGGCAAGGTCGTGGTCGAGATCGACGAATATGGCTCCGGGGAGGTGGCCTTCCGAGTATTCGGTCCGCCCACGTGTGGCATCGCCCAGGAACCAGCGCACGTCGGCAAGGCGCAGGTCGGGATCGTCGATGTGCGCAGCTAGCTCCGCTGCGCTGATGAGCGGTCCATCGGTCGGCACGGACATCGGCCAACGGTAGCGTGTCGGACCAGCTCGGGTACCATCGGTCGACCATGAACGATGCCGATCACCTCCCACTCCGGCCTATCGACGATGAGGATGGCCCAGTCGAGCTTGATGAACCTGTCGAGGCGATGTCCATGAAGGACAGCTTCGGTACGGCGATGGGCTCCGCGATGATGGGTTTCGAGCAGGCCCTCCGCAACGAGCCGCCGGCCGAGACGCTGGCTGCCGAGCACATGCCCGAGCGTGATCACGTCTCTGGCGGTGATGGCTCCTTCCGAATCGACTTTCCGAAGCCGATCGAGCGCCGAATACCCGAGTAGCCACGCGCGACGGGACGGCCGGACGCGTAGCTGCGTCCACGTCGACCGACATATCTGGGTCTGGGTCCATGGTCGGGACGATATCTTGCCGGGTTCGTTGATGGCGAAAGTACGACTCGACCTATTGCGGCTCGAACCCAGCCGGTAGTGGGATGTCGTACTGACGACACAGCGCCATCACGTCCTGCAGGTCCTCCTCCCGAAGCTCATAGCCCAGGTGGTCCTCGACCTGGAACCAAGGGGTCGCGCAGCGCATCTGCGCATCGCCGATGACCCCACGTTCGTCCAGGGAACCGGGTGGGTACCTGAAGGCCTGGTTCATAAGGTCCGTATCGCATCGTGCAGGACGCAGAAGCCATGCGCCCCCAACATGTCGCGCAACGCCTCATGATCGGACTGCTGCACCACGATGTCGAGGTCTGAGTGGGGTCGGGTCTCAGCTCCGAGTAGGGCATCCACTCCCCACCCTCCAACCAGCCAAGACTCGACACCTGCCCGGTTCGCTAGGTCGAGGAACCGGTGGACGTCAGCGACCGTGAAGCGGCGACTATCCGGATGCGCCCCCTCGGCTGACTGCGCTTCCCTCGGCCGAGTGTAGTGTCACGCGTCGACACGACGGTGGTCAGCCGGCACGGACCCCCACGCCGATCGGGCAGGCCACGCCGGTGCCTTGGTCGGGGCAGTAGCCGTTGGGGTTCGTCATTGGCAACTTGATGACTGGTAGGTGAGAGTCGACTTCGCGGGGCGGCTAGTGTCCGACCCCGCTGTACCCTATTTGCATGCGTGCCATCTTGGCGGCGAGCGTGCTCGGTGCTGCATCCATCATCCTGCAATCGGCATCTGTCGCGTCGTATGACGCCGGAACGCTGTACACAGGCGACACTCTCCACAAGGCCAAGAACCTCTACCAGTGCGACACGCAGACGATTGGGGAGTGGGAGGCAACTGAGCCTGGGACGCCGGTGCCACTAGGCGGGGTGCGCATCTACGCACAGGATGGCCAACGCGGACGCAGCGTGACCTACTGTGTCACCGATCCTGCGCCTAGCGATTGGTACTGTCCGTTCTGCCAAGCCCCGAGGGCGCCCCTCGCGGGTGCGTTCGACATACTGGGCCGCGACTTGGAACGGAACGGCGAAAGCATGCGCATCGTGGCGGCACCTGGCTGTCGCATAACGGTCTCGAACCGGCCCGGACGTCAGAAGGGACTCGTCATCCAGTACGACAACACGGGTGACGTCGTCAACAAGCACGACGTGGACATCCCAGACGACATGGACGATGGGTTCGGCATCGTGTACGTGTTGCTCGAATGCGGTGACTGGAGGTCTTGGGACTCCACGCAATCGCCTATCGCGCCCTGATACCAACACCCACGGGGCAGGCCACGCCGGTGCCTTGGTCGGGGCAGTAGCCGTTGGGGTTCTTGCTGAGGTACTGCTGGTGGTATGGCTCGGCGTAGTAGAACGAGGGAGCCTCGGCGATCTCCGTGGTGATGTCGCCGTAGCCGGCGGACGAGAGCTGCTGCTGGTACATGTCGCGGGACGCTTCGGCGATGGCCCGCTCCTCGTCGGTCGTCCAGTAGATGGCCGATCGATACTGCGTGCCGCGATCGTTGCCCTGGCGCATGCCCTGGGTCGGATCGTGGTGCTCCCAGAACACCTTGAGCAGCTGCTCATAGCTGACCTGCGCTGGGTCATAGGCGACGAGCACCACCTCGGCGTGGCCGGTCCGCCCGCTGCAGACCTCCTCGTACGTCGGATTCGGGGTGTAGCCACCGGCGTAGCCGACCGCCGTCGAGATGACCCCAGGGGTCTGCCAGAAATCCTTCTCGGCCCCCCAGAAACAGCCCAGACCAAAGAGGGCCGTTCGCGTGCCTACCGGCCAGGGCGGCATCAGGGATGCTCCGTTGACATGGTGCGGTTCGGTGATGGTGATGGGCTGGGCGCGGCCGGGAAGTGCTTCCCCGGGCTGGGGCATGGCGGAGGGTCGCTGGAAAAGGAACATGCGGTGATAGTAGTCGTGCTGCATCACAACGCGGTGACGGCGGGGCGACGCCAACGCTCGACGTCGTCGCGCTACCATGACCGCGAGATACCCAACGAGGAGAGTCACTTGTCGTCAGCCGGCCTGTCCGCAGACCCCAAGGAATATCGCAGCCGGCTCGACGAGCAGCCTGACGAGCAGATCGACGCCTGGATGGTCGAACTCATGCGCGACATCTCCATCCGCCATGGCGTGCTGGATGTACTGGGCGAACTGCGCAAGGCCACCGGACTCGGTGACGCGGGGATCGAGCGCATCTACACGGCTGGGGGAGGGGCGCCGGCAACCATCGGCCGGACGTCTGACGGCCAGCTCATGGTGCCGGCCATCTCCCTGCACTTCCTGGTGCCCGGGCTGCGGTCCCAGTCGGAAGGGGCCAGACAGCAGATGATCGAATTCCTGGTGGTCGGCTTCGAGCAGCTCGTCTTCATCTGACGCGAGCACCAGGGCCGTTCCAGGGGATCAGGCTTGGCCGCGTCGCGGTCGTCCACCCGGTGCCATCGGCACTGGTCGCCACCGCCGTCGCATTCCTGGCACTGGTAGCCGGCGCCACGTGGCAGGTCGCAACCGTTCTGGCCGTCGGCATGTTGGCATTCCAGGTGTCGATCGGGGCGCTCAACGACCTCGTCGATCTCGAACGGGATCGTCGGACCAGACCGCACAAGCCGATCCCAGCTGGGCAGATCTCGAAGCCTTCGGCGGGACTCGTGGTCGTGGCGGGCGGCACCATCGGGCTGCTCGTGTCGATCTCGTTCGGGCCGGCGGTGGCGCTGGTCGGACTCGTCGGCGTCGGTGCGGGCTATGCCTACGATGTAGCCCCGCGCCGGGAGATCGCAGGACCGCTCGCATTCGCGGTCGCTCTGCCGGCGCTACTGGCCTGGACGTGGCTGGCCGCGGCATCCATGTTGCCGCCGGGCTGGCCGGTGCTGCTGCCCCTGGCTGCGATGGCAGGCCCGGCCGTCCACCTGGCCAACAGCATGGCTGACCTGGCCACGGATCGACGCAGTGGCGCGACAAGCCTGGCCACCCGCCTGGGGAGGCGACGCAGCAACGTCGCGCTCCTCACCCTTGACATCGCGATCTGGACGTTGGCGTGGCTGAGCCTCAGCTGGTTCGGGCCGATCTCGATCGCAGCCCTGCTGACGATGCTGGTCGCGACGACGCTGGCGGCGACTGGCGCCGCGCTCTCGCTGCTCCCGAGAACCGCGGCAAACACGGTAGGCTGGATGCTGGGAGCGGTCGCCCTGGCTCTGCTCGCGGTGACATGGGGGGCGACTGCCGGATCCTAGAAAAACGCTTCGCTCGGCCTCAGGTATACATGAGCGAACCGGGCGTGGTCAGCTGCTCGCCAGTCTCCAGCCAGGTCTTCAGACCTGACAGGATCATCGGCCAACCGCCATAGAGCTCGTCGTGAGCGCCTTCGCGTAGCTGGTCATGGGTGACGGTCAATCGACAGGAGTCCCCGACCACCTCGATGTCCCAGGTGATCCGGGATGTGCCCTCGGCCTTGACATCGTCACTCCAAAGCGCCCGCATCGTCTGGACCAGCCGCCGCGGCGGATCGACCTCCAGGATCTCGCCGTCGCCGAGGAGCACGCCAGCTTCCGGATGCCCCATCTCGTACGTCGAGCCGACCTTCCAGTCCGAGACCTGCCGAGCACCGAAGTTGTACTTGGCCCGGATATCCGGATCGGTGATGGCCTGCCACAGCGACTCTGGCGTGGTCTTGATGTAGATCTCGAATACCTTTTCCATGCGAGTCTCCATGTCGTGCTTGAGGTCGCTGAGCCCGGTTGCCCAGACCTCGGTGTACTTGCTGACCCAGCGGTCATAGACCAGCCGGATAGGGACCGGATTCAGGTAGTGCAACTTCTCGCGTCCCACGGCGCCGGCTCACCACCAGCCCGGCCTCTTCAAGGAGCCGCAGGTGCTTGGCGACGCCGACCCGAGTCATCGAGAACCGCCGCTGCAACGCCCCGAGCGTCTGTCCGTCTTCCTGGAACAGTTCATCCAGCAATTGCCGGCGGGTCGGGTCAGCGAGCGCTTTGAACACCGTTTCCATGGCACCGTCATGATAGGTAACCAAATGGTTTCCTGTCAAGCCTCGACTCCATCAGGAGGACCGAGGCAACGGCATCGCGCCGCGCGGTCATCAAGGGGCGACTCGGCTATGACTCCTCGATCTCACGGTCCGGGTTCACTGGTTTGGCCGTCGCCATACGCTTCCGCTCGGTGATTCCGCCCCGAGCTTCGCGGGTCAGCATTTTGAGGATGGCTTCCACGTCTCCGCGGAGCGTTCGGTCGTGGATCTGGTCGGTCCAGCGCACGTCCCGGGCCAACGTGCGGCGGTCGATACTGAGTTGCAGGACGCCCTGATCGGCATCGTCATCGACGTCTGCCGGGTCGCCGTCGAAGGTGACGTTCATGGCGACTACGTGGCCATCGGCCAGCGGCCAACCGGCGACGAACGACCCATCCTCTGCGGATCGCCAGCGAACCGGATGACCGCGCACCTCCACCTCGCCCTCGGCCGGCAGGTTACCCAGCGCGCGACGAGAGATCTGCACACCGCCGTGACCGCTGAAGAAGCGATACAGCACCGCGCCCATGGCCACCGCAGCCAACACATAGATCAGCTCCGCGGGCAACTTGCCAGACCTCGCTTCGAGTCGCTCACCGTCGCCCCGCCTGGCGCGTCGCTACGAAGTCAGTCGCGTCGTTCGCGCGACCCGACCGGCGCATGCGACTCACCGGCGCGGACGACGGCGATGGCATTCTCGAGCTTGATCTTGGCCAGGGTCAGGTACTTGGCGAACTGCTGGCGCTCATCGTTGGAGGCGTCGGCAAGGGCGGCGTCGGTCAGCAGTGCCTGGGCCAACTCATTCATGGCCACGGACAGGTGCTCTGCGGCACCCTCGATGTCGACCTGGTCGATGGCGAGGCTTTCCGGTTCGATGGGAACCGCGACCAGCTCCGGCTGGGGCACGGGTTCAGCCACGGTCACCATGGGGACCTCGGGCTCGAGGGGGGCCTCCGGAGCCGGATCGGGTCGTGGCTTGCCCTCGATCCGTTCGCGCAGTTTGACCAGGCTGAGCTGACCCTCGGCCACTTGTTTGGCCAACCGGCGCCGTTTGCGGGGATCCTCCACCTTCATCAGCTCGTAGGCATGAGAAAGCGTGTCACTGCGCACCGACACGAGCTCCCGCACTTCGTCGGGCGCATGGGCCAGGCGAAGCCGGTTCTCCACGTAGCCCTTGTCCTTGCCCAGCTTCTGGGCCAGCTTGCGAAGGCTGTAGCCATGCTCGCTGGTCATGCGCTCGAACATGTCCGCTTCTTCGAGCGGTGAGATGTCCTCGCGCTGAAGGTTCTCGATGATGGCGATCTCCAGCGCCGCCTCATCATCGATCTGCTCGACGATGACGGGGATCTGTTCGAGCCCGGCGATCCGTGCCGCGCGCCAGCGGCGTTCTCCGGCGATGATCTGGAAGTGCCCTTCGGCCCGCGGCCGCACCAGGATCGGCTGCAGCACGCCGTGCTCCCGGATGGATGCCGCAAGGTCGCTCAGCGCGCCTTCATCGAAGTACCGACGCGGCTGGCTGGGGTTGGAGTAGACCCGGTCGACCGGTACCCGGCGGACGTCGGTGACCTCTGACGGCTCGTGCGGCTTGAGCAGGTCGATGAGCGCTGGCGTGTAGCCCGTGCGCTCGGAGGCGAGGCGGGCGGCCGCCTGCGAGCGAAAATCCGGTCTAGCCAAGTGCGATCACCTCCTGCGCCAGACCTCGATACGCCGCCGCCGCGGTCGACCGAGTGGCATACGACGTCACGGGCTTGCCCGCGAGTGGTGCCTCTCCCAGGCGGACAGTCTGCTTCACGATGGAATCGAAGATGTGGTAATCCCCCATCTCTCCCAGCTCGGCAAGCATGTCCTTGGCCAGGTTGGTGCGACTGTCGAAGAACGTCGGCAGGATGCCCAGGATGCGCAGCCGAGCGTTGAGGCCCTTGCCCTGTATCTGGGTGACCAGGTTGGCGAGGGCCGTGAACCCCTTGAGGGAGTAGTACTGCGTCTGGACCGGGATGATGACGCCGTCGCTGGCGACCAGGGCGTTGATGGTGAGCAGGCCCAGCGTGGGTGGACAGTCGATGATGATGTACTCGTACTGCTTCTCTGCCCAGCCGTGCAGCACCTCGCGCAAGGCATGTTCACGTCCGATGCTGCTGAAGAGCTGGTTCTCCGTGGCCGAGAGGTCGATATCCGATGGCGCCACGTCGACGTTTTCGGTCTCGGTCTGCTCCACGATATCCTCGAGCGACAGGGATGCATCGAGGAGGACGTTGGCGATCGACACTTCGATGTCGCGCGCGTTGAGGCCGAGGCCCACCGTCAGGTTCGCCTGGGGATCCATGTCGACACACAGGATGCTGTGGCCCAGCTCTGCCAGGGCGCCGGCGAGGTTGATGGAGGTGGTGGTCTTGCCAACGCCACCCTTCTGGTTCGCGATCGAGATGATGCGTGCCAAGCTGCCCTCCGGTATGTCGCGGACCATCCGACCTGCGGCGTCGCCCTCTGTGGTGCAATCTACCTCATGGTGCGGCGACGCACCGGCACTTATCCACACTCCTGGCCACGCTGGACGTTGCGTCGGTGGACGGTGTGGATATGTCCTCGCCACCAAACACGGTCCCTCGCACAGTACGATGCGACGGGGAGACGACCCCTGACTCACGACCAGACGACCCGGAGGGTGACTCGGAGTGACCGACAACCAGGCGCAGATCGAACGGCTGGCCGAGATGCGTGCGCAGTCGCGTTTGGGTGGGGGTCAGGCGCGCATCGACACGCAGCATGCCAAGGGCAAGCTCACGGCGCGCGAACGACTCGACTTGTTGCTGGACCCCGACAGCCTCGTCGAGTTCGATGCGTTCGTGACCCATCGGAGCAGTGACTTCGGCCTGGAGCAGGAGCGCTACCTGGGCGACGGCGTGGTCACCGGCCACGGCCGTATCGATGGCCGGCTGGTCTTCGTCTTCAGCCAGGACTTCACCGTCTTCGGAGGGTCACTTTCCGAAGCCCACGCGGAGAAGATCTGCAAGGTCATGGACCTGGCGATGCGGGTGGGAGCCCCGGTCATCGGGCTCAACGATTTGGGGGTGCGCGGATCCAGGAGGGGGTCGTCTCGCTCGGCGGCTACGCCGACATCTTCCTGCGGAACACCATGGCCTCGGGCGTCATCCCCAGCTCTCGCTGATCATGGGGCCATGTGCCGGCGGGGCCGTGTACTCGCCGGCGATCACCGACTTCACCCTGATGGTGCAGGGCACCAGCTACATGTTCGTGACCGGCCCGGACGTGGTCAAGACGGTCACGCACGAGGAGGTCGACTTCGAGCGCCTGGGGGGTGCCTCGGTCCACACCACCATCAGCGGCGTTGCCCACTACGCGGCTCCGACGAAGGCAGCCTGCTGGTGACGGCGCGCCGCCTACTATCGCACTTGCCGCAGAACAACACCACCACGGCGCCCAGCAGCCACTGCGACGATCCCGCGGACCGCATGGACGCTGCCCTCGATTTCGATCATCCCCGAGTCGCCCTCGCAGCCCTACGACATGCACGGGGTCATCGACCGCATCGTCGACGAGGGCGAGTTCCTCGAGTTGCAGCCGGCCTGGGCTTCCAACATCATCGTGGGCTTTGCCCGGCTCGATGGCCGCAGCGTCGGGATCGTGGCGCAGCAGCCGGCGGTGCTGGCAGGCGCCCTGGACATCGATGCCTCGGACAAGGCGGCGCGTTTCGTCCGAACCTGCGATTCGTTCAATGTCCCACTGCTGACCCTGGAGGATGTGCCCGGCTTCCTGCCCGGCGTGAAGCAGGAGCACGGCGGCATCATCCGCCATGGTGCCAAGCTGCTGTACGCCTACTGCGAGGCCACGGTCCCCAAGGTGACCGTGATCACCCGCAAGGCCTACGGCGGTGCCTACGATGTTATGAGCTCCAAGCACGTTCGCGGCGACGTGAACCTTGCCTGGCCGACCGCGCGCATCGCGGTGATGGGCGTGGAGGGTGCGGTCAAGATCATCTTCCGCGACGAGCTCGACCAAGCCATCGATCGCGACGACGAGCTGAAGCGACTCACCCACGACTACGAGGAGCGCTTCGCCAACCCCTACGTCGCCGCGGGACGCGGGTATCTCGACGACGTCATCGTGCCGTCCGAGACACGGCCACGTGTCATCGCCGCATTCGAGATGCTGGAAGGCAAGCGTGACGAGACGCCTCGGCGCAAGCACGGCAACATCCCACTTTGACGTCTTTGCACAAAGACACACCAGCGGCCCCGAGTGAGTAGCGTGCGGCCGCCGTTCAAGCGACTCCTCGTGGCCAATCGCGGTGAGATCGCTGTTCGCATCTTCCGCACCTGCCGTGAGCTTGGCATCGAGACCGTGGCGGTCTATTCGGACGCTGATGCCCGGGCACTGCATGTGCGTCTCGCCGATACCGCCGTCAGGCTGGGACCCGCACCTGCAGCGGAGTCATACCTGCGCGGCGACGCCATCATCGACGTGGCACTGCGCACCGGTGCCTCGGCCATCCACCCGGGCTACGGCTTCCTCTCGGAGCGATCCGATTTCGGTGCTGCGGTCGAGGCCGCCGGCCTCACCTTCGTGGGACCGGCACCGGCAAGCCTGGCTGCCCTGGGCGACAAGCTCCAGGCGCGGCAGTCGGCCGTGGCGGCCGGGGTCCCCATCGTGCCGGGCATGTTCGAACCGCTTCCGGTCGACGATGCGGATGCGGTGGCACGGATCGAGGCCCTTGCTGCGGACATCGGCTTTCCACTGCTGGTCAAGGCGGCGGCCGGGGGCGGTGGCCGGGGGATGCGCCGTGTCGACGAGCCGACTGGACTGGCGGCTGCAGTCAAGGCCGCGGCTCACGAATTGGCTCAGGCGTTCGGTGACGGCTCGGTGTACCTGGAGCACTTCGTGGAAAGCGGCCGTCACATCGAGGTCCAGCTTCTCGGCGATGCCAGCGGGAAGGTGGTGGCGCTGGGTGAGCGCGACTGCTCGACGCAGCGTCGCCACCAGAAGCTGGTCGAGGAGGCTCCGGCACCGGGCCTGACCGCCGCGCAACGGGAGACCGTCCACGGGCTCGCCGTCAAGGTGGCCACTTCGGTCGGTCTGCGCAACGCTGCCACTGCCGAGTTCCTGTATGCGCCTGATGGGTCGTTCTACTTCCTGGAGGTCAACGCGCGGCTGCAGGTCGAGCACGGGATCACCGAGCTGGTGACCGGCCTCGACCTGGTCCGCGAGCAGCTCTTCATCGCCGCCGGCCGGCCGCTCTCATCGGCGGTGCTGGCAGCCTCCGAGCGGTCGGCGATCCCGGACCGCCATGCCATCGAGCTACGCATCAGTGCCGAGGATCCGGCCCGACTGTTCGTGCCCGTCCCGGGTCGCATCACCAGGTGGCGAGAGCCAGGTGGTCCGGGTATCCGCAACGACTCCGGGGTGGAACAGGGCTGGCTGGTTCCGGGCGACTACGATGCGTTGCTGTCCAAGGTACTGGTGGTGGCGCCAGATCGAGAGACGGCGTTGGCTCGCGCACGACGGGCAGTGGCGGAATTCGAGACCGGCGGTGTTCAGACCACGTTGCCGTTCCACGGCTGGTTGCTTGATCATCCGGAGTTCGTCGAGGCTCGGCTGCGCACCGACCTGGTCGAGCGAGACTGGGCCCCGGACGCCATCCGTGCGGCCATCGCGGAACGGGCAGCCCATGCCGTAGCGCGGCACGTGTGGTCGTCGGATGGTCGCGAGTCGCATGTCGGGTCGAGCCCTGGCACGCGATCCTCGGGCATCGACAACGGGGCCGACCACGGCTGGAGGCCTGAACCGTGGTTGTCACGAAGGTGACGGGCCATCGTCTGCGACTGCGCGTCGATCACATCGAGGAGCTCGTGTTCGACCTGGGCCGCGCGGATGTCCATGAGGCTGCCGGGAACGAGCCGAACGTCCGAGCCCTGGCGGCGACAGCCGACGATCGAGCTGCCGGCGTGCGCCGCTTCCAGACCACCATCGACGGCTGGGTCGTCGACATCACGGTGGAGCCGGAAGCCCGCGCCATATTGCGTGAGCGAGCCGGCCAGGGCAGTGGCACGGCGGCACATCACAGCAGCGATCAGATCAGGGCCCAGATCCCGGGGCGGGTGGTTCGGCTGTGGGTGGCCGAGGGTGATACCGTCGAAGCCGGTCAGCGCCTACTCGCCATCGAGGCCATGAAGATGGAGAACGAGGTGCGCGCGCCCCGCGCAGGAACGGTCGAATCGATCCGGGTCGCGGCAAACAGTAGCGTCGAGCTCGGAGATGAGCTCCTGACAGTGAGGTAGCGATGGCGTCACCTGATCCGGCTCGCGACCGTTGGCGGGAGACCACTCGTGCCGAGGCTCTGGAGAAGGGACGTGAGCGACAGGAGCGGTTCGCGACCACGTCCGATATCGAGATCGCCGACGTCTATACCCGCGCGGACCTCGATGGTGCTGCCAACCAGGGTCTGCCCGGCGAGTTCCCCTACACCCGGGGCGTGCAGCCCACCATGTACCGCGGTCGGCTCTGGACGATGCGCCAGTACGCCGGGTTCGCCTCGGCGGGGCAGACCAACGAGCGTTTCAGGTATCTGCTCGAGCAGGGTCAGACCGGACTCTCGGTGGCCTTCGACCTGCCGACCCAGATGGGCTACGACTCGGACGCGCCCATGGCCGCCGGCGAGGTCGGCCGAGTCGGCGTTCCCATCAGCTCCATCGATGACATGGAGGTGCTGTTGGCGGACCTGCCGCTCGCCAGCGTCACCACCTCCATGACCATCAATGCCACTGCACCCATCCTGATGGCGCTCTACATCGCCGTTGCGGACGAACGTGGCATCCCTCGCGACCAGCTCGGCGGCACGGTCCAGAACGACATCCTCAAGGAATACATCGCTCGCGGTACCTACATCTACGGCACCGAAGCGTCGATGCGGCTGGTCACCGATATCTTTGCCTTCTGCGCCGCTGAACTCCCGCGCTGGAACACCATCTCCATCAGTGGCTACCACATGCGCGAAGCCGGGGCCACCGCAGCACAGGAGCTGGCCTTCACCCTGGCCGACGCCATCGCCTACGTGGATGGTGCCGTCCAGCGTGGATTGGACGTCGACCGCTTTGCCGGCCGGCTGTCCTTCTTCTTCGCTGCCTGGAGCGAGCTCTTCGAGGAGGTCGCCAAGTTCCGGGCGGCACGTCGGATGTGGGCTCGCATCATGCGCGACCGTTTCGGCGCCAGCGATCCGCGTTCGATGATGTGCCGCTTTCACGTTCAGACCGCGGGTAGTTCGCTGACCGCCCAGTCGGTCGACAACAACGTGGTCCGCACCACCATCGAGGCACTTGCGGCCGTGCTCGGCGGCACCCAGAGCCTGCATACCAATGCACGCGACGAGGCGCTGGGTCTTCCCACGCCGGAAACGGCCCGCCTGGCCCTGCGCACCCAGCAGATCATCGCCTTCGAATTGGGCGTGACCGACACGCCGGATCCACTGGCCGGCTCGTACTTCGTCGAAACACTGACCGACCAGCTGGAGGCAGCGGCCCAGGACTACCTGGACGAGATCGAGGAGATGGGCGGCGCCATCGCGGCCATCGACGCAGGCTTCCAGCAGCATCACATCCAGGACGCCGCCTACCGCGTCCAGCGAGAGGTCGAGGCCGGCGAGCGCATCGTGGTCGGCGTCAACAGGTACACCGACGACGAGGCCGTCTCGCCGCCGATCCTGCGCATCGACCCGGTCCTGGAGCGCGAGCAGGTGGCGCGGATCGCGCGGCTGCGCGACGCCCGGGATGACGCCGCCTGGAGCGCCGCGCTCGATCAGCTCGAGGTCGCGGCGCGGGGTTCGGACAACGTCATGCCGGCGATCATCGACGCGGTCAAGGCCAGGGCCACGCTGGGCGAGATCAGCGATCGCCTGCGGGTGGTCTGGGGTGAGCATCGGGAGCTGGTCACGATCTAGGACAGGCAGGAGCCGTCGCTGCAGCAGGAGGCAACATGGTCGAGGTCGCAGGACGCACGTTCAGTCGCGTCCATCATGTCGCGGTCATCGTGCGTGACATCGAGGCCTCGTTGGGCTTCTATCGGGACAGCCTGGGGCTCGCGGTCGGTCTTGTGCTGCCGATCGAGCCTGACGAGGTCATCATCGCCTTCCTCGAGGTCGGGGAGACCAAGATCGAGCTGGTGCAGCCGACCACGGACTCGACCGGCGTGGCGCGCTTCCTGGAGGACAAGGGCGAGGGCTTCCACCATGTCTGCTTCGAAACACCGGACGTGGACGAGACGCTGGCCGACCTTGTCGCGAGGGGAGTGCAGGTCATCGACGCGAAGGCCCGCCGTGGAGCCGAGGGGCCGGTGGCGTTCCTCCACCCGCGTTCCTGCAACGGCGTGCTGGTGGAGCTGATCGAAGCGCCGGGCGGCCCCGCCTGGGAGCGGCTGGGCTACGAAGGCGACACGCCGCTGGGCTGATCATCCTCCGTGGCGTCGACCCAGTCGCCGCTGAGATAGTGGTCGAACACCGGGGCGATGGCCGCCGCGATCTGTTCGTTCGATGTCGTCTCGAGTGGCTCGATGCCGACGACATGCCGGGCCATGGCCAGTCCGACGACCTGCGAGGCCACCATGCTGGCCCGCAGCCTTGGCTGCGTGGTGCCGATATGTTGCGCGATCGGCATCAGGAGCCGCGTGGTCAGCAGCTCACGGATCAGCCCGGCTGCCTCCGGCTCAGATGCGGCCGCGCGAATGATGCCAACGAGCGCGCGCTGTGATCCGACATCATCGAACGCGGTCAGCACCAGCGCCGCGGCACGCTCCCCGAGGCTGCCCGGACCCGGCTCGAAGAGGCGGGCCAGGAGGACGTCTGGATCGACCGGGAGTCGCACCGACTCGATGAACAAGTGCTGCTTGGAGCCGAAGTAGTGGAGCACCAGCCGCGGATCCACGCCAGCCGCGTCGCCGACCTTTCGGAGTGTCGTGGCCCGGTAGCCGCGCTCGCCGAACTGCTGGCGGGCCGTCTCGAGGATGGCATCGCGCGTGCCGCTGCCGGCCGGGCGACGCCCGCGCGGGCGGGACGGGGCGTGGCGCCGTTGCATATTCACCGACCGTAGAATATCATTTTCACCCGTCGAGGAATTAAGCAGCATGGAGCCACCCGCATGTCACCGTCCGTGATCTCCAGCGACCCGCCCGAAGTCCTGTCGCCGCGACGTCGCACACTCATCCTGCTGGTCGTGGGTCTGGCGCTCATGGCGGTGGTGTCGGCCGTCAGTGGCCTGAACGTGGCACTGCCCAGCCTGGCCCGGGACACCGGTGCCACCCAGACGCAGCTGACCTGGATCATCGACTCGTACACCGTGGTGTTCGCGGGCCTGCTGCTCTTCGCTGGGGCATTGGGTGACCGATACGGCCGCCGGCCCCTGCTCATCGTGGGGTTGCTGACGTTCGGCGCCGCGGCGGCCCTGGGCATGGTCGTGAACGATCCGGACCAGCTCATCATCGTGCGCATCCTCATGGGCATCGGCGCGGCCGGGATCATGCCCACCACGCTCTCGGTCATCACGACCTCGTTCCCCGAGGCCGAACGTCCCCGTGCCATCGGCGTCTGGGTGGGCATCGCCGGTGGTGGCGCGGTCATCGGCCTGTTCGTGACAGGACTGTTGCTGGAATGGTTTCCGTGGTCGTCATTCTTCGGGCTCAACGTCGCGTTCGCGAGCGTGGCGCTGGTGGGCACCCTGGCCGTCGTCCCGTCGTCGACCGATGAAGACCCTCCGCCCCTCGACGTGGTCGGGGCCCTGTTGTCGCTGGTGGGCATCGGCGCAGCCGTCTACGGCATCATCGAAGGCCCCACCGAGGGCTGGACGGAGCCGGTCGTGGTCGGAGCGCTACTGGTGGGGATCCTGGCGCTGCTGGGGTTCGTACTCTGGGAACTGCGGCTCAAGCAGCCACTCCTGGACCCGCGGCTCTTCCGTTTACGCGGCTTCAGTTCTGGCAGCCTGACCATCACGTTGCAGTTCCTGGCCGCATTCGGCTTCTTCTTCGTGGCTCTGCAATACCTGCAGTTCGTGACCGGTCGGTCGCCGCTTGAGGCCGCCATCGCCATGCTGCCCCTCCCTATCGTGCTGCTCCCGACGGCCCGTCGCGCGCCAGTCGTGGCGCAACGTGTCGGGTTCCGGCGCCTGGGCCCGCTGGGGCTGCTGTCGATGGCGGTCGGCTTCGTGATCCTGAGCCAGCTCCAGGTCGACTCGCCGTACTGGTATTTCGCGGTCGGCCTGGTGTTCTTCGCCTTCGGTATGGGTCTCGCGGGCACACCGGCGACGACCGCCATCACCGCTTCATTGCCGCTCTCCAAGCAGGGCGTCGCATCGGCCTGGAACGACACCTCGCGTGAGCTGGGGAGTGCCTTTGGTATCGCCATCCTCGGCAGTCTCCTCAACCAGGGCTACCGGGATGGCATGGCCGGCGCCGTCGCCAGCTTGCCGCCTCAGATCGCCGAGCGGGTGCTGGGGTCCATCGCGTTCACGGCTTCACCGGAGCTGGGACGACTTGGCGATGCCGGACAGAAGCTCATCGATGCAGGCCACGTCGCGTTCGTGAGTGGCGTCAGTACCGCACTTCTGGCCGGTGCCGTCATCCTCGTCGCCGCCGCCCTGGGTGTGGGGCTGTTGGCGCCGCGGGCCGACCGATAGGCACGCGTCGGACCGGACCCCGGCTCCTCGTGCCACCAGCGGTTCCGATGGGGCGGAGGATGGCGGCGTACCCCGATGGCCCCTGGGATGCATGAGAGGGGCCAGCCAGGGCATCAGCCATGATCCGCTCGCCGCCCCTGCCCGTCATCGACCGCCCACTCGTCTCGACCGTCCAGGGACGCTCAGTCGGGTCGGATACCGGCCTCGATGAGCAGCTGCGGGATCTGCGTCGGCGACGTGGCGACATGGACGCCGGCCGCCTGCAACGACGCGATCTTGGCTTCCGCCGTCCCGCCGCTACCGCTGATGATGGCGCCGGCATGGCCCATCCGGCGCCCTGGCGGGGCGGTGCGCCCGGCGATGAAGGCGACCATCGGCGTGTCCGGCATGTACTCCGCCTTCCATGCCGCTGCCGCTTCCTCTGCGCCGCCCCCGATCTCACCGATGAGGACGACACCGTCGGTCTCGGGATCCTGGTTGAACAGGTCGAGGATATCGACGAAGCTGCTGCCGCTGATGGGGTCACCACCGATGCCGACGCAGGTCGACTGCCCGATGCCCGCGTCGGTCATGGCCTGCACGACTTCATAGGTCAAGGTGCCAGACCGGCTCACCAGGCCGATGTGCCCGGGCCGGTGGATGCTTCCCGGGATGATGCCCACCTTGGCCTCTCCGGGCGTCGTGGCGCCAGGGCAGTTGGGGCCCACCAGCCGGGCGCCGCGTCGCTCGCACTCCGCCACCACCGCGACCATGTCGAGGGCGGGGATGTGCTCGGTGATGCAGAAGATGGTCCCGATGCCCGCGTCGAGTGACTCCATGACGGCATCGGGCGCCGCAAAGGCCGGTACGAAGATGACGCTGCAGTTGGCGCCGGTCGCGGCGACGGCCGCATGGCAGGTATCGAACACGGGCACCGCATCGTCGAGCGCGGTCTGGCCACCCTTGCCGGGAGTGACACCGGCGACCACGTTGGTGCCGTAGGCCAGCATCTGACCAGCATGGAAGCCGCCCTCACGCCCGGTGATGCCCTGCACCAGCAGCCGTGTGTCCTTGTCGACGAGGATGCTCACTAGGGTGTGCCCCCGGCCAGGATCACGGCTTTCTCCACCGCGTCATCGAGTGACTCCGCGGTGACGATGTCGCCACCGCTGTCGGCAAGGATCTCCGCCGCGAGGTCCGCATTGGTGCCCACGATGCGGACCACCATGGGCACATCGCGAGTCTGCTGCGACCGTGCTTCGACGAGGCCGCGGGCGACCTCATCCCCGCGCGCGATACCCCCGAAGATGTTGACGAGGATGGCTCGCACCGAGGCATCGCTGAGGATCAGGCGCATGGCCTCGGCGACCTTGTCCGATCGCGCACCGCCGCCGATGTCGAGGAAATTGGCCGGCTCCCCGCCGGCCCGTTTGACCAGGTCCATGGTGGTCATGGCCAGACCGGCGCCGTTGACCATGCAGCCGATGTCACCGTCGAGGCGGATGAACGAGAGCCCGGCCGCGCGCGCCTCGATATCGGCCGGATCTTCCTCGTCGAGGTCGCGCATCTCCTCATGGCCCGTGTGCCGGGCCAGGGCCGAGTCGTCGAGCGTGATCTTGGCATCGAGCAATCGCAGCGTCTCGAACGGGCCATCTGGACCGTGCTCGCGTACGATCGCCAACGGGTTGATCTCGACAAGGTCGGCATCCTCGGCCAGCATGACATTGACCAGCCCGGTACAGATGGCGACGGCCGACTTGAGGTGGTCGCCAAGCCCCAGGCGGAACGCCATCTCCCGTGCCTGGAAGGGCTGCAGACCCAGCTGCGGATGCGCATGCACCCGGACGATCGCCTCGGGATGCTCTTCCGCCAGCGTCTCGATCTCGACCCCGCCGTCCGCTGAGCCCATGAGCAGGATGCTGCGCTCGGTCCGGTCGAGTACTGCCGCGAGGTAGAGCTCCCGGACGATGTCGGCGCCTGGCGCCACGAGCACCCGACGCACGGTGATGCCCTTGATGTCCATGCCCAGGATGGAGGACGCCACTGCCTCAGCCTCTTCGACGCTCCGCGCCAGCCTGACACCGCCGGCCTTGCCACGCCCGCCGACGAGCACCTGGGCCTTCACTACGACGGCGCCACTGCCGGCTTCGAGATAGGCCGCAGCCTGGTCCCTGGCCTCTGGGACCGAGGAGGCCACGGCATACGGAGGCACCGGCAGACCGGCGCGGGAAAGTAGGGTCTTGGCGTGGAATTCCTGGAGTTTCACGGGTGTTCTTCAGCATAGCGTCACGCCCGTGTCGGCGTAGGCGCGAGCTCGAGTCGTCCGGCAGGCAGGCCCGGGACCCCGGCGATGCGATACATTACGAGCCTGCCCGAGGCCAGTCGGATCGACCGCCATTGCAGGGGGACTCCCGCACCTTGACGATGCTTGCGCCACCTCCATCGCTCGAGCGCCGCTCATGACCGCGTCCGATCAATTCACCCCGGCTCGAGTGGTCGAGCCTCGGAAGGCGACCAAGCCGGCCGGCACGGCGATGCGCGGCTTCGGGACCACCATGCGCGTCGATCGATGGTCCATCAAGCCTGGCCTCATCGCCTTCGGGATCGTGGCGTTCGTGGCATATGCCACGTTGTCATCCGTGTTCCTCATCCCCGGCATCCTTGGGGTGGAATACTCGGCGCAGGGCTACCACTCACCGTTCTTCTCGATGGGCTTCGCCGAGGGCATCGTGCCGGCCTGGATCTCCCCAGCCATCTTCGTGCTCTGGATCCAGGTGCTGTTCCGGGCCACCTGCTATTACTTCCGCGGCGCCTACTACAAGTCCCTTTTCGCCGATCCGCCGGCCTGCGCCGTTGGCGAACCCTCCGTCCACCGCACCTTCGGGATGGAGAACCGCTTCCCCTTCATCCTCCAGAACGCGCACCGCTTCACGCTCTATCTGGCGCTCATCCCCATGGCCGTGCTGTGGTACGACCTGGCCATCGCGGCCTGGCACGGTGGTGAGCCGCGCCTGGGGGTGGGGGTGTTCCTCCTCGCGGCAGACGCCGTGCTGGTGACCCTGTACGTCTTCTCCTGCCATAGCCTTCGGCATCTTGTCGGTGGCGGGATGGACTGCTTTTCGTGCACCCGGAATACGCGTCGACGCCACGGCATGTGGGCACGGGTGAGCTCCCTGAACCTCAAGCATGGGACGTGGTTCTGGGCCAGTCTCATCAGCATCGTCATCGCCGACCTGTACGTCCGTGCGCTGGCGCTCGACGTCATCAACACCAGCACTCCGATCATCGGAGGCTTCTTGTAGGTCGATGATCGAGAGCCATCCTCACGACGTCCTCATCATCGGCGCGGGCGGTGCGGGCTTGCGCGCTGCCGTGGCTGCCATCGACGCCGGCCTGTCGGTGGGCGTGGTCTGCAAGTCGTTGCTGGGCAAGGCGCACACGGTCATGGCCGAGGGGGGGATGGCGGCGTCGCTCGCCCATGTCGACGACCGCGACAGCTGGTCCACCCACTTTCGCGACACCATGGTAGGCGGCTACCGGCTCAACAATCCACGCATGGCCGAGCTGCACGCCAGGGAGGCGCCCGACCGTGTCAGAGAGTTGGAAGCGTGGGGCGCCGTCTTCGACCGCACACGGGATGGACGCATCCTGCAGCGCCCGTTCGGGGGCCATACCTATCCCCGGCTCGCGCACGTCGGCGATCGCACCGGCCTGGAGCTTATCCGCACCCTGCAGGATCGCAGCGTCGGGGTCGGCGTGGAGGTCTACCAGGAGGTCATCATCACCCGGCTGTCGGTCGGGAAGGACGGCGTCAACGGTGCCATCGGATATCGCCGCCTCGATGGTGTTCCGGTGGCCTTCCCGGCTCGGGCCGTGATCCTGGCCACCGGTGGCGTGGGCCGCTCGTTCGCGGTCACCTCCAACTCGTGGGAGTCCGCCGGGGATGGCCACGCGCTGGCCTACCGCGCAGGAGCTGAGCTCATCGACATGGAGTTCGTGCAGTTCCACCCAACGGGCATGGTCCACCCGGCCGGCGTCAAGGGGCTGCTGGTGACCGAGGCCGTCCGCGGTGAAGGTGGCATCCTGCGGAACGCCGAGGGCGAGCGCTTCATGTGGCGCTACCTGCCGGAGGATCGGAGGCAGGAGTACTCCGCCACCGACGAAGAAGCGCGGGCCTGGGTCGACGCGCTCACCGAGGGACGTCAGACGGACCATCGTCGACCGCCTGAACTGTCCACGCGCGACAACGTGGCTCGCGCCATCTATACCGAGGTCAAGGAGGGCCGCGGCTCACCCCACGGCGGCGTCTTCCTGGACATCAGCTACCTGCCTGCCGAGCGTGTCCGTCGCAAGCTACCGTCGATGTACGAGCAATTCAAGGAGCTGGCCGACGTGGACATCACGGCCGGACCGATGGAGGTCGGTCCCACCATGCACTACATGATGGGCGGCATCCGGGTCCAGGCCGAGGTCGGTTCCACGACCACGCCAGGCTTGTATGCCGCAGGCGAGGTGGCGGCCGGCCTGCACGGCTCCAATCGCCTTGGCGGCAATTCGTTGACGGACCTGCTGGTCTTCGGTCGGCGAGCTGGTGAGGCCGCCTCCGCCGCTGCCGCCCAGGCAGCCCCCGTCGAGGAGCTGTCGGCGGAGTTCATCGATGAGTCCCTCGAGGCCATGGCCGCGCCGTTCGAGCGAGCAGAAGGGGAGGACCCCAACCGACTGCATGCCGAGCTGCAGGCCACGATGTCTTCGCTGGTGGGCATCTTTCGGGTGGAGTCCGACCTGACCGAGGCCATCCGGCGGATCGAGGGCTACAAGGAGCGCTGGCGCGGGCTCAGGGTCACTGGCCCGCGCCGCTTCAACCCGGCCTGGGACCTGTTCTTCGAGCTTCGCAACATGCTCACGGTTTCGGAGGCCATCGCCCGCAGCGCCCTGGAGCGGGCGGAGAGCAGGGGCGCACACAGCCGTCTTGACCACGTGGGCATGCAAGACGGATGGGACGTGGTCAACGTGGCGACGCAGCGCAAGGGTGATGACATGGTCGTCCGCCAAACCCCCGTGGTGACGCTCCCTGAGGAGCTCGCGCGATACGTGGCAGCGAAGGCATGACGATGGCAGACGAGGCGACCATCTGGGTCTTCCGCGGCGAGGCCGGCGAGGAAGGCGACTTCTACGAGTACCAGGTGCCGGCAGGGGAGGGCATGGTCGTCCTTGATGCCATCCACTGGATCCAGCAGAACGTCCAGCCCGACCTGGCCGCGCGCTGGAACTGCAAGGCGGCCAAGTGCGGTTCATGCAGTGCGGAGATCAACGGCCGGCCTGGCCTGATGTGCAAGACACGCCTGTCCGACTTCCCCGATGACGAACCCATCTCGGTGGAACCCATGCGCGCCTTCCCGCATGTCCGGGACCTCGTCACCGATGTCTCCTGGAACTACGAGGTCAACAAGCGCATCACGCCGTTCACGCCGCCGGAGGATGTGCCCCAGTCCGAGTGGCGCTGGCAGCAGGAGGACGGTGAGCGCAGCCAGGAGTTCCGCCGGTGCATCGAGTGCTTCCTGTGTATGGACGTTTGCCACGTGCTGCGCAACCACGAGACCGAGGATGAGTTCATCGGGCCTCGCTTCCTCATCCGCAATGCCAGCCTCGAGATGCATCCGATGGACCAGGCGGACCGCAAGGAGTACCTCAAGTACGAGGCTGGCATCGGCTACTGCAACATCAACAAGTGCTGTACGGACGTGTGCCCAGAGCACATCAAGATCACGGACAACGCCATCATCCCGCTGAAGGAGCGTGTTGCCGACGACTACTACGACCCCGTTCGCGCACTGTGGCGCAAGCTGAAGGGCGAGCGTTCCAGCGGCACTGGAAATGGGCACGCCGAGCACATCGCCGTCTCCGACGAGGCCGCGGCTCTGGATGTCGCGAGTGGCGACGAGTCGACCGGGTCCCAGTCCAGATGACCGAGCGTCTGCTCATCCGAACCGATGGCGCATCCCGCTCCAATCCCGGGCCTGCATCGGCCGGGGCTGTGCTGATCGATGCCTCGCTGCCAGATGCGACCTCGGTCGACGCCGCACCCCTGTCCGTAGTGTCGCGACCGCTCGGGGTGCAGACCAACAACGTGGCCGAGTACACCGCCCTGGTGCTCGCGCTGAAAGAGGCACGGCGGCTGGGTGCGCGCGACATCGACCTGCGGCTGGATTCGAAGCTCATCGTGGAGCAGCTGCAAGGGCGTTGGAAGGTCAAGGATGCCAAGATGCGCGTGCTCTGGACCGAGGCCACGGCGCTGCTCGCCACGTTCGATCGATGGAACGCCACGCACGAGCCTCGCGCCACCAACAAGGCGGCCGACGCGCTGGCCAATCTGGCCCTCGACGATCCGGCCGCCGCGGCTCGCCTCGAGGCCAGCTACCGCGCCTGACCGGTCGTGCCAGGCGTTGGCGGAGTGGTGCTACAGTCCATCGGCTAGTGAGGTGGCCGGATGGTCGCGTGTGGCGGGGCGACCCGTCACCCGAGGAAAGTCCGAGCACCACGACGCAAGGTAGCGGGTAACTCCCGTCCGCCGCGAGGCGCGGACCAGCGCCACAGAGACGAGTCGGCATCGGTTTCGGCCGTGCCGGGTGAAACGGGCAAGCTCTACCTGGTGCAAGGCCAAATAGGAGGGCACGCGTGGCGCAAGCTGCGCAGGGGTGCGTCGCTCCGCCTTCGGGTCGGCTGCAAGAGGCGTCGGGCAACCGGCGTCCCAGATGGATGACCATCCCCGCATCGCGGGACAGAACTCGGCTTACAGGCCACCTCACTGGCGTCATCACGACGTCACCCGAGTCTGGGAATCTCGTGCCTGCCCGGATGCCCGACCGATGCCGAGCTGCACGAGGTATGACCCATGCGACTTCCTGCGCCATCCCGTCCACGGCCTCGCGCCACGGCCGCGATCTCCGCGATCGTGGTCTCAGCTGCGGTCATGTTGCCGTCGACGGCTCTGGCCCACGGCCCCGACCGCATCGATCTGCCATCCGGCTGGCAGGCCGAGGGCGTAACCAGCGATGGCACGACCCTGTACGCGGGATCGCTCGCCGATGGCGCCATCTGGAAGGGTGACGCCACTACGGGCGAGGGCGCGGTCCTGGCTCCCGGGACTGAAGGGCGTACCACGGTCGGCGTGGATGTCGAGGCCGAGGCTGGCCGGCTCTGGGCGGCGGGCGGGGCCACCGGCCAGGTGCTCGCCTTCGACACCGAGACGGGCGATGTGTTGCAGACCTACCAGCTCGAAGCTGGCTTCCTGAACGACGTGGCAGTCACGCCTGAAGCGGTCTACGTCACCGATTCGTTCGTGCCCCAGCTCATCGTCATCTCCTTGCCCGAGAACGGCAGTCTTCCCACCATGGACGATGCCACCACCGTGCCCCTGAGCGGGGACGTCAAGTACGACGCTGACTTCAACCTCAATGGCATCGTCGCTGCGGAGGCTGGTTTGGTCGTAGTGCACTCGGCCACAGGTGAGCTGTTCCGCGTCGACCCAGCCACCGCCGAGACCAGCCGCATCGACACCGGCGATGCCGAGCTGACGGCCGGCGACGGCATGGAGCTCGACGGCTCGACGCTCTACGTCGTGCGCAACCAGCTCAACCAGGTGGCCGTCCTGGAGCTTGATGACAGCCTGGCGTCCGCTCGGCTCACCGGCGAGCTCACCTCGGAAGACCTGGACATCCCAGCGACCGCGACGCTGGTGGACGGGTCACTGTGGGCTGCCAATGCCCGTTTCGGGACGGTGGCGACGCCACAAACGGAGTATTGGCTCACCCGCATCGACGCGAACACCGGCGAAGAAGGCTAGGCAGCACACCGGACCATCGATCGGCGAAGCTTTCCTCGCCGGACGGCTATCCTCATCGCAGCGGCGCCGCATCGGCGCCGAACTCATGACAAGGAGACTCCCCCGAATGACCGTCCCTCGCCCTCTGTCCATGCGCATGGCTGCCACGGCCGGCAGCCTGGTCCTTGCCATCTCTGCCATCGCTGCGCCAGCCGTGTTGGCGCAGGATGACACCCCTGAAGCCACCATCAACAGCTTCGCCGCGACCATCGAGGCCAAGGACTTCGAGGCCGTGCCAGCGTACTTCTGCCCGGAGTTCGCGGGCAGTATGGGCGCGTTCGACATGAGCAGCCTCATCGGCGACATGCCTGCTGGCATGGACGCCCAGACGCTCCTCGATGTCATCACCCTCGACGTGGCCATCGATCCGGTCGACGTCGTGACGGAGTCGGATACCGAGGCCGTGGTGAACATGACGGGCTCCATCTCGGTGGGCATCAATGCTGAGGCTTTGCCGCCGTTCATCGAAGCGCTGCTGACCTCCATGGGTGAGGAAGTCACGCCAGACATGGTGCAGATGTTCAGCAGCATGATGGAGAGCCAGTTCGAGGTCCAGGCCACGGATATCTCGACCGAGCTCACCCTGGTGCGCGGGGAGGACGGTGGATGGCAGATCTGCAGCGATCTGACCGGTAGCGGCACGTCTGAGGCCAGCCCTGAAGCGTCCGCCGGCGCATAGCTCGAACCGATCCGCGCTCGGCCCCATCGACGGGTCGCCGACGCACGACGCCCGTCCCGAGTGGGGCGGGCGTCCTGCTATGTCGGGGGGAGTGGGGGGTCAGTCCTCGTCGGGCCGGAAGATGCCGGGCGCCGTGCAGGCCTCACAGATCGCCGGGCCGCGTCCAGGTCGCCGAGCGCGACTTCCCCAGCATCGCCATAGAGGCACATGACTTCGTAGGTCGGGAGCGGGGCGCGACCAGGCAGTGCCGACACCTGGTCGATCCGACGGAACGTGCACCGCCTCAGCCGCCCGACCGGGGTCACGGCATCCGAGGCTGGAGCGTCACCGAGTTGGGCGGGAACGCCCATTCCCGGCGTCCGGGGACGGACCGGCACTGGCATCGGGGCGGCAGTACGATCGACGGTCAGGCCGCTACGCCGGGCGATGGTCACGGCAGGCTCCTCCCTCAGGGATGGGAACAGCACGATAGTGACCCCCGATCCGGCATGCCAATGGCCATTCGGTACCCCGGCCCGGCTCCCTGAAGCACCCTGCAGGCCCGGTGGGAAGCGACTTGCAGAACCCCCCTTGACGGACGCCCGGAGTCGGGTATTATCCCATCCAAGTGGCACGAAGTGGTGCAAAGTGGGGAGGAAGGGTGAGCTGCTCCAGTCGGCCTACCGCCGTGGTGGTCGATGTGGGGAAGCCCGCCGCCTTGCTGTCAGTGAAGGAGTCGGGAGAGCCCCGGCCGCTGGCCGCCATCGACGCTACGGTCGGAGCAGCCCAGCCCGGTGTTCACAGGTGAGTATCGACACACGGTCGACGACAAGGGACGTCTCGCGATCCCGGTTCGTTTCCGTGCGGAACTCGCCCAGGGGGCAACGGTCAGCAAGTGGATCGATGGCTGCGCCGCGTTGTTCCCAAAAGCCGCCTGGGACGTGCTCGCGGAGAAGACCGCAGCACTGCCCGTGACTGACCAGGGGTCACGTACCTTCCAACGCTTTCTCTTCGGAGCGGCGTTCGAAGTCTCGCTCGATCGACAGGGTCGGTTCGTGCTCCCGTCCGTGCTTCGCGACTACGCGGAGATGGGAGCGGAGGCCGTGGTGGTAGGAGCTCGGGACCATCTCGAGTTCTGGTCGCCGCACAAGTGGGGCAGCTATAGCGAGCAGATGGATCAGCCCGAGGTACTCGCCGAGCACCTCCAGGGCCTGGGCATCTAGAACCAAATGAGCCTCCGGGGTCCGGGTGGACCGTCGGAGCGGTCGGATCGTTGAAGGAACAGGAAGTAGGGCACCTGCCCGTGATGCTTACGGAGGTCATCTTGGCTCTCTCGCCGCACCCGGGCAGTTTCCAGATCGATGCGACCGTTGGCGGCGGAGGGCACGCTACTCGGATCCTGGAGGCCACTCATCCCGGTGGCCGACTGTTGGGGATCGATGCCGATCCCCGCGCCATCGAGCGCTCCAGGGCACGACTTGCCGGGTTTGGCGATCAGGCCGTGCTGCGTCAGTCCAACTTCGAATCCATCGCCGAGGTCGCGACCGAGGCCGGCTTCGCAGCCGTCGACGGCATCCTCATGGACCTGGGCGTCAGCTCACAGCAGCTGGACGACGACGATCGCGGCTTCAGCTTTCGATCGTCGGAGGCGCTTGACATGCGCTTCGACACGACGCGCGGCATTCCCGCCTCCGAGGTCGTGGCCTCCTACGACGAAGCTGACCTGACCGACATCTTCAGGCGGCACGGCGAAGAACCACACGCCCGTCGCATCGCGCGCGCCATCGTGCCGCCCGTGCGGATCGCAGCCATCGAGACGCCGGCACAGCTGGCCGAAGTCGTCAGCGCTGCGGCACCGCGCACGCGCACGCCTCGTCGCCGACGCATCCATCCCGCGACACGCGTCTTCCAGGCGCTTCGCATCGAGGTCAATCGTGAGCTGGAGACGCTGCCGGCCGCCCTGGAGTCGCGTCTCGACCTGCTCAAGCCCGATGGCCGGCTCTGCGTCATCAGCTACCACTCCCTCGAAGACCGCATCGTCAAGCGCTTCCTGGCGCGAGAGCGACGCGGTTGCATCTGTCCACCCGAGCTCCCCGTGTGCGTCTGTGGCAAGACGCCGCGCGTCGTCCCAGTCGGAGCTCAGCCGCAGACCCCCAGCGCGGAAGAAGTGGCTGCCAACCCAAGGGCACGCAGCGCCAAGCTGCGCGCCGCCAGGAGGCTTGCAGCATGAGTAACGGACATGGCAGTTCACGACGCCAGGCATACGGCCGGCGCATGAAGGACTTGCGCAAGCGCCGCACTTCGGATCTCGACGTCGATCTCGACGGTCCCTCGACCTGGAATCGGGGCGCCGAGTGGGATGAGAGTGATGCGCTACACCGTCCCCGTTTGAGTGTCGATGATGGCGGCACGAGCGCACGCACCCGCTGATGGCTGTCTTCCAGGGTGCGCGCCTGCGCAACGCCCCGATGCCCTCCGAGTCCCCCGTGCGGCCGCGTGCTCGGACCTCACGGCTTGCCCGACCCCTTGAGACCGCGCGACCTGTCTCGGGCGCCCGCCCCATGGGCATCCTCATCGCCGCGATCCTGGTGACCACCATGGTCGGCCTGGCCTACCTGACGCAGACACTGGGTTCCAACGCGACCAGCGATGAGATCAGCCGGCTGACCGCAGAGGGCAACGACCTGCGGAATGTCATCACCAAGCATGACGACGCGGTGGACTTCTACACGGACCCGGGCCGTGTCGCCAAGCGTGCCGGCGAACTCGGCCTCAAGCCGCTGGACGAGCTGGTCGTCCTCAAAGCACGCTGACCGACGATGCTGGGTCGTACCGACAGCCGACTGCGCATGGTCGGCATCCTCATGGTATTCGTGATCTTTGCCACCGCGGCGGGCCTGCGGCTGGGTTACTGGCAGGTCGTGGCCGCGCCCGAGTTGTCGAAGGTCGCGGTCACAAGGATGAGCAAACCGGAAGTGGTCCGCATCGCGCGCGCCCCCATCGTGGACCGCAACGGCAGGGCACTCGCGCGCACGGTCTCGCTCGACCGCCTCAACGCGCACCCTGTGCTCATCAAGCCAGAGGCTCGACAGGGCGTCGTGGATGTGCTGACCGAGATCCTTCAACTGAGCCCGGCCGAACAGCAACAGTACCTCGACAGGATCTCCACCGACCACGAGTGGGTACGGCTGGACATGCGGCTCACCCAGAAGGAGAGCGTCGACGTCGGACTCGAGATGGCCGCGGGACATCTGCCGGGTGTCGAGCTTGAGCCCTTCGACGTCCGTAGCTATCCCAGCAGCGGCGGCCAGGGTGGCACGTCACTGGCCAGCCATCTCATCGGATTCGTGGCCGGCGACGGTCGTGGAGCGACCGGCGTGGAGAGACTCTACGACGCTCGTCTGACCACCCCGGTGGAGTCCAGCGTCGAGCTGGCCAGCCTGTCCGGCACGGCCATCGATCTCGGCGAGGGCGACGCGCCACCGCTGGAGCTGACCATCGACCAGAAACTGCAGCGCCAGTTGGAAAAAGAGCTGACTTCGGCACGGCTGACGACCAGTGCCAAGAGCGTCAGCGCCATCATCATGGATCCCTACACCGGTGAGATCCTGGCCTCGGCCTCATCACCGGGCTACGACGCCAACGACTATGCGGAGGTCGCTTCCGACCATCCGGACCGACTGCGAGACCCCGTGGTCAGCGACCTCTACGAGCCTGGCTCGGTGATGAAGATCTTCACCGCGACCGCTGCCATCGACAACGGTGTGGTGACTCCCCAGACGAAGATCAGGGACGTACCCCAGATCAAGTTCCACGGGGCCACCGTGCACAACTCGGACTGGAAGGGCATGGGCACGATCCCGGTCAAGGATGTCGTGGCCTATTCGCGGAACGTCGGCATCACCAAGGTGGCTGAGAAACTGGCACCCCGCTCGACCACGGCTGCCGCGCGGAAGCTGTACGAGCTCTGGGACAGGATCGGCCTGGTGGGCAAGACCGGCATCGACATCGCCGGAGAGGAATCCGGCATCTACTGTGATCCGGACGCCGGCTGTCCGTGGGCACCGGTGGACCTGGCGAACCGGGCCTTCGGCCAGGGGGTGAGCGTCACCCTGCTCCAGCTTGCCAACGGCATCTCGACCATCGTCAACGGTGGCTATCGCGTCCAGCCGCATGTGGTGGCTGAGAGCGATGCCGCGCAGGTGCCCAAGCGACGGGTGCTGAGAGCCAAGGTCGCCCGTGAGGCCCTCGACATCCTGGTGCGAGTGACCGGCGCCGTGCCGTGGTATGCCGAGGGCGCCCTGATCCCCGGCTACATGATCGGGGGCAAGACCGGCACCGCCCAGATCTGGGACAGCCGGAAAGGCAACTGGAAGAAGAACATCTTCAACCACACCTTCGTAGGCTTCGTGGGCGGTGATGAGCCTGATGTCGTCATCGCGGTCCGGCTCGAGGAACCCAAGGTCAAGGTGCTCGGCCAGGGCAATATCGAGGTCAAGATCCAGTCGTACGAGCTGTTCCAGAACATCGCCAGGAGTGCCATCAAGCGTCTGGGCGTCAACAAGTCGAAGGACAAGAACGCCGGATTGCCCATCATCGGGAGCCAGGCGGCCCAGTGGCTGACGCCGCAGCGCAACCTCCAGGCACGTCAGGAGACCCGACGACGTGCCGCCCGGCGTGATGGCGGCTCCGCGAAAAAGGGCGGCAGGAGTAGCACCAAGGCCAACAAGGCCAGGCGCAAGCGGGACGACACGGATCCGCTCACGGCAGCTGACGTCCAGGGCGGGCAACCCTCCGATGGCCGTGAACCATAGCGGTGGCACAATGGGCCGCCGTGGATGAGGGGCTGGACCGAGACAAGCTGAACGCGGCGTCTGATGGCGCCGCGTCAGTCTTCGATGGGCAGCAGCTGGCGGCCGCGACCGGCGGTGAACTGATCCGCCTCGGAACGCTCCCGGTGACCGGTGGCGCTGTCGATTCACGGCTGGTGCGGCCGGGCGATGCATTCTTCGCCCTGCCCGGCGAGCGCACGGACGGACACCGGTTCCTTGATGCCGCTGTCGAGCGGGGTGCGTCTGCTGTGGTGGTCAGTGCGACCGTATCGCCCCAACAGGCCGACGCCCTCGCCGCGGATGGCGCCACGCTGCTCCACGTCCCCGACACCGCTGCCGCCTTGCGTGCCACGGCCGCCGCCTATCGCGACCGGTTCGAGCCGCTGGTCATCGGCATCACCGGTTCCCTCGCCAAGACCTCCACCAAGGAGCAGATCGCCGAGGTCCTCAGCGAGCGATTTCAGGTGTTGCGTAACCCGGCCAACTGGAACAACGAGATCGGACTGCCCCTGACGCTCCTTCGACTGACGGCTGACCACGAGATCGCCGTCCTGGAGATGGGCCTGTACACCACCGGCGAGATCGCCCTCCTGGCGCGACTGGCACGACCCACGATCGGGGTGGTCACGGCGGTTCGCGGCGTGCACCTGTCGCGCGCTGGCTCCATCGACGCCATCGAGGCAGGCAAGCGGGAGCTGGTCGAGGCCTTGCCGCCATCGGGCTGGGCCGTCCTCAACGCCGATGACGCTCGAGTCATGGGTATGGCCGACCACACCTCGGCGAGCGTGCTCAGCTATGGATTCGAGCCTGCCGCGGATGTGGGTGCGGACGATGTCCGTTCGTTGGGCGTCGCGGGGATGCAGTACCGCCTGCGCCTGCCGGGTGGCTCGTACGAGGTCAGGTCACCGGTCCTGGGTCGCCATGGCATCCACAATGCGTTGGCGGCGGCGGCGGTCGCGCGCTGCCTGGGCATGTCGCCGGAGGACATCGTGGCCGGTCTCGGACGCGAGCTGGCGATGCCCCACCGTTCGCAGCTGGTACGGGCTGGAGCCTGGACCATCCTCGATGATTCGTACAACGCCTCGCCCGATGCCATGCTGGCGGCGCTCGGCCTGCTGTTCGAATTGCCGGGAAGACACATCGCGGTACTCGGCGAGATGCTGGAGCTGGGCGACGCGGCGGCTGCCGAGCATCAGCGTGTGGGACGTCATGCCGCGGAGCTGGCCGACGAGCTGGTCGTGGTCGGAGAAGGCGCACAGGGCATCGCCGACGGAGCCATTGCGGCGGGCATGGACGGCTCGCACGTCGCGGTGGTGCCTGATCGGGATGCCGCCCTGGGGCTTCTGCTGACGGAGTTGCGGGACGGCGATACGGTCCTCGTCAAGGCCTCCCGCGGGGCCGCCCTGGACCTGCTTGTCGAGCGCCTGGCCCGGGCGGCTGGCGCAGCCGAGGGGCTGGCGTGACCGGCGGCGAGACCATCGTCCAGGGGATCCTCCTCGCGTTCGCCATCGTGGTCGTGTTGATGCCCGCCTTCATCCGTTTCCTGCGTCGATTGGGGATGGGCAAGCGCATCCGGCTCGAGGGCCCGGAGACGCACTACGTCAAGGAAGGGACGCCGACCATGGGCGGGCTGCTCATCGTGGCCGTGGTCCTCGGCATCGCCCTGGTCATGGAGCTGTCGGGCGGCGGGTTCATCGGTGCACCGACGTTCGCCCCATTGGCCACCCTGGCGTTGGTCGGCATCCTGGGTACCGCGGATGACTGGCTCAATGCCCGGACCGGCGACGGCATCAGCGCGGTCCAGAAGCTGCTGTGGCAGTCGGTCGTGGGCGGCGTCGCGGCGTGGCAGATCCAGGATACGTACGAGATCACCGCCATGGCCGTGCCCTTCCTTGGTGCGGTCAGCATCCACCCACTCGCCTACATCCTCATCGCCGCATTCGCCATCGTGGCAGCCAGCAACGCCGTGAACATCACCGATGGTCTGGACGGGCTGGCAGGGGGAACGTTGATCTTCGCTTTTGCCGGCTACATGGTCATCGCCTTCACCAACACCGGGCAGGCCAACCTCGCCGTGCTGTGTGGGCTGATCATCGGAGCGCTGCTGGCCTTCCTGTGGTTCAACGTCCATCCCGCCCAGATCTTCATGGGCGACTCGGGATCACTCGCGCTTGGCGCCACTCTCGCGGTGACCGCACTGATCACCGGTCAGGTGTTGCTGCTGCCGCTCATCGGCCTCGTCTTCGTGCTCGAGACCGGTTCGGTGATCCTCCAGATCGCCTCGGTCAAGATGCGGGGCAAGCGACTCTTCCGCATGTCGCCGCTCCATCATCACTTCGAGCTGATGGGCTGGGACGAGGAGAAGATCACGCTGCGATTCTGGATCGTGGGCGCCCTCGCGGCGCTGGTCGGCGTGGCCTTCTACATGGCCACTCGCGGGCTCCTCGGGTGACGGCGATGACGACTCCGCGACACCCCGGTCATCGACATGGAAGGGCTCGACCTGGATTCCTTCGAGGGACGGCCGGTGGCGGTGCTCGGGCTGGCCCGCAGTGGGATCGCGCTGGCCCGGTTCCTCGAAGACCACGGCGCCGCGGTCACGATCTACGACGGCCGGCCCGCTCCCGAGCTCTCCGAGGCTGTCGCCGCCCTCGGGATGCGCCGTCCACGATTGCTATTGGGCTCCGACTTCGATCCGGCCATCGCGCTGGCGGGCCAGTCGCTCATCTGCACATCTCCTTCGATCAATAGCCGGTACCCGACCACCGAGCCGCGACTGCGCACAGCCCTGGCGGCCGTCGAGGCGGCCGGCCGGATCCCCGTGGTGAGCGAGGTCGACCTCTTCCTGCGCCTCTGTCGCGCGGCCACCGTCGGGGTCACGGGGACCAAGGGCAAGACGACCACCAGTTCCCTGTCGGCAGCCGTGCTGACGGGGGGTGACGCGCCGGTGCTGCTTGGTGGCAACATCGGCGCGCCACTCATCGAGCAAGTGGACACATTGACGGACGCCCACCGCGTCGTGCTGGAACTCTCCGAGCTACAGCTGCCCACGCTGTCACGGGGGACGGACGTAGCCGTCTATACGCACGTCACCTCGGACCACCTGGATCGGCACGGTTCGCTGGAAGCCTACCGGGCAGCCAAGCGTCGATTGCTCGAACTGCTGCCGACCGGTGGCGTGCTGGTCCGCAATGATGACGACCCGGTCGTCTCGAGCTACCGGACGCCCGACGACGTTCGAACGGTGACCTATGCGCGGTCAGCACCGACCGCCACCGGGGTGGGCGTGGTCGATGACTGGGTGGTAGCCGGATCCGAGCTGGTCCCGGCTGGCCACGATGGTCGCATCCTGCCGCTGGCCGATGTCCCCATCCCCGGCCAGCACAGCATCTCCAACGTCCTTGCCGCGACCGCGGTCGGATTGCTCTTCGGTGTGGAGCCCACGGCCATCGCTGAAACCGTGCGGCGGTTCCCCGGCGTGGAGCATCGCCTGGAGCGGGTGGCTCAGGTCGCCGGCGTCACCTACGTCAACGACTCACAGGGCACGCAGCCCGACGCGGTCATCGCCGCGGTGCGCGCGTTCGACCCACCCGTGGTGCTCATCGCCGGCGGTCGCTCCAAGGGTGTGCCCATCGACGCATTGGCCCATGCCGTCGCGGAGCGTGTCACGGCGGCCGTGCTCATCGGCGAGACCGCCGATGAGCTGGAGCGAGCCTTTGGGGCCGCCGGGCTGAGCCGCATCATCCGGGCGGCAAGCATGGCTGAAGCGGTCAGCCTGGCCACCACCATCGCTCGCGAACAGCGACCGGCCACCGTGCTCTTGAGCCCGGCGGCCGCATCCTTCGACATGTTTCGCGACTACGAGGCCCGCGGGGCTTCCTTCAAGGCCGCGGTCGCGGCGATCGACACACTCGATGAGGAAGACTGATGGAAGCACTACGTTTTCCGTGGGGCCGTGATGAGCGACGGGAGGTGGCTCCCAGCACCTTCCGCCCGCGACGGGCCAGGGGACGAGGCGGGCGCTCACCTGATGCCGCGGCGCGCCGCGAGGCCAACCGGGTACGACGCCCCAGCCCCGGGGGCCTCCTCCCGACCAGGGGTGCGGTGCCGCCGGCCACCGTTCGCTCGGCTGGCCACGCCAGTCGTGATGCCGCCCGTGATCGTGTCCCCGGGCGAGTCGTCGAAGGTCCGCAACGTGAGCGCCACGAGCCCGACTACCTGCTGCTGATGGCCGCCGTCGCCCTGTCCGCCATCGGCATCCTGATGGTCTACTCAGCGTCGGGCGTCAAGTCCGCGGCCCAGGAGAATGGAACCATCTTCGATACCGTGACCACCCAGCTCGGGTGGGGCCTGCTGGGAGGCCTCGTCCTGCTGCTGGTGATGCGCATCGACTATCGCTACTGGCGTTCGTTCTCGGTGCTGGGCATGCTCGTGGCCATCGTGCTGCTGGTGTTGGTGCTGATGCCGAGCATCCCGCCGCTGATCGAGCCGATCACGGCCAATGGAGCCACACGCTGGCTGGAGATCGGCCCCCTGCCCCGGTTCCAGCCGACCGAGCTGGCCAAGCTGACCCTGGTGATCTTCGCAGCGCACTGGTTGTCGGCCCGCGGAACGGAGGTCGGATCCTTCCGCCGCGGCATGATCCCATTCACCTTGACGGTCGGCTTCATCTCGGGGCTGGTGCTGCTGGAACCGGACCTGGGCACCACTGGTGTGCTCGTGTTGACCGCCTTCACCATGCTCTTCGTGGCTGGAGCCAGCATCCTGCAGTTGCTGCTGCTCGTCCCGGTCGGGCTGGCCGGCGTAGCCGGCATGCTGCTGCTGCAGCCATATCAGATGGACCGCGTCGAGGTCTTCCTCGATCCCTTCGCCGAGGCTGCCGACCGTGGCTTCCAGACGGTCCAGGGCCTCTATGCGCTGGCCCTGGGAGGCATCACGGGACAGGGCCTCGGGACCAGTAGGACGCCAACCGGACTGCTGCTGCCGGCGGCCGAGAACGACTTCATCTTCGCTGTCGTCGGCCAGGAGTTCGGCCTCATCGGCGGTGTGCTCGTCATCGGACTCTTCCTGGTGCTGGCATGGCGCGGCATCCGGGTGGCGATGCGGGCGCCGGACACATTCGGGGGCCTGCTCGCGCTGGGCATCACTTCATGGCTGGTGTACCAGGCCTTCATCAACATCGGGGTGGTCGTCAACATGATCCCGCTGACCGGGATGCCGCTACCCTTCCTGAGCGATGGCGGTACCTCGCTGGTGGTCGTACTGGCGGCGGTCGGTATCCTGCTATCCATCTCCCGAGAGAGCGAAACGCGAGGTGTCAGCGCGCATGAGGATCCTCATCGCGGCCGGGGGCACCGGCGGCCACATCTACCCAGCCTTGGCCGTCGTGACCCGTCTGCAGGCTCGGCTGCCTGATCTCGAGCTGCGCTGGATCGGCGGGCATCGCGGGCTGGAGGGGGATATCGTCCACGCGGCCGACCTGCCACTGGATCGACTCTGGCTACGATCGCTGCGGACGGTCGATGTCTCGGTCGATACGGTGCTCGATCCGCTGCGCCTGCTCGCTTCGATACCGCAGGCGGCCTCAAAGCTGCTGCGCTGGCGGCCGGATGTCATCTTCACGACCGGTGGCTACGTGGCCATCCCCGTCCTCGCCGCGGCGACGGCCTGGCGCATCCCGACGCTGCTATGGGAAGGCAACCAGATCCCCGGGCGCAGCGTCCGCGCCAGTGCGCGATTGGCGACGGCTCGCAGCGTCTCCTACGCAGCCACCCAGCCGCGGTTGCCAGCTCCAAGCTATCTGACAGGCACGCCTATCCGGGATCTGGACGGCCTCGAGAAGAACGCGGCCAGGGCTCGCCTGGGCCTCCCGGAAGGACCGCCCGCACTTCTCGTGTTCGGCGGCTCGCAGTCCGTCCGACGTCTCAACGATGCCATCGCAGCGGCCATCGGGGACCTCGTCGGGCGTTGCGTGGTGATCCACATCACCGGCTCGGCCGGCATCGACAAGGCGGAACTGTTGCGAGCCTCGCTTCCGTCGGAGCGACAGGATCGCTATCGGCCCTTCGCCTTCCTGCATGAGGACATGGACGCGGCGCTGGCGGCCGCCGATCTGCTGGTCGGTCGCGCCGGCTCCTCGACGCTGGCCGAAGCTGCGGCTGCCGGCCTGCCCATGATCGTGGTCCCGTATCCGCACGCTGCTGCCCACCAGCGCGCCAACGCGGCCGAGATGGTCGCCGCCGGAGCGGCCATCCTCGTCGATGACGCCGATCTCGACGCCGACACCCTGCGCGAGGCCTGCGATCTGCTGTTCGATGACCGACTCGCGACCATGTCGGAAGCGGCTCGGGGCATGGCACGGCCGGGCTCCGCCAAGGCCACAGTCGTGCTCCTCGAGCGCCTGGCCGCCCGTGAGGCGCTGCCCAGCCAGGACCAGCTCGATGACATGACGCGGGCGGCCGCATGAGCCAGCGGCTGTCCCGCGAGCAACAGCTAAAGCTGGGTGGCGACATCCAGCGACGACTCGGCATCAAGACCGTGCGTGATGAATCCCTGGCACGCTTCACCACCATGCGGGTCGGCGGACGCGCCGACCTGTTCGCCGAGGTCCGCAACCAGTTCGAGCTGCGCGGCATCGTCCGTTTCGCCCGGTCTCGCGACATCCCGGTGTTCCTCATCGGTCGCGGCTCTGACCTGGTCATCAGCGATGCCGGCATCGGCGGACTGGTCGTGGTCGTCCGGGCCCAGGCCGAGCGCACCCACGAAGGCCGCCTGATCGCCGATGCCGGCCTGCCCATGGCCAAGGCGGCCACGGTGTCGAAGAACGCCGGCCTTTCGGGCCTCGAGTTCGGGCTGGCCATCCCGGGGACCGTCGGCGGCGCCGTGTGGGCCAACGCCGGCGCGCACGGCTCGGATGTCAGCGGGGTGCTGCTGGAGGCCCAGGTGGTGCGGGCCGACGGCAGCGAGGCCGCACTCGGGCCGAAGGACCTGGAGATGGCCTATCGCGAGACGACGCTGAAGCACTGCTCACCCGGGCGTCCCGATGTCGTCATCGCGGCCACCTTCGTACTTGAGCCTGCAGAGCCCGAGATCATCACGCAGCGGCTCGACGACATCCGTCATTGGCGCCAGGCCCATCAACCCATCGGCCAGAAATCAGCCGGCAGCGTCTTCCGCAATCCGCCGGATGATTCGGCGGGGCGCATCATCGAGGAGCTGGGGCTCAAGGAGCGCCGTATCGGCGGCGCCATGGTGAGCCAAAAGCACGCCAACTTCATCGTCAACACCGGTGACGCCAGCGCGGCAGATGTGCGAGCCCTGGCCGAGCTGGTGCGTCAGACCGTGCGTCGTGAGCGCGACATCGAGCTGACCTACGAGGTCGAGTTCGTGGGCGAATGGGACGCTACCGAGGAGGCAGCATGAGGATCGTCGTGCCCAGGGCAGGGAGGCGGCCGTGACGCGACCGATGCACAGCATCGCGGTGCTCTTCGGCGGGCCGTCCGCGGAGCATGATGTCTCGCTCGTCTCGGGGCGCGCTATCGCCACGGCACTGGCCGGCCGCGGTCACCAGGTCAGCGGCTGGCTGGTGGACCGTGAGGCCCGTTGGTGGCAGCTGCCCATGAGCGCCATCGATCCGGAGCTCAGCCTGGAGGCGCTTCACGACCCGGCCACGCTGGACGCGGTCGGCCCGCTCGGCGCCGCCGCCGCACTCGAACGGATGGCCTCGACGAAGCCTCAGCCGGTGGTGTTCCCAGCGATGCACGGGCCGTTCGGCGAGGACGGCCAGGTGCAGGCGCTGCTCGAGTCGGCCGGGCTGGTGTATTGCGGCGCCGGTCCAGCGGCATCCGCGGTGGGTATGGACAAGTCCCTGTTCAAGCGCGTCTGCGGATCGCTGGCGCTGCCGGTCCTGCCCTGGTCCGAGTTGCGCAACGTGGAGTACGAGGCAAACGCCGATCGTGCCGAGGCCGACCTGGTCGAGTTCGGACAGCGCCTGGCCGACCCGCGGATCATCCTCAAGCCCGCGCGCATGGGCTCGAGCATCGGCATCACCATCGTGCACGACCTCGAAGACCGGCCGACCCTGCGGGCGGCCCTGGCGATGGCCTTCCGCTACGACGACCTGGTGCTCGCGGAGCCTTATCTGGAGCATCCCCGTGAGCTGGAGACCAGCGTTCTGGGCAACAACCGCATCGACGCCGTGGCCTACGGACCCGGTGAGATCATGCCCGGCCGTGAGTTCTACGACTATGTCGCCAAGTACCAGTCCGATGACAGCATGACCACTGCCAGGGCTGAGCTGGAGCCCGGGCTGGCTGCCCATATCCGCCAGTCGGCCGTCGAGGTCTTTCTCGCCATCGGTGCCTCTGGTTTCGCGCGCGTGGATGTGCTGCTGTCACGAGATGGGACCCTGTACCTCTCCGAGATCAACACGATCCCGGGCTTCACCCCGATCAGCCTCTTCCCGCGCATGACGGCGTCTGGTGGCTTTGACTTCGCCGATACCTGCGAACGGGTCGTGGAGCTCGCGCTGGAGCGTGCCGCCCATCGTTCCATGCAACCCGCAGGGCTGGCGTCGCCACGGTGACTCCTTCTTCTCGCAGTCCTGGCGTCGGGAGCATCCGCCCCCGCGCGGTCATACCCGTGGTCCGACGTTCGAGGGCGACCACGGCAGCCCGGGCCCTGGGCGCGCTGGGGATGATCGCACTGACCGCGGTGCTGTTCTGGATGTTGACGGACCCAACCTTCCGGATCACCCCGCAGAGCGTCACCTTCGATGGGCTGGTGCATGCTGATGAAGTGGCGGTGCGCTCCCACCTCAGTGGCATCGATCGCGGTCCCAATGTCTTCCGCGTTCGTGCCAAGGACATCGTCGGTGATGTCTCGTCCTTGCCCGATGTCGATGCCGCCAGCGCCACGGTAAGCCTCCCCGCGGCGATCTCGGTCCACCTCGAAGAGCGCCAGCCGCTGTTCGTGTGGAGCGACGGCGACGTCGCCTGGCTGGTGGACGAAGACGGCATGCTCTTCGGCCCGACCGTCTCGGCCCCGACGTCGCCGCCAGATGGGAGTGACCAGGACGGGGTCGAGGACGCCAGCCAGGCCGCCGTGGTGGAAGATGAAGCCAGGGCCGGCCTCCCCGTCGTCGAGGACGCTCGTCTGCCCGAAGTCGCGCCGACGGTGGGATCGCACTTGCCCGCGGCTGACCTGGCCGTGATGCGTCAGCTACTGGCGCTGACCCCGCAACAGCTGGGGAGTCGTGCCCAGAAGCTCCAGCTCAGGGTCGACCAGAACCTGGGGTACGTGTTGCACAGTGACGAGAGCTGGCTCGCCATCTTCGGCCGGTACACGCCCCGAGTCCAGCCGCCGGATGTCATCCCGCGCCAGGTGCAGTGCCTGCGGTCATTGCTGGCCGGGAAAGACGAACGAAAGCTGGAACGCATCCGCCTGTCCATCTCCGACGATGCCTGTGGCACCTTTACCGAGCGTGGGGCGTGAGTGTTCGCCCGGGCCTGCGCGTCGCCGCGGCATCGCCGACAATGTAGAAGCCGTGGTGCGCTGACGCACCGGCCGGCGAGTAGCCGGCGTTCAAGGAAGGGAAGAGCTTGGAGATCGAAGCGATCCTGGTGGCGCTCGATGTCGGCACGAGCAAGGTCGTCGTGCTCGTCGGCGAGGTCACCAACGATGGCGCATTGGACATCATCGGGAAGGGCACGCTGCCCACGACCGGGGTCAAGAAGGGCCTCGTCAACAATATCGACCAGACGGTCAGCTCCATCAGCCAGGCCATCGAGCAGGCTGAGCGACTGTCTGGGTTGCGCCTCGAGGCGGCCTTCGTGGGGGTCGGCGGTGACCATCTCGAATCGCTCAATTCGCGTGGAACGGTCGCCGTCAGCGGGGCGCACCGAGAGGTCACGCGCGAGGACATCGAGCGGGCGACTGAGGTCGCGCGTGCGGTCACCATCCCGTCCAACCGGGAGGTCCTCCACGTGCTCCCGCGCGACTTCACCGTGGATGGCCAGGAGGGAGTCAAGGATCCCGAGGGCATGAGCGCCATTCGCCTGGAGGTCACCACCCATATCGTCCACGGCAGTGCGACCGCCCTGCAGAACCTGACCAAGTGCGTCCGCCAGGCGGGCGTCCGCCCGGATGAGCTGGTGGTCTCATCGATGGCCTCGGGTGCGGCGGTGCTCAGCGAGACGGAACGCGAGCTCGGTGTCGCGGTGGCCGATATCGGCGCTGGCACCACGGACATCGCCCTGTACGCGGATGGTTCGCCGTTCTACACCGGGGTAGTGCCGCTCGGCGGCGTCAACGTCACCAATGACATCGCCATCGGACTGCGCACCAACCTCGCTGCTGCGGAGCAGCTCAAGGTGCGCTTCGGGGGAGCTGCCGCCAGGAACGCGGATCCCACCAGTCAGGCACCCGTCGAGATCATCGACGATGGGGTCGCGCGGCCGGCCACCAAGTCAGACGTCACCGAGATCATCGACGCCCGGATGCATGAGCTCTTCGAGAAGATCGGCGAGGAGATCAGTGACAACGCCAGCGCCCATCGCCTGCCGGCCGGGCTGGTGCTGACCGGCGGCGGCTCGCAGCTCGCCGGCATCGCCGAGCTCGGCCGCGACGTGCTTCAGATCCCGGTGCGGGTGGCTTCGCCAGAAGGTGTCGGCGGCCTGACCGATCACCTGCTGACGCCGTCATATTCGACCGCCATCGGCCTGTTGCTGTGGGCCGCGCGGGAGGTCACCAGGGAAGACCTGGAACGCTACGAGCCACCACCGCGGACGCAGAACTGGGATCGCATGCGCGACATGATGCGGCGCTTCTTCCCCTAGTCCAGCCTCGCTGCTGACGGGAGCCTCCGCCGACTCGACCCCGAGAGTGATTCGATCGTCGATGCCCGCGGCTCGCGTGGCACCTCTGCTCCGCGGACTCCGTCTCCACGGGCATGATCTGTCCCGGGGTCATGAGCCCGGGTCCGATGATCCAGGACTTGCCCAAGGCCCACCGCGGCTGTTGACCAAAGGCCACGCTTCACGGTTCCGGACCTCGATCCACGCTCAGCGGCGCCCAGATACGCTCTATCCGACACCGGCCGCCCGACGATATACTCGCTCTCGACCAAGTGGTCTGGAAGGAAATCGCTCGTCCGTGCGAGAGATCCGATGGGCTGCATTGCTTGGGTGCGCGATCTGGAGGGATCACTTAACATGCCGCTGCGTTCAGACTCAGAGAATTTCGCCCTTATCCGTGTCATCGGAGTCGGTGGTGGAGGCAGCAATGCCGTCAACCGCATGATCCGGGCCGAGCTGATGGGTGTCGAGTTCATCGCCGTCAATACCGATGCCCAGGCCCTGTTGCAGTCGGACGCTCCCAACAAGATCCGCATCGGTGACAAGATCACCCGGGGCCTTGGCGCGGGCGGCGATCCCAGCATCGGCCAGCGCGCCGCCGAAGAGGACTCCGAGAAGATCGCCGACGCCCTGCGCGACTCCGACATGGTCTTCATCACTGCCGGCATGGGTGGTGGGACCGGTTCCGGAGCTGCACCGGTCATCGCCGAGATCGGCCGCGACATGGGCGCACTGACCATCGGTGTCGTCACCAAGCCGTTCCAGTGGGAGGGCGCACGTCGCCGTCTCAACGCCGAGAAGTCGGCCGAGCTGCTACGGGACAAGGTCGACACGCTCATCACCATCCCCAATGACCGGCTCAAGGAAGTCGTTGGCGAGGAGACGTCGATCATCGACGCCTTCCGTGTCGTCGATGACGTGCTGCGCCAGGGCGTCCAGGGCATCAGCGACCTGATCACCGTCCCGGGCCTCATCAACCTCGACTTCGCCGACGTGCGCGCAGTCATGCGCTCGGCCGGTTCGGCTCTCATGGGCATCGGTCGCTCCAGCGGTCCCGATCGCGCCACCGAAGCTGCACGCGAGGCCATCAGCAGCCCGCTGCTCGAGGTCAGCATCAGCGGCGCGCAGGGCATCCTGTTCAATGTCACGGGCGGACCCAGCCTGGGCCTCTTCGAGATCGATGAGGCGGCGGAGATCATCAAGGAGATGGCCGACCCGGAGGCCAACATCATCTTCGGGACCGTCATCGATGAGCGAATGGGTGACGATCTGCAGATCACGGTCATCGCCACCGGTTTCGACGCCGCTCGCAAGACGGCCCTCTACGGCACCGCCGCGACGGAGCAGGCCGGGGACGTGCAAGCGGGCCTCGAGAACCGCGACTACATGCGTGAGCTGGAACGCCAGCGCACAGCGGCCGGCGACCAGGACGACGCCCCAGGTGAGGAGTCTCAGGCCAAGGCACCCGTGGCGGTGCCGGTCTCGACCAGTGAGCCTGTCGCTGCCGGCCAGTCGCGGCAGAACGAGGTCGAGGACCTGGACATCCCGGCCTTCCTCCGCCGAAGCCGCTGATCCATCGCGAACAGCACTGAGCCGGGCTCGCTCGACGCGCGAGCCATCGACCAGCTGGCCGCTGCCCGCGCCGACGTCATCGAGCGCATGGTGGCGGCTTGCGGGCGTTCGGGACGTGACGCCGGCGCGGTGACGCTGGTGGCGGTCAGCAAGACCGTCGCCGTCGAGCGGCTGCGACTGGCGCAGGCAGCGGGCCTTGACGTACTCGGTGAGAACCGGGTCCAGGAGGCGGCCGACAAGATCCCGCGCTGGAGCCGGCCGAGTGGCATCTGGTGGGGCACCTCCAGAAGAACAAGGCGGCCAGGGCGGTCGAGCTATTCGATGTCATCGAGGCGGTCGATTCCGCGGCACTGGCGTCCCGGATCGATCGATTGGTGGGCGAGGGCAGGGCACGGTCGCGCGAGCCGTTGCCGGTCTATCTGCAGGTCAATGTCGACGCCGACCCTGATAAGGAAGGCTTCGCGCCCGACGAGCTCAAGCGTGAGCTTTCGGACATCGCGGCGCTGCCCCATCTCGAGGTTCGCGGCCTTATGACGGTCGGCCGGCTGAGCGCCGGTGGCGCCGAAGCGCGGCCCACCTTCGTTCGTTTGCGCGAGTTATCGGAGCGGCTCCGGTCGGACGAGCCCCGCCTGGGCTCCGGCCTGTCCATGGGCATGAGCGACGATTTCGAGGTCGCCATCGAGGAAGGCAGTACGCTGGTCCGGGTGGGACGTGCGTTGTTCGGTGAGCGACCCCCGCCCACCTAGCTCAGCCCGCTTCCGAGGGCGACCATGCACATCATCATCCTGCTGCTCAAGCCTCTCATCGTCACGGCCTGGCTGGTGGTGCTCGCCCGCATCCTGCTCAGCTGGATCGACCCGCAAAGCCAGCGCCCCATCAGCCAGTTCGTGTACAGCCTGACCGAGCCCGTCCTGGCACCGTTACGGAATGTGCTTCCGAAGGCCGGCATGTTCGATCTTTCCCCGCTGGTGCTGCTGCTGGGCCTGGGGTTCCTGATGCGCCTGGTCCTGGCAGCGTGACCCACGGCGTGGTCATCCGCGTTCGGGTCACGCCGAGATCGAGCCGGAACGCCATCGAAGGCGTCGACGAGGAGGGAGCCTTGCGCATCCGCGTCACGGTAGCCCCGAGTGATGGGGCCGCCAACCGGGCGGTGACTGGCTTGCTGGCGGAGGTGCTCGATATCCCCAGGTCGACCATCACCGTCGCTTCAGGCGCAGGGGCCAGGCAGAAGCGCCTGTGCATCGAGGGCGCGGATGTCTCCGCGCTGCGGAGGCGCTGGCCGGGACTCTGGGTGAGGTCCGGTTGACGAGTCCACTCGCCGCTCCGGGCTATACTTCGAGACCTCGGGCGATTGGCTCAGTTGGTTAGAGCGCGCGGTTCACATCCGCGAGGTCACTGGTTCGAATCCAGTATCGCCCACCATTTCGCCCCCGCTGCCATCGGGACGCCTCCAGCGTCAATCACGGCGACGATCGTCCCTGCCAGGCGTCTCTCCAACAGGTCCACAGGCCCGCCAGCGGGCCTGGGCAGTCGTCCGACCTGCCCAGGACCTATGCTCGGTCCGTGCTACCAGAGACACGCTATGCCACCCTCGGCGAGCTGCGGCTCGCCTATCAGGTCGTGGGCACAGGTCCACCCGACCTGGTCATGTCGGCCGGGAGCTTCAGCCACACGGACGCGCTCTGGGAGGAACCCGGGGCCGAGCGCTTCCTGCGCCAGCTGTCCACCTTCGCTCGTCTCATCCGATTCGACCTCGCCGGCGGGAGTGGCTCGGACCGCCTTCCGGTGGGTGCCACGCGCCCGGACTTCACCGATCAGCTCGATACCGTCCTCACCGCCGCCGGGAGCGACCGCTTCGCCATTCTGGCCTCGCTCGATGCAGGGCCAAGCGCCCTGAGCTATGTCGCTGATCACCCCGAACGAGTCACGGCCCTGGTGATCTACAACTCGACGTCGCGGTGGGCAAAGGGCGAGGGCTACGACATCGGATTCGATGCTGCTGCCGCCCGTGGACTGCGCGCGATGGTCGAGGGCTCCTGGGGCACCGATGCACTGGTCGAGACCAACGTGCCGAGCCGCTCCGGGGATCCCAGGTTCCGGGCCTGGTACGCCAAGTACATCCGGTCGCTCGGGACCCCCAACGACATCATCGCTGCGCTCGAGCACGCGCTCGCGGTGGACGCCACGGCGGCGCTCCATCGCATCGCTGTGCCCACACTCGTTATCCACCGCCGCGATTACCAGTTCCTCCCGTTGTCTCATGGCGCGTACATCGCTGAGCACATCCCGGGTGCCCAGCTCGTCGTCGTGCCCGGCGCCGACGGCCCCCTCTACTGGGAGACACCCGATGTGTTCCTCGACCATCTGGAGCGGTTCGTGGCTGGGCGCGAGCGGTCGAGAGGAATGGAACGCATGCTGCTGACCTTCCTGTTCACCGACATCGTCGAGTCGACTCGCCAGGCTGAACGACTTGGTGACCGCGATTGGTCGACCGTCCTCGACCTGCACTACGAGATCTCCGAGCGCGTTGCCGAGCGCCACGGCGGGAGCGTCATCAACCGGACAGGTGATGGCGTGCTCTGCACATTTCCGTCACCGAGCGATGCGCTGCACGCTGCGGTGCGGCTGCGAGACGAACTCGCGTCGATGGGGATCGCCATCCGCAGCGGCCTACACGTCGGCGAGATCTCCGCGCTCCGCGAAAACATCAGTGGGCTTGCCGTAAACATCGCCGCCCGGGTGATGGGCGAGGCCGCGCCCGGAGAGATCCTCGCGTCGCGGACGGTACGCGACTTGCTGACAGGCGCCCCGACGAGCTTCGAGGACGCCGGGATGCACACCCTGAGGGGGATCGAGGAGCCCTGGCAGCTCTACCGCGTCGAGGGAGCCTGGCGCGAGCGGGGACCCTGAGTCGACACGGCGAGGCCACCGCGCGTTGGCCTCGAACGCCGCATGGGCGGGCGGGCGCATCGCACAGGGCCTTGCGCGCAGCCGCGGTACCCTGAGCCGACATGCCAAGCGTCGCCAGTCTTCGTTCCGTGCGTGCCGCAGCAGCCGGCGTCACGGCGTTGCTGCTGGCAGGAGCTGCCGTCGCCCAGGATGGCTCGAGCCAGACCGCCTCGCCGCCTCCGTCGGAAGCGCCAGTTCTCCTGGCCTCGCCAGCGCCCGTGGGATCCGCCCTCGACGGCAACTGGGAGGTCCGCCAGTTCCTGTCCCGTGGCGGCGGGATCGTCGAACCCACCACACCGTCAGGTCTCAGCGCGAGGCTCTTCCCCGACGGGGACCTCGAAGGCGAGACCGGCTGCGAGTCATACATCGGCAGCTACCAACTGGATGGACACATGATCAGCCTGAGCGTCCTGGGACGGGATCCCAGACCCTGCGCGCCAGACGTCAAGGACGAGGCAGAGATGTTCATCGAGGCGCTCAATGCCGTCACGGCGTGGCGGTCGGCCGGGTCTGGTTTGGAGCTGCTGGATGACACTGGCCGGGTCCAGATCAGCCTTCTGTCAGCCCCCCTCGCTGGACCACAAGGTGAGTGGTTGGTGACGGCCTTCGCGCGGCCCAACGGCAAGCTTCAGGCGGCGCCGACCGACGGTTCGATGCGGCTTGTCCTGGGCGCCGACGGCAAGGCCCGTGGGGCCACCGGATGTCGCCTGTTCGAGGGCGAGTACATGGCCCAGTCCCAACAGATGTTGGTCGTGCCGCTCGACATCACGGGGCTGCCGTGTGAAGGCGACGTTCGCAGGTCGGAGCGCCGCCTGCTGGCGGCCTTCGAGCGGGTCGTTCTGTGGCAACGCGATGGCACCGCGATGCGCTTCACCGACGGTAACGGGCACGTGGTCATGGAGCTGACGGCCGCCTCTGCGTCGCCCGCATCGCCGCTGCCGAGTACCGCGCCGACCGAGGGATGACCGCGAGCCGAGGCGACTCCGACCGGATACGGTGGATCGTCGCCGTCTGCCTCGCCGCCGTCGGTGCCCTGCTTGCGGGGGCGGCCGGGGTGGGCGGGGCGGACGAGACCGCGGCTCCTGACCCGGTCGGGTTCAAGGTGTCCCTGGAACCGGTCGTGGCGGGGCTCGACAGCGTCGTCCTGTTGGTGGGGCCAGGTGATGGCACCGGCGACCGCTATGTCGTGGAGCAGCGTGGTCGGATCCTGCGCATCCGACGCGATGGCGTGCTCGATCCGGAGCCACTGCTCGACATCAGCGCGCGAGTCCTCGACCACAATGAGCGTGGCCTCCTTGGCCTGGCATTCCATCCCGATTTCGCCGAGAACGGGCGCTTCTTCGTGGCCTACTCGCGACGCGATGACGGCGCCACCTCGATCAGTGAATTCAGCGTGACCGGCCTGCCCGCACCCGGAGGCGATGGCGGATCGCCGGAGGAGCCCCGGCCGATCGAGAGCAGTGAGCGTCCCCTGCTGGTGATCGCCCAGCCCTGGACGACCCACAAGAGCGGCATGCTGGCATTCGACCGCGACGGCATGCTGCTCATCGGGAGTGGCGACGGGGGTTCGGCCTGGGACCCGCTCCATAGTGGCCAGGATCCTGCTTCCCTGCTGGGCAAGCTGCTGCGGATCGATGTCGACCGTGGCTGGCCGTATGCCATCCCCGCCGACAACGGCTTCTCGGACCGGCCTGGCGCCCGCGGCGAGGTCCACGCCATCGGACTGCGCAATCCGTGGCGATTCAGCGTGGATCCGGGGACGGGGGACATCTACATCGGCGACGTGGGCCAGGATTTGTACGAGGAGATCGACCTGCTGCGGCCCGGCGAACGGGGCGTCTCGTTCGGCTGGAACGATATGGACGGCGACGTTTGCCGGCTCAAGGTGCCCTGTGAGCCTGCCGGCCATCGCCTCCCGGTCGTCGTATACGAGCACGCCGACGGCGACACCGGTCATTGCGCCGTCATCGGCGGGTACGCCTACCGCGGCGCGGCGGGCACGCTACCCGACGGGATGTACCTGTACGCCGATTACTGCAGCGGCACCATCTGGGCGGTGCCGGCCGAGCAGGTCGTGGCAGGCACCACGACCCCCGCCGTGGTGGGACGCCTGGACCCTGCTCTTGGCCAGGCGGAGGGTTTTGGCCAGGACGATGAGGGCGAGCTATACCTGCTGACCAGCGACGGCGAGGTCCTCCACATCCGGGAGGTGGCCCCGTCCGCCTGATGGCGCAGGCTGCGTCGCAGCCCTATTCCTGTGCCAGGCGGCGTAGGACCGTGGGCAGGATGCCACCGTTGCGGTAGTAGTCGACTTCGATCCCGCCATCAAGGCGGACGATCGCCGCGAAGTCGATGTCACTGGTTTGGCCATGCGCCACGATGCCGATGGTCGACCGCGGCGCGATGTCGTCATCGAGCCCGATTACATCGAATGATTCGGTACCGCTCAGCCCCAGGCTGCCGGCGCTGTCGCCTGGCTTGAACTGCAGCGGCAGCACGCCCATGCCCACCAGGTTGGAACGGTGGATCCGTTCATACGACTCGGCCAGCACGGCGCGCACACCCAGCAGGCGTGTGCCCTTGGCGGCCCAGTCGCGCGAGCTGCCGCTGCCGTACTCCTTGCCGGCGATGATCAGCAGGGGCGTCGCGCTACTGGCATAGCGCATCGCCGCGTCGTAGATGAACATCTCCTCGCCACCTGGCTGGAACGAGGTGTACGGTCCCTCCTGGCTGGCCAGCGCGTTGCGCAAGCGGATGTTGCCGAAGGTGCCGCGGATCATGACCTCGTGGTGGCCACGGCGCGCCCCATACGAGTTGAACTGCGCCGGCGTCACGCCCCGTTCCTGGAGCCATCGGCCGGCGGGGCTCCAATGCGGGATGACCCCAGCTGGTGAGATGTGATCGGTGGTGACCGAGTCACCCAGCAACGCCAGCACTCGTGCTCCCGAGATTGGGGCGATGGGTGCGGGCTCGAGTGTCAGCCCCGCAAAGAACGGGGGAGCGGCGATGTAGCTGGAGTCGGCATCCCAGGCGTAGCGATCACCCTCGGGTACCGGCAAGGCGCGCCAGCGCTCGTCGCCTTCGAAGACGCTGGCATACGTCGAACGGAAGAGATCGGGCGTCACGGCTTTCCCGATGGTGGCCTTGATCTCGTCGGCCGAGGGCCAGATATCCGCGAGGTAGACGGGCGCCCCATCACTGCCCTCGCCGAGTGGCTCCGAGTCCAGGTCGATATCGACTCGTCCGGCGAGCGCGAAGGCGACGACCAGGGGTGGCGAGGCCAGGTAGGAAGCCTTGACCTGTGGGTGGATGCGACCCTCGAAGTTTCGATTGCCCGAGAGCACCGCCGCCACGACCAGGTCATGCGCGTCGACGGCCTCGGCGATGGGCCCGTCGAGCGGGCCGCTGTTGCCGATGCACGTCGTACAGCCGTAGCCCACCACATCAAAGCCGAGCGTCTCAAGGGACGCGAGGAGGTCTGCGCCGCGCAGGTATTCGGTGACGGCCCGGGAGCCTGGTGCCAGGCTGGTCTTTACGGTGGGGCTGACGGCCAGGCCGCGTTCGACCGCGTTCCGGGCGAGCAGACCGGCTCCGACCATGACCGTCGGGTTGGACGTATTGGTACAGCTGGTGATGGCCGCGATGGCCACGGACCCGGTCCCGATGGTGGCCTCGTGCCCGTCAGCCCGGACCGTCACGGCCCGATAGGTTCCACCACTGCCGTTGCCGTTGCCGGCGGGCGGCGGGAAGTCTCGATGGAAGGCTTCGTCCAGGTCGCTGAGCGCGATGCGGTCCTGCGGTCGGCGCGGTCCGGCGACGCTGGGGACGACACTGGCAAGATCCAGCTCAAGGCTTTCGTCGAAGGACGGAGCATCGCCGGAGTTGCGCCACAGGCGCTGCTCCCGAGCGTACGCCTCGACCAGTGCGACGTGCTCCTCGCTCCGGCCGGTCAGGCGAAGGTAGGCCAGCGTCTCGTCGTCGATGGGAAAGATCCCGGTGGTGGCGCCGTACTCGGGCGACATGTTGGCGATGGTGGCGCGATCGGCCAGCGCCAGCGTCGCCAGGCCATCGCCGTAGTACTCCACGAACTTGCCCACCACGCCGTGTGCCCGGAGCATCTCGCTGATGACCAGCACGAGGTCGGTGGCGGTGCTGCCGCGCGGCAGCTCACCGTGGAGACGCACCCCCACGACCTGGGGCAGCGGCTGGTAGAGCGGCTGGCCCAGCAGGACCGCCTCGGCCTCGATGCCACCGACGCCGTAGCCCAGGATGCCCAGGCCACTGATCATGGTGGTATGCGAGTCGGTACCCACGAGCGTGTCGGGGAAGGCGATGCGTGCACCTGCATCGTCCTCGCGGACACTGATGACATCGGCGAGGTACTCGAGGTTGACCTGGTGCACGATGCCCGTACCCGGCGGCACGACGCGGAAATCCCGAAGGGCGGTCTGGGCCCAGCGCAGCAACTGGTAGCGCTCGCCGTTGCGCTCGTATTCGCGCTCGACATTGAAGGCGAAGGCAGCGGCGTTGCCGAAGCGGTCGACCTGCACGCTGTGATCGATCACCAGACTGGCCGGGACCAGCGGGTTGATGCGCGCCGGATCGCCACCCAGCTCGGCCATGGCGTCGCGCATGGCTGCCAGGTCGACCACGGCGGGTACGCCAGTGAAGTCCTGGAGCAGCACCCGTCCAGGCTGGAAGGGGATCTCGATGTCGGCGACGCCCCCCGGTTGCCAGCCCGCAAGGACCCCGACATCTTCAGCGCTCGCAGCGCCTGACGCACTGTTGCGGAGGACGTTCTCGAGCAGCACCTTGACGGTGAACGGGAGGCGCTCCAACGTGTCGCTGACCGCGTCGAGTCGGTAGTAGATGAAGTCCGCGTCAGCGACGCGCAGGGTGGCGCGAGCGTCGTGGGCGGGAGAGGAAGATGTCATTGCCATGAGGCGAGCTCCATGCATGGCGCGGCGGGCGCGCTCGTGATGTCGGCTCCTGACGGGAGTGCCCGCCTCGGGTCGGTCTGACTACGTCAGGGCCAGTATACGACCGGTCGCAGGGACCGATAGGCTGTGCCTGTGAACGACCATCAGAGCGCGGCTCCTGGGCACCACCACCCGCATCCGCCGGACGACCCCCGTGGGCATCCGCGTATCGGCTTCGTGGGTGCCGGTCGGGTCGCCAACGCGCTGGGTGTCGCGTTCAGCGCGGCCGGTTGGCCGGTCGTGGCCATCTCGTCGCGCGATCCCGCTCGTCAAGCACATTTCGTCGAGCTCGTGCCTGGCGCCGTGGCGGTAGCGTCGCTGGCCGTCCTCACGGACGAGGTCGACCTGGTCTTCACGACGGTCCCTGACGACGCCCTGCCTGATGTGGCCGCGACCCTGCGGCTGTACGCGGGTCAGGCCGCAGTGCATACCTCGGGCGCACTCGGGTCCGAGGTCCTGGAGCCGGCCCGGGCGGCCGGCACCAGCGTCGGCTCGTTCCACCCCCTGGTCGCGTTCGCCGAGCAGACCGCGGCAGTGGCCGCCTTGCAGGGCGCGACCGTGGCCGTGGAGGGCGACGAAGAGCTGCTGGATGTGCTGGCTGCGCTGGCCACCGATATCGGCGCCCAGCCGGTGCGCCTGCCACCCGCGGGCAAGTCGGCCTACCACGCTGCCGCAGTGCTGGCGGCCGGTGGTTTCGTGGGCCTGCTCGATGGGATCGCCGAAGTGGCACGCGGAGCTGGTCTTGACGAAGCCGGCGCTCTGGCGATCTACGGACCGCTCATCCGACAGTCGCTCGCCAACGCGGAGCATGTCGGCATCGAGGCAGCGCTGACCGGCCCATTCGTGCGCGGTGATGAGGGCACGGTCAGGGACCACCTGGCAGCGCTGGCGAGACTGGCACCGGGCGCCCTCCCGTTGTATCGAGTGGTCGCCCAGCGTGAGCTGACCATGGCCATCGAACGCGGTGAACTTGACGACGAGCGTGCCATGTCGCTCCGGCGCCTGCTCGACCAGCGATAGGCGCTACCATCGAGGCATGCATCGAGGTGCCGGTTCCATCCGCGCGATCCATGGAGGAACACGATTCGTCCTGCCGGTCGCGGCTGGGCGCGGTGCGCACCCGTTGTCGCGGGGGCACTCACGCATCAAGCCGCCCATCCCGAAGGCGGAGCGGGCCGCGGCCGAGCGCGATCCATATGCCGCTCTGCGCCGCAGCGCTCGAAGTCTGATCTCGGACAGGCCGGCGCGGTCGGCCGCCAGGCCCACCCTCCAGGGGGTCGGCACGCACTGGCCCTCAGCGCGTCGGGCGATCCTCGAACGGCGTTCCTTCCGCGCGGTGCTCCGGCCACGCTGAGGTGATCGAGCCTGATCAGGACGGCGCGCGCCAGACGGAGCGCGCCTATTCGGCAGGTGGGATCGTCATCCGCCATACGCAACATGGGGCAGAGCTGGTGCTTGGGCGTCGACGCAACGGGACGCGTTCCATCTGGTCATTGCCCAAGGGCACCCCTGACGGTGACGAGACGCCGGAGCAGACGGCCCTCCGCGAGGTCACCGAGGAGACCGGCCTGCAGGTGCGCATCCTCGACACCATCGGAGACATCCACTACCGCTTCGTCCGGGATGGACGTCGCATCCACAAGACCGTGCACTACTTCCTGATGGAGGCGACTGGCGGCGACCTCGCGGACCACGACCACGAATTCGCAGAGGTCCGCTGGTTCGCCCTGGGTGAGGCCGAGGCATTGATGCGCTTCAAGAGCGAACGCGACATCCTGGCCCGCGCCCTGCCGGTGGCCGGCCTTGACTGAGGCGCCGTCCTTGCAGCGGACCGCCCTGCATGCTGCGCATGCCGCCCTGGGGGCCAGGTTCACCGAGTTCGGCGGCTGGGAGATGCCCGTCCGCTATGGCTCGATCATCGAAGAGCATCGAGCGGTCCGCGCGGCGGCCGGTCTCTTCGACCTCTCGCACATGGGCGAGCTGCGCGTGCGGGGTCCCGAGGCCGCGTCCGGTCTTGCCGCCGCGCTGGTCTCGGACCCCGGGGCGTTGCGGGTCGGACGCGCGCACTACTCCATGATCTGCACGACCGACGGCGGCATCATCGACGACCTCATCGTCTACCGTCTCGACGAGCACGAGTTCCTGGTCGTCCCCAACGCGTCGAACCGGGAGACCGTGGCACTGGAGCTGCGGGCGCGGTCGTCAGGCCACGATGTGGCCGTGCTCGACGAGACGCTGGAGACTTCGCTGCTGGCCGTCCAGGGCCCGGCCGCGGTGAGGATCCTGGGCGCGCTCACCGATCTCGACCTCGAGTCGCTGCGCTTCTATGGAGCGGCTCCCGCGAAGGTCGCCGGGGTCGCGGCTCTCGTCGCGAGGACCGGATACACCGGCGAGGACGGCTTTGAGCTATTCGTCGACTGGGACGACGGTCCGGCTCTGTGGAAGGCTCTGCTGGTGGCCGGTGCGCCGGACGGCTTGCTGCCATGCGGCCTGGGCGCCAGGGATACGCTTCGACTGGAAGCCGGGATGCCGCTGTATGGCCAAGAGCTCGACCGACACACCTCGCCGTATGAGGCTGGCCTCGGCTGGGTCGTCAAGCTCGATGGCAAGGGTGACTTCGTGGGCCGCGAGGCACTGGAGCGTCGCTCGCGCGAACCCCTCGAAAGGCAACTGGTCGGCCTCGTGCTGCGAAGTCGCGGCATCGCGCGTCAGGGCTATCCGGTCGGGCGCGCAGGGGAAGCTGAGCCGAGTGGCGTGGTCACCAGTGGCAGCCAGTCCCCGACGCTCCGTGATGCCATCGCCATGGCCTACGTTCGGTCGGCCGACGCCGGCGCCGGTACCATGCTGGAGGTATCCGTCCGCGGTAACGCCGTGCCTGCCGAGGTCGTGCCGCTGCCGTTCTATCGCCGCCCGGGTACGTGATCCCGGCCCTCATGCCCGAGGGGGAGGCAGCATCGGGCCGACGATCGATGGTTGGAGGTACCTGAGGTGGACGTTCCAGAGAGCCTTCGCTATTCCACCGACCACGAGTGGCTGCGCGTCGAAGGAGGCGAGGCGGTCGTCGGCATCACCGCCTATGCCGCCGACGAGCTCGGCGACGTCGTCTTTGTCGAGCTGCCGGAGATCGGCCGCACGTTGAAGCAGGCCGAGGCCTTCGGTGTCATCGAGTCGGTCAAGACGGCCAGTGATCTGTATGCCCCGATCGCTGGCGAGATCGTGGCCATCAACGAGGCGCTGGCGGACCAGCCTGAGCTGGTGAACTCGGCACCCTACGAGGGTGGCTGGATGGTTCGACTCCGGGTCGCTGACGCTTCCGATATCGATGGCCTGCTCGATCCCTCCGCCTACCGAGCGCAGATCGGCGGCTGACGAGCATGGTCTATGGTCCGCACACCCCCGCGGATCGCGAGCACATGCTGGCGACGCTGGGTCTTGACTCGGTCAGCCGTCTTTTCGACGATATCCCGGCCGCGGTCCGTGCCGACGGGCTGGACCTGCCCGGCCCGCTGTCGGAGCTCGAGCTCAGCGGCGAGCTGGCGGCCCTGGCGGCACGCAATCGTGTCGACCTGGCCTCGTTCCTGGGCGCCGGGGTCTACCGCCACCACATCCCTGCCGCCGTGGATGCGGTGCTCTCGCGCGGCGAGTTCTACACCGCCTACACGCCCTACCAGCCGGAGATCAGCCAGGGCACGCTCCAGACCATCTACGAGTTCCAGTCGCTGCTGGCGACCCTGCTCGACCTGCCGGTGGTGTCCGCATCCCACTACGACGGCGCCGCGGCCACGGCCGAGGCGGCCCTGATGACGGTCCGCGCTACCCGACGTGAGCGCGTGCTCATCAGTCGCGCCGTCCATCGCCACTACGTGGACGCGACGCGTACCTACTTCGATCCCGGGACGCGAGTCCTCGAGGAGCTGCCGACCACCGCGGACGGGACCACCGACCTCAGCGCGCTCCGGGCGGCCCTGTCCGACGACGAGCGTCCCGTGGCCGGCGTCATCATGGGCCAACCCAATGCCTTCGGTCTGCTCGAGCCGATGGCCGAGGCGGCGGAGCTGGCCCATGCGGCCGGTGCGCTCTTCGTCGCGGTCGTCGAGCCGGTCTCGTTGGCGGTGCTGGCGCCGCCCGGTGAGTACGGTGCGGACATCGCGGCAGGAGAAGGGCAGCCCCTCGGCATCGCGCTCCAATACGGCGGGCCCTACCTGGGTCTGCTGGCTTGCCGTGAGCCCCTGATGCGCCAGATCCCGGGTCGCTTGGTGGGCCGGACGCATGACCTCGACGGCCGGCGCGCCTTCGTCATGACGTTGCGCGCACGCGAGCAGGACATCCGGCGCGACAAGGCCGCCAGCAACATCTGTACCAACCAGGCGTTGTGCGCATTGGCCGCCACCACGTATCTGGCCACGCTCGGTCCGCATGGCCTGGCTGATGTCGCCGCCGGCGGTGCCGCGATGGCGCGACGCCTGGAGGGTGCGCTGGCCGCGTCGGGCTTCGCGCGGATCCACATGGCCCCGTACCTGAACGAATTCGCCATCCGCGTGCCCGATGCTCGTGCCGTCCATGCCCGTCTGCTCGAGGTCGGGGTGCTGGCAGGTCTGCCGCTGGCAGACTGGTATCCCGACGACCCGGAGCTCGCGGACGGCCTGCTCGTCTGCGCTACCGAGCTCACCCGCGATGCCGACATCGACCGCTTGGTCGCTGGCCTGCGTGAGGTCGCCGCATGACCGAGGCGAAGACGACCGCCGACACGACGACCGCCGAGACGACGGCGGCGGCAGCGGCGCCCAGCCCTCGGCGCTCGGCCGTCGGGCCCGACCTGCAGCCCACGCTCGACGAGCTCTCCACCCCGGGGCGCTCGTCTTTCAAGGTGCCGCATGCCCCCGTCGATGCCCTGTCCGGTATCCCACCTGGCCAGCGACGTAGCCAGCCAGCCGGCTTGCCCGAGATCGACGAGCCCACGGTCATCCGCCACTTCACGCGGCTGTCACACCTCAACTACTCGGTGGACGGCGGCTTCTATCCGCTGGGCTCGTGCACGATGAAGTACAACCCCAAGATCAACGAGTGGGCGGCTCGCCAGCCGGGCTTCGCGGCACTCCACCCGCTGGCGCCGGACAGCCTGGCCCAGGGCACCCTGGAGCTGATGTGGCAGCTGCAGCAGCAGCTCGGTGAGATCGGTGGGTTTCCCGCGGTCTCGTTGCAGCCGGCCGCCGGTGCCCACGGGGAACTGACCGGGATCCTGGTCATCCGCGCGTACCACCGCGCCCGGGGCGACAGCGCGCGGGACGAGGTGATCGTGCCCGATTCGTCGCACGGTACGAATCCGGCCACCGCGTCGATGGCGGGCTACAAGACCGTCACGGTCAGGTCCCGGCCCGACGGCGCGGTCGATATCGAGGCCCTGCGGGCCGCGCTTGGCCCGCAGACCGCGGCGGTGATGCTGACCAATCCCTCGACGCTGGGGCTCTTCGAGCGGGGAGTCGAAGAGCTGCTTGAGGCGGTGCACGCAGCAGGTGCACTGGCCTACATGGACGGCGCCAACATGAACGCCGTGTTGGGCCACTTCAAGCCCGGTCGGGCCGGCTTCGATGTCATGCACTTCAACCTGCACAAGACGTTCTCGACGCCGCACGGCGGGGGAGGGCCGGGCGCTGGACCGATCGCGGTGGCCGAGCATCTTGCGGCGTTCCTTCCGGCGCCGCTGGTGGTGGCCGACGATGATGGCTATCGCCTGGAGCGCGAGGGTGAGCGGCCGGCGTCCATCGGCCGCATGCGCGCCTATCACGGCAGCGCCGGGGTCCTGGTCCGTGCCTACGCCTACATCCGTGCTCACGGCAGCAGCGGTCTGCGTCAAGCAAGCGAAGATGCCGTTCTCGCGGCAAACTACCTGCGCAAGCGGGTCGGCGAAGCCTATGTGCTGCCGTACGAGGGACCCTGCAAGCACGAGTTCGTGGCCACCGCCCAGGCCATCAAGGAGGCCACCGGTGTGCGCACGCTCGATATCGCCAAGCGTCTGATCGACCACGGGTTCCATCCGCCCACCATCTACTTCCCCCTGATCGTGGATGAGTGCCTGCTCATCGAGCCGACCGAGACCGAGTCGCTCCAGACGCTCGATGCTTTCGCCGACGCCCTGATCGCGGTGGCCGCTGAGGCACATGCACATCCCGAACTGCTCAGGGAGGCCCCGCATGATGCCCCGGTTCGGCGACTCGACGAAGCCACCGCCGCGCGCAAGCCGGACCTTCACTGGCAGCCCATGGCCGGTACGGAGACGCCGTGCCCGCAATGATCCGGGGTCGGCGCTTGATGCTGCCGGCACTGGCCCTGGCGGGCCTGTTCGTGGTCAGCGCCTGCCTGGGCGAGGAGGCGACATCGCCGTCACCCTCGCCAATGACCACGGCCGAGCCCACCGCGGCGCCGACTCCATCCCCATCGCCCAAGCCGCGCGCCAGCACCACGCAGACCCTGGTGGTCATCGCGCCTGAGCATCCCCGCCGCCTGTTGCCCGGCGACAACCTCAACGCCACCGAGAAGCTGCTCATCGACGTCCTGTACGACCCGCTCTACCGGCTCGACGAGAATCAGCGGCCCGTGCCTGAGCTGGCGAAGGACCTGCCCGAGGTGAGCGCCGATGGCATGACCTGGAAGATCCCCATCCGGCTGGACGCGAAATTCCACAGCGGCGAGAAGGTCAAGGCCGATGACGTGCTGTTCTCACTGGCCGTGGCCGCCTCGCCATCATGCTCGCTGGGTCGGGAGCTGTGCGCTACCGTGCGCAACTATCTCGACATCGACGGCACCGAACGCGATGACAACACCGTCATCATCAAGCTCACCGAGCCCCACGAACCCTTCCTGCTCGAGGCCCTGGGCCGACTCCCGATCTTCTCCGAGAAGGATGTTCGAAAGGCCACTGACAAGCTCCTCGGTGACGCCGAACGGCTCAACCAGGAGCGACCCAGCAACGTGGTCGCCGACATCACCAGCCAGGTCCAGCGTGATGCCTGCTTCGAGCCGGATCCGCCAAAGGGCTGCCGCCTCACCGATCATCGGGAGCGGCTGGAGCAGATCTTCTCCAGGGCGCGCATCGACCTGCCATCGAGGGCCACCTTCACCGACGAGACCGGACTGTTCGACGAGGATGCCTACACCGGGGAGCTGCTGGAGCGCATGTCGGACCTTGACCGCGCGTTCACCACGGCGGCCGCCGACAGGACCTCGGCTGCGTTGGGCCTGCTCGATGCCACGGTCCGGCCGTTCGGCGGCGGACCGTACAAGCTTGACCGAGTCACCGACGATGGCACCTGGCTGCTCCAGGCCAATCCCGAGCACACTCGCAGCGCACCCAAGATCGAGAACCTCGAGATCCGGATCGAGCCGGATCCGTCGGTCGCGACGACTCGGCTGCTGTCTGGTGAGGCGGACTGGGTCCTGGAACTGGGGCTCGAAGAGGCCGCCATCGTCAATGATGCGTCGGGCTATGTGGCGGCCTCGCGGCCGCTCGACCGGCAGTGGGGCATCCTCTTCAACGTTCGCCCCGACCGCCTCTATTTCGATGGGCGCGCGCGACGGGCATTCGCGCTGTGTCTCGACCACCAGGGCCTGGCCACCAGCCTCGATGCCGGGCGCCCGGTCGCCGTCGCGCCGTATACGGCCGAGTCCTGGGCGCTGTCGCGATCGACCGCCACGGAGCGCGACGTCACGGCGCGCGACGTCGCGGCGGCCAACACGATGCTGGAAGACGCCGGCTGGCAGATGGCCGTCGATGGTGTGCGGGTGCGCGACGGCGTGCGGCTGTCGTCGACCATCGCGGTCCGACCAACCGCCGTCGATCTCTTCACCTTTGCCAATGAGGCAGCCGAGCAGCTCAAGGAGTGCGGCATCGAGCTCATCGTCGAGGAGCTGGACCTGACGGGCAACACCATGCTCGACCAGCTGCAGTACCCCAACGACTTCGACACGCTGTTGTGGCAGCGAACGTTGACCCCGGATCCGGACAGTGCGGTACGTGTCTTCGAGTCATCGCGCATCACGACGAAGGACAACCAGGCCGATGAGAACCCCAGCGGCTTCAGGTCCGATCTGATCGACCACCTTGTCGCCAGCGCACGCGCATCGCACGACGAGGCTCAGCGCAGCGAGGACTACGCCCAGATCCAGGCGGAGCTGTCGGCGTCGATCCCGTACTGGCCGCTGTGGTACGACTCGGCCACTTCTGCGGTCTCGGACCGGCTCAGCGACAAGGATGGACCCATCGATCCGTCGACTGCCCGCTACGACTGGGACATCTCCAGCTGGACGCTGACGCCCGACGGGGGCTGAGTCACACGCCGCCGACTCGAACGGCTCGCCCACGCGATGGGTCGCTGGAGGACTCGCGCAAATCCACGAGCCTCTATACAATCCACGTGCCTGCGGCCCTTCCACGGGAGTAGTGCGCCTGCGTGCACGACAGGGAGAGCCGGCAGACGGGAGCCTTTCGCGATCCGCACCACCAGGTGAGGACGCATTGCAAAGGAGGTACCGCACTTATGAGTCCAGTGACTCGACGCACCCTTGCGTTCGGGGCCGCGATGATGCTTGGGGCGACAGCCGTCGCCGCGCCCGTCGCAGCCCAGGACGAACCGCCCCAGGGCGGCACGGTCGTGGTCGGCGAGTGGCAGGCGGCCACGCAGCTCAACCCGTACCTGACCAACGCCCTTCGCGACTTCGAAGCCATGTATCCGGTGCTTCGTGGCCTCGCCACCATCGACGGCGACGGACAGTTCATCCCCGAATTCATCACCGAGTACCCCAGCCTGGAGAATGGCGGCGTCGTGCTCGACGAGGACGGCGAAGGCTTCACCATCAATGTGACCCTTCAGGACGGCCTGACCTGGTCGGACGGAGAGCCGATCACGATGGAGGACTGGCAGCAGAACTACGACTGGGCGGTCGCCACCGGTGCCGCTGGCGTGGGTTGCCCGTATTGCAACCAGATCGCGCCGATCATCGACCAGTCGATCGAGGGCGAGGCCCGCTGGGCTCCCGAGAACCTCTACATCGATGACGTCACCATCTCCGACGATGGCCTGTCAGGCTCGATCCACTTCGGCCAGAACTACGCTGGCTGGTCCAGCATCCTGACCCAGCAGCTCATCGCGCCGCAGTACTGGCTCGACGTCCCCACCGACGAGATCGCCCAGCGGGCAGTCCCCGGTAGCGACAGCCTGCTCGAGATCCCGGTCAACGGCCCGTTCGTCGTCGACGCTGCCAGCAGCGAGGGCATCGACTACGTGCCCAATGACGCCTGGACGGCGGACGCAGGTCCCAACCTGGACGAGCTGCGTCTCCGCTTCTACGGCTCCAAGGACGGCGAGTTCACTGCCTTCCTGAACGGCGAGATCGACCTCACTCTGAACACCACCCTGACCGACGTCGCGGCGCTCCAGAGCGTCGATCCCTCCATCGGCCAGGCCGACGTCGAGACCGGCTGGCTGTACGAGCACCTCGACTTCAACACGGAGCGCGCCGACAAGGGCCTCGACGACCCGGCGGTCCGTCGTGCGCTGCGCCAGGCCATCGACAAGCAGACGCTGGTCGACGTCCTGTTCCCGGGCGCCGGCCTTACGCCCGCTTGCTCCATCTCACCGCCGACCGTGTGGTGGGCCAGCGAGGTCCAGTGCGATCCATATGATCCCGAAGCGGCGGCCGCGGCGCTCGATGCCGCCGGCTGGGTGGAGGATCCCGACCTCGGCACCCGTGCCAAGGACGGCATGCCCATGCGCCTGCAGCTGTGCACCAGCTCGGGCAACCCCACCCGCCTGACCACGCTGGGCCGCATCGCCCAGGACTGGGGCGCCATCGGCGTGGCCACCGACATCCAGACCCAGGATCCAGCCCTCTACTTCGGTAGTTGGGAAGAGACGACCCCGGACACGGCCTGCAACATCTACCGTGGCAACTTCGATGTGTCGCTGTACACCTCGCAGCTGTCGGGTGATCCTTATGGCAACTACTTCTTCAACTATCACTCCACCCAGCCCGGCAGCGAGTCCAATACCGGCGGCACGGCCATCACCCGGCTGGCCGACCCGGGCATGGACGCTGCGCTCGAGAACCTCGGCACCAAGGTCGATCCGGAGGGCATCAAGGAGGCTGCAGACGCGGTCCACCAGATCGTCAACGATTTGGCCAACGAAGTGCCGCTCTACTATCGCCCCGAGCCGATCGGCGTGAGCAACCGCCTCGGCGGCTACATCGGCAACCCCAGCACGGCGACCAAGCTCTGGGACGTCGAGAACTGGTACGTCCAGCAGTAGGTCAGGCACCCGACCTGTCCCTGCCGGGACCTCAGTAAGCGTGTGTGGGCGCCCCTCGGGGTGCCCACACACGTAACCACGAGCAGATCGTCGAGGACCCCCAACCATGGGTGCCTACATCGTTCGCCGCCTGCTGCAGGCTATCCCGGTCATCTTCCTGATCACCGTGGTCAGCTTCGCGTTGATGATGCAGGCGCCCGGTGGTCCCGCGGCGCAGTTCGCGGGCAACCCCCGCGTCACCCCTGCGGAGATCGAGAAGTGGCTGGCGCGCTACTGCCTCGAGCAGAACCCCGACCCCGTCGGCTGGGCCCGCATCTACGGCGGCTGGACGGGTATCTGGAACTGCGACGACCAATCCTTCTTCAGCGCCCAGGGCATGCCCAACTTCCTGCCAGGCTTTCTCGGCGGCGGTGACAACGGCCTTATCCACGGTGACCTGGGCATCTCCACGACGACCAATCGGCCCGTTTCCGAGATGATCATCGAGCGTCTCCCCGCGACGCTCGTGCTCATGACAACCGCGTTCCTCATCTGGGTGACCATCGCCATCCTCCTCGGCGTGGTCGCGGCGGTGAAGCGTTACTCGCTGTTCGACCAGGGGGTCACCCTGTTCAGCTACATCTTCTACTCGCTGCCGACCTTCTGGCTCGGCCTCATCCTCATCTACTTCTTCGCGGTGCAATTGAGATGGTTGCCGTCACAGGGCATCGTTGACTCACGCGACGCGCCGGGTGCATTCAACACCGACCGCTACTGGGACGGCTTCTGGGCCGACCCCGTCCCAAACCTCATGGACATCGGTCGCCACCTGATCCTGCCGGTCGTGACCCTTGTCGCGGTCAGCGTCGCCGCGGACAGTCGCTTCGTGCGCTCGTCGATGCTTGACACGCTGAGCCAGGACTACGTGAGGACGGCACGTGCCAAGGGCCTGCCGCGTCGGCGGGTCGTATTCCATCACGCCTTCCGCAACGCCATGCTGCCCATCCTGACCACGATCTCGTTGGAGATCGCCTTCCTGTTCTCAGGCGCCATCGTCACCGAGACGGTCTTCTCCTGGCCCGGCATGGGCCGGCTGTACATCCAGGGTGTCACCGATCGTGACTACTTCCTGCTGATGGGCATCCTGCTGGTGGCGTCCATGCTGGTGGTCTTCATGAACATCATCGCCGACGTGTTGTACGCGCTGGCCGATCCACGGATCCGGTACTAGGGCGCCGATGGCTGTCGACGAGCAGGCCAAGCTGCCGGTGGACCAACCGGACGCGCACGCCAGGCTGCGCGCCACCGCCGACGAGCTTGGGTCTGCCGACAACGAGGTGGCGCTCGAGTCGATGAGCCAGTGGCAGCTGGCATGGCGTCGTTTCAAGCGCCACCGACTGGCCATGATCGGCATCATCATCTTTGGGACCATCTGCCTCATCGCCATCGTCGGCCCTCTGTTGCTCTCCTTCGACGTGCTCAACTTTCCTGGCGCGACGCGGGCTGGTGGAGATCCGCCAAGCATCGACCACCTGTTCGGGACCGACAATGCCGGGCGGGACGTCTTCGCCTACACCATCCACGGTGCGCGCACATCGATCATGGTCGGCCTCGGCAGCGTCATCATCGCGGGCTTCGTGGGGGTCATCGTGGGCGCGACGGCCGGGCTCCTGGGCGGTCGGACCGATAACGTCCTGATGCGCATCGTCGACGTGATGTTCGCCATCCCGTTCCTCTTCGTCATCCTGGTGGCTGCGCAGTTCTTCGGCCAGGGTGACGTCTTCAGCATCATCCTCATCTTTGGCCTCCTGACATGGCCGCTCATCGCACGACTCGTGCGCGCACAGTTCCTGTCATTGCGCGAAGCCGATTTCGTCGACGCGGCGGTCGCGGTGGGGGTCAGCAAGGCCCGCATCGCCTTCCGGCACGTGCTGCCCAATGCCATCGGCCCGATCATCGTGGCCATGACCCTCCTGATGGCTTCGAACATCATCCTGGAGGCCTTCGTCTCCTACCTGAACTTCGGGATCAGTGAGACCCAGGCAACGTGGGGCAACTCGCTATCCAATGCCCAGAATGCGCTGTCCCAGGGCAACTGGTGGTGGGCCTTCTTCCCCGGCATGGCCATCGCGCTGACCGTCATCGCCATCAACTTCATCGGTGATGGGCTTCGTGACGCGCTCGATCCACGGACCAGGGAGTAGCCGGTGACCACACCCCAAGCCGAGACCAGCGCGACTGCCACGTGCCGACACGGACCTGCTGCTTGATGTCCGGGACCTGCGCACCCACTTCGACGTGATGGACGGCACGGTCAAGGCGGTCGACGGTGTCGACTTCAGCATCCCCCGCGGCAAGACACTGGGAGTGGTGGGGGAGTCCGGTTGCGGCAAGTCGGTCACGGCACTCACCATCATGGGTCTGCTGGATATCCCGCCGGCGAGGATCGCCAGTGGCCAGATCCTGTTCGAAGGTCGCGACCTCCTGCAGATGTCCGAGGATTCGCGGCGCGTGCTGCGAGGCAATGAGATGGCCATGATCTTCCAGGAGCCGATGACCAGCCTCAATCCGGTCTTCCGGGTGGGCGACCAGATCTCCGAGTCGGTGCTCCACCACATGGACGTGGACAAGAAGGAGGCGGCGGATCGCGCCATCGACGCGCTCCGGCGGGTGGGCATCTCTTCCCCGGAGCGGCGCGCCCGGCAGTATCCCCACGAGCTCTCCGGCGGCATGCGCCAACGCGTCATGATCGCCATGGCCCTCGCCTGCGAGCCCAAGCTGCTCATCGCCGATGAGCCCACCACCGCGCTCGACGTGACCATCCAGGCCCAGATCCTGGAGCTCATCCGGGCCAACCAGGAGGAGACCGGGGCGGCGTTGATGCTCATCACCCATGACCTGGGAGTGGTCGCGGAGATGGTCGACGAGGTCATCGTCATGTACGCCGGCCGCGTGGTCGAACGCGGCACCGCCGAGGAGGTACTGCTGGAACCGAAGCACCCGTACTCGGAGGGCCTGCTCGCGTCCATCCCGAGTCGGTCGTCTCGGGGTCAGCGGCTCAGCGTCATCAAGGGCCAGGTGCCCAATCCATTCAACATGCCCGAGGGCTGCAATTTCGCGCCACGCTGTCCGTATCGCTTCGAGCCGTGCGATGACCATGATCCGCGCCTTGAGCCACTGGATCGATCGCGAGGTCGCCTGTTGGAAGTACCAGGAGGTGCCACGTGGCTGAGGCGGCAGGCCCGGGGACGCCGTCAGGCCCCGGTCGGCAGCCGGACGATCCGCTCGTGGAGGTCCGGAACCTGGTGAAGTATTTCCCCATCACCGGAGGCTTGCTGCGCAAGCACATCGGTGATGTCCAGGCGGTCGACGACGTCAGCTTTGATGTGGCCCGTGGCGAGGTGCTGGGATTGGTGGGCGAGTCAGGGTGTGGCAAGTCCACCCTGGGCCGGACCCTGATCCGGCTGCTGCCAGCCACCGCCGGGGAAGCCCGCATCGAGGGCGAGGACATCTTCAGCAAACACGGCGCGGACCTCAAGCGGCTGCGTCGACGCATGCAGATCATCTTCCAGGACCCCGTCGGCTCGCTGAACCCGCGGATGCCCATCAGCGACATCATCGGCGAGGGGCTCAAGGCCCAGGCCGACAAGGAGAACGGGTGGGGCAAGGGCAGCGTTCGTCAACAGCGCGTCGGCGACTACCTGGAGTTCGTGGGCCTGCGGCGCGACTATGCGCGTCGCTACCCGCACGAGTTCTCGGGAGGACAGCGCCAGCGCATCGGCATCGCTCGCGCCCTTGCCCTGGGCCCCGACTTCATCGTCTGTGACGAGCCGGTGTCGGCACTCGATGTTTCCATCCAGTCGCAGATCCTGAACCTGCTCCTGGACCTGCGCCGCGAGTTCGGCCTGACCTACCTGTTCATCGCGCACAACCTGTCGGTGGTGCAGTACATCAGTGATCGCGTGGCGGTGATGTACCTGGGCAAGATCGTGGAGCTGGGTCCGGTGGGCGGACTCTACGACGGCCCTCGCCATCCCTACTCGATGGCGCTGCTGTCAGCGGTGCCGGAGCCTGACCCTCGCCGTCGCGCCCGCCGCATCGTGCTCAAGGGTGATGTGCCCAGTCCGGCTGACCCCCCGAGTGGCTGCCGCTTTCGCACACGCTGCTGGCTGCGCGAGCAGCTTGACGATCCAGAGATCTGCGAGACCGTGGAGCCGCCGCTGCAGGATGTCGGCGGTGGCCATCTGACTGCCTGTCACTTCACTGACAAGCTCACGCCCGAAGCCGCCCAACATGCCGCTCACCACGTCAACCTCAGCGACACACCCGAAGTCGACGTGGACGTAAAGCCCGCCGCCTGAAAAGCGCGCACTGACGCGGCTTCGTCCGAGGTAGCGGCTCTGCGCGCGATGCCCACGCCCGACGTCCCCACGACTATCGAGCTCCGGGGATCGAGAGAGGCCCATGACTCCTCCTTGCCCCCACCAACCCCACGCACGATCATCAACTGTAGCGTGGACGACAACGCCTTCCTATCCGACGACGCCGGGCCACCACAACGTCCTCGTGAATCACAGCTGGTCGGTCCGGCGCGGCGCGGCCATGACTGCCGGAGCGTTCGCCGGGTTCGCCCGCGTCGGCTTGGCGGACAGAGGTGATCGTCCCTAGCTGACCACCTTCTCGACTCCGGAGGCCTTCTCAAGCTCCACGGCGCTGGACTCGCGGAAGTGGCACGACACCAGCTGCTCCTTGCCGTCGCCTGGACTGGGGTCGAGCAGGACAGGTACCTCGCTGGAACAAATCTCGGGCTGGTCAAGGTGGTTGCGCAGCCAACAGCGGGGATGGAAGGTGCAACCTGCAGGCGGGTTGACCGGGCTGGGCACATCCCCCTCGAGGATGATGCGCTTGCGCTGCAACGTCGGGTCGGGCACAGGGATGGCCGACATGAGGGCCATGCTGTAGGGATGTCGTGGATCGCGGTAGAGCGTCTCACGGTCGGTCAGTTCGGCCACGCGACCCAGGTACATCACCGCGACGCGATCGCTGATGTGCTCCACGACACCCAGGTTGTGGGCGATGAACAGGTAGGTCAGGCCGAACTCACCCTGCAGTTGCTTGAGCAGGTTCAGGACCTGGGCCTGGATGGAGACGTCGAGCGCGGAGACCGGCTCATCACACACGATGATCTCAGGCTCCAGCACGAGGGCACGAGCGATACCGATGCGTTGACGCTGTCCTCCCGAGAACTCGTGGGGATAGCGGTCGGCATGATACGGCTGCAGGCCGACCAGGTCCATGATGTCGGCAACCTTCGTGCGACGCTCCGCAGTGGTCCCGATCCCGTGGATACGCAGGCCTTCACCGATGCTGTCCCCGACCAACTGGCGCGGATCCAGCGACGCATACGGATCCTGGAAGACGATCTGGATGCGCTTGCGATATGGCTGCAGCTGCTTTCCGGACAGCTTCGTGATGTCCTGACCATCGAAGATGATGCGGCCCTCGGTCGGGTCGATAAGACGCAACAACAGCCGACCGACGGTGGTCTTGCCGCACCCCGACTCCCCGACCAGGCCCAGCGTCTCGCCACGAGTCGATCTCCAGGTCCACACCATCGACCGCGCGCACCTCCGCGACCGTCCGCTGGAACACGCCAGCCTTGATGGGGAATGACTTCTTGAGCCCCTCGAGCCGCACGAGCGGTTCCGAGCGCTTCCTCCGCACGGATGCGGACGGATCGGACAGGCCCGTGGAGGGACGGCCGGGCGCCGTGCTCACGATGGCGTCGCTCCTGCCGCTTCAGGCCAATCGTCGGGATCTCGCCGCAGGCTGCCGTCCTGACGGTGATAGAGCCAGCAACGCACCAAGTGGTCGCCCTCGGTCGCCCGAAGCTCGGGATGGGCACGTTCCGCGAGGACGTTGCCGTGCTCCAGGCGCGCCAGGCAGCGGGGAGCGAACCGGCACCCGTCGGGAAGCTCGATCAGGTTGGGTACCGAGCCGGGGATGGTGGCAAGCTCGTCGCGAATCTCGCCGGGCACGGGGACGGCCCCGATGAGTCCACGTGTGTAGGGGTGCCTGGGGTTCGAGAAGAGTGTCTTGACGTCCGTCTGCTCCACGATCTCGCCGGCATACATCACCGCGGCGCGATCGCACATCTCGGCGACCACACCAAGGTCGTGGGTGATGAGCACGATGGCTGTGCCGGTCTTCTCTTGAAGTGTGCGCATCAGGTCAAGGATCTGCGCCTGGATGGTCACGTCGAGCGCGGTGGTGGGCTCGTCGGCGATGAGCAGGTCTGGCTCGCAGGCCAGTGCGATGGCGATCATCACGCGTTGCGCCATTCCGCCCGACATCTCGTGGGGGTATGCGTCGTAGCGTGCCGTGCTGTCGGGGATGCCGACCATATCCATGAGCTCCAGCGAGCGCTCACTTGGCACGCGGACTCTCCAAGGTCCGTGTGGACACGCAGCGCCTCGGCGATCTGCAGCCCGACCTTCATCACCGGGTTCAGCGACGATTGCGGCTGCTGGAAGATCATCGCGATCTGATCGCCGCGGATCTTGCGCATCTCATCGGCTGAGAGCTTGAGCAAGTCTCGCCCGTGGAACAGCACCTCGCCACCTTCCACCCTGCCGGGTGCCCCGACCAGACCCAGGATGGTCAGCGACGTGACCGACTTGCCGCAGCCGGATTCCCCGACGATGCCCAGGACCTCACCACGTCTGACATCGAAGTCCACGCCGGTCACGGCACGGATGACCCCGGCACGCGTGTAGAAGGAAGTGGTCAGCCCCCTGACCGAGAGGATGGGTTCGCCCACATCGGTGGTCATGGCGGCGTCACCGGTTGAGCCTCGGATCGAGGGCGTCGCGGATACCGTCACCGAGTAGGTTGAAGCCGAGCACCATGGCGGTCAGGGCAAAGGCCGGTGCCAGCACGAGCAGCGGACGGCTGAAGATCGAGTTGAAGTCGCGGCCGATCATGGCGCCCCACTCAGGGACCGGCTCAGCGATGCCGAGCCCGAGGAACGACAGCGCCGCCACTTCGAGTACGGCGGTCGCGATGCCCAGTGAACCCGCCACGATGAGCGGTGTCATCGAGTTGGGGAGCACCCTTCGTCGCAGGATGCCGCTGCTCGACTCCCCCAGCGCGCGCGAGGCAGTCACGTAGTCGCTCTCGCGTGTCGTCAGGACCGCCGAACGTGTGAGCCTGGCGTACAGCGGGATACTGACGATCACGACGGCCGCAACCGCATTCAGCAACCCGCTGCCGATGAGCGTGACGATGGCGATGGCCAGGATCAGCGCCGGGAATGACAGGACGATATCCATGATGCGCATGAGGATGTTGTCCGACCAGCCGCCGGCGAACCCCGCGATGGCGCCGAAGATGGCCCCAATGAGGATGGCGATGCCTACGACGACCGGGCCGAGCGGTAGCGAGATGCGCCCGCCATAGACGACACGACTGAAGATGTCTCGGCTGTTCCCGTCCGTGCCCAGGTACGTCTCGGCCTGGTCCTCGGGACAACCCCAGGCACCCACGATGGGCATCCGGTAAAAGATATGGATGCATGGCTCGGCCCGGCGGCCCGGCTCACCCGGCCCGTTTAGGTTGTCGAGCGGGTCGTACGGTGCGATGACCGGTGCGAAGACTGCCATGAGGATCAGCACGGTCAGCAGGAACAGCCCAACGCGTGCGGAGCGCTGCGCCAGCACGTTGCGGATGGTCTCTCTTGTCTTGGCCGTCCGTGCGGAACCAGACGTCTGCGCGCTCCCGGAGACCTTGACCGCCGTGTCGCTCATCGCGGAGCCCTCACTTCAGCCGGATCCGCGGATCGAGGAAGGCGTACGAGATGTCCACGACGAGATTCACGCTGAGGTAGATCAAAGCGATGATCAGCGTGAATCCCTGGATCACGATGTAGTCACGTCCGATGATGGACTCATACATCGTACGGCCCACACCTGTCAGGTTGAACACCGTTTCGGTCAGCACGGCCCCGGCCAGCAGAAGGCCCAGCTGCAGCCCGATGATGGTGACGACCGGGAGCATGGCGTTGCGAAAGGCGTGCTTGCGTAGCACTCGGCGCTCGGAGACACCCTTGGCTCGCGCGGTACGGATGTAGTCGAGGCCCAGCACCTCAAGCAGCGACGAACGTGTGATGCGAGCGATGATCGCCAGCGAGATGGTCCCCAGCGCGACCACCGGCAAGATGAGGTGCTGCACCGCGTCGGCCAGCTGCTTCCACTGGAAGGTGACCAGGAAGTTGAATGTCAGGATGCCGGAGAGGAAATCGAGGAGGGCTCGCGAGAGACCAGTGCTGTCTTCGAGGCCGAACGCCTGTGGGATCGTTTGATACTCGAGGCCAGGCGAGAGTCGCCCCGAAGGCGGAAGACCGATCCGCGTTCCCAGGAGCCCCTCGGTGATGCCAGGCAGCCACACCGCGAAGACGAACTGCAGCAGCAGTGCCAGGACGAAGATGGGGATGGACACGCCCAGGATGGCCACGAACATCGTCGTTACGTCCGTCCGTGAATTGCGGCGCAGCGCTGAGATCAACCCGAGCACGATGCCGGCCACTGACGCGAACAACAGGGCGTAAGCGGCAAGCTCGACCGTCGTCGGCAGACGCTCGATCAGGATCTCCGTCACCGGGCGTCCGTAGCGGATCGAGTCGCCCAGATCGCCCCTGGCCAGCTGGCCCAGGTAGAGCATGAACTGGACGTGCAGTGGCTCGTTGAGCCCAAAGCGCTCGTTGAATGCGGCACAGATCGCCTGCGTAGCGCGCTCCCCGAGAGCAGACAGGCACGGATCGCCCGGCAGGAGCCGAGCGATCACGAAGACGATGAGGACGATGCCGAACAGCGTCGGGATGCTGAGCAGCAACCGTCGGATGATGAATTGGGTCATCCCATCCCGCTTGGTGGGGGTGGCGGTTCAGCCCGATCGGCAAGAGAGAGGGCGCCGCCACTGCGGCGGCGCCCCTCATCGATGTCAAGGGCGGCTCCGGGGTTGGGCTACTCCTCAGCCGGGGGTGGGTTCAAGAACCCGTTCCAGAGGGCCGGGAAGTACGTGAAGGCGCTGCTGTTGCCGACATGGAGCGGGTTGGCCGCATCCCACTGGACGGCATATGAGGTCACGACGTCGTTGGCGTCAAGAGCCGCGCCGTCCTGGAAGGTGACGCCGTCCTGCAACGTACAGGTCCAGACGGTCAGGTCCTCATTGGGGGCGCACTCCTTGGCCAGGCTGGGTACCGTCGCGGTGCCGCCGACCTCGAAGGCGTAGAGCGACTCCATGACCTGCTCGCAGGCACGCAGCGACTCGCCGTCGGTCTCGTCGGCACAGTACAAGCCGATAGGTTGTTCGTTCTGCATGAACACCATCGTGTCATCGGCGCCCGGCCCGATAGCCGCGAACTGCTCGTTGCTGAGCGGTGACGAATGGGCACCCTCGACGTCGGTACGCCAGGCCGTGGATGAGCCCCCACGGGCGATGGGAACCATGGGAACGTGCTGCGCCAGCAGCGTGTTGGCCTCAGCGTAGGCCGCCTCACGCGTGGCGTCGTCAGCAGTCGTGCCGCCTTCTGTCAGTGCAGCGAAGACGTCGTCGAACCCGACCCCCATCTGCTTGCTTGCGCCGGGGCCAAAGTGATAGTCGAGGAAGTTGGTGACATCCGGATAGTCGGCGTTCCAGCCCAGCAGATGGAAGCCCGACAGGTTGCCGGCCTCGGCGTTCTGGATGAACGTCCCGGACTCCTGAACGTCGATGGTGGTGGTGATGCCCAGATTCTGCTGGAGCTGGTCCTGCAGGTCGACTGCCACCTGCTCAGGGAACGGTAGGTACGACCGATCGACGACGCGCAGCGAGATGGGCACCTCGGGGAAGGCATCCAGACCCTCTTCGGCGAGGCCTTCGGCCAGGAGGGCCTGAGCGGCGTCCTTGTCGAACGCCGGGAATGAATCGCCACCGCAGGCGAAGGGGATGAAGCAGGGCGTGAAGTAGTCGGCCACAGAGGACCCCGGGGTGTAGAACTGGTCGACGATGCGCTGCTTGTCGATGCCCATCGAGATGGCCTGACGGATCTTCTCATTGTCGAAGGGCGGGTAGGTGTTGTTCATACCGAGATAGAAGACGTTGAAGCCTTCGCGGGGGATGACTTCGAGTGCCGGATCGGCCCCGATGGCATCGAGATCATCGACGCTCGGGTTGTCGATGCCGTCCACCGTGCCGGACTGCAGCTCGATGAGCTTCTGGCCGGGCTGGGAGGACCAGCGCAGCACGCTCCGGTCATTCTTGGGGGGATCGCCCCAGTAGTCAGGGTTGGCGGAGAAGATGATCTCGTCACCACGGCGCCATGCTTCGAGCTTGAATGGTCCGGTGCCGTTGGGGGTGTCGACGATGGACTGATCGGGCACGTGTTCGATCAGGTAATCGGCGTCATTGATGGCGAAGGGCGAGAACGCGACCTTGGGCAGGAACGCCGGGTCCGGGTTGCAGAGGCTGAAGACGACGGTCGCGTCGTCGGTCGCCTCGATCTTGGCCAGGTTGCCGGTGTAGTCCGCGCCGTTGAAGCTGCCGGCCTCACAGTCGACGTCGGCATAGGTCGGGTACGCGGCATAGCCACCTGCCGCAGGCGCTTCAGGTGCGCCCTGCGCGAGCACTGGCGCCGCAGACATCGCCAACATGGCGATGGAGCCGCCGATGGCGGCCGCTGACAACCACGTCGGTCGTCGGGTCATCCGTGTCTCCTTCTCTCATCCGCGACGATTCGTCGGGCGGCACTCCCAAGGAGCGACCGTGGGGTCGGCTCCTCCTCAGCCAAGCCCGCAGGTGTGCAACGCGGCACAGCGTTCACACCCTTTCGCGGCGTCCGGGGAGACTACCACCGTGGGGATAGCGGCGCTATCTCGCCGGACGCCATCGACGCGGCTGTCATCGCGCTCAACTCCAGGCGACTTCACGAACAGGCCCGTGCGCAATGAGGCCGACTGAGCGGACACGACCGAGCCACGTCCGCGGCATACACTGCGTCCATGCCACCGATTCGTGTCGCCCTTGCCCAGATGGCCCCGCGCCTTGGCGAATTGGACCGCAACCTCGCTCGCCACCATGCGCTCATCGAAGAGGCTCGTGAGGGCGCTGCGGATCTCATCGTCTTTCCTGAGCTGGGTCTGACCGGCTACCTGCTCCAGGACCTTAACGCCGAGGTCGCCATGCGGCGCGACGACGCGAGGCTGCTGGAGCTGGCCCGAGCGGCAAAGGGCCTGAGTGCCGTGGTCTCGTTCGTCGAGGAATCCAGCGACCACAAGCTGTTCATCTCGGCGGCCTTGCTGGAGGCCGGGGTGGTTCGCCATGTCCACCGCAAGGTCTTCCTGCCGACCTATGGCTTGTTCGACGAGCGGCGCTTCTTCGCAGCCGGTTCCACCATCCGGGCCGCGACCTCGGAGCGTCTTTCCATGCGGCTGGGCATCAGCGTGTGTGAGGATTTCTGGCACCTCGCCACGCCGCAGCTTCTGGCCATGGACGGTGCCCAGGTGCTGATCAACGTCTCCTCGTCGCCCGGACGGGACGTGGCGGCCATCAATGAGACCGGCCTGGGCACGGCGGCATCGTGGCGATCACTCAACCGCACGTACGCCCAGCTCACCACCAGCTACGTCATCTTCGTCAACCGGGTCGGCGTGGACGAGTCGATCACCTTCTGGGGCGGCTCGGAGGTGGTGGCGCCCGATGGAGAGTCGGTGTTCCGTGCGCCCACCCATGATGAGGACCTGTACTTCGTGAGCATCGAGCCGGCCACGGTCCGTCGTGAGCGCATCGCCTCGCCGCTGCTGCGCGATGAACGTCCGGAAGTCGTCGTCCGGCAGATGGACCAGATCCTGGGTGAACGGATGGAACGCGACGCTCGCAGTGCCAAACGCGCCTGATGCGACACGATTCGGGCTTCGAGCTGCCTGATGAGCTGGCCATCGACACGACCGCGGCGCGCCGCATCATCGGTGCCTTCATCCGCGCCCAGCTTGACCAGGCCGGTTTCGCCAAGGTCCTCCTGGGCCTCTCGGGGGGATCGATTCGGCCCTGGTCGCCTGGCTGGCGGCAGAGGCCATCGGGCCGGAGAATGTGCTGGCCGTCCTGATGCCGTACAAGACGTCGTCGCCCGAGTCGCGCAGAGACGCCGAGGAGGTGGTACGCCGGCTGGGTTGTCCGACCGAGCTGGTCGAGATCAGCGCGATCGTGGATGGCTACTTCGAGCACGGACGTGACGATGCAACGCCGCTACGACGGGGAAACTTCATGGCCCGGGCCCGGATGATGGTGTTGTATGACCACTCGGTGACCTGGGGCGGCCTGGTCATCGGGACTGGCAACAAGACCGAGACGTTGATCGGCTACAGCACGCTGTGGGGCGACAGCGCCAGCGCCTTCAATCCCATCGGTGACCTCTACAAGTCCCAGGTCCGCCAGCTGTCCGTGGCCGTCGGTGTCCCGGAGGCCATCATCACCAAGGCACCCTCTGCCGACCTTTGGCCCGGCCAGACCGACGAGGAAGAGGTGGGCTTCTCGTACGCAGAGGTGGACCGTATCCTGTATCGCCTGGTCGACCGGCGGATGTCGCTCGACGAGGTCGTGGCAGACGGCTTCGCTCGTGATCTGGTCGATCGCGTCGACCGCATGGTCGCTGGCTCCGAGTTCAAGCGACAGGTGCCTCCCATCGCCAAGATCGGACCGCGCACCGCGGGCATCGACTACCTCTACCCACGCCGCCGGCCCCGCTCGGCCCGTGACTGACGGCGACGGGGAGCGTGGGTATGGCACGCTCTTCGTGGTCTCGACCCCCATCGGCAACCTTGGTGATATCACGCTTCGAGCCCTGGAGGTGCTCCACTCGGTCGCTGTCGTGGCCGCCGAGGACACCAGGGTCACGCGGAAGCTTTGGTCGCGCCACCACATCGACACGCCGCTGATCAGCTATCACGCACATAGCGACGACCGGCGGACTCAGGAGCTCCTGCGACGGCTCGCGGCGGGGGAGGATGTGGCGCTGGTCAGTGATGCCGGCACGCCATTGGTGAGCGACCCGGGCGAGGTGTTGGTAGCCGCCTGGATCGCGGCTGAGGGGTCGGTGGTGCCCATCCCGGGAGCTTCGGCCGCGCTGGCTGCCCTGGTCGGCATCCGGCCTACCCGCGGCTCGCTGGGGGTTCGAGGGGTTCCTGCCCCGCAAGGGTCGTGATCGTGCCGACCGGTTGGCTCGGATCGCCGCTGACGACCGAGCCACCGTGCTATACGAGGCGCACGGGCGGACGGCGGCCACGCTGGCGGACCTTGCGGCTGCATGCGGCCCCGGTCGAAGCGCCGCGGTGTGCCGTGAGCTCACCAAGCTGCACGAAGAGATCGAGCCGGGGGACCCTGGGTGACCTCGCGACCACGTTCGCGACACGCTCGATCAAGGGCGAAGTGGCCATCGTGGTGTCCGGTTCATCCGCCGATTCGGAGGCAGCCAGTCTTGCCGACGGAAGACGACGCGTCGAGCGGCTGGTCACCGAGGGCGTCAAGCGATCAGCTGCCGCGCGGCTGGTGGCGGAAGACACGGGCCTGCCCCGGCGCGAGCTGTTCGCGGTCGACGACACATAGTCCCTCTGTGGAAAGCAAGCGTATGAACATCGACTGGACGTTACCGGTCACGCCGTGCCCACCGCTGGCCACGGCACGTCGGCTGCCCCAGCCGACGTGCGGGCGAGCAACTTCAGTCCCGGCCTCCCCCGGGTATGCTGCCGAACATGTACGAAGGAGGTGCGCCGCGGTGTCACGCAAGGACTCGAAACTCGATCTGCTGGCCGGAGTTCCGCTGTTCGATCGCCTCGGCAAACGGGAGCTCCGACGCGTCGGCGAGCTGGCTGATGTCCTCGACTTCAAGTCGGGACGGGTGTTGATGCGCCAGGGTGACACCGGGCTGGAGGCTCTCGTGATCGTGACCGGCCGGGCCACCGTCGAGCGAGATGGATCGGTCATCACCGATGTCGGCCCGGGTGCAGTGCTTGGCGAGATGGCGCTGCTGTCGAGTCGGCCGCGCAATGCCACGGTGACGGTCACGACCGACGGGCAGATGCTGGTTCTGGGCCGGCGCGAGTTCCAGGCGTTGATGGACGAGATGCCCAGCGTGCGTTCCCAGGTGATGGAGTGCCTCGCCGACCGCCTGCTCCGTTCCGAGGGTGGCCCCGCAGTCAGTTAGGACCGTTGGCACTTCGGAAGCCAGGGCCTCTGATGGGGGTCTCGGAGGGCATCAGTCTGGTTTGGTGTAGTCCGCAGCCATCTGGATAGCGGTCTCTAGTGGCATCGTCCGTCCGCGTTCGAGCCAGGCTGCCTCCTCGTCGGTCTCGGGATCGAATGTCAAGTCCCAGCCAAGCAACGATCCCGAACCGGCGGTGATCTCGTCGATGAGGTTGACTCCGGAGTCGTCCCGCATGTGGAGGGCGGCACCAATCAGGCACCAGCGGAGCTCGCGATCGCCGCGTCGATCCGCGAGGCCTGCGACGTCGACGAGGAGCAGGATGATGCCGGTCTCGTCACCGGACTGACGAAAGATGTCGAGAGCCTCGGCGAAGTCCGCCGCTGACTCGTCCAGCCTGCCCCCGTGAAGTCGGGCCAGGCCCACGAGGTGTGCGGCCCATCCGATGCGGAATGGATCGCCGAGCTCACGGCTTAACTCGAGGCTCTGCTCGGCGAGATGCGTGCTCGCCTCCACGTCGCCATGTGCGCCCAAAGACATGGCCAGTGCCCATGTCGTGCTGGCGATCCCCGGCCGATCGTCCAGCTCACGATAGATGGCCAGGCTCTCCTCGAACCACGGCCGTCCGTCACGGAAACGTGTGATTTGATCTCCGGCGTCGGGGGACGGTGCGAATCCCCGATCGTAGAGGGCGTCGGCGAGGATCTTCCGGTCGCCCGTCTCTCGCGCCGCCTCCAGTGCGGCAGCATAGTGGCGGTACGTTGACTCCGGCCTGGATCGCCAGTACGAGATCCCGCCGGCCGCGGATTCCGCCCGTGTCCGCAGCACAGCATCCTGAGCAGCCACGGACGGGAGTGCGAGGACCGCGTGCGTTCGCTCATCGCCCTCGATGAGGTGGCCGCGGACCTGCCAGAAACGCCATGCGGCAGTGATCATCCGTAGCCCCAGCTCACCCTCGTCGGATCGCACGATCCAGTCGAGCGCTGCTCGCACGTTGTCGTGCTCATGCTCGATGCGGTCGTTCCAGCGATGACCTTCAGCCCCGAGGAGCATCGGCGCTGCCTCCTCTAACAGGGCGAGATACGTTTCCGCGTGCCGCCGCGCGATGGCGTCCGCCTCGCCATTCTCAACCAGCCGCTCGGTGGCGTACTCCCGGATGGTCACAAGCATCGAGCATCGAGGCGTACCTCCTTCGTCAGCGACGCGGATGAGGCTTTGCTCAGAGAGCGAGCTGATGCCATCGAAGACATCGCGGCCCAGATCCGATGCCGGTCCGCACACCGCGTCAGCGTCCTCCAACGTCGCCCCGCCCGCGATGACCGAGAAGCGCGCGAACAGCCGTCGGTCGGGGTCGTCAAGCAGCTCGTGGCTCCAGGCGATCGCCCCGCGCAGCGTGCGCTGTCGCTCGGGGAGGTCACGCGCGCCGCTGGTGAGCAAGACGAGTCGGTCGCCCAGGCGGTCACGCAGCGCTTGCACCGGAAGCATGCGCAGACGAGCTGCCGCCAACTCGATAGCCAGTGGCAAACCGTCGAGGTCGGTCACGATCTCACTGACGGTCAGGGCGTTGGACTCGGTCAGGGCGAAGTCGGGTCGGGCGATCATGGCTCGCTCCACGAAGAGCCGAACGGCCTCGGATGCCGCCACGACGGTGACGTCCGACGAGCCGGCAGGCGGCAACGGCAACGTGGGCACCGGGAACTCGTGTTCGCCGTAAAGACGTAGCGGGATGCGGCTCGACACGAGCATCGAGAGACGAGGACAATCCGACAGGAGGCGAGAGACGTCTTCGCCCGCCTCGATGACCTGCTCGAAGTTGTCCAGCACGAGCAGCATGGACCGGTCGTGGAGGTGGGCGACCAGCCGATCGATGGGCCCGGCGGTGCCACCGGCCAGACCGATCACTGAGGCGATCTCTGAAGCGACCAGGCGGGCGTCCTGGAGGGCTTCGAGCGACACGAACAAGGCTCCATCAGCAAAGCGAGGGGCGACTGCGGCGGCGACCTCGATCGAGATCCGTGTCTTGCCTGTGCCACCCGGGCCGGTCAGCGTGACCAGACGCTCATCGGCAAGAAGCCGGGCGATGGTATCGACCTCGGGTCGAGGCACGAACGTGGTCCTCTGGGTCGGCAGGCGTGCCCCGACGGCTCGCGGCGTGCGCAACGGTGGGAAGTCCGCGGCGATGCCCGGGCCGGTCACCTGGTAGATGCGGATCGGCCGTGCCAGGTCCTTGAGATCATGCTCGCCAAGGTCCCGGAGCCCGACGCCTTCGGGAAGCACGTCACGTACCAGCTCCGCGGTCGCCGCCGACACCAGCACCTGCCCACCGTGACCAGCGGACGCGATCCGCGCCGTTTCATGCAGGGCCAGACCGACATAGTCATCGCCAAGTCGCCGGGCTTCACCGGTGTGCACGCCCATGCGGACATGGACCGAGACGTCGGCTGGCCAGGCGTGGGTGGCAAGCGCCAGTTGAGCGGCCAGGGCTGCCCGGACCGCTGCCCCAGCTTCATGGAACACGAGGTTCTGTGCATCACCCTCTGAGCCGAAGGCTGACCCACCATGCGCCTCCGCACTCGACCGGATGATGTCGTCATGGACCCTCAGGACGTCGTCATACCCTGTTCCCAGTGCCCGCAGCAGCCGCGTCGAGCCCTCGATATCGCTAAAGACGAACGTGAGCGTGCTTCCGGAGACCGCGGCCCTGTGCTCCTGCGGCGCTGGCGCTTCCATCCGTGTGATATTGGCGACATCGGGGGATGCGGTCAATCCGCTCCAGTTCAGGCGACCGCCCGAACGCCCGCAGTGTGGGGCTCTGGACTGGCAGACGGTTTCGAACGGAACCTCATCGGCACGTTGACGAGTTCGGGCTTCGAGGCACTGGCCCCCTGGGATGACCTCCACGGCGGCCACGGCCGCGATATCCAGCGAGGCGACGACCTGATCAGCCTCGAGTCGCGTGAAGAAGCCTATGACCAGCGAGTCATCACCCTTGGATCCGAGGCACCCGTGCCCGGGCTCGATGAGCTGGTACACCAAGCCGCCACGGTCAGTGCCGATGAGGTCTCGAACGCCCTTCTGTCAGCACCACGCTTCCAGGAGACCTGAGTCCACGCTGCGGGGCGCACCGTCGACACTGGCCCAGGCAGTCGGCGGCATCGCGCGTGACTCAGCCGGATCGCGCGTGACTCAACCGACTGGCATCCGCGACCGCATCCTTCCCCATGCCGAACGACCCGGGCCGACGGCATCGTGCCAGGGTCGCAGGTAGTCGCGCCCCAGGCGGCCGCCCAGCCCGAGAGCCAGCACGTGGGCGGAGAGCCGAAGCCCGTAGCGGAAGCCCGCCTGGTCCGCCTCATCCAATCCGCCCGGCGGTTGGATCCGGGACGCATCGACCGCGGCGATGTAGCCGCTGATCTTGAGGACCTCGGGGACGTTCGGCGGAGCCGGAAGCCAGACACCAGGACCGACGCTGTCAGAGGGGTTGCCCAGACCGTCCCGCCCCAGGTGTTTGCGCCACGAACGGGCGAGTCGTTCGGCCGCATCGATCCGGAGTGTGCTCGCGGTCTGCAGGAAGGTCTCGACGCTACGCTCATTCGGCCCATAGCGAGCTTGCCGGATCGAGGCCTGCCATGGCTCGACGCAACGGGTCGCGAATGCGTCGATGACATGCTCGCTGCGGAACACGGCGCTCCCGAGCTCCTGCCCGAAGAAGTCAGCCAGCAGGATCCATTGCGCATATGCGTTGGCCACCAGGAAACCGCTCGGTACCAGCGGCCCGAGCGGGGATACCATCGGGGGGACGTCATCCACGCCCGTCTCCCAGATCCGCGATACGGCATCCCGCAACGCCCGTGACCGGGACCACAGTTGCGGATCCAGGTAGTCCTGATAGGACTCGAAGTCGACGGGGCGACCCTCGCCGAGGCTGTAGTTAAGACGCGCTCGTTCATCAGGTGTCAGGGTGCCGATGGACCGGAGGAACGCCTGGATCTCGCTAGAGCGGGGGCCGTAGTCGAACGCGAAGGGATCGAATGTCGAGGCGTCATATGCCCTGGCGTGCGGACGTGCGCCGTGAGCGCGGCGCGCCCTGCGCCCTCCGTCCCGTACCCCGGGGTCTGGCGGTGGCGAAGCGGTCCCGGCCGGTGGCAGCTGCGCTCGAAGGCTCGGATCGAGCAGCCAATCCCGCGCCACGTTGAGGATCTTGGCCCGCTCCAGGCCCGCGGCTCCCGCGACGTCCGGGTGGGCTTCACGGATCCTGGCGCGGTAGGCCAATTGGACGACGACGGCATCTGCATCTCGCCCGACCCCGAGAACCTTGAACGGGTCGAAGCCCGGGCCACTGCTCATCGATCGGGCTTCCGGCCATCTGGGAGCCGCGCGGGCTCGCCGAGACGACCTTGCCACCCATCCGCGAGACACATTCGAGCGTTCATCCGCGACGAGGGTAGCGTGGCAGCGGAAATCGCCTCATGACGGGTGGCTGGAGCCTCGCGTGGACGGCGAGTCCAGGCGACACGGCCGGCGAGCTGCCCAGGCTTTCGTGAAGGAAGATGACCCAGACAGACACCGGGACCCTTTCGAGGCGGCGTTGCGCTTCACGATCTACGGGAGTGGCTGCACCGAGACCCAGCGGCCCTCCCAGGCCATCCGGATCCTCGCGTAGTGCCATGCGGTGAAGAAGTGCCTGAGCTGCCGCCGCGTGAGCTTCTTGTCCGGATGCATGTCGTAACCGTAGCTACGGCTCTGGAGACCCCACAGCGGACCCGATACCCGGACGCTCTTGACCCTGAAATGATGGGTCGTGGCCGGGTCGGCGGTCGCGGAGAAGCCGGTCAGCACCCATGCATGATTGCCATGTGCCACGGTGATCGCCACTGGCATGTTGGTGAGGCGCAGGTTGCGCACGGCCGAGCGCAGCGCCGTCTTGAAGCTGCGGCTGGAGACCAGGCGGTAGCGCCGATCGACGTAGCGGCGGAGCCCGGCTGCCCATCCCGCAGGGTCCACGCCGTCGCGCACAGGGATGGCGTAGCGGTCGTGTGCTCGCATGTAGCTGAAGTAGCGGCGCTGCTGGGCCTTGCCATGGTTCGTCTTGTGATCGACGATGTTGCGGATGATCTGGACGGTCGCTGGAGTGCACCAATACCAGGTCTTCTGCGTGGAGAACGCACCCGCTCGATCAAGGTCGATGCTGCCCCGCCAGCGGGGGAGGACGTTTTCGGCAGCGCTCGGGACGGCGGTGACGCTCACTGCGATGATGGCCAGCAGGACGGCCAGGATCCTCACCCGGGCGGCGCAGGCGGCGGGGGGCTCGCGAGCGTTGGATCATGACTCGCTCATAGGGCGCGTAGGCGACGCTCACGTGTTGTGGGCAACTCGCCCCTGAGTGCTCCCGTTACGCGCCCCTTATCCATCGAGTCGATGACCAGGGTGGCGCGATATGGCCCGATGCGTGGCGTGCCAGTGGCGGGGTACGGTTCGAGGCCCAGCAGTCCGATGGTGTATCCGTCATAGGTCGCGATCGTCCCGAAACCCGGGTTCGTGTCCAGGTACAACCGTGTCGTGGGGCCATCATCGACGGCCACTCCCAACTCCACGATCGCATTTCCCTCCCAGATGCATTGCACGTCCGTGGGGCAGCGTGAATCCTCGGTCACAGCTGAGAACGTCAGCGAGAGTACGTCGTCGACGACCGCTGTCTCGCCCTCGCTGACGATGAACGGCAACCCATAGTCGATGAAGGACCCGCTATCGAACGTCGCGGTCGGGGAGGGGCTTGGGGCGCCGGTGGCCGCTCCCAGCACGCCCCACAGCATCACCCCGGGAACCAGCGTTGAGAATATCGAGAGGAGGACCCACCTGGCGTCGTTCATGTCGTGCCAGCCAGCGTACCTGTTCCGATCCATGGCCCCCGCCTCGATCCGCGCGATGCGGTGATGAGGGGCCTCGGCGACGATCGCCCGTTCCGTACCGACCTGCCTCCCGGTGGCACCGCCGACGCCCCGCATAGCCGCCTGTGGCCATCGACATCGGCCGTCAGGCGCTCCCCAGGGCGTCCTCGAGCTTGGCGACCTTGCGCAGCAGCTCGTTCAGGGCTTCGTCCTGGACCAGGAGGTGCTCCTGGAGCTGCACGGTCTCGTGGAGGGTCGCATCGGTATCGTGGAAGGTCATCTCACTGCGCCGATCCGCTGCCCGGCCCAGGATCCCCTGGCCGACCATGATGACCGAGAGCATGACCAGCTGGATGAAGGTCTGACTCAACCACTCGACCAACGGGAGCAGCCCACCGCCGAGCGATTCAGGCAGCGCGACGAGGGCGAGCACCGCGAAGAAGTAGGCACACCACATCGTGCCGACGATAGTGGTCAAGGCCAGCCCGATCCGGTCATTCAGTCCGACCGGCTGGTCTGTCGACTTGGGTGGCCCCGACTTCTGGCGGGCCGCGCTATGCGGGTGCGGGTGGTGACTGAATGAGATCGCCATCGTCGGGTCTCCTGCGGTCTGGTCGTACCGATAGCCGGTGGGTAGGTGCGCAAGGGCTGTCTCGACGGACTCCGAGGTTCCAACGCTCTGACCCGGCTCCCGAACCTAGTATGCGAGTACGCTCAGGCAGGGCGCACCATATCGGTGGCCGGGCCTTGACAGGCGGGCGGTTCAAGAGAGGGTGGGGTCTCCGCGGAGGATATCGACCACGATGGCTGACCACGACGACACTGACAGGGGCTCCGGGTCGGGGGCGCCCATGCGATCTCCTCGCCTCCCGCCGCGTTGGGTCGTGCGCGCGGCCTGGCTCGTGCATCGGGCTTCCTACCGGATCACCGGGGGTCGGTGGGGGCTCTGGAAGCCGAGGCCCGGCAGATGGGGGACGATGCGCCTCCACACCGTCGGACGCCGCTCCGGCAAGGAGCGGGTCGCCATCCTCGGCTACTACGAGGACGGGCCGAACCTCATCACCCTGGCGATGAACGGCTGGGCCGAGCCCGAACCTGCCTGGTGGCTCAACCTCCAGGCTCATCCCGAGGCCACCGTCGAGCTGAAGGACGAGTCCCATGCCGTGCGTGGCCGTGCGGCCGAGGGCGAAGAGCGAGCACGCCTCTGGGCCAAGTGGCAGGAGTTCGGCGACGATGTCGACGGCTACGCCACCCGGCGACCCGGCGAGACCGCGGTCGTCGTGCTGGAGCTACCGCCCGAAGGCTAGCCTGACGCGGAGGCAGGCCCATGCACCTTGTCGCGTGCATCCCTCACGCGCATGGGATACCCCGGGGCCGTGGGCCGGCCCTGTGATACGATGGGAGCTCGCCCGGTGTCGTGGCGATGCTCCGCGTGGTCGACCCCCTTCTCGAACGGACTGTGCGCCTGCCCTCCCTGTTCGGGAAGCGCTTAGGAGGTCCCCGTGACCACCGGTACCATCAAGAAGGTCGTCGCCGAGCGCGGCTTCGGCTTCATCGCTGCGGAGGATACGAAGGAATACTTCTTCCACCGCAACTCACTCGACTCATCGCTCGACTTCGACCGCCTCGTCGGCGGCGAACACGTCACGTTCGAGATCGAGGCGAGCCCCAAGGGTCCCCGTGCCGACCAGGTGCGCGCAGTCTGACCCCACAGGGATCGCCCATCCAAACGTATGGGCGATCCTCATCTGGCCCCGCAGGCGTTCCATGCGCATCATCCCTGGTCGTGCCCCATCAGAATCCGGCACCGCTGTGTCCGGTGAACCGATGACTGCGACCGACTCCCAAGCCGAAGCATGAGCCGACAGATGACCGACGACGGACCCGCGACGATGCGACCGGCGGACCAGGCGCCCGCTTCGCTGATGCGCGTGGTCGGCCCAAGCGGAGCGCTCGATGTCTGGCTCGGAGCCGCTGGGGACCGCGCCGCCCTTGAGGCCGATGTCCGTGACGTGAGCGCCCGGGGCATCGGAACCATCCAGGCATTGGCCATCGCCCTCGGCGATGTCGCCACCAGGCACAAGCTCGAGGTGCGTGTCATTCCCAGGGTGGACTCGGCTGGCCCCTGCGTGCTGGTCCTCTTCGGCAGCCGCACGTATCGCGCCAAGTAGGCTCAGCGGTTCCAGGCTCAGCCGACGCCCTCGCCGACGAGTGCATCCGGTCCCGCCATCGATGGGGTGGCGTCGAGTGAACGTGAAGCCGAGGTGCAGTCCGGGATAAGAGGTGCTCGCTACTGTGCTGGCATCACCGCCGAGACCCCGCCGACATCGATACCCGCCGATGTGTAGCGTGCCGATGCCGAATGAGCACCGGCAAGGGAGGTCTCATGAACCGAGTCCTGTTGACCGGACGACTGACGCGTGATCCGGAGATGCGCGCGCTTCCAAGTGGCAAGGCGGTCACCAACTTCAGCGTGGCCACCAACGAGTACCGCGGGGGAGAGGAGCGCACGGAGTATCACAGCGTGGTCACCTGGGAACGCCTCGCGGAGATCTGTGGCGGGTATCTCGGAAAGGGCCAACTGGTGTCACTGGAGGGTCGACTCCAGACTCGACGCTGGGAGGATGACCGCAACATCAAGCACTACCGCACCGAGATCGTCGCCAGCAACGTGGAGATGCTCTCCGGCCGGCGAAAGAAGGACTACGCCGCTGAGACTGCTGCCCAGGCTCTGGAGACCCAGGCCGAGGTGATGGGTATCGAACCCACTGACGCCGACGACTTCGGGCCGCTCGCCGATGACGCCCTGGATGCCGAGGCCGAAGAAGCCGCGGTGGTCGCCGCCTGACCCAAGCTTCCACTTCACCCATGTGGTCGGCGCCGTGCTCCCCTCCGGCGCCGACCACCCCTCGACGTGATGGCGTGAACTCGCGCCGACATCGATGACCTGGCTACCAACGATGGCTGAGGCGATGTCCTTGAGCTTCACCTGCGGCGGCGCATCCTGGCACGTGCCGGAATCTGTCTCGCTAGCCCCCCGAAGACCAGGGGCCGATGCCCACGATCCGATCGACCAGGATGCGGACGACCCAGCCAGGGGGTGGGTCAGGCATCGGTGGGAACACGACATCCGGGCCGAGGTAGGTGTGGGCGAGGCGTTGGAGCAGCTCAGGTGCGCCACCTTCCGTCACGCGGGCACGGCCGTGCAGCACCGCGTATTCATCGAGGCCGAAGGCGTTGCGCTCGCCGCTCACCATCGAGATGGCCACCCGTGGGTCGCGCCGGATGTTGCGCAGCTTGGCCTGGTCCGGGATGGTGCCGATGACGACTTCGCCGTCCTCGACGCCCACCCAGGCCATCGAGACGTGCGGGGAACCATCCCCGTTCAGCGTCACCAGGTGGGCGACGGGGCCACCTTCGATGAGCTGCTCGACGCTGGCTGGTAGGGTCATCGGCCGATGCTAACCGGCCGTGGTCTGGCGCGTAGCGTCGCGCGACGTGGTGGGTATCGACCCCACCTGCGGGAGACGGCGAGTCGCGCACCGATGACGCGCCCTACGCAGGGTTGGAACCGCGAGGCTCGCCTAGATGGTCTGATTGCTGACCGCCAGCTGAGCTCGAGTCCGTGAGATGAGCCTTGTCGCTCGCTCTGGCGACAGCGTCTCGCAGATCCAGCCCCAGTGCAGACTAACCAGGCTTCGAGGCTGCAGGCCGAGCAGGTCGTCGTCGCCGGGCCAGCGTCGCACCGACTCCACGCGTGCCGCTCCCAGTACGAGTCGGCCGGCCCACAGCTGCAGGGGTGCCACCGAAACCAGGACCCTATCGCGAGCTACCTCGGTCACCTGCCCCCAGCGGATGCGACACGCATCCATCAGTCCGATGGCATCACCCAGCTCGCCGCCGCGCATGAGCCCCGCGCGCGGGTAGACGTCCAGCACGTGGAAGGCATGGGTCGGGGTGGCACCCGCGGCTGGCTTCGCCGCAAGCCATGGCCATTCGGTGGCGCTCACCCTGGAGCGGAAGCGTTCGTCGAGCGACCGAGCCATGACCGCAGCATCCACGTTGTCGACGAGTCGGTTCCCGATCCAATAGGCATCCACGACCCTGGGGTCCAGGGGGTCACCGATACCGTTGGCGGTGGCGATGAGCTGCAGGTAGGGCAGAGCACCTTCGAAGTCCGAGGACAGCCGCCGCAACTCCCGGTCGACCTCTGACGCAGCAGCGGTGGGGTGGACCTGCCCGCGGTCACCCAGCGTGGACGACGTCGCCTCGAACATGGCCTTCCAGTCGTCCGGACCGCATAGACCGAACCGATTGGGACCGAACGCATAGCGTGCGAAGCGGATCGGCCCACTCCAGGTTTCTGAACGCGCCGAGGTCGGCGTCGTGGCCTGCCGGGTGGGTGACGTGACTGTCACGCGTCCGCTTCGAGCTCTGGCGGCACCGTGCGCAGTCGGCGAGCCTTCTCGTTGTGGCTCGCGATGCGACCGGCGGAAGCCGCCATCAGGATCGCGGCACCACCGATGGCGATGAGTCCCAGCAGGGCGCCAGTGGGCAGGTCCAGGTCGCCAGCCAGCCCGTCCAGCGACGCCGTGACGATGGCACCTACCACCAGCGTGGCGGTGACCACGCTGGCTGGGGCTCGTCGCAACGCCGCCAGCCAGGTGCCCGTATAGGCGGCGAGCAGCACGCCAGTGACCAGCAGCCATGCGGCGGCACTCAGCGTCATCGTCGACAGCACGACGAACTTGCCGGTGACCACCAGGTAGCCCATCAGCAGCAGCACGCCGAACCCGAGTCGCGCCGAGCCGACGATGGCCGGTGAGATGTCCGCCAGCAGGCGCTTGGCCACGATGACCTCGATGGACCACAAGAGTGTCGCCGCCAGGATCATCACCTCACCCACACCGATGGATCCTCCCGCCGTCGGGGCGACCAGCAGCATCTGCCCGACCAGGAGCACGCTGAGCGCTCCGATCTGCACGATGCCGATACGCTCCCCAAGGAATGGCACCGCCATGAGCGCGACCCACAGGAAGAGGGTCTTGTGGATGAATGCTGCGGCGGGCGCAGTCGCCAAGGACAGCCCGGTGAAGAACAACAGGAACGGCACCGAGCCGCCGATGACGCCGACGACCACCAGGCGAGCCCAGTTCTGCCGCGAGAGCGCGCGCACCTGCGCTCCCTCGCCCATGGCTCCTGCGGCACCGATGAGGATGGCCGCGGCCACGAGGTTCTTGAGGGTCGTGAAGACGGCCGGATCTCCGACGGTGCCCAGGGCCGTAGCGTTGACCCAGATCGCGACCCCGCTGATGAGGGCGGTCCCGAAGGCCAGCGTCACTCCCCAGCCACGGGTCACCGGGAGCCTTGGGATCGCCTTCATGGTTCGCTCCTCTCGAAGGCCACACCGAATGCGTGGCCCATCGCGTCGGCCTGTTCATCATCGAGTCGCTTCATGACGCTGCCCCCGACCACGAGGACCCAATCGCCAGGCGCCAGGTCAGTGGTGTCGACGAAGAGTGTGTTGACGCGCTGGATCCGGTCACCGACCGTGACATCGCAGGCACCACCATCGACGGCGACCACTCGTGCCGGGGCCATCAGGCACACTGGACTGCCGCCCCACCGGCCGGGTCGACGCTCACCGGCGTCACTGGCTCGAGCGTACCCTCGACGTGGCACACGATGGCCGGCCCGGGGAGCCTGCGAACAGGAGCGCCACAGGCCGCGCACACCGGGTGCGCCACGGTCGGCAGGGAGGCTGCGCCGCACATCTCGCACGCCGCAGTCTCGGTCCGCACCGTGAAGCCCACCTGCTCGAGTCCGAGCTCGCGCAGGATCGATGCAGCATAGAAGCCAACGGCGTCCTCGCTGGCGCGCGTAGCGTCGCGGATCTCGAAGACCAGTGCACCATCGGCCCACTCGGCGGGCCAGTCGCGCAGTGCCTGTCCGATCGCGGCGTTGACGGCTCCGGCTTCGTGCATTGCAGCCTCCCTGTTGATCCTCCTCCGTGCTGGTCAGCATCGCCCTCGGCTGGCCACCCGGGCAATGGCGGATCGGCCCGCAGACAAGGGACCAACGGCCCTATCGGAGGCGGGCGAGTCGGCGCAGGGTAATTGCACCATGGCAGCGAACGAACGATCGACCACCAGTGCCGACCGGTGGTTCGGCCGCCACCTCGGCCACGCCTCGACGGACCGGTTGATGGAGCTGGCCCGGGAATACCAGGCTCCGTCTCGCACCCAGCTGCTGCACGAAGGTGATGCCACGCCGGAGCTGAGCATCCTGGTCGCCGGTCGCGTCGCACTCACCGAGCGGGTCGCGGGTCGCGGCTCCATCACCCTGATGACCCTCGAGTCCGGAGACATCTTCGGGTGGTCGGCGGTGGTCAAGCCGTACAAGGCCATCTCGACCGTGACCAGCCTCGAACCGGTAGAGATCGTCGCCTTCGACGGACCCCGCCTGCGCGCCAGTCTGGCCGACGATGCCGAGTTGGCCGCAGCAGTCTGGGCCAGGGTGGTCGAAGCGTTGGCCGTCCGGCTCGCGGCGACCCGGCATCAGCTGCTCGATCTGTACGGGGCCGGCTGGGCCGAGCCGGTCTTCGAGCCGTGGTAGGGCAACCGACGCAGGAGCAGACCACCGATTCATGGTGGCTGCCTCGTGATGGCTTGGACCGATTGATCGAGTTGCTCCGAGAGGACGGTCGGCACGTCATCGGCCCAACGGTCCAGGATTCGGCCATCGTCTACGACGAGATCGCAGCGGCGACCGATCTCCCACATGGCGTTCGGGACGAGCAGGCACCGGGACGCTACCGTCTGGTCGACGCACCAGCGGATGCGCCCGGACGGACGTTCGATTTCGCCGCCTCCCCCACATCGTGGAAGCGCTTCACGTTCCCACCGGTCGTCTCCGTCGCTCGAACGCGCCGCGATGGCGACCTGGTCGTCAGGGAAGAGGCGGAGCGGGTGGCGCCCCGGATGGCGTTCATCGGCATGCGTGCCTGCGATGTATCCGCGCTCGCGATCCACGATGAAGTGCTGGCGGTCGGCCCCGTCGTCGATGACGACTACGTGTCCCGACGGTCTGACGTGCTTGTTATCGGGGTCGAGTGCGCACTGCCGGGCGGGACCTGCTTCTGCGTGTCGATGGGCACCGGTCCGGCCATCACGACCGGCTTCGATGTCGCGCTGACCGAGCTTGACGACGGCTTCGTGGTACGAGCGGGAAGCACCGAAGGCCACAGGCTCCTCGAGCGATTGGACCTGGCCCCGGCAGCGTCAGGCCAGGTTGAAGCGGCGTCCCAGGTCCCGGACCGGGCACGTGAGATCATGGCCGGACAACCGGGCGTCCAGCTCGACGGGCTGCACGACAGACTCCTCGCGAAACTCGACGACAGGCAGTGGGAGACGGTCGGCGAGCGTTGCCTGGCCTGCACCAACTGCACGATGGTATGCCCGACCTGCTTCTGCACATCGGTGAGCCAGGCATCCGACCTGCTCGGACAGGAGACGGAATCTCAGCGCGAATGGGCATCGTGCTTCCAGCTGGACTTCGCGCGGGTGGCGGGTGGCAACTTCCGACCGCGCGTACAAGATCGCTACCGGCAGTGGTTGACACACAAGTTCGCGACCTGGGTCGACCAGTTCGGGTCCTACGGCTGCGTCGGCTGCGGCCGTTGCGTCACGTGGTGCCCGGTCGGCATCGATGTCCGCGAGGAGCTCGCCGTGATCGCGCCGGTCCAGCCGGCCGCAGTCCCGGTCCCCGAGGCTCCCGCGGTCGACGCCGGCCTGGCTCGCTACTCGCTGGGGGTGGTCGCCGACGTCCGCAACGAGACCCACGACACGTATTCGCTGACCATCGGCGAGCTCTCGGCACCCATCGGCGAGGGCCTTCCCGGCCAGTTCGTGATGCTGGAGATCCCGGGATACCCGTCGGTACCCATCTCGGTGTCGCGCTATCACGAGACTAGCGTGGTGCTGACGATCCGCGCCGTTGGCGCGAGCACGCGAGCCATCACCGCCCTCCATCCCGGCACACAGGTCGGCTTGCGTGGCCCACTCGGGCGTGGCTGGCCGCTCCCGGCGGTCGAGGGTCGCGAAGTGGTCATCGTGGCCGGAGGTATCGGGCTGGCGCCATTGCGTCCGCTTATCGATCACTGTCTTTCGCATCCACGGCGGAGCACGTCGCTGCGCCTGTTCTATGGGGCACGCACGCCTCATGACATCCTCTTCCGCGACGAACTGCGCGCATGGCGCGATCGCGACGACATCCAGGTCGGCGTCATCGTCGATCGCGCGGATACGTCCTGGACCGGTTCGGTCGGGGTCGTGACGCAACTCCTCGACCAGGCAGCCATCGATCCCGCGCACACGACGGCGTTCATGTGCGGCCCGGAGAAGATGATGTCGGCGACATGGCTGGCGCTCGCGGGTCGAGGCCTGATGCCGGAACAGGCCTACCTGTCCATGGAGCGACACATGGAGTGCGGGGTCGGGCTGTGTGGTCATTGCCAGCTCGGCAAGTACTTCGTCTGCAAGGACGGGCCGGTGTTCTCGCGGCGTGAGCTGGGCACGACCCTCGAGCTGGAGGGCCTGTGATGCCGATGCTGCGACCGGCTGAGCCACTTCGCGTGGGTGTCATCAAGTTCGCCTCCTGCGACGGGTGCCAGCTGGCCTTCCTGGGGTTGGGCCCCGCGTTGCTCGAGCTTGGTGCCCACTATTCCATCATCGAGTTCGCGGAAGTATCGTCGCGTCGAACGCCCGAAGGCCCGTTCGACATCCTCTTCGTCGAAGGCTCCGTCAGCAGCGATGAGCAGCTGAAGCATCTGGAAACCCTTCGGGAGCGGACCCGAACGCTCGTCACGATCGGGGCCTGTGCCACCAGCGGTGGCATCCAGGCGCTACGCAACTGGGCGGCCCGAGGCACGGAGATGCAGGCGGTCGCCGCCACGGTGTATCCGGAGCCAAGCTACCTGGACTCGCTCGCCACGGCTACGCCGATCGCGGATCATGTCACGGTCGATGTAGAGCTTCGTGGTTGTCCCATCGACGGTGGTCAGCTCATGGAGCTCCTCACTGCGACAGCTGCTGGAAGGCGCCCGCAGCTGCCGGACGAAGCGGTGTGCGTGGCCTGCAAGCGCGCCGGGCGAGTGTGCGTGATGGTGGCCACCGGTGAGCCATGTCTGGGGCCCATCATCCATACCGGCTGTGGTGCGCTCTGCCCCGGCTATGCCCGCGGATGCTACGGCTGCTTCGGACCTCGCGAGCGCGCCAATGGCGAGAGCCTGGCCGCCTGGTTCAGCTCGTCACTCCAGCGTTCCGATGCCGAAGTGGCGGCACGTTTCGCGGGGTTCACGGCGTGGTCACCGGAGTTGCGCGACGTGGTCGATGGGCACGGTGGTCCACCTGGGTTCTCGACTGACCCGGCGGCACGACCAGGGCACGACGGACGCGACCGATGACGACCACGACTATCCATGATGACGGACCTCGAAACCCGACGCTTCGAGGTCAACAGCATCTCGCGAGTCGAGGGCGAAGGCCGCTTGCGCATCGTGGTCAGGAATGGCCAGGTGGAGACGGCCGAGCTATCCATCTTCGAAGCGCCCCGCTTCTTCGAACGACTCGTGGTGGGCCGAAGCCCCGATGAAGTCATCGACATGGTGGCGCGTATCTGCGGCATCTGCCCCGTGGCCTACCAGGTCACCGCGGCCGAGGCATTCGAGCGGCTCTTCGGGGTGCAGCTCGATCCTGCGGTCCGGCAGCTGCGGCGCCTCATGTATTGGGGTGAATGGCTCCAAAGCCATGCCTTGCATATCTACCTGCTGAACGCACCCGATTTCCTCGGCTACGAGGATGCTCTCGAGATGGCCAAGGACCATCGCGAGATCGTCGAACGCGGGCTCTCGCTCAAGCACGCTGGCGTTCGTTTGCTGGAGGTCATCGGAGGACGCTCCGTCCATCCGGTCAGCTTGCGAGTAGGCGGCTTCAGCAGGGTGCCCACCCGGAGCGAGATCCACGGCCTTCGAGCCGAGCTGGACGAGGCGCTGGTCGATGCCCGCGAGACCGTGCGCTGGACGGCTGGCTTCGGATTCCCGGACTGGGAGCGCGAGCCATCCCTGCTGTCACTGCGTGAGCCCGATGGCTACGCGTTGGACGAAGGTCAGCTGGTGACCAGCGATGGGTTGCAGATCGATCCGTCCGAATGGGAGTCCGCATTCGCTGAGGAGCAGGTCGAGCATTCGACCGCCCTGCATGCGCGAGGGCTGGACGGGCGACACCACCTCCTCGGGCCGGCCGCACGGCTCCAAATCGCAGGCGCCGGCCTGCATCCACTCGCCAAGGAAGCGCTTGCCGAGGGCGGCGGCATCGATCACCTGCGGCGCAACCTCTTCGCCGCCATCACCGCTCGGGGCGTCGAGATGGTGCATGCCATCGCCTCGGCCATCGAGATCGTCGACTCCTACGTGCCGCCGGACGCGCCCAGCGTGGAATTCGAGCCTCGTGCCGGCACGGCCGCCTGGTCGACCGAGGCTCCTCGCGGCCTGCTCTTCCACCGCTACGACGTCGACGAGCGCGGGCACGTGGTCACCGCCAAGATCGTGCCCCCGACCTCGCAGAACCAGATCTCCATCGAGGACGACCTGCGAGCCTATGCCGGACGGCTGCTGGATCTCCCCGAGCCTGACGCGACTCGTCGCCTCGAGGCCATGATCCGCTGCTACGACCCGTGCATCTCCTGTGCGACGCACTTCCTCAGCGTCGATGTGGAACGACTCCCGTGACACTCTCGATCGGGCCCGTCGTGAGGCAGCGTTCCATCACCCTCTTCGCCTGCGGCAACACCGACCGAGGAGACGACGCCGCCGCGGTCCACGCGGTCCGAGCGGCCATGGTCACGGCGCCATGGCTGGAGGACCACGTCGACCTGCGCACCCTTGAGGCAGTCGATGTCGATGACCTCGTTGGTCTTCCCGACGATGGGTCGCTCGTTGTCGTCGATGCTCTGATGGGCCCCGAGCCCGGCCGCGTCGTCGACGTCGACCTGGCGGATCTTGGGCGGTCGGCGCGGCGGCTACGGCCTACGTCTTCACACCAGCTGCCGCTGGACCGGCTGATCGGCCTCGCCGATGTGCTTCGCCAACGACCACTGCGGGGCCGCCTGATCGGGATCGGTGTCACCGACGTGAGCCTGGGTGCTGGCCTCTCGGCCGTCGTGTCGACGAACCTGCCGGCATTCACCCGTGCGATCGTGCGAGCTGTGGAGGAACTGTCGGGACCCGACGCGGCTGGTCGATCCCGGCCCGGAACCGTCGACGGCGCGAGCGAACCACGCTGATGAGGTGGCTGATCCCGCTGCTTGGACTGACGCTATCCCTCTATGTGTCTGGTCGTGTCTATGAGCGCTCGTTTCGCCGGCCCATCCTCGACTGGGGTGCCCGACCTGACGAGGTCGCTCGCCGATTGCCCGGCGACGAGTTCCTTGAGGACGCCGACGTGGTAGCGACACGGGCGATCACCATCGCGGCGCCCCCCTCGGCTATCTGGCCATGGCTGATCCAGATGGGACCCGGGCGTGGCGGCGTCTATACCTACGACTGGATCGAGAATCTCTTCGGGCTCGACATGCACAGCGCGGACGAGATCGTCCCGGAGTGGCAGTCGATGGAGGTGGGCTTCGTCTGGCGCAACCCGCAGGGTTCGGTGATGCGGGTGGAGATCGTCGACCCCGAGCGCGCCATCGTCCTGCGTGCAGAGGATGGCAGCTGGGTCTGGGCGTTCATCCTCGTCGCGGAAGGTGGGCACACCCGATTCATTAGCCGCAACCGGTTCGTCGTCTCCGGAGGGCGGCTGCAACGCTCGATCGGGATGATCCTCATGGAGCCGGGCTCTTTGATCATGGAACGGAAGATGCTCCAGGGCATCAAGGCACGCGCGGAACGACTCGCTCGACAACGTGCGTTGGGTTCAGTCGCCGACGCGGCCGTGCAAGCGCCGGTTGGCGTGAGGAATCCGGCGTGACGGCGGATCGGCCCACGGAGTACCGGGTCATCTCGGTGCTGTGGATGCACGAGGTGGAGCAGCGGCAGGCGCCAGGTGTCTATCGTTCGATTCACCACGAGGAGGCGATGAACGAGTTGGGTCGCGATGGCTGGGACCTCGTCTCGGTCACGTACCTCCCCGATGCCGATCGTGCTGGCATCGGTCGCAACCTGCTGGTCTTCAGGCGGGATCTGCCCGTCCCCGGGACAGAGGGGCCGTCGGCGTCCGTCGCCGTCGCAGCCGAACCGATTCCGTCGCGTGTGGGAGACCTGTGACGGACGTTGGATCAGGCCCGCCTGACCAGGGAGCGACCGGTCCACTCCGCGACCTATCCGCATCACCGCCCGTTGCATGGTCCCGGCTTGGAGCCGGTGCCAAGGCCTTCCGCCTGGCCCACGCGGCCTGGGGCATCGCCGGCATGGGCAGCCTCGCCTACATCTGGTACAGCGCGTTCGTTCGGTGCCGCGGTCGTCTGCTCGGTACATGCATGGCCTTCCTGTCGATCGAAGGCATGGCCCTCCTCATCGGCCGAGGCGATTGCCCCTTTGGGGCGCTCCAGACGCGGCTCGGCGACCCGGTCCCACTGTTCGAATTGGTGTTGCCGCCACGAGCGGCCAAAGCCGCGATCCCGATCCTGACCATGGCCTCGGTGGCAGGCATGGTCGCGGCTGTGGCTCGCACCGGCCAGACCCAACGGATCTGAGTCTCCCCATCCGGAGACGAACCACTCGATCGCACCTCCGGAGACGAGGCACGTGCCTGCGGCTGTCGCGTGTGACCCAGGCTGCGGGCCAGAAGCTTGACCGGGCCAGTGGCGCGGGACAAGTCATCGCCGCCATCTATCCGGTTTGGACCTGCCCGGAATCGGCGCCGCGTTGATCTACGGTTCCTGGCCAGGAGCCCGAACAGTGCCGGGGATGATCTCGCTGTCGCGTCCACCATGGATCTGCTCGTGGGGCTGCATTTCCCAAATCGTGGGGCTGCATTCCCCAACGCGCGCTGGAGGGGGCATCCCCGGGGGCAAGCTGGCCTCCGAAGATGCCCCTAGGAGGCGTCCATGTTCATGTCGGCGGATATGTCCCCAGCACGGCGTTGCAGTGCGGCGATCCGGGACTTCGGCATCCACATGTACGGCAGGCTGCCGTCGCCGCGCACGTTCCCGGCCAATACGTAGATCCAGTCGCGTTTGCCGGGGGTCAGCAGGAGTTCGGGCGGTTGACCCGAGTCGAGACCCAGGACCACTGTTTGCGTAGCATCGCGCGGTCCCCCTTCGAAGCGCGCGTAGTACGACTGTGGTCCATCTGGACCAGGTGGACGATCCATGGCGAGCTGGCTCCTGTTGACGACAAGGCGGCGGCCGGCTCGGAAGCGCCTCGCACGGGAGGCACCGGTGGTACTAGCGTGCCTACAGGACCGAGGTACTGTCAATGGTCGCGGCACCGGATCAGTTGCCATTGGTCACCACGTCGATTGCGGAGCCGAGCCTCATGCCCGGGCTCGCGATCGTGGAGCAGCTCTACCCTCGCGATCCGGCAAAGTGTCGGCACAACAGTCTTGCCGTTGGCTCTCAAGCTAGCGAAGCGCGCGTCCTGTCCATCACAGGACCGCCATCGATCGAAAGTGTCGTCACGGCTCTTCAGCGTCGCAGTTCGACGCCGCGACTATCGGGCGTCCAGCCCCTCGAGCCAATCCACCCGAGCTGCGTTGTGCACCTGCTGCCCGCCTTCGTGGTCGTTGAACGGGTACTCGACGATCTCCTTGGGGCCGCCGTAGTGGTTGTACGCCGCGTAGACGGTCGATGGAGGGCAGGTCTGGTCCATCAGGGCCACGGAGAACAGTGCCGGGGCGGTCGCCTTTCGCGCCAGCACGGCGACGTCGAAGTAGGAGAGCGTTCGCTGCACCTGCGGGACCTTGTCTCGGTGGACCTTGAGGTAGCGGACGATCTGGAGATACGGATCCGTGTCGGCGATCCTGATGGCCCGCGGGAAGTCGCTCAGGAACGGAACGTCGGTCATGACGGCATGGACGTCGGGAACGAGCGCGGCGGCAGCGAGGCACAGCCCGCCGCCCTGGCTTCCGCCACTCACGGCGACCCGCGCCGCGTCGACCATCGGATGCGCACGCATGGCCTCCACAGCCCGAACGGCGTCGGCCATGACGCGCCGATAGTAGTACGTCTGCGGCGACAGGACCCCGTCAGTCATCACGCCGTCGGCGTGCGGCTCACCCGAAGCACCGGCGTCGGCCGTGGCACCACTGCTCCACAGCGAACCCTGGCCGCGCGTGTCCATGATCAGGTGGGCGTACCCGCTGCTGGCCCACAGCAGGTGCTCGTGTGGCAGGCCGCGGCCGCCTCCGTAGCCGACATATTCGATGACGCCTGGAAATGGGCCATCCCCAAGGCGTGGAAGCTGCAGCCACCCTCGGACGGACGAGCCGCCGAACCCGCGGAACGATACGTCGAACGTGTCGATGGACTTCAGCTTCGTATCGAGCCGCGTGAAGACCGGATCGAGCGGCCAACTGCGGGTCTCGGCGAGCGTGTCGGCCCAGAACGTGTCCAGGTCGTCAGGGGTAGCCAGCTCCGGCGTGTATCGCCGCAGGTCATCGATGGGAAGGTCGGTATACGGCATCGCAGGAAGCTACCTCCAGATACTTGGTGACTGGGCGTCCGTCGCCGCGGAGTCGAGCTGATAGTCAGGTGCCGCTCGAAGGATAGGGAACATCACGCTCGACATCGTCATGGTTCGAGACCCAAACGTCTTCGCCATCCGCGTCGAACGTCCCGGTGCGCCGCAGGTCGATGGCCGCGGCCACCCGCTGAGAGGCGAGGTGATGGGGATGGATGTGGGCAGTGAATTGCTCGACTCCGACCGCCCGGAGCCAGTCCCGCATCGTAGTCGCAGCCTCGGTCGCGAGTCCACGGTTCTGCCAGGGCACACCCACCAGCCACGCCAGCTCGGCTCCCCCGTCGCTGACCGTGGCCTGGATGAAGCCGACGGGCGTCTCGTCCTCCCGCAGCCGCATGATCCAGTTGAACCATTCCTCTGACATCCCGCGCTGGGCACCGCTGACTTGTCGTCGGTAGCGGTCGCGAAGCTCTTCGATCGTGGGTGGCCGCTCACCGGTATAGGCGTACAGTCGGGCGTCCGACACCACGGCCAGCATCGAGTCAGCGTCTGCCTCCCGGAGGGGTGCCAGTCGCAGACGATCGGTCGAGAGCTCGGCGGGCCGCATCCGGGCAGTGTCCCACCTGGGCGGGGCCTGGTTCGGTCAAGCATGGTGGCGATGCCCGGCGTGGCGCTCAACGAGGCCGAATCCCGCCCTCGACTATCCTTGTGACTCGGCAGCAGTCGACCAGCGCAGGAGGATTCCCGCCGGCCATCTGACGTCCGCCACGCCTCTCGATATCGAATACTTGCAGGAGGGTCCGATCCATGCGTTTCATCCTTGGTCTTGCTACCGGCGTCGCCATCGGTGTGGTCGCGGCATCAGCGACCAGTGGCCAGTCCGGCAAGGACATCCGCCGGGACATCGAGCGTATCCGGCGAGACATCGAGAAGCGTGACTTCGATGCCGCGGGCGCACGGATCGAGAAGCGGTTCAACGAGCTCCAGTCCTCGCTCGAAGCGAAGTTCTCGCAGGCGGGCGACTCGGCGAAGGACGCCGCCCAGGACGCCGAAGCTGCCGTGGAAGAGGCCGCGGAAGCGGTCGGCGATGCGGCCGGGGAGGCTTCCGAGGGTTCGGCTCAGGCGTAGCCATCCCGACACCTCGATCGCGCTCGGCCGCGACTCCCGACGGAGATGTGGCCGCTATCATCTCTGGGTCATCACGCCGCGGGTCGTCGCCCGCCGCAAGGGAGTGAAGAGATCGCCACGACTGGCATAGCCGTCCATCGAGGGTGGCTGTCGGGACGAGAAGTCGTCGAGCTCCTCTCAGGAGGAGGCCAAGGGAGCGGTCTATCCAGTACCGGCGAGGTGGGCCACTGATGCCGGCCAGCGTGATCGTGGGGCTGCAGTGGGGTGACGAGGGCAAGGGAAAGGCCGTCGACCTGCTGTCGGGCTCGGTCGACATGGTGGTGCGCTACCAGGGCGGCGACAACGCCGGCCACACCGTGGTCATCGGCGACGAGGTCTTCAAGCTGCACCTGGTGCCGAGTGGTGTCCTCCACGAGTCGATCACGCCGGTCATCGGCAATGGGGTGGTGGTCAATCCGCGCACCCTGATCTCCGAGATGGAGATGCTCGAGCAGCGAGGCATCGACCCCAGCCGGATCCGTGTGAGCCGTGCTGCGCACGTGATCATGCCGTACCACGTCGCCCTCGACGGGGCCGCTGAGGCGCACCTCTCGGGCTCCGAGCTTGGTACCACCCGTCGCGGCATCGGCCCCGCCTACGCCGACCGCGCCTGGCGCGCCGGTGTCCGCATGGAGGACCTGCTCGATCCGTCGGCGCTCCGGGCACGCCTGGCGCGAGTGCTGCCCGAGCGCAACGCCATCCTGCACGAATTGTACGGTCAGCCCGGTTTCGACCTCGATGAGCTGCTTGCCGAAGCCACTGCCTGGGGTGACCGCCTGCGACCCCACATCGTCGACACCACCAACCTTGTGCAGGATGCTCTCGCCGAAGGCAAGCACGTCATCCTTGAGGGGGCCCAGGGCACGCTCCTCGATCTCGATCACGGGACGTACCCGTACGTGACGTCCAGCAACCCCATCGCTGGTGGCGCCTGCACTGGCGGCGGAGTCGGGCCGCTCCAGATCGACCACGTGCTCGGCATCATCAAGGCGTATTCGACACGCGTCGGCACCGGCCCGTTTCCTACTGAGCTGGACGACGAAGCCGGTCGCTACCTGCTCGAGAAGGGTCATGAATTCGGCACCACGACCGGCCGCCAGCGTCGTTGTGGCTGGCTCGACGCGGTCCCATTGTCGTACTCGGTCGCCGTCAACAGCGTCAGCGACCTGATGGTCAACAAGCTGGACATCCTCAGCGGCCTCGACAAGATCCGGATCGCGACCAGCTACCTGGTGGACGGAACGCCGGTCCGGTGGCCCATGCCCCTGGCCGATCTCGAGCACGCACAGCCCGTCTACGAAGTCCTGCCGGGTTGGGAGGAAGACATCTCGGGCGCCCGCAACATGGACGAGCTGCCGCAGAATGCCATCGACTACATCGACGCCATCGAGACCATCGCCAAGGTGCCGGTCGCGATCGTCAGCGTCGGCCCGGAGCGCACGCAGACCATCCGACGGCGCGAGTTCGAGTCGAGGCGACGAGGCTGCTCGTGATCGGGCGCTACACACTGCCCCAGATGGCAGAGCTGTGGTCCGACAGCAGTCGCTTCGAGCACATGCTCAGCGTCGAGTTGGCGGTGTCGGCAGCCCTTGCCGAGGCCGGTGTTGTGCCCGCGGACGCGGTCAGCGAGATGAAGCAACTGGCCCGGGTGGATCTCGACCGGATCACCGAGCTCGAGCGCACCACCGACCATGATGTGGTGGCCTTCGTGACGCAGGTCGGAGAAACCATCGGCGAGGCGGGTCGTTGGCTCCACTACGGGCTGACCAGCTCCGACGTGGTTGACACCGGGCTGGCACTGCAATGCCGGGCGGCTGCGGACCTTATCCTCCAGGCCCTTGACGGGCTCATCGCTGCGGTGGTGTCGCAGGCCCGTGCACATGCCGACACCCTCCAGATGGGCCGGACCCACGGTGTGCACGCGGAGCCGATGACGTTCGGGCTGAAGCTGGCCTCGTGGGCCTTCGAGCTGGACCGAGACCGGTCCCGATTGCGCGCCGCGGCAAGCGACCTTGCCACCGGCAAGATCTCCGGTCCGGTCGGCACCTATTCCCAGCTGCCGCCGGAGATCGAGGCAATCGCACTTGGATCCCTGGGTCTCGCCACCGATAGCGCCAGCACCCAGATCGTCCAGCGAGACCGCCACGCCACATTCCTGGCCGCCATCGCCATCACCGGTGGCACCATCGAGCGATGCGCGGTGGAGATCCGGAACCTGCAGCACACCGAGATCGCCGAGCTGCAGGAGCCATTTCGCAGCGGCCAGACCGGCTCATCGGCCATGCCTCACAAGCGAAACCCGATCCTGTCCGAGCGACTCACCGGCCTGTCGCGGATCCTGCGTGGCTACGCGCTCAGCGGCATGGAGGACCAGGCGCTCTGGCATGAGCGCGACATCAGCCATTCGTCAGTCGAACGGATCGCACTACCGGGCGCGACCACCCTGCTGCACTACATGCTGCGGAAGTTTCATGGCCTGGTCGAGGACCTCGTCGTGCGGCCCGAGCGGATGCAGGAGAACATCGACCGTGGCCTGGGCTTGCACGCCTCGTCACGGCTGCTGACGGCGCTTGTCAGTGCTGGATTGCCACGCACGGACGCCTATGCTGTGGTGCAACGAAATGCCATGCGCGCATTCGATGATCGGACCATGTTTCGCGAGCTCGTGGAGGCTGACCCCGATGTCACCGCTACCCTCGACGCTGGCGCATTGGACCGTTGCTTCGACGATCGCGCCACCCTGACGAACGTCGGCGCGGTCATCGCCCGACTGGATCGCCTGGACCCGTGACCGAGCAGCTGCGTCGGCGGGCCCTGCTGTCAGTCTCCGACAAGACCGGTTTGGTCGATCTGGCTCATGGCTTGGCGGAGCGGGGCTGGGAGCTGGTCTCCACGGGCGGGACCGCACGCGCGATCCGCGACTCGGGCATCGAGGTCGTCGATGTGGCCGCGGTCACCGGTGCGCCCGAGATGCTCGGCGGACGGGTCAAGACGCTGCACCCTCGCATCCATGCCGGCGTGCTCGCCGATCTGGGTGATCCGGCACATCGCGAGCAGCTCGCTGAGCACGACATCGAGCCCTTCAGCCTCGTGGTCGTCAACCTCTACCAGTTCGAGCAGGCGGCTGCGCGTCCCGATACCGGCGATGCCGAGCTTATCGAGGAGATCGATATCGGCGGGCCTACCCTCGTGCGTGCCGCTGCCAAGAACCACGCCTCAGTGGCCATCGTGACCGATCCCGACGACTATCCAGCCGTCCTGGCCGAGCTCGACGAGTATGGCGAGGTCGGGGCTGCGACGCGCCGGCGCTTCGCATTGAAGGCATTCGCACGCACCGCCGCGTATGACGCCGCCATCGTGGCCGAGCTCGCCCAGCGCTGGACAGACGACCCGCTGCCCGAGCGGATCAACGTCGTCCTCTCGCGGGAGCAGTCACTCCGCTACGGCGAGAATCCCCACCAGGCCGCGGCGCTCTACCGCGTCGCATCAGCGGATCCAGGCAGCGGGCCATTCGCCCACGGTGTGACCCTGCTGCAGGGCAAGCCGCTTTCCTACAACAACCTGCTCGATGCCTCGGCGGTCGCGGCCATGGCCAGGGACCTTGAGGGTGACGCCGTCGTCATCGTGAAACATGGCAATCCCTGCGGCGCCGCCGAGGCCGGCGATCTGCTCACTGCCTGGGAGCGGGCCCTTGCGACTGATCCGGTCAGCGCCTTCGGTGGCGTGGTCGCGGTACGCGGTGTCGTGCGGGCGGACGTGGCCGAAGCGCTGACGGGCCTGTTCCTGGAGGTCGTGGTCGCCGCCGGGTACGACGAGGCGGCGCGACGGATCCTGGCGACCAAGGCAGACCTTCGGCTCATCGAGGATCCCACCATCCTGCGACCGACCAGCGTGGTGCTCGAGATGCGGAGTGCCGGCGGTGGCGTACTCGTCTCCGAGTCGGATGTGGTCCCCGATCGATCCACCGCCTGGAAGGTGGTGTCGAAGCGGACGCCCGACGAACGTGAGTGGGACGACCTTGCCTTCGCCTGGCGCATCGTCCGCCATGTCAAGTCGAATGCCATCGTGCTGGCTCGCGACGGCGCGCTGGTGGGCGTGGGTGCCGGTCAGATGAGCCGGGTCCAGAGTGCTCGGTTGGCGGTCGAGCAGGCTGGCGACAAGGCCAGTGGCGCCGTGTGTGCGTCCGACGCGTTCTTCCCCTTTGCCGATGGTGTCGAGGTGTGCCTCGAGGCCGGGGTCTCGACGATCGTCGAACCGGGCGGCTCGCGGCGTGATGACGAGGTCATCCGGGCAGCCGATGACGCCGGGGCAGCCCTCGTCTTCACGGGCACACGCCATTTCCGTCATTGAGCCGCAGCCGCAGATAGGCGACACTTGCCGAGATGAACGAGAAGTCGCAGCCGCGTATGTCGGGCCGCGAGATGATGGACCAGTTGCAGGCCATGGCCTCACAGCTCGCTGGAGATGCGCCACCGGTCTTGCGTGAGGCCGCCGCCCGGGCTGCCGAGCTGGCCGCCGAGGCCGCCAGGTCCGCGCGACCCGTCACCGAGCGTTTCCTCGATGCCACCCACGATGTGTCCGAGCGGTTCGCCGACCGAAGTGAACGGTTCGCGGCTGACCTGCGAAGCAGTGGCGAGCGCGGATCCCCTGAGGCGCCGCCCGACCAGCCCGACAGCGCCGCCGAGGATTCCGAGGATGGCAGTGCAAGCGACGACGACGTTGCCAGCGACGAAGTTCCGGGGGATCCTGCCTAGCACCTCAGGCCGCGACGACGCTGCTCCGCTGGTTCAGTCGCCTGCTACCACAGGTCCACCCAGGCCGGACTGGCGACCGGGCGCAGGGCCCGGCCATGATGACTCCTCCCTGGCTCTCACGAGCGCTTCGCCTCCTTGGCGCGATTGCGCTCGCGGGCCTCACGTTCGAGGTCCTTGCTCCGGTTGCGAGCCATTTCGGAGTTGATGGTCGGGCTGATCCACATGTTGTGGCCCTCGACATCCTTCTCTTCGTCCTGATCGCTCTGCGGCTGAGAGGCACCCTTGTTGTCAGTCATCGTTTGCTCCTGGCGGTCGACCGGTCCGACGACGCAGGTGCTGCCGTCGAAGCGATGAGCCTAGCGTGCCTCACGTCCGAGAGCGAGGCCACCGCGTAGTGGACAGGGACATCGTCAAATAGCCGACACCAGCCACCGGCTTGACGTGAGCCGGTCTGCCCCGCCATCGTGCGCGTGTGGACCAATCCCTGATCGTCACAAGCCTGCGCGATTCGTGGCTCTTCGCCCACGCGGATGACGACGCCCTCGCTACCATCGCCGGGCAGCTACGCCGGCGCCGGTTCCGTCGGCACGAGGTCATCTTCCACCAGGGCGACCCAGGCGATTCGCTTCACATCGTCAGCTCCGGCGCCGTGAAGATCGTGCTCCCGTCACTCGAAGGGGAGGAGGCCATCATCGCGACCCTGCGCAGCGGTGATTTCTTCGGCGAGCTGGCGCTGCTTGACGGCGCGCCACGCTCAGCTACCGCCGTCGCGCTGGAGGCCAGTGAGACCTGGACGCTCTCGCGTGAGCTGCTCCTGGCGACGCTCGACCGTGATCCCAGCCTCCGTGATGCGCTCCTGGCCGGCCTGGCTCGCGAGCTGCGACGCCTCACCGGGCACGTCGAGGAGCTCCATTTCCTGGATCTCGCCGGCCGCCTTGCCAGCCGCCTCGTCCGCCTGGCACGCGAATCGCAGCCTGGTTCCAACGAGGTCCGCATGGATTGGCCGTATACCCAGTCGGACCTGGCCTCGATGATCGGGGGCACTCGGCAGTCGGTGAACAAGCTCCTCTCGGGGCTGGCCGATCGCGGGCTCGTCGTGATCGAGAAGGACATCCTCGTCATCCCGGATGTCGCGTCCCTGGAGCTCGAGGCCACTCGATGAGCCAGGCGACCAGCTGGAGCCATGGAAGTCCTGTTGCGGGTCGCCCGCGAGACGGCTGTCGCCCGACGCCTGCAAGGCGATGTCGAGACCGCCCTGCTGCGATCGGTGGTCGATGCAGCGGTGACACTATTCGAGGCCGAGGCTTCCTCGATCGCACTTTTCGAGCCTGATCCCGACCGGCTCGAGTTCAGGGTCGCAGCCGGAGCCCAGGGTGCCGGCGTCATCGGACTCTCGGTACCGCCGACACAAGGTGTGGCGGGCTACGTTTTCTCGACGGGCCAGCCGATCGCGTTGACCGATGTGGCCTCCGATCCCCGTTTCGACCAAGGCACGGCCAAACGCACCGGGTACGTACCGCGCAGCATCGCCGCGGTGCCACTCGTCGACGCGGGTGCCACGGTGGGGGTCCTCCAGGTGCTCGACAAACACTCGTCGGATTCCTTCTCGTTGAACGACATGGAGCTCCTCGCGGTCTTCGCACGCCAGGCTGCGGCTGCCATCGAGGCCGCTCGTGTGGGCCGCGATTCGGCTCGCCTCCTGCGGGATGCCCTTGGGGCAGTCGGCGCCGACGAGCTCGGCGCCGATTCGCTCGATGCGCTGGTCTCGGCGGCCGCGGCCGAGCTTGACCGAGACGACGAAGCTCCGTTCTGGCGATTGGTCGACCAGATCGCTCGCCTGCGCAACAGCTCGGACGATGACCTGGAGCTGGTCGGCGAGATCCTGGACGCAGTGGCGCGCCACCGTGGACGCGGCGGACGCCGCCGCCGCGGGTGACAGAGCCGACTGGCGGTCCTCGGCCAGCCTGGTCGGAACCGTTCATCGGCGCCGCGCTGAAGCGATTGTCGCCGGTCGTGCGGCTCGATCGGATCGACCGCGACTGGGCCTTCGGTGGGGCCACCGGCCGTGGTGTCACGGTCTGCATCATCGACAGCGGGGTCGAGGCTGAACATCCGGCCGTGGCTGGTCGTGTCATCGAGCGCGTGGCGGTCGAGACTATCGATGGCGAGCCCGAGGTCGTGCCGGACGAGTCTGGGGACCTGTTCGGCCACGGCACGGCGTGCGCCGGCATCCTGGTCGCCGGGGCGCCCGAGGTCGAGATCGTCTCGGTTCGAGTCCTGGGTTCCGATTTGAAAGGCAAGGGTGAAGCGTTCCTGACCGGCCTTGAATGGGCCATCGACCGAGAGGTGGACGTCATCAACCTGTCGCTGTCGTCGCGTCGTGAGGCCCTCTTCGCCGATTTCCACGAAGTGGTCGACCGCGCCTACTTCGGCGGCGTCACCATCGTGAGTGCCGCCAACAACGTCCCGGGAGCTTCGTACCCATCGCTCTTCTCCGGGGTGCTATCGGTCGCCGCCCATGAGGAGCCCGACCCCTGGCGCTGGTACTACAACCCACATCCACCGGTCGAGTTCGGGGCGTGGGGGGTGAACGTACCCATCGCCTGGAAGGACGGTGGTTCGACCGTGGCCACCGGTAACTCGTTCGCGGCTCCGCATGTCAGCGCGCTTGTGGCGCTGCTGCGATCGCGCCACCCGGGCCTCACTCCGTTCGAGGCAAAGGCCGTTCTGGCCGCGACTGCCGACAGGGCTCCGGCCGATTGACAGGGCAACTGTCGGGCGCTTGACAGGCTGGCCGGCGTTCGCTGCATATCGTGGGATTCACGCAGCGAGGAGTCTCCGATGAGCGACCTTCATCTCCATCAAGATCTATACCGGGAGGCCGGGGGGCGCCGCCATCGCGAGGCCGAAGCGTGGTGCGTTCGCGCTCCCTGCAGCGCGATGCTCGAGCGGCGAGGTCTCGCAGTGTCACCGGGAACCACCGGCGAACCCGTCTTGTCGCGGTGCTCAGCCCGATGGTCGTGCTCGCGGTCCTGGCCGCCGCCGTCGTCGCCGTAGGAGCGCCCCGAACGAACCAACGACTCTCCGCGGTTCCTGGCGGCGGGGTCCTTCGACGCAGGCTGGACCCCGCCGCCCTCCTGCGTTCGGCATCATGACATCGGGATTACAGTCTGACGATGGTCGCTTCCTTCGATGCCGTGGTCATCGGTGCGGGCATGGCTGGGCTCGCGGTCGGCGCCGAGCTGGCCACGAGCCGTCGCGTCCTCGTGCTGGAGCGACAGCCCGGTCACGCCAGACAGGCGTCGGCTCGCAGCGCAAGCAGCTGGATCACGGGATACGGTTCTCCGGCTGTGACGCCGCTGACGCTCGCCAGCCGATCATGGTTCCAGGACGGGGGAGGAGGACATGCGGGCCACTCCCTCCTGTCACGACGTGGAGTGCTTCTGGTCTCGCCCGACGCCGACTCCCCGGGTCTCGCTGCCTCGAGCGCGAATGGGAGCACGCCCATCAGTCCGGCCGAAGCCGCACGACTGTTTCCTGCACTGCGGGACGGTGTCGTCGCGGCCGCCACCTATGACGACGATTCGCAGGACATCGCGACGACTGTCGCGGTCGAGGCATATCGGGCGTCGCTCATCGCTCACGGCGGCGAGCTCAAGGTCGGCGTAGCCATCGACTCGATCTCGCGCGACGGATCGACCTGGAGTGTCCGATCGGGCCAGGGCACGTTCGAGACCGGCCTCGTCGTCGACGCGGCCGGCGCCTGGGCCGACGAGATAGCAGCGCTTGCCGGTGTCGCCCTTGCCGGCCTGACCGCGTACCGTCGGACCGCGTGCACGTTCCCGGCCGGAGGCGACGTCTCGGGCTGGCCCCTACTCATGGATGCCGACGAGGGCTACTACGTCAAACCGGGGCAGGACACCTTCATGGCGTCGCCGGCGGACGAGACCGCGCAGCCGCCGGGCGAGGCGAAGGCGCACCCCGATGATGTGGCCCTCGGCCTCGCTCGAGTCGAAGCCATGACCACGTTGAACGCGCGTCCCGTCCATGCCAGCTGGGCTGGGTTGCGTACCTTCGCTCCGGATCGCGCGCCGGTCCTTGGGCCACAGCCGGATGTGCCGGGTTGGGCGTGGTACGCCGGGCTCGGGGGTTGGGGCATCATGACCGCGCCCGCGGCGGCTCGTTCGGTCGTGAGCCTCATCGATGACGCGACGTTGCCCGCGGATGTGCAGGCCCATGGGCTCACCCCCTCGGATGTCCTGCCCGATCGACTGATGGACGGCCGCTGACCTTGTGCACGGTCGCCAACATCGAGGGGGTCTGCAAGCTAGGCGACCGATGAGGCGCCGTCACGTCGGTCTGCGCTGGTAGCATCGCTTCACCCATGACAGACCGACGCCGCTTCTATCTGACCACTGCCATCGCCTACGCCAACAACCGGCCGGGACTCCATACCCTCTACGAGGTCGTTGGCGCCGACGTCATCGCCCGTTGGCATCGCATGATCGGGGACGACACGCGTTTCCTGACCGGCACCGACGAGTACTCCGTGAACATCGCCACCACCGCGGCTGGCCAGGGCCTGGAGCCCAAGGCGTTCGTCGATGACATGGTCGACCTTGTTCCGAACGGCCGAGGGCGCCCTGGGCATCAGTCCTGACCGCTTCATCCGCACCACCGACCCCGACCATACCGACGCCGTGCACGAGATGATCCGCCGTGCCCACGCTGCGGGCGACATCTACCTGGGTGAGTACGAGGGCTGGTACTGCCCCAACGAGGGATTCCGCAACGCCAGCGACCTGACCGAGGATGAGGCTGGCATGCACTGCCCCAATCATCCCGATGTCGAGCTCCAGTGGCTCACCGAGACGAACTGGTTCTTCCGACTGTCGGCCTACCAGGAGCGGCTGGAGCGGTACTACGAGGAGATGCCCGGGTGGGTCCAGCCCGAATACCGCAAGAACGAGATGCTCGGGTTCATCCGGCAGGGCCTGGAAGATTTCTCGGTCAGCCGGGAAGGCGCCACCTGGGGTATCCCCTTTCCACTCCTGCCCGATGGTTCCTCCGCCCAGCGCGAGGATGGCAGCTGGGACCCCGCGGCCGGCACCGTCTACGTCTGGTACGACGCACTCATCAACTACATCACCGGAGCCGGATTCCCCGGAGACCCAGACATGTTCGAGCACTGGTGGCCGGCCGATCTGCACGTCATCGGCAAGGACATCAACCGGCTGCACACCATCTACTGGCCGGCCATGTTGATGAGTGCCGGCCTGCCGCTGCCGAAGAAGGTGTGGGTCCATGGCTGGCTCCTGGCGCAGGGCGAACGCATGAGCAAGAGCCGTGGAAACTTCCTCGATCCGCTCGACGTCGTGGGAGCCCTGGGGCGTGACGGCACCCGCTATACGGTGCTGCGCGAAGTCGCCTTCGATCGCGACAGCGACGTGTCATGGGACACCTTCGTGCGCCGCTACAACGCCGACCTCGCCAACGACTTCGGCAACCTGCTCAATCGAACGCTCTCGATGACCCAGCGCTACCGCGACGGTGCGCGCCAGGTTCCCACCAACGGCACGCTGGCGGCGACATGGGCCACCACCTTCGAGCGTTACGCCGAGAAGTTGGAGACGTGCCTTCTTCACGAGGCGCTCGACACGCTGTGGAGCTTCGTCGGCGAGGCCAACAAGTACGTGGACGCCGAGCAGCCATGGGCCCTGGCCAAGGCGGCGAAGGGCGGCGATGAGGCTGCCGCTACCCAGCTGGATGCGGTCCTTGGCGACCTGCTGGAGGCGTGTCGCGTCATCGCCTTCTCCGCCGCCCCGTTCATGCCTGAGAGTGCGGCCGGTGCGGCGGCTCAACTCGGGCATCGGGCACGACTATGGAGCCGACGGCAACGGAGGCCCGCCGCTCAAGCAGCTTGTCAGCTGGGGTGCACTCGATCCTGGCGGCAGCATCGGCACCCCGGCACCCCTGTTCCCGCGTCTTGAGGTGGAAGTTGCTGCGGGGGACCAAGGCAGCGCCTGATCCTCGAGGTCAGCTTCCCTATGGCCGCCCGGGCGGCGGGAGTCCACCGGATGCGGAACCTGCAAAAGCCTGCGAGGCTGCGTCGCCGTCCCGTTGTCCCAGGACCTTCTGGAACCGCTCGGGCAGGGCGATATCGTCGAAGTCCTGGGTCACCGCGACGTCGGCACGCCTCAGGAACTGCAGGACCGTCTCGACCAGGATACGGGCGTCCAGGAGCAGTCCCCAGTGTTCCACGTACCAGACATCCAGCTTGAGGCGCTGCTCGAACGCCAGGGAGTGCCGCCCTCGTACTACGGCCCACCCGGTGATGCCAGGCCGCATCTCGTGGCGCCTGCGCTCGGTAGCGTCGTAGGCATTGAGGTACTGCATCAGGAGCGGCCGTGGGCCCACCAGGCTCATGTCGCCGCGGACGACGTTCCAGAGTTCTGGAAGTTCGTCGAGGCTGGACTTTCGGAGGATCCGGCCCAGGCTGGTGACGCGGCGAGCATCGCTGTCGTGGGCGGACTCGTTCGGTCGCGGCTCGCGCATCGTGCGGAACTTGACGAGAACGAACGGACGACCGCCCCATCCGGGCCGCATCTGGCGGAAGAACACGGGCGATCCATCGATCATCCGGATGGCCAGGGCGATGGCACCGATGCTTGGGAGCAGGAGGATCAGAGCCATCGTAGCGAGCACAAGATCGACGCAACGCTTCAGGATCAGGCGGCCGCCACGGAACCACGTGCTGTCGTGGTCGGATGCCCTTCCTCGCATGCCCACGGGGTCAGGCGACGCGTGGTCGCGCAACCGTTGCCTTGCACTGCCTAGGAGAGTCTAGCTCACCCGCGGCGACGGCTGGCGCACGGTAGGCAGGGAAGTGGTTCGGGACCAGGAGCTCACCATCTTCCAGGGCCGCTTTGCGCGCCTCCACAAGCTTTCGATAGTCGACGTCATCAAGTACCCAAGCACCGGTGTGATAGATGTGGCGGTGCTTGGAGAACTGGGACTTGAACCAATATAGAGAGTCCTCTCGGCCACCCCGTCCGCCACCGATATGAAGGATCCGATCGCCCCGCTCCCGCGCCCATTCGATGGCGTCATCCAGGAGGTTCTTTGACGGAGATAGGTGGCTGTACTCGACGTCAGAAGCTGCAAGCAGCCATTCGACGATGCCGTCGAACTCGGTAAACAGCCCAGCCGCCACGACCCTGTCCCCGTCCTGGACGGCGAGGAGATGGACTTCCTCGCGCAAGGCAGACCGAAGGCGCGCGAAGTCCTGTTCGCTGAAGTAATAGAACGCGTCGGCGTCGGCACGCTCCATGGTAGCGTGGTAGAGGCGGATGAACTCGCCGAGATGACGCCATTCGGTATCGTCGACCGTGGTCAGTCCCTTGCGTCGCGCCTTGGCGATACGGCGGCGCAAGTCTCGCCCATAGTCTGCCCTGATCGCTGCCATATCCTGCGTCAGGTCGATCGAGACGGTCGGCCCTACGCTGACGACGCCACCGACTCCGCATCGATCCCCCATCGGCCAGGCCAATGACTTGCCTAGTTCGGCATTCGCGATGAGCGGGTGGAATCGGGTGAATGCGGCAACGACTCGCTGTTCCCGCCAGATGTCGACGATCCGTCGCCATGCACGATCGATGAACGGATCGTCGTTTGCACAACCCCAGGAGAGCGGGCCTGGCAGTCCGTACACTGACGTCACGTCCATCAGGTCTGACACGTCGAGGCGCTCCTCTTCGATGGGTCGCAGCAGATACGGCCAGGCGAGACCACGGTCACCGTCGCGGACCGTGATCATGTACGCGGTTCCTTCCTGCCGCTGCTCTGCGTAGGCGTGATACGCCGCCGTATGGAACACGTCGCGGCGGAGTGGAGCGAGAATATCCTCCCAGGATCTGTCGTCTGGTGTTAGAAGCTCGATCGTGGACGTGGGGTTCACCGTCCGAACAGCGGTCACGCGGGGCCACCCATCCTGCACTGGTCTGTCATGGTCCTCCGATCGTAGCCCTCCATCCCCGCGGTCGTATCGCCACGAACGTACTAGTCGCATCCGGATGGGGACTATCCTCACCTGGATGTTCGTGGTACGGCGCAGTCATCACCGACCAATGACGTCTCCGCAATGCTACCGGGGTGAACCGACGATAGGATGAGATGCATGATCTGCGCATCCCGCCACCGTCACGCCTGCCTGCGATGAGCGATCGGGCGATCTCGCCGCGTCGGATGCTGGCACTGGTCGCGCAGCGGCCTCAGGTTCGTAGGGTCGCCATGAGTACCCCGTTCGTACGCGACGTGGCCTGGCGATTCGTAGCTGGCGAAGATCTGTCGGCTGGACTTGCCGTAGTTCAGGGACTCGCCGAGCGGGGCATCGCGTCCAGTCTCAACTACCTTGGCACACATCTTCGCGACGAAGCCGAGTGCGTCGCGGCGGCCGATGCCGTCATAGGTTCCTTCGCTGCCATCCGTGATGCTGGTTTGGAGTCTCACGTCTCGGTGAAGCTCACCCAGATCGGGCTCGATGTGCGTGCTGACCTGTGCGAGGCCCAACTTCATCGCATCCTTGCGGCTGCGAGCGAGCACGCCATCTTCGTCCGTGTTGATATGGAGGAGACGCCATACGTCGACCAGACCATCGAGCTGTTCGAACGCGCCCGGGAGACGTTCGGGATCGATGCCGTCGGGATCGTCCTCCAGTCCTACCTGCGAGATCGGCACGGCGACCTCGAGCGATTGCTGGATGGTGGTTCGCGGATCCGGCTCGTCAAGGGCGGCTATTGGGAGCCGGAAAGTCTCGTCTATCGGGGAGCTGAGAGTGACGCGGCCTTTCTCGCGGATATCGAGAAGCTCATGACCGGCGGAGTGTTTCCGGCGATCGCCACGCATGATGAACGGGCGGTCGAATGGACCAAGGCGATGGCCATGCGTATAGGGATGGACATCCGAGCGTATGAGTTCCAGATGCTCTATGGCGTCCGAACCGAACTCCAGGAACAGCTGGTAGAGCAGGGTCACGTGGTTCGTTGTTACGTCCCCTGGGGAGGTCTGTGGTACTCGTACGTCCTGGGATGCATTCGGCGCCTGCCAGGTGGCGCCGTGCGGAAGCTGGGCCGAAGTTTGCGGGACTGATGCCGCACCGCATCACTCGTCCCCAGCCTCCGAGCGGCTCCGACATGGTCGAGTGCTGCCAGGTTGCCTGACCTGAACCCGGATCGGCTGCGCCTGGTCGACTCGCATGCCCACCTTCAGTCCGACGCCTTCAGGCAGGATGCCGACGAGGTGCTCGGCGCCGCCATTGCCGCAGGTGTCGAGCGGCTGCTGATCCCGGCCTGGGATCTCTCGTCGACATACAGCGGCCTGGCGTTCGTACGGCGCCATGGGCTGCGTACCACCGCCGGCATCCACCCCCACCTTGCGAGCGAAGCCGACGATACGGTCTGGGCGCAGATCACCGAGCTGGCCACGGAGGACGACGTCGTCGGTATCGGCGAGACGGGCCTCGACTACGACCGCGGGTTCTCGCCACGTGACGACCAATTGACGGAACCTTCGCCGCCATCTCGGGCTCAGCTTCGAGCTGAGCAAGCCACTGACACTGCACTGCCGCTCCAAGCCGGGTCAGCGTGACGCCCAGGATGACCTTATCCGACTCCTGCGCGAGGCAGGCGTAGGGGAGCGCGCCTGGCGCGATCGCTTCGGTGAGAAGCCCCCCGGCGTGCTGCACTCGTTCAGCGGACCAGTCGACTACGGGGAGGCAGCCCTGGACATGGGCCTCGCCATCGCCTTCGGAGGTCTGGTCTTCCGGCGCGGCGAGGAGCCCAGCGCCGTTGTGGCCAGGATCGTGCCTCCCGACCGGCTGTTGACAGAGACCGACGCTCCGTATCTGAAGCCTCGCAAGGTCCGGGGCAGCCGTAACCAACCCCTCAACGTGGCGGTGACCGCGACCTGGCTGCGCGAGCTTCGTGGCGACGACCCGGCCGCATTCGGACAGGCCCTGGTCGACACCTTCGACCGATTCGTGGGCGCTATCCCTCCGACCAGCTGACCATCACGCGAGCGAGTTCCTCGCCCTCGCCATCGTCGATACGACAGGCGACGGTGTCGTCGCCTGCGGTCCAGCACGCCGCCTCGATCCGCGACCCTGGTTGAGCCGGACGAACGTAGCCGACTTCATAGCGGGATGACCTGCCTCGGCCTGGCCAGATCGGGCAGCTGTCCGAGCGCGTCGTCAACGAAGTCCAGGTACGCCGCATTATTCATGTGCCGCAGCGGGTCGACATCGGTAGGGCGGACTCGTGACGAGAGTCTTGTAGCCGAACCCGCGAGCTCGGGGAGGCGAATGCGGGTGCGCGAGTATGTCCCGGCCGGCATGAACCGGCCGGCGATCTCGTCGGGCACCCGCGTAGGGCGGCCGTCGAGGTCCAGCAACACCCAATCGGTATCCACCGCGGCGATGAGGTCAGCGCTTGCGTGAGCCCGACGTACTTCGGTGTGCCGGCGCGCCCAGACGTGGCTCAGGGCCACCACCTCCGTACTGATCGACAATTCGTCACCGTGACCCGCGGTCGCGTGGATGCCGAGCGACATGTTGCGCACGAGCCAGTACAGCCCGCGGGCGTCGTACCACTCGCGGTCGAAGCCGGCCTCCTCGCTGTGTCGCCAAGCCACGTCCTGGGCATACCGCAGCAGGCCCGACGGCCGGAGATGGCCATCGGCATCGGCCTCGTCGAACCGCACGCGGTACGAGTGTTCGATCCGGCGCAGCGTGTCCATGCGCGCCAGTCTATGGTGCTCACCGCTGGCTTGTGCCTGTCGGAGATTCGACAGCCACGAGCAGACGTTTCCCGTAGCATGCCCTGATGGACTGCCGCCAGTGTGGTGCGAACCTGTCTGACGGGGCACGTTTCTGTGCCGCCTGTGGGATCGCCGTGGTTCCTGGGTGTGCCTCGTGCGGCGCTCAGTTGCCGCCAGCCGCTCGCTTTTGCCCTGCCTGTGGGGCTGCCGCGACGTCGCCGTCTGCGGAGGTCCATGTGCGGTCCGACGCCGGGCGCGAGCGCAAGATCGCGACGTTGCTGTTCGCTGACATCGTGGGTTTCACAGCGATGGGAGAGCGCCACGACCCTGAGCTCATTTCGTCGTTGGTCGGTGACGTCTTCGAGCGCCTCGCCGAGGAAGTCCAGCGTTACGAAGGCACCATCGAGAAGTTCGCAGGTGATGCCATCTTCGCGGTCTTCGGGGTGCCCAGCACCCACGAGGATGATCCAGAGCGGGCCGTCCGGGCGGCGCTCGAGATGCAGGCAGCGATGACCGGATTCGCACCTGCGCCGACCGATATCGCGCCCTTGAACCTTCGGATCGGCATCGAGACCGGAGAGGTGCTGGTGGACCACACTCGTGCCGTCTCGCAACGCGATCTCTTCGTCACTGGCGACGCCGTCAACACGGCGGCGCGCATCCAGGCTGCGGCCGAGCCCGGGTCCATCATCGTGGGCCCGTCGACCTACGCTGCCACGAGGAACATCGTCGATTACTGGGATCCTGGCGCGCTGAATCTCAAGGGGAAGGTCGCTCCCGTGCCGACGTGGCGGGTCGTCGCCGTGAAGGCCAGGCGGGGTGGACTGCGGGCGCCGTCGGGCTTGGAGTCAAGGCTTGTCGGTCGCGACAGCGAGACCGGGCTGCTCAAGGAGACCGTTTGGCGAACCGTGGACAAGAGCCGTCCCCACCTGGTCACCATCGTGGGTTCGGCCGGCGTCGGCAAGAGCCGGCTCATCTGGGAGCTGGAAAAGTACCTCGATGGACTGCCGGAGTCGTTTCACTGGCGCAAGGGTCGCTGCCTGGCCTACTCCGGTCCCAGTTTCGCACCGCTGCTCGAAGTGGTCAGGACCGACGCGCGCCTTCTGGAAGATGATCCGCCCGACGTGGTGCGGAGGCGTCTTGACGCTCGGCTCGACGAGCTCGGCATCGACGAGAGCCACCGTGGCACCATCGCCAACGCCCTCGCGGCCCTGTTGGCGGTGGGGATACACCGCGAGATGCCGCGCGACGAGCTCTTCGAAGCCTGGCGCCTCTACCTGGGGGCCGTCGCGAGCCTGCATCCGCTCATCCTCGTGATCGAAGATACCCACTGGGCCGACGACGGCTTGATCGGCTTCCTCGATTTCCTGGTGCGCTGGGGGACCGGCCCGATGCTGATCGTGTGTACCGCTCGCCAGGAGCTCATCGAGCAACATCCCGGCTGGGGTGGCGGGCTTCACAACTCAGCGACCATCGTGCTCGAACCGCTCGGGGCCGAGGCCAGCGAAGCACTGCTGGATGGCATCATCCCCGGAGGGGTACCCCACGCGTTGCGCGAGCGCATCATGGCCACCGCCGAAGGCAATCCGCTCTTTACCGAGGAGATGGTGCGCATGCTGGTCGACAGCGGCGCCCTCCGCTTCGTCGACAGCCGATGGGAGCTGGCTCGACCTGTGGATGAGCTCGAGATCCCTCGGTCCGTCCATGCGGTCCTCGCAGCACGGCTCGACTCGCTCCCCGTCGCCGAGAAACGGGTCGCCCAGGATGCCGCGGTCGTGGGCCGCATCTTCTGGGATGCGGTCGTGGCGCACGTGGCGCGGCACGATCGCGGCACTACGGCGGACCTCATCCGGCAGCTCCGCGTGAAGGACCTGGTCATCGAACGCGATCCCTCAGCGCTGAAGGATGCGCTGGAGTTCAGCTTTCGCCACGTCCTCATCCGCGATGTGGCGTATGACTCGCTTCCCAAGCGGGATCGATCGGCGCTGCACCAGGACATCGCACGGTGGGTCGAATCGGAGCTTGGCGACCGCATCGATGAGTTCGCGGAGATGGTCGCAGGGCATCTGGTGGCCGCGGTAGCCTACGAAGAGGAGTTCCAGCGCGAGGCGAGCGCGGAGTTGCTGGTCCTGCGAGCGAGGACCCGTGATGCTGCCGTGCGGGCTGCCAGGCGAGCCGCCGCGGTGAGTCAAGTCGCCGCCGCAGGTCGATGGCTCCGCATCGCCGTGGACCAGGCTGCACGGTCGGGGGCAGCACCAAGGGAGATCGCCACGCTAACGGAGGAGTATGCGGACACCGTCTGGAACGCGGCCGACCCGGTTGAGCGCGACCGCCTGCTGGCGCGCGCGGTCGAGGGCCTCATATCACTCGACGATCGCAGTCCGGACGACGAGCAGCAATTGGCCCGGCTGCGCAGCGAGCTAGCCTTCGCGCGCTATGACCTCGGTGACACCGACTCTGCTCGCGACGTGCTGCGTGAAGGCATCGCCGCGCTCGATGGCGAGCCCTCCAGCCCGGGTCGGGCCAGCCTGTTGAACCGCCTGGGTTGGACTTATTGGCGGGCGGGACCCATCGAGGAGGCTGCCCCCTACATCGAGCGAGCCGTTGCCGAAGCCGAGGCAAGCGGTGAAGCGAAGACCCTGCGTTGGGCCACCCACGAGTTGGGCAACGTCCGTGCCTTCACGGGTCGCTACGACGAGGCCATGACGTTGCTGCGTCGGTCGATGCAGCTGGCCGAGGCCGCAGGCGATCACAACCTGGTGATGCGCTGCTACATCAATATCCCGGTGCTCATGCTCAAGACGGGGGCGTCCCACGGGGAGATCGTGGCCATGCAGCTCGATGGTCTCCGCCTTGCGCGGCGTGCGGCCTCGCATTTCACCATCGCGTTCATCGCTGCGAACATCGAGGAGTCGATGGTGCAGATGGGCCGCCTCGACGAAGCCCTCGACTACATCGAGGAGGCGATCACCGCGGCCGCTCTCGGAGGTATGAGCTACCTCCTCTCGGAGAGGCTCATCTCTCGCTCCATGCTCCGCCGCTTGCGGGGCGAGTGGGCCGAGGCTGCGTCGGATCTGGCTGAGGCCGGGCGTGCCGGTGGGAGAGTCGAGCCGCAGTCGATGCTGGGCCGGATCCTCATCGACGCGTGGATCCAGTGGGCGGACGCTCCCCATACCGCCCTGACTGATCTCGCCGAGGCGAGTCTGGTCTCGAACGTCACCTTCGACCTGCAGGAATTGCAGCGCAATGTCGCCCGGATGGCCATTCGGCTCTCCGACCGGGAGTGCCTCCTGGCAGCCACCACGGCACTCGACGAGATGTACCTGCCGTCAGAACCGGCCATTCGGTACATGGAAGTGGCCTGGGTTCGCGGCCTTCTCGAGGGCGACGGAGTGGCCGTTGCGGCGATCGCCGAGGACTTGGAGCGCTTGGGATCCGTGCTGGCGGCCACGGAGGCCTGGGCGGATGCGGCCCTGCTGTCGGCCCGCGCAGGACAGACCTCGGATGCACTGGAGCGGGCCATCCGCCTGGCCGAGGCACACGGCATCCATCCGCTGCTCGGGCCACTGCCCGAGACCCGCTGGTTGAGCTCGGTGGCGGAGGGTCAGGCCGCCAGCGCTACCTGAGCCTGGGGTCTTCCGGACGCCGGGCGCGTCAATCGGAGTTGGACTCGCTCCGGCTCATCGCTGTGGCCGGTTCGCGATCGTGGTCTGCCGCATCGATATCCACGTGGACGCCATTCCCGTTGCCGTTCGAGTGCACTGGGATGGCCACAGCCTCACGGTACCCGTCGGCAGTCGTGAGGCCGGGCAACATCTCTGGCCCATCCCCGCGCTCTGGCCGAATGCCCTCGTCAACGACGACGGCGACTCTGACATAGTCGTGAAGCGCGGCCTTCAAGGCATCCTGTTGACCGTCCTTTGCGAGGGCCAGCAACCTGATCATGTCGTCCCGGACTTCGGCGGGCGGTTCCGGCGATCGTGATCGCAGCACCTTGGAGACTTCGGTCGGGATCGCCTCCTCCTGATCGTAGAAGAGCTCCTCGTGCAGTTTCTCACCCGGCCGCAGGCCGACGATCTTCTTGGGCACGGTAGCGGGATCGCGCCCCGACAGGCGCGCCAGGTCATCGGCGATGTCGATGATGCGGACGGGCTCACCCATGTCGAGCACGAACAGGCTGCCGCTTGCCGACAGGGCTGCGGCGTCGATGATCAGCCAGGCGGCTTCGGGGATGGTCATGAAGTAGCGAGTCATCTCCGGGTCCGTGATCGTCAGGGGCTGCCCGTTCTCGAGTTGCTCCTGGAACACGGGGATGACGCTTCCGTTCGAGCCCAGGACATTCCCGAATCGAACCGACACGTACGGCCGCGACGTGCGGCGAGCCATGTCGGCCACGATCATCTCCGCGATCCGCTTGCTGGCACCCATGGCGCTTGACGGCCGGACAGCCTTGTCGGTGGACACCAGCACGAAGTGCTTGACGTCATTGGCGGCTGCCGCATCGACGACCGACATCGTGCCACCGATGTTGACACGGACCGCCTGGGCAACGTGATCCTCAAGCATGGGCACGTGTTTGTAAGCGGCCGCATGGAAGACCATGACCGGCTTGGTCTCCTCCATCAGCTTGGCCATGGCAACGCGATCGGTGATGTCCATGAGATGCGTCGAGATCCTCGTCTCGCCACGCTGGACCTGCTCACGATCCTCAAGACTCCGCTGTGTCATGTACATGCCGCTTTCGGCCTGATCGACCATGATGATGTGACCCGGGCTGAGTACGAGCAACTGGCGCACCAACTCCGATCCGATAGATCCTGCGGCGCCGGTGACCATGACCGGCTGTCCACGGACGAAGTCCTTCGGTCCCCGCGGCATGGTCCCTGGCGAGCGGACGTCGAAGCAGGTCCTCGACCCGCACCTGTCGGATGCGCGTGGTGTCGACGGTCCCGTCGATGAGGTCTGTCACTGGCGGCACGGTGCGGACCCTGAGGCCAAGTTCCATGGCCGCCTCGACGATGTGGCGCACCGCTTCGCCGGACGCTCGAGGCATGGTGATCAGCAAGGCGGTCGCCTGCGATCGTCGCCTCGCCTGGGTCAGCTGCGGGAGGCCACCATAGACGGGCAGACCTGCGACGCGTCGGCCCTTGAGGCCGGCGTTGTCGTCGAGGAAGCCGACTGGTGTGACACCCGAGTCGGGATCGCGCTCAGCTGACCGCGCGATGATCACCCCGGCCCAGCCGGCTCCGTAGAGCAACGTCCGTTCAAGTTCGATCTTGGGCGACCTGCCGTTGCTGAGCTCGGACGCCGCCCGGATCAGGAATCGCGGAGTGGCCAGGACGGCGATCGCCAGCCCCAGATCCATCAGCCAGAAGGTGGCGAACAGGTCGGGTGGCTTAGGTTGCGGAGTCAGCGCGGACACCACCAGCACGATGCTGGCGGCGAATACCGTCCCGACCAGGGAGCAGGCCAGGATCCGTCCCATGTCGCCGATGCTGGCATAGCGCCACGAACTGGAATACAAGCCCAACACGATATTCACCGCGACCCGTGTAGCCACGATGATGCCCACGACCCACAGGTACGTCGTCAGTGTCTCCACTGCCGAGGTCGCTTCCAGCCATGCGGACACGGCAAAGGCGGATGTGATTCCCAAGCCCACCAGGTCGATGGCGAACAGGTGTCTTGACCTGGCCCGGGCAGCCAGCGCCTTGAGGCGCGGAGCCCTTGATCGGACGGTGTCAGGCAGCCTGATCAAATGGCGCGCAACCGCCAACAGGGGCCTCCTCTCATGATCGATATTCGGTGGGAGTGCCAGCGCCTATGGAGGCGCGATCTACACTCGCACGATTTGGCGCGGTTCCTTCGTCAGCCCCAGCTAACGTCCCCAATCGACCGCGTTTGTGCTTGATCTGCTCGGTGCTGGCATCTTACCGTGCGTAAGCATTAATGACTAGGGCAGGAGTAGGACCATCGTTCGTCTGCGGTGCCCCATCGCAACGGGACACGGCGAGCCGCGCCCCAATCCGCTGGCGACGGTCTACAGGGCCACCCCAGCTATGGTGGTTCTGCCGTGCGGGCGAGCGTCCTCGTGCCAGTAGTGGTCACGCCGCCGCATCGAGTCAGCCGTCAGCCGTCGCGCGTCCAACGGGTGCGTGCCAAGGTGGCTCTGACCGGCTGCTACGCACGACGCTGTCGGTCCCCGGCGGCGATCAGCGCGTCGGCGACGTAGCCCACGTCGTCATCGGACAGGCGGGCAGACCAAGGCAAGGCCAGTGTCGTGGCTGCGATCCGTTCGGTTACTGGAAAGTCGCCGGGCCGATGGCCTAGCTCCCGGACATACAGCGGCTGCAGGTGCAATGGGCTGAAGTAGGGTCGGCTCGGAACGCCCTGTGATGCCAGGTCCTCCATGATCCGAGAACGGTCGAGGGGATCATCGAGCCTCACCACGTAGACGAACCAGTCGACGACCTCGCCCTGGCCAGCTGCGGGAAGCCGCAGCCAATCGACATGCCCGAGGGCAGCCTGGTAGGCGGCTGCGACACGGGCGCGACCGGCACGCAGCTCACCGATGCGTTCAAGCTGCGCGACACCCAGCGCTGCCGACAGCTCATCGAGCCGGTAGTTGTACCCCAGCTGGACGTGGCGAAGCCATGTGCCATCCTCGTCTCGACCCTGATTTCGCAGACTCCGGAAGGTCGTTGCCAGCTCCGGATCATCGGTCACCACCACCCCGCCCTCGCCGGTCGTGATCTGCTTGTTCGGGTAGAAGGCGAAGACCGAGGCCGCTCCGAACGAGCCGGCCGCCCGATCGCCCACATGGACGCCCAGAGCCTCGCAGGCATCCTCGACGAGGTGCCAGCCATGCGTCGCGGCCAGGTCCTCGATGGCCTCGATGCGACATGGGCGGCCAAATACGTGGACCGGCAGGATGCCGGCCGTACGCGTAGTTGCTGCGGCCTCGACAAGGTTGGGATCAAGGCCCAGCGAGTCCTCCTCGATGTCCACGAACACCGGCCTTGCCCGTTCGTAGAGGATGGCGTTGGCCGAGGCCACGAAGCTGAACGGCGTGGTGATGACCTCATCATCGTCCTTGATGCCGAGCGCCCGGATGGCCATGTGCAGCCCGGCTGTGCCACTGTTGCAGGCAACTCCGAAGCGTCGACCTGCCAACGCGGCGACGCCGGCCTCGAAAGCGTCCGCGAACGGACCGAGGGCGAGGATGTCGCTCGTAAGAACCTGGTCGACCAGCTCGCGCTCCCGGTCGCTGATCCAGGGTTGCGCGAGTGGGATCTGCCGGGTTTCCTGTTCGGTCGTCATCGTGCTCCAGTTGGGTGGCTTGGGTTTGCGGTCAGCGGCAGGATCCAGCGTTTGACCTGCTGGTAGTCGATCTTCCCGGACGCAGCGGTGGGGATCTCCTCGACCCGGCGGAACAGCAGGGCGTTGCGGGAGATGCCGTACCGGCGCTCCAGGCCATCGGCCAGCTCGATGACTGACCGATCGGTGCCGAACGCACAGAGCGCCCATAGCGCCTCGTCACCACCGACGACCGCCGCTGGCCCATGTTCACGCAGCGTCGCTTCGACCTCGTCGAGGTTGAGGCGCAGCCCGTAGATCTTGGCGATGCGCTTGCTCCGACCGACCAGGTAGAGGTAGCCGTCGTCGTCGAGGTAGCCGGTGTCACCGGTATGGAGGATGCCATCGAGCTCATCGCCGGCGGCCAGGTCGTCAACGCCGGTGGCATAGCCAAGCATGATGTTGGGGCCCTCGTAGACGACCTCGCCGATGTTGCGGCCGGATGGATCGGCCTGACCCGCTTCGATGCGCAGGCGGCCTCCGGAGATGGCGCGCCCGGCTGAGCCCGACCGCTGCGACAGCGCCTCGGGTGGTACGTAGGCCATGCGCGCCGTTGCCTCGGTCTGCCCGTACATCACGAGGAATTGACCTCGCCGTGCGGCCATGTAGTCAGCGTAGGCCGTGGTGAGGCGAAGGTTGAGTGCGCCGCCGGCCTGTTGCATCGAGGTGAGGCTAGGAAGCTCCATGTCCCGGAAGCCGATCCGCTCAAGCATCTGGTAGGCGTAGGGCACGCCGCTGAAACTGGTACAGGCATGCGCGCGGAATTGGCCCCAGAACGCTCCCTGCGCCACGCTCTCGGTTGGTCGTGGCCCGACGATGCTCATGTCACCGCGGAGGATGTTCCACATCTCGGGAAGCTCGTCCAGCCCGATCAGGCGAAGCACATCACCCAGGCGTGTGAGCCGCTCGGTGTCGCTGAGCTCATTGCCGTCGCAGTCCAACTCGTCACGCATGGTCCGGAACTTGAGGATCTCGAAGGGGTTTGCCCCGGTAGCCTGGGCGGACCTGTCGAAAGATGACCGGAGCGCCCATCTCTGCCCGGATGGTGACAGCGATAAGTGCCATGGCCGGCAGCAAAACGAAAAGCGCTGACCCCGCGATCGCGACATCAAGGAGGCGCTTGAGCCGACGGCTTGCCCTCCCGCTCATGGGTTCCACAGCCTTTCGTGATCGGGCATCCTGGCCAGTGACCAACGACTCGAGGACGTCCTGCCGGATTCCGCGATCGGCGTCGTCAAGACTCGCGGCCCCGCTGAGCGCCGGGGGTGGCGTGCTCCGACTCGCTGGGCATGCGCAGGTCAGAGACCTGGGTGCTCGCGTCGGCAGCGATCCGCGACAAGAGGTGGACGTAGTGGCCTAGCCACCGCTCGATCGTGTCGGCCTCGAACAGGCTCGCGGCGTACTCCAGGTCGACCGTGAGGTCTGCGGTCGACTCCATAAGATACAGCTCGAGGTCGAAGGGACCGAAGCTTCGTCGACCATGATCCCACCCCGCCGCCTCAAGCCCCCCAAACTCGATCCCCGAGAGCGCCGACTCCATCGTGACCCCCGTGGAGACCAGGGAAGGTCGGCTGGTGTCGCGCCTCAGTCGGAACTCTGTGGCCAGCTGCTCGACGGAGAAATACCGATTGTCGAGGGCGTCCATGGTGGCGCGCCTCGACCGCTTGAGCCGATCGGAGATGCGTTCCGTGGGCTCGATCCGAGCGCGCATCGGGAGGGTGTTCGTGCAGAAGCCCACAAGGCTCTGCGCACCCATCCCGGGCTGGCCGGAGACGAAGGCTACGTGGACGAAGTCGGGCTGGCCCGAAAGTTGGTGGAGCAAGATCTCCCAGCCGGTGAGGAGTACGGTGAACGTGGTGGCCCCCTGGGCGGTGGCCACGCCCTTGAGCGATGCCAGCAACTCCTCCCCGATCACCACGCGAGCGTATCCGTACTCGTAGGCCCGCACCGCCGGCCGAGCCTTGTCGGTGGGGAGCTCGAGCCGAACCGGTGGTTGGTCATAGAGCTGCCGCCAGTACGCCCTCGATGCTTCGCTTTGCTCGACGCGCCACGCGGCATACTCGCGATATTGCATGGGGTCATCGAGCGCTGCCGGCTGGCCCTGCAGCTGGGCCGCGTAGAGGACACCCAGCTCGCGTCGCATGACGTCAAAGCTCCAACCATCGCCGATCAGGTGATGCATGGAGAGGACGAGCACGTGCTCATCCGCCGCGTGCCGGATGAGGGTCACCCGGAACAACGGGCCCGTGGCGAGATCGTAGGGCGTCGACATGTCGGCATCCAGGAACGCGTCCACGCGTTGGGACCGCGCGGGCTCTGGGTCGTTCGATACGTCCAGCACGGGGAGCGCGATCTCGAATTCCGGGCTGACGACTTGATACTCGCCGTCCAAGTCGAAGGTGGTGCGTAGCGCTTCGTGTCGGCGCCGCAGCTGTCGTAGCGCCTGGTGCAGGGCCTGCACATCGAGCTCGCCCTTGAGGCCGAGCATCGTCGCGAGGTTGAAGGCAGCGGAGCCCTCGTCGCTCAGCTGGGAAGCGACCCAGATGTCGCGTTGCTCGTGGGTCAGGGGCACATTGGCAGGTGGCGTCAACCCGCGTGATAGCCCGCCGTCGGAGAGGACCGGTGCGGGGGCGGTCGGCCTCGAAACATCCTTCGACGCCTCGATCCGCTCCGCGAGCGACTCGATCGTCGGCGTCTCCTCGAGCATCTCGCCGAGTGTCACGCGGACGCCCAGCTGCTTGCGGATCTGCGAGCCGAGCTGCGTCAGGAACAGTGAGTCCAGGCCCAGATCAGCGAAGTTCGCGGCCCGGTCGAGGGAGGAGGCGTCGAGGCCACCCAGACCGCAGACCATCACGCTGAGCTCATCCGCAATGTGCGTCATAGGGCCGGTGCCGTTCTGCCGGGACCCCGGCGCGGGAGCGTCGGAGGAGCGCGCCGCGGAACCTGCCGATAGCGTCGGCGTGGAGCTCGCTCCGACGGCCACGGCGACCAGCTCACCGAGCTCAGTATGGAAATCGTCCACCAGGGCAGCGATGGTCGATCGATCGTGGAGATTGGCACTATAGATGAAGGTGAAGCGGAGCTGGCCGTTCTGGAGCTCTGATGAGACTGCTAGCGGGTAGTAACGGGTGCCTTCAGGAGCGTGAGTGTCTCCGATGGATTCCGATGCGGCCACGAACAGGTCACTCCGCGGAACCTCGACAGGCTCGTCACGCTGGCCGTGATGGTTGAAGAGGATCTGCGCCCGTGGCAGGGCCCGGAACTCACTTCGGATACTCGGGTCGCTGGCCATGTAGCGGAGCAGGTCGAAGTCCAACCCACGGCGAATGAGCGGCTCGATCTGCTCCGTCAGCGGCACTCGCTCCGACCCGCCTCCCGATAGCCGCAGGAGAAGGGGCGTATATGAGACGAAGAAGCCCACGGTATCCAACGGGTCTACGCCGGCGGCGATGCCGTCATCCCGACCGTGGCCCATCATGTCGATGAGTGTCGCGTCGGTACCGGTCCACTTGGCGATCGCGCGAGCCAGCGCGGTGAGCATGAGGTCGACCTTGCGAGCGATCGATGGTGTGCGGCGCAGCAGGTTCTCTGTCTCCTCGGAGCTGATGACGAGCAGGATGTCTTCGGCGGACTCGTTCGTATTGGCGCCACCAGGGTGGTCGAGCGGGATGGGGCGGACATGATCCCAGGGGAGGTCGCGCCAGGTCCGAAGCCCGTCACGGATCGAATCGGAGTCCGCATGCTGCTGGAGCGCTCGTGCCCAGTCCTCGAATGTAGTCGTGACAGCGGGTAGTGAGACGGCTGCGCCGAGCTCGAGACTATTGTAGAGGGCCTCGAAATCCGCCCACAACGGCGACCACGAGAGCTGATCCATGACGAAGTGATGGGCCACGACTAGGAGGCGCTGGCCTTGCTCTCCCAGGTCGAAGAGCTCGAAGTGGACCAGGCGACTGTCAAGGGCGAGACCGGCCTGGATCTCTTCAGCCCGACGCTCGACCGCGCCAGTCTGATCGGATGGGCTCAGCTTGCTGAAGTCGCTGCTGGAAAACGGTGGGTCAACGGTGGCCGCGATGGAAGACGAGAGCACGTCTCCGTTCAGGGAGAACCGCAGGCGCAGGGCGTCATGGCGCTCCACCAAGTGGCCGACTACGCGCCTGGTCACGTCGGGATCCAGGTGTCGCGTCGGGGTAATCAACGCGTCCAGGTTCCACTGCTCGGGGTGGGGTGTCTCGCGTTCGGTCATATAGCGCACGGCGTTGGGCAGGACCGGGAGCTGCACCTGCGGGGCGGCGTTACCGTCCCCCGCCCCCAGCGCCGTGCTGACATGCGTCCGTGGCGGGTCGAGCTGCTTCTCCATCAATCGCAGCTGCATGTCCATCAGCCGCAACTGCTCACGGACGAGCCATTCCCTGTGCGACGTCCCACCATGGTCGTTGTCGGCGACCGCCAGGGCCACTGCTCGTGTGCCTTCGGGCTCGACCGAGACTGCCTGGATCGATCGATCGTCGTGGCCCACAGACGGCTCCACCTGTGCAGCCACCGCATCAGGAGCGAGCTCCGAGTCGATACGCTCCGCGAGCGCGTCGATGGTCGAGGCCTCGTTCAAGAGGCTGCGGAGCGGGATCTGGACCCCGAACTCCTTGCGGACCCGTGAGTTGGCCTGGGTCAGGAACAGCGAGTCGAGGCCAAGGTCGACAAAGTCTGTGGTCCGGTCGATCACGGCGGCGTCAAGACTGCCGAGAGTCGGCGATGATGGCGGCCAGACGGTCGGCGATGCGCCCAGGACGGCCGGTACCGTCCTCCGGCGGCACGTCTGAGGCTGTCGACGCCGTAGCGGCGGTCATGGCCACGACGGGCACGGTCGGCTCGGTTTGGATAGGACGTGCTGACCGATCCGGTGCCGCGAGCGGTGGCGGGTCGACCCAGTGGCGCTTGCGTTCGAAGGGATAGGTCGGCAGCGGCACGCGGCGCCGGCGCTCGTCCCCAAGGGCCGCGATCCGGTCGACGGGCACGCCAGCCTGCCACAGTTTCCCCAGACCCTCGAGGACGGGTTGCAGCGCCGGAAGGTGCTTGCTCGGATGGCCCAGCGAATTGATGACGGCGATGCGCGCGTCCCCATTGGCCCCGTTGGGGTGCTGGCGCACCGCAGCGCTCAATGTGGTCCCGGGGCCGACCTCCAGGTACACCCGGCTGGGCTCGTGGTGCAGGGTCAGGACCGCATCGGAGAAGCGCACCGGACGCCGAACCTGACTCGCCCAGTAGTCGGGATCGGTCGCCTCCGCGTCGGTCAGGGCCACGCCGGTCACCGTCGAGACGATGGGGATCTCGGGAACGTGTCGCTCGACACCTGCGATGACCTCTCTGAACCGGTCGAGGATGGGCTCCATCATCTCCGAGTGGAAGGCATGGGACGTGTGCAGCTCGATGGTCTCAAGCCCGGCCTCCTGCATCCGTGCCTCGAAGTGTCGGATGGCCTCGTCCGGCCCGGACACGACCGACGACCTGGGCGTGTTGACCGCGGCCAGGCTGACCCCGTCCCCGAGATGGGCCGCAAGCTCGTCGGGAGAGAGCCGCACGGCTCGCATCGAGCCACCTGGCAGGTCCTGCATCAGTGTGGCTCGCGAGGCGATGATGGTAAGGGCATCCTCAAGCGAGAAGACGCCGGCCACGGCGGCCGCCACGTACTCACCTACGCTGTGGCCGACGAGCGTGGCGGGCTGGACGCCCCACGACAACCACAGCTGGGCCGTGGCGTAGGAGACGGCAAAGATGGCCGGCTGCGCGAGTCCTGTCTGGGTCAGCTGTTCGGCCATCACGGGGTCTGCTTCGTCAACCGGGTAGAGCACAGCTCGGAGGTCGAGGCCGAGCAGTGGCTCCAGGATGAGTGCGCACCGATCGAGGGCCGCCCGGTAGATCGGCTCGTGCTCGTACAGCTCTCGGCCCATGCCCACGAACTGTGAACCCTGGCCGGGGAACATCATGACCACGTCGGGTGCGTCCACCTCCACCCTGGTGGCCACCCGACCATCACGCAGCGCCTCCACCGCCTCGTCCGTGCCCGCGGCAACGATGGACGTGCGGTAGCTGAAGTCGGCCCGTCCGACCGTCAGTGTGTGGGCCACGTCGGCGATGGGGAGCCCTCGGGTCTCGAGGTCATCCGCCAACGCCTGGCGCATCGTCGCCAACGCCATCTCGCTGCGGGCAGAAAGCGAGAGCAGGTGCCGCGGACGTGTCGACGCCTGTTCAGGGACCACTGGCGCTTCCTCGAGCACGACGTGGGCATTCGTGCCACCGACGCCGAACGAGCTGATCCCGGCCCGCCGCGGTGCATCGCTCGCAGGCCACGGCTCCAGCTCGGTCGGGACGTAGAACGGGGAGTCGTCGAAGTCGATCTCGGGGTTCGGCGCCTCGTAGTGCAGCGTCGCTGGGATGGCCTCGTGGTTCAGGGCCAGGACTGCCTTGATGAGACCGGCCACGCCGGCTGCTGCGTCCGTGTGACCGATGTTGCTCTTGACCGAGCCCAGCGCGACCTTCCGCTCGGTTTCCCATCCGTCCCTGCGGAAGGCCCGGCTGAGAGCCGCGACCTCGATGGGGTCGCCCAAGGGAGTCGCGGTCCCATGCGCCTCGACGTAGCCGATCGTGGCTGGGTCGATATCGGCCCGGCGCTGCGCATCGATGATCACCTCTGACTGCCCGTCGATGCTGGGCGCCATGTAGCTGGCTTTGTGAGCGCCGTCGTTGTTCATGGCCGCGCCCTTGATGACGGCGAGGATGTTGTCCCCGTCAGCCAATGCGTCATTCAGCCCCTTCAGCAGCACGGCGCCGACGCCCGAGGTGAAGATCGTTCCGGTCCCGGCTGCGTCGAAGGGTCGGCAGTGACCGTCGACCGCGCGGATGCCTCCACTTTGGTAGTAGTAACCCTGCGCTTGCGGCAGGAGCACGGTGACGCCACCGGCCAGGGCCATCTCGCAGTCTCCGCTCGCGATCGCGCGGCAGGCGAGCGTTACGGCCACGAGTGACGTGGAGCAGGCCGTCTGGACGTTCACCGACGGCCCCCGCAGGTCCAGTAGGTGGGACGTGCGGGTGGGTAGGTAATCCGGTTCGTTGTTGAGCGACTGCATCAGCGATGCGGGACCATGCAGGCGCACGAATTCATCGACCGACTCGCGATCGTGCAGCAGGTTGTGCATGGCGTACGTGTTCATGTAGCTGCCGGCGAAGACGCCGATACGATGGTCCGTCTTGCCCGGGGCGTAGCCGGCGTGCTCGAGCGCCGCCCACGCGGCCTCGAACCAGATCCGATGCTGCGGATCAAGCGTGCGTGCCTCGCCCGGCTGGATGCCGAAGAACTCGGCATCGAACAGCTCCACGTCGTCCAGCGTGCCCACGACCGGCACGAAGTCTGGATCGCCGGCCTTCTCCTCGTAGCTCGGCTCCCACCTCTGCAGCTCCTCGTCTGTCAGGCGGCGTAAACCCTCGACGCCGTGCACGAGGTTGTCCCACAATTCGTCAAGGTCCGAGGCGCCTGGGAAGCGCCCGGCCATTCCGATGATGGCCACATCCGTGCCCGTTGCCCGGGGTGGCTGTGGTCGCGTGACAGCCGCCGTCGCGTCCTCGTGCGGATCCGGCGAAGGCTTGCGCAACTCCTCGATGAGCGTCGCGAGCTGGCGGATCGTCCGGTTCTCGAAGAGGAGGGGAGCGGCGAGTGCGACGCCGAACGACTCGTGCAGCTGCGCCCGGAGCAGGACCACGAGCAGCGAATCGCCCCCGAGGTCGAAGAAGCTGTCGTTCACGCTGATCTTGTCGATGAAGAGCAGCTCCTGCCAGATCCCCACCAGCCGTCGTTCGACATCGGTACGAGGCGGGGCATACGGACTGTCAGTCGGAGGGCGATCCGCCACCGGGTCGGGCAGCGCAGACCGATCGATCTTGCCGTTGGGCGTGAGTGGGAAGCGATCAAGGAAGATGACGCGCGTCGGGACCATGTATCCCGGCAACCTTGCGGCCAGAGCGCCGCGTATCACCGTCGGGGTGGCCTTCGCACCGGGCGCCCGCGTGAGGTACGCCACCAGCCGTCGATCGGCGCCCATCTCCGGGGCCATCACCACGGCTTCGGTGACCTCGTCGAGCGACCGGGCGGCAGCCTCCACGTCACCGAGCTCGATGCGCATGCCACGGACCTTCACCTGGTGATCGACCCGACCGATGAACTGGAGCATTCCCTCGGGCAGCCAGCGACCGAGGTCACCGCTGCGGTACATACGCGCCGCCGGGTCAGCGACGAACGGATTCGGCAGGAAGCGCTCCGCCGTCAGTTCGGGCTGGCCGAGATAGCCCTGTGCCAGTCCCACGCCGCCAAGGTGGATCTCACCGGGCTCGCCGACCGGGACGGGTTGCCGCTCCGCGTCGAGCAGGTAGACCTGCATGTTGTGGATCGGGCGGCCGATCGGGAACGAGTCGCTCTCGGTCCCCCAACGCTGGTCGTACCAGGTCGCGTCGGCGGATCCTTCCGACATGCCGTAGATGTTGAGGAGCACGGTTTCGGGCAGGACGGTGTTGAACTCGTCGGCCAGCTCCACCGTCAAGCGCTCGCCGCTCAACGTGCAGTAGCGGAGGTTGGACAGCTTCGCGGCCATGTCAGGAATGGCTCGCAGCAGGGTGCTCATGAGGGATGGGACCGTTACGAGGCGTTCGATCCTGTGCGCGGCGAGGATGTCGATGAAACGGCCACCGTCCTGCACCGCCTCGTCGGGAATGACGACGAGCGTATGCCCCTTGAGCAGGGGCGCCCACGTCTCGGAGAGATGGTCGACGAAGTTGAGGCTGGTCTTCTGGCAGCAGACCTCGCCCTCGGCGAAAGGATACGTCTCCCACGCCCAGTTGAAGCGGTTGATCGCGCCCCGATGTGTACCCACCACCCCATTGGGGCGTCCGGTCGATCCGGATGTGAACGTGACGTACAGCGGATCGTCCGGCGTCGTGCGGACAGGTGGGGAGTCGGACGGATGGGCGCTCGTGTCGAGCCGCATGACGTCGATCATCTCGGCTCGCGTGGCCGGGAAGTCATCGACGTCCGTGCTGGTCAGGATGATGCCGACGTCGGCATCATCGACCATGAGCGAGAGGCGGTCATCCGGGTACGACGGGTCGAGCGGCAGGTAGGCACCACCCGCCTTCATGATCGCGAGCATGCCCACGATGGCCCCGGGGGAGCGATACATGGCCACACCGACCGGGGTCCCGGGGCCGACACCCTTCTCGATGAGCAGGTGGGCAAGTCCGTTCGCGCGACGTTGCAGGTCCGCGAAGGTCAGCCGCTCGTCACCGTAGATAAGGGCCGTCCGGTCGGGCGTCGCATCGGCCTGCTGGTCGAACAGCGCATGGACCGTCGCCCGGTCGGGATAGGGATGCGCGGTGTCGTTCCAGCGTGCCAGGCGTGCCACGTCCTCGTCGGAGAGCGGCTGGCCGGGCGGTGGTCTGGGCATGGCCATCTGGTTTGACGAATGGTCATCGTCCTGGGCGCTCACTGGCGCACGCCTGCTGCCGAACAAGCTGCGCCGAGGCGGATCCTCAGCGGACCCGGTTTCCTGCTGGAAGCCGGCATGGACGGGACGCCCACGACACGCTGCTCGCGAGGACGCCCCTGATGTGGTCGACCCAGCATCGAAGACCGGCCCGTCAGATCACAGCCACGCTCGGCGCTCGCCCTTGACGCGTAGACCGTCAGCAACATCGTGCTGGTCTCGCCGGTGTCACTCGGGCTGTCCAGGCGCATCACCACATGTCGTCCGCTTGTCTTGGACCGTGTCGAACGGCGCAATCGACAGACCTCTGCCTTCGAACGCTTCGCCCGTCTCGGTCACGACGTGTGTCGTTCGGGGCGCCATTATGAGGTCAGGACTGCCGTACCAGTCAACGCCCCTGACGGATAGATGTTGCTGGCTGGCACCGTAATCGTGCCAAGCAACATCACAGCCAGAATCCTCGCGGCCAGCGGGGCGATCATTCATCGATGCTTGATCCGAGGACCTTCCTGCGCTTTCTGGCTGCAGCAGGTGTTGTGGTGACGCAACCCAACGGAAGCGAGCCAGGGGCCAAGACCTGCGGCGCCGCTATAATTACGGGGTCCACATCGAGACGTTGGTCCGGGCCGGTCGGTCAAGGCGGGAGTCGCATGATTTCGGGTTGGTACAAGGGAACCGATGGCTGGGAGATCAGCGCAACGCATCGATGCGGGAATTCCCCGGAGCCGCGAAGGTGACTGACGGCTCAAGCCACTCGCCAGGGACATCCGAACCTACAGACCGAGTCGAACGACTGGTGTGTGAGCAGCTCCGCATCATGGAGAAGCAGCTCCAGCTGATGCGGTTGGTCGAGGCCGCAGCCCATTCTCCGACCCGCATGCTCGCGACCGAGAGCAAGGCGCTACCGCTGACTGACGCACAACGCGATGTCTGGATCATCTGTCAGTTGAGCAGCGAGGGTTCCGCCGCCTACAACCTCTCCTCTGCGTTGAGCCTCACGGGCGACCTGGATGTCGAAGCGCTGCACCAATCGATGCGGCGTCTGGTCGAGAGACATGAGGCGTTGCGGACCACGTTCGATGCGACCGGCCACCAGCAAGTCGTGAGCGCCAGTGTCGATGTCGCCCTGCCCATCGTCGATATGTCGGACACTCCCGAAGCGGAGCGCGCTCAGGCGGTCGCAGCGTTCCTCGACTCCGACCTGAGCACTCCGTACGACCTGGTCAACGGCCCATTGTTTCGCCCTGCGCTCATCCGCCTTGACGACACGGACCACCTGCTCGTCCTGTCGGCGCACCACCTGGTTTGCGACGGATGGAGCTTCGGCGTCCTGCAGCGGGAGCTCGGTGCCATCTACTCCTCGGTGGTCGCGGACGAACGAATCTCGCTCGAGCATGCGACCCAGTACAGCGAATTCGCGGCCTGGCGAATCGCCCAGAGCAGCGACTCGGAGCCGTACTGGCTGGGGCTGTACGAGGATCCTCCCGCGGAGCTCGACCTGCCCGCGGACGCGGCCAGGCCACCTAGTCCGAACGTTCGACTATGGGACTGATCGGGCTGTGATCGACGGAGAGCTCCTTGCGGCCCTGAAGAATCTGGCAGTCGCACAGGGCGTCACGCTGTTCATCGTGTTGCTCGCCGCTTGGGAGATCCTGCTGCAGCGGCTCTCGGGTCAGAGTGAGTTCGTGAGTGGGATCTTCGTGTCAGGCCAGGCCTCGATGGGTGCACGAGATGTCGTGGGCCTTTGCGCGAACTTCCTGCCGTTGCGCGTTCGGATCGCCCCCGATGAACGCCTCTCCGACTACCTCACGCGCTTGAAGCAGGGCACGTTCGACGCATACGACAACCAGCACTACGCGATGGGTAATCTGGCATCGGCACTACATCTGCCGCGCGATGCCAGCCGACCTACGTTCGTCTCCACGGTGATGACCCTGGAGACACCAACGCAGGGGCTGGACTTCGCAGACCTCCAGGCCGTCGAATCCCTGCATGGCCGCAGGAGTTTCGGTTCCTTCGACTTCGAGGCCTACCTCACCGAGTCGAATGATGACGTGACGGTCGACTTCCAGTATGCGAGCGCTCTCTTCAAGCCGGATTCGATCCAGCGATGGCTGGGCTACTACACCCGCCTGTTGCAGCAGATGACGACCGCGTCGAGCGAGCCGGTCTCCAGCCTCCGACTGCTCGACGTCGACGAGCGTCGCGAGCTGCTGACCAGGTGGAATGACACCAGGTCGCCCATCTCGGTCCTGACGACGCATGAGCGCTTCGAAGCGTCAGGCAGCCCAGCACCCCGACGGCGTGGCCATCCGAACCTCGAGCGGATCGCTCACGTACGGCGAGCTGAATGCTCGGGCCAACCGACTCGCGCACCATCTTCGGGACCTCGGCGTCGAGGCGGAACGGCTGGTTGGCGTCCATCTCCATCGCTCGCCGGACATGGTGGTGACGTTGTTGGCGATCCACAAGGCCGGCGGTGCATATGTCCCGCTCGACCCGCTCTTCCCCGATGAGCGCCTGGCGATGATCGCGCAGGACGCTGGGCTCCATGTCCTCGTGACGCAGACCTCACTGCTGGAGTCCATCGCGACCGAAGGGGTCAGCATCATCGCCCTGGACCGCGACGCGGATACTATCGCCGCGCGCGATGCGACCGACCCGGGCATCGCCATCGGACCATCGGATCTCGCGTACGTCATCTACACCTCCGGCTCCACCGGCCGGCCCAAGGGGGTCGAGATCCAGCACCTGGCCCTGACCAACTTCCTCGAGTCGATGCGGCAGCGCCCGGGCCTCGAGGCCGACGACGTCCTGCTCGCAGTGACCACGATGTCCTTCGACATCGCCGGTCTGGAGCTCTTCCTGCCATTGATCGTTGGTGCCACGGTGGTCCTGGCCGACGAGCAGGAGGCTGTCGATGCGATCTGGCTCCGTGAGCGACTCGGCGTCGGGGACATCACGGTCATGCAGGCGACCCCGGCGACCTGGCAGTTGCTGCTGGACGGTGGCTGGACCGGCACGTCCGGCCTCAAGGTCCTCTGTGGCGGCGAGGCCCTCAGCCAGGAGCTCGCCGACGCCCTCACGTCCCGCGTCGGGTCCCTCTGGAACATGTACGGGCCGACCGAGACGACGATCTGGTCTTCGGTCAGCCAGCGTCGACGAGCGAACGGCGGACCCATCTCGCATCGGGCAGCCCATCGCCAACACCGAGCTGCACGTCCTTGACTCGAGCCTCGAGCTGCAGCCGCTCGGGATCCCGGGAGAGCTGTATATCGGCGGTACCGGTCTGGCTCGCGGTTATCGCAATCGGGCAGACCTCACATCGGAGCGGTTCATCACGCATCAGTTTGACGGCGAACCGGCTCGCCGGCTCTACCGCACCGGTGACGTCGTCCGCCGCTTCACTGATGGTCGGATCGAGTATCTCGGCCGGGCCGACTTCCAGGTCAAGATCCGCGGCTATCGGATCGAGCTCGGTGAGATCGAGACCGTCCTGACGCGTCACCCGAGCGTCAAGGAGTGCGTCGTGGTGGCACACGACGGTGATGACGGCGTCAAGCGCCTGGTCGCCTACATCGTGCCCGCTGGCGACCAGCCGAGCGACGTCTCGACCCTGCGCACCCACCTTCGCGCGACGCTGCCCGACTACATGGTGCCGGCGCTGTTCGTCGTCCTCGATGCGTTCCCGCTCACAGCCAACAAGAAGGTCGATCGGCTCCGCCTCCCCGATCCTGGCGGAGAGCGGCCGGATCTGTCGGCCGAGATGGTCGCACCCCGGACCGAGACTGAGACGACACTGGCCGACATCTGGGCTCGACTCCTCCGCCTCGAGCAGGTCGGCATCGAGGACAACTTCTTCGATCTCGGTGGCGATTCCCTCGTGGCCCTGCGGGTCGTCATGGAGGCCAACCGCTCCGGGCTCGGCCTCGCGCCGGCCGCGATCTTCCGCTACCAGACCATCGCCGAGCTGGCTTCGGCCGCCGCTGCCACGGCCGATCCTGCCGACGACCAGGACGTCGTGACCGGCCCGACCCCGCTCGCGCCTGTCGGCAGCGTCGGTACCACGTCCATCGAGCTCGCTGGGGCCGATACCAATGGAGCATCTCCCGGCCCAGTCATTCGCCACGTGCCGCTGACCGATGTACAGCGCGACGTATGGGTCGACTGCCAGATAAGCGAGGAAGGCTCGGTTGCGTACAATCTGCCGCTGGTGTTGAGCCTGCGTGGCGACCTCGACATCGGCACACTTCGCGAGTCGTTGCAGGCGCTGGTGCAGCGCCACGAGGCCCTGCGAACGACCTTCGACCCGACCGGGGACCATCAGGTCGTGCATCGCCGCGGTGAGGCCGAGCTCACCATCGTGGACCTCTCGGGCGGCTCGGACGAGGAGCTCGACCAAAGAGAAGCCGCGTTCGTCGACTCCGAGCTCACGACCCCATTCGACCTCGAGACGGGACCGCTGTTCCGTGCCACGCTCCTCCGGCTGGACGCACAGCGCCACATGCTCGTCCTTTCGGGACACCATCTCATCTGCGATGGCTGGAGCCTCGGAGTCCTGCAGCGCGACCTGGGCGTCATCTACTCCGCTCTGCTTCGGGGCGAGCCTCCAAAGCTCGAAGAAGCCACCCAGTTCAGCGAGTACGGGGCGTGGCACGAGGTACAACGCCAGTCGTCGGAGCCCTACTGGCTGGAGCTCTATGACCGGCCCCCGGTGCAGCTCGACCTGCCCACCGATCACGCGCGGCCACCGATCCGCTCGTTCGAGTACGGGAGCGAGCGTGCCGTGGTCGACGAGCGGCTCCACGCGGCCGTCGGGGACCTGGCACGCCACCATGGCGTGACGACGTTCACGGTGCTGCTCGCGGCATGGGAGCTGCTGCTCTATCGGTTGTCGGGCCAGGGCGAGTTCAGCAGCGGCGTCTTCGCATCGGGCCAGGCCTCGATGGGTGCCGGCGACCTCGTAGGCCTGTGTGCCGGGCTCCTGCCGGTGCGCGTCCAGGTCGCCCCCGACGAGCCGGTGCGCGACTACCTCGTGCGCCTGATGGACCGGTCCGCCCATGCCTTCGACCACCAGCACATCGGGGCCGGCAGGCTGGCCGCGGCCCTGAACATGCCACGCGATGCCAGCCGCCCCACGGTGGTCTCCACCTCGATCACGTACGAGACGCCGACCGAGGGGGTCGTCTTCGATGGGCTCGAGGCCGGGGAGTGGAACCACGGGCGCCGCTCCTTCGGGGCCTTCGATCTCGAGGCCTACCTCGGCGAGGCCGACGATCGCGTGCTGGTCGACTTCCGGTATTCGACCGCGCTGTTCGAGTCCGACACCATCGACCGCTGGCTGGGCCACTACCTGCACCTTCTCGAGGAGATGACCACTCGATCGGAGGCGACGCTGGCCCAGCTCCGGCTGCTCGACGATGACGAACGCAAGGAGCTGTCGACCAGGTGGAACGACACGCGATCGCCCGTCCCCGACCGATCGATGGTCGAGCGGTTCGAACGTCAGGCAGCCCAGCACCCCGACGGCGTGGCCATCCGAACCTCGAGCGGATCGCTCACGTACGGCGAGCTGAACGCTCGGGCCAACCGTCTCGCGCACCATCTTCGGGACCTCGGCGTCGAGGCGGAACGGCTCGTTGGGGTCCATCTCCATCGCTCGCCGGACATGGTGGTGACGTTGTTGGCGATCCACAAGGCCGGCGGTGCATATGTCCCGCTCGACCCGCTCTTCCCCGATGAGCGCCTGGCGATGATCGCGCAGGACGCTGGGCTCCATGTCCTCGTGACGCAGACCTCACTGCTGGAGTCCATCGCGACCGAAGGGGTCAGCATCATCGCCCTGGACCGCGACGCGGATACTATCGCCGCGCGCGATGCGACCGACCCGGGCATCGCCATCGGACCATCGGATCTCGCGTACGTCATCTACACCTCCGGCTCCACCGGCCGGCCCAAGGGGGTCGAGATCCAGCACCTGGCCCTGACCAACTTCCTCGAGTCGATGCGGCAGCGCCCGGGCCTCGAGGCCGACGACGTCCTGCTCGCAGTGACCACGATGTCCTTCGACATCGCCGGTCTGGAGCTCTTCCTGCCATTGATCGTTGGTGCCACGGTGGTCCTGGCCGACGAGCAGGAGGCTGTCGATGCGATCTGGCTCCGTGAGCGACTCGGCGTCGGGGACATCACGGTCATGCAGGCGACCCCGGCGACCTGGCAGTTGCTGCTGGACGGTGGCTGGACCGGCACGTCCGGCCTCAAGGTCCTCTGTGGTGGCGAGGCCCTCAGCCAGGAGCTCGCCGACGCCCTCACGTCCCGCGTCGGGTCCCTCTGGAACATGTACGGGCCGACCGAGACGACGATCTGGTCTTCGTCACCACCGTCGTCGAGCGATCGGCGAACCCATCACCATCGGGCAGCCCATCGCCAACACCGAGCTGCACGTCCTTGACTCGAGCCTCGAGCTGCAGCCGCTCGGGATCCCGGGAGAGCTGTATATCGGCGGTACCGGTCTGGCTCGCGGTTATCGCAATCGGGCAGACCTCACATCGGAGCGGTTCATCACGCATCAGTTTGACGGCGAACCGGCTCGCCGGCTCTACCGCACCGGTGACGTCGTCCGCCGCTTCACTGATGGTCGGATCGAGTATCTCGGCCGGGCCGACTTCCAGGTCAAGATCCGCGGCTATCGGATCGAGCTCGGTGAGATCGAGACCGTCCTGACGCGTCACCCGAGCGTCAAGGAGTGCGTCGTGGTGGCACACGACGGTGATGACGGCGTCAAGCGCCTGGTCGCCTACATCGTGCCCGCTGGCGACCAGCCGAGCGACGTCTCGACCCTGCGCACCCACCTTCGCGCGACGCTGCCCGACTACATGGTGCCGGCGCTGTTCGTCGTCCTCGATGCGTTCCCGCTCACAGCCAACAAGAAGGTCGATCGGCTCCGCCTCCCCGATCCTGGCGGAGAGCGGCCGGATCTGTCGGCCGAGATGGTCGCACCCCGGACCGAGACTGAGACGACACTGGCCGACATCTGGGCTCGACTCCTCCGCCTCGAGCAGGTCGGCATCGAGGACAACTTCTTCGATCTCGGTGGCGATTCCCTCGTGGCCCTGCGGGTCGTCATGGAGGCCAACCGCTCCGGGCTCGGCCTCGCGCCGGCCGCGATCTTCCGCTACCAGACCATCGCCGAGCTGGCTTCGGCCGCCGCTGCCACGGCCGATCCTGCCGACGACCAGGACGTCGTGACCGGCCCGACCCCGCTGAGCCCCGCGCAGCTCCGTTTCCTGGATGAGCGCCGCACGCCGGATCCGCATCACTGGAACATCTCGACGCTCATGGCGGCCGACCGGCTGGCCCCGGCCGCGCTCCGAGCTGCCCTCGAAGCTCTCATCCTGCATCACGATGCGCTGCGCCTCCGACTGTGGCGAGAGGATGGACGGTGGCGACAGGAGGTCGCAGCCCCGCCGGATGCTGTCCCGTTTGCCTCTTACGACGTCGCGAGGCTGGCGCCGACGGAGCGGAGGGCGGAGATCGAGCGCATCTGCACAGAGCTGCAGGGCAGCTTCGACCTCGAGGAGGGCCTCCTCGTGCGAGCCGCGCACTTCGATTGCGGGCCCGACACTCCTGACCGGCTGTTCGTTGCCATCCACCACTTCGCCGTGGATGGCCTGACGTGGCCGGTGTTCTGGGAGGATCTGGAGCGGGCGTACCGCCAGGCTGAGGCCGGGTCGCGCGTATCCCTCCCGCCGAAGACGACGTCGATCAAGGCTTGGACCACTGGGCTCCAGCAGCTCGTGCAGACGCCGGAGGTCGCTGATGCCGCGGCAGCATGGCTGCGGTTGCCCTGGCACGATGCAGCTCGACTGCCAGTGGATTTCGACGCGGGGGCCGCGGCCAACACCAATGCCACTGGCGCGACCGTCGAGGTCGAGCTCGGCGCCGAGGAGACGCGTCGGCTACTGGAGGGACGGGAGCGCCCGCAACAGGTGATCCTCACGGCCCTGGCCGCCTGCCTCAGCGACTGGACGGGATCGCCGACGGTTCTGATCGACATCCTCAGCCACGGCCGCGACGCGGTCTTTGGCCGCCAGAACCTGTCGCGGACGCTCGGCTTCACGCTCTCGTACAACCCACTGGTCCTTGACGATCCAGCGTGGAAGATGTCGGGTGCGACGGTCGAATCGGTCAGCGCCCAGATCGACGGCTCACCGGATGGCTATACCTTCGAGTTGCTACGGTTCCTGTCGCCCGACACCGACCTTCGCCAACGGCTGGCGGCGCTCCCAAGGGCGGATCTGCTGTTCAACTATCGGGGTGCGCCGCTGGACGACGACGGCGCTACGACATGGCGCGAGGTGGATGAGCCCATCGGACCGGATGACAGCCCGCGGGGGCTACGGCAACACCCCATCGCGGTCCGCGCGACCCTGACGCCGAACCTGCAGCTCGTGTTCATCTACAGCACCGCGCTCCACCGTGTCGAGACTATCGAGACGAGGGCCGCCGAAGTAGTCGATTCCATCCGCCGGCTGTCAAGGCGGCCCGTGGTCGCCTGAGGGCCCTATCGCCACGCCCTGTCTGGCTAGCCTTCTGGGCCCGAGCCAGATGGGCGCTCGTGTCGAGCCGCATGACGTCGATCATCTCGGCTCGCGTGGCCGGGAAGTCATCGACGTCCGTGCTGGTCAGGATGATGCCGACGTCGGCATCATCGACCATGAGCGAGAGGCGGTCATCCGGGTACGACGGGTCGAGCGGCAGGTAGGCACCACCCGCCTTCATGATCGCGAGCATGCCCACGATGGCCCCGGGGGAGCGATACATGGCCACACCGACCGGGGTCCCGGGGCCGACACCCTTCTCGATGAGCAGGTGGGCAAGTCCGTTCGCGCGACGTTGCAGGTCCGCGAAGGTCAGCCGCTCGTCACCGTAGATAAGGGCCGTCCGGTGGGGCGTCGCGTCGGCCTGCAGGTCGAACAACGCATGGACCGTCGCCCGATCGGGATAGGGATGCGCGGTGTCGTTCCAGCGTGCCAGGCGTGCCACGTCCTCGTCGGAGAGCGGCTGGCCGGGCGGTGGTCTGGGCATGGCCATCTGGTTTGACGAATGGTCATCGTCCTGGGCGCTCACTGGCGCACGCCTGCTGCCGAACAAGCTGCGCCGAGGCGGATCCTCAGCGGACCCGGTTTCCTGCTGGAAGCTGGCATGGACGGGACGCCCACGACACGCTGCTCGCGAGGACGCCCCTGATGTGGTCGACCCAGCATCGAAGACCGGCCCGTCAGATCACAGCCACGCTCGGCGCTCGCCCTTGACGCGTAGACCGTCAGCAACATCGTGCTGGTCTCGCCGGTGTCACTCGGGCTGTCCAGGCGCATCACCACATGTCGTCCGCTTGTCTTGGACCGTGTCGAACGGCGCAATCGACAGACCTCTGCCTTCGAACGCTTCGCCCGTCTCGGTCACGACGACAGTCCGCGACCAAGCCCTGCTTGGGCCTTCGGCACGAACAGATCTCGGCCCCAAGGGCCTCGACGACCCGCGCTCACCGTTCCGGACGGACGTCGCTCGCGTGGGACAGGGGACTTGGCATCCACCTCGCGGCCATCCACGTCATCTGGCCGCTCGTTGCCTTGTTCGATCGGCGCGGGGCCTACTCTCTCGATGGAGAACACGATGATGGAGTCCGAGGTACACGCGCCATCCACCTCGCCCGTATCGGGCATGGCGGCTGCTTCGACCTCCATCGCCAGCTGCCTCCAGGCATCCAGGGTCGGGAACGTCCCCGACAGGTCCATGAACTGAGGCCCCCGTCCCCCGTCCAGGCAGCCTGCCTCCACGTAGTAGCCGGACGCCTGATCTGCGACGGTCGCGCCTGGCAGCATCGCGGCCACAACCCCAACGGCCAGCGGGGCCGCGATCCATCGCAGCTTCATCCGAGAACCCTCCTGCATGTCCCTCTCGCCCGAACCATAGGCCCGTCAAGTGCCATCGCGACGGCTGCAGCACCGCTAGTGGTGTCCACGGGCACCGAGGGGAGCCGCTCTCATTCGGGGTTCGTCCGCTCCCACTCGTGTCCGCGGTGGCAGCTCGGCGGTCCTAGTAGCTCCCGTGGAAGCGAAGGAGCTCGCTCAGCCTGATCGGACTCGCAGACCGGCCATCTCGTGGGGCAGCTGATGTGTCTCATCTGCGCTCGAGCCCACGCCAGGTGCGCCATTCACGCGTGACCGCATCAGCTCCAGCTGCTGGTCCATGATCTTGAGCTGCTCGGTGACGAGCCGGTCGACCTTGTCGGCTAGCGGATGCTCGCCGTTCCCGCCCGCTGCCGGTGCTGCCCGGATCTGCGCGACTTGAGCGTCCGTGGGCGCGGCCATGGCCTCGGGTCCCAGCTCCGCATCGATCCGCGTCGCGAGCGCCTCGACGGTCGGCGTCGGGCCGAAGAGCTGCCCGAGCGTCACCCGCACCCCGAGCTCCTTGCGAATCTGCGAGTTGGCCTGGGTCAGGAACAGGGAGTCGAAACCCAGGTCCGTGAAGCTCGCTGTGACATCGATGGTGTCCCCGTCGAGCCCACTCAGGTCTGCGAGGATCGAGGTGAGTTGCAGTGCGATCCGCTCCTTGCGTCCGGAGGTCTCGGGCTGCGGCACATCGGCCACCTGCGCCATCGATTCATCGGGCACAGTCGACGCCGCTGCCATGGACTCGGTGGGAACGCCTTCGATCCAGTAGCGCTCTCGGGCGAATGGATACGTCGGAAGCGGGACTCGGCACCGGCGGCCCCCATTCACCGCGAGCAGGTCCACATCGGCACCTGCTGCCCACACGTCGGCGAGCGTACGGCGAGCGTAGATCCTGTCGTCCGTCTTGCTTCCACGGTGCGGCAGGGTCGAGACGGCCACACTGTCCGGCGAGACGTCCCGGTGCTGGCTCGCCAGGGACCTGAGGGTCTCGCCCGGCCCCACCTCGAGCAGGATCATCCCGGGTCGCTCGCTGAGCAACACACCGGCGGCATCCATGAACCGCACCGTCCGTCGGGCATGCTGACCCCAATACGCAGGATCGGCGAGCTCAGCGGCGGTGGCCCAGGCGCCTGTCATCGTGCTGACCATCGGGACGGTCGGATCTGCACGCGCGACGCGAGCGACCTCATCCTGGAGCGGACCGATAGCGGGCTCCATCATCGGCGAGTGGAAGGCCCGGTCGGTAGGCAGACGTCGGAATGAGATCCCGCCGGCGTCCAGCTGCCGCTCGAGCTCCTCGATCGAGGCAGGCAGGCCGGATGCTACGCACTGCTCCGGAGCGTTGACAGCGGCGAGCGAGGTCTGTGCATCCAGGAGCGGGGTGACGGCAGCCTCGTCAGCGAGGATCGCGGTCATGGCGCCGATGGGGAGCTCCTGCATGAGTCGCCCACGCGCGACAATGATGTGCAGCGCATCCTCGAGCGTGAAGACCCCTCCGATACACGCCGCCGCCAGCTCACCCACGCTATGCCCGACCATGACCGACGGGGTCACCCCCCAGCTGGCCCAGAGCCGCGAAAGCGCGTACTGCAGCGCGAAGATCGCCGGTTGGCCGACGGCGGTCTGCATGATTCGCTGGCTTGCCGCCGCTGGGTCGTCGTGCTCTCCATACAGCAAGTCGAGGAGGTCGTGACCGTCGATCGCGCCGACGATGCCTGCGCACTCCTGCATGGCCTCGGCGAATATGGGCTCGCTCCGATACAGCTCCGCGCCCATCCCCGGGTACTGGGCGCCCTGCCCGGTGAACAGGAAGCCGACTTCTGCACCGGTAACACTGCTCAACCGTGACGTCGTCGCGTGTGGCTCGGGATGGCGCAGCATCTCGACGGCCATTGCAGAATCGGTGGCCACGATCGCTGCCCGGTGGGGCATGCGCGAGCGGCCCACTGCCAGCGTATAGGCCGCATCCGCGATGTCGGTCTCAGGGCTGGAGGCAAGGTGGTCAGCCAGATCCTGTCGCCGACGCTCGAGCGCCTCGGCCGTCCTGGCGCTCAGCGTGAGCACCTGCGGTGGCGCGGGAGCGGCGTCGGCCACGGGGGCCGGCTGCGGCGCCTCCTCGAGCACGAGGTGTGCGTTGGTACCGCCGAAGCCGAAGCTGCTGACTGCGGCACGTCTCGGCTCGTCGCCGCGTTTCCAAGCCCGTAGCTCCGTGTTCACGAAGAATGGACTGGCTTCGAAGTCGATCTGGGGATTGGGTGAGTGGAAATTGATGCTCGGCGGGATGAGCTCGTGGTACAGCGCCAAGGCGACCTTGATGATGCCAGCCGCCCCGGCCGCAGCGTCGAGATGGCCGACGTTCGACTTCAGCGAGCCGATGGCACAGTACTGGCGCCGGTTCGTGTAGTGGCGATAGGCTTGTGTCAGCGCCGTGACCTCGACGGGGTCTCCGAGCGAGGTCCCGGTGCCATGTGCCTCGACCATGCCGATACTGTCGGCATCGACATCTGCGACGGCCAGTGCATCCCCGATCACGGCCGCCTGGCCCTCCACGCTGGGGGCGGTGAACCCAGCCTTGGCCGCTCCGTCGTTGTTGATGGCTGATCCGCGAATGACCGCATAGATGGTGTCGTTGTCCTCGACGGCGTCGGCGAGTCGCTTGAGCGCCACGAATGCGACGCCACTGGCCATCACGGTCCCTCGTGCATCCGCATCGAAGGCGCGAACCTGTCCATCGGCCGAGAGGATCCCGTCTTCCTGATAGATGTAGCCCCCGCCATCAGGGAGCCTGATGTTGACGCCTCCGGCGAGCGCCAGATCGCACTCGCCCGACAACAGGCTCTGGGTGGCGAGGTGTGCTGCGACCGCCGAGGTAGAGCACGCTGTCAGCACGCTGACAGCCGGTCCCTTGAGGGCCAGCTTGTACGCAACTCGAGTGATGGCGTATTCGCGCTCGGTGGCGAGCAGGAGCGGGGTCGGCCCGATCCGTGCCAGCAGGTGTGGGTGTGCCAGGAGGTTGTGGCGGAAATACATGTTCGGCGCCGCGCCGCCGAAGATGCCGATGCGTCCTTCGGCTGCACCTGGGTCGTAACCGGCATGCTCGAGCGTGGCCCACGCGGTCTCCAACAGGACGCGGTGCTGGGGGTCGGTGACCTCTGCCTCACGTCTGTTCATACCGAAGAAGTCGGCATCGAACTGCTCGATGCCATCCATGGCCGCGCCGGCATTCACGAAGCCGGGCTCACTGGTGTCTACCCCTGCGGCGCGCAGCTCAGCCTCGCTCGATGGCCGTACGGACTCGACGCCGGCGCACAGGTTCGACCAGTACGTCGCAACATCGGGGGCGCCCGGCAAGCGCCCCGCCATGCCAACGATCGCGATCCCGTCTACATCCTGGTGCTCATTCATCGTGTCTACGCTCATCGCTGCTCAGCCGACGCCCGGTGTACGTGTTGCGCGTCGCCGAGTACGTTGGCTGGCCAGCGAACCCCGGGAAACCCGGCTTTGGCGTGGCTGCACGGCGACCGGGTCCGTGGCCTCCGCCACCTCGCCCGGCTCGATGCCCAGGATGCTGGCGACGGCGCTGGGCTGCTCGCGTTCGAGGTAGGCGGCGTACCCGGCAGCGGTCGGAGCACCGAACAGCGTGACCACGAAGATCGATGCGCCGGTCTCCGTCTGCAGCTCATTGACGAAGCGTGCTGCCTGGAGTGACGTTCCGCCAAGCTCGAAGAAGGGGTCGTGGATGCCGACCTGGTCCACATCGAGGATGCGGCGCCACTTCTCGACGATCACCCGCTCCAGCTCCGAGCGTGGGCCCACGTACGGCGACGCCAAGCTTGGTCGGCCACGCACCGGCGCTGGCAACGCCTTGCGGTCGACCTTGCCGCTGGTGGTGAGTGGGAATTGCTCGATCCAGATGAAGGTGGTCGGGATCATGTACTCGGGCAGGCGCTCAGCCAGTGACGTCCGAAGCTCGGCGGTGCGTCCTGTGTCGCCGTCGGGATGGGCGACGTACGCCACGAGCTGAAGCTCGCCACCGGGACGCTCGCGGGCCACGACGACGGCTCCGAGCACACCGTCGCAGGACTCGAGGGCGTTCTCGATCTCGCCGAGCTCTACCCGGAACCCCCGGATCTTGACCTGGAAGTCGCTGCGACCCAGAAATTCGACGTTTCCGTCGGGCAGGAACCGGGCCAGGTCACCCGTCTTGTACAAGGTCGCGCCGGTCCGGAACGGGTCCGGAACGAACCGTTCGGCCGTCAGGGCGGGGCGGTTGAGGTAGCCCGGTGCCACCTGGACCCCGCCGACGTGGAGCTCGCCCACCTCGCCGACGGCCACCGGGCGCATCGCCCCGTCGAGGATGTGCAGCTGGGTATTGGCCACGGCTTTCCCGATGGGCACGAAGGACAGCTTCGTGGTGGGGTCGCACTTCCAGGCGCTGACCTCGACGGTGGTCTCGGTCGGGCCGTAGAGGTTGTAGAGCTCCGCATCCATCCGCGCGAAGAATCGATCCTGCAGTGCCTTCGGCAGGGCCTCGCCACTGCACACCACACGCTTGAGGCTGGTGCAGTCGCCCGACGTGGGGGCCTCGAGAAAGAGCTGAAGCATCGAGGGCACGAAGTTGATGGTGGTGATGGCGCGTTCGTTGATCACCTGTGCGAGGTACGTGCCGTCGCGATGGCCACCTGGCTCTGCGACGACGAGTTCGCCGCCAACGAGCAGTGGCCAGAAGAACTCCGGCACCGAGACATCGAAGCTGAACGGTGTCTTCAACAGCAGCTTGTCTGACGGCAGCAAGCTGATGTATTCCTGCATCCAGTAAAGGCGGTTGGCGATGGCACGATGCGTGATCATCACGCCCTTGGGCTGTCCGGTCGAGCCGGACGTGTAGATCAGGTAGGCGAGGTCGTCCGGGGACACTCGCGGCAGCTCCGTCGTCCCGGCTCCCAGCACTGGCGCCGATGGGCCGTCGATGGGGACCACGCTGGCGGCGGCATCGGCGAAGCGCTTCGCAAGTCGCTCCTGCGTGAGGAGGATCGGCCCCTCCAGTTCCTCGAGCATGAAGTTGATGCGCTCGTCGGGGTACTCCGGGTCGATGGGAACATAGACGCCGCCCGAGCGGAAGATGGCGTGCAAGGTCACGACCAGCTCCAGGGATCGCTCCATGCACACGCCCACGAACGAACCCGCCGCAACGCCCTCGGCCTGCAACCGACGAGCCAGCTGGCCCACGCGCTCGTCAAACTCGGCGTAGGTGAGCGTGTCGTCACGGAACCGGACGGCTGGCGCCGATGGCGTGCGCGTGACCTGGGTCGCGATGGCTTCGTGGAGCAGCACCTCAGGATAGGCACGCTCGGTCTGATTCCACGTTGCGTCGGGCATCACTCCCGATGTCAGTTCCACGGTCGCTCCGATTTCGGTCTTGGCTCCGGGGACGGCGGCCCCGGCGATGCCCGGCGAGTCCGGGACGACACCGATGCGCCTGAACTTGTCAGAAGCCATGTGCCCATCCGGCTCTGTAACGTAGATTACATCGGCCTTCGGATTTGCCGGTCCTCTTGGCGTCATGGACTTAGAGCGTGTCCATGTGCTGTACGGCGAGCTTCGTGCCGGCCAGGGTGACGGCAACCACGTACCCATGCGGCTCAGCCAGTTGAACGAAGGTAAACGGCATCTCACCGGCGTCGCCGCGAGGACGTCCCAGGCCACGGCCGTCCGCCTCGAGGACATCGAAGCCATCGAACGGGATCGAGAGGCCTCCGCCGATGGCCTTGACGAGGGACTCCTTGCGTGTCCACAAGGTCAGGAAGACCGGTGAGCGATCGACTGGCTTCAGCGATCGGAGCAGCTCGACCTCGCGCTCGGCGAAGAGTCCCTCGGCGACGGCCAGGGCATCGTCGATGTGTCGAAGTCGCTCGATGTCGACGCCGACAGGCGGGCCGCTTGTGACCGCGACCAGGGTCATGTCGTCCGTGTGCGACGTATTGAACGAGAGGCGCCATGATGCATCGAGCTCGGGCTTGCCGTGGTCCGATGTTCGAATCGTGATGGCCGCCGGTTCGACGCCCAGGTAGCGGGCCAGCACATACCGGGCGAAGGCGTGGCGCAGTACGTAGCGGCGTCGGTCACGCTCGAAACGGAAGCGTCTGGCCCGGGCCTTCTCGGCAGCGTCAAGCACACTCATGCTGCGTTCGGCATCGCCGCTCCGGCTAACCGGGATCGTCCAAAGGTGCACGTCGCCGATGCGTGCGACTCGCAGGAGCGGGCCAGCCCGGCGAGTGATCGCGAGCGCGTCCGGACTAGTCATCCATGCCTGCCTGCCTCGGATCCGTGGGCGCGTTTTCGTTTTCTTCTGGGGCAACCGAACTTGTCGCATCGTCGCCACCGTCCATGGCAGGCTCGCCCGGGCTGCCCATGAAGTAGTAGTCCTCCTCATCAAGATCGAATTCACTCTGGCCTTCCCCGAGGACCGCGAACGTCTCTCGGATGGCCGTGGCGTCCAGGCGGAGCGACCAGTTGTCCACGTACCACAGGTCGAGAGCAAAACGTTCGTCCCAGCCGACCTTGTGACGGCCCCTGGTCTGGGCAAGGCCAGTGATGCCGGGCCGCATGTCGTGCCGCCGCATCTGCTCCGCCGAATAGCGCGGCAGGTACTCCATCAGCAGCGGTCGTGGCCCCACGAGGCTCATCTGGCCCTTGAGCACATTCCATAGCTCCGGGAGCTCGTCGATGCTGAACTTGCGCATGACGCCACCCAGCCGCGTAAGCCGCTGGTCCTCGGGCAGAAGCTCACCCTGCTCGTCGACATGGTTGGTCATGGAGCGGAACTTGACGAGCTCGAAGGGTCGGCCGTGCAGGCCCGGCCTGAGTTGACGAAACAACACGGGTGACCCCAGGCGCAAGCGGATCAAGATAGCGACGATCAGGAGCAATGGCGAAAGGACCAGCAAGCCGCAGGCTGACAGGACCACGTCCATCGCACGCTTGACCGCGAGCCCGCGTGTCCGCCGCGAGCTAGTCATGCGCAGGACTCACGCTCACGGTTGAGGTCGCGCTGAACATGCGCCGCGCCGTAGCAGGGCACGTCGTCACACTGGCGACTTCAGTCGTCTCCACCCGAGGCTCCTCTCTCGATTATCTTGCCGGCAGCCAACCTTGATGATTATCGCCGCAGCTGGCCGCGAGAGCAGGCGGTTGGCCCTGTAACCGTTGCGGTCCTGCACCGGGCCGGGAAGGGCGTCATGGATCGCCGATGACCAGTTAGGCTAGCATCGCAGCCCTTCGGGACCTTGTGCCGAGACAGGCGGGAGCATGCCCACGAAATGACCGATTCCAAGACCCCTGCATCCCGCCGGCGTGGGCCGCGTGTGGTTTGCATCGGATCCAACCAGGAATCGCGCATCGCGCTGCTCGGCCTCATCGAGTGTGGTGTCGATGTCGTTGGGCTCATCACCCAGCCGCTCGCCCCAGCGAACCCTGGCAGCGACTATGTCGACCTGCACCCGATCGCCGAGGCGCTCGGTATCCATTGCGTGGACAGTGATGACATCAACGCAGGCGCTACGGTCGCGGCCCTGACCGCGCTCGCGCCCGACTACGTGTTCACGCTGGGTTGGAGCCAGCTCTTCAGCGGCGATGTCCTCGACGTGCCCACCGGGTTCGTGGTCGGCAGCCACCCATCGCCATTGCCCGAAGGCCGGGGGCGGGCTCCGATTCCGTGGATGGTACTGCAAGGAGCCGAGCGTGGCGCCGTCTCACTCTTCCGAATGGTGCGGGGAGCTGATGCTGGCCCGGTACTCATCCAGCGTTCGTTCGACGTGCCGCCACGGGCTGACGCCGGCATCCTCTATGAACGCGCCGCCGTTGCGCTCCGCGAGGCCTATTGCGAGCTGCACGCGGCCATCCTGAACGACGCCGTTCGCGAGGTCGCACAGGATGAGCGTCGCGCCAGCTACCGAGCCAGGCGGGTCCCAGGCGACGGCCATCTCGATTTCAGCCAGACGCGTGAGGACGTGGACCGGCTCATCCGCGCGGTGACCCGTCCCTACCCGGGGGCCTATGCCTACCATCACGGCGTGCCCGTCCACGTATGGCGCTCGGACCTCGACGACATTCCTGCCCACACCGGGAGCGTGGGCCAGGTCTTGCTGAAGCGCGAGGGGCGCCTCCTCGTGCAAGCCGGTGACGGGCCACTGTGGCTGACGGAGCTTACCGTGGACGGGCAAGTCGCGGACCTGCGCGACCTGCCCGTGGGTAGCAACTTCGGCTATCGGATCGAGGACGAGCTGCATGCCTTGCGAACGGAACTCGCGATGATCAAGACGAAGGTCGGCCTTGCTTAGCATCAGCAACTGTCTCGTGGTGGCGGCCCACCCGGATGATGAAGTACTCGGCCCGGGTGGCACGATCCCACTGATCATCGGCTCCGGGGGTCGCGTGACCATCGTGATCGTGACGGATGGAAGCTCGGCCCAATACCCGGGTGACGCGCCGGCCCTGACGCAGAAGCACGAGCACGCACGCGCCGCCGCTCTCTCGCTCGGGTGCGACAGCCTTGTGCTCTGGGATTTCCCTGATATGCGACTCGATACGGTCCCGCATCTCGAGCTGAACTCTGCGCTGGAGCAGGTCATCAGCGAGGGCGGCTTCGACACGGTCTTCGTACACCATCGCGCCGACGTGAACATGGACCACCAGAAGATCTTCCAATCGGTCATGGTGGCTACCCGTCCGACTCCCGGGTCGCCGGTCAGGCAGGTGCTCTCATATGAGGTGAATTCATCGACGGAGTGGGGCTCACGGCTGGGACCCGACGCCTTCCGGCCGACCGTCTACGTCGATATCGAGGCGACGTTGGAGACCAAGATCGCGGCGCTTGAGACGTACCGCAGCGAGCTGCGCGAGTATCCCCACCCACGCAGTCCGGAGGCTGTCCGGGATCGGGCACGAGTGCGTGGCCAGGAGGTAGGGTACGCAGCTGCCGAGGCCTTCGAGCTGATCCTCATGCGCGGGTCCATCGGGCAACGCTGAGCCTTGGCGCTGGGCGCGAGAACCTTGTGTGGTCAGCCGTCAACGCCATTGTCCCGTTCTGGCTTCCGGCTGCGTCCCACGGCGATAAGAGCTGGGTATACTGGCCTTCCCGCTACGTCCGGTGTCGTGCATTTGCGCGTCGTCCGGTGGTCTTGCACGCGAACTCGAGGTCCCCACGTTGATCCACCCCAGCGCCGATGTCTCACCTGACGCCCGCGTCGGGGAGGGGTCCATGATCTGGGACGAGGTCAGGATCCGCGAGGGTGCCACCATCGGTGACGAGTGCATCATCGGACGTGGTGCCTACATCGACGCCGGCGTGTCTGTCGGCGACCGCGTGAAGATCCAGAACAACGCGCTCGTCTACCATGGCGTGACGGTCGGCTCCGGCGTCTTCATCGGTCCTGGCGCCATCCTCACCAACGATCGCTATCCGCGGGCCATCACAGCTGATGGAAAGCTGGCGCGAGCAGCCGATTGGACGGTTGACGAGATCCACCTCGGATATGGCTGCTCCATCGGCGCCGGCGCCGTGGTCGTGGCCGGGGCCAGTGTGGGCCGCTTTGCCACCGTCGGAGCCGGGTCCGTCGTCACCCGAAGCGTGCCGGCCCACGGTCTCGTGGTGGGCAACCCGGGGCGCCTGTCGGGCTGGGTGTGCAGCTGCGGCCGCCGGCTCGTTGATGAGGCTGGAACCAGCGTGTTGGCGGACCATGTCGGGCCTGCTCGCTGCACAGCAGACGACGCAACCTATGACATCAAGGAGGGGACGTGTACGGCCCGGTGACTCGATGATTCCGATCTCTCGACCTGACATCGGCCCTGCCGAGGAGCGTGCCGTCATGGAGGTGCTGCGCTCGGGCATGCTGGCCATGGGCAAGCGCACCGTCGAGCTGGAAGACGCCTGGGCTGGCTACTGTGGCGTCGCCAACGCGGTGTTCATGTCCAACGGGACGCAAGCCAGTGAGGCCATCCTGCGAGCGGCTGGGATCGGCCCGGGCGACGAAGTCGTCACAGTGAGCTTCACCTTCAATGCGACCGCCAGCGCCATCCTGCAGGTCGGAGCTACGCCGGTATTCGTGGATGTCAACGAGTCTGACTTCGGCATGGACGCCGACCAGGTGGAGTCGGCCATCAGCTCGCGCACCAAGGCCATCATGCCGGTCCACCTGTACGGGCTGATGTGCGACATGGATCCGTTGGTGACCATCGCCGAGCGACACGGACTGCACATCATCGAAGACGCCGCACAGGCCATCGGCGCCACCTACGCTGGCCGCCGTGCTGGCCAGTTCGGCGCTGCCATGTTCAGCCTCTATGCCACGAAGAACGTCATGAGCGGCGAAGGCGGTATGGCTACCACCGATGATGACGAGCTTGCCGAGCGTCTGCGCCTGTATCGGAACCATGGCATGCGCGTGCGCTACTACCATGACAGCCTGGGCACCAACCTCAAGCCCACCGATCTCGCGGCAGCGCTTGGGCTGGCGCAGCTCGCGCGGGTCGAGGAGGCCAACGCCGTGCGACGCGAGCACGCGGCGCGCTTGAGTGCAGCGCTCGACGGGTTGATGAGGCCGCTGGTTCCTGAGGGTCGGGGGCACGTGTGGCACCAGTACACGCTGCGATTCCCGGGTCGTCGGGATGCGGTCGCGGAGGCCTTGCGCGAGCGCGGCATCGGCACGCTCGTCTATTACCCCGTGCCGGTCCACCACCAGAAGTACGTCCGGGAGCTGTTGCCAGGCATGGCCCAGCTCCGCTTGCCGGTCACCGACCGATTGGCCGCCGAGGTCCTGTCGGTGCCGGTCCGGGCCAACCTCAGCGAGGATGAGCTCGAGGCCGTCATCGAGGCGATCCGTGACGTCGCCGCCAACGTGTCGGAGGCGGCCTGATGGAGGACCGACTGCGAGTCGGCCTGGCTGGGCTCGGGACCATGGGCCGCAACCACCTGCGCAACCTGCTCGCCCGGGACGATGTCGGCCTGGTCGCTGTGGCCGATCCTGCGCCGCAGGCCCTTGAAGCCGCGCTGGCAGGCGCTGGTGACGGTGTCGAAGGCTTCGCCGAGGCCACCGACATGCTCGGGACCGTGCCCATGGACGCGCTCGTCATCGCCGTGCCCACGACCCGACATTTCCAGGTCGCGATGGCCGCGATGAAGCGAGGCACGTCCGTGCTCGTGGAGAAGCCCCTGGCCGCCACGATCGTGGAAGCGCAGGACCTCGTGCGCACCGCCAGCGAGACCGGGGTCACGCTCCAGACCGGTCACATCGAGCGCTTCAATCCGGTGGTGCTGAAGCTCGTGGAGCGACTGGAGGCCGGCGACTTGAGCCGCATCCACAGCATCAAGACGACCCGCGGTGGTCCGATGCCGGCGCGCATCCGCGACGTCGGCGTGGCTGTCGACCTCGCGACCCACGACATCGACATCATGGTCAAACTCGTCGGTGAGCGACCTATCCGGGTGGCCGCAGAGAGCGCGCGCCAGGTCAATACGGCCCACGAGGACTTGCTCTACGGATTGCTCCACTTCCCCAGTGGTGTCATCGGCCTCATCGATGTCAACTGGCTCACGCCGGAGAAGCAGCGCCGCATCGTGGTGCTGGGTTCCGAGGGCATGTTCATCGCCGACTACCTCACGCAGTCGCTGACGTTCGTGCGCGGAGCGGCCGAGCTCTCACCCGAGTACGTCGGTGGGTACGCTGCGATGTTCGAGGGCGATACGGTCCAGATCCCGGTCGAGTCCGCCGAGCCGCTACGCATGGAGCTCGATGCCTTCTTCGCGGCGGTGCGTGCCAAGGCACCCGGCGCCGTCACCGGGGCGGATGGGTTGGCGGCGCTGGTGGTCGCGAAGCTGCTGCTGACCGCGGCCGACGAGGGCCGCTCGCTGCCGGTCCCGAGCGGGGACGGTACGTGAGCGACATGGTCACCTGGGACGGCCACGAGGACACGCAAGGTAGCGTGGCTGTCATCGGCCTGGGCAAGATCGGGCTCGCCCTCGCCGCACAGTACGCTTCGCGTGGCTGGCATGTGATCGGCGTGGATGTGCTGCCACAAGTCGTGGAGATGGTGTCCCAGGGTCGGTCGCATATCGCCGAGGAGCCCGGTCTGGCAGAGCGTGTGGCCGAGGCTCACGCCGCTGGACTGCTCGACGCCACCGGCGACCACGCGAGCGCCGCCAGCCGCGCGGATGTGGTGGTCATGATCGTGCCGGTCATGCCCACAGCGGATGCGCAGCCCGACTATCGCTACATGGAGTCGGCCACGACGGCTGTGGCTTCGGGACTGCGCGCAGGCACACTCGTTACCTTCGAGACCACGCTCCCCGTTGGCGATACGCGCAAGCGGTTCGCGCCGTTGCTCGAAGCCGGCAGTGGTCGTGAGGTGGGCGCAGCTGACGGCATCCTGCTGGCCTTCAGCCCGGAACGCGTATCAAGCGGTCGAATATTCGAGGATCTGGCCACGTATCCCAAGCTCGTCGGTGGCGCTGACGATCGGAGCAGTACGCGAGCGGTGGCGTTCTATCGGAGTGTCCTCTCCGCCGAGGTGTGGCGGCTCAGCAGCATGGAGACGGCTGAGTTCGCCAAGCTGGCAGAGACCACGTATCGCGACGTCAACATCGCCCTGGCGAACGAGTTCGCGGGTTACGCTGAGACCGTCGGCGTCGATATCCTCGAGGTCATCCGCTCCGCAAACAGCCAGCCCTACTCGCACATCCATGCCCCTGGTATCGGGGTGGGTGGGCACTGCATCCCGGTCTACCCCAACTTTCTGCTGGCCGGCGGCGAGGACCTGGAGCTGGTGCGACGCTCGCGGAGCATCAACGACTCGCAGGTGGAGATGGCCGTCGATGCAATCGCTGCCACTGTCGGAGATCTTGACGGCGTGGAGGTCGCGGTGCTGGGATTGACCTACCGGGACGGCGTGCACGAACTAGCGTACTCGAGGGCCATTCCGCTGATCGAGTCGCTAAATCGCCGCGGGGCCGTCGTCAGCGCATACGATCCGTTGCTCGAGGCGAACGAGGTCGAGCGTGTGGGAGCCCGACACTGGGCATGGGGCACGCCAAGCCAGGCTCGCGCGGTCATCACCCAGACTGCCGACCCCCTGTGGGCCGAGCTCGATTTCAGTTCCCTTCCGGCTCTCGAGATCCTATACGACGGCCGCAACAGCCTGCGCGACGTGACGGTGCCGGAGGCCATCACCTACCTCGGGGTGGGACTGGGGAGGGCAGCCTCGCCTCGCAAGTGAGGTGGTCGCTGAGAAACGAGTCGGGACGCCTACTGCCCGCAGATCCCAGACGCGTCGGACTTGGCCTCCGGTCATTGCCTTGGGGGCGTGGCGACTCAACGGACGGAGTCAGACCCCGCGAGCGCGTGTTGCTCCGCCAGATGAGTCGCCGGACGCCTCGAACAGCGGGGTCGTGGACGTTTCAGTCACCCCATGACTGGCCCGACGACGTCCTGTTGCCCAGCTCAATCGATACAGGCGCGGCGCGCCTGAACGCCGAGCCTGCAGATTCCTGGCGGGTCGGAATGAACAGATGGAACGAGGGACGCCTGCTCGGTGAAGTCGCCAGCCACCAACGGGTCGGGAATACTAGGGGCTGCCAGCTGAGTCGGTGACAATCGACGTTCCTGGCGGATCGGCGCCACGGCGCGGCCGATCACTTACTATCGCGCGCCACGAGATGTAGCCATAGATGCTGTAAGTGGTGCACCCCGCGATCGACAACAACAGCACTGCACCGATCGGTGGTGGTTGCAACCAGAGCACCAAGACCACGGTCAACCCCAACACGCCCAGCCGAATGCTCTCTCGAGTGAGGTGCAGGTCCTGACGTTCCAGGACATCCAGCGTCCGACCCGTGGGGTTGGTGATCAGGATGACGTAGAACCACGGTGCCAGGATCGCCGAGTAGACGCCCGCTTCCACCCAGTCTTCTCCGAAGATGACGCCGAACAGCGTCGGAGCGAGGACGGCCACCAGCACCATCGGCACAATGGCGTAGAGCGCCAGGGTTCTGGTGGTGCGTATGAAGAGGTCCTTCAGCGCATCGTCCTGGCGACGGGCAAGTGGAGCAGCGTGCGCGTAATAGACCTGACCGACGGCGGCAGCGGCGAGTGTGACTGGAAGGATGGCGACTCGTTCGGCGAGCGCGTACAGACCGCCGGCCCCGCTCCCGTAGATGGCGATGAGCACGAGCAAGGGCGCGCGCAAGCCGATGGTATTCATCAGCACGGACGGCGTCGTCAGCAGCGCGAAGCGTCGGTATCGTGTGCCCACCTCCCACATACGCCGCAGGCTGACCTCGGCGAAAGCGGCGCGCCCTGACCTCAACGCGGTGTAGCCAAGGATGACCACGCCTACCACCGCACCGACGACCCAGCCGCCCAGCAGACCCGCGACGCTCAGGCCCACGAGCCCGAAGGCCACCTGCAATCCAGCCTGGGTCACGCTCTGGGACATGTCCGCAAGCGCCATAGGACCGAATCTGTGCTTCCGGGTGGCCCAGAACGAAAGCACGATGACGGCACCGCCGACGATCTGACCGGCGACGATGAACAGGATATGCGACCCCACCGCCGCCAGTCCCAGCAGCGAGAGCAGCGCGGCATCCGACGCTGACATCACGATACCCACGGTCACACCGATGGCCACGACCAGGGCCAGGCTCAGCACCACGAGGTTGGCTGCGTCGCCGTCCCGTTCAGGCAACCCGATCGCAGCGCGGTAGCTCAAGTCGCCAACGGCCATGATGATTCCCATCACAGCCAGGGCCGCGGCAAAGTCCCCGATCTCGTCGGGTGTGAAGATCCGGGTCAATATCGGCGACATGGCGACCAGGAAGAAGCGGCCGGCGGTGGATCCGCCAACCAACTTGGCTACGGCAGGCCGGAATTCTCCGCGCGTCGCCATCGCGTACATGCCAAGGAACAGGCGGCGGACCCGCTGGCTCATGGGGCTGGTACGTGCGCGGTTAGGAGAGTCTTCGACCGGGACGCCGAGCGTCCCACGCTAGCGAGAGTATGGACCGGAGGGGTAGCCCATCTGGCCTTCCTGTGGAGGCCGGGCTGGTTGCTTGGCTCGAGCATCGAAGCGGGCCGCGATGAGGAGGGCCACGAACGTCCCGATGGCCATGCCCAAGAGCGCGGCGACGGCAGCATTGAAGATGACGGTTGGCGACGAAGGGGCATCGGGAACGACCGCTGGCTCGATCACGCGCGCAAGACTGGGGCCGAGCGGGGCCGGCCTGGCCAACTCCACGATCTGATCGGCCACGGCGTTGGCGAGCGCGGCAGCCTGTTCGGCGGTGGCAGCCGTCCCGACGATGCGGATGATCGCCTGGTCAACGAGCGCCAGGGACGTGACCTGCTCCGCAAGCTCATCCAATGGCAGCTCGCTGTCGATGGTCGCGGAAACGCCCTCCAGGACGACGGGCGAAGTGGCAAGGCTGGCATATACCTGGGCCAGTTCCTTGTATCCGAGTATCCGCTGGAGGTCCGGCTCTGTGAGCGAACCCACCAGGACACGTGACTCTGACTCGTACTCCTTCGGCAACGTGTTGGAGACCACATAGGCCAAACCGCCCGTCACCACGCCGAAGAGAACGATGAGCCACGAGTATTTGAGGATGCTCTTGAGGGTCGAGGACGTATCCATGCCTGACGCTGCACTCCGCGTTGGGGATTGCGGTCATTATGACCTCGCTCACGGGGTCGCGCTGCCGCCATGTTGGTATCGCTGGTGCCACACGGCAACGCCGCGCTCTGGGTGACGCTGGCACGCCCGGAGGTCAGCGCCTATCATTCCCGTCGGGGACACGCATCACCCCGACCTCACATGTTGTCGTCGAGTACGTCCCCGTGTCCACGACCGGAGACCGCAAGGAAGATCTGACCTGTCCACTCCCGCTGCGCAGTCGCCCTCCAAGCGGCTGTGGATTCTCAACCACTACGCTGTCTCACCGCAGGACGCTGGTGGAACACGCCACTACAGCCTGGCTCGAGCCGTCATCGCGGCCGGCGGTGAGGCGACAGTCTTCGCGTCCGGCTACGAGCCCTCGACCGGCATCGGAGATCGGCTGAGCAGGCGCCAGGCCGCCAGAACCCAGAATCCTTGCCGGTGTGCCGTTCGTGTGGCTACGGACCACGCCGTACAGCGGCAACACCATTTTCCGTATGCTCAACATGCTCAGCTACGCGGTGATGGTGACGGTCGGTGGCGTTGGACGTCCGCGACCTGATGTGGTGCTTGGTTCGACCGTGCACCCGTTCGCGGCTTTGGCCGGCTGGTGGCTCGCCCGGCGCCACAGAGCTCGTTTCGTCTACGAGGTCCGTGACCTGTGGCCACAAACCCTTGTCGACTTGGGTGCGATCCGTCCGGGCTCGCCGCTGGCAAAGCTGCTCTGGGCCATCGAATCGTTTCTGGTACGCCATTCGGACATGGTGGTCACGCTCTTGCCCGGGGTAAGCGCGTACCTCGACGGTCGCGGGCTGCCAACCGACCATGTCCACTACATTCCCAACGGCATCGATCTGGGGCTCGACCCGGACGCCAGCGGCACCGATGGCGGCGCGCCCTCGCCCGAGATCCAGCTGGTCGAGCGCGAGCAGCGAAACGGGCGCGTGGTTCTTGCCTACGTCGGTGCTCATGGGCGCGTCAACGCGCTTCAGGTCGTCCTTCAGGCATTTGCCTTGGCACAAGAGCGCTCTACCGTGCCGATCGCCCTCCTCATGGTCGGCAGCGGCCCGGAAAAGCCACGCCTGCAGGCTCATGCGCAAGAACTTGGTCTCGATCATCTGCACTGGCTCGACCCCATACCGAAGTCGCGAGTGCCAGGACTGTTGACGGCGGTCGACGCCGGCGTCGTTCACGCCACCTCGACCCCGGTATATCGGTACGGGATCAGCTTCAACAAGCTGTTCGACTACATGGGAGCGCGCCTCCCGGTTATCTTCGGATGCAGCTCCATCAACGATCCGGGTAGCCGAATCCGGCTGTGGGCTGAGCTGCGCGCCAGACCATCCGGATGATATGGCCACTGCGATGGTCCGCATGGCCGAGATGGGCCCCGCCGGTCGCCGCGCCATGGGAGTCGCCGGCCGCCAATACGTTGAAGAGCATCACGACCTCTCGAAGCTCGGCGCGGAGTTCGCGGCGTTGCTGTGGCCAGAGGTCGGCCCGGACGGAATGGTGGGCACGAGCCCACTTGGCAAGCCTGGGCTAGGCTGATTCCATGACCTCATTCGCAACGTCCGCCGACCGATCTGGGCAAGTTCGAGGGTCGAGCGTCGGTTTGCTGGGGGGCGCTTTGCTCCTGATGATGCTGCATGTCACGGCGGCATGCACCACCGTGCGGTCAGCTGATGGCGAGTCCGACCTGCCGACGATCAGTGGTGTGGAGGTCCTGGAGGTCACACCCACGACGGCAAAGATCACCTGGACGATCGACCGACCAGCGACCGGCCAGGTCGAATACGGGACGACGATCGACTACGGCCTTTTGTCCATCCTCGAGCCAAGCTTCGAATGGGCGACGCACGTCCAGGTCCTGTCGGGGCTTCATCCAGATACCGACTATCACTTTCGCACCCACTCGGTGGACGAGGCTGGCAACGAGGTGTACTCCGATGATCACCAATTCACCACCCGTCCAGCCTCGGAGCTCCCGGTATTCGCACAGCCAGTCGCGGACATGTTCGGTTCCGCTATCGGTGCGGACAACCTGAATAACGCCATCATCGGTGGGCCGGATCTTCGCAGCTCGAGCTTCCGCTTCCGTGCGACCGAGTCGTCAGACCTCAAATCCATCGTGGTCTACATCCTTGACGAGAACTATCCTGGCTACGGAAGTGGAACGGGCGGATCACTTCGCGTAAGCGTTCGACCGGACGATGGCAGCCGCGATAATGCTCCGGGGGAGCGCGTCCTGGCGGAAACCACGCTCGTGGACCCCGACGATGGACCGGGCGTGGTGATTCCCTTCCCCGAGCCGCCGCGCCTGGTGAAGGGCCAGCTGTACCACGTCGTGTTCGAGAACGTCGATCCCGACCCGAACCGCAACTACGTATCGGTCGACGGGCTCTTCGTCTACGAGGAGCAAGCGGTCTGGCAGCCGGCCTTCCCGAACCGCGACTGGGCCCACCTGGTCCGCGTCGGCGGTGGTGCGTGGTCGTCGGACCGCGGTCCCGGGCGCGGCACCATCACGCCCATCATGGCCCTCAACTACGCCAACGGCCAGCACGGCGGCGTGGGCTACATGGAGGTCTGGTACCGCGAGCCACAGACGATCTCGGGCGACAAGAAGGTGCGCGAGATCTTCACCCTCGGCGGCAAGGATCGCAAGGTGTCGTCGGCCGCGGTGCGGCTCAAGCGCGTCAGCGGCTCTGGGCCCCTCACCATCTCCCTGAAGAACGCGAAGGGCCGCACCATCGCCTCGGGCAAGGTCCCGGCCGCACGGATATCGCTCAGCTCCCCCGATACCGATGGCGGCTCGACGTGGGCAAGCGTCGACTTCAGCGAGTTCCCCGAGCTTATGGCCGGTGAGTCATATGTGCTCGTCATGTCGGCACCGCAAGACACGGAGTATTCGATCTTCGCGATTCGGGAAGGTGCCTCGCACGGCTACGAACAGGAGACATACCTGGCGACGGGGACGGCGGAGTTCGATGATGGCAGCGGCTGGAAACCCTTTGTCGGTTTTGGCACCGCCAACCCCCAGGGTGACCTGCAGTTCTATCTCCGTGACGCTCCGGCCAACACAGCAAACGAGTCGTAGGCCTAACCGTCGTGAAGCAGCTGCGTCACCCGATCGTCATCAATGCAGACGACTTCGGGATGTCAAGCGAGGTGAACCGCGCGGTCGCCGAGTGCTTCGCAGCCGGATACATCTCCAGCGCCACCTTGATGGCCAACATGCCGGCGGCCCGGGAGGCCATCGAGTTGATCCATCGTGATGGTCTCGATGGACGAATCGGGGTTCACCTGAACCTCACGGAAGGCACGCCGCTCACCGACGCGATCCGTCGTCAAGAGAGATTCTGCGACGCAGACGGTCGGTTTCGAGGGCGCGGACGCACGGTCTGGCGACTCTCCAGGGATGAGCAGGCCGCGCTGCTCGATGAGCTGACGGCACAGATCGCGAGCATCATCGAACAAGGGATCTCGCCCACCCATCTGGACTCGCACCATCACGCCCACACCCAGTGGCCCATCGCCGGGATCGTCATCGAGCTCGCGAGACGCAAGGGCATCAACGCAATTCGCCCATCGCGCAACTGCGGCCCCGGCCTGACGTTCCCAAAGAACGTCTACAAGCAGGCCTTAAATCGGCGACTCCAGCGAAGCGGCATGGCCAAGGTTCGGTACTTCGGATCAGGATCTGATGTCATGGCGCTGGAGCCGTTCGACGGTTCGGTCGAGGTGATGGTCCACCCTGGCTGGGACGAGGACAAGCTGGTGGACCTCACCAGCGGGCGCCCAGACCTGGAGGCCATCGCGGACTATTGCCGCGAGGCTGGCGAAATGGTCAGCTACGGACAGGCAGGTGCCACATGACACTTCCAGGTCGCCCGGAATACTTGAAGATGTGCCGATGAACGAGCCATCGGACACGCGACCTCCGAGCCGCTCGTTGCGTGTTGCCATGGCTCTGTATGCCGACATCACATACGACAGCCGGGTCCTGCGAGAGGCGGCGTCGTTGGCGGATTCGGGCCACGATGTGACCGTCTACTGTATCTCCGGACAGTCGCCGGCGGACGCGTCGTTCAGGGTCGTCACCAAGGCGCCGGATCGCTCGTCGGTCCTGCCGGGCCGCAACAGCACCTTCCATTCGACGACCACCACATCAAGACTGCGCCGATTGTGGGTGAAGGCTGAGTGGGTCATCGGCTACATGCGCAATCTCCGGGCATGGGGTTCCTGGGTCGTGGCCGACGCCGGCGATGTCGACGTCTGGCATGCTCACGACCTCCCGGGCCTGATGGCGGTGGCCCCCCTCCGCTCCGGAGGCCGCGCTCTCGTCTACGACAGCCATGAGATCTTCGTCGATGCAGGAAGCGCCCTACAGCTGCCCGGGGTGATGCAGCGGATGCTACGTTTGTACGAGCGCAAGCTCGTCCGACGCGCCACTGCCCTGGTGACGGTGAACGAAGGCTATGCCGAGGTGCTTGAGCAACGCCTGTCGCCCCGGCGCACGGTCCTCGTTCGCAATTGCCCGCCACGCCACGACGCGCTGCCGAGGGAAGCCTCTCCGTTGCGAGAGGCGACCGCCGTGGCCGACGACACGAGCCTGATGCTCTATCACGGCGTCCTGGGAGCCAACCGGGGCACGGAGGCAATGGCGTACTCGTTGCTCACTGAGGGCATGCAGGATGTCCACGCGGCCGCACTTGGGTTCGGTGATCGTGAAACGCTCGATGCACTTGCCGATGAACCGCGGTTCGGCGGCCGGCTCCACGTCCTGGAGGCCGTACCACCATCCGAGCTGCTCGGGTGGGTGGCAGGGGCAGACGTCGACATCATCGCCTTGCAGCACTCTACGCTGAACCACTATCTATGCACGCCGAACAAGTTGTGGGAGAGTCTCGCCGTGGGAGTCCCCGTGGTGGTCAGCGACTTTCCGGTCATGCGCAAGATCGTCCTGGACGATCCTGGCGGGCCCCTCGGGGCGGTGTGCGACCCGTCCGACCCCGCCTCCGTCGCGGAAGCGGCCCGGAGCCTGCTGGAGTGCTCTCATGAGGAACGCGTCGCGATGCGCGCTCGCTGCCTGCGTGCAGCCCACGACCGCTGGAACTGGGAGTCCGAGTCGGCTCGCCTAATCGAGCTGTACGCCGACGTCGGCAACACGGCCTCCGAGGGACCCAGCCTGCCGGACCGGTGAGCGAGCACGCTGGGTCAGTCCGCACTTCGACGGTGCCGCGACTGGGCCTCATTCTCCTGGGTCTGCTCGGTGCGGCAGCGGTGGCGGTCCTGGTTGCCCTGGCTGGCGCGACGTTGGCGTTGATGATGGCGCTCGCCGCGCTTGTCCTTGTTGCCGCCGTCTACATGCCGGGCATCCCGCTTGCCCTGTACTTCCTCATCCCCCTGTACAAGGGCGCGCTGCAGCCCTTCAGCCCTATCGACCTCACGGTGTTACTCGCACTCCTCAACGCGGCGCAAATCATCCCGGTCTTGATGGGCCGACGCTTTCACCACATCTCCGTCATCGGCTTGACGTTGTGGGCGGCGATGGCCGTGCTCGTCCTGGCAGGCGTCTTCCTTTCGCCTGATGCGTCCGTCGCCTTCGGTCGCACCATCGATGTCTGGGCCCTTCTCTTCATCCCGGTCATCCCGGCGTGCCTGCGAGTCGGATCGAGCGAGCGCTACCTCAAGCAGGTCGTGCTAACGTTCCTCGGAGCCGGCCTGCTGACGGTTGGTCTCGGGATCGCCAGTCTCACCAGCGCCCAGCGACTGACGGTGTTTGACACCAACACGATCTGGACTGGTCGGGCGGCCATGCTCGTGCCACTCCTCGCGATGATCCTCGTACCCCAGACTCGTAGCAGGCCGATCCGCATCGCGGCCGTGGTCGCGAGCATCCTTGCGGTCCTGGTCGGATTGGCGTCCGGCTCTCGAGGACCGCTCGTGGCCCTGTTGCTGATCGGCGCCCTCGGAATCGTCATCGCCGTCGTCAACGATCGCGGCCCCGGATGGAGGACCCTGGCAGCCATCGCCCTGATCGCGATGCTGGGCCTCGGGATCGTCGCCTCGGGCGCGATCAACCTGCCGGCTGTAGCCACAGACCGGTTCAGCGAGTTGGGCGACTTCGTCGGAGCGGGGATCGCGTCGGGCAACGATGGAGTCACGGGAGACACCTCGTCGCAGGCTCGGGTGTTGCTCTTTGGCTTCGCTATCGAGTTGTTTGAGCAGAACCCGCTTCTGGGTGTCGGCACCGCCGGCTTCCCGGTCCTCAGCCCCGCCGCTCTCGGTAACTTCGACGCCAATGCCTACCCGCATAATGCCTTTCTTCAGATCGGCGCGGAGCACGGCCTCATCGGGCTGGCCATCATGGGCACGCTGGTCTGGCTCGCGCTCACGCGCAAGCTTCCCTTACGAACCTACGGGCACGCGATTCGCCTCATCTTTATCTTCTACCTGCTGAATGCCATGGTCAGCGGTGATGTATTTGACGACCGTGTGACCTGGGGGATGATGATGCTGATCCTGCTTATGGACGTAGTGCCCGGGACCGTGCCAGCCGTTGCCGCCCGGGCTTCCACGACCGGTCCTCCCAGCCCGGTCGTGATGCCCAATGCGCCGCCGTTGGCCTGGCCGGTCCGGCCGGATCCTCCGCGCGCAGGTCCTGGGCCGTATGCGGTGCCGTTCCACGCCGCCCCCTTGAACATCGGCGGGGGAACGCCCGCCGCCCATGACACGCCCGATGCCCAACGTGGAAACCTCACCAGCGGAGGCTCAGGCCCGGCGTCTACCTAAGGTAGAACTGGAGATCTGCCTGGCGACTGGGCCTGCCCCAGCCGGTAAACAGCCGCCATCCGGAACCCACGGTGTACTCAGCGTGGCCACGAGTGAAATAGCTGCCCTCGCCATAGTCGTAGGTACCGCCCTCTCGGATCGGGAAGGCCGAGTAGCTGCTGTCCCTGGGGCTTGACACGACCAGGGTGTAGCGGCGTTTGGCACGCACCTTCACGCACCGAGAAAAGGAAGCACGCGCCCAGTCTGAGCCGCGCGGTCCTGTGCGCAAGCTGAGCGATATCCGTGCGGCCGGGACCTTGCCCGAGGCGATGGTGCGGCCCTTCGCGTTCTTCAGGGAGATGGTGAGGGGCCCAGAGCCGCTGACGCGCTTGAGCCGCACCGCGGCCGACGACACCTTGCGGTCCTTGCCGCCGAGGGTGAAGATCTCGCGCACCTTCTTGTCGCCCGAGATCGTCTGTGGCTCGCGGTACCAGACCTCCATGTAGCCCACGCCGCCGTGCTGGCCGTTGGCGTAGTTGAGGGCCATGATGGGCGTGATGGTGCCGCGCCCGGGACCGCGGTCCGACGACCACGCACCACCGCCGACGCGGACCAGGTGGGCCCAGTCGCGGTTCGGGAAGGCCGGCTGCCAGACCGCTTGCTCCTCGTAGACGAAGAGCCCGTCGACCGATACGTAGTTGCGGTTCGGGTCGGAATCGACGTTCTCGAACACGACGTGGTACAGCTGGCCCTTCACCAGGCGCGGCGGCTCGGGGAAGTGGTACTCATTGCCTGCGCGAAATGCTGGTCGGGTGACGACCTTGGTGGCGAGGATCTTGGAGCCCGGGTTGTGCTTCGCCGTACCGTCGTCTGGCCTCACCGTGATTCGAAGCCGTCCTCCGTTGCCGCCGCTATAGCCGGACTTGCCATTGATGATGTAGATCGTGACGGACTTGAGCCGGGCGGTCGTCTTGGCTCGGAAGCGGTACGCCACCTTCTGGCGCTTGGGCCCACCCACGATGGAATTATTGAGGTTGTCAGCTGCGATACCCGGTCCAATACGGACGCCGGACGCGGATGGCTTGTACGTTGTCTCCGCGGCGGCACCAAGCGGCAGCAGCAATACCGCCAAGGTGAGCGCGAACAGGCGCGCGAGGGTGGTCATCTGGAGCCTTCGGAACCCATCTGGGGCCCGAGGCGCGCGCAGGCACGCACGCCAACGATCTCGGTATTCTCGCACGACTCCCAATGCCTCCTGGTTGTCCACGAATCCACGGTTTCACGTCAGCCCTGGGGAGCCGACGATTACGATTGGCATGTCAGCCCTGGGAGCCGACGATCACTTCACGAGTGATCTCACCGTATCGAGCCCTAGGCTACCGCAGGTGGTCCATCGCCACCATTCAGACCCTGAGCCGGTCCGAGCCGCTCGTATGCCGCCAGCGGCCACACGACAGTTCTTGGGAGTCACTTCCGATCGGTCTCGGTGGCATCGAGGTCCGATACCTCAGCGTCACCGGCAGGTCCGACTACAGGTCAGTGGGGAAGGCTTAGTCTGTCGAATCGTGGCGAGTCGCGTGACAGTCGCCCTGGCCATGCCGTGGGGGGCTCACTCGGCCAGGCACAGCGCCATCAATGCCACCCACGCCTGGGTCGAACGTGCCGGCACAGGATCCATCCGGCTGGGGCATGAAACGACGCAATCGTGCTCGATCGATGCCCGTGGCGCCTGTGGTGGGCACGCTCTTGGGCCCGTGAAGCATGTGCGGCATAACGTCGGTCGAGTCGTGGCAAATGCGCCATGTTCCGCCCGTCAACACCGGTGCGGCGCAGGGGCACCTGGCCTCGATCGCTAGCACCCGCGGGGGTGGGCAGGTATGGCTTGGACGCGTCCTCCCGGGGCGCTCCGGCACCGGGGCGAACCGTCCGTCGTGCGGCTGATCACTGTCGACGGCGATGTTACCTCAGGCTGTGGGCTGGGCGATGTACTACCGCCCAGCCCCAGACGCCTGATTCGCATCTCCGATGTCACTCGAAGTAGAACTGCCAGTCACCTTCAGGGTTCCGGTTCGACCAGGCGTACGGGGCAACCCACGACTGTCCGCCATTTGATGTCTCCTGCCCAGTCCCGTCTGCGAAGTACGTACTCTGGTGATAGCCATAGCTCGCACCTTCACGCATCGCCATCATGCTGTACTTGGTAGACGAGTCAGTACTGAACACGAGGTTGTAGGTCTTTCCGCTTTGGAGTGTCTGCCTGCTTGAGAACGTGTAGGTCGCCCATGTCGCTTCCTTGTTCGCGACCGTTGGATCCTGGACAGGCACTGTTGAGGCTGCGATTGAGCCCTGCTCGACGAGGGTCCCGCTACCTGTCTCCAGCCGCACCTTGAGAGCACCGGACCCACTGACGCGCTTAAGTCGAATCGAGACCTTCCGTACCGAACGATCTGGCCCACTGACAGTGAATCGCTCTCGAGTCATGTCACTGGCGCCGGTGAGCGTCTTCGTCTGCCCCGGGGCGTTGTCCCAGAACTCCATGTAGCCCACGCCGTGGTGCCCGCCGTTGGCGTACTTCAGTTCCATAATTGGCGTGATCGTGGATCCCGAACGGACTTGCCATGAACCTGAACTGCCAGTCCTGGTCAGCTGGGCCCAGTCGAGATTTGTCGATCCCAGGCTGCCAAGGGTCGGCGCTGCCGGAGACCGTGAACTGGAAGATACCGTCCAGCGATGCGTAGTTACTCGTTCTATTCGGGTCGATGTTCTCGAAGACCACATGGTAGAGCTTGCCGGCCTGCAAGGAAGGCGGAATTCGGGAAGGTATAGACGTTCCCCACGCCGGTCTTTGGCTGATCCACGATTCTCTCTGCGAGGACTTGGTTCGTGGGCCAGTGATTTGATGTGCCGTCGTCAGGACGCACCGTAATTCGGAAGGTTCCGCCATCGCCGGCGCCATAGCCCGACTTCCCGGCAATGATATAGATGCGAATACTGTCTAGGTTTGACGAGTACTCGGCACGGAACCGGTACGACGCCTGTGTGTCGCCGTATCCGATTCGCGTGTTGTTGAGGTCAGTGCCACTGACACTAGGCCCATAGGTGCCCGTGACCCCGCTTGAACTGGCCGGCGGGGCTGTCGGTTCTGCTGTCGGCTTCGGGGTTGCCGTCGGCGTGGGCTTCGGGGTTGCCGTCGGCGTGGGCTTCGGGGTTGCCGTCGGCTCCGAGGTTGCCACACCGGGGGTAGTGAACACGTGGTCGCCTGAGACGGCTAGGTTGCCTGCCTGATCTCCGGAGATGACGCGGAAGTGGTAATCAGTGCCGGGTTCGAGGTTTGTCAAGGCCTGGACATGGGTCGTCCAGTCAAAGCTGTCCTCCCCGATTGTTCGCTTACCATACGACGCGGACTTGCCGTATTCGACATACCCGGTCGCGGGCTCGTCGAGGGTCCACGTGACCGTCGCCTGGGTCGGCGTCAGGTCATAAGCAGAGATCGCGCTGACCTTGGGCGGCGTGGAATCCGTCGGCTTGGGTGTCGGCGTCGGCGCTGGGGTTGGTGTGGCTGTCGGGGTTGGTGTGGCTGTCGGGGTTGGTGTGGCTGTCGGAGTTGATGTGGGTGTCGCTGCTGTGCGGAAAACGTAGTTATCCGACACCGCCTTGTTGCCAGCCTGGTCGACCGAGATCACACGGAAATGGTAGGTCGTGTCGGCCTTGAGATCTGTCAGGCGTTGCAGATGCTCACGGAACCGGAAGCTTGCCTCCTTGTCTGATTTGAATCCATAGTCTGTGGACAGACCGTATTCCACTTGGCCCGTACCAAACTCATCCAGCGTCCAGCTGATCGTCGCGCTCGTATCACTCACATCGGCGGCGTTGAGGTTGCTGATTTGTGGCGGGGTCGTGTCCGCGGGATCGGGCGCGGGTGCGTTGGTCGGCTCGGGCGTCGGCTCCGCCGTGATCTCGGGCTTGGGTGCCTTGGTCGGCTCGGGCGTCGGCTCCGCCGTGATCTCGGGCTTGGGTGCCTTGGTCTGGTCGGGCGTCGGCTCGGCCGTCGGCTCAGGCGTCTGATTCGGCGCAGGCGCCGGGACGAACGCATCGGCTGTCTCGAACGAGCGGTCCTTGGTCGTTACCTTGTTGCCGGCCTCGTCCTTGCTCACGATGGCGTAGTGGTATCTCGTTGAGGGCTCCAGCCCAGAGATACTCTGGATGTGCGTCGTGTAGTCGAAGCTCGTCTCGTGTTCGGTCTCTGATCCGTACTTGTTCGTGGTGCCGTACCTGATGTACCCGGTAGCCGGCTCGTCAAGGGTCCAGGTCAGCTTGGCTGTGCGCGAGGTGATCTCCATCAGTTCGATGTTGAGGACCTTGGGCGGTGCCTCGTCTCTCGACGGCGCGGTGTCCTTCGGTGGGGCTTTTGCGGGCTTGGACTGATTCGAGCCCCCGGTTCCGGTCTTGCGGTTCTGAGTGTCAGTGGGCGTCACGTTGGCTATCGTGGCATCCTGGGCTCGGTTGATTCTGATGTCATCGAAGCGGACGGTGGCTGTAGTCCCTCCTGACCGCCGGGTGATTAGCGATCGGATTCCAACCCGGCCGACGCCACTTATGTCGTTGCCGACGTCGTTGCGCACGAGTTGCCAACGCGGTGGCTGGGCACTGCCAGACGGCCAGACCTTGATCCTGAGCTGCGTGGGATCTCGCTTGATCGCTTGTGCGCGGACGTGAACGGTCTGTCCGGCGCGATATCGCCAACCCTTGACAAGGACGGGGCGTCCGATGGTCGTTGCTGTCCCGGGGCCGCGTTCTTTGGCCACCGAAAGCCAGACCCGACCTTCGCGCCCGATGCGCACCCGCACTCGGTACGATCCGGCTCGAGACTTCCGCAGGACCGCCATGACCTGGACGCCGGAGCCCCCGGTCTTGCGGTCGAGGCTAAAGTCGTACTCGAGTGTCACATCGCGGACGTGCGTGTTGACGGAGACCTGTTCGGGCGACTTCTTGCCTGCGAGGCGCATGACCCCCTGTCCATTCGACGTGCTGATGTGGTCTGTGCCCGTCGGATAGAGCCAAGGAAGGCCAGTGTCGCTTTGACCCCAGCCGGAAGTCGTGCTGCCGCCGAAGGTATCGGCGACAAGTAGCTTTCGCGGCTCACTCGAGAAAACGTTGGAGACGCTGAAAGCGGCCAGTAGAACGATCGACATGGCGACCGCGAACATGGTTCGCCAAGTTCGGCCTGCGGATCCGGGCGCACGGCGCGCGGCGGATCCATTTGGCTCGATCGGTTGCTCGGTGGCGGGTGCGGGCAGTGCATACGGTGCAGGCCCGTTGATGTACTCGTGTCGCGCGAGCGGTGCTCGGTCGCGCTCGTACTGCTCCTGGTTGGAGGGCATTCGCTCCTGCTCCTTCTGGAGGGGCGGGAGGCTAGATGGCAGGACATATGAAGGCCGGAACGCTCGACAGTTCCGGATCTTGCTCCACTGTCTGGGGCCAGTGGGGTGTCTTCGGTAGCCCGGCCACCTGGCCTACGCCAGGTCCTCGGCTTTGCGGCCCCGCCTCGCGACGGGTGTGCCTTTTTCGGGTCATGTGCAAGATGACGCCGCCACCTTAGCTGCGGCTTTGCGATGGTTGCATTGGGATTTAGGTACCGGTGCCCCCTGCACGTGATGCTGGCACTGGGCCGTTGCGGTGTCGTCTGGGCGGTTGCGGTACGGGGGCCGATGGCCGGAATGAACCGGACGACGTCGACCACTTCCAGGCACGAGCGCGTTTCGAGCGATGCGCGATCAGTGGCGACGAGCGGATTGGCAGGTCTCCGTGATGGTCGGGACGAACGGTGCTGGCGGGTGTCTTTGGTGACGGCAGGCCGACCGCCACCCTCGTACTGCAGCGCCCCGACCGCGAGGCGCAGCTCGTCCTCCATCGTGGCCTCCAGCACGGTCTTCACGAGTCGGGCCAGTTCCGGGCGCAGGTCGCCCCACAGGGCGGTCTCATCACGCACCTCCGCCCAGCGTTGGGCAGGGCTGCGATCGGTGAGAGCGGGTACCGTTGCCATGGGCGTACTCCTTCGGTGCTCGATACACATGAAGTCGTCCGCCCGCTCACCGCTGGCTTTCCCACAAGAGCCGCTACGTCACTTTGATAGCGACGCTGCTTGACACGCCAGATCCGCATCGAGTACAGTGTTGGCACTCTCACCTTGAGAGTGCTAATCAAGAAGCGATGCGGGCACCCGGGCCCCCGGCGAGCGCCGGACGCAGGCCCCCCGCCGCGACATCACAGACCCATTAGGAGGGACCTGCGTTGGCGACTGCCACTGCTACCAAGCTTCGCCCGCTCGGCGATCGTGTCGTGATCCAGCCCACGGCCCGTGAGGAGATGACCAAGAGCGGCATCGTCCTGCCGGACACCGCCAAGGAAAAGCCCCAGGAGGGCTCCATCATCGCCGCCGGCCCTGGCAAGCTCAATGATGACGGCGAGCGCGAGGCCATGGACGTCAAGGTCGGGGACAAGGTCCTCTACGCCAAGTACGCCGGCACTGAGTTCAAGGTCGACGACGACGAGTACCTCATCGTCAGCCAAAAGGACATCCTGGCCGTCGTCGAGGACTAGCAACACCAAACCATCTTCGCAGCTCGGCCGGGCCCTGACGGGTTCGGCCGCTGTATTCCAAGGAGGAAAACCACACTGTGGCCAAGCAACTGATCTTCGACGAAACCGCTCGTCGTTCGCTCAAGCGGGGTGTCGACGGCCTCGCTGATGCTGTCAAGGTAACCATCGGACCCAAGGGTCGGAACGTCGTCCTCGACAAGAAGTTCGGCGCGCCCACCATCACCAATGACGGCGTCACTATCGCCCGTGAGGTCGAGCTCGAGGACCCATTCGAGAACATGGGCGCGCAGCTTCTCAAGGAAGTCGCCACCAAGACTGATGACGTCGCCGGCGACGGCACCACCACTGCCGTGGTGCTGGGCCAGGCGCTCGTCACCGAGGGACTCAAGAACGTTACCGCTGGCGCCAACCCCATGATCGTGAAGCGCGGACTGGACAAGGGTGTCGACGCCATCGTCGAGCGCCTGCATGCCAACTCGCGCCCGGTCGATACCAGTGAGCAGATCGCGGCGGTGGCCGCCATCTCCGCGGCTGACCCCAACGTCGGAGAGCTCATCTCCGAGGTCATGGACAAGGTCGGCAAGGATGGTGTGATCACCGTCGAGGAAGGTCAGTCGATCGGCCTCGACAAGGAATACACCGAGGGCATGCAGTTCGACCGTGGCTACATCAGCCCGTACTTCGTGACCAACGCGGACCGCATGGAAGCCGTCCTCGAGAACCCCGCGGTCCTCATCACCGATAAGAAGATCTCGGCCATCAGCGAGCTGCTCCCGGCACTCGAGAAGGGCGTCCAGCTGGGTCGCCCCGTCTTCGTTGTGGCTGAGGACATCGATGGCGAGGCCCTGGCCACGCTCGTCGTCAACAAGCTTCGCGGAACCGTCAACGTCCTCGGTGTCAAGGCGCCGGGCTTCGGCGATCGCCGCAAGGAGATGCTGCGCGATCTGGCCATCCTGACCGGCGCCAACGTCATCAGCGAGGAGGTCGGCCGCAAGCTCGACTCCGTCACTGCCGAGGACTTCGGTGGCGCTCGTCGCGTCGTCTCCACCAAGGACGACACCACGATCGTCGATGGCACGGGCGACTCTGAGGCCATCAAGGGTCGTATGGCGCAGATCAAGGCTCAGATCGAGGAGACCACCTCGGACTACGACCGTGAGAAGCTCCAGGAGCGCCTCGCCAAGCTATCCGGTGGCGTCGCTGTCATCAAGGTCGGCGCGGCGACCGAGGTCGAGCTCAAGGAGCGCAAGCATCGCATCGAGGACGCTCTGTCCACGACGCGGGCTGCGGTCGAGGAGGGCCTGGTGGCCGGTGGCGGAACCGCGCTGCTGCAAGCCATCCCGGCGCTCGACAAGCTCAAGCTCGAGGGTGACGCCGCGATCGGCATCGCCATCCTTCGCCGAGCCCTGGAGGCTCCGATCCGCCAGATCGCCGAGAACGCTGGCCAGGAGGGCTCCGTCGTCGTAGCGGCCGTCCGCGAATTGCCACTCGGGTCCGGCTACGACGCACTCAACGATGTCTACGGCGACATGTTCGACAAGGGCATCGTCGATGCGACCAAGGTGACGCGTTCGGCGCTGCAGCACGCCGCGTCCATCGCGGGCATGGTCCTGACCACCGAAACGCTGGTCACCGACATGCCCGAGGAGGAGAAGGCGTCCGCTGCCGCGGGCCACTCTCACGACTATTAGTCGTCGCAGCTGACCGACTCCCGGTCAGCCTCCCACCCAACGCCGGGGAGCCCGGGTCCAAGAGACCTGGGCTTTCCGATTCTCCGGCCACAGCAAGCTCTTGGGCAGGTTCGCCGAGTCCGCTCTAGACTCCGCGGCGATGCGTCGTGTCGTCCGCCTCGTCCGCTCGAGTGGGAGCCCCATCCTGACCGTGGCCGCGATGTTGGCCGTGTTGGCAAGCGCGCTATCCGGGGTGCCGGCCGTGGCCCAGGGGTCGCCGCCGTGCGAGGCTGCGCCGACCGGGCCCTGCGTCTTGCAGGATTGGTCGGGCGCTCCCGACGGTGCTGTCGCGAGTCCGTTCGGAGCGGTCGACGGCGTCGTCTGGTTCGATGACTCGCGCGGGGACGCACCACCTGCCGGTCTCGACATCCGGTCGGTCGGCCTCGGCCGCGTGGATATCTCCGACCCTGCAGCGATCCGCAAGTCGGATGACCTGCTCAAGCTGGGCGGTCGCAAGAAGGCCGTCACGAGCGGTCCGCACGTCTTGGTGCGCGTCGTCCTCGATCGGCCCCTCAGTGAGATCGACGCGGGTTATGCCGGTGTCCACGTGGCGACTGACATCGACCGTTCGCGCAGCAACAATGCGCCGGCTGGTGTCGGCACGACCGGCAACCCATTCGCCGGCATGCAGGACGTCTATTCGCTTACCTACGCCGCAACCACGGGCAAGTCCAAGCTGCTCAGGAGCGACCTCGCCAAGCGCTGGTACAAGGCCAAAGGCCCCTTTGCGGCGATGTGGGCAGCTCCGAACGTGCTGGATATCGTGGTGGCCCCGCAAGACTTCGGAGACGACTTTCGTGTCGTCACATTCGTCAGCGGTGCGGACGGCGGCTACGATCGAGCGGACCTTGGGCCGGCTCCCATCCCAAGCGACGGACGGGTCCAGGATGTTGCGAGTTGCATCGAAGCATCCATCTCGACGCAACCGTTCACGGTGCGCCGTCTCGTCGAGAATGGGCAGACACTCCGAGACGTGGAGGCGCCCGCCTCATGGCGTGGCGGTGGGAGATTCCCGGCCGACGGAGCGGAGTTGGCCGCACTTGGGGCGCTCATCGCAGCCGCTGGTAGCGCCGACGGGACGGTCGCCCTGGACTCGACCGTCAGTCTTTTTGAGGACGGTGTCGTCATTCGTCAGCGGCCGGACATCATCTTGCAGCTCGATGGCGATGAAGCACAGCTATCGCTTGAGCTTGGCCTGATCCGCCGAGGTTACAACGTCTTGCGCGATATCGAACCGCAAGCTACCGGTGATCCGGTCGTTGATGCCTGGCTCGAGCGAGCCACCGCTGCTCTCACCGAGGCTGTTACGCCATTCCGTCTCGCCAGGCAGGCAGGCCCGGTGACAGGAGATTCGATCGGCGATTGCGTCCCCGAACTCGCGGGACCGTCCGAGGCCCACGAGGAGCCCGGGCCTGAGGCGACTGCCGAGAGTGCCTGAGCGACGTTACGGCATTCTCTAAACTGTCCTGATGGCCGGCGGCTGGATCCACCTCATCACGGGCTGCATGTTCAGCGGCAAGACCGACGAGATGCTGCGCCTCATCCGCCGCGCCGAGATCGCCGGTCGCCGCGTGCTGCTGATCCGCCCCGCCATCGATGACCGCACCGCGGCCGGCTCGGTGGAGTCGCGCTCCGGTGTCACCTACAAGGCGCGCGCCGTGGGCGACAGCGGCGAGATCCCACCGATCGTGTCCGGTGAGCGCGCTTCGGTCGTGGCCATCGATGAGGCCCAGTTCTTCGACGATGGTCTGGCTGGCATCGCGGAGCTGCTGGCTGCTGAGGGTCGCTCGGTGCTCATCTCCGGTCTGGACCAGGACTTCCTCGGCCGACCCTTCAACTCGATGCCGACGCTGCTGGCACTGGCCGACCAGGTCACCAAGCTGACGGCCATCTGCACCGTCTGCGGTGCGGACGCCACGCGTACCCAGCGCATGGTCGGGGGGCGACCAGCGGCGGCCGACGATCCGCTCATCGTGGTGGGCGGCATGAATGACGACCGCTACGAAGCTCGCTGTCGGGCACATCACGTCGTCGGAAGTGCTCGCGGTGCGACCTCCGCGCCGATCTGGGAGAACCTCCCAACGGCGTTCGACTAGCGCGTTGATGAACCGGGACGGTAACATCAGGAGCTGCAGTTTTCGATCGGTGGCAAGGAACATAGGACAGGAGACAGAACACATGGCCGTCGGCTCAACACCATATGGGAACTACGCTTCCGATCGGATCAGATGCTAGCTCGAGGACGTCCACTAGGGCATCCATCTGCACAAGAAGAGCTTGACCGTGGCTGACCATCAGCCGGACGACCACGTCGCGGTATTTGGCCTTGGTTACACTGGCCTTCCGCTTGCCGTGGCATTCGTCGAGGCGGGCCTGAGTGTCGAGGGTATCGATATCCTCCCGTCACGCGTGGCCGAGCTTAGCGCTGGCACTTCGCCCATCGATGACATCGAAGACTCCCGCCTGCAGGCAGCATTGCAGACCGGGCTCAAGGTCTCGGAGGTCGGCGGAGCCTCCGTCGCAAGCGCTGACATCATCTTCGTCTGTGTTCCGACACCGATCACCGCTGCCAAGGATCCGGACCTCACGCCGGTGCTGACGGCAGCCTCATCCATCCGTGATGAGCTGCGGCCCGGCCAGCTTGTCGTCCTGCAATCGACCACCTACCCGGGCACCACTACGGGCCCATTTCGCGAGGTACTTGAAAGCGGCGGCCTCGTGGCCGGCTCGGACTTCGACCTGGCGTTCGCACCGGAGCGAGTCAATCCGGGTGACCCCGGCAGCTCATCGCCCGATGTGCCTCGGCTGGTCGGCGCCATGACCCCCGAAGCCACTGAACGCATCGCGCGAGTCCTGGAGCGCATCAACGATGTGGTCATCCGCATGTCCTCGCCAGATGCGGCCGAGATGTCCAAACTGCTCGAGAACGTCTTTCGCTACGTGAACATCGCCTTCGTGAACCAGTTGGCGCTGTTGTGCGAGCGGATGGGACTGGACGTCTGGGAGGTCATCGACGGAGCGTCGACCAAGCCGTTCGGCTTCATGCGGTTCACGCCTGGTCCCGGTGTTGGAGGTCACTGCATCCCGGTGGACTCCTACTACCTCTCGTGGCGTGCCCGGGAGTTCGGCTTCATCGACCGGTTCATCGAGGCTGCCAGCGATATCAATGCGGTCATGCCGCGGCACGTGGTAGATCTCGTGGCCGAAGCGCTCAATGATCGAAAGTTGGCCTTGAACGGGGCGAGGGTGGGCATCCTGGGCGTGGCTTTCAAGCCGGATATCCGCGATTCGCGCAACTCGCCCGCGGCCGATCTGATCGCGGGCCTCGCGGAGCGGGGTTCCGAGGTCCGCTTCCACGACCCACATGTAGCGGTATTCCGTGACTCCGGGGGCACTGAACGCGAGACCATCGATCTTGATGCGCTGATCGAGTGGGCTGACGTCCTGGTGATCGTGACGGCGCACAAGGCCATCGCGTGGCCTGCTGTGTTCGGTCGAGCGGATCTCATCGTCGACGCGGTGAATCGTTCCAATGGTGAGACCCTTCGATCGCGTCAGGTCCTGAGACTAGGTGCCGGGTGGTCGAGCGACAGCCAGTCGTAGTTCCCACGGACACCCGGCGCGGCATGTCGATCCCCGTGGCGAGGCGAACTTGCTCCAAGCTCGATCATCCGGGTCGCCATGCTCAGCCCATATTGGCGACCTCGCGAGCCAGCTCCCGGGCGGCGTCGGCGCTCAACGAGCGTCCCTCCTGGATATGTATCGCTGCTTCCTCGGTACTGACGCCTCGCTCTCGAACCAGGTCGACGGCATCGAGTCCGATCACCAGCTCTGTCGGTGCCTGCCCGCCAAGCTCCTCGGCGATGACCTCGGCTGCGCCTGTCAGGAGCATCGCGCGTTCGTCGTCTCCATCCAGCGCCGCGAGGGCCGCGAGGGCAGCGACAGTGATGTGTTCGGATGAGCGGTCTCCCAGGTCGATGGAGCCTTCGAGATTTCCCCGCAGGATTCCGCGACTCTCCTCGATCCGGCCCAGCCTGGTGAGCGTCCAGGCCAGCACGATCCGGCTACTCAGCCACCAGAAGCGGTCGTTCGTGGCTTCGATGGCCGGCTGCACCGCGCGAAGCTGGCTGACGGCCCGTTCCCAATCGCCGCTGAGCGAAGAGACATAGGCATCGGTGAACCGGGCGTTGGTGACCCCCAGGGCGTCGTCCAGTTCCAGATAGATCGCCTCAGCCGCCTGGGCCGCCGCATGGGCGTCATCCCAGCGCCGGGAGATCATCAGCGCGAAGGCGAGTGCGAACTGGGCCTCAGCCTCGCGCGGCCGCGATCCTGCCGCTCTTGCGCTGTCCAGCGATTCCCGATAGCCCACGAGCGCCTCATCCGCGCGACCCAGCCAGTACAGCAGCGAGGCGTGGGCATAGCGGGCGCCAGCACTCGCCGCCGTCGGCACATCCGCTCCCGGCAGCGCGGCCACGTCCTCGCACACCCCGAGACCCTCACGCAGATGGCCACGCAGATGCCAGAACCGCCACAGGTCGGCCACGCCGAGCAGTGCCCGCTGCGTGTCCTCTATCGCCATCATGTACTGAAGGGCAGCACGCACGTTCGCGTGATCGGCCTCAACCTCATCGAGCGCCTCCGGACTGGCCGTGAACCTGGGCGCCAGGTCATGGACGCGGCCCAGGAACCAGTCGGCGTGGGCTGCGGCCAGGTCGTCGTACTCGCTCGCTGCCTTCAGGCGATCCTGGCCGTACTCGCGGATCGTCTCCAACATCCCATAGCGAGGCTCGCCGGGGGCCTCAAGGCTCCGGATCAGACTGTGGTCGATCAGCGCCGCCAGTGGATCGAGCACGTCAGCCACGACCGGAGCTCGATCCGTGGCGATCCGGGGCACCAGGGTCTCGACAGCCTGCAGCCTTGCGCCACCGTGGAAGATCGAGAGTCGACGGAAGAGTACCTGTTCATCTGTGGCGAGCAGGTCGTGGCTCCAGGCGATGGTTCCGCGTAGCGTCCGTCGCCGGTCACTGACTCCCCGTCCATCAAGGACGTCGAGACGGTTGGAGAGTCGCGCCAGCAGCGCCTCGGGCGGCAGCAGCCTGATCCGTGCCGCAGCCAGCTCGATGGCCAGGGGCAGGCCCTCCAGGCGCTGGCAGATCCTCGCGATGACGGCGGCGTTCCCGGCGTCGAGTGTCATGCCTGGACGAGCCTGGCCGGCGCGGGCGACGAACAGTCGTACCAAATCGTTGTCCGCGATATCGCGGACAACGACCTCTGGACCGACGATCGGGACCGGCATCGGTGGCACCGGAAACTCCTGCTCGCCTTCGACATGCAATCGGGAACGGCTGGTGACAAGCACCCGGAGCTGCTCGGTTCCTGCCAGCAGCTCGCCCACGAACGTGCTGGCTTCGAGCACCTGTTCGAAGTTGTCGAGGACCACTAGCATCCGATGGTGGCGCAGCTTCCCGATCAGCGTGTCGACCGACCGCCGACCCGGTTCCTCGGCGAAGCCGAGCGCCCCGCGGATGGTGGCTGCCACGAGCGCGCTCACCGACACCGACGCCAGAGCCACGAAGGCGAGACCATGGTCCCACTCGTCCTGGCTCGCACGAGCGGCTTCCAGGGCCAGGCGGGTCTTGCCGGTGCCGCCGGGTCCCGTCAGGGTCAGCAGCCTCGTCTCACTCAACAGCGAGCGGATGGTGGCGACTTCAGTCTTACGTCCCACGAACGACGAGAGCTCCGAGGGCATGACGTCGAAACGCGCCGATAGCGAGGTCAGCGGCGGGAACTCCGTCCGAAGCCCATCCACATCCACCTGGTAGAGACCCACCGGATCGTCGAAGTCCTTGAGCCGATGCTGACCGAGGGTTCGGAGCGCTGTGCCGTTGGGTAGATCAGTCCCCGCCGCGACGCGAAGGGCATCAGAGATCGACGATCTGCCCGCCATGGGCGACACTGGAGATCCGGGCGGCCCGGTGCAGCTCCAGCCCGACGTATTCACCGTCGCTCAATGCCAGCGGACCCTTGTGGAGGCCCATGCGAACGGCCACAGGATCATCGCCTGGCCAGCTCACCCGCGCCAGTCCACGTTGCGCCTCGACCGCCGCCCGGATCGCCGCCGCGGGATCGTCAAAGATCACGAAGAATGAGTCACCCTCCGTGCCGACCTCGGTGCCGTCGTGGGCAGCGATGGCAGCACGCAGCGTTTGGTGGTGGCGCGCCAGGACCTCGGCGTACTGATCACCCAACCGTTGCACCAGGCGAGTCGACCCTTCGATGTCGGTAAACAGGATGCTCAGCTCAGGACTGGCGTGACTCGACACCTCGCTGGGCTTCCTCCATCTGGCTAGTTCGGTACGACCCCACTGCTCCGCATCACATTGCCACGGAACCCACTGAACCGCACCCCCCTGAGTCGAACGACCCCCACGCAAGGTAGGACATCCGGCCGCTGGTGGAGGACCCTCTGGGCGCGCACCCTGATGTCAACCCCGCTGCCAGTCATGAACGGCCGGCAGCCCGATGCTCATCCGATCGCAGAACGCGCTCAGGCGGCCAGCCTTGCTCAAGAGGTAAGAGAGACCATGCGAGAACGCTCATTCGGAGTCGTCACCGTGGCATTCGCTGCGGTGATGGTGGCCCTGTTCGCTCAGTTGGGCGCCATCGCCCTCGTCATGGGTGGGTCGGTATACACGCTACTCGGCTCCATCCAGGGTCTGGGTGCCCTGCTCATCGGTGCATTGTTCCTGGGCCTGGCCATCGTCAGCTACGTAGTCGGCTTTGGCGTCTGGACCCGCAAGCGCTGGGCCTGGTCCGGGTCCGTGGTGATCTCTGACCATGTTGATCGTGGCCGTGGTGCTACTGGCGCTCCTGGCTGGCGATCCGCTGGCGGTCCCGCTGCCGGTCATGGCTGCGGCGGCCGGCCTGTGGCAGCTGAGCCGACCCGCGATCAAATCGGAGATGCTTGGCACAGATGTGGCGGTCCCGGCGACGGCGCGGGGTTCCGAGGTCGGGGAGGCCGCCGAGGTTGCCGGCTAACGACCACCAACCGGCGGATGTGCCGGTTTCGCCGACACCAACGGCCGCGACACCGACACCGCGGCCGTTCGTGTTGTCTTCAGGCGGGCGGCCCTAGAATCGTTCGGTGCCCGATCCCGACGATGGTGTGGACGCCCGAGCGCCGCTGACGCCTGAACCAGACATTCCCGAGCTCGACGGCCTCTTTGCGCCGCACGAGCTCGCACCACCACCGACCCTGGCCCCCGGCGCCGACGACTCGTCCGACGACGAGGCCCCGGATCCATCCGCTGCCCGCAAGGTCGCGCCGGAGCCGACCGACGATGCCGAGTGGTTCTCGATGGTCGCCGCGACCGCCGGAGAAGCCGCCCCAGCCCGACCGCGACCGGATGCGAGGACTGAGCAGCGGCGCAGAGCCGATGCGAAGAAGCTCGCGGCGTCCATCGTCAAACGCCTGAATCCCGAGCAGGCTCGCGCAGTCACCACCACCACTGGCCCACTGCTCATCCTTGCCGGTGCCGGATCCGGCAAGACGCGAGTGCTGGCCCATCGCATCGCCTACCTGGTGGGCGTCGAGGGCGTGAAGCCGTGGCAGATCCTGGCGGTGACCTTCACCAACAAGGCCGCTGCCGAGATGCGCGAGCGGATCCTGGCGCTGGTCGGAGACGAGGGTCGCCAGGTGGCCATGGGCACATTCCACGCCCTGTGTGCCCGCGTCCTGCGCCGTGATGGGGCTGCTATCGGCATCGACCCTCGGTTCGCCATCTATGACACCGACGACCAGACCGGCATCGTCAAGCAGATTCTGCGTGACCTCGAGCTGCAGGGCACCGGCGAGCTGCGCCCGGCCGCCGTACTCTCCGCTGTCAGTCGCTGGAAGAACGACATGGTCAGTCCGGTCGAGGCCGACGAACTGGCGCGTGGCTACCTTGAAGCCCAGTTCGCCAAGGCTTACTCGCGCTACACGCGGAGGCTGCGCGCCGCCAACGCGCTCGATTTCGATGACCTGCTCATCGAGGCGGTGCGCCTGTTCGACGAGGCCCCGGCGGTGCTGGCGCACTATCAACAGCGCTGGCGCTATCTCCACGTCGACGAGTACCAGGACACCAATCGCGCGCAATACCTGTGGGTCAAGGCGCTTGCGCGTGAGCATCGCAACCTTGCCGTCGTTGGCGATGACGATCAGTCGATCTACAGCTGGCGCGGCGCCGACCTGCGCAACATCCTCGACTTCGAGAGCGACTACCCCGACGCCACCGTGGTCAAGCTGGAGCAGAACTATCGCTCCACCCAGCTGATCCTCGATGCCGCCCACGCGGTCGTGGCTCGCAACGAGGATCGCAAGGACAAGCAACTCTGGACGGACAACCCGCGCGGGCAGCTCATCGAGCGCTTCGAGGCCGATCGCGAGGATGAGGAAGCCGAATGGGTGGCGCGCCAGATCGAGGCACTCGCGGCCGGTCGGGGCGGTGCCGGGTCCATCCTCTCAAGGCGTGCCGACGATGGCGACGACCAGGTGTTCCGGCTCCAGGACATCGCGGTGATGTACCGCACCAATGCCCAGAGCCGGGCCATCGAGGAGGCCTTCCTGCGCTACGGTCTCCGCTACCAGCTGGTGGGCGGCACGCGCTTCTATCAGCGCCGCGAGATCAAGGACGCGCTGGCCTACCTGCGGATCCTTCGCAATGACCGCGACGTCGCTGCCTTCGAGCGCATCGTCAACGTCCCACCACGTGGGATCGGCCAGCGATCGCTGGAGGCACTGCGAGAGGTCGCGGCGGGCCGCGACAGCGACTATTGGGCAGCGCTTGGCGCAGTTGCCGCATGGGGCAGGGGAGCTGACGCCACGTGCCCGCAACGCGTTCATGGGCTTCCGGATGCTCATCGAGCGGCTGCGTACCCGAGTCGGGCTGATGGCGCTCCCAGAGTTGCTCGACACCATGCTCGAAGAGAGCGGCTATCGGGCCATGCTCATGGACGGCTCACAGGACGGCGAGGATCGCTGGGCCAACCTGCTCGAGCTGCGTGAAGTCGTCGACCGCTATGGCGATCTTGATCCAGGCGACGCGCTCGACCGGTTGCTCGAGGAGACAGCACTGGTGGCGGACCAGGACGCGTACGCGGGCGATGCGGACAAGGTCACGCTCATCACGCTGCACGCCGCCAAAGGCCTGGAGTTCGATGTCGTCTTCATCAGCGGGCTCGAGGAAGGCGTCTTCCCGCATGCCCGGGCCCTGGACGACCCGCGCCAGATGGAGGAGGAACGCCGGCTCGCGTACGTCGGACTGACCCGGGCCCGCCATCGTCTCTACCTCACCCATGCTGCGCAGCGAGCGACCTGGGGCCGCTCGGGGTTCTCGGTGCCCAGCCGATTCCTCGTCGAGATCCCCGAGGAGCTGATGCATGGGCCTCGCCTGGTGACGCGGGACGAGGACGACGACCAGCGGCCCTATGACGAGCGCATGGACGGCTACGACCTCTCGTCGGTCATCGGGAGACGGGCCGGCGATACACGGTTGGTGGGACGTCGTCCGGTCGGCCCGTCAGGCGGTCGGCGCCTACCTCCGGGGGTGGCTACAACCCACCGCCGGGAGCTCCGCGGGAGGGCCAGCCATTCCGGACCTCGCGCGACCTGGCCGCGCGACGCGAGGCCTACTACGGCCGGGCGCCTGAGCCCTCAGCGACTGCCGACGACAGCCAGCCGGCGCCGGGCCCGGCTGATTCGTGGCATGAGCCGCCGACGACGACGGTCCCCGGCGAGCGTCGCTACCGCGATGGCCAGAAGGTGCGCCACAAGGTCTTCGGCGAGGGCCAGGTGGTCTCATCGAAGCTGACGCGCACCGACGAGGAGGTCACCGTGGCCTTTCCCAAGGGCGGCATCAAGAAGCTCATGGCCAGCCTTGCCGCCCTGGAGGTCGCGAGCTAGTCCCCGGTGTACCCCGGCCCACCGGGGAGCGGTAGTTCGTCGGTGACATCGCGGAACGTGTACATGTCGGTGTCGCGGTCGACCCACTCGTACGAGCGATTGGGCAGGTCGGGCAGGTCGGCGCCGAAGTATTCACGCAAGATCATCCGGAAGACGTTGACGCCGCTGTCATCCGCGGGGACCTGGTAGTCAAGGTCAGGCAGGTAGTACGCTCGCAGCACGCCGAAGCGGATGCCATAATCCTCGGCGCTGCCGTCCACGCAGTCCACCTCGTAGCAGAGGTACGGTCCCTCGTCGGCGCTGATGATGATGATGGGGTCCTCGTCATCGGGACCTGCCAGCAGCTCAGCGACAAGCTGGCGAATCTGCTCGTTCGTGAAATCCAGCTGCTGGGCGAGGAGCTCGGATTCGGACTTCTCCTTGGCCTCGTCCTTGTAGACGACTCGTCCGCCTTCGGCCAGGACATATGGCGGATGTGGCAACAGGACGTGCGCGAACACGAATTTGCGCCCGGGCGTGGCCGCCAGCCGCGAGAGCTGGCGCAACTCGAAGAGGGCCATCTCGCGGTGCTGATCGCGTGAATGGGTATCGCCATGATCGAGGCCCAGGAGCCCTTCGGTCGCAGGCAGGATGGTGGCGTCGCGAAGCACCGATTGGAACTCCGTGGTGGACCCCAGGGCCAGCACCTCGTCGGCGATGGGGCTGGTACGCGTGGGCTGCCACCACGCGCCCATGTGGTAGTAGCGATAGCCATTGGCGCGGAGGAACTTGCCGACGTCGTGATCGGCGAGGAGTTCGTCCACGGGCGTGCGGTCCGTCGACGGCTTCTGGACGGTGGCGGCGATGTCGTCGAGATAGCGCATCCCCAGGGTCGCCGCGAGGCTGAAGTCGGTGGTGTGATAGTTGGCGCGAGCGCCGGGCACGACCTGGAAACCGGCTGCCTCCAGGTCAGGGTAGATGTCATTCTTGATCCCGAACGAGTGCTCCAGCGACCAATCCGATCCGTAGCGGTCGAAGACGAGGTAGTAGATATCACGGTTCGGGACCTTCGTTGCGGCAGCCATGGGCTCACCCGACAAGGGTGGGCTTTCGGTGGCTCGAACCGCACGACTTGTCTCGGTCGGGAGGATGGTGGCCAGCGAGATGGCCACGAGCACGATGCCGAAGACATTGAGCACGGAGGTCATCGTGTCGAGCGATCCCTTCGCGCGCAGGGCGTAGACCCCGACGGCGACCACGAACACGAGCCACAGCAGCATCTGCATCGGTTCGGTGATGAGGTCCACATCGAGCTGTGCCTCCAGGTGACCGAAGAACGCAAAGGCCAGCACCAGCGCACCGGCGATCAACGCGCCGCGGCGGATATCGCGCAGGACCAGGCCACAGATGGCCAGGACCGCGGCCGCCCCAAGCAGCGCCACGGTCAGTGGCCACACCAGGTCGCGGGGCAGGACCTGGCTGATGTTCGCGGCATAGACGAACAGCACCGCATAGGCGGCCAGAAGCAGTGGATACAGGGGGATGCGTGCAAGGAATCTCACGGTTCGAAGCAACGTAGCACGACTCGGCGCGAGGGACCTATCCTCGTGCCTGATGGACCAGCACATTGCCGCTCGCGCGGCCGAGCTTCGGGAGGTCCTCGAGCGAGCCAACCGGCTCTACCACGAACAGGACGCACCGGAGCTGGCCGACGCGGAGTACGACCGACTCTTCCGTGAGCTCGTGGAGCTCGAGTCGGCTCACCCGGAGCTGGTCACATCCGATTCTCCGACCCAACGCGTCGGAGCACCTGCGGGTGGCCCGCTGGGCGACGTGGAGCATCGCGTGCCGATGCTCTCGCTGGCCAATGCCTTCGATGCGGATGAGCTTCGGGCGTTCGATGCCCGTGTGCGCCGGGGTCTGGGTCTGGATGGTGACGAGGACGGTCCGAGCTACGGCGCAGAGCTCAAGATCGATGGTCTGGCCATCAGCCTGCGCTACGAAGCGGGCCGCTTCGTGCTCGGCGCGACCCGCGGCGATGGGCGAACCGGTGAGGACGTGACCGCCAACCTGCGCACCATCGAGGCCATCCCGGCGCAGCTCCCGGAGCCACTTACGCTGGAGGTGCGCGGCGAGGTGTACATGCCCAAGGCCGAGTTCGCACGCATCAATGCCGAGCGCGAGGAAGCCGGGCTCCCGCTGTATGCCAATCCCCGCAACAGCGGTGCTGGATCGCTGCGCCAGCTGGATCCCTCGGTCACCGCATCACGGCGACTCTCCGCGTGGTTCTACATCCTGCTCGAGGATGGAGGTTCGGCTCCAGCCAGCCAGTCGGCAGCGCTGGGGCGGCTGGATGCCCTGGGCTTTCCGGTCCAGCCCGACCACCAGGCCGACCTCGACATCGAGGGCATCATCGACTTCGCCGAGCGTTGGCGCGAGCCGCGGCACGAGCTGCCGTACGAGACGGACGGCGTCGTGGTCAAGGTCGACCGCACCGATCTCCAGGCGCGGTTGGGCATGGTCAGTCGAGCGCCGCGCTGGGCCATCGCCTACAAGTTCCCGCCCGAGCAGGTGGAGACGGTCGTCGAGGACATCGTCCCGTATGTCGGACGCACCGGCACCCTCACGCCGGTGGCGCACCTGACACCCGTCCTGGTCGCTGGATCGACGGTCGCACGCGCCACCCTCCACAACCTCGACGAGGTCCGACGCAAGGATGTCCGCATCGGCGATCGCGTCGTGCTCCACAAGGCCGGCGACGTCATCCCCGAGGTGGTTCGTGTGCTGGTCGACGCGCGCGATGGCAGCGAGCGCGAGTTCGAGATGCCCGGGCACTGCCCGGTGTGCGACTCGGAAGTGATCCGGGACGAGGGCGAGGTTCGATATCGCTGCAGCAACCCGTTCTGTCCGGCCCAGGTCATCCAGGGCCTCTCACACTTCGTGGGTCGTAGCGGCATGGACATCGAGGGTGCCGGGTTCGCTGTGCTCGAGCAGCTGCTGGCGCGAGGGCTCGTGGAGGGCCCCGCGGACTTCTTTCGGCTCACCGCTGACCAGCTCGTGGAGCTCGACCGGTTCGGTCAGAAGAGCGCGGATAACCTCATCGCCGCCATCGAACGATCGCGACGGCGACCGCTGAGCCGTATCCTCGCGTCGCTGGGGATCCGCCATGTCGGTGAACAGACCGCCATCGACCTGGCGCAGTGGATCGTGGCGACGTGGCCGCCTGCCGAGGATGAAGACGACCGGGCCTGGACCGTGCGCATCGCCGCCGATCTGGCAGGCGTGGAGGCGGAGCGCTTCGAGGAAGTTCCGGGCATCGGCGGGGTGGTGGCAGCGAGCATCGGCCGCTTCTTCGACGACCCCGCCACAGCGGGTCTGCTTGGCAGGCTCGCCGAAGCCGGGGTGGTGGCCATCCCTCCGCTGCCATCGCCCGCTGCTGGCCAGGTTGGCCCCTTGACCGGCAAGATGGTGGTGGTAACAGGCTCGCTGGAGACGTTCGATCGCAAGTCTGCCGAAGCCGCCATCCGCGCTGCTGGCGGCAAGGCCGCGGGATCGGTCAGCAAGAAGACGGACTACCTGGTGGCCGGCGAGAACGCTGGCTCCAAGCTGGCCAAGGCCCAGGAGCTCGGCGTCGAGGTCCTCGATGAGGCCTCGTTCCGGAAGCTGCTCGGCGATGCCGCTACGGCTGCCGACTGACCCGCGCGCACCTCGGTATCCTTGGCCCGTGCCCAGACTCTCTCGCTCGGACGTCGAGCATGTCGCCTATCTCGCACGCCTCGGGCTCAGCGAGGACGAGGTGACCTTGTTCGGAACGCAGCTCAACCACATCCTCGAGCAATACGCCGTCCTGTCCGAACTCGACACCCAGGACATCGCACCCACGGCGCAGGTCATCGAACTGGAAGGTGTCCTGCGTGACGACCGGATCGGGCCGGGGTTGAGTGTGGATGAGGCACTGGCCAATGCGCCCGAGCGATCGGGTGACTATTTCGTGGTGCCCGCGATCATCACCGAAGGCAACGAGTAGCCTCACGTGGCGGATGCTGCGGCACTGACCCGCCTGCCTGCTCATGCCATGGCTGATCGCCTGCGGTCAGGCGCTGTCAGCAGCGAAGAGTTGCTGGAGGCGCACCTGGCTGCCATCGAGGCGACCGATGGCGCCATCCATGCCTGGCTGGACGTGGCTGCGGATGGGGCCCGTGCTGCGGCCCGAGGCGCTGACCGAACGCTGGCCCAAGCTCGCCACGAAGGGGACGCGTCGCTGGCCACACTCCCAAGTCTCCTGGGCATCCCCGTGGGTCTCAAGGACCTGGTCAGCGTCAAGGGCCAAGAGACCACGGCTGGCAGTCGCATCCTCGAGGGCTTCGTGGCCCCGTACGACGCCCACATCGTGGAGCGGCTCCGCGAGGCGGGAGCCGTCCTTGTCGGCAAGACCAACATGGACGAATTCGCCATGGGATCGTCGACGGAGCACTCGGGCTTCGGGCCAACCGCCAATCCATGGGATCTCAGTCGAGTGCCGGGCGGGTCGTCGGGCGGATCGGCCGCCGCCGTTGCCGCCTTCCATGTGCCCCTCGCCATCGGCACCGATACCGGGGGATCCATCCGGCAACCAGCGTCGCTAACGGGCACGGTCGGGATCAAGCCGACGTATGGCCGGGTGAGCCGCTACGGCATCATCGCCTTCGCCTCGTCGCTCGACCAGGTCGGCCCGCTGGCTCGCGATGTGCGTGACGCCGCGTTGCTGCTCGGTGCGATCGCGGGCCACGATGTGCGCGATTCGACCTCCTCACCACGGGCCGTGCCTGATGTTGTGAGCGCCCTGCCCGATGGTGATGATGAGGCTGCCGCCATGCTGCGTGGTGCGCGCCTGGGCCTGCCCCGGCAGTATTTCGTCGATGGCATGGAGCCCGGGGTCGAAGCGCGGATCCGGGCGTCGGTCGCGGCGCTCGAAGCTGCCGGAGCGGAGGTCGTCGAGGTCGACATGCCGCACACGGCGTACGGCTTGGCGACGTACTACATCGTGGCGCCCGCCGAGGCGTCGGCCAACCTGGCTCGATATGACGGCATCCGCTACGGATACGCAGAGCGTGGCGGAGATGTGCTCGCCAACTACCGCGCTACGCGGGCCCGCGGATTCGGGGCGGAGGTCAAGCGTCGCCTCATGCTGGGCACGTACGCCCTGTCCGCGGGCTACCGGGATGCCTACTACATCAAGGCGCAGAAGGTGCGGACGCTCATCAAGCGCGACTTCGACCTTGCCTACGAACAAGTCGATGCGCTGGTCGCTCCGGTCAGCCCGACGACGGCGTTTCGGATGGGCTCGCGTCTTGCCGATCCGGTATCGATGTACCTCGCTGACGCCTGCACCTTGCCTGTGAGCGCTGCGGGCCTGCCTGCCATCTCCGTGCCGGCGGGTTTGGTCGAAGGCCTGCCGGTGGGGCTTCAGATCATCGGGGATGCCTGGGACGAAGTGCGCCTGCTTCAGCTCGGTCGCGGTTTCGAAGCCATCACGGCAGGCGAGGCGTGGCGAAGGCAGGAACCGACGGATCTGGTGCGAGCTGCCGACCCCGAAACGCCAGCGCCGACGCTGACGTCACGCTAGCTTCGCCGGCCAAGCCTGCCGCGCCGACGATACAGAAGCCGCCTGGGCCTCAGTCTCCCGCTACGTATGACGGCATCTCGATGTTCCACGGCCGGCATTCAGGCGGGCTTCTCGTCCTCCGCGGAGTCCGTCAGGACCTCGGTATCGTCAGTGGCAGGGATGTCTGCCTCCGGCCATCCAGGCTCGGGCTCGGGCTCAGGATCCGATGCAGGCTCAGGTTCCGGCTTGGGCTCGGGCTCAGGGTCCGATACAGGTGCGGGCTCAGGCACGGGCTCGGGCTCAGGCACGGGCTCGGGCTCAGGTTCGGGCTCCGGCTCGGGCTCCGGTTCAGGTTCCGATACAGGCACGGGCTCTGCCACGAGGGCAGGGTCGGTCACCGTCTCGACCGCGATCGGCCCGACCGGCTCGGGGACTGGAGCGGCGTGGGCCGGCGCCGCGGGCACATCAGCCCCTGCGGACCCTTCGATTGGCCCTTCAGTCGTGGCGGCGGGCGTGGACGCATCCGAACTGGGCGGCTCATCCTTGATCTTGCCATCGGCCCGCATCGAGGCTTCATTGGTGCCGCCCTTGACGATGAAGCCCTCAGGCAACTCCATCAGCGGTGTCCCCACGCGCAGCCCCTCCTTGGCCTCCAGCGTGGCCTTCTTGTACTGGAGGCCGTCGATGATCTGATCCCATGACTCGTCCGCCGAGTCGGAGGCGGTGTAAAAGGTCAGGTCGGCATAGTCGAAGGCGCGCCCGAACACCGATTGCTCCAGTCCGATGTCGTTGATCTTCTCGAGCGACGAGCCGAACGTCTGCTTGCGCAGCACGCCACTGGCGCGGATGACCCGACGACTTGTGAGCACGTACCTGCGGCTATACCACTGCACCAGGTCGATGGGCAGCCAGATGATGGCCACGATCAGCATGATCACGAGCAACCAGTTGATGATCGTGTTGATGAAGCTCAGGAAGGAATCTGGTCCGAAGTCCAGCCACTGGTTCAAGAGGGCCAACAGGACCACGCCTCCGAGCAACAGGATCGGCCTAAGGGCATACCGGAGCGCCGCCATCCAGTGCTGCCGGGTATCGACGAGCACGACCTCGCCATCGCCGAGCTGGCTCCTTATGTCGTCCATCACCACGGTCTCGACCGTCCTTCCACGTCCACGGATGCTATGGCCCGTAGTGTCCCACACGCGATCGCCGCCAACCTCCTCGTATACTCGGGATCGCTGTTGCCGTCGACCGATCTTTCCAGCCTGAGGCCCAGATGACGACCGAACCGATCGCCACTGAAACAAGGTCGCGCCTGTCGAGGCGTGTACGCGCCGTGCCGCCCTCTGGCATCCGGAAGTTCTTCGACGTCCTCAACTCCATGCCCGATGTGATCAGCCTGGGCGTGGGCGAGCCCGACTTCGACACCCCGAGGATCATCGTCGAGGCCGGCGTGGAGGCGTTGCGCTCCGGCCGGACGCACTACACCAGCAACTACGGCACGTTGGAGCTACGGGAGGCACTGGCGGGCGATCTCCAGCGCCGCTATGGAGTGGCCTACGACCCGGCCACTGAGATCGTCATCACCGTGGGCGTGTCAGAGGCACTGGCCGCGACCCTCGCTGCCGTGGTCGACCCCGAGGATGAGATCGTCATCGCTGAGCCGACCTACGTCGCCTATGTACCGGACATCATCTTCGCCGGCGGCACACCGGTGTTCGTGCAGTCCCGCGCGGATGACGGTTGGCAGATCGACCCCGACGCCGTCGAGGCAGCCGTCACGCCACGGACCAAGGCCCTCTTCATCGGCTTCCCGAACAACCCTACCGGAGCCGTCCTTGAGCCTGACCGCCTCCGTGCGCTGGCCGCCATCGCCGAACGTCACGATCTGTTGGTGATCAGCGATGAGATCTACGACCGGCTCGTCTACGGCGGGCACCGGCACGAGGCCTTCAGCGCACTTCCCGGCATGCGTGAGCGCACCATCCTGCTGGGCGGATTCTCCAAGGCGTATGCCATGACCGGCTGGCGTGTCGGCTATGCCTGCGCACCGACGGATCTGCTCGAGGGCATCCTCAAGGTGCACCAGTACACCATCATGTCGGCGCCGACCGTCGCCCAGGATGCCGCGCTGGTGGCCCTGACCGAGCCGGCCGTGGAAGCCGAGGTCCAGCGGATGGCTGCCGAGTACGATCGACGCCGTCAGATGTTCGTGGCCGGCCTGGAACGGTTGGGACTGGCCACGGCCGAGCCGCGAGGTGCCTTCTACGCGTTCCCGCATATCGCGGATTCGGGCCTCTCGAGTGACCAGTTCGCGGAGCGTCTGCTTCACGAGCAGCATGTGGCCGTGGTGCCCGGCAGCGCCTTTGGCTCAAGTGGCGAAGGCTATGTCCGGGCCTCTCTGGCGACCTCGTACGACGACCTGCAGGAAGCGCTTGTGCGCATCGGACGGTTCCTCTCCAGCATCTGATGAGCATGACGACGCTGACCACGGACGTGACGTACGAGGCCGTCATCGGTATCGAGATCCATGTCCAGCTGCGCACCGCGTCCAAGATGTTCTGTGGCTGCTCCAACCGCGCCGACGGCGCCGCTCCCAACTCGGTGACCTGTCCGGTCTGCCTGGGGATGCCGGGTGCACTTCCCGTCATCAATCGTGAAGCGGTCCGACACGTCCTCGCGACCGGCCTGGCCATCGAGGCCACGGTACCGGAGTACACCCGCTGGGACCGCAAGAACTACTTCTATCCGGACCTGCCAAAGGGCTACCAGATCAGCCAGTACGAGCTGCCCCTGGCATCGCGCGGGCGCCTCGTCGTCGAGACCTCCCATGGCACCGTCGAGGTCGGCATCACCCGCGCGCATCTCGAGGAGGACACGGCGCGCCTGCAGCACACCCGCGAGGGTTCACGGTCCATCAGCCTCATCGACTACAACCGATCCGGTGCGCCGCTCCTGGAGATCGTCACCGACCCGGTCATCCACGACGCCGAGACGGCGCGTCGCTATGCCGAGGAGCTCCGTCTGCTGCTGGTCACCATCGGAGCCTCGGATGCGGCCATGGAGAGTGGGCAGATGCGCGTGGAGGCCAACGTCTCGCTGCGGCCGGTCGGGAGCGAGCCGTTCGGCACGCGCGTGGAGGTCAAGAACATGAACTCGTTCCGTTCACTTGAGCGCGCCATCGAGTTCGAGATCACCCGTCAGGCGGCAGCCCTCCGCAACGGTGAGCGGCTGATCCAGGAGACTCGCGGCTGGAACGATGAGCGCGGCATGACCTACCACATGCGGACCAAGGAGACCTCGGACGACTATCGCTACTTCCCCGATCCGGACCTGCCGCCGCTCCGGGTGGACCCAGCCTGGCTGGAGGAGATCCGTGGCGCGCTGCCGGAGCTGCCGGCACACCGACGGGCTCGCTATCGCGATGCGCTGGGCCTCCCTGCCCAGGATGCCGATGTGTTGGTGGCGGACGCCGAGGCGTGGGCCATCTTCGAGGCTGCGCGCGCCGCTGATCCCGAGCTTTCGCCCAGGAAGCTGGCCAACTGGGTCATCGGCGAGTTCCTTCGCCTGGCCGGGGCAGAGGACGAGGACATCAGGACGGACCTTGTGACGGGGGAGCAGCTCGCTGCCCTGGTCCGCCTCGTCGAGGATGGGCAGATCTCCGGCACCAACGCCAAGGAGGTACTCCTGCGCGTCGCCACGAGCGGCCGGCCCGTGGCAGAGATCGTGGACGCGGCCGGGTTCCAGCAGATCAATGACGACGACACGCTCCAACACGCGATCGACGAGGTCATCGCCGAGAACCCGACGGCGGCTGCGGACGTGCGTGCAGGCACCCAACAGGCCATCGGCTTCCTGACCGGCCAGGTCATGAAGAAGACACGTGGCCAGGCCAACGCGGCCTTCGTCAAGGAGTTGTTACGCACCACGCTGGAGGTCGACTGACGCGATGGGCGTGCTGGGCTTGCTGCTCGTCGTTGCCGGCGTCGCCGTGATCGCCGTCGCAGCGATGCAGGTGCGTGGCCCGCTGGCCAAGATCCGCCAGCTCGATCAGACCGAGGCCAACCTGGCGCGCTACGAGTCGTGGCGCGGCAAGCAGACCGGTGTCCAGGCTGAGGGCCCGACCGGAGCGGACATCATGCGTCAGCAGATGCGCCAGCGCGTCCTGCTATGGGCGGGCGTGGGTGGAGTAGGTGCCGTCCTGATCGTTCTGGGACTGATCGTCGGCTAGCCATCGGGAGGTCGGCTAGCCATCGGGAGCGTGCTCAGCCGTCCGCCGGGGCGACGCTGGGCTCGGCAACGGTGTCTGGCTCCGGCTCTGCCACGACCACGCTTCCGTCGGGGCCGTAGGGCTCGCCGCACTTCGACGGACACGCCTCGACCGTTCCGCTCAGCAAGGCATCCCTGGCGTCCTGATAGCGCCCCGCGACATCTCCGGTGAGGCCACTGCGCCGCTGCCACTCCTCGGTGAGGTCCACGCCGCTACCCAGCGTCATGAGTCGCTGACGCGGCAGGCTGCCATCCATGGTGCTGTATTCATAGACCGAGTCACGGACGGCGGTGCCTACATCGCGGGTGATGCTCGCCAGCACGGTATCCACCAGCTCGGGGTGGAGCGAGGCGACGTCTACATCCGTCCCGATGGCCAGGATACCGGCGTCATCGGCAGCCTGGATCATGGCCAGGCTGGCCCCGTTGGCGATCGGCAACAGCACATCGGGCTGGTACACATCGATGAAGGCGTCAGCGAACGCCTTGGCGGCATTGGGGTCGCCGAAGGCATAGGCTTCGTTCTCTAGACCCGCATCCGCGAGATAGGCCACCTCGATGTCCATGTTCGGCTCGATGCTCTGGGCGCCCCGGATGTAGCCCTGGATGTAGCGGTTGCACTCCTCGCAGTCCGGCTTGCCGCTGATGATCCCGAGCCGGTCGTGGCGACTCGCGGAGGCCGCGATGACGCCGGCGAGATAGGCGGGATCCTCGACTTCGAACGTCACGGCCGAATAGTTGAACGGCAGGACCTCGCTGCCACCGAGACATGCCCCAGTCCCGTCCGGGCGACCTTCCTGATCGACGCACGGCCCCGCCTGGCCGAGGTCGACGAAGGTCGTATTCGCAAGGCGGTTGGTCCCGGCGATCTGGCCGATAACGAGTTGGCTGTTGCCGCCGCTGATGATGACCAAATGCGTCGGGGCATTACGGTCGCCCGCGGACTTGAGTGCCTGCTCCACCACGGAGCGGCCGTCGGGCATGGTGGCTTCGAAAAAGCCGTTCTTCTTCTTGTTGTCCGAGATGTTCCCACCGATGGTCTGATGGGCATCTCGGGCTGCCCGGTCGATGGTGGCATTGACGGTCCCGTCCGTCGTCGCGTTGAGCACCACTGCGGTCGTGACACCCTCGATCACATCGTACGGAGGGGGACCATCGAATTGTGCCGACGTCACGCTCGCGAACGACAGGGCGAGGATAGTGGTCACCATGATGATCCTGAGAGTGAGGTTCCTGCGCATCAGTCCCTTTCCATGAGCAGACTCGTCGACGACGTGCGCATGGTACGTGCGATCCTGCCGTTGGCGCTGCAGGACCATCGGTGGGTGCGGTGATGGGCCTTCGTGGGTACTGCGGTGCGGTCGCCGCGCTACCGTCCGGCTGATCGAAGGCGGCGGTGCTCGATGGCGGTACAGCGATCCATCACGACCCTGACCCCACCCTCGTAGGCGATGCCGGCTGCCTCCGGACTGATGACTCCCTGCTGCAGCCACAGCGTCCCACAGCCGAGTGCCACCGCTGAGCGCGCGATCTCGGGCGCGAACTCGGAACGACGGAAGACGTCGACGATGTCGAACGTAGCGCCGCTGCCACTGACCGCGTCCTCCAGGCTGGCGTACGAGGTCAGGCCCAGGACCGAAGCCTGGTTGGGGTTCACCGGAACGCAGTCATAGCCCTGGCGGAGCAGGTACGCCATCACCGAATTCGAGGCCCGCCACTCGTGCGGAGAAGCGCCTACGACGGCGATCCGCCTGGCTGCACGCAGCACCTCCAGGATGGCCTCAGCGTCGAGGAGCGTGGGGGACGCGTCGTCCGGCTCCTCGACGAAGTGGATGGGATGATCGCTCACGGCTGAGATGTCGAACCATGCGGCGGCCCTGGGGTGGATGCGTGGCGGCGCCGATGCTCATCGGCACGAGTCACGAGGCACTCTCACGTTCATATGGCTTGCCGACCGCGGCCGGGGCCACGCTGCGACCCACCGCGCCCGCGAGGACGATGATCGTGACCAGGTAGGGCAGGGCGGACCAGAACTGGTCAGGGATAGCGGTCAATATGTCGCCCAGCTGCCCCGTTGGCGGCACCGTCCGAATGGCGATGCTGAGGGAACTCGCCGTCGCGAAGAGGAGGGCGGCACCGAACGCGCCCATGGGCAACCAGCGGCCGAAGATCAACGCGGCCAGTGCGATGAAGCCACGCCCATTGGTCATCCCGGCCTGGAACGAGCTTCCGAAATCCAGCGTGAACCAGGCACCCGCCAGTCCGGCGAAGATGCCGCCCAGGATGACGTTGCGATAGCGCAGCCTGATGACGTCGACGCCCACCGTTTCGGCCGCCTTGGGGTGTTCGCCCACCGCGCGTGTCCGGAGGCCCCACCGCGATCGAAAGAGGAGCACCTGCATGACCGCGGCCAGGACGATGACCGACATGGTGATGGGGCCCTGGTTCAGGAACATGTCGAAGATCCAGCCTACGAACGGTAGGTCGGTCAGGGCTGCTGGCGGCACGAACGGGGTGAACTTGCCCGCCGATGGTGGGGAAGAGGCGCTGATGATGACGATGAGGTAGCCGGTGATGCCCAGTGCCACGATGTTGATGACCACGCCACTGATGATCTGGTCCGCCTTGACCGTGATGGACAGCCAGGCATGGATGGCAGAGACGAGCATGCCGGTGAGAACCGCGGCCAGGAGACCGATCAAGAGCGCCGGGGTAGCGCCGAAGGCGAAATCGGCCTTGGGCTGGTCGGGAAACAGCTGGACCACCGTGGAGGCCACCAGCCAGCCGGTAAAGGCGGATGCGATCATCATGCCCTCGATCCCGATGTTCACCACGCCGGAACGCTCATTCATGAATCCGCACAGGGCGCCGAGTGCGATGGGAGCCGCCAGCGCGAGGATGACCGCACCGTTGATGGTGAGCACCTGGATCATGTAGTCGACGAGCTGGAAGAAGATCCCCAGCACCGGGATGTCGAAGAGCGCCTGGAAGTCCATGCTCAGAACCTCACGATCCCGGGGCGGAGGATCCGCCATAGCTGCTGGTCACCGTCCGGAGCTCATCCACGTCTGCGCCCCGCGCGTCGCGGATCCGGAAGACCCAGCGCACGATGAGATCGGCGGCTAGGAAGAACAGGATCACGCCCTGGAGGATGTCGATCATCTGGACTGGAACGCCGGCTGCGATCTGCATGAGGGGAGCGCCCGCGCGCAGTGCGCCGAGTAGCAGGCCGCCGGCGAGGATTCCCCAGGGGTTGGCGCGACCCAGCAACGCCACGGTGATGGCATCGAAACCGACCGTGGTGGCGTAGGCAGCGGGCAGGTAGTTCTGGACCCCCAGGATCTCGATGCCACCGGCCAGCCCGGCGAGCAGCCCGCTCGCGGTCATCGTGAGAACGATCAACATCCGTGGTCGCATCCCGGCGTAGCGCGCGGCATCGGGATTGGCGCCCACGGTGCGGATCTCGAAGCCGATCGTCGAACGGTACAGGACCCACCACACGATGGGGACCGCGATGAACGCGAGGATGACGCCGGAGTGAAGGAAATGGCCTGTCGAGCCGGCAAGGTCCCAGATCCCTGCCTCGCCGACATCGGCGGTTCGTGCAAAGGTCGCGCCCGGGACGCGCAGAGGCCCGCTGACCGCCCAGGAGATGATCTGGATGGCCACGAAGTTGAGCATGATGGTGACGACCACCTCGTGGGCGCCGGTATACGCCTTCAGCCAGCCAGGGACAAAGCCGTACGCTGCCCCAGCGAGGACGCCCGCGAGGAGAGCCAGCGGCACGGCGATGATCGATGGCGCGTCGGATAGGAAGATCCCAGCCGCTACTGCACCAAGGGCACCCATCAGGAACTGGCCCTGGGCACCGATATTGAACAGCCCAGCCTTGAACCCGAGGCCCACGGCCAGACCGCCAAGGATGTATGGCGTCGAGCGCACCAGCGTGTCGATGATGCCGTTGAGCCCCTTGAAATCGATGCTGAAGGGGTCGAAGGAGATGGCCAGGCCGGTGGCGCCCTGGATCAGCGCCAGGTAGGCCTCACCCCAGAGCCAGAAGTCGAAGCTGCCGGTGATGATGGGGCTCGTCACGATCATGATCACTGCGCCCACCACCAACGCCAGGATCACCGCGCCCGAGGTGATCGCGAGCTGCCCTCGCAGCGACCGGCTGAGCAGCTTGTTGATCATGTCGCCGCCTGGGCGACGGCTCCGGCATCGCGCCCGCCGGTAGCCATCAACAGGCCCACGGCTTCCTTGCTGGCGGTGCGGCCGTCGACGATATCCACGATCTGACCGCGGTACATCACCGCGATACGATCGGACAGTTCCAGGACCTCATCAAGCTCGGCCGAGACCAGCAGGACAGCCGTCCCGTCATCTCGCTTCCTGATGATCTGTCGGTGGATGAATTCGATGCTGCCTACGTCCAGCCCGCGCGTCGGCTGGTCGAGGATGAGCAGCTTGAGCTCACGATCGAACTCCCGGGCCACGATGAGCTTCTGTTGGTTGCCGCCGGAGAGTGTGCCAGTGGTCACCAGCGCGCTTGGAGTGCGGACGTCGTACTGCTCGATGGCCTCCTCGGCACGCTGTGCGATGGCGGACTCGTCGCGCACCACGCCACGCGAATAGGGCTGCATGTAGTAGTCCGTCAGGACGCAGTTGTCTGCCAACGGGAAGGACAGCACCAGGCCGTAGCGTTGGCGATCCGCGGGCACGAAAGCGACCAGTTTCTCGTGCAGTTCGCGTGGACCGTCGGTGGTGACGTCCTCGCCGTCAAGCGTGATGGAGCCCCTGCTCGTGCGGCGCAGGCCCATGATGGCCTCGACCATCTCGTCCTGGCCGTTACCGGCCACTCCGGCGATGCCCAGGATCTCTCCGGCGCGCACCTCGAAGTCCACACCCGACACGATCTCGCCGCCACGGTCCCCCTTGATCCCCAGGTCCGTGACCGTGAGCATCGGCTCGCCAGGATGACTCTCGCCGCGGTCCACCGTGAGCTGCACCTCGCGTCCGACCATCAGCTCGGCGAGGTCGTCTTCGTCCGTCTCGCTGGGGATGCGACTCCCGACCACCTTGCCACGACGGATGACCGTGATCCGGTCGGCGACCTCCAGGACCTCGTAGAGCTTGTGGCTGATGAAGATGATGCTGTGCCCTTCGTCCGCCAGGCGCCGCAGCACCGCGAAGATCTCGACCGTCTCCTGGGGCGTCAGGACGGCGGTCGGCTCGTCGAGTACCAGGATGCGGGCATCGCGATACAGCGCCTTGAGGATCTCGACGCGCTGCTGCCAGCCGACCGAAAGATCGGCCACCCTCTGGTCGGGGTCGAGCTCAAAGCCGAATCGCTGACCCAGCTCGCGGATCCGCCGCTTCGCTTCGGCCTGGTCGAGGAAGATCGGGCCACGCATGGCCTCCTTCCCCAACAGCACGTTATCCGCGACCGACAGGACCGGCACCAGCATGAAGTGCTGGTGGACCATGCTGATGCCCCGTTCGATAGCGTCGGTCGGATCCTCGATATCCACCACCTGTCCATCTAGGAGGATCTGGCCCTCGTCGGGCTTGGCCAGCCCGTAGAGGACGTTCATGAGCGTCGACTTCCCGGCGCCGTTCTCACCGAGCAGGGCGTGGATCTCGCCGGGACGCACCTCGAGGTCGATGCCGTCGTTGGCGACCACGCCGGGATAGCGCTTGGTGATGCCGCGCATCTCGAGAGCCGGGGCCTCGATGCGGTCGCTGCTCTTGCCTGCTGTGGGATCGGTCACGCCCTGTCGCTCCCTGCCGGTCCAGGCCCTGGTATGACAAAGCGGGTCGACCTGTCCGGCCGGCCCGCTTCGTCGCGAAGTCAGAGTGTCCCGCGGATACGATGGGCTACGGCAACGTCTGCACGCAGAACCCGGAGCCTTCCTGGGCCTCGCAGGCCTGGATCGATCCATCAGCCAGGCCGGCCTCAGCCGCGGCCAGCGCGTCCATGGTCTCCGGGCTGATCTGATCCTCGAACTCGTGGAATGGGGACAGGCCCACGTCCTGGGTGTCGATGCCCAGGTACAGTGCCCCACCCGTGGCGTCGCCAGCGTCGACACGCTGGATGGCATCGCTGACGTTCTTGGTCAGCTTCTTCTCGGCGCTGACGATCGTGCAGGCAGCCGTTTCAGGGGTGGACAGGTACTGATCCACGTCTACGCCGACTCCCCAGATGCCGGCATCACAAGCGGCTTGGAGTACACCGTTTCCGGTCTTGCCGGCGACCTGGAACATGACGTCGATGTCTTCGTCCTGCGCCAGTAGCTGCTGCGCGATGGCCTGCCCGCCAGCCGGATCATTGAAGGCCGCGGCGTCGGGCGCACCCGAAACGTACGTCACGGTGACCATCACATCTGGATTGACGGACATGGCGCCGTTTGCGTAGCCCTCGATGTAGTTGACGACAGCCGGGATGACGGCGGTACCGCCGACGGCAGCGATATGACCAGTCTCGCTGACAGAAGCGGCAACGACGCCGGCCAGGTAGCCGGGCTGCTGCTCGCGCCAGTTGATGCCCTGCAAGTTCGGCAGGAGCGCCGCGGCATCACCGGCGCAGGTGAACGTGTCGTCGGGGTCGCCTTCTTCGGTGACGCACGGCGCCTGGTCGACACCGATGAAGTGGATGTCAGGGTTCGCCTTGGCGGCAGCGATCGTGTCGGCACCGGCTGCGAAGCCGACGGTCACGATGATGTCGTACTCCTGGTCCACGAAGGCCTGGATGTTGGGGCCGATGTCCGCGGACTGTTGGCTGATGGCGTAGTCAGGTGCGGCTGCACCGATGGCTTCGGCGCCAGCCTGTGCACCTTCGAATGAGTACTGGTTGAAGTTGCGGTCGTCGATCGTCCCAACGTCTGTGACCAGGCCGATCTTCAGGTCGGATCCATCCTGGGCCAGTGCCAAAGCGCCTCCAGCAAGGACGCCCGAGGCCGCCATCGTCAAGGCCAGGGATGCAGTGGTGAACCTGCGCATGTATCTCTCCTCTGCGTCGGAATCCGTCCACCCGCGCGGGAATCCCGATCATGTCTGATCCGTACCGCACCACATGGTAGGGCGGGCACGCTCGCATCCTAGCTGGTTCGTGCTGGTGGTGGAAGTCGTCGCCGCTCGAGCCGGTGCTCAGTCGGCGGTGATCCGCACCTGGTCGACGCCGACCTCGACCGTCGCTTCGGGCCCGTTGTCAACGGCTACCAGCTCGATCGCCAACCGCTGGCCGCCATACCCGGACGGGATCTTTGCGGCAAGCCCCTTCCATCGGGGTGTTCGTCTGGTGCCATCCCCGGAGATGGCGGCGAGTGTCGTGAGGCGGGCCCCGGAGGCATCGACGAGGTGGACACGGAATCCGTCGTCGGTGCTGGCATTCGCGGACAGGCCCAGCCAGTAGCGCAGGCGCAACGTGGCCTTGCCGTTGCCTGGAACGCGGAAGCGAGGGGAGCGGATGGTCGTTCGTCCCCCATCCACGTCCTTGCCGGGCTGGCGCCCAGTGACCAGGACGGCCTTGCCGGAGACCGCGGATCCCAGCTGCAGACCGCCGCTTTCCGCGTCGCCGCGCTGCCATCGCCCGCCCGTCGCGGTATCCGAACCATCGGGATCCACCTGCCAGCCGCGGTCGATCTCCAGGTCATCGAACAGGGGCCCGCAGTTCTGGCGTACGGCGGCCGTTCCCAGCGCTGAATAGGGGCACAAGGCCTTGCCCATCAGGTACAGGATGGCCTCGCGATTGCGCCTGGTCTCCCGCTTGATGAGCTCGTCTGGGGGGTAGTGCTTGCGTCGGCTCGTGCCGGCACGGGGGTACAGCTCGAAGGTGAACGAGAAGATGCGCTGCCGCCCGTACATCCAGTCGATCATGTCACCGTCGGTCTTGTAGAGGCGGCTCGACTGCTTCGCGGTGTATCGACTCGAGCGGGCCATCGACTTGCCCATCGCTCGGAACACCTTGAGGTCCAGCCGGGTCATGTCGGGCGGCAGGCCGCGCCGCGTATGTGCGTACGGCCAGAGCACCAGCTGGCCGGCCGTGTGGAACGAGATATGCGCGCGAATCTGCTGCCGGCCGCCCACGACCCGGCTTTGCACAAAGTCCCGCATGGCTCGAGATTCCGGCGCCGACCATGCGCCCGGCCCGCGATAGTTCCATGCGCCGGGTGTGCCCGACGAGCCTCCGCAGCACCCGAAGCGATACCCATAGTTGCGGTTGAGATCCGTCCCGATCTTGCTCGAGCCGGGCATCGGCTGACGGTTTCTTCGCCACGATCGATAGGGCTTGCCACCCAGGTCGTACTGGAGGCCGTCGGGATTGACCATGAAGACGACCCAGGTGCGGCGACGATCGACGAGCTTGGTCACGCGTCGTCCCAGCCTGGTGGCCTTGCCGTAATGACCAGCCAGCAGGTCCAGGATGTAGATGGCCTGCTCCGCACTGAGGTGCTCGTTGGCATGGTGCAGGCCATCGAAGAGGATCTCTGGCTCACCTTCGTCCGCGCCCACGTTGTCACTGATCTCGGCGGCCCACAGCTTGCGTCCGTGGTAGCTGGTGCCGATGGAGAAGATGCGAACGATCCCCGGGTGAGCCGTGGCGGCGTCCTTGATGTGTCGGACCATCTCCGGATAAGAGTGGTAGCGGGCGTCCCCGGCCGGGTAGTCCGCAGCGTGAGCCTGGAACCCGGGCAGTGTCACCACCAGGGCAGCAAACGTGGCTACGAGTGTGGTTCGCATGGGTGGGGATGGTAGGACCTTCGGGCATCCATCGGTTTCGACGTGATCTGACGCGTTTCGGTGGGCCCCTGGTGAGGTCGTGTCGCCTTGGGCATGGTGCGGGGATATGGGGTGCGGTCGGCACGTTCGGGCAGGTGGTGCCGGTGGTCACCGAACATGGCCCATGAGTACCAAAAGGCGTTGCTATTCGTTCAGCCATTGGTACATCCTCAGTGCTCGCCGCACACGTCGTCAGTCGTCGAGTGTGCAGGAACCGAGCAAGGTCTCATACGAGCTTTCCGGGCGCTGGGGCCTGGAAGTCGGGAATGCCCGACATCATGAGGAGAGGCACAGATGTTTTCCTATACCCGCGGCAGCCGGCGTTCGCTCGCCGCCTTGATGGCCGTTCTTCAGGCCATCCTGCTTACCTCGGCCTTGGTCCTTGGGCCTCTCGCGGCTATCGCACAAGACCCCGAGCCCGAGTCTTCGCCTGCCCAGCAGGCGGACGAGCTGGCCGTCGACGAGGCGCCGCCCGCGCCGACAGAACGACCGGGTCCCACCAAGGACAACGCCAAGCCCGAGGCGAATCCCGCGTCCGACCCGCAGGCCAAGCCGGACCCGCAGCCAGCCACCGAGCCGGCCACGCCAGAGCCCCAGGTCAAGATCCGACTCTTTCCCAAGCAGCTCACGGTACGCCCCGGTGGCCACAAGTCCATCAGTGCCTGGACCTGTCCCGCCGACGACCACTCTCCCTACGGCAAGGACAAGGAACCCGGCACTCGCGACGACGACTGCGAGCCGATCGATGTCGACTGGTCGCTGAGCGACCGGAAGATCGCCTCTCTCACCAAGAAGGAGGGACACCGCACGCGCGTCAAGCTCACCGTGGCCGGCGACACCAAGGTCATCGCCAAGGCTGATGGCATGATCCGCAAGGCCAAGCTCGTTTCTGTCGAGCCGCCGGACGAGCCGGTGGCCAAGCCTGCTGCCCAGGACGGCGACACCCCGACGAAGTCCGTCGATGCGACTACCAACGAGCCGACTGCCGCTCCCACCGAGGAGCCTGTCGCCGACCCCACGGACGAGCCCCAGGCTGACCCCACGGACGAAGCCACCGGTGCCCCGACGGACCAGCCATCGACCGATCCCACGGACACTCCGGCGGCCCAACCCTCCGACGCTCCCACCGAGGAGCCTGTCGCCGACCCCACGGACGAGCCCCAGGCTGACCCCACGGACGAAGCCACCGGCGCCCCGACGGACCAGCCATCGACCGATCCCACGGACACTCCGGCGGCCCAACCCTCCGACGCTCCCACCGAGGAGCCTGTCGCCGACCCCACGGACGAGCCCCAGGCTGACCCCACGGACGAAGCCACCGGCGCCCCGACGGACCAGCCATCGACCGATCCCACGGACACTCCGGCGGCCCAACCCTCCGACGCTCCCACCGAGGAGCCTGTCGCCGACCCCACGGACGAGCCCACCAACGAACCCTGTGACATCGATCCCTTCACTGGCGAGTGCCTCCAGGTCGGGTCCGGCGACGAGCCTGGCGCCGAGACACCCGGAGACTCCGAATTGCCGGCCCCGGCCTGTGACATCGATCCCTTCACCGGTGAGTGCGTCTCAGATCAGGGAACCGATGAAGGTGAGAGCAGCGACGGTCCGATCCAAGGTGTCTCGGTCGCTGCGTCACAGGAGAGCGGCTCGTTCACCGTGGCCGCGACCGGGACCCTGCGACTGCGCAAGGCCGGCTTCCGCGACGGCAGCGGTACCAACCCTGGCCTGTCGCCACTTGCTGGCGCCTCGTTCAAGGTCTATCGAGCTGACAGCGACAACAACTTCGAGCCGGGCGGCGATGATGTGCTCATCGGCACATTCGGACCCACCAATGGCAGCGGCATCTTCGATGTCGATCTGAACATCGACCAGGGCGACGATTTCTGGGTCCAGGAAGAGTCCATCAGCAATAGCGACTGGAATGTCGTCAAGCAATACGCATTGGGCGACAATAACGCCGCCGGGACCACGACGCAGTACGCCTTCAAGTACAACCTCGGCCCGGGAGCAACGACATCGACTCGCTGGTTCGTCAATCGACTTGACAACAACGCCTACCCGGAAGCCTGCGGACTCAAGGTCGCGCTCGTCTTCGACCGGTCCGGCTCGATGGCGGGTGAGTACGGGGATCTGAAGGACGCCGGAAAGCTGTTCGTCGATGCTCTGACCGGCACGCCGTCCGAGTTTGCCATCTATAGCTTCTCGGAGCAGGCGACCAACGACCTCGGCTGGACCAGCGTGGCCAGCTCTGCCACGACCGTCAACAACGCCATCGACAACCTGCCTGGCACTGGAGGCGGCACCAACTGGGACATCGCGTTCCGCACGGTCGCCGGCGACGGTGCCGAGGTCATCGTCTTCCTTACCGACGGTAACCCCACGACCTATGGTGGTGGTGGTGGGAGCACGTCCACGGTCAATCCGGAGGATGTCGAATACGGTGTTGCTTCGGCAAACCTTGCCAAGTCACAAAGTGCAAATCCCAAGGTCGTCGCAGTCGGTGTCAACAACGCCGGTCTGAACTACCTCAACCTCAGTCTGATCTCCGGTCCGACGGAGAACGATGACTACTACCTCACCAACTTCGCCAACCTCGGCAACACGCTCAAGCAGATCGCCGAGGAGCTCTGCGGCGGTTCCGTGACGGTCATCAAGGAAGTGCCCGCGAATGGCGGTGGCTGGGAGCCGGCCGGTGGCTGGACGTTCTCGGCTGATTCCAATGGCGCTGCTCCGACCCCCGCCAGCGGTGATACCGCCAATGGCACTGGCGCCATCAACTTCGACTACGACAACATCAACAACGTCACGGCCACGATCACCGAGACCGCGAAGAACGGCTGGGCGATCGTGCCTCAGGGCGGCAAGAACGCTGTCTGTACACGGAACGGCGGCGACGGCATCAACGAGTCGAATACCACGAATAGGGCGTCTCGTTCACGCTGGGTCCCACCGATATCGTGACCTGCACATTCCGCAATGAGCGGAATCGTGGTTCGATCGAGCTCGTCAAGGAGTGGGTCGGGACCGGCGGTCAAACGACTCTCCGAATCGGCACGGACCAGGGTGGCTCCCAGGTCGACGAGCAGCAGACCGGGCCCAACGGGACCGGGCCGCTGTCGACTGGTGCCAACGAAGTGCTTGCCGGCACGTACTTCCTGCAGGAAACAGGAGGCCTGGCAGGCTATAGCGTCGCGGATCTCGAATGCACTGGTGCTTCGGCATCCCCCAGCAAGATCAACGTGATCAACTGGTCCATCGATGTCGCCGCCGACGAGACCGTCGTGTGTACCTTCACCAATACCCGTGACACCGCCTCGATCGAGCTCCAGAAGGACTGGGTCGGCACGGCCGGGAACGTGACCCTCAACATCGGCACCAGCCAGGGCGGCAGCCAGGTCGACTCGGCCACCGCCAACGGCGCCGACGGGACCACCGGTCCCAACGCGGTCGACACCGGCACCTACTACCTCAGTGAGGTGGGTGACCTGGCCGACTACGCCATCGGCGACCTCGCCTGCACCGGCGCCGCCGGTGACCCCGTCGAGATCGATGCCACCGACTGGTCCATCGATGTCGCCGCCGACGAGACCGTCGTGTGTACCTTCACCAATACCCGTGACACCGCGTCGATCGAGCTCCAGAAGGACTGGGTCGGCACGGCCGGGAACGTGACCCTCAACATCGGCACCAGCCAGGGCGGCAGCCAGGTCGACTCGGCCACCGCCAACGGCGCCGACGGGACCACCGGTCCCAACGCGGTCGACACCGGCACCTACTACCTCAGTGAGGTGGGTGACCTGGCCGACTACGCCATCGGCGACCTCGCCTGCACCGGCGCCGCCGGTGACCCCGTCGAGATCGATGCCACCGACTGGTCCATCGATGTCGCCGCCGACGAGACCGTCGTGTGTACCTTCACCAATACCCGTGACACCGCGTCGATCGAGCTCCAGAAGGACTGGGTCGGCACGGCCGGGAACGTGACCCTCAACATCGGCACCAGCCAGGGCGGCAGCCAGGTCGACTCGGCCACCGCCAACGGCGCCGACGGGACCACCGGTCCCAACGCGGTCGACACCGGCACCTACTACCTCAGTGAGGTGGGTGACCTGGCCGACTACGCCATCGGCGACCTCGCCTGCACCGGCGCCGCCGGTGACCCCGTCGAGATCGATGCCACCGACTGGTCCATCGATGTCGCCGCCGACGAGACCGTCGTGTGTACCTTCACCAATTACTTCCGCGACATCAGCATCGAGAAGTCGGCCGAACCCGCCTTCTACAACGAGGTGGGCGACGAGATCCTCTACACCATCGTAGTCACCAACACCGGCGCTGCGACCCTGCATGACGTCGATGTCAGCGATGCCTTGATCGACGGCCTGGGCAGCTGGAGCTGTGACCCGGAGAACCCGGTCGCAGCGCTGGCACCGAACGCCACGATCACCTGTCAGGCCACGTACGCCATCACCGCAGATGACCTCGAGGCTGGCCAGGTCGAAAACACCGCGTGCGTCAACACTGACGAGCTCGACGAGCAGTGCGACTCGACCACCGTGTTGCGCTCGAACCTCGAGATCGTCAAGACCAGCCCGGTCCAGTACTACGATGAGGTCGGGGATGTCATCACCTACACCATCGTTGCGACCAACACGGGTGGGGCGACGCTGACTGACGTCGACGTCACTGATGAGTTCCCGGATGGTCTCGAGAACTGGGACTGTCAACCGGACGTTCCGGTCGCACAGCTCGCAGCGGGAGACTCCATCACCTGTACGGCACAGCACACCATCGTGCCGGCCGATATCGAAGCAGGGTCGGTGTTCAACACCGCCTGCGCCGACAGCAATGAGACGCCTCAGGTCTGTGACGACGTCACCGTCCCATACGCAGCGTATGAGATCGAGAAGTCCGCGAGTGTCGACTACTTCACGGGACCTGGCCAGGAGATCGCCTACACGGTCACCCTGACCAATACCGGCGAGGCGACGCTGACCGACGTCGACATCAGCGATGCGTTGATCGACGGCCTCGACGACTGGGCCTGCATGGTCGGCGACGTCGAGACACCGATGCCGGTGGCGGAGTTGACGAGTGGTCAGGAGATCACCTGTACCGCCACGTATACGACGACCGAGCAGGACGTCGAGAACGGTTCGGTCTTCAACCAGGCGTGTGCCTCGAGCGAAGAGCTTGATGCCACCTGTGACGAGGTCGACGTGCCACTGGCACAGCTCGAGATCGTGAAGACGGCCAACGTGGATTACTTCACGGGGGTCGGCGACGAGATCGAGTACACCATCGTGGCCACCAACACCGGCGAGGCCGACCTGACCGACGTCGATATCAGCGATGCGCTGATCGACGGGCTGGGCTCGTGGAGCTGCGACCCGGCCATCCCGGTCGCCTCGCTGGCCCCGAACGGCACGATCACCTGCACCGCGACCTATGTCATCACTGCCGATGACATCGAAGCGGGCAGCGTGCTCAACACGGCCTGCGCCGACAGCGTCGAGACCGACCAGGTCTGTGACGAAACGACGGCTGAACTGGTGTCGCTGACGGTCACCAAGACCGCGAGCGTCCCACAGGTGGACATCAAGGGCGACGACGTGACCTTCACCTACACCGTCACGAACACGTCTGCGAACGACGCGGTCATCGTGTCGCTCCAGGACGACAAGTTCGGAACGCTCAGTGGCGATGCGGACTGCCAGGTCGGCACGGTCCTGGCGCCCGGACAGACATGTGAGTTCGAGGCCACGTTCTTCGTAAAGCCGGACGTGGTCGCGGATCCTCCACAGGACACCTTGCCCCACGTGAACACCTTCACGGCGTGTATCGAGCGCGCCTCTGGGCAGCAGCTGCCCGGCGAGCCGACCTTCTGTGCGGAAGACACGGCGACCGTCACGCTTCGGCGGTGGCTCGGGCACTGGTGGCGGACAGCCCCCGACCGATATGCTGGCCCCGACGGACGTCGTGGCCGGTCCCGGATCCGGTATCACCGGCATGCTGAGCTGGGCCATCTGGGTCCTGCTCTCCGCCAGCCTCATCCTCAGCGCCGGCTGGGTCATCCGGAGGCAGCGCTTCTCGCGGATCTAGCAGGCCGTCTGATCCAGAACAGGTACGGCCGGGTCATCGATGACCTGGCCGTACCCATTTGCTAGCGTGTGACGATGACCAACGCACCGAGGTCCGAGCGTCAGCAGCGCCAGCGGCGGCTCGCTCGTGCCGGCCTATCGCTCGGGGTCGCGATGGGCTGCCTGCTGGCGATGCCGGTGGTGGCCAGTCTCTGGCCCGACGCCGGACTCCCCTCGGCTGGCGCCACTGCGGCGGAGGTCCGCCTCGACAAACCTTCTGCGCCGGTGCGCGTCCGGGTGCCCAGCGCGAACATCGACCTGCCGGTCATCTCGAGTGACCGGAAGGTAGCGGGCAACCCACCTGGCGATACGCCCTGCGATGTGGCGCTCTACTGGACGAAGTATGGCCTTCCGGGGGCGCCGGGTCCGACGTGGATCTATGCTCACGCTCAGCCGGGCATGTTCCTGCCGCTGTTCACGATCTCCGAGGCGACCGGCGGAACGGGTTGATCGGCGATACCGTCGAGCTCCAGCTCCGCGATGGTCGCTTGCTCACGTACCGGATCACGCAGGTCAAGGAGCGGGCACTCACCGAGCGCATCGCCAGGGCCGGACTGGGGGCGATGAGCAGCGCCTCGTGCTGCAGACGAGCACGGGACCAAAGGGAACGCGGCCCAAGCTCCAGGTCTCCGCGACGCTGATCGATGCCGAAAGGACCGGCCAGAAAGCTCCACGAGCGAAGCCGCGAGCCTGTTGGCGCACGGTCTCGGGTGACCCATCCAACGGCGCGAGCGACCGGGGCACTCCGGCCGAACCGTCCCAGGTGATCGAACCCGATGAGTCCATCGATGCGATGACCCTGGTCCTTGGGAGCGGCGCAGTGCTGCTCGGTGCGACGCTCGTCGCGGTCTGGCTGGTTCGCCGCCAACCCTGACCCGCGCGATCGTCGCCAGTCGGCCGCTCTTGCGCACACAAGACCGCAGTGGTGACGATGGTCAACGCTCGCTATACTCACGTCCGACCCGCGTCCAGTCGTCGTGGCGCAGTGGAGGGAGATCGCTTGCCGTACCCTGCCCCAGGGGAATCCATGCGCCCGCAGGTGGCTGTCATCGAGGATGATGCCGCCGTTCGACGCGTCCTGAGCCGGATCCTTGAGGATGCCGGTTACCGGGTCATCGCGGTGGCCGACGGCGAGAACGGGTTGCGCGCGGTCGCCGAGCATCGGCCTGACATGCTCATCCTCGACCTGACGTTGCCGCGCATGGACGGATTGGAGATCTGCCGACGCCTGCGGGCGGACTCACGCACCGTGATGCTCCCCATCATCGTGCTGACCGCACATACCTCGACATCCGACATGGTCGCTGCGCTCGATGCTGGGGCCGATGACTTCCTGACCAAGCCGTTCCAGCAGGTCGAGCTGCTGGCCCGGTTGCGCAGCTCCTATCGGACGCGCGAAGTCATCCGGCGCATGGAGCAGGCCCACGACATCGTGGTGGCGCTGGCCAACGCAGTCGAGGCCAAGGACCTGGGCCTCAAGGATCATTGCCGCTACCTGGCGTACCGCTCGGCGCGTCTGGCCGCATACGTCGGCCTGCGAGATGGTGAGCTCGAGGGCGTCGCCTACGGCGCGCTGCTCCACGACATCGGCAAGATCGGTATCGCGGAGCACGTCCTCCACAAGCCCGGCCCATTGACCGAGGATGAATTCCGGGTGATGCGCGAGCACCCTGAGATCGGTGAGCGCATCTGCGATCCACTTCGCATGTCGCGAGATTTCACGCCCATCATCCGCCACCATCACGAGCGCTGGGACGGCGCCGGCTATCCCGACGGCCTCAAGGGGGAGGGCATCCCGCTGGGTGCGCGGATCGTGGCCCTGGCCGACGCGTTCGACGCCATCGTCCGGGGACGTCCCTATCGTGCTGCGCGCTCGGTCGAGGAAGCCTTCGATGAGCTGAAGAAGCACTCCGGCAAACAGTTCGACCCCGGACTGGTGCCGCTCTTCATCGAGGAGGCCGACCGGCTCGACTCAGGTGTGGCGCCCAGCGTCGAGCTGCCGCCGGCAGCGCTCCTGGGCAGGGATGCGCCCATCGTCACGGGCTCCGGCGCAGGCTCGCCCGTTCTCTGACCTGGCTCCGGGTTGCGTCATGGCCATCGCGGCAAGACAGCCAGCCCCGGGCCCGCTCCGCTACCACCTCGTGCGGGTGGTGCTCAGGATCGTGGTCGGGGCATACGTCCGCACAGCCGTTGTCGGAGCGGAACGCCTTCCCTCGGATGGCGCCTACATCATCTGCTTCAACCATCCGTCATGGCTTGACCCGATCGTGCTCGCGGCGCTGTGGCCCGATCGAAAGCGACCCCTCTACATCTTCGGACCACGCGAGCAGGACATGAGCACGGGCATCCGGAATGCGCTCATCACCTGGACACGGCGTGGCGTGCCCTTCAAGCCGGCTGCCCAGGATATCGTCGACGTGACTCGCCGAACGATGGCCGTACTCAGGTCGGGCGCCTGCCTCGCGATCGCGGGTGAGGGACGGCTCAGCGATCACGAAGGCCGGATCCTGCCGCTCGAGACGGGGCTCGCTCACTTCGCACGGATGGCCGGGGTCCCCATCGTGCCCACCGCCGTGGTCGGCACACGCTGGGTCCATCTCGGGAGTCGGGTCATCATCACCATCGGTGACCCGGTATTCCCCGACGGTATCGCGAAGGGCAGGGAAGCGGCCCGGGCCATGACTGACACGGTCGAGGGGCGACTCAGGGTCATGCTCACCGGAGTGGAGGAACGGGACCCGCCCGGCTGGTTGGGCCGGACCATATCCGAGGCCTTCAACGATCGACCCTGGCTGGATGATCCCGAGACGACATCCCCCGATGAGTGATCCCATGGGGGTTCTCGGTCTCGTCTATCACGGACGTGGCCGGCCCACCACGATCGAAGAGCTCCGGCTTGACCCGCCGGGCGATGGCGAGGTGCGAGTCCGCATGGTGGCGTCGGGCGTGTGCCACTCCGATCTGCACGTCATCGATGGCGAGTGGGATCGGCCCGGCGAGGTGGTGCTGGGACACGAGGGCGCAGGCATCGTCGAAGCCCTTGGCCCGAACGTCGTTGAGCGCGCCGCCGGGACCGCCCCAGGAGGCGGTGGTCTGCGGGTCGGGGACCTGGTTTCGCTGGCTTGGACGGCGCCGTGCGGCGCTTGTGCCGCCTGCCTCGGGGGCGAAGGCTGGTTGTGCCTGTCACCACGCGGGGCGGGCCACCGCCGGGATCGGGCATCGGCCCGGCTGCATCGGCGCCGACGGGCAGGACGTGGGCGTCTACTCGGGGGTTGGAACCTTCTGCTCTGCGCAGGTGGTCGCCCAGGAGGCCGCCATCGCCATCGACCCGGCCACCCTGCCGGGCGTGGCCGCCCTGATCGGGTGTGCTGCCAGCACGGGCATCGGCGCGGTTCGCAACACGGCGCGGGTACGCGAAGGTGAGGCGGTGGTCGTGATCGGCCTCGGTGGCGTCGGGCTATCGGCTCTACTGGCCGCCATCGATGCCGGAGCGGATCCTGTCATCGCCGTCGACGTGGAGCCCGCCAAGCTGGAGTCGGCCCGTTCGTTCGGAGCGACCAGCGCCGTCCATCCGGATGTCCTCCTCGAGTCGGCCGCGCGAATGCCTCGGCTGGGCCCCGATCATGTCTTCGAGTGCATCGGTCTACCGGCCACGGCTGAGCTGGCCATCCGCGCGGTGCGGCCAGGTGGCACGGTGACACTCGTCGGGATGACCGGAATGGGCGCCACGGCCGGCATCGATGTCTACCGCTTCGTGGAGGATGGCAAACGGTTGCTGGGATCCAACTACGGCTCGTGCATCCCCGCCCGTGACTTCCCGGCGATCGCCGCCGATGCCGTGTCCGGCCGATTGCCGCTGGAGCGACTGATCAGCCAGACCATCCCGCTCCATGGGGTGGACGCGGCCTTCGAGGCGATGCGGCGTCGGGACGGTGCGAGGCGCATCGTCACGTTCCAGGATTGAGGCTCCCGCCGGTGGCCTGGCCTACTTCCGTCGGTCGAGTGCGAGCACCCCGTCCAGCCACACGATCGTGCCGGCCGATCTGGGGGAACCGGTGCCGGTGGCCTTCAGCTTGAGGACATGCTTGCCCTTTGGCACGCTGTGGACCCACACGATGCGGCGGCTGTCACTCTTGCTCGAGTAGAGGTCGATAGTGTCGACGGGTTTGCCATCGACGATGACCTTGAATCGCCCGCCGGCCGGACCGCGACGCGCAACAACGGCCACCTGTGAACCCTCGAAGACCACCCGTGCCTGAGCTCCCGCACTCGCGACCCGCGCCAGCGTCTTGCCCAGCGAATCGCGGTTGTGGAGTGTCTTCCATGGTCCGCTGAACGAGACCTTGGCTGCACCCTCGCGAAGGTCGGCGAGGGAGATCGTGCGGGCCGATTCGCTTCGAACTCCGGTGGCCAACGACGTCACCGGCGCGAGCCTCGATGACACACCCGTGCCGGTCCAGCTGGACCGGCAGACTGGCGTTCCCTGCACTGCTGAACTCCGCGGCCCGCTTGGCGCCATCACACGTCGCCTTCAATGACGAGGTCTGGAGCCCGGACGTCTTGTCGCTGGCAGACATGACTGCAGCCATCGGGACCCTGGAGCCGGACCGCGGCACCCGACCGCCTGGCCGCAGGCTGAGTCGTGGCCCCACGACCTTGGGCGGCACCGAATCGAGCTTGATCTCGTCCCGCAGGGCCACGGTCTTGACACCCCGGAAGCTCCGCAGCTGGAGGCGGATCATCACGTCGCCCCTGATCGCGCCGACAGCTTGAACTCGAAGCGGGGTCCAAAGGCTTCCCAGGGACCGAACGTGCCATCGTCGAGGGCGACGCGCACGTTGGTACCGTGGTAGCCGCGCAGGTCCGCCACAACCTGCTGATCGGCGGCCCAGATGGCCCCGTCATCGATCTGCATGCTGCGCTGCCGCTCGCCCCGAAGTCGATCCATCGACCGGCGGTAGACGTTGCCATCGAGCTTGGTGCTGCCGGGGAACTTGAACTGCCCGACCTGCCACAAGTCCCAGTCACTCCAGCCGTTGGGAAGGTAGATCTCGTCACACTTCCAGCAGGCCACCCACAGCGGGTACTCCCCGAAGCTGCCTGGGGAACCCACGACCTTGCCCCACATGTGACGGCTGGTGTAGATCATGGGATATCGGCCGGTCTGCCGATACAGCTCGTCGAGGAGAGCGTGTAGTCGCTGCCTGGCCTTGGTCTTGTTCGGCTTGCCCAGCGAACCGAGCGTCTCGACGTCTACCACCAACGGCAGGAGGGCTCCAAGTCCGGTCGAGTCACGAACCGTATCGAGGAAGTGCTTCGCCTGGGCGACGCCGTTCTTGTTGTAGTCGAAGAAGTGGTACGCGCCTGGGAGCATGCCCGCAGCGCGGGCATCGCGCGTGTGGCGCTGGTAGGTGTCATCCACGAACGCAGTGCCCTGGGTGGCCTTGGAGATCACGAAGCGCATGCCCTTCGCGCGCAGCTTGGTGAAATCGGGGTAGTCATTCCAGTGGCTCACATCCAGGCCCTTCACGCCCTTGGGCGTTGGCCACGGAGTCGGCGTCGGTTTGGGGGTCGGGGACGGCGATGGTTCCGCCGCGGCGTCGAAGACGGGAACGTTTGGATCAGCCCTGGTCTGCCGTTGTGCAGCCGCCACCGGCGTTACTCCGATGGCGCCAAGCAGCAGTGCGCCGCTCACGATCGCGACGATGGCCGGGCGAGCGATACTCCGATGCAGAGTCAGGCGTGATGGTCCCGACGTCGGATGCGGCGAGGTGCGCTGCCGTTCGCGTTGGCGCTGCCGGGCAAGCGCCAGCGTCGAGGCGCGCGGGATCGGCAGACCTGCGGCAAGGGCGACCGGGCGGTGGGCATGCTTGGGCAACTCCTGCCCTCCTGGGGGACCAGCCCTCGGAACACGGCTGGGCAGTGCAGAGCAGTCTACGTGGCCTCGGCAACCCGTCTACCCGGCGATGGTGCCAGGCCGCTGACCCGTTGGTGCCAGAACGCACCACCCTGGGCGCGATCAGCCGGCGCGTTCCGCGGATGAGGGCAACGGCAGCGCTGCTTCCAGGGCATCTCGCTTGAAGGTCTGGTAGGCCGTGTCCGTGGCACTCCCTCGACTGTCCTGGAAGCACACGAATGGGGCCGTGCGCAATGCTCGCTCGGTCCCGCTCCGGCGGTAGTTCTGGAGCGTCACGAACGACTTGGGAGCGTCCGCGTAGGCGACCGACCCCCGGGCATGGCCGACGTGGTGGTAGAGATAGGCGATGAAGCTCACGTCACTCCGCTGGCGGGTCCGGGACGCCCGCGTTCGCGCGATCTCAGCCGCGAACTCCCGTTCCATCTCCGCCAGGGCCGATCGACGCAGCGCATATGGCGCGTGTCCATGCAGGCGGGTGGGGTAGACACCGAACCGTTGCTCGAGGAGTCGGGCAGCATTCACCCGGCTCGATTGCGTTGGCATCGCACGGCCGGATTCCACGAGCTGCTCCAGGTAGAGCACGGAGCTGTTCATGGCAAGGTGGGCGATGGAGCGGCCATCAGATTCGAAGAAGGTCGAGGGCCTGACGCTGTCCCACAGCAGGAAGTCGTCATTGAGGTACAGGAAGTGCTCGGCCAGATCCGGGATGCGGTGGAGCAGGGTATCGATGGCGCCTGAATTGAAGAGCGGCAGCAGCTCTGGCCCGGCGACCTCGTGGTGATCGACCCAGCGCACGCGATCACTCAGCTGTAGCCAGGATGGCGGGCTGCAGTTCGAGAGGATGTGGATGCGCCTGACCCAGGGTGCGAACACCTCCACCGACCGTAACGAATAGCGCAACTCGTCGCCCGGCGTGTACAGGTCGTGCTCGAGGGCATCCAGATCGAGGTGGTCGGCGGCCATCGCTCGCCAGCCTGGGTCGTTGCTGTCGACCCAGGTGTAGACGACGTCGATCGGTTCGTCGAAGCTGGCCTCCACGCGAGCCGGACCGCCCGGGCGTGGCGATGCATCGGGGATGAACAGACGCACCGGGTTGTCGTCGGAGAGCGAGCGAAAGGCGCGATCCGCCCGCTTCCACAGCTCGATGGCGACGTTCTCGACGATCCGATCGTCCTGTCCGACCAGGAGCGATCGGAACCGGGGTCGAGATGCGATCTCGGAACGCTGCTCGTCCAGCGACTCCAGGGTCGTCCGGATGCATCGGCCGGGGAGCTGCACGAAGAGCCGCTGTCCTCGCCGGCGGGCGTGCTCGGCGAACGATGCCAGCAGCTGCGGCAGGTCGGCCAGGTCGATGTCGTGATCGAGCATCGGCCCCGTGACACTCCGGCCGGCGCCGATGTCCAGGCGTTCAGCGACGGTAGCCATGGGCTCGGTCGGGTCGAGTTCGATCGGCTCGAGACTCGCGGGGCGCGCGCTCTTGTCCCGTTCGCCGGCCATCCGTCCCCGGAGGTCGCGGAGCCGGCGGTGGATCGTCGAGGCCATGGAATCGAGCATACCTTGGCCTCACAGCGCGACGGTGCCGCTCTGGAAGAGCGCGACGACGACAGTATCGTCGGTCATCGACGCGTCTGGCAGGGCCATCCCAACGGGGCTACCATGGCCCTCCCGTGCCGATCGCCCCGAACGACTTCGTCCATCTCCACGTGCACTCGGAGTTCAGCCTCCTCGACGGCCTCGGACGGATCAAGGACATGGTCAGCGAGGCCTCAGCCCAGGGCTTCGATGCGCTCGCGCTCACCGATCATGGCTCGCTCTACGGCGCGGTGGCGTTCTACCAGGCCTGCAAGGCCAGGGGCATCAAGCCCATCCTCGGCGTCGAAGCGTATGTCGCCCGCCGGAGCATGTACGACCGCGAAGGCCGCTCCGAGCAGAACTACTACCACGTCACGCTGCTGGCGCAAGACTGGGTCGGCTACCAGAACCTCTGCCGCATCATCACCGCCGCCCATGTCGATGGCTACTACTACAAGCCCCGTCTCGATCGTGAGCTGCTGGCCAAGTACAGCGGGGGCATCATCGGCATGTCCGCCTGTCTCGGCGGCGAGGTGGCCAAGGCGCTCGAGGTCGACGACTTCGAGAACGCCCGGCGCATCGTCGGCGAGTACCGCGACATCCTGGGCCCCCAGGGTTTCTGGCTCGAGATGATGGACCACGGGGTGCCGGAGCAGAAAGCCCTGAACCCCAAGCTCATCCGCCTGGGCAAGGAGACCGGGGCTGGCCTCGTCGCCACCAACGACCTTCACTACGTTCGCAAGGAACAGCACGAGGCGCACGACGTGCTGCTCTGCGTGGGCACCGGCTCCAACCTCAGCGACTCCGCCCGGATGCGCTTCGAGACCGAGGAGTTCTACCTCAAGTCCGCCGCGGAGATGGAACGGCTGTTCAAGGATGTGCCCGAGGCACTGACCAACTCCAAGCGCATCGCGGACATGACCGACCTCCAGATCACCTTTGGCGAGCTGCGACTGCCGCACTTCCCGGTCCCCGACGGTTACACCGTGGAGACGTGGTTGCGCGAGGAATGCGAGCGCGGCCTGCGCGATCGCTACGGCAGGGTCACCGCCGAGCTCCAGGATCGCCTCGACTACGAGCTCGGCGTGATCATCAGCATGGGCTACGCAGCCTACTTCCTCATCGTGGCCGATTTCACCCGATATGCTCGGGATCAGGGCATCGCCACGACGTGCCGCGGCTCGGCTCCGGGCTCGATCGTGACGTATACCCTGGGGATCACACCGGTCGACCCCATCGCCTATGAGCTGCCCTTCGAGCGTTTCCTCAATCCCGACCGGGTGACCATGCCTGACATCGACGTCGACTTCGAGGATGCTCGTCGCGATGAGGTGATCAACTACGTCACCCGCAAGTACGGCCAGGATCACGTGGCCCAGATCATCACCTTCGGCACGATGCTCGCACGCGCCGCCGTCCGCGATGTCGGCCGTGTCATGGGCTACGGCTACGGCGAGGTCGATCGCATCGCCAAGGCCATCCCCACGACGCTCGGTATCACGCTTGACGACGCCATCACGCAAGCACCCCCCTTCCGGGAGATGTACGAGGGCGACGGGGGCATCCACAAGTTGGTCGATATCGCCCGGCAACTCGAGGGCGTGGCTCGCAATGCCTCGACGCACGCTGCCGGTGTCGTCATCAGCCGCGATCCGCTGACCGAGTTGATGCCACTGCAGAAGGCCACCAACTCCGACGCGCTCATGACCCAGTACGAGATGCATGGTGTCGAGGCCCTGGGTCTGCTGAAATTCGACTTCCTGGGGCTGTCGAACCTGACCATCCTGCGCCAGGCGGTCGATCTCATCGAGCAGCACGTCGGTGTTCGCATCGACCTCGACAACATCCCTCTCGACGACGAGAAGACCTTCGAGCTGCTCAGTAGCGGCGAGACGACCGGCGTGTTCCAGCTGGAATCCGCAGGGATGCGCCGCTACATCAAGGAGTTGCGGCCGACCTCGGTCTACGACATCGCCGCCATGGTGGCGCTCTTTCGGCCCGGCCCCATGGACAACATCCCGGCCTACATCCGCCGCAAGCACGGCCAGGAGAACTGTCAGCTACCTGCATCCGCTGCTTGAGCCCTACCTGGAGAAGACCTACGGGATCTTCGTCTACCAGGAGGACATCATGGCCGCGGCCATCGCGCTCGGGGGTTTCACCGGGCCCGAGGCAGACACGCTCGGATATGCCATCCGCAAGAAGAAGTCAGCCGTCCTGCGCGCCCAGAAGGACAAATTCGTGCGTCAGGCTGCCGAACGTGGTGTCGAAGCCGGCGTCATCGATGCGGTCTTCAAGGCCTTCGAGCCGTTCGAGCGCTACGGCTTCAACAAGGCCCACGCGACCTGCTACGGCCTGCTCGCCTACCAGACGGCATATCTAAAGGCCAACTACCCGGTCGAGTACATGACCAGCGTGCTGAGCGCCTTCCGGGACAACACCGACAAGGTCGGCGGGGCGATCGCCGAGTGTCGCCGTCTCGGCATCGAGGTCCTGGGTCCCGATATGCGCTACAGCCATGTCGACTTCACGGTCGAGGGTGACTCCATCCGCTTCGGCCTGCTGGCCATCAAGAACGTGGGTGAGAGCGCGATCGGGTCGATCATCGATGCTCGTGAAGCCGAGGGCGAGTTCACCACGCTGGCGGACCTCTGTTCGCGTATCGACCTGCGACTCGTCAACAAGCGTGTCATGGAAGCATTCGATCAAGGTCGATGCGCTCAACGCGCTGGGCCACCCGGCTCAGCTCCTGCTCGGTCTCGATGAGGCCATGGCCTACGGCCAGGCGCAAGCAGCGCGACCGCGCTACCGGCCAGGGTTCGCTGTTCGACGCGCTCGGCGCCGAAGCGTCACCCCTCGAGCGGGCGCTGCCTATGGCGACAGAGGCGCCCTCGCGTGAGCGCCTTCGCTGGGAGAAGGAGCTGCTGGGCCTGTACCTCTCTGACCACCCGCTGGGCGAGATGGCTGCCGAGATGGGCCAGTACGTGGATGCGTGGTCAGGCGACATCGGTGAAGGCCTGGACCAGCAGCGCGTGGTGGTCGGCGGCATGGCCGCAGCGATCCGTCGCGTGATCACGCGCAACCAGGAATCGATGGCCGTGGTCACCCTGGAGGATCTGCAGGGCTCGGTCGATGTCGTCGTCTTCCCGCGGATCTATGCCGAGGTCGGCCCCAAGCTTGTCGATGACGCCGTCCTGCTCTTCGCCGGTCGAGTCGACCACAAGGGTGATGAGACGGTGATCCTGTGCGATGCCGTGTGGACATGGGAGGAGGCCACCGACCAGGGTCGCGACCGTTTCATCGAGGAAGTCGCGGCCGCAGACCGGGGACGTGGCCGCCGCCGCAATGGTCAGGGCAACGGCTACGGTGGCAGCAATGGGTCTGGCCAGGCGAGACGGGGAGCGGGGGACAACCACCCAGCCACGACCGTGCCGGTCACGCCACACTCGCCCTCACCGTCCCAAACGCTGGTGGTGCCCAGGGTCTCTCCACTACGCGGGGGAGTCGTGGACGGCACCGTCACCGTGGCCATCGGAAGCGCCACCCCAGCGCGAGTCGATCACCCAGCTGATCATCCCGAGGTCGAGGAGACAGCACCGCCGATCGACCTGCCGACACTGCCCGCCGAGCCACTGAACGGATCGTCCGAGCCACCTGCCTTCCAGGCTCTTGCGCCCGATGCCGACGAGGAGCCGCCGCTGCCCGACGAGGCTCGGGATGCTGTCGTGACCGCCGCCGCAGCGGCCACCGTCCCGGTCGAGGCTGGCCCGGATCAGGTGCTCCATATCCGTTTCGACCGTGCCCCTGATGACAAGGTCGTAGCCGCGTTCGCCGAGCTCAAGACGCTCATCAGGTCGCGCCCGGGTTCGACGCCCATCGTGCTGCATATCCCCGCAGGAGCAGGCCGAACACAGGAGATGCGTTTGGGTGTCGGGATCGCCTACGACGCGGACCTGGTCGCCGAGGTCGGCAGGCGTTTCGGAAGGCTGCTGCAGCTACAGCTGCGATGACCGGGCCAGCGGCCCGTTCCGTCAGTCGAGGACGATCCAGGCCACCGTCGCAGGTTCGGGCACAGCCTGATTCAGTCGCACCACGATGAGTCCCTCCTCGGTGTCGAGGACGGATGCTGCCTCCACGTGCACGCCGGGAACATGGTCCTGCAGCGTCGCGAGCACCAGCGACTTGTCGCTGAGGCCACCGGCGACGGGGATGACGAACTCCGCCCCGCCCGAGACCTCGGATGACCCGGAGCGCTCGTCGAACTGCAGGCGGCCCTTGGTGCGCAGCGCCACGCCTCGCTTTCCGCTCGCCACGGCCTCCACAGCGGTGCCACCATCACCGGCCTCGAACTGACCAGCCACACCGTCCGGGGAGGAGGATTGACCATGGACCGCGATCGATTCGCCATTCTTGGCGCTTGCGATGCCCTGCACGCCGATGCCCTTGCTGGAACCGGATTGGCCTCGTAAGCCTACCTGCTTGCCGCTGCCACCGACCTTGGCATAGAAGCCCGGTCCTTTCCTGGTCTCGAGCGTGGTCGGGCGGGTGGCAGCATTCTTCGATCCGATGCGGAGCGACGCCCCGTCCTTGGCTTCGGTCGCGGTCGCGATGCCGAAGATGCCAAGCACGCCTGCGATGGCGGCGATGCCACCGGTGCGGAGCAGCTCCCGTCGCGTCTGGGGAGGCTCCGCACCAGCGATGCCCTGTTCGTTGCTTGTGGACGACTTCACACCGGTTCCTCCTGTGGGCCGGGCCGCGGCTCGCTGACGACTCCCATCGGCTGCCGATCGTAGCGCAACCCGAAATCGATCGGCGCGGGCACCCCGGATGAGGGTGCCGGCGCTGTCCCAGGAGCTGTTCGTCTCGCGCTAGCTCGATGCGGGCGTGAAGCGGACCTGAAGGGCGCCGCTGTCATCACGGAGCTCCAGGGCGCCCTTGGCATCCACCGACCAGGTCGTGGCTGCCCCGAGCGCCGCGAAATACTCCTGCGACTGCTGCGCCAGATCATCATCGAGGCACGCCATCCGGGTCGTCGCGATCTCGGGCGTGACGGTGATGGTGTCGCGGTCGGACTCGTAGGTGGTGAAGTAGTCGTTACAGCCGTCGTTGCCGATGAGCCCACCCGCTTCGGAGAAGACCGCCGTCACCAGGGGCGTCATGGCGCTGCTGACGACGCCACCGGCTCCGTTGTTGATGCCCTCCGCCGTCCAGCTGCCCACCACGCTCGCAGGCGGTGCCAGGTCGAACTCGAGCAGGAAGTCCCCGGCGGCGTCCTTGAGTGCCATCTGGATGCCACCCGACTGGTACGACGCCACCTGTGCGAGATTGGTCAGGTACGCGGAGTCGACATCGCCCGCCGGTCCCTCGCAGCTCATCAGTGTCGAACCGATCGGACCGAAGGTCAGGTCGAAGCCGTCGATGGTGTAGCTCGAGAAATAGTTGTTGCAGCCACCATTGCCATCGGCCTGACCATCCGCCATCGTGAGCGAGACGACGACACCGTCGGGCACCGGCGTCATCTCGCCGTCCACCAGCTGGGCGGTCAGCAACCAGGGCATGCCCTCGATACCGAACACACCCACCGGGCCCATCGACGCCTCCGGAGAGGGCTCATCCGCGGCCATCACGACACTGGCCGATCCGGCCGCCAGGGCCAGGGCGGCCACCAGCGTGACCGTCGTTCGAAGCTTGATCATCGGGTTCGTCCTCCAAGACTGTTGTGCCCACCCGGGAGAAGGTCCGCTGGCGGGTGATTTGGTCGTCCAGCGAGACAGTCTATGTCGCTCCAGTCTCCTTGACAGCAGGGCCTTCTTCCTCAAGGCCGAGGAAGCGGTCCACGAAGCGAAATCGCCAGAAGATCCAAACCAGGACAGCCCACGCGGCGACACCGGCGACCACGATAGCGATGTCGCGGATCGACAGTGGATAGAGGTTGAAGAACTGGCGGAACGGGGCGACCAGCATCACGACCGCGAACGACACGGCCAGCGCGATGGCCAGGTAGGTCGGTCGACGGTCGGGCGAGATCGGCTCCACCACCGCGAACAAGCGGTTCGGTGGTTCCACGAAGAGCAGCACCATGACGCCGACGAAGACGAGGAACATGGTGACCGATGACTTCGCCGCGTTCTCGACGCCCTGCAGGGTGGTGATCCCGGATTCGTAGTCGGCGCTGAGAGCGAGGAAGATCCCCGTCACCACCAGCAGGCCGATGACCGATGCCAGACCGGCTGCCGGGATCACGAACTTGGCCAGCGTGCCCTGGAGCGTCTCTCGGGGCACCGGACCCGGACGTGACCAGACCGCCAGCAAAGCGGTCGGGATCCCCACGGTGAACAGCGTGATGGCTGAGGCATTGCGCAGATCGACCGGAAAGAAACCACTCGTCATCAACACCAGGATCAGCAGGCCCAGCGTCAGGATGCGGGTGAGGAAGACGCGCAGGATGTCCTGCATGCCGTTGAGGATGCGCTGGCCCTCACCGATGGCCGACGCCAACGCGGAGAAGCCGTCGTCGATGAGGATCAGGTCGGCCACGCCGCGCGCCGCCTGCGTGCCGCTGCCCATGGCGATGGCCAGGTTGGAACGCTTCAGCGAAAGCACGTCATTGACGCCGTCGCCGGTCATCGCCACGTAGCGACCCTGTTGTCGCAGTTGACCAACCAGCCGCTCCTTCATCTCTGGCGAGATGCGCCCGAAGATGGTGGTGGCCTCCACCGCGGCGTCGAAGTGTGGGTCGTCCATCTCCTCGAGTTCCGGTCCTGACACGACGCCGCCACTGATATCGAGTCCGGCCTGCCGCGCCAACGTCGAGACCGTCTCCGGATCGTCTCCCGAGATGACGCGTACGTCCACGCCCATCTCCCGGAACCGGGTCAACGTCTCGGCGGCCTCCGGTCGAAGCAGGTCGCGCAGGACCACGATGCCGTAGGGCTTGGAGTCGGTCGGCAGCACCGAGTCGTCGCCGGCGTCTTCCAAGTCCAGCCGGGAGCTGTAGGCGGCCAGCAGGACTCTCATGCCCAGCGAGGCATGGTGCGCCACCAGCACCTGGATGTTGCGCCACTCCGCTTCGGTGATGTCCAGGTACGGCCGAATGAAGGTCGGAGCGCCCAGCGAGTAGCAACCGGGCGGCGGGTCGCCACCTTCTTCGGCCTGGGGCACGACCACGGCGCTCCACTTGCGTTTCGACGAGAAGGGGACCTCGGCGACCGGCACGCGCCCAGGTGCCTCGATGGCGTGGGCGATGGCCTCGCTGGTCTTGTTGGAGGCGCGTCCACTGGCGACCATCAGCGCGACTGCAGCACGGGCGGTCGCCTCATCTCCCTCGAGCGGCAACACCTGGTCCAGTTCCAGCTGATTGGCGGTCAGGGTACCGGTCTTGTCCACACACAACGTATCGACATGTGAGAGCGATTCGACCGCATTGGCCTGTTGCACCAGTGCTCCGAAGCGGGACATGCGTACGGCCGCGAGGGCATAGGCGATGGCGATCGACACAAAGAGGCCGTTGGGGACCAGTCCGACCAGCACGGTGGCTTCGACGATGGCCTCGTCGAGCGGCGTGTCGGCGACCACGTTCTTGACGATCAGGAGCAGCTGCAGGTAGATGACCACACCCAGGGTCACGCGGATGACCGCCTGGATCTGGCGCTGCAAGGGCGTCAGGGTTCGGCGGAATGTGCGTGCGCCCGCGGTGATCCGTGCAGCCAGGCTGGCTTCACCGACCGTCCGGGCAACATAGCGGCCCACGCCCGAGGTTGGGTAGCTGCCGGAGAAGACCTCGTCACCGGCCCGCTTGGGGACCATGTCCGACTCCCCCGTGAGTTGTGACTCGTCGACTTCCAGGCGCCCCTCGGTCAGCACGCCGTCGACGACGAACTGGTCGCCGGCCTCCACTTCGATGAGGTCCCCGACGACCAGGTCTTCGGGGTGCACGATGTGCACCGCACCATCGCGAACGACCTTGGCCGTGGGTCTGGTCAGCAGGGCGATCTTGTCGAGGGTCTGCTTGGCGCGGACCTCCTGGTAGATGCCGACGATGATGTTGGTGCTGATGACACCCAGGGAAACCAGGGCGTCGAACGGGCGGCCGACGATCACGAGCGCGAGTCCCAGCAGGAACAACACGTTGTTGACGAAGGTGAAGACGTTCTCGCGGACGATCGCCGCATACGTGCGCGTGGTGGCGGCCGGCGCCGAGTTGCCCAGACCGCGTGCGCGACGGTCGCTGGCCTCAGCCTCGGTCAGCCCGGTCGATGGCGTTTCGGCCAGGTCTTCCGCGTTCCTGTCACTCATGCGGCGGTGTTCCGGCGAACGGTGTAGCGCAGGACCATGTCGCCATCCTCGTCGCGACTGGCGTCGGCGAGTTCAAGCCGGATCGCCTCCTCGGCCGACCAACCTTGCCCGCCCACCGGCGTGGGCGCCATCTCACCCCCGAAGATCATCGGCGCGACGGTGAATTGCAGTTCGTCCACCAGCTGCGCCTCGAGCAGGGCGGCCATGATGGTGCTCCCACCCTCCACCAGCAGCCGCTCGAAGCCCGTCTGGCCGAGGAACGCCAGGGCATCACCGAGATCGACACGCGGGCCATCGTGGACGATGACCTGTGCCCCCTGGCCCTCCAGCCACGCGACCGTGTCGGCACTGGTCCGTCTCGTCGTGCACACGATGACAGTACCGCCACCTTCCTTGAGGAAGCGGCTGGGCGTTGGAAGCGAGTCGGGTCCGCCAGTCGTGCCGATGCACGAAACCACGGCGACCTTGGCCGGCTGACGTGGCCGGCCGTCCTGGATGCGGCTGGCGCACAACGTCTGGTCGCGAACCGTCAGGCGGGGATCCTCGCCCAGGAGCGTGTGTCCACCAACCAGGATCGCGTCCGCCTCTGCGCGCAACCGGTCAACGCGGGCCGTGTCCGCCGGTCCGGAGATTCGTGCGCCGCGACGCTCGACGGTATCGATCTTGCCGTCGGCGGTCATGGCCATATTGACGAGCACACGCGGACGGGACTGCACCGGATGAATCCTAGCCGGGCCGGACGACGAGGAAGTAGACGATCACCACCGCCACCGTGATGGCCAGGGCCGACCCGGCCAGCACACGAGGCGGCCAGGTCCTGCCACCCAAACGCTGCAGTCCCATCAGGATGATGGCCACGACTGGCATGACGATGAGGATCGCGACCAGGAAGACAAGGATGACGTCGAGCATGAGCTCGCAGGATAGCGGGGCGGAGGGCGCCGGTCTGGCTCAGGGCTCTGCGCCGTTGGCGCTCCTCCCTCGTCTAGCTTGCCAAGGCCAGCGGACGGCAGCCTGCTGCCATCTTTCGTGTCGAAGGTGGGATCCGAATCCACACGAGCGTTCACTCAAGGCGTTTGTGGTCTGGCGGTACCGTTCGCCGGCGTCCATCGGATCCGTTCTCACGCTGACGATGGGGCACATCCGCCAGACTCGAGGCTGCCACTGTCCGGTGCTCGTGCGCAACGTTTCCAACGGACTGCTCGTCAGTGCACCAGACTGCACCTAATATCGAGTCCATGCATCGAGGGAGCGGAGCTGGTCAGGCCCTAGCCGAGTATGCCCTCATCCTGGCGCTGATCGCCATCGTGGCGATCGCTGCGCTGGTCATCTTCGGCCAGGAGGTCTCGGGCATCCTCTCGACGTTGGGTGCGGCGATCTAGCATTCTCGTCGTACAACCCCAAGCCCTTGGTCGCTGCCGGCTCACGTTCCGGTGCCAGGCCGGATCCCTGCGCCGGTTCAGCGTTGCCGGGCTCAGGTGCCGCGCTCGCCGGAGCCGCTTGTCCCCAGGGGTCGCGCGACTGTGGATATCAGACGAGTACAGCCGGCTACGGTGTCGGTTGTGAGACCTTCCGATCGAGGAAGACGAACCTCGCGCTGCCCGGGTTGGTCCCCAAAAGATCCATTCGTAGCGGTGGCTCGTCTCCAGAACCCCCCGCTTGAGGGTTGTAGATGCCCTCACCCTCATAGGGCAGCCCGAGCAGGTTCGAACACACCGTTCGCTCGACACCAGCCGTCGCAACGGTCCAAGTGCATCCCGAGGGTGCGATGGCCCAGTAGGTGATGTTGTAGGCGATGACGGCCAGCATCGGCGGCCAGAACACCAGCGGGCGATGGCGGAAGGCTCCGAGCAGGAGCATCGTCAGCCCGACGAGCAAGAACGACTGACCGATGCTGAACCCGGTCAGCAAGCCGAAGATGACGAGGCCAAGGCTCAAGACCCGGTAAGCCAGCGCTGACCACCTCCGTCGCCATCGTGGTCCTGCGAGTCGCGCAACGCAAGCCGTTCTGTGGGGCTATCGCCGCCCAGCGTGCGACGTAGACGGTCTACCCGCTATCTGCTATCCCCGCAAGGACAGGACGAGCCATGGTGAGCCGAAACTGGTCCACCACACGCTTGGGATGTTGGTGCCGAAGGTGGGATTCGAACCCACACGAGCTTGCGCTCAGAGGTGTTTGAGACCTCCGCGTCTGCCATTCCGCCACTTCGGCCGGGCTGCCAATTCTACGGCCGACGGACGTTCCGGGTCGGCTCGGCTTCGAGTTCGCCCCAGCGCCGGTGTAGACTCGCCACGGCCACCGTTGGTTTGGGCTCCGTGAGGTAGTCGTCGTGAGCGTCCGGACGCACGCCCGATATCTGGCCGTCGTCGATCACCGCCCAGCGGCGGTCCGCTGAGATGCCGGCCATCCGTACGCCCCGGCTTCCCGTGCGTCCCGTGCGGCGAGGTCGGGTCGTTCCCGTGCCCCCCGAAGAGGTCTTCCCCGAGCCGGCCATCATCGCGGGCAACGGCATCCGTTGGATCAACATCCCCAAGCCGCGTCATTTCGCGCAGGAATGGCTGGAGCGACATTTCGAGTTCCACCCACTTGACTACGAGGATGTCTTCTCACGCAACCAGCGGCCCAAGGTCGACCGCTACGACGACTACCTGTTCGTCGTGCTGCAATTCCCTCGCTATGACCGCGAACGCGAGCGGCTCACCGTCGTGGAGATGGACCTGTTCGTGGGTTCCGACTACGTGATCACCCTGCCCAATGCTGATCTGGAGCCGATCGATTCGCTCTTCGCACGGTGCCGCGAGAGCGAGGAAGTGCGCGAACCCTATTTCGAGAAGGGTGCTGGCTACCTGCTCTACAAGATCGTCGACCACGCCGTCGACGCGTCGTTCCCGATGCTGCGCAAGATGGGCCAGAAGCTGGAGCGCATCGAGGACGAGATCTTCGAGGGCCGCTCAGAAGCGGTCGTACGCGACATCTCCAATGTCAAGCAGGAGATCATCAACTTCCGCCGCATCATCCGCCCTCAGCGCGTTGCGTTCCGCGATCTTGAGCGAGCCACGGACGCGACCACACCCGAAGAGCTCGATGTCTATTTCGATGATGTCATCGACGCATCTGAGCGCATCTGGGACACCCTGGAGAATTACAAGGAGGTCGTGGAGGGCCTGGAGTCCACCAACGAGTCGGTGCTCTCGCACAATGTCAACGACACGCTTCGGGTGCTCACCTCGATCACGGTGATCGTGCTGCCGCTGACGTTGTTGGCCAGCGTCTTCGGCATGAACGTGGCCTTTCCCGGCGAAGGAGAGGGCATCGCGTTCGTCTTCATCATCATCGGTATGTTCGCGATCCTGGTGGGCATGGCCGCGTTCTTCCGGATGCGCGGCTGGCTCTGAGCGCACCAGCAGACCGGGCGCCCGAGAATGCCCGCGACCGGGCCCTCGTCGAGCAGGCAAAGACGGGCGATCTCGAGGCCTTCAACCGGCTGGTCAGCCTGTACCAGGACTACCTGTACTCGATGATCGTGCGCGTCGTTCGCGACCGCGACATCGCCGAGGATGCCGCGCAGGACGCCTTCCTCAGTGCCTACCGCAATCTCGACCGATTCAGCGGGCCGTCGTTCCGGGCCTGGCTGACCCGGATCGGCATCAACGCCGCGCGAGACATCCTGCGCAAACGCAAGCGTCGGCCAAGCGAGCCGTACCCGGAATGGGAGGATGACTCATGGCAACCGCCGACCCAGGCATCCGAAGGTCCTGAAGCCGTCTCGGTGGCGGGCGCCCAGCGAGCAGCCATCGCCAGGGCCATGGTCTCCATCACCGACGATCAGCGCGCAGCCATCATCCTGTACGACGTGCAAGGCTACGACTACGCCGAGATCGCCGAGATGGCTGGCGTCAGCGTGGGTACGGTCAAGTCGCGGATCCATCGCGGACGCCTGGCGCTGCGGGAGCAGCTCGGCTCGGACATGGAACTGTTCCGTGGCTAGTGGCGTCCAGTGAACGACATGTCACGCCCGCCTCTGCTTCCGACTGCGCCCGACCACGAGCGGCACGACCCGCTGCTCATGGCCCAGTTCGCCGCGGGCGACGCACTCGATCCCGAGCAGCAGCGACTGGCAAACCGATTGGCCACGACCTGTGAGCCCTGCGGCGCCCTCGTCGACGATCTGCGGGCTGTCTCCGCCGCCGTCGCCTGGGAGCCGCTCCCACCGCGGCGGCGAGACTACCGGATCAGCCCCGAGCAGGCCATGCAGCAGCGTGGTGGATGGGTGAGCCGCCTGATGCGTCGGCTGGCGTTGCCGCGTGCGGGCCACCTGCGTCCGGCTGCGGCAGGTGTGATGTCGCTCGGGTTGCTGTTCGTCGTCGCGGGCGCAGCCTGGCCATTCGACAGCACGCCGCATGACGCGGTAGTGCCGGCCCCTGTGCCCCGCCAGGAGGACGCCGCAGCCCCAGCGACGGCAGCAGCAGCGTTCTTCGACGATGCGGCCGAAGGCGCGGTGGCTCCCAAGTCCGAGCCCGTGACTGATACCGACACTGCCGCTGGCGACACCTCACAGAAGGCCGCTCGCGTGCGTGAGATCGAGCCCCAGGCCCTGGCCCAGGACTCGAGCGAGATGGCTGCGGATGGTGCGACCCAACAGGATCTGGCGCTCGAGGCAGTGGCTGGAGACGTGGAGCCCTCCGCGGGGACTGACAGCTCCGCCGCTTTGGACCTCGCACGGCCAGCCTCGTCAGGCGTAGCCGAAAGTGAGACCGGTGCCACGTCCGCTGCCGATGTCATCGACATCCAGACCGTCCTGGTGGCGCTCGGGCTGGTCCTGGCCGCGGGTGGCGCCCTCGTGCTCATGCTGGTATGGCTGGCGCGGCGCTCCGCCGACCCATTCCTGCGCTGACCGAGCACTCCGCCGCTGGCCGGAGGCCGATACCCTGCCATCCGCGCCGCTAGACTCGGAGTCGTGGAACGGCTCATGTTGCTTGATGCCCACAGCCTGATCTATCGGGCCTACTTCGCGCTTCTCGAGACGCCACTGACCACGAGCAAGGGCCAGCTCGTCAACGCTGCCTTCGGCTTCTGGTCCATCGTCCTGCGTGGGTTCGCGGACATGCAGCCCGACCACGTGATGTGCTGTTTCGATGTGGGGCGTTCATTCCGGGCCGACCGCTATGCGGGCTACAAGGCCACGCGACGCCCCACGCCCGATGACCTGCGCGACCAGTTCCCCATCGTGCGAGAGACGCTGAGCGCGTTCGGCATCCCGATCTACGAGGTGGAAGGCTTCGAGGCCGACGACCTCATCGGCTCGCTGTCCCGGCAGGCCGAGCTCCACGATCTCGAGACCATCATCGTCTCGGGCGACCTGGACATGCTCCAGCTGGTGACCGACCGGACCAAGCTGATGACCACACGACTGGGCGTCAACGCCACGGTCATCTACGATCCTGAGCGGATCCACGAGCGCTACGGCCTGGACCCTGGCCAGATGATCGACTTCAAGGCGCTCAAGGGCGACTCCACCGACAACATCCCAGGCATCCCGGGAGTCGGTGACAAGACCGCGGCCAAGGTGCTGCTGGCGCACGGTTCGCTGGAGGGCGTCTACGCCAACATCGGTGAGGTCAAGCCGGACAAGCTGCGCGACAAGCTCAAGGACCACCATGACGACGTGATGTTGTGGCGCGAGCTGGTCACCATCGATCGTCTGGCACCCATCGAGCTTGACCTCGCAGCCGGCCGTCTCGATGGCTATGACCGAGCTGAGGTCATCCGGCTGTTCCGCGAGTACGAGTTCCGTTCGCTCGTGGAACGACTGCCCAAGGTAGCTGGCGAGGATGAACCGGCCCCGGGGGAACTTCTCAAGGCTGCAGACCGTGGCGGGCCGATCCCAGCGGCGGTGGTGCCAGGGCGAACACGCAAGCGAGCCGCCAGCGAAGACGCGGGAGAGGGCAGTGGCTTGCAGCTGACCCTGGACTTCGGTGCCGTATCCGGCGCTCGCGCTCCTGCGATGGCGGTGGCCGCCGAGGGCGCTACCACCGAAGGGCTCGATGCGGTCGAGCGGTTGCGGGCGGTGCTGGCCGACCCGTCCGTGGTAGAGGCCTTCGAGGCCGGAGCAGACTCGAAGGCGTGGCTGGCCGCCCAGCGCGAGTTGGTCGTGGGCGTGGTCTTCGACGACGACCGTCCTCGTCGCGGCAATCCCACGGCGATCTCGGTGGCCGGATCGGGTGGTCGCATCGTGGCCGCGGAGGGCGAGCCGGCCGTGGCCCTCGCCGCAGCCGTGCTTGACTCGGGCCGGCCGCTCATCGGGCACGAGGTCAAGCCCCTGCTCGTGTGGGAGCTGGCGCGCCGCGATCCGACCGCGAGGGCATCGCTGAGCGCCTCCGGTGGGTCACTTCCGGAGGTGAGGTTCGACACGCAGATCGCCGCCTACATCCTCAACGCCGCGCTACGGAGCCAGACGCTCGTGGATATCTGCAACGAGCGGCTGGACATCACGCTACCGCCTCAGGGTGACCTGGTCGGCGCCCTGCGGGCGGCGGTCGAGGCAGCCGCGGTCGGGGCCACCACCGAGGTGCTACGCCGTGCCCTGGCCGATGAGCCGGAGCAGACACGGATCCTCGAAGAACTGGAGCTGCCGCTGGTACCGGTGCTGGCGGATCTCGAAGCCACCGGCGTCGCCATCGACCGAGGGTCACTCGGTGAGCTGGCCCAGACCTTCGGTGAGACGATCGCGCGGCTGCAGGAGGACATCTGGGCATCCGTCGGCCACGAATTCAACCTGGGTAGCCCCAAACAGCTGGAACAGGTGCTGTTCTACGAGCTGGACCTACCCAGGGGCAAACGAACCAAGACTGGCTACAGCACCAACGCGCAGGTGCTCGAGGAGCTTCGGGCGGCGCACCCGATGGTGCCGATGTTGCTCGACTGGCGCACCTATAGCAAGCTCAAGTCGACCTACGTCGACGCCTTGCCGACGCTGATCGACGAGCGAACCTCGCGCCTGCACACGACCTTCCAGCAGGCGGTGGCCTCGACCGGGCGTCTGTCCTCCGCCGATCCCAACCTGCAGAACATCCCCATCCGGACGCCGCTCGGCCGCAAGATCCGAAGCGCCTTCGCTGCTGGCGGCGACGGCCTCGTCCTGCTGGCGGCGGACTACAGCCAGATCGAGCTACGCGTGCTGGCCCACGTGTCGGGTGATGTGCATCTCAAGGAAGCGTTCGCGCGGCGAGCCGATATCCATCGCGAGACGGCCGCCCGCGTGCTCAAGAAGGACGCCGCCGACGTCACGGCTGATGAACGATCGATGGCCAAGATGGTCAATTTCGGGCTGGCCTACGGCATGAGCGACTACGGCTTGGCCACGCGCGCCGGCATCCCGCGCGAGGAAGCACGCGCCTTCATCGAGTCGTACTTCGGCGCGTATGGCGGCATCGCGCGGTACATGGTCCACATCAAGCAGATCGCCCAGGAGCAGGGCTACGTCGAGACCTTGCTGGGCCGTCGCCGCTGGATCCCTGAGCTCAGTGCCCGCAACGCGGCGCTGCGCAACGCCGGCGAACGCATGGCCATCAACATGCCCATCCAGGGCACTGCGGCGGACATCATGAAGATCGCCCTCATCCGCCTGCATGAACGGCTCAGCTCGGAGCGCGCCGCCGCACGCATGCTGCTGTCAGTCCACGATGAGGTCTTGCTGGAGGTCCCCGAAGGGGCCGTGGATTCGCTGGCTCCACTGGTCCGGGAGGTCATGGAGGGCGCGCTCAAACTGGATGTGCCACTCGACGTGGATATCAAGTCGGGCACCGATTGGGACTCGATGACCCTGCTGGAGCCAGCGTAGTCGTCCATGCCCGAGCTGCCTGAGGTCGAGACCATGGCGCGGGACCTGGCGCCGTTGATCGTGGGTGCCACCATCCTGGGCGCCTGGTGGGACTGGGACCAGGTCATCCGCTACCCCACGCCGGAGCGGTTCGCGCGACTAATCACGGGCCGTCGTGTGACGGCGGTCGGCCGTCGTGCCAAGTGGCTGGTCATCGATCTCTCTGACGACCTGGTCCTGCCCATCCAGGTCAAGATGACCGGCCAGCTGTTCGTGCTCCCCGAGGGCACCGTCCACGATAAGCATGTCCACCTGCGGCTGACGCTGGGTCCGGGGCCGGTGATCAGCGGTGGTCACCATCCGGGTCGACGCTGGTTGCTCTTTCGGGACGTGCGCAAGTTCGGGCGTGTGGGGCTGTATCGGCGCGACGTCGACGGCGTCATCCTTGGTGCGGATGAGTCGGGTGGGCTGTTCTCGGAGCATGGGCCCGAGCCACTCGACGACGCGTTCACGGTGGCCGCCTTCCGGGCGCGCCTGCGGCGTCGCCGGGGCCGTCTGAAGTCCGCGCTGCTGGACCAGACGTTCATCGCCGGCATCGGCAACATCTATGCCGACGAATCCCTGTGGCGTGCGCGGTTGCACCCACTGCGCTCCCTGGATACGCTCAGTGTCGAGCAGGAGCGGCGGTTGTACCTGGCCATCCGTGGGGTGCTCAGCGAGGCGGTCCAGCGTCGTGGTTCGTCGGTCGATGACTACACCGCGCCGGAGGGCGACGGTGAGATGCAGGAACACCTCGATGTCTACCAGCGCACCGGCCAACCCTGTCACCGCTGTGGTCGACCGATCCGGCGGTTGGTGCTGGCACAACGCGGCACGCACTTCTGCTCGTGGTGTCAGCGCCTGCCGGGCCGTGACCGGCATGGCACCACTGGCACGCTGGCGGCCAGCGCGACTCGCTCGGGACGTCGGGGACGGAACTGGTCCGAGCTGGGCGGACCGGGACTCGTCGACCGAGTCGAAGGACCATCATTCGAGCAGGCCACGGGGCACCTGCCACCTAGCCGACGCGTCCGGGGGTGAATCGGGGACACTAGGGAACCATGTCCATCCTGCGCCTCGAGGGCGTGCGCCGGGAGATCGGCGAGTTCGTTATCCTCGACTCGATCGACGCTGCCCTTTCACACGGCGAACGTGTCGGGCTGGTCGGAGCCAACGGCGCAGGCAAGACGACCCTGCTGAGGATCGTGGCCGGCCGCGAGGAACCCGACGCCGGCTCGGTCAAGCTGGCTCGCCGCATGACGGTCGGACTCCTGACCCAGGAGGCCAACCTCGATCAGCACTTCAGGACGGCGCCGACCGTACGAGCCGTGGTCCGCAGCGGAGCCGTCGAGCTCGAGCGCATGGAACATGAGCTGGCTGAGCTGGAGGCACAAGGTGCGGATGCGGTCCAGACGCCACGCTATGCCGAGTTGCGTGAACACTTCGAGGCTGCCGACGGCTACCACCTCGACCAGCGCGTGGAAGCGTCGCTCGCGGGCCTGGGCATCCCGCGAAGCCACTGGGACCACAGGCCATCCGAGTTGTCCGGCGGTGAGCAGACCCGAGTCGCACTGGCCCGCCTGGTCACGGCGGATCCCGACTTGCTGATGCTTGACGAGCCTACCAACCATCTCGACATCGCGGCGCTGGAGTGGCTTGAGGCCATGCTTGTCCGGAGGGAGCGGGCATTGTTGGTAGCCTCGCATGACCGCGCCTTCCTGGACAACACGGTCGAGCGGATCTGGGAGTTGCGGCAGCGTCGGATGGCTGTCTTCAAGGGCGGCTATTCGGCCTACCTGCTCCAGCGCGAGGCCGCGGACGCTCGCGCTCGCGATGTCGCAGCCTCAACGGATGCGGCCATCGCCCGCGAAGCGGAGTTGGTACAGCGATACCGTAGCCAACGCAAGCACGTCAAGATGCACGAGCACGAGCGACGCCTCGAAGTATTGAAGGCCGCCAAAGCGGAAGTGCCAAGGCGGGCTGCGCGGCTGACCCTTCCAGGCGCCTCCCTTGCCGGCCCTGGGCCAGCTCGATCAGCTGAGGTCGCGGTGTCGCTGGACGACGTCGTGTGCGGCTATCCGGCCGCAGATGGCCAGGCGGCCATCCCCATCACGCAGGTCGGGCGACTGGAGGCACGACGCGGAGACCGGATCGGCCTCGTAGGGCCCAATGGCGCAGGCAAATCCACGCTGCTACGCACCATCGCCGGGAGCCTGCCGGCGCTCAGGGGCTTCGTACGCATCGGCAAGAACGTCATGCCCGGCTATCTCTCCCAGCTGCGCGATCGCCCGCTCGGTGCGGTCAACGTACTGGATGCGTTGACCGCGGCAGCACCGGTCACGCCGGGCCAGGCACGTTCGTATCTGGCGCGCTTCCTCTTCCGTGGCGATGACGTGCTCAAGCCGGTCAGCGAGCTTTCGGGCGGCGAGCGGTCCCGGTTGGAGCTGGCACTGCTGGGTGTAGGCGCCGTCAACCTGCTGCTGCTCGACGAGCCCACCAACCACCTGGACATCCCGGCTCGCGAAGCCCTCGAGACGTTCCTGCGGGAGTCCGGGGCGACCCTGATCATCGTGTCTCACGATCGCCGGCTGCTGGAGTCCAGCTGTGACCGACTTTGGGTCGTCGAGCCGAGCGCGGCCGGCCCAGCGCTCGTCGCACCCTTCGATCGAGGCTATCGGGAGTGGCGGGCCGCGGTCACCGAGGGCTGGACGGCCACGGCTGCGCTGGCCGGTGGACCGGGCACCCTGCCATCGTCGCCGCGCGCGAAGGCCGGGAACGAGCCACGCCGCGAGCCGCCGCTGCGGCCAATGGGCTCCGAGCACATCGGCGCCGCGCCGCTCTCGAAGGACGCCTATCGTCGGGAGCGCCAGCGAATCGATACCGACCTGGCGCGGCTCAATGAACGCAAGGAGAGCCTCGAGGCCATGCTGGACGATTCGGGGGTGCAGGCCAATTTCGTGGAGCTGCGTCGCCTGGGCAGCGAGCTGGCCGACATCGACACGGCGCTGAGCCAGGCGGAGGATGCCTGGCTGATCATCGAGGAGCGAGCGCCGCGATGAGCCACGTCGGGTCTATGCCGGGATCACCCCAAGGGACCATCGTGATCATCGGTCTCACCGGGCCGATCGGCTGCGGCAAGTCCACCGTGGGGGTCATGCTGGTCGAGCTCGGCGGGGTGTTCGTCGACGCTGACGCGTTGGCTCGGACAGTCACCGGACCTGGCCAGCCGGCGCTACGGGCGATCCGCGATCGCTTTGGCGATACGGTCTTCGAATCATCTGGCGTGCTTGATCGAGGCACGTTGGGTGCGCTCGTTTTCCGTGACCCGGTGGCGCTGCGCGACCTGGAGGCCATCGTGCACCCAGGCGTCCGCACGCTGCTGGACGAGCGCATCGAGCGTGCCCAACGGGATGGCGACCCGTTCCTGGTCGTGGAGGCCATCAAGTTGATCGAGGGTGGACTGGCCGACCGCTGTGATGAGGTCTGGCTCATCGAGTGCGGAGCGGATGTCCAGCGGGCCAGGCTCATCGATCGTGGCATGGACGCGGCCGACATCGAGCGCCGCATCGGGGCCCAGGGTCCGGATCTTGCGGATCGCCTGGCAGCGCGTGCCGACCGTCGCATCGACAGTACGGGTACGAAGGAAAACCTCCGCGAGTGCATCGAGGATGCACTCGCGGAGGTACTTGCGCCTCGGTTCGCCGGGCCTATCTGGGGGCCCGTGGAGCGCCGCTAGGGCTGTGGCGACTCGTCGGATCCGATGAGGGCGGCATCGGGGCTCGGCGACGGCAGCAGTTCAGGTGCGGCCGAGAGATACGGTTCGTTGGGGAAGGGCGATGGGAACGCGATCGGCTGTGGATAGGTCGTGCCGTCGATGGTCTCGGGCACCCGGAAGTTGTATCGCGTCAGCAGGGTGTCGTTGGTCTCGCCGTAGTCGCTGCGATCGACGTCGCGGGTATCGACCTCGGGCCGAAGCACCATGGTGAACTGCGCACCCTGGTTCTGGGCCTGTGCGACCTCTTCTGCAGTCTGCAGATCCATGCGCATGATGTACTGGTCGGTCTCAGGCGTGTGGCTGATGACCTTCACATCGAGCCACATGAGCTTGGTGCTGGTGCCCTCGGTGTAGGGCAGTCCAGTCCCGGTCTCGGCGTCGATGGGCTGGCCGGTCGCCGGATCGATCGGGAGCGACACCGCCATGGGGAAGGTGGCCAGGATGTCGACTCGCTGGCCACTGTCGACCAGGCCACCCACGGCTCGATCTGCCGGGACAGTCAGGCTGACGGCCCGCAGGATCGGGGAGTCGGGAGCCACGGTCTCATCGGGGCCGAGGATGGAGACCTGGCCGGGGCCGGTGTTCGTGGCCAGCATGTTCGCGGTGATGGGCTGGAACTGCGTGATGGGGATGGCCGCGATCCGGCCGACCACCAGGCTGCTGTCGGTGATAGCCGTGGCATTGGTGTCATCGATAGGGACCGGGCGTACGGACACCATCGTCGCGTCGATCGTATCGCGAGCATTGATGGGCGCTGCGGCCACCACGATGTCGCGCGTCGGGAAGACCGCTTCAGTCTCCTTGGTTCCCTGGTTGCTGAGCATGAATGCTGCAGCACCGGCCCCAAGGGCCAGCAACACTCCGACGACGAGTACCAACGTCCGACGTCGGCTGTTGTCCTTGAACTCCATCTCCATGGTGGCAGGCTCCTGTGCGCAAGTCGCGTTGGATAAGGGCTTTAGGCGGGGACGCACTGCGCCCTTACCGTGCAGCCGAAAGCATCGACTCAGGCGCCCCCTGGTCGCCATGGACCCATCGGGTAGTGGCCCATAGGACTCATTTCTGCCCAGCACCTACCCGGACCGCTCTTCGCAGTACCGGAACCGAGCGTATGTCGGCCGCTGCGGCGGTCCACGTTCGTGAACACCCGTTCGGTTTCACGGTCGGTCGGGTATGATGGGCGCATGTCTGAGTTCGAGCTGGTGGCCCCCTTCAAACCGACCGGCGATCAGCCCCGGGCCATCGAGAAGCTCGTCCGTGGCGTGAAGGATGGCAAGAAGCACCAGGTCCTGTTGGGCGCTACCGGCACCGGGAAGACGGCATCGATCTCGTGGGTCATCGAGCAGGTCAACAAGCCCACCCTCGTGCTGGCTCACAACAAGACGTTGGCGGCACAGCTCTACAGCGAGTTCCGGGACTTCTTCCCCAACAACGCGGTCGAGTACTTCGTCAGCTACTTCGACTACTACCAGCCGGAGGCCTACCTGCCCCGAAGCGACACCTACATCGAGAAGGACTCCAGTCGAAACGACGAGATTGACAAACTGCGCCACGCCGCGACGCGGGCGCTGTTCGAGCGTCGCGATGTCATCATCGTGGCCAGCGTGTCGTGCATCTACGGGCTGGGTGCTCCGGTCGACTACGGTGCCACCGTGCTCCGCTTGCGCAAGGGCGGCAGGTATCGGCGGGATGGCGTGCTTCGACAGCTCGTCGACCTGCAGTACTCACGCAACGACCAGGCTCTGAGCCGCGCCAAGTTCAGGGTCCGCGGCGACACCCTCGAGTTGCAGCCGGCCTATGACGACTTCATCGCCCGCGTGGAATTCTTCGGTGACGAGGTCGAGCGGGTCACTGAGCTGGATCCCTGACTGGCGAGGTGCTGGCCGAACGCAACGAGCTGAGCGTCTACCCGGCTTCGCACTACGTCACGCCGCAGGAGAAGCTGGTCGAGGCCATCGATGACATCCAGGCTGAGATGGAAGTGCGCGTCGGTGAGCTGGAAGCCAAGGGCATGGTGCTTGAGGCAGAGCGGCTCCGGCAGCGCACGACCTTCGACCTGGAGATGATGCGTGAGCTGGGCTTTTGCTCCGGCATCGAGAACTACAGTCGCCACCTATCGCGACGCGAGGCTGGCTCCCGTCCGTGGACCCTGCTCGACTACTTCCCGCCCGATTGGCTGCTGGTCATCGACGAGAGCCACATGACCATCCCGCAGGTATCGGGCATGTACAAGAACGACCGTACCCGTAAGGAGATCCTGGTCGACTTCGGGTTCCGACTGCCGTCGGCGCTGGACAACCGGCCGCTGACCTTCGAGGAGTTCGACGCCCACCTGGACCAGGTCGTGCACATGAGCGCCACGCCGGGGCCGTGGGAGCTGCAGCGCTCCGAGGGGATCGTGGAGCAGCTCATCCGTCCCACCGGGATCGTGGACCCAACCATCGAGGTCCGACCCACCGAGGGCCAGATCGACGACCTTCTCGACCGCATCAAGGAGCGTGTCGATCGCGGCGAGCGCGTTCTGGCCACCACGCTCACCAAGCGGATGGCGGAAGACCTGGCTGACTACCTTCATGAGATGGGTGTTCGGGTGTCATATCTCCACAGCGAGGTCGACACGCTCGAGCGGGTCAAGATCCTGCGTGACCTGCGTCTCGGCATCTACGACGTGCTGGTCGGCATCAACCTCCTGCGTGAGGGCATCGACCTTCCCGAAGTCACGCTGGTGGCCATCCTTGATGCGGACAAGGAGGGCTTTCTGCGCAGCGCCTGGTCCCTCATCCAGGTCATCGGCCGCGCCGCGCGCAATACCGGTGGCCAGGTGGTCATGTACGCCGACCGGGTGACTGAATTGATGCAGGTCGCCATCGATGAGACCGACCGGCGCCGCAGCATCCAGGAGGCCTACAACACCAAGCACGGTATCCAGCCGACGACCATCGTCAAGGAGATCCGCGACATCAACGATCGACTGGCAGCGGTGGCCGAGGCACCTGGTGCCTACGACGCGGACTCGAGGGAGCTGACGGAACTGAGCCAGGCTGAGGTGGAGAAGATGATCGCCCAGCTCGAGGCGGAGATGAAGAACGCGGCCCGACAGCTCGAATTCGAGCGGGCCGCGGCTCTACGGGATGAGATCCAGGACATCCGTATCCGCGTCCTTGAGCAGGACGCCTCGGTGACCGTGCTGAGGGCGGCCGAACGGGCGGCGAGTCAGTCGGTCGACGCTCCATTGCCATCACCGACGGCCAAACCCTCGGAGCGTGCAGCGGCGAGGAAAGCGGGTGAGCGTCGCGGCCGGCGTGAGGAGTCGGCCCTGGAGGTGACCGAGGTGAAGGTGTTGCCGGCCGGCGATGAGCCGGTCGCAGTGGATGCGGGCACGGCTGCCGATGTCTTTCCTGGCCTGCGGGATGCGCATGAGGGCGATGACGAAGGCTGGATGGCTCGCTGGCTGGACAGGCCCACCTGGGACCGCAGTGTGACGCCGAACGTCATCAAGCGAACGGGCGCTCGGCCGAGCCGCCGACGCTGAGCCAGGACGACCAGGTTAGGACGGACTGCGGCTCACTGCGGAACCGACCCGCGGTCCCTTGACCCGAACCGGCGGGCGCTCGTAACGCCCGCCGAACGATGTGGGTCGCTAGCCTTCCGGGTGCTCGCCCTCGGCCTTCTTGGCCTCTTCCGCGATGTCCTTGGCGGTCTCTTCGTCGACCTCGGCCGTGGTGACCTTGGTCGCCTCGGGCAGCTTCTCCTTCACCGCCGACACGTCGATGCCGTGGACAAGGGCAAGGATGCCGGAATTGCCGGGCCCGATGGCACCCGCCAGCTGGCTCGCCACCTGGTCGCGGTGATGCAGGTTGCGGAGCTTGCCGAGGGCGCCACCGACGACGCCCCAGGCGACCGTGCTGGCGATGATGGAAGGCGGGAAGAGGATGCCCAGAACCAGGCCACCTGCCGCGCCCCACTTCAGGCCCGTCTTGGTGCTGTGCTCGGTCAGCTTGTCGATATGGATCTTGCCAGCGTCATCCGCATGGACCGCCAGGACGCCGTCGATCCTGAGCGCACCCGAGATCTCGGCCTCGGCAAGAGCGAGATACGCGGCCTTGGCAGCATCGGGGCTCGCGAATTCCGCGGCGAGTACCGTGTTGAAGTAGTCGGTATCCATGGCCATCACGGCCTGGACGCCATCCTCGTTGCCGACCGCAGCGACCATGCTGGCGCCATGTGGGTCGGACTCGGTGGCAATCACGCCGGCCACCAGCTCTTCCTCGCGGGGCTGCACATCAGCCGCCACGGGCTGCTTGGCATCCGTGGATTCTTCGTTCTCGGACAAGGTAAGGCTCCTCTGTGGTATGGATCTTCGATTGTAGGCCTTTCAGGTCGCAGGCCTCCAGGTTCCGCGTTGGGCTCCTCTGGGCCAGCGACGCCGCGCCCGATCCCGGTGGAAGTCGCTGTGCTAGCCTCGCGCCGTGAGTGAGGGAGCCGAGTCTGGATCCGCTCCGCAGGGGCCGTCACCCGGCGAGGATGATCTGACCGTTGCCGGCCAGGCCGGCCATCCGGAGGCCCCGGTCTCTGCGCGCGCACGCTTCAAGTCGATGGCCTGGCCCAGTGGACCATTCTGGATCGCGCTGCTGCTGATCATCCTGTGCACGGCCGTCTTCGTCGCCTCAGCCTCCGCCCTCTTCGTCTTCGGCGTTGGCGTCGCGCTGGCCTTCTTCCTGGTACCGGTCGTGAACTGGCTGGAACGCCACGGGCTGCCTCGCTGGATCGCGGCCATCCTCGCCGTGCTCGGGACGTTGCTCGTGGTCTTCGCGATCGTCGGCCTCGTCACGCTGATCGTCGTCAACCAGGGCATCGCCTTCATCAACCACCTGCCAGCCATCATCGACGACCTGAAGGAAACCTACGCCGCGATGTCGCTGCCCGACTGGGTACGCACCACCATCGATTCCATCTTCTCGACGATCGATGAGCGGCTCCAGACCATCGACCAGGGAGCTGTCGTCGCCAGTGTCGTCGGGGGCGTCTTCAACGTCATCGGGGGGCTCTTCGTCTGGTTCCTGCTGCCGTTCTTCCTCTTCTACCTGCTCAAGGACCAGCCCAGCATGGCCGGCAGCTTCTACCGACGCGTGCCAGGACCATGGCAGGCCGACATCAGCAGGCTGCTGACCATCAGCGTGGGCAATTTCGCCCAGTACTTCAAGGCCGAGCTGCTCGTCGGCGCGATCATGTTCGTCATCGTCAGTCTGGGCACGTTCGTCATCGGGACCGTGCTGGATTCACCCCTGCTGGTCGAGTTCGCGCTGCTGCTTGGGCTCGTCGCATTCGTGATGGAGCTGATCCCCCAGATCGGGCCCATCCTCAGCTACATCCCGGCGCTCCTGGTGTCCATCCCGGCCGGACTCGACGTCGTCGTCGTGGTCAGCATCTTCTACTTCGTGATCTTCAACATCGAGGGTTCCGTCCTGGTGCCCAACCTGGAGGGCAAGATGATCAACTTCACCGGGGCGTCCGTACTGGTGTTGATCGCCATCGGATTCGCCGTGGCCGGCATCATCGGGGCCATCCTTGCGCTGCCGGTGGCGTCGATCGTCCGCGACGTGTTCCGCTACCTGTTCGACAAGGCCGTGGAGCAGGACCTGGTCTACGAGCCCGAGCCGTCCACGCCGGGGGCCCCTGCCGGCCCCTGAGCGGCGCGCTCGTCCTGCATGTCGAAGACCGTCTTGAGTGGGTCGCGTCGTCCGGTCAGCAGGTACGCCAGGATGGCGCCACCGATGCCGGCGATGCCGCTCAGCAACAGTGCCACGACCACTCCGTCGATGTAGGCCACCGAGTAGGCCGCGCGCTTGATCGGTTCGGCGCCCGCGATGGAGGCCTCGTATACCTCCTTGAAGCGTGGCGTGCCGAGCGACGTGAGCGCCAGCTCGAATTCGTTGATCAGTGCGGTGGCCTGCTCGGCGGGTCGGTCGATGACCATCTGTCGCGCCGACGCCAGCGCGGTGCCCGCCAGGACCGTCGTGGCGACCACGATTCCGATCCGAGATCCCAGCCCCACGGACGCCTCGTTGATGGCCGCCGCGGACGCTGACAGGCCGCGCGGCGTGCTGGCGAAGACGATGGCCGTCCGGACCGTGGTCGAGAGCACGAAGCCGGCGCCGACCAGCACCAGCGGCAGGACGAAGAGCAGGTAGTTGTAGGGCACCAAACCGAGGTCGCTGCTGGTGGGGTCGGCCTGGAATGCCTGGCGAACCTGCTCGACGAGCCAGCTCAGCGTCACCGCCAGCAGGACATTGGCGACGCCCAGCGCCAGCGTGCCGCTGGTCATCATGCCGCGCGGACCGAAGCGCCGGATCAGGATGCCCGAGATGGGACCAGCCAGAAGCAGGGCGATGGCAAAGGGTGCGATGGCCAGGACGGAGAAGAGGGTGCCGTAGTTGAAGGGATACTGGAAGACCACCGGTAGGAGCATCAGCGGCACCGCCTGCGCGAAGCCGACCGCGACGCCAACGGCCAGCGCCGCTCCGAGTCCGCGCCGATCGAGCCGGAGCCTGGCCATCTCCTCGCTCGTCCGGTTGAACCGGATCGTCGCGGTCGCCAGCCCGATGACGCCGCCCACGATGAGCAGCATGGGCACCACCACGCCGGCCTCGCCGCCCAGCCCGAGCACACCCGTCACGATGGCGAGCACGGCCATGGACCAGCCGGCCACGCCGACGATGAGCTTGCGACTGACCGGCAGCGATCCTGGGATCGGGGGCATCCAGCGACGCGACGCCCACAGCGCCACGCCCGAGGCGATCGCGGTCAGTAGATAGGCCAACCAGGTGTCGAACGTGAAGGCTGCGGGCACTGTCGGGTCGTCACTGGGCAGCAGGCGTGGAAACAGGGTCAGGACCGCGGGCGACGCCGCGCTACCGGCTCCGTAGGCGCCGTACACGAAGCCCAGCGCGGTCGCTCGTGCCACCCCCTCGTAGGTGACCGCGACCGTGCCGATGGCGTACGCGAGAACCACGCCCGTGGCAGCGACAGCGACGATATTGGCGCCGAAGAAGATGTACCCCTGGGGCAGCGCTATGTTGACGGCCGACGCCAGCACCATGACGCTGAGCGCACCGATGAGCAGTTCGCGCCGCCTGAACAGGTCGCTGACGAGACCGCCCAGGATGATCGTGGCTGTCGAGGCGAAGGCCAGGAGCAGGAACAGGTTTTGCAGGTCCGGCTGCGTTCGCAGGGCTTCCTGGGCGTTCGGAAGCCCCGGCGAGAGCACTCGAGGGACGAGGCCGACTGAGAAGAGCGCCAGGGATCCCGCGATGAGGATGCCACGCTGGCGAGGATCGTCGACGACCTCGTGGATGAATTCCGGGAGCTGGATACGGCTCACCGCCGAATGGTACCCAGTGCCCGTCCCCGAATCATGTCCCAACGCCGCGGGCCGACGCGATGCACGATCAGGTCGCCACCACCTGTTGGGTCACAGGGTCAGGGCGCATGGCCGGGATGAGCAGCGCCGCACCGAGGAAGAAGCAGACGGCGCCGATGAACGTGAAGATGTTGACGATGGGCAGGCTCAGGAGCTCGCCGCTCGACGGAAGGATGAAGGCTCCGATGGCTGAGATCCCGAAGGCGATGGAGCCGATCATGTTGAGCCCCGCGATCCTCGATTCGAGGGAGCGGAAGAGCATCCCTCGAATGCGGTCGTGGGTCTCGGCGATGACCAGCCAGCTGGCGATGAGGAAGAAGATCGAGCCCACCACGTCGGGTGCCCAGACCCATCGCTCCGCCTTCTGCGTGGTGAGCACGAGGGTGCCGGCGAACGTGGTCACGTTGAAGGCCAGGGTGCCCAGGAACTGGATGAAGGAGGCCCACCACCCGATGGATTTACGCCGGACCCCGAAGAGGTGCCGAGTGCGCCCCGACGCATCGAGCGCGTCACCCTCGTTGGTGGCTTCGAAATACTGCAGATAGGCCGCGGAGGTGAAGAAGACCGAGCCGACGAAGAAGATCCAAGGCGCGGCACGGCCGAGAGCATCCGCGGCGATCGGGATCGAGCCGATGGCGAAGCACGCCGAGCCGACCATGAAGAGCACCCCGATCCACCAGTCACGCCGTGTTGGCTCCCACCAATCGACGTGTTCCGGCATCGACGCTCCAGAGCGATCGATGAGTCCGTAGCCCTTGCGGTGCTGCCAGGCCGAGAACTCCAGCAGGGTGCCATCAGGTCGCCGCAGGACACGGGCGGTCGTGAAGGGGCCGAATCTCTTGCGCTCGACCTCCTCGAAGCCGACAGGAAGCGTCACCGTCTGGGCAAGCTAGTGACTGAACCCCGATCGCTCCGCAGACCTGAGCGGTGGGTTGTCCGCCAGGTCCGTAGCCGCGGTCTGGAGATCTGCGATGAGTGATTTGGCGAGATCTCCGGTCATGCCCTCACGTACCACGATGCGGAGCACGGCGACGTCGGTGGCGTCCTCGGGCATCGTGTAGGCGGGTACCTGCCAGCCGTAGTAGCGCAACCGGTCCGAAACGTCGAACGCGGTGAAGGGGACATCGTCGGCGACGGTGAATGACAGCACCGGGATGGCGCTGCCGTCGCTGACGATGGAGAAGTGGCCCATCTCCGCGATCCTCGCGGAAAGCTCAAGGGTGATGCCCTGGAGGACCTGCATGACCTTGGTGTAGCCGGAGCGGCCGAGACGGATGAAGTTGTAGTACTGGCCGACCACCTGGTTGCCGGGTCGCGAGAAGTTGAGCGTAAAGGTCGGCATGTCACCGCCGAGGTAGTTGACGTGGAAGATGAGGTCCTCGGGCAGGTGCTGGGCGTCGCGCCAGATCACGAATCCGATGCCCGGGTAGACCAGGCCGTACTTGTGACCGGAGACATTGATCGACACGACATTGGGGAGACGGAAGTCCCACTTCAGATCGGGCTGGAGGAACGGCGCCACGAACCCGCCCGATGCCGCGTCGATGTGGACGGGTGTGGACAGGCCGGTCGCTTCATTGTTGGCGACCACAGCATCGTGGATGTCCTTGATGGGCTCGTACTCGCCGGTGTAGGTGGTGCCCAGGATGGCGATGACGCCGATGGTGTTCTCGTCGATGGCCGCCACCGCAGCCTCGGGGGTGATGACGTACTGGCCCTTGCTGACCGGCACGTAGCGCGGTTCGACATCCCAATAGCGACAGAACTTCTCCCAGACGACCTGGACGTTGGATCCAAGCACGAGGTTGGGTTTGCTCCCGTCGAGCCCGGCGGCCTCGCGAGCCTGGCGCCACTTCCACTTCATGGCCAGGCCGCCGAGCATCACGGCTTCGGACGATCCGGTCGTGGATACCCCGACGGCTGCCTCATCGTCGCTGCTGGGGGCGTGAAAGAGATCGGCCACGATATTCACACAGCGACGCTCGATCTCGGCGGTCGCGGGATACTCGTCCTTGTCGATCATGTTCTTGTCGAACGAAGCGGCCATCAGGCGCTCGGCCTGGGGCTCCATCCAGGTGGTCACGAACGTGGCCAGGTTGAGTCGTGCGTTGCCATCGAGCATCAACTCGTCGTTGATCAGCCGTTCCACGGTGTCGGGCCAGGCACCTTCCTCGGGGATCCGAAACTTGGGCATCTCGCCCAGGTCCAGGCGGTGCGTGTAGGCGGGCGACAGGAGCTCGTCCTTGATCTGGCGGACCGTGACCTTCTTGACGACCATGTGGCGTGCCTCCTTCTGAGACGGTATCGAACGGAATGTCGCATCGTCTTACCGTTGCCCACTATGGCAGCGTAACCCGGCACCCGTGGCACCCGTTCGAAGAGTGTGTCGCCACGGGGATCAACGCGAGTTCAGCTCACCTGCAGTTCCGGGTCGGGGTCTGTCGCAACGGCATCATGGAGGTAGCCGGCGCGTAGGCGCTCCTCTTCCTCCTTCCGGGGGAAGAACACGAACGTCAGCGCGCCGCCGATGATGACAGCTACCAGGCCGGCGACATAGGCCAGCTGATCGCCCTGCAGGAATGACTCCTGGGCGGCCGAGATGATCTGCTGGCTGTACTCCGGGTTGTTGGCGGCGAGATTGGCGGCGCTCGCGTACGAGAGCTGCAGCTGGCTCTGGGTGTTGGCCGTGACATCCTCGCCAGACGAGGCGATGGCGGTCCCCATGGCCCCGGCATACCCCGCAGTCAGGAGGGCGCCGAAGATCGAGGTCATGAGTGCCCCACCGAGGTCTCGCTGCAGGTCGGCTGTGCCGGAGGCCATGCCCACCCGCTCGACCGGCACCGATCCCGTCAGCGAGTTCGACGACGGCGTACCCGCAAGGCCCACGCCGATGCCCATCAGGACCAGCGGGATGGCGACGATCCAGTACGGGGTGCCCTCGCCCCACAGGAAGAACATCCCGATGAAGGCGAGTCCGAGGACGAACTGGCCCAGGAGCAGCGTCGCCCGTGAGCCACGCTGTTGGACGAGGATCGCCGACCGGGGCGCGACGAGGATCATGAAGACCACCGCCGGCAGGATCGCCGCGCCCGCCTGGAGCGTGTCGTAGGCCAGGACGTTCTGGAGATACTGCTGGTTGATGAAGGCGATGCCCATCAACGACCCGAAGACGATGATCCCAGCGAGCGCTGCGACCCAGAATGTGGGTCGTGCTGCGACCTTGAGATCGTAAAGCGCGTTGACCGCCCGTCGCTGACGCCAGAGGAAGAGGGCCAGCGTGACCCCGGCCACGATCAGGAGCACGATGGCCAGGGATCGCATGCTCGGGACGACGATGAAGTTCAGCGACACCACGAGAGCGCCGATCATGACCGCTGACAGCACGCCGCCGAGATTGTCGACCGGCGCGGTGGTCTCGTTGACGTGCGCAGGCACATAGCGCCACGCCATATAGAGCGCGAGCAATGCTAGCGGGATGGTCACGATGAACACCGAGCCCCAGGCGAAGAACTCGAGCAGCAGTCCGGACAGGAGTGGGCCGAGCATGGCAAAGCCACCGCCCAGGGCGGACCACAGCGCGATCGACCTCGTCCTCGCAGGACCCGACCACAGCGCCGTGATGAGCGCCAGGGTGGTGGGGAAGGCCAGTCCCGCGGAGATACCGCCGACGACTCTGGCGATGAACAGGATGTCGTCCGATGGGGCGAGTCCGGCCACCAGGGAGGATGGGATGGCGAGCGCCATGCCCAGGATGATCATCAGCTTGCGCCCGTAGCGGTCGCCCAGCGCGCCGAACCACAGCACCGATGCCGCGAGCCCCAACGAGTAGCCGATGGCGATGAGGTTCAGTGTCGTTTGCGACGAGTCGAACGACTGCCCGATCGAGGGCAGAGCCACGTTCGCCACCGACAGGTTGAGATTGGCCACAGCCGCGACGAGGATGAGTGAAACCAGGACGATCCTGGCGTTGGCCGGCTGGCCGTCACCTGTCGCCGCGGACGCCTTTACATCGGACATGCTAGGAACGCTTCCTCCCTCGGTGGCCTCGGCGTCCTGATCCAGGACCGAGGATCGTCGCGGACCGCTCGACTCGTGACTCGGCGCGTTCTCCTTCGGTGATCGAGGTGCGGCCGATGCGCGCCAACCTAGGTTCCCATCTGCGACAGCGTCAGCGCTGCCGAGATGAAGGTCAAGTGCGTGAAGGCTTGCGGTGTGTTCCCGATCTGGCGCTGATTCGGCTGGTCGTACTCCTCGGAGAACAGGCCCAGGTCGTTGCGCAGGACCCGCAGACGGTCGAACAGCTCGCGAGCTTCCTCGTGCCGACCGATAAGCGCCAGGTCGATGACCAGCCAGAAGCTGCAAGCGAGGAAGGCGCCTTCGCCCGGCGGCAAGCCGTCAGCGGCGTCCTCGTCGGGGATGTAGCGCATCACGAAGCCGTCCTTGACCAGTTCGCGCTGCACAGCCTCGATGGTGCCGACGACCCTCGGGTCGGATGGAGGCAGGAACCCGACCTGAGGGATGAGCAGCAGCGACGCATCCAACTGCTTCGAGCCGTAGTACTGCGTGAAGGTGTTCCTGACCGGGTCGTATCCCTTCTCGCAGATGTCCGCGTGCATCTTGTCGCGGAGGTTGGCGACCTGGTCCATGCGGTCTGCCAGGCCGGCCTCGGCGGCCATCTTCATGAAACGATCGACCGCGACCCAGGCCATGACCTTGGAGTGGACGAAGTGCTTGCGCCCGCCGCGCACCTCCCAGATCCCGTCATCGGGCTCTTCCCAGTGCAGGTCGAGCCACTCGAGGATCTGGAGTGCCACGATCGGCGCGCCGGGGGCGGAGTCCATGCCGGCCTCCCGAGCCCGATAGATGGCATCGGCAAGCTCACCGTAGACGTCGAGTTGGCGTTGGCCGGAAGCTGCATTGCCGATGCGCACCGGCGCCGATGCCTCGTAGCCAGTGAGATGCGGCAGCTCGTACTCATCAAGTCTGCGTTCGCCGCGGATGCCGTACATGATCTGGATGTCCTCGGGGTCGCCAGCGACTGCGCGCATCACCCAGTCGCGCCAGGCCGTGGCTTCCTCGACGTAGCCCGCGGAGATGAGCGCATCCAGCGTCAAGGCGGCGTCACGAAGCCAACAATATCGGTAGTCCCAGTTGCGCACACCGCCGAGGAACTCCGGCAAGGACGTCGTCGGCGCTGCCACGATGCCGCCGGTCGGATAGTAGATCAGTGCCTTCAGCGTGATCAGTGAGCGCTGTACCTCGTCGGCCCAGTCGCCGGCGTAGGATGACTGGTCAGACCACTCGCGCCACCATGCGTCGGTCGCCTCCATCGCCGCGATGGCGTCGATGGGCTTCGCTGGCTCCTCCCATGATGGGTACCAGCTGAGCTCGAAGGACACGCGATCGCCGGCCCCGACGCTGAAGTCCGCGACCGCATCGGCATGCTCGCCCTTGAGCTGGACGTCGCTGCGGAGCACGACAGCATTGGGTCCGGCACCGGCCATGATGCCGCCATCGACGTGATGGAACCACGGGCGCGTTTCCCCATAATCGAAGCGGGCACGCATGACCATGTGCATCGGTACCGAGCCGCTGAGGCCGTCGATGATGCGGACGATCCGCGGGTGCGTCTGTCGCGGCGGCATGCAATCGACGATCCGGACGGTCCCTTCGGCCGTGGTGACATCGGTCTCGAGGACGAGCGTGCCGGGTCGATATCGCCGCGCCACGCTAGTGACGTCGCCGTGAGGGCTGATCCGCCACAGACCATTGTCTTCGGTGCCGAGGAGGGAAGCGAACAACGCCCCGGAGTCGAAGCTGGGCAGACACAACCAGTCGATGGAGCCGTCGGAACCCACGAGGGCGGCTGTGTGAAGGTCGCCGATGAGACCGTATTCTTCGAGTCGCAACGCCATGATCCACCATCCTGCAGTGGGTAGCTTGAGGTCGAATGATAGCCAGACGCTGGTGTCCGGACCTGTGCACGCCGCAGCGATGGTTGGAACGGTGCTCCTGAAGACGCTACTGTCATATCCACGGCCGACCCCGACAGGTCGGACACCATCGTCGAACATGAATCGCCACGTACGCGGCCGCTGGCCAGGGAGAACAGATGCAGCTGCAGGACAAGGTCGCCATCGTCACCGGCAGTGACAGTGGCATCGGTCACGCCATCGCCCTGGAGCTCGCCGCCCAGGGAGCAGCCGTGACCATCAACTACCACAAGAACGAGGCCGCGGCCGACGCCACGCTCAAGACCATCCAAGCCGCTGGCGGCCGTGGTCGGGTCCAGCAGGCTGATGTCTCCACCGTCACCGACGTCTCGGCGCTCGTGGATGAGACGGTGGCTGCCTTCGGTCGGCTCGACGTGATGGTCAACAACGCGGGCATGGAGACGCGGACGTCGGTGCTCGAAACCACTGAGAAGCAATTCGATCTGGTCATCGCCATCGATCTTAAGAGCGCCTTCTTCGGGGTCCAGCTGGCTGCGAAGCAGATGATCGCCCAGGGCGGCGGCGGTCGCATCATCAACATCTCCTCGATCCACGAGGATTGGCCGATGCCCGGCAACGCACCGTACTGCGCGGCGAAGGGTGGTGTCCGCATGCTTACCCGGACCGCCGGGGTCGAGCTGGCTCCCCATGGCATCACCGTGGTAGGCGTGGCGCCGGGTGCCGTCCATACGCCGATCGACGAGGTCACCCTGGCCGACCCTGCACAGCGAGCCAGGCTCGAGTCGGCGATCCCCCTGGGACGGGTCGCGGAGCCCGAGGAGATCGCCAACCTCGTGGCATTCCTGGCCTCCGACAAGGCCTCGTACGGAACGGCCACGACCTATACGGTCGATGGCGGGATGATGCAGGCGAGCGTCGGTCTGTAGTCGGCGCCGCGGCCACAGGATCCCGTGGTGATGCCGCCCCAGCCGTGGTCGGCCGCGCCGATCGGGCCCACCCTGACCGATTCCGGAGCGGGCTTCAGCGTCTATGCGCCGGACGCTGCGTCGGTCGAACTGCTGCTCTTCGCCGGCCCGGAGGACGATCAGCCTGCCGGCGTCATCAGCCAAGATCGCGGTCAGGACCGAACCGGTCCGTGGTGGCACATCTTCGTGCCGGGCCTGGCGGCCGGACAGGTCTACGGCTACCGCGTGGTAGGTCACGGTGGCCCCGCGCCGGGCTCGACGAACGGGTCTGGTGGTGTGCTCATCGATCCATATGGCCGCGGCGTGGTGGTCCCAGCCGGATATCGGCGCGAAACAGGGCCACCGGGTCCCGGGCAGGTCGCTCGCTCACTCAAGAGCGTCCTGATCGACACTGACACCTACGACTGGGAGGGCGACCGGCCGCTGGAGCGGCCGCTTCGAGAGAGCGTCATCTATGAGGCCCACGTCCGCGGTATGACGGCGAACCCCAATTCGGGCGTGACGCCCGCCGAACGCGGTACCTACCGCGGCCTCATCACGCGCATCCCATACCTGGCGCGCCTGGGCATCACCGCCATCGAGCTGCTGCCTGTGCACCAATTCGATGCGCTGGCAGCGCCGCCAGGTCTCGTCAACTACTGGGGCTACCAGACCGTGTCCTTCTTCGCGCCGCACGCTGCGTACGCCAGTCGCCGCGGTGCCCAGGCAGCCGCCGACGAATTCCGCGACATGGTCAAGGCCTACCATCGCGCCGGGATCGAGGTCATCCTCGATGTCGTCTTCAACCATACCGCCGAGGGCGGCGCCGACGGCCCGACGTTCTGCTGGCGGGGCCTCGCCGATAGCGCCTACTACTCGCACGAGGCTGACGGTAGCTACGTCGACGACAGCGGCTGCGGCAACACGCTCGATGCGGGCCACCCGATCGTGCGTCGGATGGTCCTTGACAGCCTGCGCTACTGGGTCTCGGTCATGCACGTCGACGGTTTCCGATTCGACCTGGCGGCGGCCCTGTCGCGTGGTCTGGGTGGCCGGCCCAGCAGCGACGCTCCGCTGATCAGAGACATCGAAGCTGACCCGGTCCTGGCCGGGACCAAGCTGATCGCCGAGGCCTGGGACGCGGGTGGCCTGTACCAGGTCGGTGACTTCGCGGGCCAGCGCTGGAGCGAGTGGAATGGGCGGTTCCGCGACGACGTGCGCTCGTTCGTCAAGAGTGATGCTGGCTACGCCGGGCGGGTGGCCCAGCGGTTGGTGGGCAGCCCCGACATCTATGCGGCTCGACAGAACGAGCCGGCCCGCAGCATCAACTTCGTCGCCTGTCACGATGGTATGACGCTCAACGACCTGGTGACCTACGCACGGAAACGCAACGAGGCCAACGGCGAAGGCGGCCGCGACGGCAGTGATGACGATCGCAGCTGGGATTGTGGTGTGGACGGGCCTTCGGCCGATCCCGAGGTGGAGCGCCTGCGAGCTCGCCAGGTCCGCAACTTCCTGGCTCTGACGTTCCTCTCGTTGGGCGTACCCATGCTGCAGATGGGAGACGAAGTGCGTCGCTCCCAGGGCGGCAACAACAATGGCTACTGCCACGACGACGAGACCGCCTGGTTCGACTGGTCGCTCCCCGAGCGCCACGCCGACCTGCTGGACTTCAGCAGCCGCCTCATCAGCCTGCGGCGTCGCGTCGACGGCCTGCTGGCTGCCGTGGAAGGCCGGTCGTTGTCCGAGCTGCTGGCCGAGGCCCGCGTCGAGTGGAGTGGGGTGCGCGTGGGCCATCCCGACCTGGGACTGGATTCACGCTCTATCGCCCTCACGCTCCACACGGATGCCGGGCGCCTGCACATCATCGCCAGTGCCTGGTGGCAGAGCCTCGACTTCGAGCTGCCCCAGGCACCCGATGGCTGGTCCCCCTGGCGTCGGATCCTGGATACCAGCCTGGACGCCCAGGACGCCGTCACGGAGTACGCTCTCGCCGCAGACATCCCTGCGGCCGACTATCGGGTCGGACCGCGTTCCGTGGTCTGCCTGGCCACCCGCCCACCAGAAGGACGACCAACATGACCGATACCGAAGTGGGTGGCGCCGAAGGTGAACGGATGCGGACGGTCGGTCCCCCCGAAGAAGGGCTGGTCGAGGCCGGACCCTGGTATCGCTGGGGGCCCTACCTTGCAGAGCGGGCCTGGGGATCGGTGCGGGAGGACTACAGCACGGGTGGGGACGCCTGGGCGTCGTTCCCCCACGACCACGCACGCTCCCGGGCCTATCGCTGGAACGAGGACGGCCTTGCCGGCATCTCGGATGTCTTCAACCGGCTGAACCTGGCCGTCGCCTTCTGGAATGGCCGCGACCCCATCCTCAAGGAGCGCATCTTCGGGCTCGCCAACGCCGAGGGCAATCATGGCGAGGACGCCAAGGAATACTGGTGGTACCTCGACGCCCTGCCCAGCAGCGCCTGGTTGCGCTGGCGCTACCACTACGCGCAGGCGGCCTTCCCGTACGAGGATCTCATCAGCGAGAACGCGCGGCGCGGCAAGGATGACCGCGAGTACGAGCTCATCGACACCGGTATCTTCGATGACGATCACTACTGGATCACCGAAGTCCACTACGCCAAGGCCGACCCCGACGACATCGTCATGCGCATCACGGTCAGGAACGCCGGGCCCGAGGTCGACGAGATCCATGTGCTGCCCACGCTGTGGTTCCGCAACACCTGGTCGTACGAGCCTGATGCCCCCAGGCCGGTCCTGTCCGTGGCTGCGGACGGCGCGGCACGGATCGAGGCAAGCCATCCCGTCCTCGGCGACTTCGAGCTCCTCGTCGGCCCGGGTCCGGATGGCGAATCACCGACGCTGCTCTTCTGTGGGAACGACACCAATGTCCAGCGGCTGTACGGCGAAGAGCCCAGGACGGCGTATCCGAAGGACGGCATCAACGACCACGTCATCGGCGGCGCCGATACCGTCAATCCCGACCAGGTCGGCACGAAGGCAGCTGCCTGGTACCGTGCCACCGTCCAGCCAGGGCAGACCATCGAATTGCGGCTGCGTCTCCGGCAGTCCAGCGGCAGCAGCCCCAGGGCCGGCGATCCACTGGGCGCGGAATTCACCCAGACGATAGATGCCCGAGAGCGCGAGGCCGACGAATTCTATGCCGCGCTGGACCGACCGGACGCCACTCCTGAGGAGTCGCGCATCATGCGCCAGGCCTTCGCTGGCATGCTGTGGTGCAAGCAGTACTACGGCTATGACTTGCCGCGCTGGATCGATGGAGATCCTGGTCAGCCGCCTCCTCCCGATGAGCGCAAGACCGGACGTAATGCGCGGTGGCGCCACATGGATGCCGCGGACATCCTGTCGATGCCGGACAGCTGGGAGTATCCGTGGTTCGCGGCCTGGGACCTTGCATTCCATTCGGTGACGCTGGCCCATCTGGACCCCGCCTTCGCCAAGTACCAGCTGCTCCTGCTCTGCCGTGAATGGTTCCAGCATCCCAGTGGCGCCCTGCCCGCCTACGAGTGGAACTTCGACGATGTCAACCCGCCGGTCCACGCCTGGGCGGCCCTGCGGGTCTTCGAGATCGACGGCAGCCGCGACCACGACTTCCTGGAGCGCATCTTCCACAAGCTCCTGCTCAACTTCACGTGGTGGCTCAACCAGGAGGACGTCGCGGGCGACGACATCTTCGGCGGTGGGTTCCTGGGGCTTGACAACATCGGGGCCTTCGACCGCTCGCACGTACCGGCCGGGAGCCAGCTCGAGCAGTCGGACGCCACGGCGTGGATGTCCTTCTACTCGATCTCGATGCTACGGATCGCCTACACGCTGGCCGAACAGGATTCGACGTACGACGACCTGATGGTGACGTTCCTCGAGCATGCTGTGCGCATCACACGGGCCATGGACAAGCGCGGATTGTGGGACGAGGACGAGGGTTTCTACTTCGACAAGCTGCGCGACGCTGACGGCAACACCATCCCCATGAAGGTGCACTCGATGGTCGGCATCATCCCGCTGCTTCCGGCTGCCTTCATCCCCGAGGACGGTGTGCGTCGCAGCGTGACGCTGGGCAAGCATTTCGCTCGCTTCCTGGCCGGACATGGTCTCTCGCGCGACTCGTTCGAGCGTTCCATGAGCATCCAGTCCCGTCCGGGCAGCGCCGCCCGGCTGCTCAGTATCGTCTCAGCCGCCCGCCTGGAGCGGATCCTCGGCGAGTTGCTCTCGGAAGACGAATTCCTGTCATCGCACGGCCTGCGGGCGCTGTCGCAACGACATCGTGACCGGCCCTTCCTGGTCAACATCGCCGGCCTGGAGGAGAGCGTGGACTACGAGCCGGCCGAGTCGCGCTCCGGTCTCTTCGGCGGCAATTCCAACTGGCGCGGCCCCGTGTGGTTCCCGCTCAACTACCTGGTCATCGAATCGCTGGTCCACTGGGACGATTGGTTTGGCGACGATTTCAAGGTCGAGCACCCGAGTGGCTCAGGCGACCAGCAACGGCTGCTTGAAGTTGCGCGTGATCTCTCCCGGCGACTGGTGTCCATCTGGGTCCCCGGACCGGACGGTCGTCGTCCGGTCTACGGGACCTACGGCAAGCTCGGCGACGACCCTGAATGGCGTGATCTGCTGCCGTTCCACGAGTACTTCCATGGCGATACCGGCGCCGGTATCGGCGCCTCACACCAGACGGGCTGGACCGGTCTCGTCGCGCACCTGCTGGTCAGGGGCGGCATCCTTGACCAGGACGCCTGAAGCTAATCGGCCCGATCGAGGTGACGGACGTGCTGGATCAGGGTGATGATGAGCACGACGAGCAGGATGAGGAGGCCACCATGCACCCAGGCATAGGGCAGCCCTGCGGGTAGCCACGAGCGGGTTCCCTCCGAGTCGGCAAGCACCACGTAGAGGGCCGCCGCCGCGAGCAGCGTGGCGATGCCCAACCTGACCAGCCGACGGCGCCCCGCACGGATCCGTGCCCGGATCCCGATCAACGATGTCGTCGCGGTCCTGATCGCCGGTTCCTGGGTCTCGAGGAACTCGACGAACTCGATGGCCCGACTGACACGCTCGGCGCCGGCCTGCATGCGTTGCAGATTCAGTCGCGGATCCAGCCACTCGATGGTCTGTTGCCGGGTGAGTTCCCGGAAGAAGCGCTGGGCGGTGGTGGCCACGTCGTAATCGCGCGCAAGCTGGTGGCGCAGGATGCCCAGCATGACCAGCATGCGCAGGTAGGCCAGCACGTTCGCCGAGAGGTTCAGCTGATGGATCCGTACGGTCTTCATGATGTTCACCGCAAGGCGCAGGTACGGGTTGCCCAATCGTCCCAGTGGGGGACCTGCCTCGGCCTGCGCAGCCGTGCCCCGGCTGCCTGCGGTCTCGTAGAGGAATGCCTCATGGTCCCGGATGAGCTGGCGCCGGGCGGCGGATGCGTCTGATGTGGAGCTGGGCGGGAGCCATCGGAGGAGCTCATCGATCGCCGCATCGACGTCGGCACTGAAGAGTAGTCGGCTGTAGCGTGTCAGGGAGCTGCGGACGCGGTCGGCCAGCCGGCCCACGATGCCGAAGTCGACGTAGGCGATGACGTCGTCGTCGAGCACATACAGGTTGGCCGGGTGCAGGTCGGCGTGGAAGTAGCCGAACACATACACCTGGTTGAGCATGTTCCAGTCGAGGTGCAGGACGATGCGCTCCAGGTCGTGGCCGGCCGCCGCCAGTCCCGCGAGGTACGCTTCGTTCTCGTCGCGGACGGCGATCATGATGTCGACCATCGGGATGCCCTCGATGAGCTCGGCCGTGAGGACGCGGGACGTGGAGTAGCGTCGATACACGCGCGCGATCCGTTCGAGGGGTTCACCCTGGGCGTGCTCGTACATCAGGATGGCCTGCCGAGCCTCCACGAGGTAGTCGAGCTCGTCGACGGTCCACCTGGCGAATTCGTCGATGATCTGGCGTGTCCGGGTGGCGCCGCCCAGGTGCGTCCAGTCGAGCACGCGTGCCACCGCATACATGAGGCTGATATCGGCTTCGAGCGCCTGCGCGATGCCCGGTCGCTGCACCTTCACCGCGACGCGTTCGCCGGTGGGCAGGGTGGCCCGGTGTACTTGGCCGATAGAGGCGGCCGCGAAGGACTCCGTATCGAACGACTGGAACACGACCTCGGGGACGTCGCCCAGCTCGCGGGCGATGATGTCCCGGACGTGGTCGTAGCTGAACGGCTCCACCCGGTCGAGGAGCTTGAACAGCTCGTCGCAGTACGCAGCTGGCAGGATGTCCAGCCGCATCGCGAGCATCTGGCCGAGCTTGACCCAGGCGCCCCCGAGGCGCTCCAGCGCCAGTCGCAGGCGGACCGGTGGGTCCACGTCCACGTATCGACCCAGCCGCAGCCGCGGGGCCAGGAACAACTGGACGACCATAACGATGACTTGCCAGACGCGTCGAGGGTGTCTGAACAGGCTCACCGAGCGATCAGTCGGCCAGGATCAACGGTCCTCTTCATCGAGCCGGATGCGGCGGCGTCTGGGCGAGCGAGCAGCTTCTTCCTCCCACTCCAGACCGGCTCGCGCGAACTCCGCGAAGGTCCTCCGGGACCATGTCCACAGGAGGCTCATGGCGCCTTCGGCAGCCAACTGCGTCTCACGCCCGTATCGCTTGCCGAGGCGTGCCATCTCCCGCATGCGGGCCTCAGGCTCCAGGTCGGCCAGCCGGCGGTCGCGTTCACGGCGTGCCCAATCGGCACGCTCCATCGCCGTGGGTCCCTCGAGCCATGCTCGGCGCCGCTCGTGCTCATGCTCGGCCCACGCCTCGATCTCGGACTCCGTCGGTTCGACCAGGGACGGCTCAGCGTCGTCCACAGCCGGTGGCTCACCGTCCGTCCGGGACGGGTCCTCGTTCATCTCCGGGTCGGCCTTGTCCGTCGTGGCTTCGCTCATCGTGTTCGGATAGTACAGCAGGCTCGGAGCCGGCTCACGGCATGAACCTCTCGACGTTCTCGCCTCGCGCCACGATCACCTCACTGACCATGGTGGGTGGGAACAGGCCATGCTCTACGATGCCGACCGCCGCAGAGAGACTGGCAGAGAGCGCTGCCGGATCGTCGAACTCGCGGGTGTAGTCCGCGATGATCCCGCCATCGGGGCTCAGCGGTACATCGCGCAGCCGGATATCGGGGATCCGTCCGAGCGTCGCATGCAAGCCGTACACGAGCAGCTCCAGCGGCACCGGCGGGCTCAGTCGATCCACCAGCTTGTTCGACGAGACGATGACGATGAAGCGGTCGGCCGCAGCGGCGACGGCCTTTTCCCTTGTGTGCGCCGCGCCACCGCCCTTGACCAGCCAGCCGTCACGCGTCACCTGATCGGCGCCGTCGATGGCAAGGTCGAGTCTTGACGGCGCGGCAGGACCGCTGAACTCATCCACCCTGAGGCCCAGCTCGCGACCCACTCGGGCGGTCTCGACCGAGGTGGCCACGCAATGGATGTCCAGCTTCCGCGCGGCCAGCGCCGGCAGCAGGTATGCCACGGTCGAACCCGTGCCCAGGCCGATCTCCATGCCGTCCTCGACGAGTTCGGCTGAGGCGACGGCGACAACTTCCTTCTCTCGCTCGTGGCTCACCGAACGATGGCTGCTCAGCCGCCGGCGAGGACGGCCGCACCGACCGCACCCGAGAGGTCGCCCAGCTCGGTGGGTAGCGACGGCAGGGCGGTTGTTCCGGCGTGAACAGGTGGGGCGTCATCTCGGCGACGATGGCGTCGATGAAGGGCTGGCCGAGTCGGTCACCCAGGCCGCCACCCACGACGATGGCCTCCAGGTCGAGCAGGTTCTGTGCTGACGCCAGGGCGATGCCGAGCGCCCAAGCTGCGTCCTTGATGAGCTGGTCTCGTCATGGGGTCGCCCTTCTTGAGGGCACGCGCGTACACGCCGGAGCTGAGCCGATCTCGCCCGAGCTTCTTCATGATGTCGAAGAGGACCGTCCGCTGGCCCTTCTTGACCAGGCGACGCGCCCGTGCTTCCAGCCGCGCCCGCCCGGCATAGGCCTCCAGGTAGCCACGGCGCCCACAGCCGCATCGACGACCGCCCGGCTGGACCACGAGGTGGCCGATCTCTCCCGCGGCGCCACGACCACCGTGCAGCTCGCCATCGACGACGAGGCCACCGCCGACACCGGTGCCGACCCAGACTCCCAGCATGTTCCGATATGGGCGGCCGGCACCGCGCGACGTGCTCGCCGCGGACGGCGACGCGTACGTCGTTGTCGATGACGACCTCGATGCCATCGAGCGCCTTGGAGAGCCTGGGCCCGAGGGACACCCGGCCCGAGAACCCGGGTACGTTGGCGGCCAGCGAGACGACTCCGGCAGCCTGCGTCGATCTCGCCAGGCGTGCCGATGCCGACGCGACCGAGCGTCCCCGGCTTTCCGGCCTCGGCGAGCGACTCCCGCACGGTGCCGGCGATGGCCTCGATGACGTCGCGCGGCCCGCCCGGACTGCGGCGTGGGTACGCCGGGACTGGCCCACCACCTTGCCTGAGCGCAGCACGACCGTCTGGATCTTGGTGCCGCCGAGATCGACGCCCGCGGTCAATCTTGCAGTCGTCGCCATGAACCCCTCTCCATCCGGTGCGATAAGGATAGAGGATAGTCAATCCGGCCTGTGGTGAGCTAGCATCGGCTGGTCCCCCAGGAGCAGACACAACCGGACGCAAACGGGTCGCCGTGGAATACGCGGTACCAGGCAAGGAGACGACCACGATGAAGGCCACCGGAGACCTCCACCAACTTGGACAGAGCATCTGGCTCGACAACATCACCCGCGAGATGCTCGACTCAGGGCAGCTGGAGCGCTACATCGACGAGCTATTCGGTGACCGGGCCTCACGTCCAATCCGTCGATCTTCGACAAGGCCATCGCGGCCGGCGGCTACGACGACGCCATCCGCGAGAAGGCCGAGCAGGGCCTCGACCGGCGAGGAGCTCTTCTTCGAGCTGGCCATCGACGACCTGCGCCGCGCCGCCGACCTCTTCCGCCCGATCCACGACCGCACCGACGGCGTCGACGGCTGGGTCTCGCTGGAGGTTTCGCCGCTGCTGGCCTACGACACCGCAGACCACCGTCACAGGCCGCCAAGGAGCTGCACGAGCGCGCCGATCGGCCGAACCTCTTCATCAAGATCCCGGGCACCCGGAGGGCCTGCCCGGCGATCGAGGAGGCCATCGCCGCCGGCGTGCCGGTCAACGTCACGCTGCTCTTCTCCGCGCGACCACTACGTGGCGGCAGCCGAGGCCTACCTGCGCGGCGTCGAGCGACGCATCGCGACGGGTCTGGACCCTGCGGTCGCCTCGGTCGCGTCGATGTTCATGTCGCGCTGGGACGTGCGGCGTCAAGGACCAGGTGCCCGGCGGCCTGCGCAACGCGCTCGGCCGTCGCCGTCGGCGCGCAGGCCTACCGGGCCTACCGCGAGCTGCTCGACTCCGACCGCTGGCAGCGGCTCGAGAACCAGGGCGCCCGCCCGCAGCGCCTGCTCTTCGCCAGCACCGGCACCAAGGATCCCGAGGCGTCGGACACTGCTCTACGTGCAGGCGCTTGGCGGCGCCGAACACCGTCAACACGATGCCCGAGAAGACGCTGCTGGCGCTCGCCGACCACGGCGAGATCGGCGAGCCGCTGGCGGCCGACGGTGGCGACAGCGCAGCCGCGCTGCAGGCGTTCCAGCCGGCCGGCATCGACCTGGATGCGCTGGCGGCGAAGCTGCAGCGTGACGGCGCCGAGGCGTTCGTCAAGTCCTGGGACGACCTGCTGGCGCACATCGACGAGCAGACCGCGTGCGCTCGTGGCCTAGCAGCGCGGAGCGACCACGATGACAGCCGCGCCATCCACGCCCCTGCGCGACCGGCCTGCCTGGGCCGCGCTCGAGCAGCACCACCAGGCCGTCAGCGCGCGCCACCTGCGCGACGCTCTTCGCCGAGGACCCCGGCCGCGGCGACCCGGTTCACGGCCGAGGCGGCCGGCCTCTACCTGGACTACTCCAAGAACCGCATCACCGACGAGACGCTCGGTCTGCTGCTGCAGCTGGCCGAGGAATCGGGGCTCGGCGAGCGCATCGAGCAGATGTTCCGCGGCGAGCACATCAACGTGTCGGAGGACCGCGCGGTCCTGCACGTGGCGCTGCGCATGCCCCGCGGATGCGTCGCTGATGGTCGACGGCGCAGGACGTCGTCGCCGACGTCCACGAGGTGCTCGACCGGATGGCCGCCTTCGCCGAGCAGGTGCGCTGCGGCGCGTGGAAGGGCCACACCGGCAAGCCCATCCGCAACGTCGTCAACGTCGGGCATCGGCGGCTCCGACCTGGGCCCGGTGATGGCCTACGAGGCGCTGCGCCACTACACGCAGCGCGACCTGACCGTTCCGCTTCGTCTCCAACGTCGACTCGCACCGACTTCGCCGAGGCCACCCGGGACCTGGCCGCGGACGAGACGCTGTTCATCGTCTGCTCCAAGACGTTCACCACGCTCGAGACGATGACCAACGCGCATACCGCGCGCGATTGGACCCTCGCCGCGCTCGGTGATGAGGCTGCCATCGCCAGGCATTTCGTGGCCGTCTCGACCAACGCCGACGGGGTCGTCGGAGTTCGGCATCGACACGGCCAACATGTTCGGCTTCTGGGACTGGGTCGGCGGCCGCTACTCGATGGACTCGGCCATCGGCCTGTCCACCATGCTGGCGGTCGGGCCGGACGGCTTCCGGCGAGCTGCTCGCCGGCTTCCACGCCATGGACGAGCACTTCCGCACGGCGCCGTTCGAGCGCAACCTGCCCGTGCTCATGGGCCTGCTCTCGGTCTGGTACGGCGACTTCTTCGACGCCCAGACGCAGGGCGTCATGCCCTACGAGCAGTACCTCAAGCGGTTCCCGGCCTATCTCCAGCAGCTGACCATGGAGTCGAACGGCAAGCACGTCACGCTGGACGGCCGGACGGTCGACTACCAGACCGGCGCGGTGTACTGGGGTGAGCCGGGCACCAACGGCCAGCACAGCTTCTACCAGCTCATCCACCAGGGCACCAAGCTCATCCCGGTGGACCTCATCGGCTTCGGCAAGACGCTGAACCCGATCCGCGACCACCACGACATCCTGATGTCCAACGTCTTCGCCCAGGCCGAGGCCCTGGCCTTCGGCAAGACCGCAGGACGAGGTCCGCGCCGAGGGCACGGCCGAAGCGATCGTCCCGCACCGCGTCTTCGAGGGCAATCGGCCCACCAACGTCATCCTCGCCGAGGTGCTGACGCCGCACACGCTGGGGCGCTGGTGGCCCTCTACGAGCACAGCGTCTTCACGCAGGGCACGATCTGGGACATCGACTCATTCGATCAGTGGGGCGTGGAGCTGGGCAAGGTCCTGGCCAAGCGCATCATCCCCGAGCTGGAGAGTCGAGACGGAGCCAGCGCTCGCCCATGACAGCTCCACCAACGCACTCATCCGGCGCTACCGCGAGCTGCGCTGAGTCGGAACGCCTCAGGGGAGGATGAAGCGCTCCACGGCGTTGGCAAAGCCGTCATCGTCGTTGCCGCTGGTGACCCGGCGGGCTGCGCGCTGGACTTCGCGGTCGGCGTTGCCCATCGCGACGCTGAGGCCGCAGTGGGCGAACATCAAGACGTCGTTGGGCATGTCGCCGATGGTGGCGATGGCCTCGATGGGGATGTCGAGGTGCCGGGCGAGGAACTGGACCACCCCGCCCTTGTTGGCATCGGGATGAGTGATGTCGAGATAGTACGGCTGGGTACTCGACGCCGCGACATGGTCCCCGAAGCGATCGTGGACGCTGATGGTGGTCGCGGCCACCAGTTCGTAGTCATCGCTGACACCGACGATCTTGACAACGTCCTGCGTGAGATCGTCGAATGATCCGAGCTGTGTCGGTGAGAAGGCCACCGTCCAGGCCTCGCGAGCCACGTGAGACCCGTCGAGGTCAAGCACGAACCAGTCGGGACCCTGGTAGACCCAGACTTCGAGCCCTGCGTCCCGGACCTGCGCGATGATGGGTTGCACCTGGTCGGCGGGGATGACGCGCTGCTCCAGGGCCGCCATCTCACGGTCCACGATGAGCCCGCCGTTGAAGGCGGCCAGCGGCGTCCGCAGCTCCAGCGGATCGATGAGCATGCTCATGCCAAGGGGTGGCCTGCCGCTGGTCACGGCGAAGGCGATCCCGGCGTCATGGAGTCGGCCCACGGCGAGGATGGCCCGCTCGGTGAGCTCCTTGTCCGGCGTAACCAGGGTGCCGTCCACGTCAGAGAGCAGCAGCCTGATCGGAGCGGTCATGAGGGCAGCCAGGGTTCCTGCCATCCACCCTGCCGCTCCGGGCAGGCGCTCAGCCGAGACCGGGCCCCATGAGCCGGGCTCGTAGATCTCCATCTTGGGAGGGGCGTCCAGGGCCGGCTGCATGATGCGCCACGTTTCCTCCACTGCATCCTGACGCGCGAAATGACTACGGTCGCCCATCATCGCGCCCTGGAGCAGCGTCTCGTATGGTGTCGGACCCTCGCCTCCCTCGGACTGGAAGTCCATGTCCAGGTGGATGTCCCGGATGCCGAATGCATCGGGGTCCTTGGCCTGCAGCTGCAGGCGCGCCCCGGGCTCGGGGTCGATCCGAAGGACCAGGACGTTCGCCTTGGGACCCCGGATGCCGCGTGGCGCGAACCCGAGGCGGGGCGGGTGCTTGAAGACGATCCGCACTTCGGTGATGGTCTCAGGTAGCGACTTGCCGGCGCGGATGTAGAAGGGCACGCCAGACCAGCGCCAGTTCTCGATCTCAAGGCGCATGGCGCAGTACGTCTCAGTCGTCGACCCCGGGGCCACGCCTTCGACATCGAGGTAGCCGCGGTATTGACCGCGGACATAGTGAGACGGATCGAGTGGCGGCATGGCCACGAAGACGTCGCGCTTGCGATCGCCGATGACGTCGGCAGATCCGCCATTGGGCGGCTCCATGGCCACCATGCTCAGCACCTGGAGCAGGTGGTTCTGGACGACATCACGCATGGCCCCGACCGGATCATAGAAGCGGCCGCGGTCGGCAACATCGAAATCTTCCGCCTTCGTGATGAGCACCGATTCGACGTACTGACGGTTCCAGATCGGTTCGAGCACGGCATTGGCAAAGCGCAGGAACATGATGTCGTCTACGGACATCTTTCCGAGGTAGTGGTCGATCCGGAAGAGCTGGTCCTCGCGGATCAGGGCATGCAGCTCGGTGTTGAGCTGCCTCGCTGAGGCGAGGTCATGGCCGAACGGCTTCTCGATCGCCACGCGGGCGCTCTCGGTCAGGCCCACGCGCGCCAGGCCCTTGACCACCGTCGCGAACAGGAAGGGCGGGATCTCCAGGTAGAAGACCGGCCGCTGGGCGTTGCCGAGGGCGGTGCGTATGGCGTCGTACGTGCCATCCGCCTTGAAGTCGCCAGAGATGTAGGAGAGCCGGGCAGCCAGTCGCTCGAACGTGGCTTCCTCGAAGGGGACGTCCGAGGCCTCGATCGCGGCTCGGGCATGGCCACGCAGGTCATCATCCGTCCACGGTCTGGTCGCCACCCCGATGATGGGGTGATGCAGCAGCTTCCTGCGCTCCAGTAGATACAAGGACTTGAAGGTCATCTTGCGTGCCAGGTCGCCACTGATCCCGAAGATGACCAGGGCATCGGCTGCCGTAGGGTCGTCCGCCATTTCTGCTACCTCATGCTTGACCGGGTCGCGCATCGCTGGATGACGTCGGGCCGCAAGGCGCATCATACAATCGGACCAACGCCGCCAGAAGCCAACGGCTGGGCAGCGGACAACGAGCAAGCGCGAACCGAGGAGTGAACGATGGCGACAAGCAAACCCATGCAGCTTGGGATGGTCGGCCTGGGCCGGATGGGCGCCAATATCGTGCGGCGTCTTACGCGCGATGGCCATCGCTGCGTCGGCTATGACGTCAACGAGGCCGCTGTCAAGGCGCTCGAGACGGAGGGCGTCGACGGGGCCACCACACTCCAGGAGTTCGTGGCCAAGTTGGAGAAGCCGCGAGCCGTCTGGGTGATGGTGCCGGCCGGCGAGATCACGGACAAGACGATCGCCTCGCTGTCCGAGGTGTTGGAGCCAGGGGATGCCATCATCGACGGGGGCAACTCGCACTATCTTGACGACATTCGCCGCGCGAGTGAGCTCAAGGAGAAGGGCATCCATCACATCGACTGCGGCACCAGTGGCGGCGTATGGGGACTTGAGCGCGGCTACTGCCTGATGATCGGCGGCGAGGAGGATGTCGTGGATCGCCTCAGCCCGCTGTTCGCATCAGTAGCGCCGGGTATGGGTGATGTGCCCCGCACCGCAGGTCGTTCCGGAGATCCCAGCCCTTCGGAGCAGGGATATCTGCGCTGCGGGCCCAACGGGGCGGGCCATTTCGTGAAGATGGTCCACAACGGCATCGAGTACGGCGTCATGGCCGCGTACGCCGAAGGCCTGGCCATCATCCGTGGCGGCAATGCCGGCAAGACCAAGCAGGTCATGGACGCCGAGACCAGCCCGCTGGAGCATCCCCAGTACTATCAATACGAGGTCGACCTTGCCGAGGTCTCCGAAGTGTGGCGACGCGGCAGCGTCATCGGCTCGTGGCTGCTGGACCTGACCGCCGAGGCCTTGTACGCGTCGCCGCAGCTGGAGGAATTCTCCGGGCGCGTGTCCGACTCGGGCGAGGGTCGCTGGACCTCGGTCGCGGCGATCGAGGAAGGCGTGCCGGCTCCGGTGTTGACCGCGGCGCTGTACTCACGCTTCGCCTCCCGAGGGCTCAATGAGTTCGCGGATCGCGTCCAGTCAGCCATGCGCAAGGAGTTCGGCGGGCACGACGAGAAGAAAGCGTGACGAATGCCATCACCATCGAGATCCTGCCCGATGCCGAGGCGGTAGCGCGTCGCGCAGCCGAGTACGTCGCTCGGGCTGCCCGAGACGCCGTGGCCGACCATGGCCGCTTTACCTTTGCCGTCAGTGGCGGCCGGACGCCGTGGTCCATGTTCGCCGATCTCGCCGACGAGGACGTGCCCTGGCGGCAGTGCGACATCTACCAGGCCGATGAGCGCGTGGCACCGTACGGCGACCCGGACCGCAACCTGACCCATCTTCTGGCCAGCCTTCCTCCGGAGGGCGATGCCGAAGTGCATGCCATGCCCTGCGAGGAGCCCGACATCGAGGGTGCCGCCGAGCGATACGGCGAGTCGTTGCCGGAGATGTTCGACCTGGTGCACCTGGGGCTCGGTCCAGACGGACACACGGCCTCCCTGGTGCCGGGTGACCCTGTGCTCGAGGTTGCCGATCACTCCGTCGGTGTCACGAGCGAGTACCAGGGTCGTCGGCGCATGACGCTGACCTACGAGGGCATCTCGCGAGCGCGTGAGGTGCTCTTCCTGGTGACCGGCGCGGACAAGGTCGACGCCCTCCGGAAGCTCCGTGCTGGCGACACGTCCATCCCGGCGGCCCGGATCGAAGTCGATTCCATCCACATCATCGCTGACAAGGCCGCAGCCCCCAACGGCTGATCGGGCTGAACCATGAAGAGTCCACGTCCGCCGTCCGGAACGCAGATCGACCTCATCCGTGGTGCGCAGCGGGCTACGGTGGTCGAGGTCGGCGGCGGTCTGCGCTCGTATCGCTTCGGCGATCGCGACGTGCTGGATGGGTACGCCGAAGCTGAGATGTGCTCCGGCGGTCGCGGGCAGGTGCTGATGCCGTGGCCCAATCGCATCCGCGATGGTCGATACGCGTTCGACGGCCAGCCCCAGCAACTCCCGCTCTCCGAGGCTGCGAGCCAGAATGCCATCCATGGTCTGGTGCGGTGGGCCGCCTGGACGATCCTCGAGCAAGAGCCCGACCGAGTCGTCGTGGGCCATGTCTTGCACCCGTCACCAGGCTACCCGTTCTCGCTCGAACTCAGCATCGAATACGCCCTGACTGATGACGGCTTGGCCGTCCATACCACGGCTCGCAACATCGGCTCGCAACCCTGCCCGTTCGGCAGTGGCATGCATCCGTACCTCACCATCGGTGTCGTGCCCGTCGACGAAGTGACACTCCAGGCGCCGGGTCGGGTCCACCTGCGGTCCGATGAGCGAGGCATCCCGGTCGCGCGGGACGTGGTCGATGGCACGGCGTTGGATTTCCGCCGACCCAAGGCGATCGGGAGTGCACGGCTCGATGACGGCTTCAGCGACCTCGAGCGCGACGGTGACGGCCTCGCGTGGGTACATCTCGGGGATTCGGAGGGCCGTCGTCTGAGCCTGTGGGTCGATCGCGCCTACGATTACCTGATGCTCTTCACGGGCGACACCCTCTCGTCACGTGCTCGCCACGCCGTCGCGGTCGAGCCCATGACGTGCGCCCCTGATGCGTTCAACAGCGGCGACGGCCTCATCACGCTGCAGCCAGACGCCACCTTCTCGGGAGCCTGGGGCCTGACACCTGCGGCGCCTCGCTAGCTGGACTCCGCCTCACTGTCTTCGTCGCCCCAGTCGATCCGGGCTGCTTCGCTGCGATCAAGGACCTGTGGCCCTCGCGACTTGCCGAAGTAATCCCAACCCCATTCGACGAACGCGTCGATGCGATTGCGGAAGCCCGACATCAGGACCGAGTGCACCCCGAGCCAGGCCGCGAACGCGATGGCGCCGTGCAGCTCGTGGTGACCGATGGGGATCTCCGCGATGGCAGAATTCCGGCCGATCATCGCCATGGTTCCCTTGTCAAGGTAGTGGAATGGCTTGGCCGCACCCCCGTCGATCTCGGCGATGATGTTCTTGCCCGCCCAGCTGCCGCTTTGCATCGCGACCGAGCCCAGCTGCGGATGGGTCTTGCCGTCCGGACTCGGGATGTTGGCGACGTCACCCACGACATAGACGCCCGGGAAGCCCTCCACGGTCAGGTCCGGCGCGACGTCGATGCGACCTCCACGGCTGGTGGGTAGCGCGATATCGGCGGCGAGCGGCGCAGCCTGCAACCCACCGCCCCAGATGACGCAACGGGTCTTGATGGTGCTGCCATCGGACAGTTTCACGTGTCCCGGTCCGACCTCGGTGACGCCGGTCCCGAGGTGCAGCCGCACACCATCCTTCTGGAGTACCTTGGCGGTGTAGTCGCCGGCCTTCTGGGAAAACATCGCGAGCAGCGCGTGGCCGTGGTCCACGAGGTGGACCTGCGCCTTGCCCACGGCGACATCCCGGTACTCCGAGGCGAGCGTGCCGTTGATCATCTCTGCCAGGGCACCAGAGATCTCAACGCCCGTGGGCCCACCACCGACGACGACGAACTCGACGGCGCCCTCGTCGATCAGGCTGGCGTCGCGGTCAGCGTCCTCGAAGAGCTGCAGGATGCGAGTCCGCAACCGCACGGCATCCTCGACGGAATAGAGCGGGAACGCGTGCTCCTTGGCGCCCGGTGTCTTGAAGTAGTAGGGCTGAGATCCGGCGGCCAGGACGAGGTAGTCACCGGAATACGTCTGGCCCTCGGCCGTGGTCACTGATCGTGCGACCGGATCCACACTCGTCACGGTGCCCAGCTTGACGTCGAAGTTCGTCCGAAGGCGCGCCATGTTCCGGATGGGATAGGCAACATCCGTCTCCGCCAACTGGGAGGTGGCAACCTGGTAGAGCAGCGGCTGGAATTGGTGGTAGTTGTGTTGGTCGATCAGGGTGACCTCGACGCGAGCGTCCTTGGCCAACGCCTTGGCTGCCCCGACCCCAGCGAAACCACCGCCCACGACGACCACGTGCCGCAACTCACTCATGCTTCTCCCTCGGTCCTCGGTATCCACACCCGCATTGTCAGTTCGAGTGTAGACCTGCGCTTGGCCGGTCGTCGTGGCACGACATATTCGGTATCATCGCGGTGGAGTGCGCGCCAGTTCGACGATCAGCGTTGGGCCAATGTAGCGGGCGAAACGGAGGGAACGGATGGATTCCGAGCTCCTATCGCGGATCCAGTTCGCGCTGACGGCCAGCTACCACTTCATCTTCCCGCCCATCTCCATGGGCCTCGGTCTGATGCTGGTCGCGATGGGCATCGTCTACCTCAGGACGAAGGACCCCAAGTGGCGCCAGCTGTCGTTCTTCTGGGTCAAGATCTACGGCATCGTGTTTGCCATGGGCGTCGCCACCGGGGTCGTCCAGGAATTCGAGTTCGGCATGAACTGGGCCGACTATTCCCGCTTCGTCGGCAACGTCTTCGGCTCCCTGCTGGCCGCCGAGGGGGTGTTCGCCTTCTTCCTAGAGGGCGGCTTCCTCGGGCTCATGCTCTTTGGAGGTAATCGGCTCGGGCCCAAGATGTGGTTGTTCTCCATCTTCATGGTCACCTTCGGCGCACATTTCAGCGCGCTCTGGATCCTGATGGCCAACTCCTGGATGCAGACGCCGCAGGGCTACACCATCGCCCAGACGCCGGCCCCGGCACGTGCCGTGATGACGAGCTTCTGGGAAGTCGTGTTCACGCCATCGTTCCTGCCACGGCTGTTCCACGTGTGGGCCGCTGCGTGGACGACCGGATCGGCGCTGATGCTCAGCGTCACTGCCTGGTACCTGCTGCGCCGGCGAAACGTGGACCTGGCCATCTCCAATCTCAAGCTGGCGCTGCCCTTCTTCATCCTCTTCGCGGTCACGAACCTGTTCATCTTCGGGCCCAATATGGCCATCGAGGTGACGAACCAGCAGCCCCTCAAGCTGGCCTCGATGGAGGGCCTCTGGGAATCGGCCTCCTGTGCCCCCATGTTCCTGCTTGGATGGGTCGATGTGAGTACACAGACCACCACCGGGATCAGCATCCCGTGCCTGCTCAGCTTCCTGGCTTACCAGAACATCGATGCCACGGTTGCGGGCATCAATTCCTTCGCACCGGACCCCACGCCACCCATCAACCTGCTGTTTCAGGTTTATCACATCATGATCAACCTGGGTCCCATCCTGGCGGGGATCGCCGTTCTGGCCGGCGTCTGGTACGCCTGGAAGCGACGCATCTACCGCTCGCGGTTCGTGCTCTGGCTGCTCGTGCTCAGCGTGTTCCTGTCTGAGATCGCCATCACCGCGGGCTGGTGGACTGCGGAGATCGGACGACAGCCGTGGGTCGTCTACAACGTGCTCGAGACAGCGAACGGCGTGTCCCCCCTGCTTTCCAGCTTCGATGTGGTGGCCTCGCTGGGCCTCTTCATCTTCATGTACACGATCCTGTTCATCCTCTTCCTGTACCTCATGAACCGCAAGATCCAGGCCGGTCCAGAGCCGCTCGAGGCGGTGGAGACGGTGGCTGTCACCGACCTGCCCAATACGTTCCGTGACGTATTCCGCAAGCGTCCGCACGAGGCCGGCCCACCGCCGGTCGATGGAGAGCCGACCGTCCCGGCTGAGGCCGCGGACGATGTCGCGGACGACGCGAAGCCCACTGACGCGAAGCCCACTGATGACGGGGAGGGTGCCTCGTGAACCTGGCCGACATCTGGTTCGCCCTGTTCGTGTTGATCATCGCCGGCTATCTCATCCTTGACGGCTTCGACATGGGCGTGGGCATCCTGCACCTGCCTCTGGCCCGCAACGACACCGAGCGTCGCCTGATGCTCAACAGCATCGGGCCGATCTGGGACGGCAACGAGGTCTGGCTGGTGCTCGGCGGCGGCGTCCTCTTCGCCGTCTTCCCGCTGGTCTATGCGTCGCTGTTCTCGGGCTTCTACCTGGCGATGATGCTGGTCCTCGTGGTGCTGATCCTGCGCGCGGTGGCCATCGAGTTCCGCAGCAAGGAGAAGAGCACGCGTTGGCGAGCCGGCTGGGATCTGGCGTTTGCTGCGTCTTCAGCTGGATTGGCGCTCCTGCTGGGCGTGGCCTTCGGCAACGTCGTCGCGGGCGTCCCATTGGACAGTGACGGCAACATCTCGATAACGCTCATCGACCTGCTGTCCCCGTTCGCGCTGCTGTTCGGGATCACCACGGTCGCCATGCTCGCGTTGCACGGTGGCTTCTATCTGATGATGAAGGTCGACGGAGACATCCTGGCTCGGCTGCGTGGCTGGCTGCCCCGGCTGTCGGCCGCATTCTTCGTTCTCATGACCCTGGTCATCGTGGTCCTCATCGTCGACGGCCAGCAGATCACCCAGCGGTATACGCAGGACATCTGGCCGGTCATCTTCCCGGCAGCGGCCCTCGGCGCATTCCTGGTGGCCTGGCGGATGATGCGCCTGGAGCGATACTTCCACGCCTTTGTCGCGTCGAGCGCGATGATCGGGCTCCTGCTGATCTCAGCGGCCATCGGGATGTATCCCAACCTGCTCATCTCGACCACCGATGCCGCCAACAACCTCACCGTGAGCAATGCCGCTGCTGCCGACAACACCCTGACGGTGGCGCTGATCGTCGCGCTCATCGGCATGCCGTTCGTGCTGTCGTATACCGCTGGCGTGTATTACATCTTCCGTGGCAAGACGCACGTCGATGCGGGGGGCTATTGACCACAGGGCCACGACGAATTGGAACGCCTGGTCTACAGGTCCCGACTGCTCTAGACTGGTGACGTGCCCCAAGACCTCCTCGTCGTTCGCGGTGCTCGCGAGCACAATCTCAAGAACATCGATGTCGAGCTGCCTCGTGACAAGCTGATCGTCGTCACCGGCCTGTCCGGAAGCGGCAAGTCCAGCCTTGCCTTCGACACCATCTACGCGGAAGGGCAGCGTCGCTATGTCGAGTCGCTGTCGGCCTATGCGCGCCAGTTCCTGGGCCAGATGGAGAAGCCCGACGTCGACCAGATCGACGGCCTCTCTCCGGCCATCTCCATCGACCAGAAGGGCACCTCGCGCAACCCACGCTCGACCGTCGGGACGGTCACGGAGATCTACGACCACCTGCGCCTGCTGTTCGCGCGAGTGGGGCACCCGCACTGCCCCAAGTGCGGCCGCGAGATCGCCCGCATGACCGTGCAGCAGATCGCCGATCGGATCCGCAAGCTCCCCGATGGCAGCCGCATCCTGGTCCTGGGTCCGCTCATCAAGGATCGCAAGACCGAGGGTGAGCGTGTCTTCGCGGGAGCACGCCGCCAGGGCTTCGTCCGCGTCCGCGTCGACGGTGAGCTCATGGACCTCGACGAGGCGCCAAGCCTGGACAAGTACAAGCGCCACAGCATCGAGGTCGTGGTAGACCGCCTCGTGGTGCGCCACGCGGACGCGGACGGCAACGCCTTCGGGCCGGACAACCCCGATCCTGATGCCGCCCGCCTGTCCGACTCGGTGGAGACGGCCCTGAGGCTGGGCGAGGGAGTCATGCTCGTCGCTCCGGCAGACGCGGGCGCATTCGACGAGCAGCGCTACAGCGAGAGATACAGCTGCGCCTACGACGGCACCACCATCGACGAGCTGGAGCCGCGGTCGTTCTCGTTCAACTCTCCCCACGGTGCCTGTCCTGATTGCACCGGGCTGGGCATCCGCCTTGAGTTCGACGTAGACCGCATCATCCCCGATCGCACCAAGTCCATCCCGGACGGTGCCATGGTGCCGTGGCGCACGGTGCCGACCGAGCTGTCATGGCGGCTCAAGACCACCAAGGCCATCATGGATGCGCACGATTGGGACTACCACGCCGCCATCGAGGGCCTGCCGCCCGACGCCCTGCAGCATCTGCTGTTCGCCAACAAGACGGAGAAGGTCGAGGTTCGCTACAAGCACGATCGTGGAGAGAACTCGTACGTGGCGACGTTCGAGGGCGTCGTCACCAACCTCGAGCGGCGGTACCGGGAGACGGACTCGGAGTACATCCGGACGGAACTCGAGAAGTACATGGTGGCCCGGCCCTGTCCCACCTGCGGCGGAAAGCGCCTCAAGCCCGATGCGCTTGGCGTCACCATCGAGGAGCGCAACATCAGTGATATCGCGGCCATGTCGGTGGCTGACGCGCTGGCCTGGGTATCGGCACTCCCGTCAATCCTCAGCGATCGTGAGATGGCCATCGCGCGGATGGTCAACAAGGAGATCGGCAGTCGGCTCGGGTTCCTGGCGGACGTCGGCCTCGAGTACCTCACCATCGATCGCACCAGCTCCACCTTGTCCGGGGGCGAGGCCCAGCGAATCCGCCTGGCCACACAGATCGGCTCCAGCCTGGTAGGCGTGCTCTACATCCTTGACGAGCCCACCATCGGATTGCATCAGAAGGACAACGCCAAGCTCATCGCCACGCTGCTGCGCCTGCGAGACATCGGTAACACGCTCATCGTCGTCGAGCACGACGAGGAGACCATCCGGGTCGCAGACTGGGTCGTGGACATCGGGCCGGCGGCGGGCGAACACGGTGGCGAGGTCATCGCCAGCGGCCTCATCGATGCCGTGCTCAAGGAGAAACGCTCGGTGACGGGCGCCTTCCTGCGGGGTGAGCGCATGGTGCCGGTGCCTACCCGGCGTCGCAAGGGCAACGGCAAGGCCCTGCTGGTCAGGAACGCACGCGAGCACAACCTCAAGGGCCTGGATGTCCGCTTCCCGCTCGGGACCTTCACGGCCGTGACCGGCGTCTCAGGGTCGGGCAAGTCGACCCTCGTGACCGACGTCCTGTACCAGGCACTTGCCCGGACCGTCAACGGCGCACGTGTGGAGCCTGGTGCACATGATGGCCTCGAAGGCACCGAGGCCATCGACAAGATCGTGGAGATCGACCAGAGTCCCATCGGCCGGACACCGCGCTCCAATCCGGCGACCTACACCGGATTGTTCGGACCCATCCGGGAGCTCTTCGCCGGGGTGCCCGAAGCGCGCGTCCGTGGATACGGGCCCGGTCGGTTCAGCTTCAACGTCAAAGGCGGCCGATGCGAGAACTGCAAGGGGGACGGCATCCTCAAGATCGAGATGCAGTTCCTGCCCGACGTCTACGTGCCGTGCGAGGTATGTGGGGGCAAGCGCTACAACCGCGAGGCGCTCGAGATCCACTACCGCGGCCACTCCATCGCGGACATCCTGGCCATGACCGCGGCGGAGGCGCTCGAAGTCTTCAGTGCGGTTCCCAAGGTGCTCAACAAGCTGGCCACGCTGGTCGATGTCGGTCTCGGCTACATCCGTCTGGGTCAGCCGGCCACCACGTTGTCTGGTGGTGAGGCGCAGCGCGTCAAGCTCGCCACCGAGCTGTCGCGACGTGCCACTGGACGCACCGTCTACATCCTTGATGAGCCCACCACTGGGCTGCATTTCGCAGATGTCGAGAAGCTGCTCGAGGTCCTGCATCGCCTCGTGGAAACTGGCAACTCGGTCTTCGTCATCGAGCACAACCTGGACGTGATCAAGACCGCGGACTGGATCATCGACCTGGGGCCGGAGGGTGGCGCACGGGGTGGCCAGATCGTGGCCCAGGGCACGCCCGAGCAGGTTGCCAGGGTCGCGGCTTCGGCGACCGGCGAATATCTGAAGCATGTGCTCAAGGGCGAGCCGGTGCTGCCGCTCTCCGATGTCACCTTCACGCCGGCGAGCAATGGCCGCCGGGCCAAGAAGCCTGCCCAGAACGCCATGGCTGGCACGGCCAAGCGGACCCGGGCCGGTACGGCCGGCGCGGCGCGGTGAGGATGGGGCAGGCGTGGGAGGCCACGGAAATGAGCGACCCGTCCATTCCGACTAGGCTTGGGGCGAGGACGCCGCGCGAGCCGGTGTGCCACTCGAGGAGCACGTCATGACCGTCATCGTAGGCCCCAGGGCCGTTACCGGAGGGCCAGTCCGGTGAGCGAACGGATGATCGCGATGCAGCGCACGGTGGATGCACCACCCGAGCGCGTCTATCGCATGTGGTCCGATGCCGATACGCTCCGGCAATGGTTCTCCTATGAGGTGCGCGGTTCGCTGCTGCCCGGTGCTCGTAGTGTGCTCGTGTTTCCGCGCCACCAGATCGAGATCGATGTGCTTGAGGCAGAGCCGGATCGCCGCTTCAAGTGCCGCTGGAATCATCCAACCACGCCAGGCCTGGCGACCGATGTCACGATCTCGATCCAGCCCAGGGGTTGGGGGTCGGTGATCAGTCTCACCGACGGTCCCTACGACACCGATGTGGAGGCTTCACTCGTCGAGTACGCCCGAGCCATCGAGATCTGGGCGGCCGGGCTGGCGCAACTGCGGGCTTCGGTCGACTACTCGATCGACCTCCGCAAGGAGCGCTAGCCAGTCACGTCTGCGCGGTCGCCTCGCCGAGGATCTCGAGCAGTTGCTGCGGCCCATGGGTTCCGAAGGTCTGCGCTGCGACTTCACCGTCGGGGTCGAGCACGATAAGCGGCGTCGACGGCGGTGACAGGATCTGCGGACCGAAGACATCGTTCAATGCCCGCGCGAACTCGGTGGAAGCCTGCACGAACGTCCACGGATACGCCCTGCGATCGGCGTAATTGGCGAGTGATGCGGGATCCTCATTGGGATCGACCCCGATGCTGATGTATCGAACGCCTGCAGCCTGCACGTCCGCGAACGCTTCCTTGACGTTGTCCTGCTGTGCCTTGCAATTGCTGCACCAGATGGCCATCGGCTCGAGGGCCACGACTTCGCCCTTCAGGCTGGCCAGCGTGAAGGTCTCGCCGGTCGCGGCGTCGGTGAGCGCGATGTCGAGCCATGCAGCATCGGCGGAGGCACGGGCGTCGCCGGACGGCGCCAGGGTCGCCGGCACCGGCGCCGCGCTGGCCGCTTCGGTCCCCGTCACGTCTCCGCCATCGGTGGCATCGTCGGTCGCGGTGCCGCCGCAGCCGACGATCACGACGGACACGGCGAACAGCAGGCTCAGTGCGCGACGGCGGGGCAAAGACAACTCGATCACGTGGTCCTCCGGCAGCTTGGTCGGCGCCTAGCCTACGGGTGACCACGTAACGGTCCTGTGTCAGCGCTCACATCACGAGGCGAGCTCCGCGGCGTCGAAGGCCTCTCGGATGAAGATCGACGGTGCACCGGGATCGTAGATCAACGTCAGGGTCGAGCGGGCTCGGGTCCAGGCGACGTAGGCCAGTCGCCGCTCTTCCTCCAGAACGCGTCGTGGGTCAGCCGCTTCGCGGAGCGCCCGGCCCGAAGGAAAGGTGCCGTCGTCATGACCGACACAGGCGACGTGGTCCCACTCCAGTCCCTTGGTGCCGTGGATCGTGGCAAGCGTCAGGTCAGCGTCATCAGAGGCGAGCCGAGACCGTGCATCGAGGCGCCCGGTGAGGTCGTCCTGCAGGGCCGCGAGCGAACGATACGGCGCTGCCCAGCTCAGCAGAGCCGCTGTCCGTGCCGCAGACAGGTCGGTGGCTCTGGCCGCGGCGTGGATCGCCGGCAACAGCGGGTTCCGCGCGTCGACGGCGGAAAGTGTCGCCAGGATTCCCGCGTCATCGAGGAGCAGGCCATCGTCCTCGACGCGATAGGGGAGGCCCAACTCGAGGGCCACTGCGGCATAGGCGGTCAGCTCGCGGTTGGTGCGTGCCAATACGGCGTAGCGGGCTCCCGACCGAGGTACGAACCAGTGGCCGAGCAGCCACCGAGCGCGAGCTGACTCATCAGCACTGTCGGGCGCCAGCGTGACAGACCCGGAAGTACGCGGTGAGGAGCGGATGTTCTTCTCGAAGCGTTCATGGTTGTGCGCCACCAGGCGCGCCGCTCGACGCACGATCTCAGGTGCACATCGGTGGTTGGTCTCCAGGTCTACCCGCCGTAGACCCGACAGCCGCTCCGCCAGCCCGAGCACCCGTCGGACGTCCGCAAGACGCCAGGCATAGATGGTCTGGTCGTCATCACCCACCAGGAAGATGTCGCGGCGATCGCCGGCCAGAAGCACGGCCAGGTCGAGCTGCGTCTTGTCAAGATCCTGCGCCTCATCCACGAAAAGCACGGCCGTCCGGCTGCGCCACCGATCCAGCAACGCCGGATCGGCCAGAAGTGTCGGCACGGCTTTGGCGACAAGGTCATCCAGGTCGATCGAGCGATGGGCCTGCAGCCATCCCTGGTACGCCGCAAAGGCGTGGTGCACGTCGACGTCTTCGGCGGCCGGGCCACGTTCGGGGTCGAGCTTCAGGCGGGTGAAGGCATCGTCGAGATGGCGTAGCTCGGCCGGCGACAGCGGGCCGCCCGCAACGTCGGCCAACGCATCCGTGCGCTCGACGATGCGGCTCATGTCGGCGCCACTGTCGGCGAGGATCTCGCGGCCCAGCGCATGGAACGTCCGGACCCGGACTGCCCCAGGCGCATGGCCCAGCTCCTGTAGCGCCGAGTCGGCCCGATCCTGGAGCTCCTCAGCGGCCCGCCGGTTGAAGGTGAGTGCACAGATGGTGGAGGGATCCGTGCCATGGGCGACACGCCAGGCCAACCGTGCCACCACCGTCGTGGTCTTGCCCGAGCCGGCAGGAGCCACACACAGCACTGGGCCTGGCTTGGCCGTGGCCGCGGCGCGCTGATCGTGGGCGAGCCTGGCCAGGCGCCGGTCGACCGGGTCATGGGCAGGACTTGACGCCATCGCCTTCTCCACATCGTTGCTGCTGCCGTCGTAGAGCCAGCTACTCGCCGCTGAGGCTGACGCGTGGCGCTTGGCTGCCGCTTACCGCTGCCTTCCCGCCACTTCGTCAACTGGCGCCGCCACACCGAAGCACCGTGGCGATGACTTCCGTCACTCGGGGGGTGGGGAGTTGCTCCCAGCCACGGTGACCATCATCCGCTGAGGATGAGTATCAGGGGTCGATGACGATGGCACGGTCGCGACCTACTCTCGGTGTATGAGAGAGAGAGGAAGGTACCTGGTCTCAGCCGTGCTGGCGTTGACGGTCGTCGCGCTGCTCGTCGCCCCGCTCGCTGCCACCGCGGCCTCGGGCCTGCCGCCGACGGTGACGATGGTTCCCGAGACGGCTGGACCCGGCGCCGACGTCGAGATCAGCGGGCTCGACTTCCCGGCCAACCAGACCATCGACCTGCAGCTCACCACGACAGCTGGCCCGGTCCACCTGGGTACGGCCAATACGGTCGACGGCGGCTACTTTCGCCAGTCGGTGACACTGCCGGTGGACGCTCCGGCCGGCTTCTGGGAGCTGCGCGCGACTGCTCCTGACGGCTCCGTCGCGGTGCACCTCTTCGAGGCGACCGACGCTGCCGCGATCACCGAGGCGGCGGAAGCGGCGAGCCTGGCTGCACAGACCAGTGGTGGCGGCAACTCGATCGGCGACATCGCAGTGATGCTGGTCTTCGCGCTGCTCATCGCCGGTATCGGTGGGGCCATCTACTACGTCTACTACCAGTCGAAGATGGGCGACACCCAGCCTGGCATGAGCATGGGTGCGGACCCCATCTGGAGCGGCTCGGCGGGGCAGGAAGCTCCAGAGTCGACTGCCACCGACGAGCCCGCGTGGAGGACCGCGGCCGCCGCAGCTCCCGACGCCCAGCAGGCTCCATCGCCCACCTCGCGATAGCATCGCGGGGTGACTCCCCGCATCAAGGCGACCCTCAAGCACCTCCCCGACCAGCCCGGCGTCTACCTCATGAAGGACGCCGCCGGTCGGGTGCTCTACGTGGGCAAGGCCCAGAACCTTCGGAATCGCGTTCGCCAGTACTGGCAAGCGGGACGCTCGAGCGCTCCGTTGCGAATCGAATCGGCCATCGACCAGGTCGCCGAGGTAGAGGTCACGCTCACCGATAGCGTGAGTGAGGCGCTCCTGCTCGAAGCCAACCTGATCAAGCGCTATCAGCCACGCTTCAACGTGCGCCTCAAGGACGACAAGTCATACCCGTTCATCAAGGTCACCCTGGCCGACGACTTCCCGCGTATCGAGCGCACGCGCAAGCTCCCTAACGACGGCAGTCGGTACTTCGGCCCGTACGCCTCGGCCAGCAGCGTCGACGAGTCGATGAACCTCATCCGTCGCATCTTCCCCTTCCGCACCTGCACCATCGAGATCAGGCAGGGGGAGCGGGCGCTGGACCGGCCCTGCCTGTTGTACCACATCAAGCGCTGCCAGGGTCCCTGCATCGAGGCCATCGGAAAGGAGGACTACGCCGCCGATATCGAGCAGGTCATGCTCTTCCTGGAGGGCCATCAGGAACAGGTCTCCAAGGCACTCCGCGCGGACATGGAGACCGCCGCGGATGCGCTCGAGTTCGAGCGGGCCGCCGCGCTGCGGGACAAGGTCCGCGCCATCGAGCGGACCATGGAGAGCCAGAAGATGGCTGGCTTCGCAAAACGCAAGCTGGACGTCCTGGGATATGCGCGGTCGGGCAAGGAGGCGGCGGTCCAGCTCTTCGCGATCCGCGACGGCAAGACGCTCAACCGCGACATCTTCATGCTCGAGAACGTCGCCGATGACACCGACGAGGAGGCGCTGACGTCCTTCGTGAAGCAGTACTACGCCCGCGCCGGCTCCATCCCGCCCCGTGTCCTGGTTCCCTTCGCCCTGCCCGAGGTGTCCGAGCTCGAGGAGTTCCTCGCTGCCCGTGCGGAGCGGAAGGTCAGTCTCGCCGTGCCCCAGCGTGGGGAGGGTCGCAAACTGATGACCCTCGCCGGCCGCAACGCATCCGAGACCCTGCAACGGGAGCAGGTCCGCTGGCTGGCCGATCAGGGCAAGACCGAGCACGCACTTACCGAGCTGGCCGATGCGCTGGCATTGCCCGCGCCCCCAGATCGGATCGAGTGCTACGACATCAGTACGATCCAGGGCACCAACACGGTCGGCAGCATGGTCGTCTTCGAGGACGGCCAGCCGCGTACCGGAGAGTACCGACGCTTCCGCATCAAGACAGTGGCCGGTCAGGACGACTTTGCCAGCCACCAGGAAGTCTTGCGGCGTCGCTTCCGGCGAGCGCTCGATGCCGAGCAGGGCGGTGCCGAACAACTCCGCTGGCGCATGCCCGACCTCGTCATCATCGACGGCGGCAAGGGCCAGGTGAGTGCTGCACGCGAAGCGCTCGACGATCTGGGCCTTCACGACCTGCCCATGGCTGGATTGGCAAAGGAACGTGAAGAGCTCTTCCTGCCTGGCCAGAGCGAGCCGATCGTGCTGCCCGCGGCATCGGGTGCGCTGTACATGCTGCAGCGGCTGCGCGACGAGGCACATCGCTTCGCCATCACCTACCACCGCCAGCTGCGAGGCAAGTCGGCGACCCGGTCGGCGCTGGATGACCTGGCTGGAGTCGGACCCGCGCGGAAGCGCGCCTTGCTGCGCGTCTTCGGCTCCAGCCGGGGACTGCGCAAGGCGACGATCGACGAGATGGCGGCGGTGCCCGGCATCAGCCGTGGGTTGGCTGAACGCATCCGGACCCATCTCGATGCCTGACCAGCGACGTCCGCGTCGCACATCTACGGCGTAGCGCGCCGCTCTCTGGTACTGTCCCGAGCGATGCAACGCGTCGTCCCGATCCTTGTATTGACCCTATTCTTGGTCGCCCTTGTGGTGGCCGTCTTTCCCTTGCCACGCCCTGGTGGCACTGCTGGCGAGACGCTACAGACCCGCCTCGGCCTGGACCTCATCGGGGGACTGCGCGGCGAGTACCAGGTCGTGGCGACCGATTCGCAAGCAGTCACGCCTGAGATCCTCGAGCAGACGCGGACGATCATCGAGAATCGTGTCAATGCCACCGGTGTGGCGGAGCCGGTCGTGGTGACCCAGGGATCGGACCGGGTCTCGGTGGAGCTGCCGGGTGTCGATGACGAGGGTGACATCCGCTCGCTCATCGGGACGACCGGCGTCCTCGAGTTCATCCCGGTCCCCGACGAGTTCTTCAATGCTCAGCTTCAGGATCAGCCGCTCCCGGACGGCATGAAGGACATCGAGCCGCTGTTCAACGGCACGGAGATCGCCAACGCACGGATCGGACAGGATTCCCAGACTCGCGAGATCGTCGTCAACCTGGAGCTCAAGGACACCGGGGCGCGGCTCTTCGATGAATATGCCGCCGACCATTTCGGCGACCGTTTTGCCATCGTGCTGGACGGCATCGTGGCATCGGCGCCCTCGATCAACGCCAGGCGCTTCGGGGGCCAGGCCCAGATCACCGGCAACTTCACGCCGGATGAGGCCCAGGCACTCGTGACGGTGTTGAAGTTCGGTTCGTTGCCGCTGGAGATCCGGGAGGTCGGCTTCAGCAGCATCTCGGCCACCCTGGGACTCGACTTCCTGAAACAGACCATCCTCGCTGGCATCGTCGGCATCGCGCTGGTCTTCGGGTTCATGCTGCTGTATTACCGCATGCCAGGCGTGGTGGCCTGTATCGCACTCATCTTCTACGGTGTCTTCGCCTACGCCGTCTTCCGTCTCTTCGGCGTGACGCTCACCCTGGCCGGCATCGCCGCGTTCATCCTGTCGGTGGGTATGGCCGTGGATGCCAACATCCTCATCTTCGAGCGCACCAAGGAAGAGCTGCGCGCGGGCAAGAACCTGACTTCATCGGTCGAGGCCGGTTTCAATCGCGCCTGGAACTCCATCCTCGACTCCAACGTTTCCACCCTTATCACCGCGTTCATCCTCTACTACTTCGGGACGTCGGTGGTGAAAGGCTTCGCCCTGGTCCTGATCATCGGCGTGCTCATCTCGATGTTCACCGCCATCGTGCTGAGCCGCATGATGTTGCGCTGGATCGTGCAGCGCGAATGGGCTCGCAAGGCGCACCTCTTCGGCATCGCTGAAACGGAGCTCTCGGCCGACGCCCGCAGCCGCAAGCGCAAGGTGTCGGCCGGTGCTTGATCTCGTCAGCCGGCGGCGCTACGGCTATGCACTCAGCACCATCCTCATCATCACGGGGCTGGTGTTCATCTTCGCGACGCTTCTGCCCAACGCCAACCTGGGCCTGCAGTTCTCCATCGCCTACACCGGTGGCACGGTATGGGAGGTCGGTTTCGAGGACGGCGCACCGGACCCGGCCGAGGTTCGGGCCGTGCTCGAGGAGCAGGGCCTGGGAAACTCAGAGGTAGCCATCACCACCTCTGATGCTCGCGACTACGTGCTCATCCGCACGGAAGCGCTCGCGCTCAAGGCGCCCGAGGTGGCCCAGGGCTCCGCCGCCGCGGCTGCCCTCGCGCAGGCCTCGGCGTCGCCGGATGCCTCCATCGTCCCGGATGCCAGCGCCAGCCCGGAGGCAAGTGTCCTGCCGGCCGCGAGCGTCGCACCAGCCCAAAGCCAGGGGTCGAGCACCGGTCCGGCCGCCAGCACGGCACCCGCCGAGAGCGAACCAGCTACCGCCACGCCACCGTCCGAGTCGACGGCTCCGACCTCGCCCGGTCCATCGGCATCACCCAACCCGGATGCTTCCGCGGTACCGGTCGACGGCGGTGACGCTGGTGGCCCCGTCGCAGGGGTGCCCACCGAAGGTCAGTTCGGCGAGCTGGCGACCGCGCTTCAAGCCAGGTTTGGTCGTATCGACGAGGTCCGCCAAGCCAACTCGGTCGGCCCTGTCGTCAGTGCCGAGCTGATCCAGCAGACGCTACTGCTCATCGTCTTCGCAGCTGGCGCCATCATGGTCTGGGTGACCTACCGATTCCGCGATTTCCGTATGGGTGTCACGGCCATCGTGGCCCTGGTGCACGACGTCATCATCGTGGTCGGATCATTCGCGGTTCTGGGCACATTCACCGGTCTCCAGATCGACGCCTTGTTCGTGACCGCGATGCTGACGGTCATCGGCTACTCGGTCCACGACACCATCGTGGTCTTCGATCGGATTCGCGAGAACCGCCAGCGCTACATGGGCCAGCCACTCGACGAGATCGTCAACCACAGCCTGGTCCAGACACTGGGTCGTAGCCTTACCACGTCGCTGACCGTGGTTCTGACGCTGGGAGCCCTGCTGATCTTCGGTGGTGAGGCCATCCGTCCCTTCACGCTCGCCCTGCTCATCGGCGTGATCGCAGGCACGTACTCGTCGATCTTCGTGGCGTCGCAGCTGTTCCTTGACTGGCACCTGCGAGATCAGCGGCGCAAGGAAAGCCGGCCTGCAGAGTCCCGGACCAAGGCCAAGCCAAGCGCCGCCTAAGCCCGAGTGAAGCCGGCCCCTCAGACTGACTTCCGTGTCTGATCTGAGGCCGCACTATCACTGGGTCGTGCCCACGGCATACCCGATCGATGGCGACACCATCGAAGACGCCAAGCGACGTGGCCTCTCTGCTCGGGCCCTTCGAGTGCTGTCCCGCCGTGGACCCGTCGACGTGACCGAGCTGGCCTCTCGTTTCGATGACCCGGTCACAGGGCTGCACGACCCATCCCTCCTGCCCGATGCTGAGATCGTCGTGGCGCGTGTGGACACAGCCCGACGGGCCGGTGAGTCGGTGCTCGTGCTTGGGGACTTCGATGCCGACGGCCTGACCGGCCTGGCCATCCTGACCGAGACCCTGCGAAGGCTCGGACTGACCGTGGAGCCGTATGTCCCCGACCGCACGGGCGAAGGCCACGGGTTGTCGATGGCTGCCGTGCGACGAGCGGCAGCCGCCGGCCACGGCCTGATCATCACCGCCGACACCGGCTCGTCGAGCCGGGCCGAGATCGAGGCTGCCAAGGCGCTGGGCATCGACGTCATCGTCACGGACCATCATGTGCTGGGCGTCGAGCTTCCCCCAGCGCTGGCCCTGGTCAATCCGCAACGTCCCGACAGTCGATATCCGGACGCACGCCTGTCGGGCGCTGGCGTGGCCTTCAAGGTCGCTCAGCTCCTGCTGCACGACGATCCCGATGGCGCGGAGGCCGCCCTTGCGCTGACCGACCTGGCAGCTATCGGGTCCATCGCTGACGTGGTGCCGATCGTTGGCGAGAACCGTTGTATCGTGCGCCTTGGACTCATTCGATTGAGCCAGGCGACTCGACCCGGTCTCGAGGCGCTCATGGCCGCGGCAAAGGTCGACCGTGAGGATGTCTCCAGCGAGGACATCTCCTTCGGGCTGGCGCCACGCATCAACGCCATGGGCCGGATCGGCGATCCCAGCGTGGCTGCCCACCTGCTGCTGGCACAGGACACCGAATCGGCCACTCGATTGGCTGGCGAGCTCGACGCAGCCAACAAGCGCCGCCGCGAGCTGACGACGACGGCCATGGCTGAAGCGCGGCTGGCCGTCTCGACCATGCCGGACACGCCATTCATCGTGTTGGTGGGGGATTGGCCGGTCGGCATCATCGGCCTGGTCGCAGGACGTCTCGCTGAGGAGCTGGGGCGTCCCACCCTGGTGCTCTCCAACTCGGTCGAGCCCTGGCGCGGCTCGGCGCGCAGCGCTGGTGGCGTCGACCTGGCCGCGGCCCTGACCACCTGCAGCGACCTGTTCGAACGATTCGGGGGCCACCCTGCGGCGGCCGGCTGCCATCTCGAAGGGCGGCACCTGGAGGAGCTGCGACAGCGCCTGGAGGCCTTCGTCAAGGAGCGACCGGCGGCTGATGGACTGCCCAGCCTGTCCATCGATCTCATCCAGAGCGCAGATGCCGCAGATTACGTACTCTTGCGCGAGTTGGCACCATTGGAGCAAGCCGGAGAGGCGCCTCCTCTGGTCGGTGTCGCGGGTCTAGCCGTGGTCCGCGCCCGTGCAGCCAATGGAGGTCATACACAGGTCACGTTACGCAGGGGACGCGAAGTGGTCGACGGTATCTGTTTCGGCCGGGCAGACCTCGCCGAGCTGCTCTGGGAGGGTCTTGAGATCGACGTCGTCGCTCGTCTCGCCAGCCGCACCTTCGCCGGCGTGGAGACGTTGCAGCTGGAGGTCCGTGACGTCGGCCCCGCTGGTTCGCTGGCGGGATTGCGACAAGCAGCGGCGACGCGACCATGAGCGGACCGCCTTCCGATAGCGTCTATCGGCCGGATCCTCGGTACCCGCAATCATCGCAACCCGTCGGCGCCAAGACCGAGCCGCATTACTTGCCTCCGCCACCCTATCCACGTGGCCAGGCGCCATTGCAGCCCCGCAGCCGGCCATCACGCCGCACCCCGCTGTTCGCACCACTGCTGGCACTGGCTGGGCTCGTATTGGTAGCCGTCGCCAGCTACTGGGGCTTCAGCTTCCTCAACTCCCGGGTCGATGACGCTGCCGCTGCAGAGGCCCAGGCCAGCGGTGAACTGGTCGGGGGCGTGGTCAGCGGTGCTGAACCTTCGGAGTCACCCGGGCAGGTTGATGCCGAGACACCGCAGCCGGAAGCGACTGAGGAGGTGGCCGCTCCGCTGGTCATCCGGGCACCCCCCGGTGAGGGCGCGGACCTCGATGGCACCATCCTGTTCTCACGCGGCGGCGACATCTGGTCAGCCTCGGGCCGCTCCGAACTTCGCGCCTTGACCGACACGAAGTCGACCACCACCGACTCCGACCCAGCCTGGTCCGAGGATGGCAAGGCGTTCTACTTCATCCGCACCAGCCAGAAGACCACGGACAAGACTCGCCCCGGAGGCAAGTACACGCTGACCCCCACGGACCTGATGCGTGCCAAGGCCGACGGCAGTGGCATCAAGATGGTTCACAAGTCGTTGATCCGTGACCGCCGGGGGTACTGGTTCAGCTACATCCTGCAACCCTCGGTCAGTCCCAACGGTGACAACATCGCGGTGGTCAGTGACGGGCCCGACGGCGACGGGGAAGTCATCCTGTACGTCGTCAACAGCAAGAACGGTCGGATCCGCCGGGTGCCCGCGCCGTTCAAGTCCAAGCTTGGCCACAACGATCCTGACTTCAGCCCCGATGGCACGCGCATCGCCTATACCTACAACGACAACAGTGGCAGCAGCGGTGAGCCGCATATCGGCATCTGGACGTGCAAGTCCAAGACCAACTGCTCGCAGGGCAAGAACAAGCTCATGAAGTCGGGTTACGCCAATCCATCCTGGTCTCCCGACGCCAAATGGCTGGCCGTCGAGGCCAGCAGCGGCACGGGTCGAGACATCGTCATCATCAGCGCCCGCCGCGGCGATGTGCAGGCCATCCTCACCGACGACGGCAACAGTTTCGCGCCAGCGGTCTCGCCCGACGGCAACCACGTCGCCTACCTGCGACGCGACGGCACCGACATCGATCTTCGGGTCATGACGCTCGACATCGACTCGCGCGGGAACATCACCCTCGTGTCCGATCAGGCGGTGACCACGGACGGCGGTGTCGATGGTGAGATCCAGCCTCAGCTGGTATGTCCCCAAGAGCCAAACCTCTGACACCACACCTGGGGTCGATGTCGGAGAAGCCCCCGACGCGAGCGACGGATCCGCTGGCACGTCGCCAGTCGCCTCGCCGGCCACTGACGAGTCCGCGGCTGATGAAGGTGCTCCACCACCGCCAGGGTCATAGGCGCGACATCCAGCAGGCTACGCTGGGTGCTAGGATGCTTACCACTGATCCACGTCGTCGGAGGGTCGCATGGGACTCCCGAACATCGGGCCCCTCGAGCTCATCATCATCCTGGCCATCGCCCTCCTCGTGGTGGGTCCTGGTCGCCTGCCCGAGATGGGCAACGCCATCGGTCGCACCATCAAGGAGTTCCGCAAGGCCTCCAGTGACATGACCGACGCCATCGACCCGGACAAGGCGGCGGCCGCTGAGAAGACGCCGCCGCCGCCCAACACGCTGACCTCCGAGGCCGAGCCCAACAGCACCAGCCTGACGCCGGCACCGGTGAACCCGCCAGACTCCAAGGCGGACGGCGACGACGACGCCTGACCTGCGCTTCCGAGACCTCGCCGTGGCAGCACCGGAGGTCGACCCCCGCCCATGAGCGACGTCCTGGAACCCGAGATCACCGCGTTGCCTGAGCCAGGGGGGTCGCAGGGTCCTTCGCCCGAGCCCGCCAGCATGACCCTGGTCGATCATCTCGCGGAGCTGCGACGGCGCATCGCCATCAGCATCGTGGCCATCCTGCTCGGCTCAGCGGTGGGCTTCTACTTCGCCGATCCCATCATCAAGCTGCTGCTGACGCCGTTGCCCAACGGCGAGGTCGTGTTCCTGACCCTCTCGGGCGGCTTCATGGTGTATCTGCGGGTCTCGGTCATCGTGGGCATCCTCATCGCCTCGCCGGTGGTCCTGTACGAGCTGTGGGCCTTCGTGGCACCCGGCTTGATGCCGCACGAACGCAAGGCCGCGTTGCCGTGGATCCCGATGACCGTGGTGTTCTTCCTGCTCGGCTGCGCGGTGGCCTGGATCACCCTGCCCTATGCCGTCGGTTTCCTGCTCAGCTTCGAGATCCCCGGTGCCCTCACCGCGCTCCCGAGTGCGGAGGCCTACTTCGGCTTCGTCACCTTCATCTTCCTGATCTTCGGTCTGGTGATGCAGTTCCCCATCGTCCTGGTCTTCCTTGACCGCATCGGGGTGCTCAACGTGGACCAGCTCAAGACGATGCGTCGATACGTGCTGCTCGGCGTGGTCATCTTCGCCGTGGTCATCACGCCCGGTGGCGACCCCATCAGCCCGATGGTGCTGGCCGGCACGATGTACGCGCTGTATGAGTTCACCATCTTCCTGTTGCAGCGACGCCGGGAAGGTCGACGAGCCGATGCCTGAGCAGCTGCCGCCGGCGCACGGGCCCCGTAACCAGCACGTCGCCATCGTCACCGGCCTGTCTGGCGCAGGGAAGACCGCGGCCAGCAAGATCTTCGAGGACCTCGGCTACATCGTCGTCGACAACGTACCCGCGGAGCTGTTGCGCGACCTGGCTGAACTCGTCGCCAACGACCCGACACGGTACGACCGCGTGGCCATCGTGCTCGATGTGCGCCAGGGTGATGCTCCATTGGCGCTGGCCGCCGCCCTCGGAGCGCTGCACGGGCGCGATATCGAACCCCAGATCGTGTTCCTTGAGGCCAGTGACGAAGCGCTCATCCGACGCTACTCGGAAACGCGCCACCGACACCCGCTGGACAACCAGAATGACGGTGTCGAATTGGCGATCGCACGCGAGCGCGAGATGCTCGCCGACGTCCGCGACCTGGCCCAGACCACCATCGATACCACCGACCTTGCGTTCAAGCAGCTTCGTGAGCGGATCGTGGCTGCCCTGGACGCCCAGCCGGGTCCCGACCAGCTGTCGCTCCAGGTCATCAGCTTCGGCTTCAAGTACGGCGTGCCGCTGGAGGCCGATCTCGTTTTCGACGTGCGTTTCATGGAGAACCCGTTCTACCGGCCTGAGTTGCGCGACTCGTCAGGGCTGACCGAGCCAGTCCGTGACTTCGTGCTCGGCCAGCCCATCACGCAACGATTTCTTGGAGCATCTCGACGGCTTCTTTGCCACCGTCGTCCCGGCCTACCTTGCCGAGGGCAAGACCCGGCTGACCATCGCCATCGGATGCACGGGCGGATTCCATCGCTCGGTGGCCATCAGTGAAGCCCTCGCTGGCCAGCTCACCTCGCTGGACATGGGCCCGGTCACGGTGTGGCATCGGGAACTGGACAAACGGCGATGACCCTTCGAGCAGGGGAGGGCCGTTGGCATCGGCTCCGCCGCTGGCTCAAGCCCGGGACCGGTATCAAGCGCTGGTTCCTGCTGATGTTCATCGGGCTCACCATCCTCGCCACGGCCGGCGCACTCCTCATCCGGATCCTGTTCCGCGACGTTCTGCCAAACACGCCGGCGGGCCAGCTATTCGAGGTGGTCAGCCTGAACTTCCTGCCCGATCCGCTGCGACCCATCCTGGTCATCGGCATCGGTATCGGCGTCTTCCTGTATGGACTGTGGCGGCTGCTCGGCGTGCTCCTGGAACCGTTCCCGGCCCGACGCGAGCCGCTGGTGGAGCTGGTCTATCAGAAGCGTTCGCTGGCGCGCGGCCCACGGATCGTGGCCATCGGCGGCGGCACCGGCCAGTCCACTCTGCTGCGCGGCCTCAAGGAGGTCAGCAGCAACATCACCGCGGTGGTGACGGTGGCCGATGACGGTGGGTCCTCTGGCGTCTTGCGAGAGGAGCTGGGCGTGCCACCGGTAGGTGACATCCGCAACTGCATGGCGGCCCTGGCCGATGCCGAACCGACCATGACCAAGCTGATGCAGTACCGCTTCCCGACCGGTGAGGCACAGCCGGGGCTCGCCGGGCATGCATTGGGCAACCTGCTCATCGCCGCCATGGCCGACATCACCGGAGACTTCGAGGAGGGGGTCCGCCAGACCAACCGCGTCCTGGCCGTACGAGGCGAGGTCGTACCCGTGGCGCCCGAGGCACTCAATCTCAGTGCCGAGCTGGCCGACGGCTCACAACTCACAGGGCAATCGCGCATCGGGGCATCGCGTGGCATCCGACGTGTGTGGCTCAGCCCGGCTCGGGTCGAGGCCAGTGCCGAGGCCGTGGAGGCCATTCGCGCCGCCGACCTCATCGTGCTGGGACCGGGATCGTTGTACACCAGCCTGTTGCCCAGCCTGCTCGTGCCAGGTATCCGGTCGGCGCTGGAAGACACCCACGGCCTGCGCGTCTACGTCAACAACGTCGCCACCCAGGTGGGCGAGACCGAGGGCTACACGTTGTCCGAGCACATCGCGGCGCTCAACGCGCACGACGTGGGCCACCTCATCGACGTCGTCCTGGCCAACGACGACACCACGGCAAAGGTTCCCGATGGGTACCACGCGGAGCCCGTCCGCATCGATCTGCCCGTCGACGACGCCCGCCCACGATTGGAGCTGGCTTCAGTGGTCGATCCCGACAATGCCCACCGCCACGACCCGGCACGCCTGACTGATGCACTGATGGTGCTCCTTGCTGCTCGCCCAGCCGCTCACCCGGTGGCGCCGGTCCGCAGCGCCTGAAGCGCACAGGGGCAGCGGTGAGCGAGACACGTGACCGCGACCTGGTGCAGGCGGTCCGCGCCGAGCTCGCCGCGATCGACCCACCGCGTACCTGCTGTCGCGCCGCCGAGCGGGCAGGGCTGGGTGCCGCAGCTCAGGGTCACGCTCGATCGCCGGCGGTGGCTCGGCTGGCGGTACGACTGGCGGATGACGACACCCGAGAAGGCGTCGGATCCGCCGCTGACTTCGACTGGCCGGCGGCCCGGAGCCACTGTCGGGCGGCCTGGCTGCGAGGACGTTTCCTGGCCACCGGGTCGCTGAGCATGGGTGCCCACGGCGCCCACCTGGAGATGGTCGTGCCCACGGATGAACTGGCTACGCTGGTGTCGCGGATGGAAGAGGCCGGCTTCCGGTCCTCCAGTCGGCGGCGGCGTCATCGCGGCGTCCTGACGCTGAAGCGAACCGACACGATCCTGGCTTTCCTGCGCCTGTGCGGTGCCGGTGCCAGCGTCCTGGAGGTGGAATCGCGGCTGGTGATGCGTCAGCTGCAGGGCCACCTCAATCGCGTACTCAACGCTGAGACGGCCAATCTTGAGCGCTCGGTCGCCTCGAGTGCACGTCAGATCGCGGTCATCGAACGACTTGAGACGGATGGGCGACTGGCCGAGCTGTCCGATATCGATCGGAGTCGTGGCACGCGCCCGGCGCGATGCCCCCGAAGCATCGTTTACCGAGCTGGCCGTGACGCTTGGGCTCAGTCGGGCGCGGGTGCAGCGCGCCTTCGCTCGGCTCGATGCGGTGGCCGCCGCCGCGGTGCCATCGCCCGACCTATGATTGGGTCCATGCGACCCGTCATCATCACAGCCAACTGGAAGATGAACACCACCCCGGCGGAAGCTGGTCCGCTGGCCAGGTCCATCGCTGATGCCACCGACGTGGCCGGAGTCACCCGCGTCATCTGCCCCCCGTATGTCGCGCTGGCCCAGGTGAACGAGGCGCTTCAGGGATCGGGCGTGGCCGTCGGTGCACAGAACGTCCACTCGGAATCCAATGGTGCCTACACCGGGGAGGTCTCGGCCGGCATGCTGAACGGTCTGGTGACCTGGGTCATCGTCGGCCACAGTGAGCGTCGCCGTGACCAGGGTGAGACCGACGCGCTCATCGGCCGCAAGATCGTCCGCCTCATCGAGGCCGGGATCAGACCCATGCTGTGCTGCGGCGAGCAGCTCGAGGAGCGCGAGGCCGGCCGGGCCATCACGACGGTGCAGGCCCAGGTGGAGATCGCGCTCAAGGTCGTTGCTGCTGAGTCGGACGGCGTCCCCGATGACCTGGTCATCGCCTATGAGCCGGTCTGGGCCATCGGCACCGGCAAGACGGCGAGTGGAGTGGATGCGGCCCAGATGGCCGCTGCCATCCGCGCCACGGTGGCGGACCTCGCCGGCGATCCGACGGCCGAGGCCATGCCCGTGCTGTATGGCGGCTCGGTAACCAGTTCGTCGTTCGGGGAGTTCATCGATGAGCCCGCCATCGACGGCGCGCTCATCGGCGGTGCCAGCCTCAAACCCGATGAGATGGCCGGGATCGCCGCCCGCGCCGGCGTCACCGCCGCGGCCCGCGCCAAGGCTGGCTAGCTGCCGCAACGATCTCCCATCGCCACCCACCCGGGGACTCGATGAGTCCCGCTCCCCGAATGAAAGGCGGAACGACGTGACCACGAGGGCTGAACGACCTTGCCCCGTCGTACTTGTCATCATCGACGGCTTCGGCATCGGACCTGATCCCGAGGCCGATGCCATCGTGGCGGCACCCATGCCGCGTTGGCGCGCGCTGCTGGAGGCCTGGCCCAACTCGCGGCTCCAGGCCTCGGCTGCCGCCGTGGGCTTGCCTGACGGCCAGATGGGCAACAGCGAGGTCGGCCACCTGAACCTGGGTGCCGGACGACCCGTGCTCCAGGACCTGCCACGCATCGATGCAGAGATCGCGGATGGCTCGTTCAAACAGAACGTAGTCCTGCTGGATGCGGTCCGACAGGTCGCCGAGACGAGCTCCCGGCTGCACCTGGTCGGGCTGATCGGTCCTGGCGGCGTCCACTCCACCGACCGCCATGCGGTGGCCATCGCCGAGCTGGCCCGCGAGGCCGGCGTCGACGACGTGGTGGTCCATGGATTGCTCGACGGACGCGATACCCCGCCGCGTTCGGCTGACCGCTTCATCCCTGACTTCGAGGCCCGCCTGGCAGCGGTGCACCCGGCCGCCCGGCTCGCCGTGATCGGGGGCCGCTACTTCGGGATGGATCGCGATAGCCGTTGGGACCGGATCAAGGCCTGGTACGACGCCATGGTCTACGGCCGTGGCGCCGGCACGGAGCCCGCCAGCAGTGCCGAGGCAGCTCTGGCCGCCGCGTACCAGCGCGGCGAGAACGATGAGTTCGTGAAGCCGACACCGATCGCTGGTGTGGACGGCAGGGTACGCGACGAGGACGTCGTGATCCACTTCAACTTCCGAGCCGATCGTGCGCGTCAGCTCACTCACGCGCTCGTGGACCGGGATCTCTCCGGCTTCGACCGAGGCCCCGACGTACCTTTCCCGACGGTCGTGACTCTGACCGAGTTCGAGGGCGGACTGCCCGTCCGGGTGGCCTACCCGCCGATGGTCGTGACGAGCCTGTCGGAGGTCGTCTCGGGACTGGGTTGGCGGCAGTTCCACGTCGCGGAGACTGAGAAGTATGCACACGTGACCTACTTCTTCAATGGGGGAGTCGAGGCGCCCTGGCCGGGGGAGGTCCGCAGGCTCGTGCCCAGCCCCAGGGTCGCCACGTACGACCTCCAACCGCGGATGAGTGCGGCCGCCGTGACCGATGAGATCGTGACCGCGGTGGAGTCGGGCGAGTACGACCTCATCGTCGCCAACTTCGCCAACCCCGACATGGTCGGCCACACGGGGGTCTGGGAGGCTACGGTGGAGGCCTGCGGCTTTCTGGACAGCTGTCTCGGTCGTGTCATCGACGCGGTGTTGACAGCCGACGCGGCATCGCTGGCCGCCGGCAGAGCCGGGGCATTGCTGGCCATCACGGCCGACCATGGCAATGCCGATGTGATGAGAGATGTGAGCGGGGAGCCGGTGACCAAGCACTCGCTCAGCCCGGTGCCGTTCCTGCTGGCCGGCTCCTCCGTGCGCGGCCGACACCTGGGCGACGGCATCCTGGCCGACGTGACGCCGACCCTGATGGCGCTTGCCGGCGTCAGCCCGGCAGCCGGCATGACCGGGCACTCACTGCTCGAGGAGTAGCGGTTGCCGCGTGTCGTGAGGCGCCGGCCTGCGCTCGCCCAGTTGCGGGATGACTGGGCCGAGACGAGCCTGGCGGGGTCGGGAATGGGCCGACGGCCGTGCTATCCTGCCTGCGTTGCATCACTGACTGGAGTCGACTCGGAACCGTGGAAATCTTCCTTTTCTTCGCTTTGCTGCTCACGGCCATCGGCCTGATCGCGTCCATCCTCATGCAGTCGCGTGGGGCCGGGCTGGGTGCGACCTTTGGCGGTGGCGACGCTTCCAGCTTCCACAGTCGTCGTGGGGTCGAGCAGCGCCTGTACCAGTTCACGATCCTGCTGGCCATCCTCTTCGTCGGGGTCAGCATGATCATCTACATCGGCGAATAGCCGAACGGATCAGCGCCATACGGGACCTCTGAGGCGCGGTCCAGGATGGCCTTCGTGCTACCATCGGTCTCCGCTCGCTGAGCGTTGTGTTCGATCTCGTGCCGCGGTGGCGGAATAGGCAGACGCGCTAGGTTCAGGACCTAGTGACCATTACGGTCGTGTGGGTTCAAGTCCCTCCCGCGGTACCACGTTCGATCACATCACACAGCACCTGCCCAGGTGGCGGAATTGGTATACGCGTACGTTTGAGGGGCGTATGAGGCAACTCATCCGGGTTCAAGTCCCGGCCTGGGCACCACTCCCTCCCTGGTCTGACCGGGTGGTCAACCGTGCCCAAAGCGGTACCATCGACGACCCCAAGGGCGGTTAGCTCAGTTGGTCAGAGCGCCTCGCTTACACCGAGGAAGTCAGAGGTTCGAGTCCTCTACCGCCCACCATCGTTCACGCGCGGTGCCGGCCAGAACGGCGGGTCCCTGCGGAGATCTAGGCGAAAGCCAGTGACGGCAGTTCCGACACAGTGCTTGGCGTGGCCACTCCCAGGATTACCAAGACCACGATCACCACGATCGCGGCGGCCGCCAAGATGGTCACCTTGGAGCGCTGTGTACGCCCGATCTTGCGGGGTCCTGCTCGCCACTGGCGGTCAAGCAAGTCCGATGGCACCGGAGCCACCCCTGTGAACGGACCCAGGAATGCGCCGGCATTTGGGGATGCGATCGGGCGGCCGTCCTTGTCTCTATCGACCATCGTGCGGCCAGCATAGGCTTGCCCAGACGACCGGGTCAATGGCTCGATGGCCCAGGGCATGATCGCGGGCCTCGCCATCGCTGGTCGTCGTCCTGGTAGTGCGCTCGATACCCGATCGGCTGCTGCCGCGGAGCCGGCAGAAGTCCGTCTCCGATATCATGAAGCGAAATCCCGCCAGGGCAGGGGACTGCCCCGCGTAGACGAAGTCAGAGGTCCGAGTCCTCTACCGCCCACCACCGACTGCGTCGATCCAGGGGAGCACACAGAACGATTGATCGATTTCGATGGTGTCAGGCTCATCCGACTTCGTGCCAGGGCTGAGGCCCTTGGCCTCGGTCTGGTCGAGTCCGAGGCCCAGGTCGGACGATTCGCGATCTACAGCTTCGACCGAAAGTCGTACGTGGCCGCGGACCGATCGACGGCGGAGGCCCCCAGCCTGACCCTCACCGAGGTCGATTCGATGTTGACCGACATCGAATTGAGGCTCCAGCCCATCTAGCTGACTGGTTCGTCCGACCTCGCGATAGAGCGCCGACCCCTCCCGCAGCCGACCGGCCACTTCATCACGCAGCCGCTCTGGCGACAGGACCTCGACATGCGGGCTCAGCGACAACACGTCGATCACTGTCCCCTGGATCGACTCGATCCTGAAGGTCGCCTCCAGCCAGCCGTCCTCGTCCGCGGGAACGGTCCGACGCACCCGTAGCGGCTGCAGCCGACCCAGGACCGCAGCCAGGCGACGCCCCTCGGGTGAGATCCGAACCGCTCCGCGCTGCCGGGCTGGCCGACGGTGCCTCGCGTCCCAGCTCTCCGACCCCGGGAGCTCGCTGCGGTAGCCGTCCAGGAGCTGGAAACCCCCACCGGGGCCTCGAGTGGCGTAGACCGGCACACCAGCGCCGGAGAGCTCCTCGATATCCCGGAGTACGGTCCGCTCCGAGACCTCCAGCCGGCTGGCCAATGCTGATGCAGTCATCCGTCCCTCGCGCTGCAGGATCATCAGGAGGGCAACCAGGCGACCGGCTCGCATGCGCCGATCCTACGACCGGGATCGATTCATGACAAGAGATGTCAGTCTTGAGCGGATAGTCTGAGATCCACGGCTCAACCAGGCCGCAGCGGAAGGACGACACATGGCTGACATCGACGTCGAAGGCAATGGCACCCCGGACGATCCCTGGATCCTCCAGACTCCACCCGGTGGTTCGGACTACGAGGCCTATCGCGATCCGGCGGCCGACCCACCCGCGCTGGTCGTCCAGGTCGGGACGACAGAGCTGCGCTACCACCTGCGCTGCATCGATGACCTCCACGCCATGCTCAAGGCGCATGGCGACTGGATGGCGCTGGGCAACGCCGATGAGCAGAAAGAGGCCAAGCCGGACACCGTGGAGGCCTGGGGCCGGTCCGCCAGCAACCCGGTCGGTGGCTGGTACGGCATGAAGAGAGGCTTGCGTGGCCGCTTCGCGAATTACGTTCCACCCGTGCTCGAAGCCCTCGGCCTGGCCGAGGTCGAGCACAATGCTCGCAACAACCGTATGCGCGCGCTGTAACGACGATGGCCCCACGGCGTGGCCCGGGCCGACCATGAAGCGCCCGGGCGGCCTGGTCGCGGTCACTCCCTCCGAGCTCGTTGCGATGCAGGCGGTGCTCAGCGCCGGGATGTCGGCCGCATCCTCCCGGTACTTCATCCATCCCGGTGACCTGGCCTGGTGGGTCCACCATGCGGACCCACGGACCGAGCAGGGGCTCAGCTTCTGGCTTGGCGACGGCGTACTCGTCGTGCTGAGCGAAGGCGAGTCGATGACCCATCCAGCGGAGATCAGCGTGTTCGCCCTGCCCGGGGTGGAGCGAGAGCCGTACCTGGAGTGGGCCCAGCGGCGGATGGGCAGACGAGCCGAGGTCGCCTGGGTATCCGATGACGATACGGAGATGACCGCGTACCTGGGCGACAAGGGCTACACGGCGGCCTGGTCTGACCGGTCGTATCGGTGGGACCTCCGTGCCGAACCCGTGCCCGCCCCATCAGGCGCCTGGGAGCTGCGCCCGCTCGCCGGCGGGGCGGAGGCCGACGAGCGCCGGCGCGCGTCGCACGGCGCCTTCGAGTCGACGATGGACCCGGGCGACCACCTTCAGCGCTACCTCCGCTTCATGCGATCACCGGTCTACGCAGCGGAGCGCGACCTGGTGGCACTGTCGGACGACGGGCGGATCGCGTCGTTCGCCGTCTGGTGGCCGGACGCGAGCGGCATCGCCCAGATCGAGCCATTCGGTACGCATCCCGACTACCAGCGACGGGGCTCGGGACGCGCCCTTATGTATCACGTCCTCCGGCGGATGGCAGACGAAGGCATAACGCATGTGCGGGTCTCCACCCATGAGGACCGACCCGCTGCCATGGCCTTCTACGAGGGCGTCGGCTTCACCGACGTCGGTGCCCTGCGAAACTGGTCGATCGCTCCAGGTGGATGAACGACCATCACCGGCCTCGAGTGGCCGTTCGATGCATCAGTGGGTCCTCGAGGCAGCCGCCGAAGCACCCCGGTGAGCTGCGACGGTCTTGCCGATTCGGGCGTACGCTCCCGAGATGCGTCTCACGAAACGCCGCGTCGTCGCCACCTCGATGGTGCTCGCCGGGGTCGGCCTGGCAGGACTCGCTGTCGGTGTCATCGCCGCCGATCGCGGCTGGCTCCCGTTCAGCGTCGATGCCGAGACCGAGTGTGCCGACGGCAGCGAGGTGCACTTCCTGGAGCGTCCAGCCGACCCGGAGAAAGTCGTGCTCTATTTCGAGGGTGGCGGCGCGTGCTTCAGCGCCGAGACGTGCGAGTTCGACGGCGACGAGAAGACATACGTGTCATCGAGCCCGAGTGGCGTCGGCTTCCTGGATGATCGCGGCGGCATCTTCGACTTCGCCAACCCCGAGAACCCACTGGCCGACTACTCCTTCGTCTATGTTCCCTATTGCACAGGCGACGCCCACCTTGGGACAGCCACGCATGAGTATCGCGACGGCCTCACGGTCGAGCACAAGGGCTACCTCAACGCCAGCGCCGCACTGGATCATCTGGTGACGACCTATCCGGAAGTACGCGAACTGGTGGTCACTGGTGCCAGCGCCGGCTCCATCCCGACGCCGTTGTTCGCCGGACTCGCCGCTGACCGGCTCCCTGGCGCGCGCATCGTGACGCTCGGGGATAGCTCCGGCGCCTACCCCGATGTGCCAGCGCTCAACGGGCTCATCGGTCATCTTTGGGGAACCGATGGTTCCATCCCCGATTGGCCTGAGACCGCCGACGTGAAGCTCGATGAATGGAGTGTGCCCGGCCTGTATGTCTTCGCCGGTCGGCATGCGCCGGATATCACCTTCGCGCGATTCGACTACGCCAACGACGAGGCGCAGTCGTTCTACGGAGGGCTCGTGGGAGTGGATACCGATGAGCTGGTGACGCTCATCGACGGGATCGAGGCCGATATCGAGGCAGCCGGCGTGGACGTCGGCAGCTTCGTTGCCCCGGGCACGGCCCACACTGTCATCGCCGACGACTCGTTCTACGAACTGGCGGTCGATGGCGTCCGCTTCGTCGACTGGGTCACCGACCTTGTAGGTGGTGACCGGCCCTCGGACGTCCATTGCGGCGCTTGCGGCTGACGTCATCGATCCACCAAGCAGACCCGACAGTGTCGGGACGAACGTAACCCCGGGACTGGGCCGGACAGACCAGGCTCCCCTGTATGACCCAAGCGGGTACTCTTTTGTCGAGAGCCACGTCCGCAGTCTTGCGAGCGTGACAGTGATCGGGAGGACTTGATGGAGATCTTGTTGATCCTCGGGATCATCGTGGTGATCCTGTTTGCCGGCGGCATCCTCATATACAACGGCCTGGTGCAACGGCGCCTGCGTATCGACGAGGCATTTGCCCAGATCGAGGTCCAGCTCAAACGACGCTGGGATCTCATCCCCAACCTGGTCGATGCGGTCAAGGGCTACATGGGCTTTGAGCAGTCGGTGCTCACCGCAGTGACCGAGGCGCGAGCCAACGCCGTGGCTGCCGGCGCTCAGGGTACGCATGAGCAGGCGATCGCGGAGAATGCGCTCACCTCTACGTTGCGCTCCCTCTTCGCCACCGTGGAGAACTATCCGGAGCTCAAGGCCAACCGGAACGTGCTGGAGCTCCAGGAACAGCTGACGACGACCGAGAACCAGATCAGCTTTGCCCGACAGCACTACAACGCCAGCGTGCTCGACTACAACACCTCGATCGCGACGTTCCCCAACGCCCTGATCGCTGGCCCGCTCGGCTTCAGCAAGCGAGAGTTCTTCGATGCCGAGCCCGAGGCAGAGCAGGTGCCGCGAGTCGACCTTGGCTTCGGCAATGATGACGACGTCGGTACGTCATCATCTGCCCCGACTGCGCCAGCACCGGTCGCCCCGCCACCGCCGTCCGCCCCGACGAATCCGCCACCGCCTCCTCCACCTGGCTACCGGCCGCCCCCACCCCCGCCGAGCCAGGGCTGACGAGCTCGCACCCGAGGTTGCTCTCGCCCTTGCTGAGGCGGATGCCAGCATGACCGTCACCCGCGAGACCTTCCATCAGCAGATCGGCCAGAACAAGCGGCGTTCCATCCTGCTCATCCTGGTCATCGTCGCGCTGCTTGGGGCGCTGGGCTATTTCGCCGGTTTCTTCTTCGTGGGTGATGTCGCCGGCGCGCTCATCTTTGTCCCGCTAGCGATGGGTCTGGCGGCACTGCTCTCGCTGGGCGCCTTCTTCGGGGGAGACAGCCTGGTGCTGAGCGCATCGGCGGCACGTCAGGTCAGTGACCAGGATCAACCACAGCTGTTCAACGTGGTGCGTGAGCTGAGTCTGGCGGCAAACATCCCCGAGCCCAAGGTCTATCTCATCGATGACACAGCGCCCAACGCCTTTGCGACCGGGCGAGATCCCGAGCATGCCAGTGTCGCGGTCACCACTGGGCTACTCCAGAAGCTCGATCGTGAAGAGCTCCAGGGGGTCATCGGCCATGAGCTCGCCCACGTGGCCAACTACGACATCCGGTTCAGTCTTCTGGTGGGGGTGTTGGTCGGCTCCGTGGCGCTGCTCTCGGACATGATCGCCAGGGTCGCCTTCTGGGGCAGCGTGACGGGTGGTCGGCGTCGCGGCGGGAGCAATAGCGGCGGCGGTGCCCAGGTATTGATCCTGTTCCTGGGCATCCTCGTGGCGATCATCGCGCCCATCGCTGCCCGGCTTGTCCAGATGGCCGTCAATCGCGAGCGTGAGTACCTTGCCGACGCGACGAGCGTCCAGATCACGCGCAATCCCTACGGACTTGAGCGGGCGTTGGCCAAGCTGGAGGTTGACCAGGAGCCGCTGGAGGTCGCCAACCGGGCGACCCAGCATCTCTACGTCGTCAATCCCGTCAAGAAGCTCGACAAGAGTGCGCGTGGCCTTTTCAGCACCCACCCGGCGATCGAAGACCGCATCAATCGGCTGCGTCGGATGACCGGCCAGCCTGAGGTCGATGCCGCCGGCATCAGGGAGCTGGCGGGCCTCCACTGAACGGCCGTTCGAGCGCTACGCCGTAGTTCGGCTGGGACGTGGAAGCCGGCGAGGCGTGCGTACGCCAGCGCGCCGGTGGCCGACACCACGAGGCAGATGAAGAGGCCCCCAGTCTCGTCGACGAGACCGGCGTACACCGGCACCATCACGAGGAATGGGGTGACCAGGCCGCGCATGCCCATGATCGCGTTCATGCCAGCCGCCACCGCGCCTTGTTCATGCATCGGTGCGTGGTCGCTGATGAGCAGCGGCCACGAGGCATTGACCGCGGCATCAGCGATGCCAACCATCACCGTCGCGAGCACGACGATGCCGAAGTTCGGTGCGGCCGCGAACACGCCCAAACCGGCTGCGCCGATCAGGGCCCCCGCCGCGATGGTGGTGATGGCACCGAAGCGTCCCGCCAAACGGCTCCACAGACCGATGGTCACCGCAGTGGTGCCATAGCTGAGCAGCCCGGCGAGCGCGATATCCTCGAGCCCCAGTCCCAAGCGATCGACATGCACCATGGCGATAAGCGCCGGCGCCGCGACGAGACCACCACCGAACAGCAGCTGCCCGATGGCGATGCTCCGGAGCATCGGCGTGCCGACGACAGATCGGATCGAGCCCACAGCGCTGAAGCTATGGTTGACCTCGATATCGGGAACGGTCATCCGGCTCACGGCGAGGCTGCTGGCGGCACCTGCGGCGACGACGAGCACGAGGATCGGTGCCCACCCGGACGATGCTGCGACCAGTGTGATCGCGAACAACGCCACTGTGCCAGCCGCGAAGCGGCCTGTCCCGACATAGCCCAGCAGGCGTCCACGGTCGGCGGTCGGGTAGACGGTGGCCCAGATCCGCTGCTGCAGGGGGGCGCCAAGCGCGAACGAGACCCAGAAACCGAGGGTAGCTGCGGCGATGAAGATGGGATGGGGCGCGATCAGGACGAGCAACAGCCCGACCGCACCGAGGGCGCGGATGACCGCCAACCTTGCTGGCGTACGCGGACCGATGCGTCCCGCGAACAAGGTCAGCAGGCTGGCCAGGAACGGCAGTGCTGCCAGGGCCGCCAGGCCCATCGAGTCGAGGCCCTCGCGTCGGGCGACCGATGGCAACAGGACGCCCACCACGGCCATCGTCGTCCCCAGGCCGACGGCAGAAGCCAGGTCGAGCCCAAGATTGCGCTGCAGCGCGGTCAGACGGGGGAGAGCGGGAGCCAGATACAACGGCCAAGCCAACGAAACACACCTCGAGCAGGTCACGGCTTGGCCTGCGAGGTGAGCTGTCGGGCTCGGCTACTTGCGCAGCCTGCGCGGACGTCCCGCGATTCGCCCCATCAAGGGAAGGTGGTTCCCCCGTCTTCCGTTGCCGGAAAGTTCGGCCACCTCGAATGTAGCACTCGCGATCGATCTCGGGGAGCGGGCCACTGTGAAGATTCGACAATGGATGGGTCGCCTATTGGTCATCCCCGGCCGTCCGATGGTCCCAAACGATCCCTTCGCTGCCTCGATCCCTGTGAAGGGCGCTTCCGGAAGACCGCATATCGTTGTGCGGATGCCCCCGGATGTGGTCTAATATCGGTATCGCACCGGCGGGCCGAGATAGCTCAGTTGGTAGAGCACGCGACTGAAAATCGCGGTGTCGCCAGTTCGATTCTGGCTCTCGGCACCATCTACATGGCGCCGGTCGGTCGCTCGTCGAGAACCGGGCGGAAGTGGCTCAGTTGGTAGAGCATCACCTTGCCAAGGTGAGGGTCGCGGGTTCGAGTCCCGTCTTCCGCTCCATTCCCTCTTCTCACCTCGTAGACTTGTCGGGGTTATCCAGGTGCCCCTTCGTCTAGTGGTAGGACGCCGGACTTTGGATCCGTGAACCGAGGTTCGAATCCTCGAGGGGCAGCCAAGATGACGCGGGGTGGGGACACTGCCGCAAACTGGGCGACGTAGCCAAGAGGCCTAAGGCGGTGGTCTGCAAAACCACTATTCACCGGTTCGAATCCGGTCGTCGCCTCCATTCCCCGTTGGCCAGGTGCCCCTGGTCCTCCCGTATGTGGTCACGCACGGTCTGGCGATAGGCGAGCCGAGTGGCGGGAGTGCGACGGCTTGGGTGTGGACTGCGCGCCGGGACAGGACCGTCATGCTCTTGCCGGTAGAGTTGTCAGCCAGCACCAGGCCGAAGTGGCGGAATGGCAGACGCTGCGGTCTTAAACACCGCTGAGGGGTAACCCTCGTGTGGGTTCGAGTCCCACCTTCGGCACCATGTTCTGAGCGTGAAACAGGCGATGTCACGCATCGGACCGCTCTGGAAAGGTCGGCGCGCTGACCGAGGACGGCAGCATAGTGGCAGCATAAGGCGTACACTTACGGACATTGGCGACCCCGTCGCGTGCCATCACCCGGAGGCAGGGTTCGACCGCCTTGCTACTTGCCCTGCGCAGCCACCGCCACCGGCACGACCAGCACTGCTGCCAGCGCCACTCCGAGGTGCTCGTCTCATCGGTGTCCTCCTACCCTCAGCGCCGAACGCCGATGGCCAGGGAAAGGGCGGCGAACCCGAAGGACATCATGCCGACGGCGTTGTAAAACGCCTCGGCGATCGTGTCGCCGGCGATGCTGTGGATGCCGATGAGCTGGATGCCCGCGAACGCGAAGATGAGCGCGGCCACGATAGCTAGCCCCACGCCGAGTTCAGATGGACCGCTCGACATCGAGGTCGGCTGGTGGGCAGATGGGCCCTCAACTCTGTCGTCAGTCGTCCAACGCACGCCTGTATTGGGCTGCTGGGTCATCGCTAACTCCTCGGCTGCTACGTGTGATCAACATCTCCGAAAAGACGAGCGCCGTGCAGTCATTCCGGCGCCATGTGATGGGCCCGTCGTCACAGCACGAGCCGCCTACAACGACCAAAATATCCCGTTCCTAGACCCGGACGCCACGCGCTCCTTCAAGGTGGACCCGCGGAACGCAAGCATGCCCCGGTGGGAGACTGCCGGGGCCTTATCCTTGCCCCGGGATCATGGGGGATGTAGGGAGGACCAGGGTGAGACGAGCACCCGGGCTGGCGCTGGCGGCGATGGTAGCCATCGCAGGATGCGGCGGCGACGACGGCGGTAGCGAAACGGTCGAACTGGACATGGATGCGCGTGTCGCTGATGGCACCATCTCGGTCGACGGCACGACGGACCTGCCGGACGGCGCGCTCATCGCCTATGAGGTCACACTGGACAACTCAGCGGAGGACGCCGAGATACTCGACCTGTTCGATACCGGCACTGCTTCCGTCTCAGACGGCACCTTCTTATTCGATGTGCCCATCGACAGCTGGCCGGCTGGCGATGTCACGATCTGGGTCACCTTCCAGACCGTCGTCGCCGGCGATTCGCAGCCAGCGAGCGTCCTTGAGAAGTACGGCGACTCAGGCGAGCGGATGGGTGGACCCAACGTCACCGGGGCTGGCGACCTGAAGCGCGTGGAACTGGAGCAGACGATCGCGATCCCATGACCCCCGAGCCCCTCGTCATCGCCTGGCAGGGCCGCCAGTTCCGATAATTTGGCCCCGGTGGCCGTTCGTGTGCCACCGGGGCCCGTAGTGACCCGTCGGGTGGAGGCGTCGTCCCGAGGCTCACCCGACCCAGGAAGCCTGCGAGTCGCGGCACCGCCGGTCACCTGACCCATCCGGTGCAAGCGCAGGCGGGACGATTGGATACTGACCCGATGACGGATGACATCAACACCGAGGTCGAAGCGATCGTCCAGGAGTTCTGAAGCCGCAGGTCTCATCATCATCCACTCCGGAACCGATGGGAGCGTCTCGTACATGCTCACACGGAAAGGGGCCCAGGTCGGGCGTTCGATGACCCTCGGCGGCGATATGCGGACGCCGAGCTCGAGCGGCTACTCGAGGGACCGGCCCCATGGGGTGCATGAGCGGGAGGCGCGATCGAGGCCGGCTGGGTTGTCTATGCTTGGCGGGAGCCTCTTCCGTTGTCCTGAGGACCCCGGCACGCCCCCAGCCC